>CAVTDL010000004.1:0-241680 GCA_963733485.1 uncultured delta proteobacterium | reverse complement strand
TTCCTGCTGATTCAGCATTGCTAGGACGGCATCTACTGCAGCTCGGACGCCACCGACCACGGCCGCCTCAACCTGTTCCGCATCGACCCCGGGACCGGCGAGCGCACGCGCCTCACCACCGGCGCCGACACCGATCGGCACCCGTTGCCGCAGCCGGACGGCTCGGTGCTCTACTCGTCCGACGCCGCGGGTAAGCCGGACGTCTGGGGGCTGCGCGACGGCCGCACCCGGCGGCTCACCGACTTCTCCACCGGGCTCTCCGCCCCCGCGCTCGCGCCGAAGGCCCGCGGCGTGTTCGCGAGCACCTTCCACGGCGGCGCTTCCGGCTGGTCGAGGTGCCCCGCATCGCCTGGCTCGAGACGCCCCGGCCGCGGTGGGGCCGGCCGCCGGCGAGCTGCTCCCCATCCCGTCGGCGACTTCCCCGCGGACATCCGGGACTACCGGGCGTCTCGCTCCGCAACTGGCGACCCGACGCCGGCTTCGTCTACGGCGGCGGCGCCGGCAACGGGGTGGCCGGGCGCGCCGCCTGCTCTTCGCCGACATGCTCCGCGACAACCTGCTCTTCTCGACCTCTCGGTGGTCGGCTCGTTCGACTACACGCAGGCGCTGGTGCTCTACGAGAACCGTGCCCGCCGGCTGAGCTGGGCGCTCGGCGGGTATCACTACGTCCAGCAGCAGATCGACCGGCGCGACGTCGACCTCGCCTACTACCAGCGCGACTTCGGCGTGGTGGGCGCGCTCCGGTACCCGCTCGACCGCTACCGGCGAGTCGAGCTCGAGCTCACCGCGGGGGCCGTCCAGCGCTACTGCCTCACCGACTTCTCCGGCTCGGTCACGCTGGTCTGCGACGGGATCCGGAGCGCCGACCTCGAGCGGCGTCTACCCGGACTCCGCCGACTGGCGGCGCGTGAACGGGGGCGTGAACCTCAGCCTCAGCCCGACCCTCCGCTACGGCCACGACACCATCCGCTACGACCCGCTCACCGGGCCGCTCGCGGGCAGCTCGCTCCTGCTCGAGCTGGGCGGCGGGTGGCTCCCGGGGCGGAGCGCGGTGCACGGCTTCTCGCGGATCGACGCCCAGAAGTACTGGCAGATCGTGGGCCGCTCCCACTTCTGGATCCGGCTGGCGGGCGGGACCAGCTTCGCCCCGGACGACCGGAGCCGCGTCTGGGAGAGGAGCTGGTGGCTCACCTCGGCCGACAACCTGCGCGGCTTCTACCCGCTCGACCTGGCCTACCTCATCGGCCTGCACTACTACGTGGCCAACGCCGAGCTGCAGTTCCCGCTCAGCACGCTCATCCGGCTGCTCTTCTTCGACTACCTGGAGGGCGTGATCGCGCTCGACTTCGGCGGCGTCTTCAACCGCCTGGAGGACCGGCTCGGCGCCTCGGGCCAGCTGTTCGAGCCCGGCGCCTGGGCCTCGCGGACCCTCACCGGCGTCCTCGGCGTCAACGTCCTGTTCGGGCCGCTCCTCCTCCGCGTCCACTTCGGCCACCCGTTCGACATCGGCGGCCTGCAGACGCCGGCCTCTGATCGACGGCGACAAGTGGGTCACGAACCTCACGCTCCGCTGGTTCTTCTTCTGACGGCGGCCCGCCCGGGCGCGGACGGCGCCCGTCCGACCGGGGCGCGCCGGCTACCCGGCGGCGGCCACCACCGTTGCCCCCGGCTCCTTGAGGCGCGCCACCAGCCGCTCGAAGGGCCTCCGGGTTCGCGCGGAGCCACTCCGCCGCCCGCTCCCGGCCCTGGCCGATCCGCTCGCCGTCCAGCGCGAAGTAGGCGCCCGACTTCTCGACGCACGCCGCGCTCCACGCCCAGGTCGAGCGCCTCCGCGTAGCGGTCGACGCCCACGCCGTAGCGGATGTCGAACTCGGCCTCGCGGAAGGGCGGCGCGACCTTGTTCTTCACCACCTTCACGCGGGTGCGGCTCCCGATCACCGCGTCGCCGTCCTTCACCTGGCCGATCCGGCGGATGTCGAGCCGCACCGAGGCGTAGAACTTGAGCGCGTTGCCGCCGGTGGTGGTCTCCGGGTTGCCGAACACCACGCCGATCTTCATCCGGATCTGGTTGATGAAGATGACGATCGACTGGTTGCGGGAGACCACCGCGGTGAGCTTGCGCAGCGCCTGGCTCATGAGGCGCGCCTGCACGCCCATGTGCGCGATCGCCCATCTCGCCCTCGATCTCGGCCTTCGGGACGAGCGCGGCCACCGAGTCCACCACCACCAGGTCGCAGGCGCCCGAGCGGACCAGCTGCTCGGCGATCTCGAGCGCCTGCTCGCCGGTGTCGGGCTGCGAGACGAGCAGGTCGGCCAGGCTCACGCCGAGCTTCCGCGCGTAGGTCACGTCGAGCGCGTGCTCGGCGTCGATGAAGGCCGCCACCCCGCCCGCCTTCTGCACCTCCGCGATGGCGTGCAGCGCGAGCGTGGTCTTGCCGGAGGACTCCGGCCCGAAGATCTCGACGACCCGGCCGCGCGGGAGCCCGCCCACCCCGAGCGCGAGGTCGAGGCCGATCGAGCCGCTCGGCACGACCGGGATGGGCGCCGGCTCGCCGCGCGTCCCCGAGCCGCATGATGCGTCCCCTTTCCGAACTGCTTCTCGATCCCGGCGATCGCCTGCGCCAGCGCCTTCACCTTCTCGGTCATCTTCGACACGTGCGCCTCGCTCCTCCCGCCCGCGGCGGGTGCAGGGCCGCCCTGACGGGCGGCGCGGTTCAGAAGACGGGTCGGTCGAGCGCCCGGTACTGGATCGCCTCGGCGACGTGGACGGCGCCCGACCCCCTCGACGCCCTCCAGATCGGCGATGGTGCGCGCCACCCGCAGGACCTTGTCGTGCGCGCGCGCCGAGAGCCCGAGGCGCGCGACCGCGTCCGCCAGGAGCTGCTGCGCGGCGGCGTCGGGCGCGCAGATGCGGCGCAGCGCGGCGCCCCGGAGCCGGGCGTTGCAGGACGCCACCCGCGGGCCGGCGCGCTCCGCCTGCCGCGCCCGGGCCCGCGCCACCCGCTCGCGGACCTCGGCGGTGCTGGGCCGCCCGCCGCCGGCGGCCAGGAGCGGCGGCGGGACCGCCGGGCACGTCCACGTGCAGGTCGATCCGGTCGAGCAGCGGCCCGGAGATGCGCCGCCGGTACTTGAGCAGCTCGTGCGAGGTGCAGCGGCAGGCGCGGCTCCGATCGCCGTAGTGGCCGCACGGGCACGGGTTCATGGCCGCGACCAGCATGAGCTGCGACGGGTAGGTCACGCTCCGCCCCGCCCGCGCGATGGTGACCTCGCCGTCCTCGAGCGGCTGGCGGAGCGCCTCGAGGACGTGGCGCCGGAACTCGGGCAGCTCGTCGAGGAAGAGCACGCCGTGGTGCGCGAGCGAGACCTCGCCCGGGCGCGGGATGCTGGTGCCGCCGACCAGGCCGGCGTCGGAGATGGAGTGGTGCGGCGCGCGGAAGGGCCGCTCGGCGAGGAGGCCGCGGTCGCGGAGCAGCCCCGCGACGCTGTGGACCACGGTCGCCTCGAGCGCCTCCTCGAAGCCGAGCGCCGGGAGGATGCCGGGGAGCCGCCGCGCCAGCATGGTCTTCCCGCTCCCGGGCGGGCCGAAGAGGAGCAGGTTGTGGCCGCCGGCGGCGGCGATCTCGAGGGCGCGCTTGGCGGCGTCCTGCCCGGCCACGTCGGCGAGGTCGAGCGCCGCCGGCGGCTCGCGCCGTCGCGGCGGCGGACGCCGGGCGCGCAGGCAGCGGCCCGCCGCGCGCGCCACGCCACCACCTCCCCGAGGTGCCGCACCGGGAGGACGTGAGCCCCTCGACGACCGAGGCCTCGAGCGCGTTCGCCTCGGGCACCACGAGTCGCCCGCGCCCCGGCCCGCCGCGCCTCGATGGCGAGCGGGAGGACGCCGCGCACCGGCCTCACCTCGCCGGAGAGCGCGAGCTCGCCCACCAGGTGGATCCCCTCGAGCGCCGCGGACGGGATCCCCGCCGCGGCCGCCAGCAGGCCCACCGCGATGGGCAGGTCGAACCCGGTGCCGTCCTTGCGCAGATCGCCCGGGCGCGAGGTTCACGGTGACCCGCTTCTGCGGGAGCTTCACCCCCATGTTCCGCAGCGCCGCCAGCACCCGGACCTTCGCCTCCTGCACGGCGCTCGCCGGCGCAGCCCCACCAGGTGGAAGCCGCGGCATGCCCTGCGAGGTCTCGACCTCGACGTCGACGGGGACGACGTTCACGCCGAGCACGGCGCCGGAGCGGACGCGGACCAGCATGCACGGCCGTTCAGCACGGGGCGTGCCACGCGTCGGGGCCCGCCGGCCGAGCGCCGACGGCCGCGCGAACCGCCCCGGACCTCCCGAGCGTATGCGGGACGGCCGCCAGGTGTGCGGAACGGACGGCGCGCGCGGCGGCTGCCGCCAGGCGCCTCAGCGCGCGAGCGCCACGGCGCGGGCCAGCACCGCGTCCAGCATCTGCGGCGTGAGCCGCCCGGTCTGCGTGTTCTGCTGCGAGGGGTGGTAGCAGCCGAGGAGCGCGGGGGCCCCGGGCAGGCGCAGCTCGGCCGCGTGGCCGAAGCGGGGGCGCGGGCGGGGGATGGCGTGGCCGGCCCGGGCGAGCGCGCCGAGGGCCGCGTCCCAGGCGACGGCGCCGAGCGCGATCAGCACCGGAGGTCCGAGGAGGGCGAGCTCGGCCTCGAGGAAGGGGGCGCAGCGGGAGAGCTCCTCGGGCGAGGGGCGGTTCTCGGGCGGCGCGCAGCGACAGGCGGCGGTCACGAAGGCGCCCTCGAGCGCGAGCCCGTCGTCGCGGGCGCGCGAGGTGGGCTGGCTGGCCAGGCCGGCGCGGTGGAGCGCGGCGTAGAGGAAGTCGCCGGAGCGATCGCCGGTGAACATCCGCCCGGTGCGGTTCGCGCCGTGGGCGGCAGGCGCGAGCCCGATCAGCACCACCCGCGCGGCGGCGTCGCCGAAGCCCGGGCACCGGCCGGCCCCAGTACGGCTCGGCGCGGAAGGCCCGCCGCTTCACCCGCGCCACCTCCTCGCGCCAGGCCACCAGGCGCGGGCAGGCGCGGCAGCGGACGATCCGGTCCGAGACCTCGGAGAGCGTGCGTGGAGCGGGCATGGCGCGGCGCGGAACGGGCGCGGCCCGGCGGCGGGGGATCCCGCCTGCCGGGCCGCGCGGACCTCGAGGGTGGGCTACTTCAGGCGGCGGCGGGCGTCCTCGATCTGGCTCTTCGCGACCGTGTCGGTCACGCCCTGCACCGCCACGGCGGCCGTGAAGGCCTCCTTCGCCTTGGCGTTCTTCTTCGCGAGGGTGAAGAGCTGGCCGGAGCGATAGAGCGCGCGGGCGGCGAAGTTCGGATCGGCCTTGGCGCAGGCGGCGTCCTTGCCGAACACGAGGTAGCGCTCGGCCGCCTCGGCCGACTGCTTGGCGGTGTCGAGCTCGGCCGCGACGTTCTGGAGCGCCACGCAGCGGTTCGGGTTCTCCGGCCACTTCTGCACGAACTCGCCGTACAGCTTGGCGGCGTCGGCGTGGTCACCCTTCTTGGACTGGTAGGCCGCCACCAGGAGCGCGTTGTTCGGCGCGATCTTGGAGTCGGGGTACTCCTTCAGGATCCGCTGGCGGATGGCGGCGGCCTTGGCGCCCTGACCGGCCTTGTCCCAGGCGATGGCGGCGTTGTGCAGCGCGCCCGGGACGTCGCCGCCGCCCGAGCGCTGCTCCGCGGCGAGCGCCTCGAAGGCCTGCGCCGCCTCGGCGGGCTTGCCGCCCTCGAGCAGCTTCTGGGCGTCGCCGAAGCGCGCCCCCGCCTCGGCGCGGCCGACCGCGTCGAGCACCTTCGCGTACGCCTCCTTGGCCTTGGGATCGGTCGCCTTCTTGGCCTGGGCCTCCACCGCCTCCCGCGACCGCTTCACGGCGGCGTCGTAGCCGGCCTGGTCGCCCTTGCATCAGGAACGTCTGCAGGTAGAGCGGGACGGCGGCCTCCATGACGTCGGCGTCGTCCGGCCAGCGCTGCATGACCATCTCGAAGCGGCGGCGCGCGTCCTCCATGTTGTCGAAGGCGTACTCGACCTCGCCGGCGATGAGCGCGAGCTGCTGCGGGGGCATGAGGCGCCGCTCGGCGGCGGGCTTCTTCATCTCCGGGTCGGCCTCGAGCCGCTGCTGGTAGGCGTCGGCGGTGTCCACGAACCGCTTCCAGCCGCCGGGCGGGACGCGCGGCTTGAGCGGCTCGCCGCGGCGCTGCTCGACGTAGGCCAGCTTGATGGGCTCGTTCTTGCCGGCCTTCACCTCGGCGTTGGCCGCGTTGAGCCAACCCTGGGCGGCGAGGTGGTAGGCCATCGCCTTGGTCTTGTCGTTCGCGTTCGGGTCGGTGGCGGCCCGCTCGGCCTGGACGGCGGCCTTCTCCCACTGCTGCGCCTGCATGTACAGCTCGGAGGCGTTGTAGCGCAGCGGGATCGAGAACTCGCTCGTGCCGAAGCGGTCGAGCATGGCCGCGAGGCCGTCGGCCGAGGCGCCGAACTCCGCCCGCGCCTGATCGGCGTTGCCGGACTCGGTCGCGATCATCGCGCGCTTCTTGTGCTCGAGGACGTCGTTGTACGCGGCGCGCTCGGCGTCCTCGGAGAAGGCGGACGGGCCCGGCAGCCGCTCGTCGGCCTGCTTGTACCGCTCTGCCAGCGCACGGCTGGCGCCACCGCCGCCCCCGCCGCCGCCGGTGGCGCACCCCGCCGCGGCGAGGAGGAGGAAGGCTGCCATGCGGATCTTCGACGTCGTCATGAGCACCTCGTTCGGAGTGACGGTGCGGGCGCCGCAGCGGCGCTCCCCGCCGGGACGAGCACGTGGAATCTCGTGGAAATACGCGATTCGACGCCGAGCCGCCAGCATTCAGTGGGGCCGCGTCACCTCCGGTGACTAGAAGGTGGCGAGGCGCGCGCCTCGGCGCAGGGGGCCGGCGCGCGGGGCCGGTAGCCGGTGAGGTGCTCTACCCGCCGCGCTTGAGCTCGGTGAGCACCAGCTTCGCGACCGCCTTGAGCGTGTCGAACACCCCCACGCCGGTGGGCGCGACGGCCTGGAACTCGGGGGCTCCGCGCGGGTTGACCAGGCGGTGCAGCTCGTCGACCGAGACCGCGTTGGGCAGGTCGCGCTTGTTGTACTGGACCACGTACGGGACGCGGTCGAGGTCATAGCCCTGCTCGGCCAGGTTCACGCGCAGGTTCTCGACCGACTCGAGGTTCGCCTCCATGCGCTCGATCTGCGAGTCGGCCACGAACACCACGCCGTCCACGCCCTTCAGGATCAGCTTGCGGCTGGCGTCGTAGAACACCTGCCCCGGCACCGTGTAGAGGTGGAAGCGGGTCTTGAAGCCGCGGATCTCGCCGAGCGAGAGCGGCAGGAAGTCGAAGAAGAGCGTCCGCTCGGTCTCGGTCGCGAGGGAGATCATCTTGCCCTTCGCGTCCGGGTTGGTCTTCGCGTAGATGTACTGGAGGTTGGTCGTCTTCCCGCACAGCCCGGGGCCGTAGTAGACGATCTTGCAGTTGATCTCGCGCGAGCTGTAGTTGATGAAGCTCATGGTCACTCGCTGAACAGATTGTCGATGTCGTCGTCGGTGATCTCGGCGAAGGGGCTCTGGGCACCCGGGGCGGCCTGCTTCCTGGCCAGCACCTCGAACACCCTCCCGAGCTCCTCTCCGGCCTTCTTCACCCGCAGGCGCACCAGCCCCAGCGAGCTCTTCGCGTCGAAGACGACCACCAGCATCACCCGGCCGCCCACGATGCTCATGTGGAGCGACTCCTTCTCGCCCTCGTGGAACTGGCTGGGGAACTCCTTCTCCCCGATGAGCTTGGCGAGCCCGCCCATGGCGGCGACGTTGCCGGCGGTGAGCGACGCCAGCGAGGTGGTGTCGAGCTGCTGCGCCTGGCCGCTGGAGGCGATGAGCTGCCCGTTCTTGTCGACGAGGAAGACGACCTTGGCGTTCGCGTCGCGCGTGAGGCGGTCGCAGATCCCGGCGATCTGCCGGAACTCCTCCTCGTACATGACCAAGCCGGAATTCATGGGCCGTGGCTCTCCGCGAAGGTCGAGCCCCCTGGCCGAATACCAGGGAACCGGGTGGCATTCAATCCTGCGGGTCCCGCCGGATCAAGGTGCCGGGCCCGTGCGTCATGGCCGCCGCAGGTCATCCGATATCGCACCGCGCATGGCGGGCGTGCGCGCGGGAGATCACAGCTCGCGGCGGCCGGACAGCGCGCGCGCCAGCGTGACCTGGTCGGCGTACTCGAGGTCGCCGCCCATCGGCACGCCCTGCGCGATCCGGGTCACCTTGAGCCCCATCGGCTTGAGGAGCTTGGTGAGGTAGAGCGCGGTCGCCTCGCCCTCCACGTCGGGGTTGGTGGCGACGATGATCTCCTCGGCCGGCTCGCGCTCGAGCCGCACCAGCAGCTCGCGGATCTTGAGGTCCGAGGGGCCGATGCCGTCGAGCGGCGAGAGCGCCCCGTGCAGCACGTGGTAGCGGCCGCGGAACTCGTGCGTGCGCTCCACCGCGAGCAGGTCGGGCACCCCCTCCACCACGCAGACCAGCCGCGGATCGCGCTCGGGGTCCCGGCAGATGGCGCAGGGGTCGTGGTCGGTGAGCGTCTGACACGACGAGCAGAGCCGCACGTCGCGCACCACCGAGGCGATCGCCGCCGACGAGGTCGGAGGCGTACCCCGGCCCCGCCTTCAGGATGTGGAAGGCGAGGCGCTGGGCGGTCTTCTCGCCGATGCCGGGGAGCCGCGCGAGCTCCTTCACCAGCCGCGCGATGGGGTCCGCGACGGCCATGCGTCAGCCGCTGATCCCGGGGAGCTTGACGCCGCCGGTGGCCTTCGCCATCGACTCGTCGGCGGCCGCGCGGGCCTTCTCCACCGCGGCGTTCACCGCCGCGGTGATCAGGTCCTCCAGCATCGCCTTGTCGTTCGGGTCGATGGCGCCCGGGTCGACGGTGAGGCGGGTCACCTCGCAGCGGCCGTTCATGGCCACCTTGACGAGGCCGCCGCCGCTCTCGGCCTCGACGCCGATCTCGGCGAGCTTCTCCTTCGCGTCGGCCATGGCCTTCTCGAGCTTCTTGGCCTGCTTCATCAGGTACTGGATGTCCATGGTCAGAGCTCCTCGATCTTGTCGATGCCGCCGTCCAGCACGCGGGCGGCCTCCTGGATGTTCGGGTGCGCGCGCGCGACCTCGCGCACGCGCGCGGCGCGCGCGGTCCGCTCGGCCGCCTCCGAGGCGGCGATCGAAGGCGCGCCAGGCGCCGGGCTCGCCGCCGCGGCGCCGGCCGCCGCCGCCGGCGCGCCGACCGCCACCTCGAGCCGGGTGGGCCGGCCGAAGAACCGCGCGAAGACCGCCTCGATCTCCGGCCGCCGCCGCTCGGCGGTGGCGGCCATCAGGCCGGGCGGCAGCTGCACCGACACCAGCCCGTCCTCGAGCCCGAGCAGCGCCGCCTGCTTCAGCGCCGGCGCCGCGAGCGGGCTCACCTTCTCGACCTCGTCCACCGCCGCGCGCCAGCGCTCGGCCGGGGAGAGCCCCGCCGCCTGGACGGCGGTCGCCGGGCGGGGAGCACCCGGCGCGGCCTCGGCGGCCGCGCCCGCGCAGCCCGGGGTGCCGAAGCCGGACAGGTCGCGCCAGGCGCCGCCGGCCGGGGCCGGCTCGGCCGCGCGCGGGCTCGCGCCGGCGGCGGGGCCGCGGGGGGCCGCGGGCGGCGCCGGCGGCGATCCCTTGCCGGGGCCGGCGGGCGGGCCCGCCGCCGGAGGGGCCGAGGGCGCGCGCGGCGAGGGGAGCGGCGCGCCGCGGGCCAGCGCCTCCACCCGGGCCAGGAGCTCGGAGACCTGCGCGCCGGGCGCGAGGAACACGCCCTCGAGCAGCGCCACCTCGAGCGCGTACCGCGGCTGCTCCGAGCCAGCTTCACGTCCGCCACCGCCCGCTGGGCGAGGTCGAACAGCCGCGTGAGCTGGGCCGCGTCGGCCGCGCCGGCCTGGGCACGCACCTCGGCGAGCTCCGCGTCGGGCAGGTCGAGCGGCGCCGCCGGCACGAGCTTCGCCACCACCACGTTGCGCAGGTGGCGGACGATCTCCTCGGCGAGCCGCTTCATCTCGAGGCCGCGGCGTGCAGCGCCTCGATCTCGGCGAGCACCGCCGCCGCCGTCGCGGCCGACCAGCGCCGCGGCGATGCGCGACACGGCCGCGGCGTCCACCGCCCCGAGCGCCTCGGCCACCGCCGCGTCGTCCGGCGCGTCGCCGCAGGCCGCCCGCACCTGGTCGAGCAGCGAGAGCGCGTCGCGCATCCCGCCCTCGGCCTGCGCGGGCCACCAGCGCCAGCGCGCCCGGGGAGAGCCGCATCCCCTCCTCGGCCGCGACCTTGCCGAGCTGGTCGGCGATCTGGGGGAGCGTGAGCCGGCGGAAGTCGAACCGCTGGCAGCGGGAGAGGATGGTCTCGGGGACCTTGTGGACGTCGGTGGTGGCCAGCACGAACTTCACGTGCGGCGGCGGCTCCTCCAGCGTCTTCAGGAGCGCGTTGAAGGCGCCCTGCGACAGCATGTGGACCTCGTCGATGACGAAGACCTTGTAGCGGTCGCGGGCGGGCCGGTACTTCACCGCCTCGACGATGTCGCGGACGTTGTCGACGCCGTTGTTCGAGGCGGCGTCGATCTCGATCACGTCGACCGCGCGCCCCTCGGCGATCTCGAGGCAGGGCGGGCAGGCGCCGCAGGGCTCGGCGGTCGGACCCTTCTCGCAGTTGAGCGCCTTGGCGACCAGGCGGGCGGTGGTGGTCTTGCCGACGCCGCGCGGCCCGGTGAACAGGAACGCGTGCGCGAGCTGGCCGGTGCTGGAGGGCGTTCGAGAGCGTCCGGACCACGTGCTCCTGGCCGGTCATCTCGCCGAAGCGCTGGGGCCGGTACTTGCGAGCGAGGACGAGGTAGGACATGGGAGCGGGAGCCGCTGCGGGAGGAGTGCGCGCCGGCCCCCCGAGACTCGAGAGGGGCCTCAGGTAACAAGAAAACGAGCCGGCCCACAATCCCCGGGCGCACGGAGGACCACCTACCGTTGCTCCCTTCCGGGCCTGGCGGGGTTTGGTGGGCCCCACGTCGCCCGAGGATTCTGGGCCGGCTCAAGCCGGCTGCCGCCGCTGCGGGTCCTCCTCTACTGATAACCGCGGAGGCCGCGCTTTGCTGGCGGAGAGGGTGGGATTTGAACCCACGGTACCGTTCCCGGTACACACGATTTCCAGTCGTGCTTCTTAAACCGCTCGAACACCTCTCCCGAAATGAAAAGCGGAGAGCGAGGGATTCGAACCCCCGGTACCGTTGCCGGTACACCTGATTTCGAGTCAGGCGCCTTCGACCAGGCTCGGCCAGCTCTCCGCGGGCGGGTGTAACCGATCTCCCCCGCCCGTGCCAAGGGGGAAGCTAGGCCCCGGCTCCGTTCTCGCCCCCGGGAGCGCCCCCGCTCCCGCCCGCTGCCCGCCGGGCCCGGAAGAAGGCCCGGAGCAGGTCGCCCGCCTCCGCTGCCAGGACCCCGCGCTCCACCGCGAAGCGGTGGTTGAGGCGCGGATCGGCGGAGAGGTCCTGGAGCGAGCCCACGCAGCCGGCCTTGGGGTCCGGGGCCGCGAAGACCAGCCGGTCGATGCGCGCGAGCACCATCGCGCCGGCGCACATGGCGCAGGGCTCGAGCGTCACCACCAGCGTGACGCCCGTGAGCCGCCAGCGCCCCAGCGTCCGGGCCGCCTCCTGGATGGCGAGCAGCTCGGCGTGGGCGGTGGGGTCGGCGGCCGCCTCGCGGGCGTTCGCCCCGCGGCCGACGACGCGCCCCTCGAACAGCGCCACCGCGCCGACCGGCACCTCGCCGCGGGCGGCGGCTTCCCGCGCGAGCGCGAGCGCCTCGCGCATGGC
Organism: uncultured delta proteobacterium; assembly: GCA_963733485.1. Taxonomy (GTDB): domain Bacteria; phylum Myxococcota; class Myxococcia; order Myxococcales; family Anaeromyxobacteraceae; genus Anaeromyxobacter. The sequence continues at coordinate 229,811 of CAVTDL010000004.1, read as the reverse complement.
CTCCTCGACGGTCACGCGCCCTTCATAGCGCGAATGCCCGGACGGGCGCATGCGGCACTGGGAAAGTCCCACGGAGGGTGAAGCCTGGAACCCGGGGGCCGCGTCCTATCGCACCACCGGGAGCCCCGCCACCGCCGGCGCGAGCTCGGGGTGGTCAGCGCAGTCCAGCCCGCAGGCGCGGCAGGTCTCCACCGCGCACTTGGGCGTGAGCCTCGACCCGACGCCGCGGCGGAGCTCCCGCGCCAGGAACCTCTTGGAGAGCCCCTGGTCGAGGAAGTCCCACGGCAGCGTCTCCTCGACGCCCGCCTCGCGCAGCACGAAGAAGTCCGGATCGTGCGGCCAGCGCCCGAGCGCCTTGCGGAGATCGCCGCCGGTCTCGCGGTGGGCGAGCTCGAGCAGGTCGGCCACCCGCCGGTCGCCGCGCGAGAGGAGCGTCTGGAGGTAGGCCTCCCGCGGGCTGAAGAAGTCCACGTCGATGCCCTTCGGCCGCAGCTCCCGCTCGAGGAGCTTCCGCTTCCCCTCCAGGCACTTCCGGTCGTGCATGGGGAGCCACTGGAACGGCGTCCAGGGCTTCGGGACGAAGGGGTTCACCGAGAGCGAGATGCGCCCCATCCGTCCGCGACGCCGCGCCCAGGGGAGCATCACCTCCTCCCGGATCCGCACCGCGATGCGGGCCATCCCGAGCACGTCGTCCTCGGTCTCGGTGGGGAGCCCGCACATGAAGTACATCTTCACGTGCTGCATCCCCTGCGAGAGCGCGCGCTCCGCCGCCCGCACGATCTGATCGTCGGTGAAGTCCTTGTTGATCACCCGCCGCATCCGCTCGGTGCCCGCCTCGGGGGCGATGGTGATCGACCGCTCGCCCCCCTCCGCCATGCGCCGGGAGAGCGCCTCGGTGATGGCGTCCACGCGGAGCGAGGAGGGGCTGAAGGTCCCGCCCTGCTCGCCGATGAAGCAGGTGAGGGCGTCGAGGCCGGTGTAGTCGCTGGTGTCCGGTCCCACCAGGCCGATGCGCTGCCCGCGCGCGAGCCCCTCCTTCACCTCGGCGCGGAGGCGGTCGAGATCCACCTCGCGGTAGGGGCGCTGCACGAACCCGGCCGCGCAGAACCGGCAGCCCCACAGGCAGCCTCGGGCCACCTCGGTGAGGAACAGGTCGCCGAACTGCGCGTCCGGGCTGTCCACCACCCGGGAGGTCGGGACCTGGCGCAGGTCCTCGACGTAGTGCCGCTTCACCGAGGCCGGCGCGCCGTCGCGCGGCGCGAAGCGCGTCACCCAGGCGCCGCGGGGATCGCGCGTGTCCGAGTACTCGACGTCGTACGCGCCCGGGACGTAGGCGCCGGGCACGGACGCGAGGCGCCGGAGCAGCGCCGCCCGCGCCGGCCGCGCCCGGGCCGCCTCCCGCGCGAAGGCGAGGAAGGGTGGCACCAGCACCTCGCCCTCCCCCACCAGGAAGGCGTCGAAGAAGGGCGCCAGCGGCTCGGGGTTGATCTGCACCGCGATGCCGCCGCCCACCACCAGCGGGTGGCGCTCGTCCCGGTCCGCGCTGCGGAGCGGCAGGCCCGCTCGAGCCAGGATGTCGAGGACGTTCGCGTCGTCCTCCTCGAAGGAGAGCGAGAACGCCACCACGTCGAAGTCGCGCAGCGGCCGGCCCGACTCGACCGTCCGCGGCTCCCCGCCGTCCTCCGGCAGGAAGGCCCGCTCGCAGGCCGTCCCCGGATCCGCATTGAAGAGGCGGTAGACCGCGTGCAGGCCCAGGTTGGCCATCCCGAGCCGGTAGGCGTTCGGGTACACGAGCGCGATGCCCAGGCGGCCCCCAGGCTCCTTGCGGATCGCGCCGCGCTCGGCTGTGGGTTCCAGGTGTGCCAGGACGGCTCCTCTGTAAGGAGACCACGGGGGCGCTGCCACGATCAAAGCCCGGCGGCCGCTCCCGAGCGTCTCGTACTAGAATCCGCCGATCTCGCACGCCCCCTCGACCAGGGACCCAATGACCTTCGCTCCCAAGACCCTCCTGCCCGCGGTGGCCGCCTTCGCGGTGGTCACCCTGGCCGGCTGCCGGACCTCGGCCGCCGCCTCCGCGCCGGGCGCCGCCGCGCCGGGGGTCGCCGCGCCCGCCCCCTCGGCCGCCGATCCCGCCGCGGTGCTGCCTGGGATCGAGCTGGAGGGGCTCTCGCCGGAGCAGCAGCGCGTGGTGGCCGAGTACGCGCTCCAGGAGTTCTGCCCCTGCGGCTGCCCCCACACGGTGTCGAGCTGCCTGCGCACGCACCAGGGCTGCAAGCACGGGCCCCGCACCGCCCGCCTGGCCGTCCGGCTGGCCCGCGCCGGCGCCGGCCCGGCCGACCTGCGGCGGTTCGTGAACGAGTACCACGCGTCCTTCGACCGGCGCGTCCGGCTGGACGTGACCGAGTTCGGGCCGCCGCTCGGGACCGCCGAGGCGCCGGTGACGATCGTCGAGTTCTCGGACTTCACCTGCCCCTTCTGCCGGGGGCTGCGGCCGACGCTCGAGGCCTTCGTGACCGCCCGGGCCGATCGCGTGAAGCTCCTCTACAAGCCGTTCCCCATCGAGGCGCACCCGGGCGCGGCGGAGGCGGCCGAGGCGGTCGAGTGGGCCCGCGACCAGGGCATCTTCTGGCCCATGCACGACGCGCTCTTCGTCAGCCCGGGGCACTCGCTCGACCAGCTGGCGGCGCTGGCGCGCGAGCTGGGCGGCGACCCGGGCGACCTGCGGGACGCGGTGCAGGGCCGCCGCCACGCCGACCGCATCCGCGCGTCGATGTCGGAGGGGCGCGCCGCCGGGATGAGGGGCACCCCGACGCTCTTCATGAACGGGCGGCTGCTCACGCTGCCCGACTACTCCGAGGAGACGCTGGAGATGGCGCTCCAGGACGAGGAGGAGTGGCAGGCGCACCACGGGTGGGAGCGGGACTGAGCGAGCGATCATGAGGCCTGGACGAGCGAGCGAGGCGGGCCGCCCGAACGCGAGCGGCGGGGCCGCTCCCACCGGCGCACGGGGCCCGGCCGCCCGCGCGGCCCGCGAGCGCCGCGGGTGAGCCGGGGCCGCGAGCCGCCGCCGATGGCGCTCGAGATCGACGCGCGCGGGCGGGTCGTCCCCGGCTCCGACGAGGCGCGCCGCGCGCTGGCCGGGCGCGCCGGCCGGTTCACGCTCCTGCCCTCCACCGGCGACCTGCTGCTCCTGCGCCGGACCCCGGCCGCCGGGGACGCGGGGGCGAAGCCGCGCTGCGTGCTGGCCGGCGATCTGGCCGGCGTGGGCGCGGCGGACCTCGTCACCTTCGTCCACCAGGCCCGCCTCTCCGGCGTGCTCACGGTGATCGCGGAGGGGGTCGAGCGCTCGGTCGCCTTCGTCGACGGGGAGGTCCGCGCCGCCCGCTCCACCGTGGCGGGAGAGCGGCTCGGCGAGATCGCCGTCCGGCTCGGCCTGGTCGGCGAGGCGGCGATCGAGGCGGCGGTGCGGGCGGGGCCGCCCATCGGGAAGGCGCTCGTCGACGGTGGCCACCTCGCCCCGGCGGAGCTGTGGCGATGCCTCCACGAGCAGGTGACGGCGATCTTCCACGCCATGCTGCTCGCGCGGGCGGGCACCTTCTTCCTCCTCGAGGAGGCGGAGGAGCCCGACCGCCCCGCGGCGCCGATCGCGGTGAACACGCAGTCCCTGCTGATGGAGGGGATCCGGCGCGTCGACGAGCTCGCGCTGTTCCGGACCCGGATCCCGGGGACGGACGTGGCCGTCCGGCGCCGCAGGCCGAAGGGCGCCCCCTCGCTGAAGGCGCCGGAGCGCGCGGTCCTGGCGCTGGTGGACGGCCGGCGCACGGTCGGCGAGATCGCCGCCGCGGCGCACCTCGGCGACTTCGACGCGACGAAGCTCCTCCACCACCTCTCCGAGCTCGGGCTGGTCGAGGTGGTGGACGGTCCGAAGGCATCCCCGATCCCGCGCGGCCCGGCGCGCGCGCGAGCGGCTCGACCCAGGTGACCCCATGATCTCCCTCCCCTTCGTCACCGCCGGCCTGCCCGGCTCGGGCGGCGCGCTCCGCCGCGCGCCGGAGGACTTCCGGGTGGACGAGCTCCCCGCCTACCTGCCCTCCGGCGCGGGGCCGCACCTGTACGTGAGGATCGAGAAGCGCGGACGGACCACCCGCGACGCCCTGCGCGAGCTCGCGCGCGCCCTCGGCGTGGCGGAGCGCGACGCGGGCTACGCCGGCCTGAAGGACCGCGACGCCGTCACCACCCAGTGGCTCTCCTTCCCGGTGGCCCGGGATCCCGCGCCCGCCACCCTGGAGGCGGCCGGGCTCAGGGTGCTGGAGGTCTCGCGCCACGCGAACAAGCTCCGCCCGGGTCACGTGCGGGCCAACCGGTTCTCGCTCGTGGTGCGCGGGGGCGATCTCGGGCGCGCACGCGAGGCGGCCGCGGCGCTGCTCGCCGCCGGGCTGCCGAACTTCTACGGGCCACAGCGCTTCGGCGTCGAGGGGCGCAACGCGGAGGTGGGGCGCGCGCTCCTCCTCGGGCAGCGGACGCCGGAGACCGGCCGGGCCTTCCGCGACCGGTTCCTGCGCCGCCTCTCGATCTCGGCGTTCCAGGCGCACCTCTTCAACCGCTGGCTGGCGGAGCGGATGGCCGACGGGCTCTTCGCGACCGCGCTCGCCGGCGACGTGCTGAAGAAGCTCGACACGGGCGGCCTCTTCACCTGCGAGGACGCCGCGGTCGACGGCCCGCGGGTGGCGCGCTTCGAGGTGTCGCCGGCCGGGCCCATGTTCGGGCACAAGCTCCGGCCGGCCGCCGGCGAGGCCCTGGCGCGGGAGGCCCGGCTGCTCGCGGCCGAGGGGATCGGGCTGGCGGACTTCGCCCGCGGCGGCGGCGAGGCGGAGGGGACGCGCCGGGCGGCGCGGCTCCGCGTCGAGCTCGAGCTCGAGCCGCTCGACGACGGCTACCGGGCGAGCTTCGAGCTGCCCAAGGGCTCGTACGCGACGGTGGTGATGCGCGAGCTGATGAAGTCGGAGGCGGAGCTGCCGGACGAGGACGACTGACCGGCCGCCCCCGGCTACTCCGCCGACACGACGCGAAACTCGGTGCGCCGGTTCTGCTCGCGCCCGCGGGCGGTCCCGTTCGAGGCGATGGGGCGGGTGGACCCGAAGCCGATCGCCTCGAGCCGGTCCGCCGCGACCCCCTTCGCGCGGAGCTGCGCGCGGATCGCCTCGGCGCGCTCCTGGCTGAGCTGCTGGTTCGCCGCCTCCGTGCCGGTCGCGTCGGTGTGCGCCTCGATGGACAGCCGCATGCGCGGGAAGTCCTTCAGGACCTGGGCCAGCTGACCGAGGAGCTCGGAGGAGTCCGGCAGCACCCGCGACGTGCCGCTCGCGAAGCGCACCTGCTGCCGGGTCACCAGCCGCTCGCGCTTCACCTCGACCAGCGCGTACTTCCGGGGACAGCCCTCCGGCGCCGACCCGGGCTGTTCCGGGCACCGATCGAGCCGATCGGGCACCCCGTCGCGGTCCCGGTCGCCCTCCGACTCGGGGGCCGGGCAGCCGCGCCGCTCGAGCGGACCGGGATCGTTCGGGCACGCATCCACGCGGTCCACGATCCCGTCGAGATCGTCGTCCGCGTCGGGGCAGCCGTCCTCGTCCTGGAAGCCGTCCTTGTCCTCGGGGTCGAGCGGGCAGCGGTCGATGTCGTCCGGGATCTCGTCGCGATCGGAGTCCTTGGCGACGACCGGACAGCCGCGCGCGCTGGCCGGGCCGGGATCCTTCGGGCAGGCGTCCTCGGCGTCGGCCACGCCGTCGTCGTCGGCGTCGGGGCAACCCGAGAGCTCCCGCCGTCCCGCCGCCTCGGGGCAGCGGTCCTCCAGGTCCGGCAGGCCGTCGTGATCGCGGTCGGTCTTCTCGATGACCACGGTGCCGGCGGGCGGATCCTTGCGGATCGTGACCTGGGTCGGGCCGCAGGTGCGGGAGAGCTCGAGCGCGCGCCGTGCGTTCAGCTCCGCCACCCGCAGGTGCTCCTCGGCGCGGGCGCGGTACCCGTAGGCGAGCTCCGACTCGGCGACGTCCACGCTCGACTGGGCCAGGGCGAGCTCCCTCGGCGCGCAGCGCACCGCGCCCGCCCGCTTCGCCGTCTCCACCTCGGCGCGGACCGCCGCCGCGCCGGGCCGGAGCTGGCCGCCCGTGGCGCAGCCGGCCGCCGCGAGCAGGGCCGCCGCCGCCGCCGCCGCCGCGCCGCGCCTCCTGGATGGACGGAGACTGCAGGCGGGGAGCGCGAGCGCGGGGAGGAAGAGCAGCCTGGGGAGGAGGCGCACGGAGCAGAACTCCTTGTGTCGTGCAGGCTTGCGACGCTACCCGCGGGGGTGGAGGCCGTCAAGGAAGGGCCCGCCCGCCTGGTGCGCTGTGGGTGAAGCGTGGCGCGGCCCCCCTGGGCGCGGGCAGCGGCGGACGAGCGGCCGAGCCGCCCGGTGGGCAGCGGTCGTACCTTTGCGCCTGGAGGAGGGACAGATGGGAATTCTTGCCTGGATCGTTTTCGGGTTCGTGATCGGGCTCATCGCGCGCGCGGTGGTGCCGGGGAAGCAGAGCATGGGGTTCGTGCTGACCACCGCGCTCGGCGTGGCCGGCTCGCTCATCGGCGGAGTGGTCGCCTCCGCGCTGACCGGCTCGTCGGCGGCGGTCTTCCAGCCGGCGGGCTTCATCGGGAGCCTCGTCGGCGCCATCGTGCTGCTGGTGGTGGTGGGGATGGCGATGGGGGCGCGACGGCGGACCGTGTAGCGGGTCAGTCGACGCAGAGCAGCTCGGCGGGCGCGGGCGGCGGGCAGACCTTGGCCGGGGTCGTGCCCGTTCCCGCGTCCACCACATAGCCGGCCGGGGAGGCGTCGTAGTCGACCCCCAGCTCCGGCGAGATCACCCGCCACCCGTTCCATCGCGCGGTGACGTTCGCGTAGGCGGCGGACACGCCGCGCGCGGGTGACTGGTACCCGGCGAACACGTTCCGTCCCGGCCCGCACGCCGTCGCGCCCGCCGGGGCCCCGTCGAGGTTCCACGTGCCCGACCCGCCCGCGGCCATCAGCTGATCGCCCGCGTTGTCGTGCACCGCGTTCCCCGAGAGCGCGAGGTCGGCCGGAGGGCTGCCGTTCAGGCAGATCCCGCCGACGCTCCGGGTCACGCCGGCGGTCCCGCAGTTCTGGCCCGCGGCGGCGTTCCCGCAGATCCGGTTGCCGATGAGGCGCACGCGCTGGGTGCTCGCCATGACCAGCACGCCGGTGTCCCCGTTCGCGCGCACCGCGCTCTGCTCCAGGGTCAGGAGCGTGCTGGCTCCAGCCGCGACGACGCCCGCGCCGGCGCTCCCCTTCACCACCGCGCGCTGGAGCGTGAGGTCGCCGCGCGTGACGCGGACGCCGACGCCGTTTCCGTCGAAGATCGAGTCCGCGGCGACCACCGTGTCGGCCGCGCCGTCGCGGGCGACGAGCAGCCCGGCGGTCCGCGGCCCCTCGCACGGTCACCCGCGAGAGCTCGAGCGGGCACGCGCCGCCGGCGCGGACGCCGTCGGTCAGCTTCGACGACGCCCCGGCCGCCTCGACGACCAGGTCCGCGAGCCGCGCCGCAGCCCCGGCGACGCACGCGACCTCCACGCCCACCGCGCTGGCCGGGGCCGAGCCGTTCCGGACCGTGAACCCCGACAGGGTGGAGCCCTCGCCCAGCGTCACGCCGCCGGCGAGGTCGCCCTCGAGCGACAGCACCCGCTGGTCCGGCGCGGGCGGGTCGTCGTCGCCCCGGAGCGTCACGCCCGGCGGGATCGCGAGCGGCGCGGTCACCGGGTAGGTGGCCGCCGCGCCGGCCGCCACCACCACCGTGGCCACGCCGTCGCGGGCGGCGGCGAGCCCCGCCTCGAGCGTCGCGAACCGGCAGGCGGCGGGCGTCCGGACGCCGGTGGGCGCCGGGGCGCCGGCCGGCGCGCCCGCCCCGGCGTCCACCACCACCTCCGCGCCGACGTTCGCCGGGCAGACGCAGGTCAGGTCGGCGTCGCTGCAAGCGAGACCCACGGCGAGGCAGTCGACGTCCACGCGCCAGGCGCCGCAGACCGGGTCGGTGTCCACGCAGGTGCGCACGTCCCCGCCCCCGCAGCCCCGCTCCTCCGGCGCGCAGCGATCGGCGCAGGCCGCGGCGCGCTCGCTGCACCGGAGGTCGTTGCCGCAGCGCTGGCCCGACGGGCACAGGTCGCCGGAGCCGGGGACCGCGCAGGCGGCCCCCTCCACGTCCAGCTGGCATCCGGCCAGGATCGAGGCCGCCGCGAGGACGAGCAGGACGCGCATCAGAACTTCCCCTCGACGAAGAAGAGGGTCACGCCCGCGGCGCCCGCCGCGCCGGCGATCCCGTAGAGCACGTTGGCGGTGCGCGCCTTGGACTTCGCGTCGCGCGCCAGCGAGGCGGCGTCCTCGTGCGTCTGGCCGTCGAGGAGCGTGTCCCGCTTCCGGTCGGCGGCGGCGCCGAACCAGAGGCCCGCGGAGACCGCCGCCACCGCGGTCCCGGCCGCCACCCACGTGTACACGCGGGGGCGCGGAGGCTTCGCCGGCGGCGCGAGGGGCAGCGTCGGCTGCGGCGCGGGTGGGCGCGCCGAGAGGTCCGGACGGGCCGGCGAGGCGGGGCCCGCGCCGGGCGCCGAGGGGGCGCCCGCGCGCGTCGGCGCCGGGACCTCGCGCGCGGCCTGCGCCGGGATCAGCACCACCTCCACCACGCGGGAGGCGCCGGCGCGCAGCTGCACCTCCTCCGCGGCAGGCGCGAAGCCCTCGAGGACCACCGAGACGGCGTAGGGCCCGGGCGGCAGGGCCAGGTGGAAGGGCGAGCGTCCCCGCGGCCGGCCGTCGATCCGGACCTCGGCGCCGGGCGGGTCGGTGTACACGAGCAGCGCCTGCACCCCGGCGGTGGCGAGGCGCGCCTCGATGCGGCCGATGGCGGCCCGCACCGCGGCGCGATCCTTCGCCTCGGGGACCTCGCGGAGGTAGTCGGTGTAGGCGCGGAGCGCGCCGGGCCACTCCTGCAGCTTCTCCCGGCACTGCGCGACGTTGAAGTGGATGGCGCCGTGCGGCTTGGCCCGGTAGGCCGCCTCGAACTCGGCGATGGCCGCGCGCCAGCTCCTGGCCTGGTACAGCGCGACCCCCTTGCGGAAGTGCGCGCGCGCGTCGGAGACGTCGTCCTCGGCGCGGGCGTCCGGGACCGAGGTCGCGAGCGCGACCAGGAGCAGGGCGAGGAAGGGGACTCGGGTCATCGGAAGGGATCCGGCTTGAGCCCGGCCTCCTCGGCGTACGGGTCCTTCACCTGGGGTACACCCTCCTCTTCCGGCGCCACGGGGTGGGGGCGCGGCGGGCGCGCGGCGGCGGGGGTCCGCTTCCCCTGGCCGGGCACCGGGCGCTCCGGCGCGGGCGCGGCGACCGGCGCGATCCGTGCGGCGGCGGGAGGGGCGAGCCCATCGCCGGCGGGGCGGGCGTCGAGAGCCCCGGGCACCGCCGGGGGCTGCACGGGCGGGGAGATAGCGTCCACCCGCGGTGCGGCCGCCTCCGGGCCGGCGCTCCGCGTCCGCCACCACGCGGCGGTGCCGAGCACGAGCACGGCCGCCAGGCCCGCCACCGCGAGCGCCGCCCGCCTTCCCGGCCTGCGCGGGCGCGGGCCGGGATCGGTGAGGTGCACGTCCACCGCCGGGAGCGCGCCGCGGAGCCCCTGCGCGTCCGGGAGCGCGACCATCCCGGCCGACCCGAGCTGCGCGGGCGCCCCGGGGGTCGCGCCCGCGCGGAGGCCGGCCGCCTCGTCCGGATCGAAGCGCACCGTCTGCGCGAAGCCGCCTGAGCGGGCGGTGGTGGGCGGCAGCGGCCCGGTGAGCCGGATCCGCGCGACCTCGGCGGCCACCTCGAGCATCGAGTCGAACCGCTCGGCCGGGTTCTTGGCGAGGGCGCGCAGGACCAGCGCGTCGACCTCCGCCGGGACCCCGGCCCGGAGCTGCGAGGGGGCGGCCGGCGCCCGCGTCTGGTGCGCCAGGAGCGTCGCGACCGCCGAGTCGCCCACCAGTGGCAGGGTGCTGGTGAGCATCTCGAACGCGAGCACGCCGAGGGCGTACACGTCGGCGCGGTGGTCCACCTCGCCGCCCAGCGCCTGCTCCGGCGCCATGTACTCGGGCGTCCCGATGATCGAGCCGGCGCGCGTGATCCGCTGCTGCCCCAGGTCGACGTGCGAGATCCCGAAGTCGAGCACCTTGGCGCGCTCGATGCCGTCGTGCCCCCGGACCACGAAGACGTTCTCGGGCTTCACGTCGCGGTGGATCACGCCGCGCGCGTGGGCGGCGGCCAGCGCCCGGGCCACGTTCTCGACGAGCGCCAGCGTGCGGCCGACCGGGAGCGGACCCTCCTCGCGGATGACCGCGCCGAGGCTCCGCCCCTCGAGGGCCTCCATGACGTAGTAGAGCGCGCCGTCGGCCTCCTCGCCGAAGTCGAGCACGTCCACCACGTTCTCCTGCCCGATGCTGCTCGCCGCGAGCGCCTCGTTCCGGAACCGCTCCTTCAGCTCGGGGTCGGCCGCGCGATCCGGCCGGAGGACCTTCACGGCGAAGCGACGGCCCAGGACCTCGTGCTCGCAGAGGTAGACGGCGCCCATCCCGCCCTCGCCGAGCCGGCGCAGCACGCGATATCGCTGGCCGAAGACACGGCCGCACATCGCATCGGCAGCCGCGCCGGCCGGTTCATCCCCCCGCGGGAGCGGCTCTGGCGGGTGAGAGGCGGACATGCGCGAGTCCTGGCTAGGGTATCATGGAAGATCGGTTGCACCGAGAGGACGTCCTTGCCCGACCTCGTCATCCTGAACGGTTCCCGCGCCGGAGCGGTCTTCCCCCTCCCGGACATCCCCACCGTGCTCGGCCGCTCGCCGGAGGCGCACGTCCAGATCGAGGACCCCTGGATCTCGAGCATGCACGCCATGTTCGAGCGGCGGGGGGACGCGCTCTGGGTGATCGACCTGGAGAGCCGCAACGGCACCTTCGTCGGCGAGGAGCGGATCACCGAGGCCCGCCTCGCCCCCGGCATGGTGCTGCGCTTCGGGCGGACCGAGGTGCGGGTGGCGGAGGGGAGCCGCGTCGCCGAGCCGGTCGAGGAGGAGCCCGCGCCCGAGCGCGCGCGGGCAGACTCGCCCACCGAGCCGAGGGCCCGCTCCGAGTCCCAGCGCTCCACCATCCGCACCAATCTGCCCGACCCGGCGCTGCACGCCCGGCGCGTCGAGGCCGAGGACCCGACGGCGCTCGTGGCGCGCCCCGCCACCATCCTGCGGCTCTCGCTCCACGCCACCGGCCGCGGCCGGCCCCCGGACGCCCTCGCGCTCCGCGCCGCCCTCGACGCGGTGGCGCGCGCCGCCACCAACGAGGGCGGCCTCGCCACCCGGCTGGCCGGCGCGGGGGTGCTCGCAATCTTCGGCCTCCACGGCACCTCGCCCGACGACGGCGCCCGCGCGCTGCGCGCCGCCCGCACCGCCCGCGGGGCGGTCCGCGCGTTCGGGGCCGGGCTCGACCTCCGCGCCGCGGTGGACCGCGGTCCGGTGCTGGCCGGGAACCTCGCCGCGCCGGAGGGGCAGGATCTGGCGGCGCTCGGCGAGGCGGCGGACCGGGCGGAGCGGGTCCTGGCGCTGTGCGGGCCGGGGGAGATCCTGGCCGGCCCCGGCGCCGCGGGAGCGCCGGGACTCGGTCCGGGCGTGGTCCTCCGCATCGGCCGCGAGGAGATCCTCGTCTTCCGCGACGACGGCCGGTAGCCAGCCGGCGTTCAAAATCCGGCCTGGGCACTTTTCGCGAAGCGAAATGTGCCCCGGCCGCTCCTTACCGGCTGCCTGCCGCGCCCCGCGAAGCGAAATGTGCCCGGCCGCTCCTCACCGGCTTACCCGCGAACGCCGTAACGGCCCTACCGCCCACTGCCGTTCTTGCACCGCATGCCAAATCGGCAGTAGAAGGGGCCTCCACCGCGGAGGCGTCGACTGGCAACGCACGGAAAGTTCGGCAGCGGGAAGGCCTGTCTCCTGGTCTCGGCGGGGCGCGCGCCCGGGCTCGCCGAGGCGCTCGCGCAGGCCGGGTTCTCCTGCAGCGCGGTGGAGGGCGAGCGGGAGGCGCTCCTGGCGCTCGAGGGCGGCGCGTTCGCCGCGGTCTACGCCGCGCAGGCCCTGGGGAACACGGCCGTCTCGTCCCTGGTCGCGGCGGTGGGGCAGCGCCCCGGCGACGCGCCGGTGATCGTGCTCGGCGAGAGCGGGAGGGTCCAGGAAGCGGTCGACGCCATGCAGCTCGGCGCCGCCGACTACCTGCCGCCGCCCTACCCGCCGGACGACCTGCTCCGCCGGCTGGTGCACGCGCTGGAGCGGCCCGAGGCGCTCCGGGCCGCCCCGCCGCCCGGGCGGATCCTCGGCCTGGTCGGCGCGTCCCCCGCCATGCGTCGGCTCCACGGCGCCATCGAGCGGGTCTCCCGCTACAAGAGCAACGTCCTGCTCCTCGGCGAGAGCGGCACCGGCAAGGAGATCATCGCGCGGGCGCTGCACGACCGGGGTCCGCGCCGGCAGCACCTGTTCGTCCCGGTCAACTGCGCCACCCTCGGCCGCGAGCTGCTCGAGAACGAGCTCTTCGGGCACGAGCGCGGGGCCTTCACCGGCGCCGACGAGCGCAAGCGCGGCCTCTTCGAGCTCGCCGACGGCGGCACCTTCTTCCTCGACGAGATCGCCGAGATGGACATCTCCACCCAGGCGAAGCTCCTGCGCGTCCTCGAGCGGAGCGAGTTCCGGCGGGTGGGCGGCACCGGCAAGGTGAAGGTCGACCTGTCCATCATCGCCGCCACCAACCGGGACCTCCAGGTCGCCATCGCGCAGGGACGGTTCCGCGACGACCTGTACTACCGGCTCAAGGTGGTGACGCTGGTGGTCCCGCCGCTCCGCGAGCGGCGGGAGGACATCCCGGCGCTGGTGCGCGCCTTCATCGCGGACTTCAACCGCCGCAGCGGCAGCCGCATCTCGGGCGTCGCGCCCGCGGCGCTCGAGGAGCTGACCGGGCGCGACTGGCCCGGCAACGTCCGCGAGCTGCGGAACGCGGTGGAGGGGGCCTGCGTGCTGGCGGCGGGCGAGGTGATCACGCTCGACGACCTGGAGCAGCCCCGGCCCCCGGCCGCGGCGCGGGCGCGACCCGTCCTCGCAGGGGCCCCTCGTCCCGCGCCCGCCGCCGCGCCGGCCGTCCCCCTCCGGCGTCGTGGAGATCCCGCTCGACTGCACGCTGGCGGAGGCCGAGCGGCAGGTGATCCTCGCGGCCCTCCGCCACCACGGCACGCGCGCTCGGGCGGCGCGTGCCCTCGGCATCGGCCTGCGCACCCTCTACACCCGGCTCGCCTCCTGGGGCGCCGTCGCCGAGGATGCCGAATCGGCATGACCCGAGGGACCGAGGCCTGGGACCGAAGGTCTCGATTTCAGGAGTTTCGTACGAGTCGTCGTGGTGGCCCGCTTAATGCTCCAGATGGGGGCACGGTGTCGCCGCCCTCCAAGCCGCTCCCCTCCGTGCTCCTGCTCACCCGCCCCGGCGCGGCGAGCGAGGACCTCTTCGCCGACGTGGCGCAGCGCGAGGACCTGTGCCTCCTGCGCGTGGCGACGGCGGCGGCGGCCAACCGGACCATCGAGGAGATGCCGGTCGCGCTGGTGGTCGCATGCCCCGAGGTGGCGGCCCCGACGCTCGACTCGGTGCTCGCGCACCTGGACCGCGCCCGGCCCGGCACCCCGGTGCTCGCCGTGAGGGCGCGGCAGGCGCCGGAGCCGGCCGCCTGGGCCGCGCGCGGGGTGGCGGTGCTGCGGATGCCGCTCCTCGCCGGCGTCCTGTCGCGGTCAATCGACGTGGTCCTCGGCATGAAGCGCAGTCGCTAGAAGAAAGGAACTGGACCGGATGCAGCTCACAGCGCGTGACGCCGCCCGCCTCCTCGGCGTCTCCGAGGCCACGCTCGAGAAGTGGCTGAAGGGCGGCGAGCTCCCCGCGACCCGCGTGAACGATCAGTACCGCCTTAACCGGATCGACCTGCTCGAGTTCGCGGCCACTCGCAACATGGGGATCTCCGCCGAGCTGCTGGCCGAGCTGGAGCAGACACAGCTCCCGAGCCTCGCCGACGCGATCCGCGCAGGCGGCGTCCACCCGGACGTCCCCGGGGACGACAAGGCGAGCATCCTGAAGGCGGTGGTGGACCGCCTCCCCCTGCCGCACGAGGCGGATCGCACCCTGGTCCACCGCATGCTCCTCGCGCGCGAGGCGCTCGGCTCGACCGGCTTCGGGAACGGCGTCGCCATCCCGCACCCGCGCAACCCCATCGTGCTGCGCGTGAAGCGGCCGGCGGTGGCGATCTGCTACCTCGAGCGGCCGGTCGACTTCGAGGCGCTCGACGGAAAGCCGGTCCACACGCTGGTGACGCTGGTCAGCCCCTCGACGCGCACGCACCTGCACCTCCTCGCGCTGGTCGCCGCGGCGCTCCGGGACCCCGGCCTCACCGCCGCGCTCGAGGCGCACGCCGGGGTGGACGCGCTGGTGACCGAGGTCGCGCGCATCGAGGCGGGCATCGCGGCGCGACGCGCCGGGGCGGCGAAGTGATGGCGCTGTACGTCTCGGCGCTGGTCACCCTCGGCGGCGCCGGGCTCGTCGCCCTGGCCGCCTCCGCCCGCCCCCGCCTGGCGCTCGCGGTGGGCAGCGCCGGCGGCGCGCTCGGTTCGGTCCTCGGCCTGGTCGCGTCGCTCGGCGCGCTGCGCGCGCCGCCGGTCGCGCTCGAGCTCCCCTGGCAGGTGCCGAACGGCGCGCTGGCGCTCGGGCTCGACCCGCTCTCGGCGCTCTTCGCCGCCGCCCTGTTCGCGCTCGGGCTGGCCACCTCGGTCTTCGGCGCCGGGTACATGCGCGCGCACCTCGGCCGCCGTCCGCTCGGGCCGTTCCTCTTCTCGTTCAATCTCCTCCTCGCCTCGATGGGGCTCCTCCTCGCGGCGCGGCAGGCGGTGCTCTTCCTGGTGGCCTGGGAGGTCATGACGGTCGCGTCGTTCCTGCTGGTCGCCTTCGAGCACGAGGACGGCGCGGTGCGGCGCGCGGCCCGGACCTACCTGGTCGCCTCGCACCTCGGCGCCGGCTTCCTGTTCGCCCTCTTCCTCCTGCTCGGCCGCGCGGCCGGCTCGCTCCGCTTCGACGCGTTCCTCTCGCTCCGCGCGGAGGGTGCGGCCCCGGCGGCGCTCCTCTTCCTGCTCGCGCTGGTCGGGTTCGGCACCAAGGCGGGCCTGGTCCCCCTGCACGTCTGGCTCCCCGACGCCCACCCCGCGGCGCCCAGCCACGTCTCGGCGCTCATGTCCGGGGTGCTCGTGAAGATGGGCGTCTACGGGATCCTGCGGGTCCTCACCTTCCTGCCGCGCCCAGCGCTCTGGCAGGGGGTGCTCCTCGCGGTGGTCGGGCTGGCCGGCGCCCTCGCCGCGCTCGCGCTCGCCCTCGGCCAGCGCGACCTGAAGCGGGTCCTCGCCTACTCCACCGTCGAGAACGTCGGGCTGGTCGCCCTCGGCCTGGGGATCGCCCTCATCGGCGCGGCCCTCGGCGCGCCGGTGGTGGCGGCGCTCGGCGTCGCCGGAGCGCTCCTCCACGTCTGGAACCACGCGCTCATGAAGGGGCTGGCCTTCCTCGGCGCGGGGGCCCTGGTCCACGGGGCCGGCACGCGCGACCTCGAGCGGATGGGCGGGCTGCTCCGCCGCCTCCCGGCCAGCGGCGCGCTCCTCGTCCTCGCCGCGGCGGCGCTGACCGGCCTCCCGCCGCTCAACGGGTTCGTCTCCGAGTGGCTGCTCTACCTCGGCCTCCTCCACGGCGGCCGTGGCGCGCCCGCCGGGCTCGCGCTCGGGGCCTGGCTCGCGCTGGCGGCGCTGGCGATGGTCGGGGCGCTCGCGGCGGCCGCCTTCACGCGGCTGCTCGGGACGGCGCTGCTCGGGCAGCCGCGGAGCGACGAGGCCGCGGCCGCCCACGAGGGCGGGCCGCTCATGATCGCCCCGCTCGTGCTGCTCGGCGCGGCGAACGTCGCGATCGCCATCTTCCCCGCGCAGGTGATCGCGCGCCTCGCCCCCGCCGCCGCGCAGGTGCTCGGGGTGGCCGAGGCCGAGGTGACCGGCGCGCTGGCGCCGACGGCGGCCGCGCTTGCCGGGCCCCTGCGCCTCTCGCTCGCCGTGCTGGTCGCGCTCGGCGCCGCGCTCGTCCTCGCCTCGCGCCGGGCCCTGGCGCGCCGCGACGTGCGCGCGTCGTCCACCTGGGGGTGCGGCTTCGCTGGGGAGAGCGCGCGCGTGCAGTACACCGCGGCCTCCTTCGCCGAGCTGGCGCTCGCCGCCACCGCGCCGCAGGTGCTCCGGCCGCGGGCCCTGATCGAGCGCCCCTCCGGCCCGTTCCCCGCCGGCGCGCGGCTCTCGCTCACCTCCGACGACCCGGCCCGCGCGCGCCTCTTCGAGCCGGCCTTCCTGCGCGTCGGCGAGTGGTTCAGCCGGCTGCGGCGCTTCCAGCAGGCGCGCCTCAACCTGCAGCTCCTCTACACGGTGGCGACCGTGCTGGCGCTGTCGGCGCTGCTCCTCCTGCACCGGGGCGCGCCGTGACCCCCGCGCTCGTCGCCGGGGCCATCGCGCTCCCCGCCGCGAGCGGGCTCGCCGCCGCGGCGCTCTGGCGCCGCCCCGCCCTCGCCCAGGCGGTCACCTGCGCCGTCCTGTGCGCCGGGGCGGCCCTCGGCCTCGCGGAGGCCGCGCGCGTGCTGGCCGGGGGCGAGGCGGCGGTCTCGGCGCGGCTCGCGCTGCGGCTCGACCCGCTGGCGGCGCTGTTCCTCGTGCCGATCTGCCTGGTGGCCGCCGCCGGCGCGGTCTACGGGCTCCGCTACCACCCGCAGGCGGCGCACGGGCTCCGCGCCGTCCGTCTCCAGCTCTTCTACGGCCTCGCCGTCGCCGGGATGGCGCTCCTGGTCTCGGCGTCCCACGCCCTCGTCTTCCTGGTCGGCTGGGAGCTGATGGCGCTCTCCAACTTCTTCCTGGTGCAGACCGACCACGAGGACCGGGCCGTGCAGCGCGCCGCCTTCCTCTACCTGGCCGCCACCCACGTCGGCACGCTGGCCCTCTTCGCGCTGTTCGCGCTGCTCGGGCGCGCGGCCGGGTCGTTCGACTTCGCGGCGATGACGGGGCTGCGGCTCGGCGGCGCGGCGGGGACCGGCGTGTTCCTCCTCGGACTGCTCGGCTTCGGCCTGAAGGCCGGCCTGATGCCGCTCCACTTCTGGCTGCCCCCGGCCCACGCGGCGGCGCCGAGCCACGTGTCGGCGCTCATGTCCGGCGTGGTGGTGAAGACCGGGATCTACGGGCTCCTCCGGATCACGGGCCTCCTCGACACGATCCCCGCCTGGTGGGGCGTGACGCTCCTCGGCGTCGGGGCGGTGTCGGCCATCCTCGGCGTGGCCTTCGCGCTCGCGCAGCACGACCTGAAGCGGCTGCTCGCCTACCACACCGTCGAGAACGTCGGGATCATCGCGCTCGGGGCGGGGCTGGCGCTCCTCGGGCGCGCCCGGGGCGACCCGGCGCTGCTGCTGCTCGGCCTCGCCGGCGCGGGGCTGCACGTGGTGAACCACGCGCTCTTCAAGTCGCTCCTCTTCCTCGGCGCCGGGGCGGTCCACCACGCGACCGGCACGCGCGAGCTCGACCACCTGGGCGGCCTGGCCGGCCCCATGCGCCGGACCGCCTTCCTGTTCCTCGTCGGCGCGGCGGCCATCTGCGGGCTGCCGCCGCTGAACGGCTTCGTCTCCGAGTGGCTCGTCTATCTCGGCTTCCTCGAGACGCTGGCGCGCCCCGCCGGCGACCTCGTCTCCTTCGCGGTGCTGGGCGTGCCGGTCCTGGCGCTGGTGGGCGGCCTCGCCGCCGCCTGCTTCGCGAAGGTGGTCGGGGTGGTGTTCCTCGGCAGCGCGCGGAGCGTTCACGCGGCGCACGCGCACGAGGCGCCGCGGGCCATGCTCGCGCCGATGGCGGCGCTGGCCGCCGCCTGCGTCGTCATCGGCCTCGCCCCGCCGGCGGTCCTCCCGCCGCTGGCGCGCGCGGCGGCGGCCTGGTCGCGGCTCGACCCCGCGCTGCTCGCCGGCCCGGCGGCGCGGGCGGCCTCGGGCGCCTGGCGCGTGAGCCTGGTCGCCGCCGCCCTGCTGCTCCTCGCGGCGGGCCTCACCGCGCTCCGCCGGCGCCGCCTCGCCGCGGCGGCGCCCGCGCCGTCGGTCGAGACCTGGGGCTGCGGCTTCGTCGCCCCGACCGCGCGGATGCAGTACACCGGCTCCTCGCTCGCCGCGCTGCTGGTGCGCCGCTTCTCCTGGGCGATCTTCCCGCGGGGCGCGCCGCCGGCGCTCGAGGGGCCGTTCCCCGCGACGGCCTCCTTCCGCACCGAGGTCCCGGACACCGTCCTCGACCTCCTGCTCCTGCCGGTGGCCCGCGGCTACGCCTGGCTCGCCACCCGCGCGCGCCTCCTCTACCTGCGCCGGATCCAGTTCCAGATGCTGCTCGTGCTCATGACGCTCGTCGCCGTCCTCGCCTGGGGGTTCGTGTGGTGAACACGCCCGCGCTCTTGCTCACCGCGCTCCACCTGGCCGCGCTGCTCGCGCTGCCGCCGCTCCTCCTCGGCGTGGTGAACCGCACCAAGGCCATCGTGGGCGGCCGGAAGGGGCCGCCGCTCCTCCAGCCCTACCTCGACCTCGCGAAGCTGCTCCGCAAGGGCGCGGTGTACAGCCGGACCACCACCTGGGTGTTCCGGGCCGGGCCGGTGATCGGCCTCGCCGCGGTGACCGCGGCCGGCCTGCTCCTCTCGATGGCCGGCGCCCCGGCGGCGATCTCCTTCGCGGGCGACTTCGTCCTGTTCGCCTACCTGCTCGGCCTGGCGCGCTTCTTCACCGCGCTCGCGGCGCTCGACACCGGCTCGGCCTTCGAGGGGATGGGCGCCGCGCGCGAGGTCACCTTCGCGAGCCTGGCCGAGCCGGCGCTGTTCCTCTGCCTGCTCGTGCTGGCCCGCGCCAGCGGCTCCCTCTCGCTCTCCGGCATGCTCGGGCCGGCGCTGCCCGGCGCGTGGGCGACGGCCGCCCCCGGCCTCCTCCTCGCCGCCATCGGCCTCTTCGTGATCGCGCTGGCCGAGAACTCGCGCATCCCGGTGGACGACCCGACCACCCACCTCGAGCTCACCATGATCCACGAGGTGATGGTCCTCGACCACGGCGGGCCGGACCTCGCGCTCATCCTCTACGGCGCGGCCATGAAGCTCTTCCTGTTCGGCGCGATCCTCTCCCGGCTGGTGCTCGGCCACGCCGCCGGCACGCTCGCCTCGGAGGCGCTCTTCTTCCTGGGCCTCCTCGGCTTCGCGGTGGGCGTGGGCGTGGTCGAGTCGGTCATGGCCCGGCTGCGCATCGTGCGGGTGCCGCAGCTGCTGGTGGGCGCCTCGGTCCTGTCGGCCTTCGCCCTCGTCCTCCTCCTCCGGTGACCCACGTGGCCTCGATCGCCGACCTCGCCTTCATCCTCGTCGTCGTCCTCGACTTCTTCCTGCTGGCGTCGAGCCGGCTCGGCGCCGCCATCCGCGCCGTGGCCACCCAGGGCGCCCTGCTGGCGACGCTCCCGCTCCTGCTCGCCGGCGAGGGGCACCACCTCGGCCACGCGATCCTGCTGGCGGTGGGGGCCTTCGCCATCAAGGGCTTCCTCATCCCCTGGCTCATGTTCCGCGCCATCCGCGAGGCCTCCATCCGGCGCGAGATGGACCCCATCATCGGCTTCGTGCCGTCGATGGTCCTGGGCGGCGTGGGCGTCGCGCTGGCGTTCGCCTTCGCGAGCCGGCTGCCGCTGCCGACCGGCCACGCCCACCCGTTCCTGGTGCCCACCGCGCTCTCCACCGTCTGGGCCGGGCTCCTGCTGGTGGTCTCCCGCCGCAAGGCGGTGAACCAGGTGATCGGCTTCCTGGTGCTCGAGAACGGCGTCTTCGTGTTCGGGCTCCTCCTCTCGAGCATCATGCCGGTCATGGTCGAGGCCGGCGTGCTGCTCGACCTGTTCGCGGCGGTGTTCGTGATGGGCATCGTGATGTTCCAGATCAACCGCGAGTTCGCCTCGCTCGACACCGAGAAGCTCTCGGCGCTGAAGGACTGACGCGCGATGCTCTTCGTCATCCTCGCCCCCCTGGCGCTGGCCGCGCTCGCCTTCGCGCTCCCGTCCAACCGCCGCCGGCCCGCCGCCCTGCTCGCCGGCGCGGTCCTGCACGCGGCCGGCGTGGCGGCCCTGTTCCTCTCGCCGCCCGCGACGCGCCCGGGCGCCTGGCTCGCCTTCGACCCGCTCTCGCGCGTGACCCTCCTCACCGCCACGGTCCTGTTCCTCGCCTCGGCCATCTACGCGCAGGGCTACCTCACGCGCCGCGACGACCGCGACAACCGGGTCTTCGTGGGCGGGCTGCTGGTCCTCCTCGCGTCGATGACCGTGGTGGCGCTCTCGCATCACCTCGGCGTCACCTGGGTGGCCATGGAGGCGAGCACCCTCTCCACCGCCCCGCTCATCTACTTCAACCACAACGCGCGCTCGCTCGAGGCGGCCTGGAAGTACCTCCTCATCGGCTCGCTCGGCATCGCCCTGGCGCTGCTCGGGACCTTCTTCCTCGCCCTCTCCGGCGCCGCGCCGGGCGGCCCGCAGTCGCTGCTGGTCGAGGACCTGATCGCCGCCGGCGGCAGCCTCTCGCGCCCGTGGGTGCGCGCGGCCTTCGTGTTCCTCCTGGTCGGCTACGGCACGAAGATGGGGCTCGCCCCGCTCCACTCCTGGAAGCCGGACGCCTACGGCGAGGCGCCGGGGATCCTGGGCGGGCTGCTCGCCGGCGGGCTCACCAACTTCGCCTTCGTCTCGGTCGTCCGCGTCTTCCAGGTCACCCTGGCGGCCGGCGAGGGGGCCTTCGCGCGCGACGCGCTGGTGGCGCTCGGGATCTTCTCCATCGCGCTCGCGGCGGTGTTCGTGGTCGGGCAGCGCGACTTCAAGCGGATGCTCGCCTACTCCAGCGTCGAGCACATGGGGATCCTCGCGCTCGGCGTCGGGCTCGGCGGCGGGGCGGCGGCCGGCGCCTTCTTCCACTGCATGAACAACGGGCTCACCAAGGGCGTGCTGTTCCTCTCCGCGGGGAACATCCACCGCGCCTTCGGCTCGAAGAGCACCGAGGACGTCCGCGGCGCCGCCCGGCGGCTCCCCCTCTCCGGACCGCTCTTCCTGGGCGGCTTCCTGGCCATCACCGGCTCGCCGCCCTTCGCGCCGTTCTTCAGCGAGTTCGCGATCCTGAGCGGCGCGTTCGGCGCGGGGCGGTTCTGGGTGGGCGGGCTCCTCCTGGCCTTCCTCGCCGTGATCTTCGTGGGGATGGGCACCACGGTCCTCGACGTGGTGCAGGGCGAGCCGGGGGACGCGCCGCGCATGCCGAACTCGGGCGACAGCTGGCTCACCGCGGCGCCGCCGCTCGCGCTCCTCGTGATCGTCCTCCTGCTCGGGCTCTTCCTGCCGCAAGGGCTGAAGGACCTCTTCGGCGCGGCCGCCGGGCTGGTCGGCGGAGGCTGGGAATGACCATGACCGCACCTGTCCCCCCGACCCGCGGCGCCACCGACGTCCTCGAGACCTGGAACGGCGAGGCGGTGGACGCCGGCGCGGTGCCGGTCCACGCCGTGGAGCGGTTCCGCGCCATCGTCCTCGAGGCCCTCCGCGGCGGCGGTCGGCTCGCCGCGCTCTTCGGCCGCCCGGCCGACGGCGGCGTGCTCCTCACCGCGGTGCTGGCCGACGATCCGGAGGGGCGCCTCGCGCTCCTCTCCGCGCCGGTGCAGAGCGCCTACCCGTCGATCGCCGCAGAGGTCCCCGCGGCGCAGGCCTTCGAGCGCGAGATCGCGGAGCAGTGGGGCGTCCGCCCCGAGGGGCACCCGTGGCTGAAGCCGCTGCGCTTCGAGCCGCCGCGCCGTGACGTCCCGGACGCCTTCGGCCGGCGGGACCCGCGCGCCACGCTGCCCGGCGAGTACCCCTTCTTCGTGGTGGAGGGGGAGGAGGTGCACGAGGTGGCGGTCGGGCCGGTGCACGCGGGCATCATCGAGCCCGGCCACTTCCGGTTCCAGTGCCACGGCGAGCAGGTCTTCCACCTCGAGATCGTGCTCGGCTACCAGCACCGCGGCGTCGAGCGGCTGCTCCGCGGCGGCCCGGATCGGCGCTCGCTGGCGCTCGCCGAGTCGATCGCGGGCGACACCTCGGTCGGCCATGGCCTCGCCTACGCCAAGGCGGTGGAGTCGCTGGCCGGGCTGGTGCCGCCGGCGCGCGCCATGGCGCTCAGGGGGATCGGCCTCGAGCTCGAGCGCGTCGCAAACCACGTCGGCGACCTCGGCGCGCTGGCCGGCGACGTCGGGTTCCTCCCCACCGCCTCCTACTGCGGCGCGCTCCGCGCCGAGTTCCTGAACGCGCTGGCCGAGATCTGCGGCAGCCGCTTCGGCCGCAGCCTGGTCGCCCCCGGCGGCGTGCGGTACGACCTCGACGCCGGCGCGGCGGGCGCGCTGGCCGCCCGGGTGCGCGCGGCCTGGACGCGGGCCCGGGCCGCGGCGTCGCTCATGTTCGAGTCGCCCTCGGTGCGCGCCCGCTTCGAGGGCACCGGGGTGGTCCCGACGAGCCTCGCGCAGGAGCTCGGGATGGTCGGGCCGGCGGCGCGCGCGAGCGGCGTGGACCGCGACGTGCGGCGCGATCACGCGTTCGGGATCTACCGCTTCGCGCACGTCCCGGTGACCACCGCCGAGGGCGGCGACGTGCTGGCCCGCGCGCTGATCCGCCTGCTCGAGTCGGAGCGGAGCGTCGAGTTCGTGGTCGATCAGCTCGAGAGCCTGCCCGAGGGGCCCGCCCGCGCCGAGGTGGGCCCGCTCGCGCCCGGCACGCTGGTGGTCTCGATGGTGGAGGGCTGGCGGGGCGAGATCGCCCACGTGGCGCTGACCGACGCCCGCGGGCGCTTCGAGGCCTACAAGGTGAAGGACCCCTCCTTCCACAACTGGTTCGGGCTCGCCATGGCCCTGCGCGACGGGCAGATCTCGGACTTCCCGCTCTGCAACAAGAGCTTCAACCTCTCCTACGCGGGCCACGACCTGTGATCGACATCCTCAAGTTCCGCCTGGCCTACGGCCGCCAGACGGTCGCCTTCCCCGAGGGACCGGCGCGCTTCCCGTCCCGCTTCCGGGGCCGCCCGACCGTCGATCCGGCCGCCTGCGGCGAGGGGTGCGCGGCGTGCGCCGACGCCTGCCCGACCGAGGCCATCCTCGATCCCGGCCTGCCCTCGATGCGGGTCGATCTCGGCCGGTGCCTCTTCTGCGGCGACTGCGCCACCGCCTGCGCGCCCGGGGCGCTCCGCTTCACCCAGGACCACCGCCTCTCGGCGCGGACCCGCGAGGCGCTGCTCGTGTCGCGGGACGAGCCGGTGCTGGCCGAGGCGCTCGGGGCAGAGCTGCGCCGCGTCCTGGGCCGCTCGCTCAAGCTCCGCCAGGTGTCGGCCGGAGGCTGCAGCGGGTGCGAGGCCGAGCTGAACGCCACCTCGAACATCCAGTTCGACGCCGGCCGGTTCGGCATCCAGTTCGTGGCCTCGCCGCGGCACGCCGACGGGATCGTGGTGACCGGACCGGTCTCGGAGAACATGCGGCTCGCGCTCCGGAAGACGTACGAGGCGGTGCCCGCGCCGCGGATCGTGATCGCCGTCGGCGCCTGCGCCATCTCGGGCGGCGTGTTCCGCGGGAGCCCGGCCGTGCACGACGGCGCCGCGCCGGCGCTCGAGGGGATCCCGGTGGACCTGTACGTCCCCGGCTGCCCGCCCCACCCCATCACCTTCCTGGACGGGGTCCTGCGACTGCTCGGGCGGATCGCATAGAAGCGGACGGGGCTCGGGCGCCGTCCGCCCTCCCCCGCCGCGCACCGGATCGCGGGTGAGGACCGGCCGGGCACATCTCGCCGCGCGAGAGATGCCCGGCCGGACGTCGCATGCAGGGCTAGAAGACCACCTGTCCGAAGAGGATGGTGCGATCGCCCGTCCGCACCGGCCGGTCGGACTGGTCGATCTCGTAGTTGAAGATGAGCCGCCCGTTCACCGGCACCACGTCCACGTACGCACCGAGCGTGTATCGCTCGTTCGAGTCGTTCGCCGCGTCGCGGTTCCGGTCGTACCGCTCGGCGCGGAAGATCGGGCCGAGCCGCCACGGCGTCTTGCCGTAGATCCCGGCGTACCACCCGCGCGCCTCGAACGACGACTTCGCGCCCACGCCGGACGCGTAGGCGGTGACGTCGCGCTCCGACTGGATCAGCTCGGCCACCGCGAAGAAGGCCTTCGTGTCGAGCTGCACGTCCCCGCCGTAGGTCTTGAACCAGGCGTAGGTGTCGTCGCTCGGCGTGCCCACGCCGTCGAAGCGGGCCGTGGTGGGGCCGAGGAAGGTGACCTGCCGGCCGTGCCCGAACGACCCTCCGGCGCGGACGGTGCCGACCGGCGTGGTGGAGGTGATCCCGGCGCGCGCCCAGACGTTCTTCGTGTCGAGGTCGTCCTTGCGGTTCGGGCCGGACCCGTTCACGACCGAGACGGCCAGCTCGGCGCCGAGCGGGCCGCCCTGGCCCCACTTGCCGAGGAGCCCCGCGCCGATGTCGCGCGCGTCCGAGGTGGCGTAGACGTCGCCGGCGTTCCTGCCGCTGGTCGAGGTGGAGCGCGCCAGCCCCTGGACCACGTAGGAGGTGTAGACCCAGAGCAGCTGCGTGTCGCTCAACGGGTTCTCGTACCCGAAGGGCGTCTTCCACTGGCCCACGCGGAGCTCGACCCCGGGCAGGTACGGCAGCTTCTTGAGGCTGCCGTAGGCGTCCTTCAGCGAGCTGTCGGCGGCGTCGTAGAGCACCGAGTAGCCGACGTTCGCGGTGAGGTCGCCGCGCGCCCCGATGCGGGCACGGCGGAGCTCGAAGGTGGAGCTGTCGTGGGCAGGGCTGGGCGCGTCGGTGCGCGAGAGCTGCACGTTCACGTAGCCGTACAGCGTGGGCGCCCTGGGGCCCGCGGCCGGTGCCGCGGCCTTCGGCGGGGCGGTCGCCGCCGCGGGCGCTGGCGTGACCTGGGGCGCGGGAGGCTCCGCGGGCGCCGGCGTGACCTGAAGCGCGGGAGGCTCCGCGGGCGCCCCCCCGGCCTCCTGCGCGTCGGCCTGTGAATACACGAGGAGCGTGGCCGCGAGCGCGGCGAGGATACGACGGGTCATGGTGTCTCTCCGAGGTTGGGTGCGTCGGTCCGTACGGGACAGCCGGATGTCGAAAGCCGGCTGGCTAGCTGCCCGGCGTGTAGATCTGGTCGAAGACGCCGCCGTCGCCGAAGTGGGTGGCCTGGGCCTTCTGCCAGCCGCCGAACACCTGATCGACGGTGATGAGCTCGATCTTCGGGAACCGGGACGCGTGCTTCGCCGCGACCTTCGGGTCGCGCGGCCGGTAGAAGTGCTTCGCGGCGATCTCCTGACCCTGTGGCGTGTAGAGGAACTCGAGGTAGGCCCTGGCCACGGCGGCCGTGCCGTGCCTCGCCACGTTCTTCTCGACCACCGCCACCGGCGGCTCGGCCAGGATGCTGGTGGGCGGGACGACGATCTCGAGCTTGCCCTTCCCGAGCTGCTCGACCGCCAGGAAGGCCTCGTTCTCCCAGGCGAGGAGCACGTCGCCGATCCCGCGCTCGACGAAGGTGGTGGTCGAGCCGCGCGCGCCGGAGTCGAGCACGGGCACGTTCCTGAAGAGCGCCTTCACGAAGTCCCGCGCCTTGGCCTCGTCGCCGCCCGGCCGGCGGAGCGCGTGCGCCCACGCGGCCAGGTAGTTCCAGCGCGCGCCGCCGGAGGTCTTCGGGTTGGGCGTGATCACCTGCACGCCCGGCCTGATCAGGTCGTCCCAGGTCCTGAGGCCCTTCGGGTTCCCCTTCCGCACCAGGAAGACGATGGTGGAGGTGTACGGCGCGGCGTTCTCGGGCAGCCGCTTCTGCCAGTCGGCGGGGAGCAGCCCCTGCTTCGCGATCGCGTCGACGTCGTAGGCGAGCGCCAGCGTCACCACGTCGGCCTCGAGCCCGTCGAGCACGGAGCGGGCCTGCTTGCCCGAGCCGCCGTGGGACTGCTTCACGATCACGTCGTCGCCGGTCTTCGCCTTCCACTGCGCCGCGAACGCGCCGTTCACCTCCTCGTACAGCTCGCGGGTGGGGTCGTAGGAGACGTTGAGGAGCTTCACCTCCTTCGCCTCCGCGCGCCCGGGGCCAGCCCCGAGGCCCACCGCCGCGGCGATGGCCGCCGCCGTCCACAGCACCCGCTTCGCGCGTCGATTCATCTTGCCTCTCCCTGGTTTGGCCGCCTGGCGGCGAGTCATCCGTTTTAACGGATGTTCATCCTACGGATCGAGCGGCATCCGGTCAAGCGGACATACGTCCGCTAAAGCGCGTGCTCCCCGGATGTCCCCGCCGCGCCGCCGCCGCGCCTCGTGAACGGCGCTATCGTTCACTCACACCGCCGGAGGCCTCCTTGCCGCACGGACCGTCTTCACCTCATGTGCCCCCGCCGCCCGGCGGCGAGGTCCGCCCGGCCGTGTTCCCCGCCAATCTCGAGGTCGCCCGCGCCCTCTTCCGCGAGTACGAGCGCACCGTCGACGCCGCCGCCTGCTTCGAGGGGTTCGAGCGCGAGCTCGAGGAGCTCGACCAGCGCTACACGCCCCCCGCCGGGCGGCTGCTGCTCGCGCTCGAGGGCGGCGCGGCGGTGGGCTGCGCCGCGCTCCGGCGGCTCGACGAACATCGCGCGGAGGCCTGCCGCCTCTTCCTCCGGTCCGCCGCGCGCGGCCAGGGGCTCGGCGGCGCGCTGGTGCTGCGCCTGCTCGAGGAGGCGCGCGCGGCCGGCTACCGGAGCGTCCTGCTCGAGACCCTCCCGGACAAGATGGGTGACGCGGTCGCCATCTACCGGGCGCTCGGCTTCCACGAGATCCCGCCCTACGTCGCCCGCCCGGTGCCCGGCGCGATCTACATGGAGCTCGGGCTGCGGTAGCCCGCGCGCGCGGGCCCTTCACGCGGCCGGGCCAATGACCTTCACCATCCGGACCGCGTCCCAGCGCTCGCCGCTCCGGCGAGGATAGGCGCCCCGCAGGACGTCGCCGGCCTCGAACCCGTGCTTGCGGTAGAGCGCGGCGGCCGCCTCGTTGTGGGTGAAGACGTGCAGCACGAGCTCCGCCGCCCCGACCGCGCGGCACCACTCGACGGCCGCCACGAGGAGCAGCTCGCCGATGCCGCGGCGCCGGTGTCCGTTCGCGACCAGCATGCCCAGCTCAGGGCGCGCGCGGCCGACCAGGAGCGCCAGGCCCAGCGGCGGCGCCCCCGGCCGCTCCTCGGCGAGGAGCAGCGTGCCGTGGCCGGTGTCGAGGATGGCCTCCCAGCTGGCGCGCACCTGCCGGCGGTCCACCGGCGCCTCGGTGGCGAGCCAGCGCCCCTCGGCGCACACCCCGATGAAGAGGTCGAGGCACTCGCGGAGGTCGGCCGGGGCGACGGGGCGGACGCGCACGAGCGGAAAGGTAGCACGCGCGCTCGGGTGGTCCCCGCGCCGCCCCCGCGTGACCCGCCCGACGCCCTCGCCGAAATATCCGGGGCGAACCGGGCGTAGGATCTCCGAGGAGGACGCAAGCCGATGATCTGCCCGTACTGCCGCACCGAGAACGCCGCCGGCGCGACCCGCTGCGCCGCCTGCACCAGCTGGATGGTGGAGCGCCCGCCCGCCCGGGACTGGACCCGCGCGCGCGAGGGTCGGCTCATCGCAGGGATCGCGCGGGGGCTCTCGCACCGGTTCGGCGTGCCCTGCGCGGCGATCCGGCTGGTCTTCCTGCTCTCGATCCTGTTCGGGGGCTGGGGGCTGCTCGTCTACGTCGCGCTCTGGATCGCCATGCCGCTCGAGCCGCTGGCCCTGCCGCCGGCGATCGTGCAGTCCGGGACGGCCGGGGCCTCGGCGAGCGGCTGAGCGGCAGCCGGCTCCGATCTCCGGCCGAGGCACTTTTCGCGAAGCGAAATGTGCCCGGCCGCTCCCTGCCGGCTCCCTGCCTCAGCGGAGCCGGCTGCCCGCCCCTCACAGCCCGCTGGCGGTGAGGCTGTCCGACGCCTCGTCGGTCGGGAAGACCCGCACCCGCCGCGGCGACAGGTGCACCGGCGTCGCCCGGCGCGAGCGCCAGGGCCTCGCTCCGCCGGACGTCGAGCTCCACCTCGACCGCGCCGCCGTGCCCGGGCGCGGTCAGCTCGACGCGGACCGCGGCGCCGAGCGGCACGAGCCGCTCCACGCGCGCGGCGAAGCTGCCCGGCACCGGCCGCGCGGTGGACCTCGAGCTCGTGCGGGCGGACGTAGACGTGGGCCGGCGCGCGGCTCGATCGCCGCGC
This sequence comes from uncultured delta proteobacterium, assembly GCA_963733485.1. GTDB lineage: Bacteria > Myxococcota > Myxococcia > Myxococcales > Anaeromyxobacteraceae > Anaeromyxobacter. Next base: position 201,386 of record CAVTDL010000004.1, on the reverse strand, counting down.
CGGCGCGGCGAGCTCGACCCCGTTCACGAAGGCCCGGTCGCCCTCCACGCGGCCGTGGAACACGTTCACCGCGCCGAGGAAGCGCATCACGAACGGGCTGGCCGGCTCCTCGAACACCTGCGCCGGCGTGCCCACCTGCTCGATGCGCCCGGCGTTCATGAGCACCACCCGGTCCGAGACCTCGAAGGCCTCCTCCTGGTCGTGGGTCACGAAGACGCTGGTGACGTGCAGCTCGTCGTGCAGCCGCCGGAGCCAGCGGCGCAGCTCCTGGCGGACGCGGGCGTCGAGCGCGCCGAACGGCTCGTCGAGGAGCAGGACCTGCGCGGCGAGGTGGCGAGCGCGCGCGCCAGCGCCACCCGCTGCCGCTGGCCGCCGGAGAGCTGCTGCGGGTAGCGGTCGCGGTAGCCCGGCGAGCTGCACCAGCCCGAGCAGCTCGTCCACCCGCGTCACGGACCTCGGCGCGCGGGCGCTTGCGCACCTGCGGAGCGCGAAGGCGACGTTCTCGGCCACCGTCATGTGCCGGAAGAGCGCGTAGTGCTGGAACACCACGCCCCACGTTCCGCTCGCGGGCGCTGCGGGCCGAGACGTCCTCGCCGTCGTGCCGCACCTCGCCCGCGTCGGGCACCTCCAGCCCGGCGATGATCCGCAGGAGCGTGGTCTTGCCGCAGCCGGACGGGCCGAGCAGCGCGACCAGCTCGCCCTCCGGGAGGCGCAGCGAGACGTCGCGCAGGACCGGGTTCGCTCCGAAGGCCTTGCGAGAGGCCGCTCGACCTCGATGCTCATGGCGTGCTCCGGCGGGCGGCCTCGCGGCGCGCCAGGTGCTGCTTCCACTCCAGCGTCTTCTTCGCGACCAGCGTCACCAGCGCGAGCACGAAGAGGAGCGAGGCCACCGCGAAGGCGGCCCGGAACTGCGTACTCGCTGTAGAGGATCTCGACGTGGAGCGGGATGGTGTTGGTGAGGCCGCGGATGTGGCCCGGACACCACCGAGACCGCGCCGAACTCGCCCATCGCCCGCGCGTTGCAGAGGATCACGCCGTAGAGCAGGCTCCACTTCACGTTGGGGAGCGTGACCCGGCGTGAGGATCTGCCAGCCGCTCGCGCCGAGCACGAGCGCCGCCTCCTCCTCGTCGGTCCCCTGCGCCTGCATGAACGGGATGAGCTCCCGGGCCACGAACGGGAAGGTCACGAACACGGTGGCGAGGACGATCCCGGGAACGGCGAAGACGACCTTCAGCGCCGTGCGCGTGGAGCCAGGGCCCGAGCCAGCCGTGCGCGCCGAAGAGCAGGACCGTGCACCATCCCGGAGATCACCGGCGAGACGCCGAAGGGCAGGTCGATGAGCGAGACGAGCACGTTCTTGCCGGGGTAGCGGAACCGGGTGATCGACCAGGCGGCCGCGAGGCCGAAGAGCGCGTTGAGCGGGACCGCGATGGCCGCCACCAGCAGCGTGAGCCGGATCGCGGCCCGGGCGTCGGCGCTCGGCGAGCGCCTGCCACCAGAGCCCGAGCCCGTCCGCGGAGCGCCTCCCGACGCACGACCGCCGCGGGGCACGAGCACGAAGGCGCCGAGGAAGAGCAGGGCCACCGCCACGAGCAGCCAGCGCACCGCGGGCGGGTCCTCGTCGGCGCGCGGCGGAAGGCGCGGGACCGCGGCCGCGCGCCCGCTGGACGGGCGCCGAGCGCGCGCGACCCGGCGCGCGTCCTCCGGCGCCGCCGGACGCCGGCGGCCGGCTCCGCCGCGGCCAGCGTCCGCGGGCTGCACGGCTCACGCGTGCCCCGTCCGGCCCGCGTCCAGGCCTGCAGCCGGTTGATGGCGAGGAGCAGCGCGAAGGAGGCCGAGCAGCATCACCAGGCGATGGCGGTCGCGCCGGCGTAGTCGAACTGCTCGAGCCGGGTCATGATCAGGAGCGGCGCGATCTCGGTCCGCATGGGCATGTTCCCCGAGATGAACACCACCGAGCCGTACTCGCCGAGCGCCCGGGCGAAGGCGAGCGCGAACCCGGTCAGCGCGGCCGGCAGGATGGTCGGGAAGAGCACCCGCCGGAAGGTCTGGCCAGCGCGCCGCCCCGAGCACCGCGGCGGCCTCCTCCACGCTCCGCGTCGAGGTCCTCCAGCACCGGCTGCACCGTCCGGACCACGAAGGGCAGGCCGATGAAGGTGAGCGCGATGGTGACGCCCGAGCGGCGCAGAAGGCGGCCTGGATCCCGAGCGGCTCGAGCCACCGGCCGATCCAGCCGTTCCGGGAGTAGACCGCCGGTGAGCGCGATCCCGCTCACCGCGGTGGGGAGCGCGAAGGGCAGGTCGACCAGCGCGTCCACCAGCGACCGCCCCGGGAAGCGGTAGCGGGCCAGCACCCACGCCACCAGCACCCCGAACACCACGTTCACGGAGGCCGCGGCGAGCGACGTCCCGAAGCAGAGCCGGTACGAGGCGAGCGCGCGGGGCGAGGCCACCACCCGCCACGCGTCGGCCCAGGAGAGCGTGCTCGACCGGAAGGCCAGCGTCGAGAGCGGCACCAGCACCACCAGGCAGAGGTAGAGCACGGTGAAGCCGGTGGAGAGGCCGAAGCCGGGGAGGACGCCGCGCCGGCCGGCTGGCGGCCGCGCGCGCGGGGTGGAGCGCGGCGCTCATGCCCCGGGGATCTTTTCCGCGGCGGCGAGGGGGCGGAGGTGCAGCCCGCACTCGGTCTTCTCGCGGCCGCGCCAGCGCCCGGCGCGCGGGTCCTCGCCCGGCCGGACCGGGGTGGTGCACGGCGCGCAGCCGATGCTGGGGTAGCCCCTGCTCGTGGAGCGGGTTCACCGGGACGCCGAGCGCGCGCAGCTCGGCCCAGACCTCGTCGCTGGTCCAGGCGGCCAGCGGGTTCACCTTCACCAGGCCGAAGCGGCCGTCCCACTCGAAGACGCGGGCGCTGGCGCGCTCCGGCGTCTGGTCGCGGCGGATGCCGGTCACCCAGGCGTCGAGGCCGCGAGAGCTCGGCGCGGAGCGGCACCACCTTGCGCGCCTCGCAGCAGGCGTCCGGGTCGGCCTCCCAGGGCGGCGGCGCGGCCGGATCGGGCGCCGGCAGGCGCGGTCCGCTCGGCGCGGATGACGATCCCGTAGCGCGCCTCCAGCTCGCTCCCAGAGCGCGTAGGTCTCGGGGAACAGGTAGCCCGTGTCGAGCGTGAAGACCTCGACGGCGAGGCCGGCCCGGGCGATCACGTCCGACCAGCAGGTAGTCCTCGGCGCCGAAGCTGCAGGCCAGCGCGATGCGGCCCGGGTAGCGGCGCGGCCGCCGCGGCCAGGATCTCGCGCCGGCGGCCTGGCCCTCCAGTCGCTCGCGCCAGGCCGTCGAGCTCGTCGCGCGCCGCCGTCACAGGATCATCCCCGCGCCCACGGTGTCGTTGGTGGACTCGTCGATCACGATGAAGGCGCCGGTGGCGCGGTTGTCCGCGTAGCGGATCGGCGGCGATGGGCTGCGCCAGCCGGAGCGAGACGCGGCCGATGTCGTTCATGGCCAGGCCGTCGGCCGGCACCTGCTCGAGCGCGGCCAGGTCCATGCCGCCAGGCGATCTCCGCCACCTGGGCCTTGCGACTCGCGGGTGGTGTGGCGGACCAGGTAGCGCCGCGCCGGGGAGAGGGGCCGCTCCGAGAGCCAGCACAGCACCGCGTCCACGCGAGCGGGTCGGCGCGGGCGCCCCCTCCGGCCTGGACCAGCAGGTCGCCGCGCGAGACGTCCACCTCGTCCTCGAGCTGCGAGCGTCACCGACTGCTCGCTGACCGCGCGGCGCAGCGGCGCGTCGCCGAGCCGGATGGCCTTCACCCGGGTGGTCGATCCCGGAGGGCAGCACCTGGACCTCGTCGCCCACCGCGACCTCGCCCGACTCGACCCGCCCGGCGAAGCCGCGGAAGTCGTGGTGCTCGAGCGTCTGCGGCCGGCAGACCCACTGCACCGGGAAGCGGAAGCCCTCCGGTCCCTCGGTGTGCGCGGCCGGGGCCGCCTCCAGGATCTCGAGCAGGGTCGGGCCGTCGTACCAGGCGAGGTGCTCGCCCGCGCTCGACCACCATGTCGCCGGCCAGCGCCGAGATGGGGAGGAAGCGCACGTCCTCGATGCCGAGCCTCGCGGCGAAGGCCAGGTAGTCGGCGCTGGATCCGCTCGAAGACCTCCTGCGACCAGCCCACCAGGTCCATCTTGTTCACGGCGATGACGAGGTGCGGGATGCCGACCTGGTGCGCGATGTAGGAGTGGCGGCGGGTCTGGGTGAGCACGCCCTTGCGCGCGTCGACCAGGATCACCGCCAGGTGCGCGGTGGAGCGCGGCGGTCACCATGTTGCGCGTGTACTGCTCGTGGCCGGGCGCGTCGGCGATGATGTACTTGCGGGTGCCGGTCGAGAAGTAGCGGTAGGCGACGTCGATGGTGATGCCCTGCTCGCGCTCGGCCTGCAGCCCGTCGGTGAGGAGCGAGAGGTCCACCGCGGCCAGTGCCGCGGCGGCGCGAGGTGCGCTCGATGGCGGAGAGCGCGTCGGCCAGGACCGAGCGTGGTGTCGACGCAGGAGCCGCCCGATGAGCGTGCTCTTGCCGTCGTCCACGCTGCCGCAGGTGAGGAAGCGGAGCAGGCCGTCGTCGGTTCCGGGGGGCGGGGCGGAGCGGGGTGGCAGGTTTGCGGCGGCGGACATCAGAAGTACCCCTCCTTCTTGCGCTGCTCCATCGAGGCCTCGGAGGTCTGGTCGTCGAGCCGGGTGGCGCCGCGCTCGGTGATGGTGGTGGTGGCCGTCTCGGCCACGATCTCCGTCGACGGTGGCCGCGGTGGACTCGACCGGCGCGGTGCAGGTGATGTCGCCCACGGTGCGGAAGCGGACCGAGACCTCCTCCACCACGTCGCCCGGGCGGGGCGGCGTGACCTCGGTGACCGGCACGAGCGCGCCCCCGCGGCGCACCACCGGCCGGCGGTGGGCGAAGTAGATGGAGGGCAGCTCGAGCCGCTCGCGCGCGATGTACTGCCACACGTCGAGCTCGGTCCAGTTGGAGATGGGGAAGGCGCGGATGTTCTCGCCCTTGCGGATGCGGGCGTTGTAGAGGCTCCACAGCTCCGGCCGCTGGTTCTTCGGATCCCACTGCCCGAACTCGTCGCGGAACGAGAAGATCCGCTCCTTGGCGCGGGCCTTCTCCTCGTCGCGGCGCGCGCCGCCGATGCAGGCGTCGAAGCCGAGCTCGGCGATGGCGTCGAGCAGCGTCACCGACTGGTGCTTGTTGCGCGGCTCGAGCGGGTGGGCGAGCACCACCCGCCCGGCCCGGATCGAGTCCTCCACCGAGCGGACCAGCAGCCGCTCCCCCAGCTCCGCGGCGCGGCGGTCGCGGAAGGCGATCACCTCCGGGTAGTTGTGCCCGGTGTCGATGTGGAGGAGCGGGAAGGGGAAGCGCGCCGGCCGGAAGGCCTTCTCGGCCAGCCGCAGCAGGCAGACCGAGTCCTTGCCGCCCGAGAAGAGCAGCACCGGGTTGGCGCACTGCCCGGCCACCTCGCGCAGCACGTGGATGGCCTCGGCCTCGAGCCAGTCGAGGTGGGACAGCGCCTGTCGGGGGGTGGGCGGCACGCGGGCTTTCCTCGGTGGACGGATTTCCGTCAAAACGGATGACCGCATCCTAGATAACGGAGGGGCGTCCAGTCAAGCGGCCCGACGAGGGGCCGCGGCCACCGGGGATGTGGCGGGGGCCGCCGTCTACCGCACCGCCCCGCGGGCCTCCAGCACGAGCCGGGTCCGCACGTCGGAGAGCTGCCGCTCCAGGCCGACCGGGAACTGGTGCGGGTTCACGAAGCGCTTCACGCCGGCGTGGAGCCGCGCGAGCTGCGCCTGGGTCCGGGCGCGCACCGCCTCGAGCGGCGGCGGGTCGTACACGCGGCGTCCGCGGCGGACCACCGGGACGAGCAGGTCCTCGCCCGCGGTCCCGGCCTCGATCTCGCCGGCGGCGGGTCAGGTCGAGCGGGTCCACCATCACCGGCGCCTCGGGGAGCCCGAGCAGCGCGTCGTAGATCACGTCGGCGAGGAACCCCTCCGCCGTCTCGAACCGGCGCACCTCGAGGAGCCCGGGGATGGTGGTCTTGCTGGCCTGCTCGGACACCTTCACGCGCCGCTCCCAGGGAGCGTCCGGGCCGGCGCGCACCGCGCCGAGCTTGTACACGCCGCCCAGCGCCCCGTCGTCCTGGCCGGTGACGAGCCGCGTGCCGACGCCCCACACCGCGATGCGCGCGCCCTGCTCCTTCAGGCTCTGGATGATGATCTCGTCGAGCTCGTTCGAGGCGAGGATGGCCGCGCCCGGGAACCCGGCCTCGTCGAGCAGCGCGCGGGCGCGGATGGAGAGCCAGGCCAGGTCGCCCGAGTCGAGCCGGATCCCGACCATCTCGTGCCCCCGCTCCCGCAGCCAGCGCCCCGCCTGGATGGCGTGCCGGACCCCGTCGAGCGTGCCGTAGGTGTCCACCAGGAACACGCAGTTGGCGGGGAGCGCGCGGGCGTACTCCATGAACGCCTCCTCCTCGCTGTCGTGGAGCATCACCCACGAGTGCGCGTGCGTCCCCTTCACCGGGATCCCGTACAGCCGGCCCGCCAGCGTGTTGGAGGTGGCCGCGCAGCCGCCCACGTAGGCCGCCCGGCTCGCGGCGAGGCCGCCGTCGATCCCCTGCGCGCGCCGCAGCCCGAACTCGAGCACCGGATCGCCCTGCGCGGCCAGGCAGACGCGGGCCGCCTTGGTCGCGACCAGCGTCTGGAAGTTCACCACCGCGAGGAGCGCCGTCTCGAGCAGCATGCAGGGCACCACCGGCCCGTCCACCCTGAGCAGCGGCTCCTGCGGGAACACCACCGTGCCCTCGGGGACCGCGTAGACGTCCACGTCCACCTCGAGGCGGCGCGAGCGCCTCGAGGAAGCCGCCCTCGAAGAGCGGGCGGCCGTCGGCGCCGCGCTGCGCGGCGAGGAAGGCGAGGTCGTCGTCCTCGAAGCGCAGGCTCGACACCAGGTCGAGCGCGTGCTCGAGCCCGGCCGCCACCGTGAACCCACCGTGAAACGGGTTCTCCCGGAAGGCGAGCGTGAAGGAGGCCTCTCGCCGGTCGGCGCCGCTCTTCCAGGCGGCGTACGCCATGGTGAGCTCGTAGAAGTCGGTGAGCAGCGCCAGCGACGGGCGATAGAGCTGCGATGGGACGGGCATGCGGTCTCCTGTGCCTCTCGATCCATACCAGGGCACCCGAGTCTCCGCTTGCGTCGCGGCCGCCCCTGCGTATGAAAGGACCGCACTGGAGGCCTCCACCATGAACGATCTCCTCGGCGTCCTCACCCCCTTCGAGATCGCCCCCGGGAAGACGGGCCGGCTCGTCTCCCTCCCCGCGCTGGAGCGCAAGGGCTTCGGCCCCATCTCCCGCCTGCCGGTCTCGCTGCGCGTCGTGCTCGAGTCGGTCGCGCGCAACGTCGACGGCCACCGCGTCACCGAGGACGACGTCCGCGCGCTGGCCGGCTGGCGGCCGCGCGCCGAGCGCACCCGCGAGATCCCCTTCGTGGTCGGCCGCGTGCTGCTGCAGGACTTCACCGGCGTGCCGCTCCTGGTGGACCTCGCCGCCATGCGGTCGGCGGTGGCCCGCCTCGGCAAGGATCCGCTGGCCGTCCAGCCGATCGTGCCGGTGGACATGGTGGTGGACCACTCGGTGCAGGTGGACGCCTACGCCTCCTCGGCCGCCCTCGGCGTCAACATGGAGCGCGAGTTCGAGCGCAACCTGGCCCGCTACGAGTTCCTGAAGTGGGGCACCCAGGCCTTCGAGCGCCTGCGCATCGTCCCGCCGGGCATGGGCATCTGCCACCAGGTGAACCTCGAGTTCCTGGCCACCGGCGTGCTGGAGAAGGACGGGGTCCACTACCCCGACTCGCTGGTGGGCACCGACTCGCACACACCCATGGTGAACGGGCTGGGCGTGGTGGCCTGGGGCGTGGGCGGCATCGAGGCCGAGGCGGCCATGCTGGGGCAGCCCACCTACTTCCTCACGCCCGACGTGGTGGGCGTGAACCTCTCCGGCGCGCTGCGCCGAGGGCGTCACCGCCACCGACCTGGTGCTCCGCGTCACCGAGCTGCTCCGCAAGGCGAAGGTGGTGGGCAAGTTCGTCGAGTTCTTCGGCGCCGGGGCCGAGACGCTGCCCGTGCCCGAGCGGGCCACCCTCTCCAACATGGCGCCCGAGTACGGCGCCACCATGGGCTTCTTCCCGCCGGACGAGCAGTCGCTCCGCTACCTCGAGCAGACCGGGCGGCCCCGGGCGGTGGTGGACCTGTTCCGCGCCTACTACGCGGCCCAGGGGATGCTGCGGATCCCGCGCCCCGGCGAGGTGGACTACTCCGAGGTGATCGAGCTCGACCTCTCCGCCGTCCGGCCCGCGGTGGCCGGTCCGAAGCGGCCCCAGGACCGCGTCGAGCTGCCCGCGCTGGGGACGTCCTTCCGCGAGCTCTTCTCGCGCAAGGACGCGGCCGGCTACGGCAAGGACGCCGCCGAGCTGGGGCGCCGCTTCCGCTGGACGCCGGCGCTGAACGGGAAGGGCCGCCCCGGCGGCGGCCTGCAGGACCCGGAGAGCGCGCCCGACGGGGCGGCCAAGAACACGAGCACGCTCACCGAGACCGAGATGATGAACAACCGCCCCACGCCCGACGCGGCGGGGGCCTCCCGCCGGCTCGCCGACGCCGACGTGGCGGTGAGCCACGGCGACGTGCTCATCGCGGCCATCACCTCGTGCACCAACACCTCCAACCCGAGCGTCATGCTCGCGGCGGGGCTGCTGGCGCGCAAGGCCGCGGCGAAGGGGCTCACGGTGAAGCCCACCGTGAAGACCTCGCTCGCGCCGGGCTCGCGGGTGGTGTCGCGCTACCTGGAGCGGACCGGCCTGCAGACGGACCTCGACGCGCTGGGGTTCCAGGTGGTGGGCTACGGCTGCACCACCTGCATCGGCAACTCCGGCCCGCTCGATCCGCGGATCGACGAGCTCCTCTCCGAGCACGACGTGGTGGGCGCCTCGGTGCTCTCCGGCAACCGGAACTTCGAGGCCCGCGTCCACCAGTCGATCAAGGCCAACTTCCTCATGAGCCCGCCGCTGGTGGTGGCGTTCGCGCTCGCGGGCACGGTGGACATCGACCTCGAGAAGGATCCGCTCGGCACCGGGCGCGACGGCGCGCCGGTCTACCTGCGCGACGTGTGGCCCACGCTCGAGGAGATCGAGGCGCTCCGCGCCGCCGCCTCCGATCCGGAGGAGTACCGGCAGAACTACGCCGGCTTCTCGCAGAACGATCGCTGGAACGCGCTCCCGGTGCGCGGCGGCAAGGCGTACGAGTGGGACGCGGAGTCCACCTACATCCAGGAGCCGCCCTACTTCATGCCCTTCGCCCTCTCGGCGGGGACCCCCGCCGACGTGAAGGGCGCCCGGGCGCTGGCCATCTTCGGTGACTCGGTGACCACCGATCACATCAGCCCGGCCGGCTCCATCAAGCCGACCTCGCCCGCGGGCCAGTACCTCCAGTCGCTGGGCGTCTCGATCGCCGACTTCAACAGCTACGGCGCGCGGCGTGGCAACCACCACGTGATGGTGCGCGGCACCTTCGCGAACGTGCGGGTGAAGAACCTGATGGTCCCGGGCGTCGAGGGCGGCGTCACCGTCCACCAGCCCACCGGCCGACGCCTCTCCATCCACGAGGCGGCCATGGAGTACGCGCGCGAGGGCGTCCCGCTCTGCGTCGTGGCCGGGCAGGAGTACGGGACCGGCAGCTCGCGCGACTGGGCGGCGAAGGGCTCGGCGCTGCTCGGGATCCGCTTCGTGGTGGCCCGCTCGTTCGAGCGCATCCACCGCTCGAACCTGGTCGGGATGGGCATCCTGCCCTGCCAGCTCGCGGAGGGCGTCTCCGCCCAGACCCTCGGCCTGGACGGCAGCGAGACCTTCGAGCTGACCGGCATCGCCGCGGGGCTCGCCCCGCGGCAGCAGGCGACGCTGGTGGTGCGGCGGACCGACGGCAAGGTCGAGCAGGTGCCGGTCACGGTGCGGATCGACACGCCCATCGAGGTCGAGTACTACCGGCACGGCGGCATCATGCAGTACGTGCTCCGGCAGATCGTCGGGCGCGCCTGAGCAGATCACGCGGGGCGCGGCCCGGGCGTATGGCAAGAGCATCCGCTTTTTTGCCCCGCGCCCGGACCCGGACTACAAGCCGGCCATGACGCTCCACACCGCCCTGGCCGTCGCCGCGCTCGCCGGCTCGGCGCTCCTCTTCTCGACCGGCGCGCGCGTCCTCGCCACCGTCACGCTGATCGCGGCCGCCGCCGAGGTGCTCATGGCGCTCGGCTTCCTCCAGCTGCGGATCACGCAGCTGCCGCTCGGCCTGGTGCTCGGGCTGGCCCTCGCCGTCCCGGGGCTGGTCGCCTGGTTCCGCGCCACCGCCAAGACCGCCATCTCCGCCGCCGCGGTGGTGTCGCTGGTCGGCGTGCTGCAGGTGGTCGCTTACGCCGGCCTCCGGCGCTGAGCCGCACCCGCTGCGTCCGGCGGGATCAGGGCGCAGCCGTCGGGCCGGCGTCCCGCCCCGTCGCCGGCTCCAGCGCGGCGTGAGGCGGCTCGGGCGTCCCCTGAGGCGGCGCGGGCGCCCCGTGAGGCGGCTCGGGCGCCCCTCTACCCTGGCGCTCCGGCGCCTCGCCGGAACCGTTCGCGCGGTCGCTGGGCGGCTCGGCGTCCGGCGCTCGGGCGGGGGTGTTCGCCGCCGCGCGCGGGAGCAGGGCCGCGAGGGTGGCCAGGAGCTCCTCCGGTTCCACCGGCTTCGCCACGTGCGCGGCGAAGCCGGCCTCGAGGGCATGCCGGCGGTCCTCCGGTCGCGCGAACGCGGTGAGCGCCACCGCCGGGAGCGCCGGCTTTCCGAGGACCACCTCGGTCGCTCGGAGCGTCCGGAGCAGCGCGAACCCGTCCTCGCCGGGCATGGCGATGTCCGAGACCAGGAGGTCGGGCGCCTCGCGGGACACCGCCGCGAGCGCCTCGCGAGCGGAGCCGACCCCGCTGACCTCCGCGCCCCAGGAGCCGAGGAGCTGCAGCAGCAGGTCGCGCGAATCGGCCTCGTCGTCCACCACCAGGATGTGCGCGCCGGACAGGCGCGGGACGGCGCGCCAGGCCGAGGCGTGCTCCTCCGTCTCCGGCAGGGCGCCGGGCGCGGCGGGCAGGCTCACGCGGAAGGTCGCGCCCATGCCGGCTCCCGCGCTGGCGGCCTCGATCGTCCCGTCGTGCAGGGCCACCAGCTCGCGGGTGAGCGCGAGGCCCAGCCCGAGCCCGCCCTTCGCCCGGGCGGGAGAGCCGTCGGCCTGCCGGAACCGCTCGAACAGGTGCGGCATGTACTCGGGGGCGATCCCCACGCCCGTGTCCTCGACGCTGAGCACCGCGCGCCCGTCCTCGCACGAGAGGCGCACGTCGATGCGCCCGCCCGGCGGCGTGAACTTCACCGCGTTGGTGAGCAGGTTCCAGGCGATCTGCTGGAGCCGGTCGGTGTCCCCGACCACGTGGGGCACGGCGTCGCCGACCGACCGGGCGATCCGGACGCCCTTGGCGTCGGCGGGCGGCCGCGCCGCCTCCACCGCCGCCTCGACGGTCGAGACCAGGTCCACCTCGGTCTTCTCGAGCTGGATGACCCCGCGGGCGATGCGCGACATGTCGAGCAGGTCCGCCACCACCTGCGCGAGCACGCGGCCGTTGCGCTCCACCACGGCCAGGCCGCGCTGGAGCCGCGCCGGCTCAGGCGGCCCGTCGCGGAGCAGCCGGCTCCAGCCGAGGATGGCGTTCAGGGGCGTCCGCAGCTCGTGGGAGAGCGTGTTGAGGAACTCGTCCTTGGCGTTGCTGGCCGCCTCCGCGTGGGCTCGCGCGTCGCGCTCGCGCACGAGGGCCTGCGCCAGCTCCTCGCGCGAGCGCTCCTGCTCCTCCTGGGCGCGCTCCTTGGCGCGCTCCATCCGGTCGAGCGCGGCCGCGTCTCGCAGCACCAGCAGCACCAGCACGAGGGTGAGCGCGACCACCACCACCGACACCGCGAACGCGGCGCTCGGGCTCGCCGCGCTCATCGCCAGCGCCAGCCACCCGATCGCGAGCGGGAGGGCCATGGCGTAGAGGAGCATCCGGCGCGCCATGGCGCTGCCGGTGCCGGCGCTGGCCAGCTTGGCGACGAACCCCTCCTCCGGGCGCGCCAGCATGATCCCGATGACCAGCAGCAGCAGCGCGATCGAGGACGGGAGCGCCATGGCCGTGGCCGGCGTGCCCTCGGAGACCAGCGTGACCCGGTACGCGTACCCCACCAGCGCCACCAGCGGCAGCGGTGAGACCGCCAGGGCGATCGCCTGCGCCGCGACGCGCGTCCTGCGCCGCCGCGCCTCGAGCAGCAGGATCGCGATCCCCGACACGAGCAGGGTCCCGGCGGCGGCCGGCAACATGTGCGCGTCCGCGGAGGCCAGGGCCGGGTGCACCACGCCGAGCGCGCGATCGACCCTCAGGTTCCCCGCGCCCGCGACCTCGAGCAGGCGCGCGCCGGAAAGTCCGGTCAGCACCAGCGCCGCGCCCACCCGGACCACGCGGAGCACGACGTGGTGGAGCCTCCCGAGGAGCAGCGCGGCCGACGCGAGGACCAGCGCCATCGCGGTGATGGGCGCGACCTCGATCGGCTGGCCCGCGCCGCGCACGAACCGCGGGCCGCCCAGCCAGGAGAAGAGGACGGCCAGGCCCACGGCGCCCGCGAGGACCGCCATGATGCGTCCGATCCTCGAGAGGAGGCGCACGGCGGCGGGATCGCGGCGCGGCAGGCCGCGGTCGTTCGGCGTATCGAACGGGTTCACTCGCTGCCAAGCTAGATCCGGGCGCTTGCGCCTGCCACGCGCGCGACCGCGCTTACGTTGGGTCGGGTGACCCCCGTGGGAGGTCCCTTAGAGGGCCACCAGCATCGCGAAGGCGATCGAGAGGCCGATCACCGCGAGCACCAGCCTGCTCCATGCGGCATCGAGCACGCCGATCTGGGGCGAGCACATCGCGACCGCGGCGAGCGTCGGGGACCGGGGCCCCCCGAGAAGGAGGCGCGAGCGCTCGAGGTCGCTCGTGGGCACGAGCAGCCGGACGGGCGCGGTCCCGGGGAGGAGCGCGGCGTCGGCCCCATCGAGGAAGGCGACCGGAATCCCGTCGGACACCAGCATCCCGCGCGCGAGCTCGGCCTCGGGGACGGTCCAGTAGACCGCCACCGTCCGGTACTCGGACGTGTGGAGCTCGGCGTCTACCAGGCTCGGGTGCGCGAAGCCTTCCACGGCGCGGTCATCCCCCTGCTCGCCATGCTGCCAAACGCCGAGGCGGTGGTCCATCCTATGTTCGCGGCACACACGCCGGCCCCGTCGGCGGTTCGACGTCCGGCGATGTCAGAGCCGATGGATAGGGTCCGCGACGTGGCGCCTCGCTCCGCTCACCCCCCCGGCGAGCGGTGCCAGGCGCGCTCATCCGTCCTCGCCGGAGGTTTCGAGAGATGGCCGTGAAGGTCATGGTGGCGTCCGCAATCACCCGTGGTGCGCTCGACAAGCCCGTGCTCGCGCGAAGGCAGGGCGACGGCGAAACGGCCAAGCCCAAGCGGCGCCGCGCGTCCGTCTACGACGCGGACGGGAACGAGGTGTTCATCACCCTCATGTGCCTGAAGTGCCACAAGATGCGGCCGCTCTCGCAGTTCGGGCTGCGGAGGATGGCCGACGGAGCGATCCGGAACCAGCCCTGGTGCCGCTCGTGCCGCTCCGGCGCGAGCGAGAAGCCGCGGGGCCCCGGCGCCGGGCCGGCGGAGATCGCCGCCATGCCGGAGCCGGTCGCCACGCCCGAGGTGCCCACCACCGACGCGCCTCGGCGCGCGTCCGGCTCGGTGGCCACCGAGGTCGCGGCTGCGCTCGCCGCCGGCCTCCGCCGCTAGCCGGCACTCGACATCCGGCCCAGCGTGATCCGCGCGCCCCGGATTTCATCGCGCTCGTGTCGCAGCGGCGGACCGCTATCCTGGCTCCGCCGCGCTCGCCGGCGCATCAGCGGTATTTGGTCGCGCACCCTCTCGCAGCACCCTGCGGCGGCTTGCCCGATCTCGGGCGGACGTTCCGGGCGGGCAGGCGCCCACCCGCTCGCGAAACTCGGGGAATCCCGCTCATCCGGCCAGGATCGTTGATCTCGGTGCGGTGAAGTGGACTCGTCCGGGCGCGCCGCGAGGCCTGCGACAGATCGAAAATAGATGCTTGCGCTCCATGACTTACGTGCCCTTTCCCGTTTGCGCCGCGCCCGCGGCCGCGGGTAGGATTCGGGCCCTCGCGTTACGAAACCTGATCGCAATACCAAGCAGCTCACCTCCAGACGGTTGGCCGGAGTGACCATGGCTGAGTCCTCGCTTAAGCAGGTCCTGAAGCAGAAGATCGAGGCGTTCCGCCCGCGAATCCAGAAGCTGAACAAGGAGTTCGGCGAGGTGGTGATCGACAAGGTCAACATCGGCCAGGCGATCGGCGGCGCTCGCGACATCCGCAGCCTCGTGACGGACATCTCCTACCTCGACCCGCAGGAAGGCATCCGCTTCCGCGGCAAGACCATCCCGGAGACCTTCGAGGCACTGAAGGGCCACACGGTGGCCGGCGCCGAGATGCCCACGGTCGAGAGCTTCTTCTACTTCCTGCTCACCGGTGAGATCCCGACCAAGGAGCAGGCGCAGGAGGTGTTCAACGAGTGGAAGGCCCGCGAGGCGCTGCCGCAGTACGTGATCGACGTGCTCCGCGCGCTCCCGCGCGACTCGCACCCGATGGTGATGTTCTCGGCCGGCATCCTCTCCATGCAGCGCGAGTCGGTCTTCGCCAAGCGGTACGGCGAGGGCAATCTCAAGAAGACCGACATGTGGGACCCGATGTACGAGGACTCGATGACGCTCCTCGCGCGGCTCCCCATGCTCGCCGCGTACATCTACCGGATGAAGTACAAGGGTGACACGTTCATCGCGTCGGACGCCAAGCTCGACTTCGGCGGCAACTTCGCCCAGATGCTCGGCCAGAAGAAGCCCTACGACGACGTCTCCCGCATGTACTTCATCCTCCACTCGGATCACGAGTCGGGGAACGTCTCGGCCCACACCTCGCACCTGGTCGCGTCCGCCCTGTCCGACGCGTACTACTCCTACTCGGCCGGCATCAACGGCCTCGCCGGCCCGCTGCACGGCCTCGCGAACCAGGAGGTGCTCGGCTGGATCCAGCAGACGATGAAGAAGCTGAACAACCAGGTGCCCTCGAAGGAGCAGCTCAAGCAGTTCCTCTGGGACACCCTGAACTCGGGCCAGGTCATCCCGGGCTACGGCCACGCGGTGCTCCGCAAGACCGACCCGCGCTACACGGCGCAGAACGAGTTCTCGAAGAAGCACCTGCCCAACGACCCGCTCTTCCAGCTCGTCAACATGATCTACGAGGTGGCGCCGGGCGTCCTGACCGAGCACGGCAAGACCAAGAACCCCTGGCCGAACGTCGACGCGCACTCCGGCGTGATCCAGTGGTACTACGGCGTCCGCGAGTGGGACTACTACACGGTCCTCTTCGGCGTCGGCCGCGCGCTGGGCGTGCTCGCCAACCTCGTGTGGGACCGCGGCCTCGGCTACGCCATCGAGCGGCCGAAGTCGGTCACCACCGAGATGCTGGAGAAGTGGGCCAAGGAGGGCGGCCGGAAGATCTAGCGGCGCGCTCAGCCTGATGGATCGAGGCCGCCCGCGAGGGCGGCCTCTTTTATTGCGGGGGTTGCACCCCCGCCCCGCCGGCAGAGCCGTCGGGGCCCTTGGGTAACGCGCTACCTGGGCATCGCGGCGGGGACGGCCTGGACCGGCGCTGCCTGTGGCGCCGCGGCGACGCCGCCACCGAGCCCGGCGTCGAGCTCGGCGCGGCGCGCGTCGAAGGCCGGGCGCTGCCCCGCCTCGAGCGAGAGCCGCTGGACACGGTGGATCTCGAAGGGATCCAGCACCCGACCGTCGGGCGACTCGAGCTGGTAGTGCAGGTGCGGCGCGAAGGAGTGGCCGCTGTTCCCCGAGAGCGCGATCTGCTCGCCCTTCCGCACCCGGCGGCCGGGGACCATGTCCTTCGGCAGCACCTCGAGGTGCAGGAAGATGGCGTGCCGGCCCGAGGCGAGATCGCGCACGTCGAGGCAGTTCCCGTTCCCGGCGAAGTTCCAGTTCCGCCGCTCGATCACGCCGTCGAAGGTGGCGAACACCGGCGTGCCGGACGGCGTGCGGAAGTCGACTCCCTTGTGCCGGCGCCCATCGCGCAGCAGCGAGGTCACCTGATCGTAGTCCTTCACCGGCGGGCCCTCGAGCCGCTCCTCGAGCTCGGTGGCGTCGGGCCGGTAGTACCGCGCCCAGCGCGAGCCGGACGGCTGGAAGCGGTAGGCGGCCACGGTGCGCCCGAGCTTCTGCGAGGCGTAGCGGACCGCCTCCACCACCGGCTCGGCCGAGGCCGGCACACCGGGAGCCGCCGGAGGCGGGGGCGAGAAGAGGAGCTCGAGGCGATCGCCGCGGCGGCCGTCGCGCGCCACCTGCATCTCCCACACGAGCAGGCGGTTCACCACCTGCGTGAGCTGCTCGGCGACGGCCCGCTCCTCGCGCGGGAGCGCCGAGCCGATCGAGTCCTCGAGCGCCCCGGAGATGCTGGTGACCACGCGGCGAGGTCCGGCGGGCGCCGCGGGGGCCGGGGACGATGGCGCGACCGGGCTCGCGGCCGGGCTGCCGTTCGCCGACGCGCCTGTGCCGGGGGTCGGGGTCGGGGTTCCGGCCGCCGGGGCGCCTGCGCCCGGGGTCGGGATCGGTGCGGGGCTACCGGCCACCGCCGGGGTCCCGCCCTCGGCCGCCGCCGCTCTGTCCGAACCGGCGGCCGCGTTCGCCTCGACGGCGGACCAGGGCGCGCGGCCCGCGGGCGCGGTGTAGCGTCCGAGCGCGAAGCCACCGCCGAGCGCGGCGAGGAAGGCGACGGTCAGCGCGGCGCGCTTCAGGCCGCCGCCGTGGTGCTGCCCGGGCCGTGAGGGAGGCGGATCGATCGACAGACTGACCATGTGGGGGAGCTCCGTGGAACGACGGTAAAGGATGAACGGACGGCGGCCCGGCGTTGTTCCTGCCCGGGGACCGTCCAAGGGGCCCCCTCGGGAGGGCCTGCCGGAGCGACGCGGCGGCCGGGGCCGGAAGCTCAGAAGAAGAAGCGATCGACCACCCCCGAGCTCCACTCGACGATGGTCGGCCACCCCACCACCGCGTCGAGGGCGCGCTCGGCGTCCGCGAGCGCCACCTTCTGCTCGAGGACGCTGGCGCTGCACGCCACCAGCCGGCAGGATCCCGCCCCGCGCGCCTGCTGGAGCAGCCCGCCGGGATCGTCCGGCTCCTCATGGGCCGCGACCACCGCCGGGACGGCCGGGCCGAACAGGTAGACGTCCACCCGGTCCCCGAGCGCCGCGGCGGTGAGCGCCGCCGACCCCGCCAGGCGGAGCGCGTCCGCGTCCGCGTGCGAGAGGAAGACCACCACGCGCCGATCGGCCATGCGCCCCTTTTACGCGAGACCACCCCGCCTCTGCTATAAGACGCCCGCATGTCGGAAGAGAAGAAGCCGGAGTCGCCGGGCCCGGTCGTCATCCGCAAGGGCCACGTCAAGCCCCCGCTGCCCGGGTCCACCATCGAGCCGCCGCAGGAGGAGCGCCTCGCGCCGGCCGAGGGCGTCCCCGCGGCGCCGCAGGATCGGCGGCCCCTCTGGCAGCGCGTGGCCGAGGAGCGCGGCGGGCAGCGCGGCGCCGGCGGAGCGGGGCGCTCGCCGCGCAGCGGCGGTCCCGGCCCGCGGCCGGGCGGCGCTCCCCGGGGCGAGCGCGCCGGCGAAGGGCGCGGGGACCGTCCCCGCGGCCCGCGGCCGGAGCGTCGTGAGTCGGGCGAACCGCGCGAGGCCGCCTCGGAGCGCGCCGCCGCCACGCCGCGCGGCGAGCCGCCCCCGGCGCCGGAGGTGGCCGCACCGGACGAGGGCTCCTTCGCCGACCTGCTGGCCGGGGCCGAGTCCGCGCCGCGCCGCCGGTTCCAGGTGGGCGAGAAGGTCGCCGGCAAGATCATCCAGATCGGCGAGGACGTGACCTTCCTCGAGCTCGGCTCCGGGCTCGCGGAGGCGATGATCGAGACGGTCGAGCTGCGGGACGCGGAGGGGCAGCTCGCGGCGCGCCTGGGCGACATCGTCGACGCGGTGGTGGTGAAGGCGTCCGACCGCGGCGCGGTGGTGTCCCGCGGGCACGGCCGCGCCAGCCGCGACGAGGCGCGCGAGGTGGTGATCGAGGCGGCGCACACCGGGCTCCCGGTCGAGGGCGTCGTCAAGGCCGTCAACAAGGGCGGGCTCGAGGTGGAGGTCCACGGCGTGCGGGCGTTCTGCCCGGTGTCGCAGATCGACGTGCGCTTCGTGGGCGACCCCTCCTCCTTCGTCGGGCAGAAGCTCGAGTTCAGGGTCCAGAAGGCCGACCAGCGCGACGTGGTCCTCTCGCGCCGCGCGCTCCTCGAGGAGCAGCGGGCCGCCCGGGCCCGCGCCACCCGCGAGAAGCTCGCGCCCGGCGCGGTCTTCGAGGGCGTCGTGACGAGCGTGCAGGACTACGGCGCGTTCGTGGACATCGGCGGCGTCGAGGGGCTGGTCCACGTCTCCGAGCTCGCCTGGGATCGCGTGTCGAGGCCGCAGGACCTGCTGACGGCGGGCGACGCGGTCCAGGTCCAGGTGCTCCGGATCGACGAGGATCCGAAGAAGGGCGAGCGCATCGGGCTATCGGTGAAGGCGCTCGCGCCCAGGCCAGAGCCGGTCGCGCCGGAGCCCGGCAGCACCCCGCGGCCGGAGCGCGTGGCGCCGCCGCCCCCGCCGCGCGTCGGCGACGTGCTCGAGGCCACCGTCGACAAGATCGAGAGCTTCGGCGTGTTCGTCCGCTTCGCGGGCGGGCGAGGGCTCGTGCCCGCCAGCGAGACCGGTACGCCGCGCGGCGCCGATCTCCGCAGGGCCTTCAAGCAGGGCGACGCGCTCCAGGTGCTCGTGTCGGCGATCGACGAGCAGGGTCGGTACCGCCTGTCGAAGTCCGGGGCGGAGCAAGCCGCGGAGCGGGCCGAGGCGCGGGCGTACATGGAGAAGGCGGCACCGCGCGGACAGGGCAAGGGCTTCGGCACCCTCGGCGATCTGCTCCGGCAGAAGCTCGAGAAGAAGTAGCCCAGCCCGGCCCGGGCGGGCGCCCTCGACCGACTGCGTCGACGCTCCGGCGACCAGCCTCGCGTTGGCAAGCTCGCCCGAAAGGCGCTCCGCGAGGGTCACCCCAAAATAGATTTAGGGCGGCCGGAATACCGCGTAGGCGGCAGATGCTCGATGAAGTCAATGTTGAGTGTCCAAGTCCACGTTGCCGCCGATCCACCGCTTCTCTCCGACCCACTTCCCGCCATCGATGATCCCGATCAAGCGTCATGATCATTTAAGCCATTGGAATCATTGAATTTGCGCCATCCAGGCACATGGCGTCGGTGCGTAAAAGCCCGTATCTAGGATCGCATCGACCACCGAGACGAGGCGGCGGTCGGCGCCGCGGCGAACTGCCGCGGGAAGGAGCGCGGCGATGACGACGGAATACGGCGCTTTGACGTACCGGACCCGGTCTTCCGCTCCCGCCCAGGTCGCCACCGGCTTCATCGCGGAGCTCCGGCGCTTCCTGGCCGGCGCTCTCTTCGCCGCCGCCCTGATGGCGGTAGGCACGGTGGTCGCCGGCTTCACGATGCTCGCGCTGGTGGTGATGGCGCCCGTCATCGCGATGGTGCTCGCCTTCGCGGTGGGCAACCGCCGCCGCGCGCTGCGGCGCGTGGCCACCTAGGGTCGGCGCTCACCCCTCGCGCACGTCGAGCCCCCACGGCCCGAGGCCGCCGGCCGGCCGCGCCGAGAGGTTCGCCCGCACCTCCAGCCCTGGCCGGCGCAGCGCGACGGCGGTCCCGTCGGCGCCGACCTCGGGCCAGCCCGCCGAGATCTCCCCGAGGTGCCTCGCCCGGAGCGCCAGCAGGGCGCGGAAGCGCTCGCGCAGCGCGCCGTGCCGCCCGTCGCGCCGGTGCGTCAGCTTCGAGCGCAGGAACGTCTCCGGGTCCTGCGAATCCGGCAGCTCCCCGGCCGGCGCCGCCAGGTGCTCGGCCCGCCGCCCCTCGGTCACCCCGCGCGCGAGGTCCGGGTCGGTGTGGCTCGTGAAGTAGAGGAACGGCCGGGTCTCGCCGTACTCCTCGCCCATGAACAGCAGCGGCGTGCCGGAGCCGAGCAGGACGAGCGCCGCGATCGGCTCGAGCGCCTCCCACGGCACCAGCGACGCGAGCCGCTCGCCGTGGGGCCGGTTGCCGACCTGGTCGTGGTTCTGGTCGCAGGTGACGAAGCGCGAGCGGCGCGAGGCCTCCCGCGGCGGTGCCGTGCGGCCGGCCGCGGTAGGCGGAGCGCTGCCCCTGGTAGACGAACCCCTCGGAGAGCGCGCGCACCACGTCGGCCGGCGCGCCGAAGTCGGCGAGGTATCGCCCCCGCTCCCCGGTCACGAGCGCGTGCAGCGCGTGGTGCAGATCGTCCGCCCAGAGCGCCGAGCAGCCCCAGCCGCCCGGCGGCGGCTCGAGCACGCGGCGATCGTTCCGGTCGTCCTCGGCCACCACGTGGATCCGCCGCCCGGTCCGCCGGCCGTGCGCGGCGACGGCCGCGCACAGCTCGGCCACCAGGTGGCGCGCGCTCGCGTCCTCGATGGCGTGGGTCGCGTCCAGGCGGAGCACGTCCACCCTGAAGTCGCGGACCCACTGCAGCGCCGCGCCGAGCATGAGCGCGCGGACCGCCGGCGCGGGCGGCCCGTCGTAGTCGAGGCCGTCACCCCAGGGCGAGCGGTGACGGTCGGTGAAGTACGGCCCGAACGGCGCGAGGTAGTTCCCCTCCGGGCCGAGGTGGTTGTAGACGACGTCGAGCGCGACCGCGAGGCCGAGGCCGTGCGCCCGGTCGACGAACCGCTGCAGCGCCGGCGGCCCGCCGTACGGCTCGTGCACCGCCCACGGCGCCACGCCGTCGTACCCCCAGTTCCGCTCGCCGGGGAAGGGCTGCACCGGCATCAGCTCGACGCAGGTGACGCCCAGCTCGGCCAGGTCCGGCAGGCGCGCCGCCGCCGCGTCGAGCGTCCCCTCGGGGGTGAAGGTCCCGACGTGCAGCTCGTAGAGCACGAGCGCCTCGAGGGGCAGGCCGCCGAAGTCCGGGTGGCGCCAGGCGTGGCGGCCGGGATCGAACAGCTGCGACGGGCCGTGCACGCCGCGCGGCTGGCGGCGCGAGGCCGGGTCCGGCAGCGCGCGGCCGTCCGGGAGCACGAGCTGATACTCGGTGCCGTCGGTGGCGCCGGGCACCTCCACCGACCACGCGCCCCGGCCTCCGGGGCGCATGGGGTGGTCCTGCCCGAGCGTCCGGACCGCGAGCCCGGACACGCGCGGCGCCCAGACGTGGAAGACCGCCCCTGCGGGTGAGAGCTCCGGGCCGTGGAGGTGAGCCGGCATGACCCCAAGCTACGCCTCGCGCGCCGCGACGGAGAGTCCGCCTGAGGCACGCGTCCTCACCCCATGGCGGCACCGCACCGCACGCGATTGCGCCAGGTCATCCGCGAGGGCGATCCGTTCGCCGCCGACGCCCAAAACGGGCTCGACTCCCCCGGGTTCGTGCGCTAGCTTGACGTCCCTTTCAGCACCTACGAACAGGAAACTCCGGCCTTTTTTCCGACGAACCGAAAAAGGAATCGCGGATGCCCACCTCTCAGAATCGGCCCACGACGAATCCCCATCTCCTCGGCTGGGTCGACGAGATGGCCAAGCTCTGCAAGCCCGATCGCGTCTACTGGTGCGACGGCTCCGAGGCCGAGAAGAAGCGGCTGACCGAGGAGGCCGTGGCGGCGAAGGTGCTCATCCCGCTCGACCAGCAGAAGTGGCCCGGCTGCTACTTCCACCACTCGAACCCGAGCGACGTGGCGCGGGTCGAGCACCTCACCTTCATCTGCACCCCGACCAAGGAGGAGGCCGGCCCCACCAACAACTGGATGGAGCCGGCGGAGGCGTACCGGAAGCTCGGCGCGCTCTACGACGGCGGCCATGAAGGGCCGCACCATGTACGTGGTGCCCTACGTCATGGGCCCGGCCAGCTCGCCCTTCGCCAAGGTCGGCTTCGAGCTCACCGACTCCGTCTACGTGGTCCTGAACATGGGGATCATGACGCGGATGGGGAAGGTGGCGCTCGATCGGCTCGGCCAGTCGAACGAGTTCAACCGCGGCCTGCACGCGGTGGCCGACTGCAACCCGGACCGCCGCTTCATCTGCCACTTCCCCCAGGACAACACCATCTGGTCGGTGGGCTCCGGCTACGGCGGCAACGCCCTCCTCGGCAAGAAGTGCCTGGCGCTCCGCATCGCGCAGCTACCTCGCCAAGAACGAGGGCTGGCTGGCCGAGCACATGCTCATCCTCGAGGCGGAGAGCCCGCAGGGCGAGAAGTCCTACGTGGCGGCCGCCTTCCCGTCCGCCTGCGGCAAGACCAACTTCGCCATGATGATCCCGCCGGCCGCCTTCCCGGGCTGGAAGATCCGCACGGTGGGCGACGACATCGCCTGGATGCGGGTGGGCGAGGACGGCCGCCTCTGGGCCGTGAACCCCGAGAACGGCTACTTCGGCGTGGCGCCGGGCACCAACCGGAAGACCAACCCGAACGCCATGGACTCGGTCCGCAAGGACACCCTCTTCACCAACGTCGCCCGCACCGCCGGCGGCGACATCTGGTGGGAGGGCATGGACGACGAGGCGCCGGCCGAGCTGATCGACTGGAAGGGCCAGCCCTGGAAGAAGGGCTCGACCGAGAAGGCCGCGCACCCGAACAGCCGCTTCACCGCGCCGGCCCGGAACAACCCGGCCCTCTCGCCGCTGGTGGACGACCCGAAGGGCGTGCCGATCTCGGCCATCATCTTCGGCGGCCGCCGCTCCACCACCGTCCCGCTGGTGCTCGAGGCCTTCAACTGGACGCACGGCGTGTACCTCGGCGCGACCATGGGCTCGGAGACCACCGCGGCCGCGACCGGCCAGGTGGGCGTGGTCCGCCGCGACCCGATGGCCATGCTGCCCTTCATCGGCTACGACGGCGGGAGCTACCTGCAGCACTGGCTCGACATGCAGTCGCGCATCCCGAACCCGCCCAAGGTCTTCCTGGTGAACTGGTTCCGGAAGGGCGCCGACGGCAAGTTCCTCTGGCCGGGCTACGGCGACAACATGCGCGTCCTCAAGTGGGTGCTCGACCGCGCCGGCGGCCGCGCCGCCGCCCAGGAGACGCTGCTCGGGCACACCCCGCTGCCCGGCGGGCTCGACCTCACCGGCCTGGATGCCTCCAAGGAGGCGGTCGCCGCCGCGACCAAGATCGACCTCGGCGAGTGGGAGCAGGAGCTCGAGTCGCAGGCCGAGTGGTTCGACAAGCTGGGGAAGACGCTGCCCCGGTCCATCGCGCTGCAGCGGGAGATGCTGCTCGAGCGCGTCCGTGGCGCGCGCCGCGTGAAGTAGCGCCGCCCTGGCATCGGCCTCACCCGGGCCCGCGGGAACCGTCCCGCGGGCCCGTCCCATTTCCGATCCCGGCCCTCGGCGCGCTACACTCGTCGGAGCGGGGCGGACATGCGACTGCGGGTGACGAGCGCGATCGTGAGCGCGGGGGCCGCCCTGCTGCTGGCGCTCCAGGCAGGCTGCTCCTCCGTCACCGGTGCGCCCGCCGCCGAGCAGCCCTGGCCGGCCATCGCGCCCGGCGCCGAGGTGCTCTTCCTCGGCTCGAGCACCACCTTCGGCACCGGCGCCACGGCGCGCGATCGCCGCTGGAGCACGCTCCTCGCCCGCGCGGCCGGGTGGCGAGAGTGGAACGAAGGGCTGCCCGGCTCCACGCTCACCGACGGCGCCGGCCCGCTCGGCGTCCCCTCGGCCGAGTCCCGCATCCGCGCGCTCCCGCGCCGGCACTCGCCGGCGGCCGTGGTGGTCATGTACGGCGCGAACGACGTGTGGCGCGGCGTGCCCGTCGGCGAGGTGGGCCAGCCGGGGACCTTCCGGAACGCGGCGGCGATCGTCCTCCGCGGCCTGCGCGACGCCTTCCCCCGGGCGGTGCTGGTGGTCTGCACGCCGCAGCCCTGCCGGCGACTCAGCGCGGCGCGGGCGCCCTACGACGCGGCCCTCGCGGCCGAGGCCGCCCGCGTCGGCGCGGTGCTGGTCCGCGGCGGCGCCGCCTTCCCCGACGAGGAGATCCCGCGCTACTCCGCGGACGCGATCCACCTGAACGATCTGGGCCAGGTGGCGCTCGCCTCGCACGTGGCCCGCGCGCTCTCCGCGGCCGGGCTGATGCGCGGCCTCTCGCGCCCGCTCGACGAGCCGCTGCAGGCGGTGCGCTGATCCTCGCGCCCGCCCGCGAGCCACCGTTCGGCGCCGGCGTCGGCGCGGGCGGCGCGCCCTCGGCGTGTTAGATAGGCGGCATGTGCACCCTCGCCGTGGCCGTCCAGGCCGATCGCCGCTGGCCGCTGGTGGTGGCCGCGAACCGGGACGAGCGGCTCGGCCGCGCCGCGGAGGGCTGGGCGGTGCGCGACCGGCCAGGGTGGCGTCCGGTACGCGGCGCCGCGCGACCTCCTCGCGGGCGGCACCTGGATCGGCCTCTCCGAGCGCGGCCTGTTCGCGGCGGTGACCAACTACCACGCGCCGGTGTCCTGGTATCCGGACCCGGAGCGCCAGTCGCGCGGTGACCTCGTGCCGCTCGCGCTGGCGGCCCCGGACGCCGGCGGGGCGCGCGCGGCGCTCTCGGGCGTCGACGCGGCGCGCTTCAACCCGTTCCACCTGGTGGTCGCCGACGCGCGGGGCGCCTTCCTCTGGTGGTACGACGGCGACGAGGCGCGGCTCGAGCCGCTCGCGCCGGGGCTGCACGTGGTCACCGAGCGCTCGGCGCACGGCGCCTGTCCGCGGGGCGACCTGGTCCGCGCGCACTGGCCGGTCGACCCCTCGGTGCCGCGCCTGCACGCGCTGCTCACGGTGCACGCGCCCATCGCCGGCACCGAGGCCGGGCTCGCGACCTGCATCCACATGCGACCCGGACTACGGCACCCGCTCGTCCGCCATCCTCCGCCTGGCGCCCGAGCTGCGCGACTCCGAGCTGTACGCGACCGACGCCCGCCCCTGCCTCGCGCCGCACGTGGATCGCGCGGCGGTGATCGCCACCCTCGCCCGCTCCGCTTGACAGCGGCCCGGCCCGGCGCCATCCAAGGGACCGTCATGGGACTCCTCGACCGCATGTCCTTCCAGAAGCAGCACGCCGATCCGCCCGAGGCCATCGACCTCACCCCCGCCGGCGCGCTCCGGGTGGTCTGGCCGGGCGGGCCGGAGGTGACCATCCCGGCCGCCCGCATGCGCGATCTCTGCCCCTGCGCCGGCTGCGTCGAGGAGGGGACCGGCCGCAAGCTCCTCGATCCCGCCACCATCCCGGCGGACATCCGCCCGCTCGAGATCCGGCCGGTGGGCAGCTACGCGATCCAGATCGTCTGGTCCGACGGCCACTCCACCGGGATCTACAGCTGGGAGACGCTGCGCGAGATCTGCGGCCTGCGCTGAGTCAGACCAGGCTGCGCGGCGGCGCCGCCACCGGGACGTGCCTGTTCACCTCTGGTGCGTGTCCCTCGCGCACCACGCCGAAGCGGATCCGCCGAGGGTCGCCGGTCCCGCCCCGGAGCGCGTGCACGAGCAGCCGGACGGTGCTCTCGTCGGCGTGACCGATCGTCGCCTCCGCCACCAGCACGTCGGCGGCGCCGCGCACGTCGAAGGGCGCCGAGCGGTACGGGCGCGGCTGGGTGAGGGCGGCGAAGGCGCTCGCGACCGCCACCACCTCGATGGCGCGCGTCGGCGGCGACGCCATGGCCCGGGTAGCCCTGCCCGCAGCGCCAGTGGTGGCTCCGCGCGGCGGCGACGGCCGGGTGCGGGCCCAGCACGCACGGCCAGGTGGTAGGCGCCGAGCGAGCGGGTGCGCCGCGATCCGGTGCGCGTCGGCGATCGTCGAGCCGCTCGCGCTTCTCGACCAGGGCGGCCGGGACGTGCCGCATGCCGAGGTCGTGGAGCAGCGCCGCGGCGGCCAGGTCGGGGAGCTCGCGCGACTCGCCCACCGCCACGTGGAGGATGCGGAGCGCGACGGCCGCGCTCAGCAGGCCGTGTCGGTAGCGCGCGGGCTGCTCGCGGCGCGCGGCCTCGAGCTCGTCGAGGAGCGGCTCCGGGAGCCGCACCGCGTCGACCGCGCGCTCCACCGCGGCGCGGGCGCCTGGCCGGTCGAAGAGCGGCGCGTAGGCCGGCTCGGCGAGCATCTCGGCCACGTCCTCCCTCGAGGTCGGGTCGAGCGCCCGGCGCGTGGTCGGGCGCGCCCGCTGCGCGGCCTCGGCGATGGTCTCAGGCGACACGACCGTGCCCCGCCGGCCGAGCACGTTGCCGCGGCAGTCGAGCAGGTCGTGCGCCAGTGTGAGCCGATCGAACATCGGGGCGTTCGAGGCTAGCAGAGCGCCCGTGCCCGCCGGGAGGGACGCCCCATCGAGACGAGCGGGCGCGCGACGGGGGCCCAGCCGCGGGGACCGGGCGGGGCCGCGAGCCTCCCTCAGCGACGGCGCCCTCGCGCCAGGGCGCGGTCCATCTCGCGCCTCGACTCCCGCTCGGCGATGGCGTCGCGCCGGTCGTCGTGGTTGCGCCCCTTGGCGAGCGCCGAGCTCGACCTTGGCCCAGCCCCGCCTTGAAGTAGAGCTGGAGCGGCACGAGCGTGTAGCCGCGCTGCTCGACCTTGCCGCGGAGCTTCGGTCGATCTCGGCGCGGCTCATGAGGAGCTTCCGGTCGCGCAGCGGCGCGTGGCCGAAGTGGGCCGCCTGCTTGTACTCGCCGATGCGGCAGTTCACGAGGAAGAGCTCCTCGCCGCGCGGCTGGGCGTAGGCGTCGGAGAGGTTCACGTTGCCCTCCCGCAGCGACTTCACCTCGCTGCCGGTGCAGGACCAGCCCGGCCTCCCAGCCGTCCTCGACCGGGAAGTCGAAGCGGGCCCGCCGGTTGCGTCGCCACCACCTTGACGCCGTCGTCGCGCGCCGCGCCGCCGGCCCTGGCTTCGCCCTTCATGGCAGCACTGGGTTGTCGATGAGCCGCGTCGTGCCCGACGAAGGCGGCCAGCAGCATGACGGACCCCGGCGCCGCCGCGGTCGACGCGGCGCGAGCGTGTCGGGGTCGACCACCTCGACGTAGTCGACCCGCAGCCCGGCCGCCTCGAGCCGCGCGCGCGGCGCCGCGCCGTGAGGCTCGGGCGTCGCGCGCGCCCGCCGCGGCCGCGTCGCGCGCCTCGCCCAGCGCGGCCGAGAGCGAGAGCGCCCGCGCGCGCTCGTCGGCGGACAGGTAGGCGTTGCGGGAGGAGAGCGCCAGGCCGTCCGGCTCGCGGACGATGGGCATCCCGACGATCTCGACCGGCGAAGTCCAGGTCGCGCACCATGGCCCGGATCACCGCCAGCTGCTGGAAGTCCTTCTCGCCGAAGAGCGCGACGTGCGGGCGGGTCAGGTTGAGGAGCTTGGCCACCACGGTGGCCACGCCGCGGAAGTGGCCCGGGCGCGCGCCGCCGCAGAGCCCCTGGGAGACGCGCTCCACCGTCACCCAGGTCTGGTGCCCGGGCGGCGAACATCAGCGTCGGCGTCCGGCGGCGCCAGCACCGCGTCGATCCCCGCCGCGGCGCAGCGTGGCGAGGTCGCCGCTCGAGGTCCCGCGGGTAGCGCGACAGGTCCTCGCCCGGCCCGAACTGGGTCGGGTTCACGAAGATGGTGGCGAGCGCGAGCCCGCGCCGGCCGCCCTCGTCGGCCCGGCGGCGCGCCTCGCGCGAGGAGCGAGGCGTGGCCGGCGTGGAGGTAGCCCATGGTCGGGACCAGCGCCAGCCGCGTGCCCGCCTCGCGCGCGGCCAGGCAGCGCGCCTGCCAGGCGGCCGGGTCGGTGAAGAGCTCTGGGGTCTTCAAGGCGTCCTCAGGATGATGCCGACTGCGGGGCCGGCGCGGTCGGGATCGCGCCAGCCGGCAGAGCGGCCGGGCACATCTCGCTCATGAGCCGGTGAGGAGCGGCCGGGCCGGGCACAGCCGGCGAGGCGGGCCGGTCACACTTCGCTTCGCGAACTGTGCCTCGGCCGGGTGTTGGATGCCGGCTGGCTCGATCGGCGCGCCCATGGCGTCGGGCTGCCTCGGCCTCTTCCGGCTCGGTCGGCAGCGGGACGAGCCGGACGCCGCTCGAGTGGAAGCTGTGCTCGGCGTCGGGGAAGGCTCCGTGCCTTCACCTCGGCCACGTAGGCGGCCACCGCGCCGCTGCACCGCCCCGCCCAGCTCGGCGAAGCGCTTCACGAACTTCGGCGTGAAGGCGTCGTCCAGGCCGAGCAGGTCGTTCAGCACCAGCACCTGCCCGTCGCAGTGCGGGCCGGCGCCGATGCCGATGGTGGGGATCCGCAGCTGGGCGGTGACGATCCGGGCCAGCTCGGCGGGGATGCACTCCAGCACCATCGCGTAGCAGCCGGCCGCCTCGAGCGGCGCGGGCGTCGCGCAGGATGGCCTGCGCCTTCTCCGCGTCCTTCCCCTGCACCACGTACCCGCCCATCTTGTGGACCGACTGCGGGGTGAGGCCGATGTGGCCCATCACCGGCACGCCGGCCCGGACGATGCGGCGGATCACGTCGCCGAAGTCGGCGCCGCCCTCGAGCTTCACCGCCTCGGCGCCGCCCTCCGCGACCAGCCGCATGGCGGCCTTCACCGCCTCGTCGGCGCTCGCCTGGTAGCTGCCGAAGGGCATGTCGCCGACGAGGTGGGCCCGGCCGTCCCCGCGGGCGAGGCCGCGGCGCACCATGGCCGAGTGGTAGATCATCTGCTCGAGCGTGACGGGGAGCGTCGAGTCGTGGCCCTGCACCACCATGCCGAGCGAGTCGCCCACCAGCACCGCGTCGACGCCCGCGGCGGCGACCAGCCGGGCCGCGGTCGCGTCGTAGGCCGTGACCATGGCGATGGGCTCGCCGGCACCCTTCATCCGGCGCAGCTCGTGGATGGTGACGTGCTTCTTCGGTCCGGCGGGGTGCGAGGACATCTGTCGAAACCTCCGGTGTAGGCCCGAGCCTCGGGTCCTGCCCATTGGCGCAGCGGGTCGATACTAGTACGTCCCGGAGCCCTGCGGAACGTAGTGCTGCATCCCCTTGCGGTGCCGCCGGATCACGGCGAGGAGCGCCTCGAGGTCCTCGGCGCTCCCCTCGAAGTCGATGTCGCTGGTGTTGACCACGAGCAGCGGCGTGTCCTCGTAGTGGAAGAAGAAGTCGTTGTAGGCCTTCGACAGCGCGCCCGAGGTAGTCGGCGTCCATCCCGCGCTCGTACTCGCGGCCCGCGCTTGCGGACCCGGGAGACGAGGACGTCGGTGCGCGCCTGGAGGTAGACCACCAGGTCCGGCCGGACCACCCGCGGCCCGAGCAGCTCGTACACCTGCTCGTAGAGCGCGAGCTCGGCCGGCTCGAGCGTGAGGGCCGCGAAGATGCGGTCCTTCGCGAACAGGTAGTCGGACACCGTGGAGCTGGAGAACAGGTCCTGCTGGACGAGCGCCTGCTGCTGCTGGTAGCGCGACAGCAGGAAGAAGAGCTGCGCCTGGAACGCGTGCTTCTTGCGGTCCGAGTAGAAGGCCGGCAGGAAGGGGTTCTCGTCCGCCTGCTCGAGGACGAGGCGCGCCCCCAGCTGCTCCGCCAGGATCTGCGCCAGCGTCGTCTTGCCGACGCCGATGGGGCCTTCGACGGCGATGTACCGGGGTCGCTCCATCGAGAGGTCGTCGGGGAGCCGGGAGAGTGCCACGCGGGCGTCCGCGCCCGCAAGGAGGGAGTCGCGGGCACCTCTGACAAATGGATCGCGTATCCCGTGATCCAGGGATCATGGCTCGCTTGACGAGGCATGCAGCGCCACGTATCGTCATCTGGTTCTTTGCGATGCGGCAGGATTGGACGGAGGAGCGCGATGGGCAGCCGGACCG
Source organism: uncultured delta proteobacterium (assembly GCA_963733485.1). Lineage (GTDB taxonomy): Bacteria > Myxococcota > Myxococcia > Myxococcales > Anaeromyxobacteraceae > Anaeromyxobacter. Next base: position 171,298 of record CAVTDL010000004.1, on the reverse strand, counting down.
GGGTCGGGGTGAAGGCCAGGACGCAGGCCAGGACGGAGGAGGCCGGCATCGAGCCGGCATTCCACCGCGCCATCCTCAAGATCGCGCTCGAGCTGAAGAAGCCCAACGCGGCGAGCTACGACGTGATCGTGGCGGCGACCATCCGGTCGATGAAGCTCGATCCGGTCGGCTTCCGTCGATACCTGGGCGAGAACGGGGCCAGGAACATGAGCCTCCTCCTCGCCACCGCGCGCACCGGAGGGCTCTAGCAGCCTCCGGATCGCATCACGGGCGCCCGTTCGACTGGTGGGATGGGGCGGGCGGGGAGTCTTGCGGACGGGCGCCCGTGGTCGTGGTACCGGGATCACTCCGCCGGCGGGCCGAGGGCGCGCTCCAGCGCCGCCCACTCCGCGAGCGTGAGCGTCTCCCCCCGGCGGACCGGATCCACGCCCGCGACCTCGAGCGCGGCGCCCAGCACCTCCGGCCCGGCGATCCGTCCGAGCGCGTTCCGCAGCGTCTTGCGGCGCTGCCCGAAGCCGGCCTTCACCAGCCGGCGAAACCGCGCCCGGTCCACCACCGGATCGGCCGGCGGGCGGAGGAGCGCGCAGAGGACGGCGCTCTCCACCTGCGGAGGCGGCCAGAAGGCGCCGCGCGGCACGATCCGCTCCACCGACACCTCCGCCTCGCGCTGGAGCAGCACCGAGAGCAGCCCCCAGTCGCGGCTGCCCGGCGGCGCCGCCAGCCGCTCCGCCACCTCGCGCTGGAGGAGGAACACCGCGCGCGAGACGTGCTCCACCTGGTCCAGGATCGAGAACAGGATCGGGCTCGTCAGGTGATAGGGAAGGTTCCCGGCCACCGCGAGGCGTGGCGGGCCGCCGCCCTCCGGCGTCCGCCCGTGCTCGCGCGCCAGCCCCGCCAGGTCGAGGCGCGCCGCGTCCGCCTCGAGGAGCGTGAGCACGCTGCCCAGCTCGGCCCGGAGCACCGCGGCCATGTCGCGATCGCGCTCGACGGCCACCACCCGCGCGCCGCGTGCCAGCAGCCTGGCGGTAAGGTGGCCGAGCCCCGCCCCCAGCTCGAGCACCACCTCGCCGGCCCTCGGCGCCGCCAGGCGCGCGATGTCGTCGAGGATCCCCTCGTCGCCGAGGAAGTTCTGGCCCCAGCTCTTCTTGGCGCGTAGCCCGTGGCGGTCGAGGAGCTCGCGCGGGCTCGGGTAGCGGTCGGTCATCGCGGTGCAGTATGGCCCGAGCGGCCGTTCGCCGTCGCCCTCGCGGGCACGTCCCCTGGGCCTCCACTCGCGCGCCTGGGTTTCAGCCGGACGCCCGGGCGCGATCCGCCGTAGTCCGCGCCAATCGGGCGCAATTGAGTTGTCGACCCTGGGAACGGCCTCGGTTTACTCAGGACAATGTCCCAACACGGCCGGCACTGAAGGGGGTTTACAGCCGGGGCCTCGCTCGGCCTATTGGCGCCACTCCTCCGGGAGGACCCGCCAGGGGCACGCGAAATTATCGCGAAAACATTGCACAACAAACATGTCGGCTACGCCACATCGACTCACCTGTAGTCGTCAGGCGCAATCCCCTCGGCGGCGGACCCGGAGGCGAAAGATGGCTCTCGCAGCGCAAGCAGGGCAGGTGGAGCAGAAGGCGCCGATCTCGCAGCGAGGAGAAGCTCGTCATCGTCGCCTCGTCGGTCGGCACGGTGTTCGAGTGGTACGACTTCTACCTCTACGCGACGCTGGCGCCGTTCTTCGCGGCGCTGTTCTTCCCGAAGGGGAACGAGACGGCGGCGCTGCTCTCGGCCTTCGCGACCTACGCGGCGGGCTTCCTCGTCCGGCCGTTCGGCGCGCTCGTCTTCGGCCGCATCGGCGATCTCGTCGGACGCAAGTACACCTTCCTCGTCACCATCGTGGTGATGGGCCTCTCGACCTTCGTCGTCGGCCTGCTGCCGACCTACGAGGCCATCGGCTGGTGCGCGCCGATCATCCTCGTGACGCTGCGCCTGCTGCAGGGCCTCGCGCTCGGCGGCGAGTACGGCGGCGCGGCGACCTACGTCGCCGAGCACTCGCGCCCACGACCGGCGCGGCTACGACACGAGCTGGATCCAGACCACCGCGACGGTCGGCTTCTTCCTCGCGCTGCTCGTCATCGGCGCTGTGCCGCGTCGACGATGGACGACGAGGTCGTTCGCCGACCTGGGGCTGGCGCATCCCGTTCCTGGTCTCGATCGTCCTGCTCGGCGTCTCGGTCTACATCCGGCTGAAGCTGAACGAGTCGCCGGTCTTCGAGAAGATGAAGGCCGAGGGCAAGGGCTCCAAGGCGCCGCTCACCGACAGCTTCCTGCGCTACCCGAACAACAAGTACGTGCTGCTCGCGCTGCTCGGCGCGACCGCCGGCCAGGGCGTCGTCTGGTACACGGGCCAGTTCTACGCGCTGTTCTTCCTGCAGATCACGCTCAAGCTCGACTACCTGACGACCTACACGCTGATCGGCGCCTCGCTGCTGCTCGGCACGCCGTTCTTCGTCTTCTTCGGCTGGCTGTCGGACAAGATCGGCCGCCTGAAGATCATCCTGGCCGGCTGCCTGATCGCCGCGCTCACCTACTTCCCGCTGTTCCAGGGCGCTGACGCACTACGTGAACCCGGCGCTCGAGGACTTCCAGCGGCAGGACCACGATCTCGATCACGGTCGACCAGGCCGACCTGCAACTTCCACCTCTTCGTCGGGCCCGTGGAGCAAGTTCTCCGACTGCGACCGGACCAAGGACTTCCTGACCAAGCCGGGCCTGTCCTTCGACGAGCCTCGACGGGCGCGCCGGGCTCGGCCGCCGGTCGTGACCAGATCGGCGGCGTCGAGATCGCAGGGCTTCAACGAGCAAGCGCGATCACGGAGGCGCTGAAGGCGCAGGGCTACCCGGCGGCGGGCCGGACAAGAGCAGGATCAACTACCCGATGACGCTGCTCATCCTCGTTCATCATGGTGATCTACGTGACCATGGTCTACGGGCCGATCGCGGCGTTCCTGGTCGAGCTGTTCCCGACCCGCATCCGCTACACGTCGATGTCGCTGCCGTACCACATCGGCAACGGCTGGTTCGGCGGCATGCTGCCGCTCACCGCCACCGCGATCGTGGCGCTGAAGGGCGACATCTACTACGGCCTCTGGTACCCGATCATCGTCTCGCTCATCACCGTCGTGGTCGGCGCGCATCTTCCTGCGCGAGACGAAGGAGCGCGACATCACGACGTACGAGCACTGACGCCGGGCGCGGTCCGTCGCGGATCGTGAGGAGGCCTCCCGCGCGCACGCGCGGGGGGCCTCGTCGTCTCGGCAGACCGCTGGACGACCGATCCTGTCGCGCGAACAGGCGAGCGAAGCGAGCCCGCCGGGGCGCCGGCGCAGCTCCCTTGTGATCAGAGCCGCCAGGCGGGATCGGCGTTGAGGTCGAGGCCGGCGCGCTCGCCGCGGAGGAGCGCGTGCGTGCCGGCCACCCCGATCATCGCGGCGTTGTCGGTGCAGAGACGCGGCGGCGGCAGGAACACGCGCATGCCCTCGTACTCGGCGGCCTTCGCCGTCACCGCCGCGCGGAGGCGGCTGTTGGCGGCCACGCCGCCGGAGAGGACCATCCGCTCGAACTGGAGCCGGCGCGCGGCCCGGAACGCCTTCTCGACCAGGGCGCGCACGATGGCCTCCTGGTAGCTGGCGCACAGATCGGCGAGCGCCCTCCCCTCCGGCACGCCGTGCTTGCGCACGTGGTGGAGGAGCGCGGTCTTGAGGCCGGAGAAGCTGAAGTCGAGGTCGGCCCCCTTCACGATCGCCTTCGGGAAGCGGTGGGCGGCGGGATCGCCCTCCTTCGCAAGCCGATCGATCGCGACGCCGCCCGGGTACGGGAGGCCGAGGAGCTTGGCCCCCTTGTCGAAGGCCTCGCCGGCGGCGTCGTCGCGCGTGTGGCCGAGCAGCCGGTAGTCGCCGAACGCGTGCGCCGCGTAGAGCGAGGTGTGTCCGCCCGAGACCACCAGGCCGAGGTACGGGAAGCTCGGGGGCGGGTCGGCCAGGAAGGCCGCCACCAGGTGGCCCTCCAGGTGGTTCACGCCGACCAGCGGCTTTCCCCACGCCAGCGCCAGCGCCTTGGCCGCCTGGACCCCCACCAGCAGCGCGCCGACCAGCCCCGGGCCGCTCGTCACCGCCACGCCGTCGAGCTCCTCCGGGCGGATCCCGGCGCGGACCAGCGCCTCGTCCACCACCGGCATCACCTGCACCACGTGGTTGCGGCTGGCCAGCTCGGGCACCACCCCGCCCCACCGCCGGTGGATGTCGATCTGCGTCGAGACCACGTCCGACAGCGCGCGCAGGCCGTCCTCGACCACGGCGGCGGCGGTCTCGTCGCAGGACGTCTCGATGGCAAGTATCCGGGTCAGGCAGGTCTCCGCGCGACGGCGGAAACTAACCCGGGCGCGCCCCGCGCGCGAGCCTTCCCGGCGCCCGGCTACGGATCGCGCCCGAGGATGGTCCGGACCACGCGCGCCTGCTCTCCGTCCGGCTCGATCTCGAGGTAGCGCTGGTACGCCTCGCGCGCCTTGTCCGAGCGCCCCTCGCCCTGGTGGATGTCGCCGCGGAGGAGCCACGCGCTCGCCTCGCGCGGGTTCGCGCCGATCACCCGGTCGAGCTCGCGCATCGCCTCGGCGTCGCGGTGGGCGTCGTAGAGCGCGCGGGCGAGCGCGACGCGCGCGGCCGCGGTGGGCTCGAGGGCGATGGCGCGACGGTAGGCGGTGATGGCCTCGGCGTAGCGCCCGGCCGCGTATCGCTGGTCGGCCGTCGCGAGCAGCCTCGCCGCGTCCTCCACCTCGGCCTTCGGCGCGGGCTCGACCTTCGGCTGCGGGGCGGCGGCCGCGGCCGCCGGCAGGGCGGCGACCGCTGGAGGATTGGCCCTCGACGGGGACGCGGACGGCTCGACGGCCGGGGCGGCGGGCGACGCGGCCACCTCGGCCGGAGCGGCCGCCGGCGCCTGCCGTGGAACGTCCGCCGGAGCTGGCGCCGGCGCGGGATTGACCCTGGCCTCCTCGGGCGCGGGCGCCGAGGCCGGCTTCCGTGCGTCGAGCGACGGACGGCGCAGGAGGACGGTCCCGGCGGCGATGGCGGCGATCACGAGCGCGCCGATCGCCAGGTAGGGCACCGCCGAGCGCCTCGGGGCCGCCGGCGGGCGCGAGGCCTCCGGCGGCGCCTCCAGGTGGAGCGGCAGCGAGCCCGGCTCGAGGCGCTCTCGGATCGACCGCCCCGCGGCCCGAGCGGCAGGCCTCGCCTCGGAGGGTGGCGCCGCCACGGGCGCGCTCCGCTCCGGCGCTGGCGCGGCCTGGTCCGGCTCCGCCGCCACCCGGTCCGGGACCGGCGCGACCAGCTCCGGGACCGACGCGGCCGGCGCCGGGGTCGACGCGGCCGCCGCCGGGGCGGGCGCGGCAGGCGCGGTCGACCGCGGCGGCACCCGGTAGCGCGCCAGCGTCTCCGCGACGGAGGGGGGCGGCGGGAGCGTCCCGGGGGGCGGCACCGGGATGGAGAAGCGAACCGCCGGCCGCGGCGGCGAAGCGCGGGTCGCCGTCGCCGTCGCCACCGGCGGGGCGGCGGCCGGAGGCGCGGTGAGCGGCGGCTCGAGCCAGTCGCCCTCGCTCGGGGGCAGGTCGGTGCGGGGCGCACCCGCTTCACCTGGCGTGACCATCCACGACGACGCCGGGGCGATCACCGCCTCCGGCCCGACCGGCCCCGCGAACCAGTCCACCCCGCCCTGCTCCGGCGCCGGCGCGCCCGGCCCCGGCGCGGCGGCGGGCACCCCGAGCTCGGGCGGCGTGGCGACGGCCGCTCGCGGAGCGGCGGCGCCGGCGTCGGTCAGGATCCCGTCGGCGATCAGCCTGGCGATGGTGTCCGCGGACGCGCGGTCCTGCCCCGGCGCGACCTCGATGACCTGCGCGAGCGTGCGGCGCCCGTCGAAGAGCCGGAGCAGCGCGTTCGCGCCGTCCGGGACCTTCGCGAGACGGTCGCCCAGCCGGGCCACGTCGACCTCGAGCGTGCGATCGAGCGGCGGGAGCTGCTCGACCGCGTGCTCCCACTCGTCGATGCGGCGCATGCCCTGGAGCAGCAGCGCCTGCGTCGGGAGCTGGATCCGCTCCTCGCGCTCGACCGGCTTGAACTCGATGGCGAAGCCGCCCTGGTTCCAGCGCAGGATCCGGTAGAAGGCCTCCTCGCCCTGGAGCTCGGCGCCGAGCTCGCAGTCCACCACGCGGCCGTTCCGGAAGTGGCAGGTCGCGCGCGCGCCGGTGCCGGCCTTCAGGTGGAGCACGCCGGACTTCCGGCCCAGCTCGAGGGTCTGGACGAGGTCGGCCACGCCCATGTCCGAGAGGCTGCCGGCGACGCTGGCCTCGCGGTCCTTCGAGCGGGGCTGCCGGTCGTCGAGGGGCCCGTCCTGCGTCGCCAAGCCTCCGCCTTTCCGCGAGTTTCCCTGCGCCGCGTGGTCCGCCAATCAGGCCGCAGATCCGCCTCGGAGTCAAGGCGGCGACCGCGGGCGGCTCCGCCTGCGCTCGTCGAGCGCGCGCAGCTCGCGGGGCGGCTCGATGGCGCGGGGATTCGCCGCGGCGGCGGCCCGGAACATCCGCTCGGCGCGCAGGTCGTCCCCCTCGTCGCGGGCCAGGAGCCCGGCCACGTACAGCGCGCGATCGCAGCGGGGATCGCGCGTGGCGTCGTCGAGCAGCGCCCGCGCTCGGGCCAGGTCGCGGTAGCGCGGATCGGCGAGGAGGGTGTAGGCGAGCGCGGCGAGGTGCGCCGGGCGCGGGTCGGCCCGCACCGCGGCCTCGTAGAAGCCGCGCGCGCGGGTCCAGTCGCGCGTCCGCAGGCAGGCCTCGCCCTTGGCGAAGTCGACCCGGGCCGCCTCGGACTGGTCGGCGGAGGCGCCGTTGCGGCCCTCCCGCCGGCTGGCCAGGTACTCCGCCCGTCGCCGGTCGTCGGAGAGCACCTCGTAGGCCTCCTTCACGGCCGTGAAGAGCTCCCTCACCGTCTCCGTCAGGTCCTGCATCGCCGGCGAGGCGAAGCGGTCCGGGTGGAACCGCCGCGCCAGCTGCAGGAAGACGCGCCGCACGTCCTCGCGCCCGGCGGTGTCCGGCAGGCCGAGGCGCGCGAACAGATCTCGCTCCTGCACCCTGGGGGCCACGGCGAGCAGCGCCTTCCGGAGCGCCTCCTCGGTCGGGCTCTCGGGGAGGACCAGGCGCGCGCCCGCGACCGGCGCTCCGGCGGGCGCTCCGGCGGGCGCGGCGGCGGACGCGGCCGCGGGCGGGGGGGACGCGGCCGTCGCGGCGGGTGCGGCCGCGGGGCGTGCGCCCGCGAAGGGGCCGATGCCCATGTTGCGCATCCCCTGGCGGAGCAGGCGCTGCCGCCTCGCGCGCGCCTCGGCGGGCTCGCGCGACCGCGCCGGCACGCCGGTCTCGGTGTCCGGAGCGGCGAGGCCGAGGAGCAGGAGGGCCGCCACCATCGCGCGGGCGCGCTCTCTCGGCACGCCGGGCGCGCCGAGGCAGGTCTCGAGCGAGGCGGCCGGCTCGAGCCGCTCGACCAGCGCCCGCTCCGGCCCGGTCCACCCGAACCCGGCCTCCGCCGCGCGGTAGCCGGCCGCGAGCCGGACGCCCTCCGAGGCCACCCGCCGGAGCGCCTCGACCACCAGCGGGTCCGCCTCCGGTCGCGCGAGCGCGTCCACCACCGGCCGGAGCGGCGGGAGCCCGCTGCCGCGGGTCCAGGCGGGCACCTCGGCCGCGGCGTCGAAGCGGAAGGCCCCGGACTGCAGCGCGACGATGCGGGAGAGGTACTTCGACTGCTGCTCGGCGAGCGCGCGGTCCACCTCCTCGCGCGACACGCAGCCGAGCTCGACCAGGATCTCGCCCTGGGCCCGGCCGGTCTCCGCCATGATCGAGAGGCTGCGCGAGAGGGCCTCCACGTCGATCCGGCCGGCCTGGAGGAGCGCGATCCCGAGCGGCCGGAACCCGGCCACCACCTGCGCGCCGACCGGCCGTCCCTCGTGAAACCAGAGCCTGGACCTGCTGCCGCGGTCCTGGATCTCCAGCACGCCGCTCGCCCGGAGGTTCAGCGCCTCGAGCAGCACGGCGGCCAGCGGCGTCCGGGCGAGATCGCCCGGCTCGGAGAGCAAGCGCATCGGTGGGCCATCTTAGACGGCCGAGCACGATTCGTGAACAACGCGGCGGAGCCGCGCCCGCGCGGTGATCCGCGCGCGGCAGGGGTGGGGCCCCGACCAGCGCTGCCGGGACCGACGAGCGCGCATGGCGGACCGTCGCTTGGCCCTGCGCCGAAGAGGCGCAGCTTTTGAGTTTGACCGCGGGACGCCCGCGCCTCAGATTCGGGCCGGCATGGGTGGCATCGGCATCGTGAACAACCCGCTGTCGCGGCGCAACCGCCGCCAGCCCGGGCTCGCGCGCCGGCTCCGCGACCTGCTCGGCCACGACGGCGAGGTGCTGGAGGCCTCCACGCCCGACCAGCTCGAGCGCGCGGTCGAGCGGCTCCGCGCGGCGCGGATCGACGTGCTCGGGATCGCCGGCGGCGACGGGACGGGCCAGGTGGTGCTCACCGCGTTCGCGCGCGCCGCGCCGGCCGAGCCGCTGCCGCGGCTCCTGCTGCTCCGGGCCGGCACCATGAACACGGTGGCGCACGGCCACGGGATCCGCGGGACCCCCGAGCGCGTCCTCCGCGAGGTGCTGGCGCGGCGGCGGCAGGGGCTCCCGCTCCGGACCGTCTCCCGGGACCTCCTGGCGGTCGAGGCGGACGGCGGCGCCCCGCGCCACGGCTTCATCTTCGGGACCGGGGTGGTGGTGACCTTCCTCGAGGCGTACTACGCGGCCGGCCAGCCCTCGCCGCTGACCGCGGCGGCGCTCCTCGCGCGCGCGGTGGGGTCCGCGCTCGTCCGGGGGGAGCTCGCCCGCGCGCTCACGCGCCGCGAGCCGGTCCGCGTCTCGACCGACGGCGACGAGTGGCCGGACGCGAGCTACCTCGGCGTCCTGGCCGGCACCACCCCGGACCTCGGGTTCGGGTTCAAGGTGTTCCACCGCTGCGCCGAGCAGCCCGGCTCGTTCCACGCGGTCGGCGTCACCGCCACGCCGCTGCAGATTGCCCTCGCCCTCCCACGGATCCGGGCCGGGCGGCCCTGGCGCCGGCGCCACGCGCAGGACGAGGTCGCCCGCGACCTGCGGCTCGAGGCGGAGGGGCTCCGCTTCACCCTGGACGGCGACCTGTACGGGCCGGCGCGCCGGGTCCGGGTCTCGACCGGCCCGGGCGTCGAGATCGTGATCCCGTGAGGCGGGCGGGCCGGCGGTTTGACCCCCGCCGGAGCGGCCGCTAACCTTCGCGTCCCAACATGCGCCTCAGCCACGCCGGCACCAGCGACGTCGGACGCAAGCGAGCCCACAACGAGGACGCCTTCCTCCTCCTGCCGGAGGAGCAGCTCTACTGCGTCGCCGACGGCATGGGCGGGCACGCCTCCGGCGAGGTGGCGGCGCGGCTCGCCGTCGAGGAGATGGCGGAGTTCTTCCGGACCACCGGCGCGGACGACGAGGCCACCTGGCCGTACCCCATCGACCCGGCCCGCACCTACGACGAGAACCGGCTCCTCACCGGGGTGAAGGTCGCGAACCTCCGCATCCACGAGCGCGCCCTGACCGACGAGCGGCTCCACGGGATGGGGACGACGCTGGTGGCCGCCCTGTTCCCCAGGGATGACGGGTGCGCCTTGATCGCGCATGTCGGCGACAGCCGGGCCTACCTCCTCCGCGGCGGCGCCCTGCGCCAGCTCACCGAGGATCACTCGCTCCTGAACGACTACCGGCGCTCGCGCCAGCTCACGGCGGAGGAGATCGAGGCCTTCCCGCACAAGAACGTGATCGTGCGGGCGCTCGGCATGGACCCGGAGGTCGAGGTGGACCTGGTCCGCCAGCCGCTCGAGGCGGGCGACCTGATCCTGCTCTGCTCGGACGGCCTCACCGGCATGGTGGCGGACGCGCGCATCGCCGAGATCGTCCGGAGCGCCCACGGCGATCCGCGCCGCGCCGCGCAGGCGCTGGTGGACGCCGCCAACCTGGCCGGCGGCACCGACAACATCACCTGCGTGCTGGTGATGGCGCAGATATAGCCAGCCGGCCTTCCAACCTCCGGCCGAGGCACAGTTCGCGTAGCGAAGTGTGCCCGGCCGCTCCTCACCGGCTGTCCGAAGCCAAGTGCCCCGGCCGCTCCCTACCGGCTACCCACCACGCTAGTGCCTCGACTCCGCGCCCGCTGCGCGGTCGCTAAGCTCGGCACGAACGGAGCGAGGTTGATCTCGAATTAGCTCCCCCCCAGCACCCGGTCCGCTCCGGCCGCGATCGCGTCCTCCACCACCTCGCCCGGCAAGAGCGCGGTCCCCTCCCAGGCCACCGCCCGGCGGAGCACCGCGCCCGCGGGGATCCGGCACCCGGCGGCCACCACCGCCTCCGGCCCGACCTCGGCGCCGGCGGCGATCTCGGCGCCCGCGCCGACGAGGGCCGGCCCCATGAGCCGCGCCCCGGGATCGATCCGGGCGCCGGGGGCGGCGCGCACGCCCGGCCCGAGCTCGCGTGTCGCGGCGAAGGGATCCGCGCCGGGGAAGCGCGCGGACGGAACCCGGCCGGCCAGCACGTCGCGGTTCGCCTCGAGGTAGCGCGCCGGGGTGCCGAGGTCGTTCCAGTAGCCGGAGGCGACGAAGCCTCGCACCGCGCCGGAGGCCATGAGCGGCGGGTAGACGTGGCGGTTCACGTCTGCCTCGAAGGGCGTCCGGCCCGACGCGCTCGAGGAGCTCCGGGCGAGAGCACGTGCACGCCGGAGAAGTGCCAGGGCGAGAGCCCGGCGCCGCCCGGCCCGAAGGCCCCCGCGATCCGCCGCACCGCGCCGCCCGCGTCCACCTCCACCGCGGCGTAGCGCGCCCCCGCCGGCATGGGGAGGAGCACCATGGTGGCGAGCGCGCCCGAGGCGCGGTGGGCGGCGAGCGCCGCCCCGAGGTCGAGGTCGAACAGCACGTCGCCGTTCACGAGCAGGATCTCGCTGGCCCCGTCGAGCGCCGCGCGCGCCTCGCGGAGCGCGCCGCCCGTCCCGGCGATGACCGGCTCGCGCGAGAGGGTGAGGGCGAGGCCGAGCGCGGCGGCCGCCTCCGCCGCCGCGGCCGCCATGGCCTCGGGGAGGTGGTGCACGTTCACCACCGCCCGGCGCACACCCGCGCCGGCCAGGAGCGCGAGCGACCAGCGGACGAGGGGCACGCCGCAGACCGGCACCGCCGGCTTGGGCACCTGCGCGGTGAGCGGCCGGAGCCGCGTGCCGAGCCCGGCGCAGAGGACCATCCCGGCGAGGTCGCCCATGATAGAGGCGAGTCTAACCGATGGCCTCGGCGGCGCGACTCCGAGCTGCTCTACTTCCTCTACTACGGCAACGTCGGGGCGTTCCTGCCGTACTTCGCCCCGTACCTGCGCGGTCTGGGCTTCTCCGGCGAGCAGATCGGCGCCGTGCAGATGATCCCCTCGCTGCTCGCGCCGGCGGTGGCGATGAGCTGGGCGGCCTTCGCCGATTGCCGCGCCTCGCCCGGCCGGGCCCTCGCGCTCGCGACCGCCTGGGCGGCGACTGATGGCGCTGGCCCTCCCCTTCGCGCGCACGCCGGCCGCGGTCGGGGTGGTGATCCTGCTCGTCTCGCTCGGCGATCGCGCCTTCGTGCCGCTGCTCGACTCGGTGACCCTGGAGCACTGCCGCCTCCGCCCGGAGCGCTCCTACGCCCGCGTCCGGATGTTCGGGTCGCTCGGGTTCATCGCCCTCTCGGTCCTGGTGGGGAGGGCGCTCACCCTGCGCGGGAACCGCGCCGGCGATCCGCTGGTGCCGGCGCTCGTCTCGCTCCTGGTGATCGGGTACGCGCTGGCGGCCCGCCGGCTGCCGCGCGCGCCCGCGCCGGCCGCCCGCCCCGGCCCGCGCGACATGCTGGCGCTGCTCCGCACGCCGGCGCTGCCGCTCCTCCTCGCCGCCTGCGCGGTGCACTGGGCCGCCTGCGCCCCGTTCCACCTGCTCTTCGGCGTCCACGTCCGCGACCTCGGCCTGCCGGCCGACGTGACCGGGGCCGGGATGGCGGTCGGCGTCGCGGCCGAGATCGCCGTGCTGCTCGCCTTCCCGAGGCTCGAGCGGCGGCTGCCGCTCCCGGCCCTCTTCGGCGTGGCCTTCCTCGGCTCGGCGCTGCGCTGGGCGCTCCTCGCGCGCGCCGGGGGCGCGGTCGCGATCGTGGGGCTCCAGGTGCTGCACGGCCTCACCTTCGGGCTGTTCTGGGGCTGCGCCATGAAGGCCATGGCGGCGCTGGTGCCGCCGTCGCTCCGCGCCACCGGCCAGGCGCTCTTCACCGCGGTCGTGTTCGGGATCGGTAACGGCGCCGGCTACGCGCTCTCCGGCGCCGGCTACGATCGTTACGGCTCGGTGGCCCCGCTGTTCGGCTGGGCCGCCGCGGTGGAGGCGGCGCTGCTGGTGGCGGGGGCGGCCCTGGCCGGCAGGCTCAGACGAGCTCCCGCAGCCGCTTCGCCCGGAGCTCCTCCCTGAGCACCAGGAACAGCTCGGCGGTGGCGAGCGCGTCGGTGAGCGCGTCGTGCGCCTGGTAGTCGGGGAGGCCGCGGAGGCGGCGCGCCTGCGAGAGGTTCAGCGGGGGCGGGTCGTCGGGCAGATTCGGGCCGGAACCGGCGCGCCCGGCGGGAGGACCTGAGCAGCAGCTCGACCGTGTCGACCACCCGCGGCCTGGGCCAGCGCACGCCCACCCGGCGGAAGGCCCGCTGGAGGAACCGGAGGTCGAGGGCGCGGTGGTGGACGAGGAGCACGCCCTGCCGGAGCCGCGCGTCGATCTCCGGGACCACCTCCCCGAGCGGCGGGGCCGACCGGACCTCGCCCCACACCAGCTGGTGGGCGGTGATCGACGCCGGGGTCACGCTCTCGCCCTCGTCGGGCCGCACCAGGGTGGAGTAGGCCTCGCCGAGCCGGACGGTCCGCTCGCGGATGGGCAGCATCCCCACCGCCAGGATGGCGTCGGTCCGTGGGTCGAGCCCCCCCGTCTCGAGGTCGAGCGCCCAGTAGACGACGGAGTCCCAGGCAGGCGACGAGAAGAGCACGGCCGAATCCTAGACGCCCGGGCGCAATTGGCGAACTCGAGAGTGGGGAGGGGGCCCCCGCGCAGCGGGGGAGGGGCGAAGCCCCTCACCGCGGGGACCGCTCGCGCGCCCGCGAAGGCGGGCGCGAGCGGTCACGGGCCCCGCGCAGCCGGGGTGGGGCCCCGACGGCTTCGCCGGCGGGGCGGGGCGGCACGCCCCGTTGAGAAGACGCCGGCACGCCCCGCTCAAAAGTCTGTCCGGTAGTGGAGCGCGGCGCTCTCCTGGAAGCGCTTCACGGCGCGGAACGCGTCCTTGAGCCGGGCGCGCTCGACCGGATCGAGCTCGGGGAGGATCACCCGGTGGGTGGCGGGGCGTCCCTCCGCCACCGCGCGGAGCTGCAGCCGCAGCCGGAGGGACAGCAGGAACCGGTAGGCGTCCGCCACCAGGTCCGAGACCTCCTCGTCGAGCAGGCCCGCCCGGCGCGCCGCCTCGAGCCGATCGAGCGTCGCCCGCGCGCTCGTCCCCGCCTCCAGCCCGTAGCAGCGGGCCAGGAAGACGATGGGCGAGATCGCCTGCAGCTTCAGGTCGACCGCCGGCGCCCCGCGCAGCCGCAGGAGCAGCGCCGGGGGCGGCTTGAACTCCAGCGCCGACCGGGCCAGGAACCGGAGGAAGACCGGCCGGTGGACCGCCTGCTGCGCCTCGGCCTCGAGGGCGTCGAGCGGCACCTCGCCGCCCACCCGCCGGAAGTCGAAGAAGATCGAGGCGTCGAGGAGCGCCTGCGGGCTCGGCGCGTCGATCCAGCCGTGGAACCGGTGGGTCCACTCGGTGAGCGTCCCGTGCCACCTGCGCGCCATGTAGCCGCCCGGGCAACGGGGGAACCCGGCGGCCTCGAGGTCGTCGTTGACCCGCTCCGCCAGCGCCGCCCAGTAGTCCCGGCGCGCCGCGCCGGCGTCCGCGTAGACGAGGGCGTTGTCCTGGTCGGTGAGCAGGACCTGCTCCATCCGCCCCTCGGAGCCGAACGCCATCCAGGCGTACGGGGCGGGCGGCGGCCCGAGATCCGACTCCGCCCAGGCGAGCAGCCGCCGCAGCACGGCGTCGTTGAGCCGGGCCACCAGCCCGGCGATGGCGATCACCCCGAGGCCGCCGTCCAGCAGGGCCGAGGTCATCTCGGCGACGCGATCGGCGTAGCCGGGGAGCGCGTCCCGCCCCCCGAGCCGCTCGATGGTGCGCAGCACCGCCAGCGGCCCCTCGGCCGTGCAGCGGAGCAGGTCGGTGGAGGTGACGACGCCGACGATCTCCCCGCCGCGCTCGACGGGCAGGTGGTGCACGCCGGCGTCGAGCAGCGCCGTCCAGGCGTCGTGGATGGGCGTGTCGACCGGCACGGTGCGCAGCGGGCGCGACAGGATCTCCGCGAGCGGCGTCTCGGGCCCGAGATCGGCGGCCAGGACGCGGTTGCGGAAGTCGCGATCGGTGACGATCCCGGGGGGCTCGGCGCGGACCAGCACCGAGGAGATCCGCTCGTCGCGCATGACCACGGCCGCGTCGCCGACCGTGCGGTCCAGATCGATCCAGGCCGGCGGCCGCCGCACCAGCCGGCTCACCGGGCCGGCCAGGTCCTGGCGGAAGGTGGCCACGCGCGAGTGCTCGAGGCTCGCCCTGAGCCGCTCCCCCAGGCCCGCCGCGAAGTGGGCCGCGAACCGGGCGTCGGCGAGGAGGTCCTCGAAGCGCGCGCCCGGCAGCCGGTAGGCCAGGAGGTCGTCCTCCACCACCACGTCGAAGGCCGCCTCGTGGGTGAGCAGCGAGGTGTACCCGAAGGCCTCGCCCTCCTCGAGCACCTGCACGGTCTGGCCGTCGTGCTCGAGGCGCACCGCGCCGCGGCGGATGACGTACAGGTGGCGGAGCGGCTCGCCGCCCGCCGTCGCGAGCCGGGTCCCGGCCGGATGGAAGCCCACCTCGAGCGCGGCCGCCGCCGCCTCGAAGGCCGGCCCCGGCAGCCCGTCGAAGGGCGGCAGCGATCGCAGGTACGCGACGGGCTCGATCGTCACGCGCCATGTCACAGGAAGTCCGTCTGGTAGTGGTACGACGCCTTCTCCTGCCAGCCGCCTGACCGCCCGGAACGCCTCCTTGAGGCGGCTCCGCTCCAGCGCCGAGAGCGCGTCGAGCGCCACCTCGTCCACCGGCGGCCGGCCGGCCTCGAGGGCGCGGAGCTGGTTCCGGAGCCGCAGCCCGAGCAGGAAGCGGTACGCCTCGCTCACGCTCGCGAAGGCCTCCTCCCCCATCAGCCCGGCGCGGGCGGCCGCCTCCAGCCGGCCGATGGTCGCGCGCGCGGGCGCGCCGACCTCGAGCCCGTAGCAGCGCGCCAGGAAGACCACCGGGGTGATCCCGTGGCGCTTGAGGTCGACCGTCGAGGTCGCGGCGCAGGAGCAGCGTGCCGGGGGGCACGAAGGAGAGCGCCTCGCGCGCCAGGAAGCGCAGGAAGAGCGGCCGCGCGGGAGGCGCGGGCCACCACCGCCTCGAGCGGCTCGAGCCCGAGCGCGCCCGCCGACCCGGCGGAAGTCGAAGAAGAGCGCGGCGTCGTGCGGGCGCGGCTCGTCGACGCAGCGCTGCGAAGCCGCGCGGTCCACTCCGAGAGCGGCCCGCGCCAGCGGCGCGCCATGTGATCCGCCGCGGCAGGGCGGGAACCCCGCCGCCTCGAGGTCGCCGTTCACCAGCTCGGCCAGCGCCGGCGTACCAGTCCGCGTGCCCCGCCCCCGCGTCGTCGTAGGCGAGCGCGTTGTCCTGGTCGGTGAGGAGCGTCTGCTCCATGCGCCCCTCCGACCCGAGCGCCAGCCAGGCGTAGGGCGCGGGCGGGCGGCCCGAGGTCCGCCTCGGCCCAGGCGAGGAGCCGCCGCACCAGCGCGTCGTTGAGCCGCGCCACCAGCCCGGCGATCACGGGCGGCGGCCAGCCCTCCGGCGAGCAGCGACCGAGACCATCTCGGCGACCTTGTCGGCGTAGCCGGGGAGCGCCTCGCGCGAGGCCAGCCGCTCCACCCGGCGCAGCACCGCCACCGGCCCCTGCGCGCTCGACTTGAGCAGGTCCGAGGCGGTGAGCACGCCGAGCAGCTCGCCGTCGCGCTCGACCGGCAGGTGGTGGACGCCCGCCTCGAGCAGCGCGGTCCAGGCCTCGTGGACCGGCGCCGCCGACGGGCACGGTCCGGAGCGGCCGGCGAGACGACGCGGGCGAGCGGGGTGGCGGGGCCGAGCCCGGCCGCCAGCACCCGGTTGCGGAAGTCGCGGTCGGTGACGATCCCGGGCGGCTCGGTCCGCACCAGCACCGAGGAGATCCGCTCCTCGCGCATGAGCCGCGCCGCCTCCCCCACGGTCGCCTCCGCGCCCACCCAGACGGCCGGCCGGCGCAGCAGCTGGCGCGCCTCGAGCGAGAGGTCGAGCGTGGAACCGGACCGGCGGCGGCTGCGCGAGGCTCGCCCGGAGCCGCGCGCCCAGCCCGCCCGCGAAGTGGCCGGCGAAGCGCGCGTCGGCGAGCAACTCCCGGAACACCGCCGCCGGCAGGCGGTACGCGACCAGCTCGTCCTCCACCACCACGTCCAGCGTGGCCTCCCCGGTGAGGAGCGAGGTGTAGCCGAAGACCTCGCCCTCCTCGAGCAGCTGCAGGGTCTGGCCGTCGCGCTCGAGCCGGACCGAGCCCTTGCGGATCACGAACAGGTGGCCGAGCGGCTCGCCGCCGGCGCGCACCAGCGGCGCTGCCGGCCGGGTGGTAGACGACCTCCAGCGCGCGCGGCCGCGCGCTCGAACAGCTCCGCGGGCAGCGCGTCGAAGGGCGGGGTCGCCCGGACGAACGCGACGGGGTCGATGGCGGCCATGCGCTCCCCCGGATACGTGCCCCGACGCCGCTACCGCCTCCCCTCGACCGCGCGGGGCGCCGCCGCATCCTCGGACTCCTTCGGGAAGCGCAGCCCCTCCACCAGGTCCTGGACGGACCGCGGCGGCGCGCGCGTGGCGAGCGACACCGCGACCGTCACCGCGAAGTTGACGAGCATGCCGACGGCGCCGATGCCCTCCGGCGAGATCCCGAGCCACCCCCGGGGGCCCAGGCCGGGGCTCGCGAGCGAGCACCACCCGATGTACGTCCCCGTGAGCGCCACGCCGGAGATCATCCCGGCCATCGCGCCCTCCCGCGTGGCCCGCTTCCAGAAGATGCCCAGCACGAGGGCCGGGAAGAAGGAGGAGGCCGCGAGCCCGAAGGCGTAAGCCACCACCTGCGCGACGCGAGCGGGAGGGTGGACGCCGAACCACCCGGCCACCAGGACGGCCGCGCCGACCACTCCCCGCGCCCACCACAGCTCGGCGCGCTCGGACAGGCGCGGGGCGACCAGCCCCTTCAGCAGATCGTGCGAGATGGCGCCGCGATCACCAGCAGGAGCCCGGCCGCCGAGGAGATCGCCGCGGCCAGCGCGCCTGCCGCGACCAGCGCGACCACCCAGCGCGTCGAGCCCCATCATCTCCGGGGCCGCGAGCACCATGACGTCCGAGTCGACGCTCACCTCGTTCGAGCCGGGGTCGCCCGAGAGCTGCATCACCCCGTCGCCGTTCCGGTCGGCGAAGGTGGCGAGGTGGCGCGCCTCCCAGCCCTGGAGCCAGGCGGGCGCGGCGGCGTGCGGCTTCGCCGTGCACGGTCGCGAGGTAGCCCGGCCCGCGCGAAGGCGGCCACCGCCGGCGCGGCCGTGTAGAGCAGGCCGATGAACACCAGGGCCCAGCCGGCCGAGGCGCGCGCGTCGCGGATCTTCGGGACCGTGAAGAACCGGCTGATGATGTGCGGCAGGCCGGCGGTGCCCGCCATCAGGGCGAGCGTGATCATGAACACGTCGAGCCGCGGCGCCGCGCCGGCCGTGTACCGATTCGAAGCCGAGGTCGGCCGTGAGCCGGTCGAGCGCGACCAGCAGGTGCTCCCCCTCGCGGGCGCCCAGCAGCGCCGGCCCCCCGCGCGCCCAGGGTCGACCCGAGGCCGAGCTGTGGGATGGGGTTCCCGGTCAGCCACGCCGAGACCAGCCCGGCGGGCACGAGGTACGCGACGATGAGCATGGCGTACTGCGCTACCTGCGCGTAGATGGTGCCGCGCATCCCGCCCAGGCCCGCGTACACGAACACGACCACCATGCCGGCCAGCACGCCGCGCTCGACGGAGGTGTCGAGGAAGCGCGCGAAGACGATCCCCACGCCGCGCATCTGGCCCACGACGTAGGTGAAGGACACCAGGACCGCGCACAGCAGCGCCACCACCCGGGCGCCCCCCGAGTAGTACCGATCCCCGATGAACTGCGGGACCGTGTACTTCCCGTACTTCCGCAGGTAGGGCGCGAGGAGGATCGCCAGCAGGACGTAGCCGCCCGTCCAGCCCATCAGGTAGGCGGAGCCGTCGCGGCCGGCGAAGGAGACGAGGCCGGCCATGGAGAGGAACGACGCCGCCGACATCCACTCCGCGCCGGTGGCCATGCCGTTCAGGACGGGGTGGACGCGCCGATCGGCCACGTAGAAGTCGTTGGCCGAACGCGCCCGCCCCCACACGGCGGCCGCCAGGTACAGGGCGAACGACGCGCCGACGATGAGCCACGTCCAACCGAGGATGCCCAAGACCCCTCCCGCCGGCGCTCGGCGCCTACGGCTCGTACACGCCGAACTCCCGGTCGAGGCGGTTCATCCGCCTCACGTAGATGAAGACCAGCAGGACGAAGGCGAGCTCCGCTCCCTGGTTGGCGAACCAGAAGCCCAGCGGGAACCCGCCGATCCAGAGCCGGTCGAGCGGATCGGCGAGCACGATGCCGGCCAGGAAGGAGACCGCGAACCAGATCGCGAGCAGGACCGCGCCGGTGCGCAGGGTGTGTCTCCAGTAGGCGCGCTGCTGCTCCCTGGTCATGCGGGTCCCCTGGACGCCGGGTTTCCGGGCGCGGCGACGATCCGGACGAGGTGGCCAAGACGATACCCGAGTCGTGCGATCACCGACAGGAACGCGCACCTCCCGCGCGTCGCCGCCCCGGCGTCCGCTCCTCCGGACGTCCCTCGTCCGGTGGATCAGGCGGACTGGCCGACCGCGCCTGATCCGAACGTTGGCCGAGACGCCGGGCGGATCGCCGCTGGCAGAACCCCGTGGGTCGGTCAAGCGCGACCCCCAAATCAGGCGTATGCCAAAAAAACTGCGCCCGGCTCGAAGGCGAGATCCGGGGTCGGCGCCGTCGCGACGTCACGGATCGTGACTAGCAACTAACTTCTTAAATTACCGAGTGTTGGGCTTGAATCTTCGGCGACGTCCAGACCGGCGGACGCGCACTTCGGGTACGGAATGTCACGCATGGATTGCGCGCAGTATTCGCGCCAAGCACCTTGTGCGTCTCGCGCAAAGCGTGCTAGCAAATTTTTCGCAGCGCCCCCGCGAACCGAATCCCATCTGGAGGCACACGAATGGCTTCAGTCCCCTCGCCTGTGACGAAGGTGCAGTCCACACCGCCCCCGAGAGCAGGCATTACCAGCGAAGAGCGGATGGTCATCTTCGCGTCGTCGCTCGGCACCGTGTTCGAGTGGTACGACTTCTACCTGTACGGCTCGCTCGCCGCGATCATCAGCCAAGCAGTTCTTCTCGGGCGTCGACCGAGCCGACCGGCTTCATCTTCGCCCTGCTCGCCTTCGCCGCCGGCTTCGCCGTGCGGCCCTTCGGCGCGCTGGTGTTCGGCCGCCTCGGCGACCTGATCGGCCGCAAGTACACCTTCCTCGTCACCATCCTGATCATGGGCCTCTCGACCTTCCGTCGTCGGCCTGCTGCCGAGCTACGCCACCATCGGCGTGGCGGCGCCGGTCATCCTGATCGCGCTGCGCCTGCTGCAGGGCCTGGCGCTGGGCGGCGAGTACGGCGGCGCGGCCACCTACGTGGCCGAGCACGCGCCGCCCGGGCAGGCGCGGCTTCTACACCAGCTGGATCCAGACCACCGCCACGCTGGGCCTGTTCCTCTCGCTGCTGGTGATCCTCGGCGCGCGCGCACCGGCCTCGGCGACCGAGGCCTTCGAGACCTGGGGCTGGCGCATCCCGTTCCTGCTCTCGATCGTCCTGCTCGCCGTCTCGGTCTGCATCCGGCTCCAGCTGAACGAGTCGCCGGTGTTCCAGCAGATGAAGGAGGAGGGCAAGGCCTCCAAGGCGCCGCTGACCGAGTCCTTCCGCCAGCTGGGGCAACCTGCAAGATCGTGCTGCTGGCGCTGTTCGGCGGCGTCGGCCGGCCAGGCGGTGGTCTGGTACACGGGCCAGTTCTACGCCCTGTTCTTCCTGCAGCAGACGCTGAAGGTCGACGCCGACCGCGGCGCAACTTCATGATCGCCGCCGTCGCTCGCTGCTCGGCACGCCGTTCTTCGTCGTCTTCGGCTGCGCTGTCGGACAAGATCGGCCGCAAGCCGATCATCATGGCCGGCTGCCTGCTGGCCGCGCTCACCTACTTCCCGATCTTCAAGGGCCTCACCCAGCTACGCCAACCCGGCCCTCGAGCGCGGCGCAGGAGACCAGCGCCGGTGACGGTGGTGGCCGACCCGGCCGACTGCTGCTTCCAGTTCGATCCCGTCGGCAAGGCCGAAGTTCACCAGCGTCCTGCGACGTCGCCAAGGCGCTACCTGGCCAAGGCGCGGCGTGCCCTACCAGCAACGAGGAGGCGCCGGCCGGGCACCGTCGCCAGCATCAAGCATCGGCGAGGCCGTCGTGCCCGAGCTTCGACGGGCAACGCGCTCGCCCGCGGCCGACTTCAAGGCGCAGCGGCCGCCTTCGACAAGGACGCTCGGCGGCGCCGTGACCGCGGCCGGCTATCCCGCCAAGGCGGACATGGCGCAGGTCAACTACGAGCCGATGGTGGCGTCCTGCTCACCATCCTGGTGCATCTACGTGACCATGGTGTACGGCCCGATCGCCGCCTGGCTGGTGGAGCTGTTCCCGACCCGCATCCGCTACACCTCGATGTCCCTGCCCTACCACATCGGCAACGGCTGGTTCGGCGGCTTCCTGCCCACCATCTCCTTCGCCATGGTGGCGGCCACCGGCGACATCTACTACGGCCTCTGGTACCCGATCGTGATCGCGCTGATGACCGCGGTGCATCGGCACTGCTCTTCCTGCCCGAGACCAAGGACCGCGACATCCACCACGAGGCTTGCCGGCTGGCCGGCGTCCAACATCCGGCCGAGGCACAGCTCGCGAAGCGAACTGTGCCCGGCCGCTCCTTACCGGCTGCCGAGCCGGGTGAAGGACCCGGGTCGGGCGCGCGCTGCGTGCCCGGCCCCGTCCTTTCACCGTCCGGCGGCGCCGGGCGACGGGCCCGCCTCGAACGGCGCCTGCCGTCCTCAGCGGCCCGGCAACGGTCGCACCAGCGTCACCGTGCAGGGCGCCTCGATCGCGACCTGGGTCGCCACCGTGCCGCAGGACCCCGCGCAGCGGGATGTCCCGCGCCGGCGCGCCGATCACGATGTGATCGACGCGGTTCTGCGCGCGCGAAGGTCGAGGAGCGCCTCGGCCGGCTCGGTGGCCTCGAGCACGTGGAAGGAGGCCTGACCCGTGGCGAGGCCGCAGCGGCTCGGCCCAGTCCCGGAGCACGGCCAGGTGCCGGATCCGCTGCCGGGCCGCGGTCTCGTCCTCGCGCGAGCCGCCCAGCTCGGAGACGGGCCGGATCACCGTCACGCAGGCCAGCCGGTGCGGCCCCGGCGCGGCCAGCAGCCGGCCGCACCGCCTCGCGCAGCGCCTGCAGGGTGGCCTCGTCGCCGTGCTGCGTGGCCACGGCCACCAGCAGGATGGGCGCGCTCGCCACCTGCGAGGAGGGCAGCGGCACCGGCGCGGGGACGTAGCCGGCCGCCCGGAGCCAGCGCCCCAGGAGCGCCAGCGGCCCGACCCTGCGGGTGCGGCGCCCGCGCTCCCCGACCTGCACCTGCTCCGGGTGGGCCAGGTCGAAGGCCACCTGCGCGGCCGAGGCCGGACGGCGGGCCGCGTCCGGCTCGAGGCAGTGCAGGATCACCTCCTGCAGCCACTCGGGGATGTCGGGCACGCAGCGCGCGCGGCGGGGTCCGGGACGCGCCAGAGCCGCCGGCGCAGCGTCCTCGGCCCGGGGGAGCCGAACGGGAGCCGGCCGGTGGCGAGCTCGTAGAGCACCACCCCCAGCGGCGAAGAGGTCGCTGCGCGGATCGCTGCGGACGCCCACGCACCTGCTCGGGCGAGAGGTACGGGGCGGAGCCGATGGGGCGCCGGTACTCCTCCGCCAGGAGGTCCGGGATAGTGGGCGTGGTGCGCCAGCCCGAAGTCGATGAGCACCGCCGTCCCGTCCGGCCGGATGATGCACGTTCGAGGGCTTGAGGTCGAGGTGGATGGCCTCCTGGCGGTGGAGCGCGTCGAGCGCGCTGGCCAGCGCCAGCCCCAGCTGCGCCACCTCCTCGGCGCGGGAGCGGCGCCCGGCCCACCCACTCCGAGAGCGAGCGCCCCTCCACCTCCTCCATGACCAGGTAGGGCCGGGCGGTGAGGTCGCCGGCCGCCACGAAGCGCGGCACGTGCGGGCCGTCGAGCGCCGCCAGCACGTTCTGCTCCACCTCGAAGGAGATGACGCTGGTGGCGGGCTCGCCCGGGCCGAGGCGCGGGACCTTCATCACGAGCCGGGAACATCAGGTCGACCCGGCTCACCCGGTGGACGAGCGCCCATGCCGCCGGAGTGGACCCGCTCCCCGACCAGGAAGCCGTCGACGACCGCGTCCCGCGGCTCGGGGAGACTCGCCCACGGTCACTCGCCCGCTGCTCGAGACGCGCCGCCAGCCGCTCGGCAGCCCGGCGGCGCGACCTTGGCCGCGGCGGCCTGGGCCAGTCGTAGGCGACGCGATGAACGTCAGGGTGCGCCGCTCGTCGTCGAAGAGCGCATAGCTCGCCGCCGGGCCGCCCGTCGCGCGGCTGGCCGACCGAGCCCGCGATGGCGAGCCAGCGCCGCCGGGGCGGCACCGGGATGGCCACGCCCGGCACCGGCCGGAAGGGCAGCGGCCGGTTCGCCGCGCTGGTGTAGTAGAGCACCGGCTCGTGGACGTGGCCGGCGAAGACGTCCAGGGCGTCCCGAGGCCGCCCGAGGCAGCGCGCCGCCCGCACCGGGTCGGTCACGTAGAGGAACTCGCTCCGGCGCCTCGGCGCTGCCGTGCACGAAGGCGACGTCCCCCCGGCGCGCCACGAGCGGCAGGCCGGCCAGGAAGGCGCGCTCGCCGCGCGCCCAGCCGGGCGCGGGTCCAGGCGACGGCCGCGCAGCGCGGCCTCGTTCATGCCCGCCGCCACCCCGGGGTCCAGCACGGCCGCGTCGTGGTTGCCCTGCGATCACCAGCGCGCCCCGCGCCCGACCTCCTCCTGCGACCCGCTCCAGCACCGCCTCCGGGATCGGCGCCGTAGCCGACCAGGTCGCCCAGGAACGCGTGACCGCTCGGCGCCCGCTGCTCGCGCGCGTGCGCCAGGCACGGCCATCAGGGCCTCGAGGTTCGCGTGGATGTCGGCGAGCAGAGCGCAGCTTCATGCGCGCCGCCGGTCCCCCTTGCCCTCGCGCGACGCGGGGGCCGGCGCGCTCCCTGCCGGCCGCGGTCACACGAGGAAGAGCCAGGTCACCGCGGCGAAGATCGGCAGGAGGATGGCGCCGCTGTAGGCCATGTAGCCGAAGAAGCTCGGCATCCGCACGCCCGACTGCTCGGCGATGGCCTTCACCATGAAGTTCGGGCCGTTGCCGATGTACGTGTTCGCGCCCATGAAGACCGAGCCGAGCGAGACCGCCAGCGAGCAGCTCGGCGCCGCGCGCGTGGCGCGACGAGCTCGCTCGAGGCGCGCGGCGTCGGTGCCGGCCAGGCCGCTCGCGGCCGAGGCGAAGGTCGAGGTAGGTCGGCGCGTTGTCGAGGAAGGACGAGAGCGGCGCCGCTCGCCCAGAAGAACTGCCAGGGCGCGGTCGAGGCCGAGCTCGCCGCCGCGCGCGTTCAGGATGCGCGAGCGCCGGGATCATCGTCGCGAAGATCCCGGCGAAGATCGACCGCCACCTCGACGATCGGGCCCCAGGTGAAGCCGTTCTCGTGCGCGGAGCGGCCGCGGGGTGGTCGCCCAGCGACGAGCCGACGGCCATGAGCAGCATCCCCGCCTCCTGCACGCCGGGCGGGAGCGCGACCGAGCCGGCGACGAGGAGCACCCCGCGACCACGCCGGCCAGGAACAGGAAGTTGTGCGCCCCGGCGATGTGGACCGGGACCTGGTGCTTCGACCGCGACCTCGTCGAGGTCGCCCGGCGTCTCGAGGTCCTCCTTGCGGAAGATGGTCGAGTCCACCACGTAGAAGAGCACCAGCAGCGCGCCGTTCACGAAGAGCCACTCGCGCCAGAGGCGCAGCGTCCAGAGGAACGGCACGCCGCGCAGGAAGCCGAGGAAGAGCGGCGGGTCGCCGAGCGGCGTGAGCAGGCCGCCCGCGTTGCTCACCACGAAGATGAAGAAGACGACGACGTGGACCTTGCGCTTGCGCACCGAGTTGGCGCGGAGCACGGGCGGATGAGGAGCATCGACGCGCCGGTGGTCCCGACCAGCGAGGCGATGCAGCGCCCCGATCGCCGAGGAGCCCGGTGTTGAGGCCGGGCGTGCCGGCCAGCGTGCCGCGCGGATCACGATCCCGCCCGCGATCACGTAGAGCGCGCCGAGCAGGACGATGAACGCGACGTACTCGTGGGCGGCGTGGAGCACGACGGTGCGGTCGTACGCCGCGATCCACACGCACGATGGGCACGCCGAGCGCGGCGCTCACCAGCGCCTTGTTGCAGGTTCCGCTCCCAGAAGTGTCCTGCGACCGAGCGGCAGCACCGCGATCCCGAGCAGGATGAGGCCGAATGGCGCGACGCTCCAGATCGGGAGGAGGTGGCCGAGGGCCGCTCCCGAGGCGGCGACGGCGAGGGCGGGCGTCGGCATGCCGGCCCTCTATAGATGATCGCGGACGCGAGCGTCAAAATTCGACGCGCACATGATGCGCCCGGCCCCCGTTCTGTGCGCGCAACTATTGCGAGCCGTTCTCTCGTCAAGGTGCCGCGCACGCCGTGCGCATAAACATCGCGTTCGTGCGCGCAAGCGGTGCGGCACAGCGAATCGTAGACGCATTGCATCCACGCCGTTTGATCTGGTGCAGCAATATTTGACGCAAATCGCGACCGGGGTGCCTTTCTGGGCGCAACTTCTTCTGCTATATCTGCGTCCCTGCGGTTCACGCACCGGCGAAGACACCCGCGCAGCAGATCACGTGAGAACGGTCGTCGTGGGGCGCAGACCCACACACCAGGCCCGAGCCAAAACCGAGGCGGGCTCGAACGAGGAGAGGCATGGCGAACCCGGCACCCAAGATCGGAAGCGCGCAGAGCCGCGGGCACAAGACCGCGAGTGAAGTGATCGAGTCGCCCGACTTCAAGGCGCTGGTGAGGAAGCGCTGGACGGTGAGCTTCGTGCTGCTGGCCCTGCTCTTCGTCGGCTACTACGGCTACATCCTGCTGGTCGCCTCCAACAAGGAGCTCATGGCGCGGCCGTCTCGTCCGACGCCGGGCGCCGTGACCACCCTCGGCCATCCCGCTCGGCATCGCGGTGATCGTCTTCGCCTGGGTGCCTCATCGCCGTCTACGTCGGCTGGGCCAACGCGTCCTACGACCCCGAGGTCGAGCGGCTCAAGAACCAGCTCAAGCGCTAGCCGGTCGCCCAGCCCACGACCATCCAGGAGCCATCCACATGCCTCCCGCCACCAGGCCGCGGCCGCCGACGGCATGACCTCGTCGCTCGGCACACCCGACCTTCGCCGTCCATCGGCTTCTTCTTCCTCATCGTGGCCTGTCACGCTGGTCATCACCTACTGGGCCGCGCGCAAGACCAAGACCTCGTCCGAGTTCTACGCGGCCGGCCGCAGCGTCTCGGCGCTCCAGAACGGCCTCGCCCTGGCCGGCGACTACATGTCGGCCGCCTCGTTCCTCGGCATCGCCGGCCTGGTGGCGCTGAAGGGCTACGACGGCATGATCTACGCCACCGGCTGGCTGGTGGGCTGGCCGGCGCTCATGTTCCTGATCGCCGAGCCGCTGCGCAACCTCGGCAAGTTCACCTTCGCCGACGTGGTGGCCTTCCGGCTGCGCCAGAAGCCGGTCCGCATCGCCGCGGCCATCGGCGGCATCCTGACCGTGCTCTTCTACACCATCGCCCAGATGGTCGGCTCCGGCGCACCTCATCAAGCTCATGTTCGGCATGCCCTACGAGCTCGCCGAGATCATCGTCGGCGTGGTCATGCTGGCCTACGTGCTCTTCGGCGGCATGCTCGCCACCACCTGGGTGCAGATCATCAAGGCCGTCCTGCTCCTCTGCGGCGTCACGGTGCTCACCATCCTGGTGCTGGCCCAGTTCGGCTTCAACCCGGCCAACCTCTACGCGGCGGTCGTCGAGCGCAAGTACGGCCAGGCGGCGCTCGAGCCGGGCGGGCTCGTCACCAAGCCCGATCGACGCCGTCTCGCTCGGCCTGGCGCTCATGTTCGGCCTGCTCGGCCTGCCGCACATCCTGATGCGCTTCTACACCGTGCCGGACGCCAAGGCGGCCCGCAAGTCGGTGCTCTACGCCACCGGCCTCATCGGCTACTTCTACATCATCATCCCCATCGTCGGCTTCGGCGCCGCGTGCTGCTCACGTCGGGCGGCCGACGGCCTGGTCATCACCGGCGATCGACAAGGGCGGCAACATGGCGGCGCCGCTGCTGGCCGAGCATGCTGGGCGGCACGGCCTTCCTCGGCTTCATCGCCGCGGTGGCCTTCGCCACCATCCTGGCGGTGGTGGCCGGCCTGACCCTGGCCGGCGCCTCGGCCTACTCGCACGACATCTACGTGCACGTCATCAAGAACGGCCAGGCCACCGAGGAGGAGCAGGTCAAGGTGGCCAAGATCGCCACCGTGGTCTTCGGCGTCGTCGCCGTCGGCCTCGGCATCGCTCTTCAAGGGCCAGAACGTGGCCTTCATGGTCGGCCTGGCCTTCGCCATCGCCGCCAGCGCCAACTTCCCGGCGCTGCTCCTGTCGATCGTCTGGAAGCGCTTCACCACCCGGGGCGCGGTCTGGTCGATCCTGGTGGGCGCCGTCACCTCGGTCGGCATGATCGTCCTCTCGCCGACGGTCTGGGTGGACGTCTTCGACGCTTCCGAGCACGCCATCTTCCCGCTGAAGAACCCGGCCATCTTCTCGATGACGGCCGCCTTCGCTGGCCGGCATCGTGGTCTCGCTCGCTCACCGCCGAGCCAGGAGGCCCAGGAGAAGTTCGAGGACGAGAAGCTCCGCACCTACCTCGGCGTCGGCGCCGAGTAGCACGGCGGGCGGCGGCGCCGCGGCGTCGCCGCCCTCCCCTCCCCCGGCGCGCGGGCGGGCCCTCGCGGGCCCGCCCGTTTGCTTTCCAGGCGCGCGCCGCCTCCGCCGCGCCGGCGCAGGCCGAGCTCAGCGCGCCAGCTCGGGCACGTGGCGCGCCAGCACCGCCTGCAGCTCGCGCCAGGTCGGGCCGGCGCGCGAAGGCCTCGCGCACGTAGCGCAGCGAGGCCGGGATGGAGACGAGGAAGCCCGGGTTCCCCTGACGCGGTCGATGAAGACGAAGCGGCCGGCGTCCTTGAGCTTGCGCTGCACGGTGAGCAGGTCGAAGATCTCGCGGAAGGGCGCCGTACGTCGAGGCGCGGGCCGCCCGCCGCGGCCAGCGCGTCCAGGTAGCGGCGGAGCATGGCCTCGACGAAGCGGTGCGTCCAGCTCGACGTAGCTGTCGCGCAGCAGCGCCACCAGGTCGTACTGGCGCGGCCCGAGCAGCGCGTCCTGGAAGTCGATGACCGCCTGCTCGCCGCCCGGCAGCACCATGAGGTTGCGCGACTGGTAGTCGCGGTGGGTGAAGCCGCGCGGCTCGGCGGCCAGCGCCGCGGCGATCCGGTCGAACG
This sequence comes from uncultured delta proteobacterium, assembly GCA_963733485.1. Taxonomy (GTDB): domain Bacteria; phylum Myxococcota; class Myxococcia; order Myxococcales; family Anaeromyxobacteraceae; genus Anaeromyxobacter. The sequence continues at coordinate 143,200 of CAVTDL010000004.1, read as the reverse complement.
CGCCGTCCACCTCCGCCCGCTCGGCCGGCGAGAGCGCCGCGCCCTTCCAGGCCTCGAGCAGCCACTCGCGGAAGTGATCCAGCTCCCAGCGGTAGAGGTCCGCGTCGAAGCCGCGGGTGAAGGCGACGCAGCCCCGGGGCGCGCCTCGGCGGCGGCGCGCAGCCGGGCCAGCTGGTCGATGGCCGCGCTCGTAGAGCGGCCGGCCGGTCGTCGCCGGCCAGCAGCCGCGTCTCCAGCATCTCGTCGCCGAGGTCCTCGAGCACCATCAGCCCCTCGCCCGGCTCGAAGGCGTGGATGGCGGGGACCCGCACGCCGAGCGCGGCCAGGTAGCGCTGCACGTCGACGAACGGGTCGACCGGGGGCGGCCCGCCCTTCGTCACCTCCTCCGGCCCGGCGCCGGGCGGCATCACCATCACCACGCTGCGAGGCCGGGGACGTCCCCACCCGCCAGTAGCTCCGCAGCGAGGCGTGGCCGGCCAGCCGGCGCACCGGCGGCGTCCCGGACGTCGCGGCCGGTGGCGCGGGCCACCGCGGCGCGGACGCGGGCTTCGGCGGCGGGCATCCTGGCTCATCGCGAGGCTCCTGTCGCGTGCGCGCGGCGGCTCCCCGGCGCGTTGACGCCCCTGGCGGGCGCCTGCCTATAACGCCCGGATTCCGGCGATCCTTCCGGATCCGGAGCGCCCATGGCCTACCACGAGAACGTCCTCTCCGCGATCGGCCACACCCCGCTGGTCCGCCTCGCAAAGGTGGTCGGCCCCGAGCGACGCCACCGTGCTGGTGAAGCTCGAGTACCTGAACCCGGGCGGCTCCATCAAGGACCGCATGGCGCTCCACATCATCGAGAAGGCGGAGCGGGCCGGCGCTGCTCCGCCCGGGCGGCACCATCGTCGAGAACACCAGCGGCAACACCGGCGTGGGCGTGGCGCTGGCGGCGGCGGTGAAGGGCTACCGCTGCATCTTCACCATGCCGGACAAGATGTCGAAGGAGAAGCAGGACACGCTGAAGGCCTTCGGCGCCCAGGTGATCGTGACGCCGACCAACGTCGCCGGCCGACTCGCCCGAGAGCTACTACTCGGTGGCCAAGCGCATCGCGGCCGAGACGCCCAACAGCTTCTACCTGAACCAGTACCACAACCCCGACAACGTCGAGGCGCACTACCAGCTCACCGCCCCGGAGATCTGGGAGCAGACCGGCGGGCGGATCGACGCCTTCGTGGCCGGCCTCGGCACCGGCGGCACCATGAGCGGCGTGCGGCCGGTTCTTCAAGGAGAAGAGACCCCCGCATCCTCAACGTCGGGCGTCGACCCGGTCGGCTCCGTCTACCACTCGATGTTCAAGACCGGGAAGCTCTCCCAGCCGCACGTCTACAAGGTGGAGGGCATCGGCGAGGACATGATGTGCGGCGCCATGGACCTGTCGGTCCTCGACGACGTGCGCCAGGTGAACGACGCCCAGTCCTTCGCCATGGCGCGCCGGCTGGCCCGCGAGGAGGGCATCTTCGCCGGCGGCTCCTCGGGCGCGGCGGTCCACGTGGCGGTGCAGGTGGCGCGCGAGCTCGGCAAGGGCAAGATGGTGGTGGTGCCGCTCGCCGGACGGCGGGCGCGCCTACATCTCCAAGTTCTACTCGGACGAGTGGATGCGCGACAACGGCTTCCCGGTCTCCGACGGCGAGCCCGCGTCTCCGCCGCCACCGTGAAGGACGTGCTGGGCCGCCGCCGCGGCGACGTCATCACCGCCCGCCAGACCGACAAGGTCGAGGTGGTGGTGAAGAAGCTCAAGGAGCACGACATCTCGCAGATGCCGGTGGTGGACGACGCCGGCCGCGTCATCGGCATGATCCACGAGTACGACCTGCTCAACTTCCTCATCGAGGGGAAGCACCGGCTCTCCGAGGTGGTGGAGCCGCTGGTGCAGCCGCTGCAGGGCGTGGTCGGCCCCGACACGCCGCGTCGCCCGGCTCCGCGACATCTTCAACGACGACAACGTCGCGGTGGTGAAGGAGGGCGACCGGGTGACCGGCATCGTCACCAAGATCGACCTCATCGACTTCCTCGGGCAGCGCCTCAAGTGACAGCGGTCCGGCCTCGGCGCGCGCGGCGAGGCGGCGGGCCAGGGAGGCACGCACATGGCCGACCACGAGCTCCGCTTCGACACCCTCGCCATCCACGCCGGCCAGCGCCCGACCCGACCACCGGCGCGGTCATGACGCCGGTCTACCTGACCTCGACCTACGTGCAGGACGGGCCCGGCGAGCACAAGGGGTACGAGTACTCGCGCACGCAGAACCCCACCCGCCACGCGCTGCAGGACTGCCTGGCGGCGCTGGAGGGCGGCGACGCACGGCCTCGCCTTCGCCTCGGGCCTGGCCGCCACCGACGCCATCCTCCACCTGCTCGAGGCCGGCGACCACGTCGTCGCCTCCGACGACGTCTACGGCGGCACCTTCCGCATCTTCGACAAGGTCTTCCGGCGCCACGGCCTCGAGTTCACCTACGTGGACATGACCGACGCGCGGCAACGTCGAGCGCGGGCTCAGGCCGAACACCAAGCTGGTCTGGATCGAGAGCCCCACCAACCCGATGCTCAAGATCGTCGACCTGGCCGCGGTGGCCGCGGATGGCGCGGGCGCGCACGGCGCTCACGGTGGTGGACAACACCTTCGCCACCCCCTACTTCCAGCGCCCGCTCGAGCTCGGGCATCGACGTGGTGGCGCACTCCACCACCAAGTACCTGAACGGCCACTCCGACGTGATCGGCGGCGCGGTCGTGACGCGCGACGCCGGCCCTCCACGACCGCCTCAACTTCCTCCAGAACGCGGTGGGCGGCGTGCCCTCGCCGCTCGACAGCTTCCTGGTGCTGCGCGGCCTGAAGACGCTGCACGTCCGCATGGAGCGCCACGCGCGAGAACGCCACTGGCGCTGGCGCGGTTCCTCGAGGGGCACCCGCAGGTGGAGAAGGTCACCTACCCGGGCCTCCCCTCCCACCCGCAGCACGCGCTGGCCGCGCGCCAGATGAAGGGCTTCGGCGGCATGCTCACCTTCGTCCTCAAGGGCGGCCTGCCCGCCGCGCGCGCCTTCCTCGAGGCGGTGCGGGTCTTCGCCTGCGCCGAGTCGCTCGGCGGCGTCGAGAGCCTCATCGAGCACCCGGCCATCATGACCCACGCCTCGGTGCCGCCGGAGACGCGCGAGGCGCTCGGCATCGCCGACGGCTTCATCCGCGTCTCGGTGGGCATCGAGGACGTCGACGACCTGCCGGCCGACCTCGAGCGCGGCTTCGCGGCGGCGCGGGGCGCGTGAGCGCCGGCCGCGGCGGCCTTCAGGGCGCCGCCGCCGTCCGCTCCTCCGGCGGCCGCAGCGCGCGGAAGCGGCGCCACAGCACCAGGTCGTAGGCGACCTTGAGCCCGCCGGCGACCAGGAAGGGCGCGCCGGAGAGCGCGGCGCTGGCGTAGAGCGGGCCGGCCGCGAGCGGGGCCAGGGCCGCCCCCACCGTCCGCGCGATCCCGGTCACCCCGGCCGCCGCCGACCGCTCGTCGGGGTCGACCACCGCGAGCGTGTAGGACTGGCGGGTGGGGACGTCCATCTGCGAGATCGAGAAGCGCAGCAGCAGCACCCCGACGGCGAGCGGCAGCGTCGGCATGAGCGGCACCAGCGCGAGCAGCAGGTTCGACGGCAGGTGCGTCGCCACCATGGTGTTCACCAGGCCGATGCGCCGGGCGATGGCGGCGGCCGAGAGCGCCGAGATCCCGGCCAGCACGTTGGCGCCGAAGAAGATGGCGCCGAGCGTGGCCGGGCTGGCGCCGAACCGGCGGTGGAACCACCAGGCCACGAAGCTCTGCACCACGAAGCCGCCCGCGAAGGCGTCCACCGAGAAGAGCGCCGAGAGCTCGAGCACCACCCGCCGCGAGCGGTGCAGGCCGAGCAGGCCGGCCGGGCGGTCCGGCGGCGCGGCCACCTCGACCGCCGGCGAGAGGCGCAGGAAGAGCGCCGCCAGCGCCAGCCCGAGCGCGCCGTAGCCGGCGATCACGGCCCGGTAGCTGTCGAGCGGCGCGACCCCGCTCCGCTGCAGCCCCTCGGCCAGCGCGCCGCCGGCCAGCGCGCCGAGCGCGGTCGCGACGCGCGCCGGCCAGCTGGTACCAGGCGAAGGTGGCGGTGCGCCGCTCGCCCGGGAGCTCGTGCGCGAGGGCCGCCTGCTCGATGGCGAGGAACGGGCCCACCTCGTTGCCGGAGGGGCTCATCACGCCCACCGTCGCGGCCAGCAGGAGCAGCGGGAACCAGGTGGTGGCGGTGAAGACCACCGCCGCGGCCACCATGAGGAGCGCGCCCAGGACCAGCATGCGCCGCCGGCCGAGCCGGTCGGCGCGGGTGGTGATCCACAGGGACAGCGCGGTGTCCCCGAGCAGCGTGAGGCTGAGGAGCAGCCCGACCCGGACCTCGTCGAGGCCGGCGGCGGAGAGGTGCAGCACCAGCACCACCGAGAGCAGGCCGTACGCGAACAGCCGCACCGCGCGGGTGGCGAAGAGCAGCGGGACGTCCCGCCGGCGGCGAGGCGGCGCGCTCACGGGGCCGGGCCCGCCGGGCGTGGCGGGGGCGGCGCGGCGACTCCACCGGCCCCGCCCAGGCCGCCGGCCTCCGAGACGTGCAGCCGCGGGAAGCGCAGCGAGACGGCGAAGGCGCAGACCGCGATCCCGGCCACCGCCCAGAAGACGATCCCGAGCGCGCCCTGGAGCGCGCCGGAGAGGCTCGCCAGGAGCCCCGGGTCGAGCAGCCGCCGCTCGGGCCCGAGCAGCCGCTCGACCACCTCGGGGGACGCGCCGCTCCGCGCCAGCGCGTGGGCGAGCACGCCGCCCAGCACCCCGACCGCCAGCGTCCCGCCGATGGTCCGGAAGAACATGGTGCTCGCGGTGGCCACGCCGCGGCGGCTCCAGGGCACGCTCGACTGCACGGCGATGATGAGCGGGGTGTTCGCGAGCCCCATGCCGACGCCGTACGCGAAGGTGAGCGCCTGCGCGGCGCGGAGCGGCGTGCCGGGGCGGAGGAGCAGCGCCACCGCCGTCCCCGAGGCGGCGGTCAGGAGCAGCCCGCTCCGCACCAGCGCGCGGAAGCCGGTGCGCGGGATGAGCCGGCCGGCCAGGGCGCTCGCGATGGGCCAGCCCACCGCCATGGGCGCGATGGCGGCGCCGGCCTGCGTGGGCGAGCCGCCCAGCACGCTCTGCACCCACAGCGGCACGAAGGTGACCATGGTGATCATGGCCGCGCCGAGCAGCGCGCCGACGGCGCTCGAGACCGCCAGGATCCGCTCGCGGAAGAGGTCGAGCGGGAGCAGCGGCTCGGCGGCGCGCCGCTCCACCACCAGGAAGAGGCCGAGGAAGACGGCGGCGGCCGGCGCCGCCACCAGCGCGACCGCGCGCGACTCCGCCGCGAGCAGCGCGGCGACCACCGCGCCGGAGAGCAGCAGCGCCCCTGCCACGTCGAGCCGGTGGGCGTGGCGCTCGGGCCGCTCGTGGTACGCGAGCGCCAGGACGGCGGCACAGCCCAGGCCGAACGGCACGTTCACGAAGAACACCCAGCGCCAGGAGGCGAGGTGGATGATGGCGCCGCCCAGCAGCGGCCCGGCCAGCCCGGCGATGCCCCAGACCGCGCCGAAGATCCCCTGCATGCGCCCGCGCTCGCGCACGTCGAAGAGGTCGCCCACGATGGTGAGGGCGATGGGCTGGATGGCGCCGGCCCCCAGCCCCTGCACGGCGCGCGCCGCCACCAGCTGGCCCATGGAGCCGGCCAGCCCGCAGGCGCTCGAGCCGAGGAGGAAGAGCGCCAGCCCGATCAGCATCACCGGCTTTCGGCCCTTCAGGTCGGCCAGCTTCCCGTAGATCGGGACCGTCACCGTGGCGGTGAGCATGTAGGCGGCGAAGGCCCAGGCGTAGAGGTGCAGCCCGCCCAGCTCGCCGACCACGGTGGGCATGGCGGTCGAGACGACCGTCATCTCCATCGCGGCGAGGAACATCCCGAGGAGGAGGGCGACGACCGTGAGGCCGCGGTGGGTCCGGCGCATGGACCGCGCGTTTAACGGAAGGCGCCGGCCGGGTCAACGGCCTCCGCCGCGGGCGACCCGCCGCCTCAGGCGCTCGGCTGCGCCCCGCCGGCGTCGCGCAGGCCGATCTTCCGCAGGATGAGCTCGGCCGGGCAGAAGCCGGTGAAGCCGCTCTGGAACAGGTTCGCGCCCACGAACAGCGTCACCCACAGGAAGTGCGGGCTCACGAAGAGCGGGCTCCGCGAGGCGCCCAGCGCCAGCGAGAGCAGGACGAAGGTTCCGGCCAGGATGCGGACGCCGCGTTCAGGGGTCATGGGTGTCTCCGAGCTCGTCCGAGCACGTCGGCCGCGAGCAATCGTTCGAGGGCGCTCCGCCCCCGCCGCCACGTGAGAGTCCGGTGCCCGCCGAAGGGTTCGCGGCTACAGTCCCGAGATGCTCGCGTCCGCCACCCTGCTCGCCCTCCTCGCCGCCGGGCCGAGGCCTCCGGCCGCGCTCTCCCGGGCCATCGACCGCTGCACCACCGCGCTCGTCGCCCGGCACGGCGAGGCCGAGCGCGAGCGCGCCGACCGCGGCGTCCGCCAGGCCGCGTCGCTCTGGCAGGGCGTCGGACGGCGACGCCAGGGCCTTCGAGGCCTTCTGCGCCGCGCAGTTCCGCCCGCGCGGCCCGGCGCTCGACGCCCTCTTCGCGCCGGCTCGAGACGGTGCTCGAGGCGCTCGACGGCCACGGCGTCGAGATCGGCCGCACCCTCTCGCTGCTGGACGCGCAGCTCGACCTCGGCCCGATGCAGCCGGTCGACCCGCTGCTCGCCGCCTCGACCCGGCGGCGCACGTCGTCGACGACCTCTTCGACGGGCAAGATCGCCTTCGCGGCGCTCCTCAACTTCCCGCTCACCACGCTCGAGGAGCGGCTCGGCGCGGGGCGCCGGCTGGACGCGCGCGCCAGTGGGCCGAGGCGCGCCTGGCCGAGCCGCTTCGCGCGGCGCGTCCCGGCCGCGGTGAACCAGGGCATCGCCCGGCCGGCGCCGAGGCCGACCTCTACATCGCCGACTACAACGTCTACGCCCACCACCTCCTCGACGGCAGCGGGCGAGCGGCTCTTCCCGAAGGGCAAGCGGCTCCTCTCCCACTGGAACCTCCGCGACGAGCTGAAGGCGCCGTACGGCCAGCCCGGACGGCGCTCGCGCGCCAGCGCGCGATCAGCCAAGGTCATGGAGCGGATCGTCGACCCAGACCATCCCGCGCGGCGGTGGTCGACGACCCGACGGTCGACTGGAACCCGTGGACCAACGAGGTGCGCCCGGCGCCCGGCCGCCGAGAGTCGAGGGCGGCGGCGGCCCCGCGCGCCCGCGGTGGACGGCGCCCGCGAGCCGGACACCCGCTACGCCCGGCTCCTCGCCAGACTTCCGCGCGGTCAAGGCGGCCGATCCCTACTCGCCCTCGGCGCCGACCCTCATCGCGCGCAAGTTCGACCTCGAGCGCGAGATCCCCGAGGCGCGGGTGGTGGCGCATGCTCGAGGAGGTGCTCGGCGCGCCCGAGGTCGCAAGCGGCCGGCGGCCTCATCCGGCGCGGCTCGGCCGGCCGCTCGAGCCGTTCGACGTCTGGTACGACGGCTTCCGCCCGCGCCGTCGCTACCCCGAGGCCGAGCTCGACGCGCTGACCCGCGCCCGCTACCCGACCGCCGACGGCCTTCGCGAAGGACCTGCCGCGGATCCTCGGGGCGCTCGGCTTCACGCCGGAGAAGGCGGCCTGGCTGGCCGAGCGCATCGCGGTCGACCCGGCCCGCGGCTCCGGCCACGCCATGGGCGCCGGCGCGCCGCGGCGACAAGCGCCCACCTGCGCACCCGCGTCGGCGCCGGACGGCATGGACTACAAGGGCTTCAACATCGCCGTCCACGAGCTGGGCCACAACGTCGAGCAGACCTTCTCGCTCTACGAGGTCGACTCGACGCTGCTGCAGGGCGTGCCCAACACCGCCTTCACCGAGGCGCTCGCCTTCGTCTTCCAGGCGCGCGACCTCGAGGTGCTGGGCCTGCCCGGCGCCCGACGCCGAGGCGCGCGCGGCTCCTGGCGGTGAACGACCTCTGGGACGACCTACGAGATCGCCGGCGTGGCGCTGGTGGACACTCGGCGTCTGGCGCTGGATGTACGAGCACCCGCGGGCCACGCCGGCCGAGCTGCGCGAGGCCACCCTGCAGCTCGCGCGCGAGGTCTGGAACCGCTGGTACGCGCCGGTGTTCGGCGTGCGCGACGTCACCGCTCCTCGCCATCTACTCGCACATGATCGACGAACGTCCTCTACCTGCCCGACTACCCGCTCGGCCACCTCATCGCCGCGCAGATCGAGGCCCACCTCGCCGCGCTGCCGCCGGACCGGCTCGGCGCCGAGATCGAGCGGATGACCACCGTCGGCCGGGTGACGCCCGACCTCTGGATGAAGGAGGCGACCGGCGCGCCGGTCTCGGCGACGCCGCTCATCCGCGCCGCGGGGCGCGCGCTCGACACGCTCGCGGGTGCGCCCCAGGCGCGGTGAGGGAGCGCGAGGCTCGCGGCCCCGGGCGCGGCCCAGGGCCGACCGGCGCGCCGGCCGCCGGGCTCCGGGCCGGCGCACCGCTCCCCGGGCGAGCGCCGCTGCGGCGAGCGCCCTTAGCCCCGGCGCTCTCGGACCGCGGCCCATGCGCCCGCGGTGGCGGGGGTGTCCGCGGTGTCTGGGGGCCGCCGCGTGGTTAGCGTCTCCTCTGACCAGGGGGAGAGCGCTATGGCACTGCGGAGGCTGCGCCGGCGGCGGCGCGAGGAGCGGATGGCATCGATCGTGATCTTGGGCGCGGGGGGATCCTCGCGGGGACGGCGCTCGCCTGGCTCCTCTCGCCGGCGCACGGCGCCGAGCGGCGGGAGCGGACCGGGCGGGCGCTCCGTGGCGCGGCGGAGCGGGCGCGGGCGGAGGCCCAGGCGCTCTCGGGGCGCGCCGGCGAGGCGCTCCACGGCGCGGCGGACCGGGTGAAGTCCGAGGCGCGGGCCGCGATGGCCCAGGCCGGGACGCTCCCGGAGCGCGCCCGCGGGGCCGCGGACGCCATCCGCTCCGGCGCCGACCGCGGCCGCGAGGCGCTCGAGGCGCGGGGCTGGTCGCCCCGGCAGACCGCGCTCGGCGTGGCGGGCGGCGCGCTGATCGGGCGCGCCGTGCTGGGGCGGGGGCTCCTGCGGATCCCCGCCGGGCTCCTCGGCGCCTCGATCCTGGTGCGGGCGGTGTCGAACCGGCCTGCCGGTCGGGCCGATGCGCTCGAGCGGCGCGAGCCACGCGCCGGGGAGGAGCCGGCCGCCACGGGACAGGCGCACCGCGGGCCCGGCCAGGGCGACGGGGGCTAGGCGTCCACCCCTTCGCGCCCTTGCGCGACTCGCGACCGCGGGGTCGAATGCCGCGCATGACCGACCTCTTCGCCCCGCTCGCCCTGCGCTCCGTGACCCTGCGCAACCGGCTCGCCGTCTCGCCGATGTGCATGTACTCGGCCGTCGAGGGGCGGGCCAACGACTGGCACCTCGTCCACCTGGGCGGCCGCGCCGCCGGCGGGGCCGGGCTCGTGATCGCGGAGGCCACCGCCGTCGAGGCCCGCGGCCGCATCTCGGCGCTCGACCTCGGCCTCTGGGAGGACGCGCAGCTCGAGCCGCTCGCGCGGATCGTCCGCTTCGTCGAGGGCCAGGGCGCCGCCGCCGGGATCCAGCTCGCCCACGCGGGCCGGAAGGCCTCCACCAGCGCGCCGTGGGAGGGCGGCGGCCCGGTGCCGGTCGCGGCGGGCGGCTGGACCACCGTGGGGCCGAGCCCGATCCCGTTCGCCGAGGGCTACCCGGCGCCGGAGGCGCTCGACCTGGCGGGGATCCGCGGGGTGGTGGCCGCCTTCGCCTCCGCGGCCCGCCGGGCGCAGGCGGCCGGCTTCCGGGTGGTCGAGGTGCACGCGGCGCACGGCTACCTGCTCCATCAGTTCCTCTCCCCGCTCGCCAACCGGCGCACCGACGAGTACGGCGGCAGCTTCGAGAACCGCACCCGGCTCGTGCGCGAGGTGGTCGCCGCGGTCCGGGCGGCCTGGCCCGAGGCGCTGCCGCTGCTGGTGCGGATCTCCGCGACCGACTGGGTCGAGGGCGGCTGGGACGCCGACCAGTCGGTGGAGCTCTGCCGGGCGCTGCGCGACCTGGGCGTGGACCTGGTGGACGTCTCGTCCGGCGGCCAGGTGCCGAGCGCCAGGGTGCCGGTCGGTCCCGGCTACCAGACCGCGTTCGCGGAGCGGATCCGGCGCGAGGCCGCCGTCGCCACCGGCGCGGTGGGCATGATCGTGTCGCCCGAGCAGGCCGATCACGTGATCCGGTCCGGGCAGGCGGACCTCGTGCTGCTGGCCCGGGAGCTCCTGCGCGACCCGCACTTCCCGCTCCGCGCGGCGCGCGCGCTCGGGCGGGAGGGGCCCTGGCCGAAGCAGTACGCCCGCGCGAAGTAGCAGGCGCCTCAGGCCCTGCCCTCGGCCACCTCCCGCCCCTTCGCCACCGTCACCTCGGTGGACCCCTCCTCCACCACGCGGCCGGTCCGCTCGAGCGACCAGCCGGTGGCGAGGCCGAGCACGAACCAGCCCAGGACCAGCGCGCCCGCCGCGAACACGGTGTCGCCGGGGACCCGCATCCAGCGGAGCGTGTTCATGACCGGCGTCTGCATCAGCTCGGCGCTCCGGGCCCACCAGGTGCCGCTCTCGACCGAGGCCCAGGTCTGGAGGATCCCGACCGGCAGGAGCGAGAGGAGCACCATCCCCATGAGGCCGCCGTTCATGAGCCAGAAGGCGAGCGCGATGGGCCGCTCCTTCCACGCCGCGCCCGGGCGGAGCGCGCGCAGGCAGAAGAGCATGAGCCCGATGCCGAGCATCCCGTACACGCCGAAGAGCGCGGCGTGGCCGTGCACCGGCGTCGTGTTGAGCCCCTGCATGTAGTAGAGCGCGATGGGCGGGTTGATGAAGAAGCCGAACAGCCCCGCGCCCACCAGGTTCCAGAACGCCACCGACACGAAGAAGAAGATGGGCCAGCGGTAGGCGCGCACCCAGGTGTCGGCGCGGGCGAGCCGGATGTTCTGCCAGACCTCGAGCCCCACCAGCGTGAGCGGCACCACCTCGAGCGCGCTGAAGGTCGCGCCGAGCGCCATCACCCCGGCGGGCGTGCCGGCGAAGTAGTTGTGATGGAACGTCCCGACGATGCCGCCCGCCAGGAACACCGTGGTGGAGAAGAAGGTGGCGCGGGTGGCCTTGTCCGCGTGGAGGAGCCCGAGCCGGACGAACAGGAAGGCGATCACCACCGTGGCGAACACCTCGAAGAAGCCCTCCACCCACAGGTGCACCACCCACCAGCGCCAGTACTCGACCACCGCGAGGTTGGTGTGGCGCCCGTAGAGCAGGCCGGCCCCGTAGAACAGCGCGATGGCGAGGCTCGAGAGCACGAAGAGGAACAGGAGCGGCCGGGTCTCGGCCGGGCGCCGGAGCGCGGGCGCGAGCGCGCGGAGCATCAGGCCGAGCCAGAGGAACAGGCCGACGAGCAGGAAGATCTGCCAGAAGCGGCCCAGATCGACGTACTCGTACCCCTGGTGGCCGAACCAGAACCAGGCGTCCCCCGGCAGCCGGTTGGCCACGCTCAGCCACTGCCCGGCCAGCGAGCCCACCACGATCACGAGCAGCGCCGCGAAGAGCAGGTTCACGCCGAGGCGCTGTCCGGCCGGCTCGACCCCGGACACCGCCGGCCCCACGTACAGGCCGGTCGCGAGCCACGCGGTGGCGATCCAGAAGATGCCGAGCTGCGTGTGCCAGGTGCGGGCCACCGAGTAGGGCAGCACCTCGGCCAGCGGGAACCCGTAGAAGCCCGAGCCCTCGACGCCGTAGTGGGCCACCACCGCCCCGAGCGCGATCTGCACCACCAGCAGCGCGGCGGCCACCCAGAAGTACTTCACGGTGGCGCGCTGGCTGGGGGTCGGGTGCAGGCCGAAGAGCGGGTCGCGCGGCGGCATCCGCCCGGACAGCGTCTCGGGCTCGAGGCGGCTCCCGTGCCACCAGACCAGCCCGCCGATGCCGCCCAGCAGGAGCACGAACGAGATCACGCTCCACACCACCGCCGCGCCGGTCGGCCGGTTCCCGACCAGCGGCTCGTGGGGCCAGTTCTGCGTGTAGGTGACCGCCTCGCCCGGCCGGTGGGTGACCGCCGCCCAGCTCGTCCACCAGAAGAACGCCGACAGGTCGCGCAGCCGCCCGGGATCGGTCACCGCGCCGCGCGGGATGGCATAGGCGTCGACGCCGTCGCGGAAGACGCCCGCGTAGTGGCGCGCGTTCTCCCGGAAGGCGGCCGCGCGCGCGGCGCCCACGCGCACCGCGCCGGTGGCGGGATCGTAGGTGTTCTCGTGGAGGGTGGCCGCGAGCCGCTCCCGCAGGGCACCCTGCCGCTCCGGCGCGAGCGCGGCGTAGTCCGGGGCGCGCTCGGCCCGCGCCCAGCGGTCCAGCATCGAGACCGCCTCCCGGTGGAGCCAGTCGGCGGTCCAGTCCGGCGCGACGTACGCGCCGTGGCCCCAGATCGAACCCACCTCCTGTCCACCCATCGCCTGCCAGACGTTCTGGCCGCGCCGGATGGCCTCGCCGTCGAGCACCGTCTCGCCGTCCGGGCCGACCACGCGCGCCGGGATCGGCGGCGCGCCCGAGTAGATGCGGGGCGCGTAGCCGCCGAGGATCGCGAACGATCCCAGGAGGACTGCCAGCAGCGCGATCCAGTGGCCGCGATAGGTCATGGCGCTCCCTCCGCGCTCCAAGGTGCACCCGCACGGACCGACAGGCACCCGGCCCCAGCTCGGTCGCGGTGCGATACAAGGAAAGAGCTGCCGGAGGTGCTCCATGCGCCCGACGCTGTCCTCGCCCGCTCCACCCGCCCCCGGGCGCCCCCCCGCCCTCGCGCCGCCTGCTCCGGCGCCGCCGCCGCGCTAGGGTTCCTCCATGCGCATCGGGCGTTACGAGCTCTCGAGCGTGGTGGACGCGCGGTTCGCCGTGGACGGCGGCGCGCTGTTCGGCGTGGTCCCCCGGCCGCTCTGGGAGCGGAAGCTCGCCCCGGACGCCCGCAACCGGGTGGGGATCGTGGCGCGCTGCCTGGTGGCGGTGGACCGCGACGCTCGCCGGGTGATCCTGGTCGACACCGGCCTGGGCGAGCGCTGGGACGGCGCGCAGGCGGAGATCTACGCGGTGGACCGCGCCGGGCTCGGGCTGGACGCCGGCCTGGCGCGGCTCGGGCTCGCGCGCGACGACGTGACCGACGTGCTGCTCACCCACCTGCACTTCGACCACGCCGGCGGGATCACCCGGCGCGGCCCGGGCGGCGCGCTCGAGCTGTCGTTCCCGCGCGCCGTGCACCACCTGCAGCGGCGCGCCTGGCAGTGGGCGCACGCCCCCACCGATCGCGACGTGGCGGCGTTCCGGCCGGACGACTTCGAGTCGCTCACCCACTCGGACCGGCTCCACCTGCTCGAGGGCGAGGGTGAGCCGTTCCCGGACGTGGAGCTGATCGTGTCCGAGGGGCACGCGGTCGAGATGCAGCTGCCGCGCTTCCACGGCGGGCGCACCCACGTCACCTTCTGCGGCGATCTCATCCCGACCCACGCGCACCTCCGCCCGAGCTGGATCTCGGCCTACGATCAGCACCCGGTGACCTCGGTCGAGGAGAAGAAGGTGCTGGTCGCCGAGGCGCTGGAGGACGACGGCGTGCTCGTGTTCGGGCACGACGCCGAGATGGACGGCTGCCGGCTGCGGGAGGAGGACGGGGCGCCGGTGTTCCGCGCCGCCCTGACGCTCTAGGGCGGCGCCGGGCGCGCCCTCGCGGCGGCCGTCAGAGCGCGGGCGCCGGGGACCGCGGGCGAGCGCGGGCGGCGAGGCGCCGGCCGGCGCGGCGCCCCCCTCCGGCGCATCGGGCTGGCGCGCGGGAGCGCGCTCGGGTACGGAGTGCGGCCATGAACGAGCGGAAGGTGATGATCACGCGGCGCGGCGCCGAGCGGATCGCCGGGGGCCACCTCTGGATCTACAAGGGCGACGTGGAGAAGGCGCCGCCCGGGGTCGAGGCAGGGGACGTCGTGGCGGTGGTGGACGGGCGGGGCCGGTTCCAGGGCAAGGCCTTCTGGTCCGAGCGTTCCAAGATCGCCCTCCGCCTGGTGACCCGCGACGAGGTGGCCATCGACGAGGCGTTCCTGGCCGGGCGGATCTCCGAGGCCGTGGCGCTGCGGACCCGCGCCTTCGGCGACGAGCGCTTCGTCCGGCTGGTGCACGGGGAGGCCGACCTCCTGCCCGGGCTGGTGGCGGACCGGTACGGTGACGTGGCGGTGATCCAGACCCTCATCCCCGCCACCGACCGGCGCAAGGCGCTCCTCGCCGACCTGCTGGCGGGCGCGCTCGGCCTCCGGACCGTGGTCGAGCGGAACGACGTCCGCGTCCGCGAGCTGGAGGGGCTGGCCCAGGTGAAGGGCGTGCTGCGCGGGCCGGAGCCGGGTCCCCTCGAGCTGCGCGAGGGGGAGGTCCGGATGAAGCTCGACGTCCTCGGCGGCCAGAAGACCGGCGCGTTCCTGGACCAGCGCGAGAACCACCTGCGCGCCGGCGAGTACGCCACCGGCCGCTGCCTCGACTGCTTCAGCTACGCCGGGGGCTTCGCGCTGCAGCTGGCGCGCCGCGCCGCGTCGGTGACGGCGGTGGAGATGCAGCCACACGCCGCGGCGCTCCTGCGCGAGAACGCGGCGCTGAACCGCGCCGAGAACCTCGAGGTGGTGGAGGCGAACGCCTTCGACCACCTGCGCGACCTCTCCGAGGCCGCGCCCGCCTACGACCTGGTGGTCCTCGACCCGCCCGCCTTCGCCAAGAACAAGGAGGCGATCCCGGCGGCGAAGCGCGGGTACAAGGAGGTGAACCTGCGCGCGCTGCAGGTGCTGAAGCCGGGCGGGGTCCTGGTGACGGCCTCGTGCAGCTACCACCTGCCGGAGGAGGCGCTCGAGGCGCTGGTGCTCGACGCGGCGAACGACGCCGGCCGGCGGGTGCAGCTGCTCGAGCGGCGCGGGGCCGGACGGGACCACCCCGTCCTGCTGGGGGTGCCGGAGACCCGATATCTCAAGTGCCTCGTCTTGCGGGTGCTGTAGGGGCCGGGCACGGACCCACCGTCTGGGCGCGCTATGAAGCGCAGCCCCGGCACGGTAGCATTGCAGGTCCGTCAGGAGGCGCCCGCCGGCATGGCAGTCCGTCCCGAGGATCTCGCCGCTTCACCGCTCGTCGCGCTCGAGCACAGCCCGCTGCTCGCGCGGCTCGACGCCGGCCGAGCGGGAGCTGCTGCTCGACCGGGCGGAGCGCCTGACCATCGCGCCTCGGACGCGGATCCACGGCGACGCCGACGCGGGCCGGCACCTCTACCTGGTGCTCGACGGGGTGGCCACGCTGGCGCCGCGAGCAGTTCCCGCTGCGGCACCTCGGGCCGGGCGACCACTTCGGCGAGCTCGCCGCCATGGGCGGGCCGCCACCTCGGCGAGATGGTCACCTCGCGAGACGCCGCCTCTCGGTGGCCCGGCTCTCCGCCGCCGGCTTCGCCGAGCTCGAGCGCGAGGCGCCCGCCCTCGCGACGCGGCTCGCGCTGGGGCCGCGGGCTCGCGGCCGCCGAGCTGACCCGGCTCTCCGGCGACATGGGGCTGCTCCTGCGCGGGCCGCTCGCTGCCGCGCGCGCAGGAGATCACCGTCCACGTGCCGGCGAGGACCGGCGCGTCCGGACCGGCACGCGCCTCCGCGACCTGCTCCCGGCCGAGGTCGACGGCGATCCGGTGGTGGCCGGGCTCCTCGGGCAGAAGCCGGTCTCGCTCGCGACCCCGGTCTTCGCCGACACCACGGTGGCGCCCCTCACGCTGGCCCACTGGGAGGGGCGGCGCATCTACGCGCACTCGGTCGGCCTGCTGCTCCTCGAGGCGGCCCTCCACCGCGTCCCGGGCCTGAGGGTGCGGATGGGCCCGTCGCGCGGCGCCGTGCCAGGTGGTGGAGGTGGAGGGCGCGCTCGAGGGGACGCGCGGCGCGCTGGCCGAGCGGCTGCAGGCGCGGATGGAGCGGCTCGCCGCGGCGGACGCCCCCTTCCGCTGCGAGTACTGGGCCGACCGACGAGGCCATGGGCTGGTTCGCGGAGCACGGCTGGGACGACGCCGCGCGGCTGCTGCGGACCCGCCGCCAGGCCACCGTCCGGCTCGCCTCCTGCGGCGACTGCTACGCGCTGTCGATGGGACCGCTCCTCCCCTCCACCGGCCCGCTCGAGGGCTTCCCGGTCTCGCCGCACGAGGAGAACGGCGGCCTGGTGCTCGCGCTCGGGGATCGCGATCCGCGCTGCGGCCACGCCGCGGCGGCGGAGGCCGAGGGCGGGTCCGACCCGCGACGGCGACATGATCCGCGAGCACCAGCGCTGGCTCGCGGCGCTGGGCGTCACCAGCGTGGGCGCCTTCAACGACCTCTGCATGAGCGGGCAGGTCACGCAGCTCATCCGCGTGGCGGAGGGGTTCCACGAGAAGCGGATCGGGCAGATCGCCGACCAGATCGCCACGGCGCGCGACCGGATCCGCATCATCAGCGTGGCCGGGCCCTCCTCGTCCGGCAAGACCACCTTCATCAAGCGGCTCACGGTCCAGCTCCAGATCGACGGCGTCCGGCCGGTGGCCGTCTCGCTCGACGACTACTACGTCGACCGCGAGCGGACGCCGCGCGACCCGGGCGGCGACTGGGACTTCGAGGCGCTCGAGGCCATCGACCTGCCGCTCCTCCAGGACCACGTCCGGCGGCTGCTCGCCGGGCGAGGCGGTGCGGACCGCGCGCTACGACTTCCGTGAGCCGGGCGGAGCCTCCCGGAGGGCGGCCCGGACCTCCAGCTCCAGCCCGGCGACGTCCTCATGCTGGAGGGGATCCACGGGCTCAACCCGCGCCTCCTCGGACGACCTCCCGCGCGAGGGCGAGCTCTTCCGCGATCTTCATCCAGCCCGGCCACCACCCTCCCCTTCGACCGGCTCACCCGCGTCTCCGCCACCGACCTGCGCCTGCTCCGCCGCATCGTCCGCGACCGGCACCAGCGCGGCTACACGGCCGCCGAGAACATCGCTGCGCTGGCCCTCGGTGCAGGCCGGCGAGCAGGAGCACATCTTCCCGTACCAGGGCGAGGCCGACGCGATCTTCGACTCGTCGCTGATCTACGAGCCGGCCGTCCTCAAGATCTACGCCGAGCGCTACCTGCTCGAGGTGCCGCCCAACCACCCCGCCTTCCCCACCGCCCACCGGCTCCGCTACCTGGTGGACCGGTTCGTCTCCATCCACCCGGAGCACGTCCCGCCCACCTCGCTCCTCCGCGAGTTCATCGGCGGCAGCGGGTTCGAGTACTAGGAGGACCGTGCCCGGTGACGCCGACACCCGCCGCGCGCTGGCCCGCCTGGAGGAGCTGCTCGACCTCGCCGAGCGCCAGGGGCTCGTCCCCGACGCCGCGGCGCTGCGCGACGAGCTCCACGGCCTGGGCCGCGAGCACGCCTTGGCCGAGGCGGTGGTGGAGACCTCCGGCGCGCTGATCGTGGTCCTCGACCGCGGCGGCCGGGTGGTCCAGTGGAACGCCTCGTGCGCGCGGCTCACCGGCTGGTCCGCGGACGAGGCGCTCGGCCGCCCGGTCTGGGAGTTCCTCCTCCCGGAGGAGCGCGGCGAGGTGCGCGACGTCTTCACGGCTGCTGGCGCGCGACTTCCCGAGCCTGCACGGAACCACTGGGTGACCCGCGCTGGGCCAGCCCCGGCTCATCGCCTGGTCCAACACGGCCTCCTCGACGACTCGGGCGAGGTGGCGCTGCTGGTCGGCACCGGGATCGACGTCACCGAGCGCACGAGGCGGAGCGGCAGCGGCGGCAGGCGGCCCGCGCCTGGAGACGCTGGCGGAGGCCTCGCGGGCCTTCGCGGCCGGCCTCGACTACAAGCCACCCTCGACACGGTGACCCGCCGCCTCTCCGAGCTCATCGGCGACAGCGCGCTCATCCGCATGATCTCCGACGACGGGGTCTGGCTGGTCCCGGTGGCGGCTACCACCCGCGACCCGGCCCGGGCGGCGCTCCGCCTGAAGGTGCTGGAGGCCGCGCCGCAGCGCATCGGCGAGGGGATCACCGCCCAGGTGCTGCGGACCGGCCAGCCGCTCCGGGTGGCCCACCTCACCCCGGAGATCGTCCGCGCCGCAGATGAAGCCCGAGTACCGCCCCTTCCTGGAGGGGGTCACCTCGCTCCTCATCGTGCCGCTCCAGCACCGCCGGCAGATCCTGGGCCACATCACCATGATGCGCGACCTGGGCCGGCCGCCCTACACCGAGGAGGACGAGACGCTGCTCGGCGACCTGGCCCACCGGGCCGCCCAGGCCATCGAGAACTCCCGCCTCTACGGCGAGGCCCAGGCGGCGGTGGCGGCCCGCGACGAGTTCCTCTCCATCGCCTCGCACGAGCTGCGCACGCCGCTCACCGCGCTCCGGCTGGCGCTCGACAACCTGCGCCGGGTGGCGGCCCGCGAGGCCCAGCGCGCCCCTCGGCCCAGCTCGAGCGGGTGCTGGCCGCCTCCGAGCGGGCCGGCCAGCGGCTGGAGAACCTCGTGGAGGCGCTGCTCGACGTCTCGCGCATCCACATGGGCCGGCTCGAGCTGGAGCTCGAGGCGCTCGACCTCGGGCGCGCTGGTCTCCGACGCGGTGGCCGGGCTGGACGACGAGCTCCGCCAGGCCGGCTCGGTGGTCGACGGTCGCCGGCGACGCCGCTGACGGGCCACTGGGACCGGCTGCGCGTCTCGGCCAGGTGCTCACCAACCTGCTCTCCAACGCGGTGAAGTACGGCGCCGGCAAGCCCATCGAGGTGAGCTACGGGCCCGCGCGGCGACCGGGCCTGGCATCGCCATCCGGGACCACGGCATCGGCATCGACGCCGCCGACCAGCGCCACATCTTCGAGCGCTTCGAGCGGGCCGTCTCCAGCCAGAACTACGGCGGGCTCGGGCTCGGGCTCTACATCGTGAAGCGGATCCTGGAGGCCCACGGCGGCTCGGTGCGCGTCGAGTCGCGCCTCGGCGAGGGGGCCGCCTTCCTGGTCGAGCTGCCGCTGCGCCCCGCGGTGCCGATCGCGCCGCCGCCGCGGCGTGCGGCCGGCCGGCCGCGCTCCGGCGAGCTGCCCCGTCCTACCCCGGCGCCGCCCCGCGGCCGGCCGGACCGGAAGGCCATGGGATCTCCGCCGGAGACACCAGCTTCGGCCAGGGCGATCTCCGGCGCTCGCCGCGTGGGCGAGTCCGTCTACCGTCCGAGACGAGGAGCTCCGTGACGATCCGGGAGCGCGCCGCCGCAGGCCGGGCTCCCGCCGATCACGTCGGGCGCATGGACGGGCTGCACCTCGAGGTGCTTGCCCGCGCACTGCCGGCGGCGGCGAGCGGTGGAGATCGGCGACGCTCGGCGGGTACAGCGGCATCGCCTGCTCCGCGGCATGGGCGAGGAGGGCCTGCTCCACACCTTCGAGCTCGACCCGGCCCGGGCCGAGCTGGCGCGCGGCTCCTTCGAGCACGCCGGGCTGGCCGCCCGGCGCGCGGGTGCACGTCGGCCGGCGCGCGGAGCGGCTGCGCGAGATCGAGCCGGAGGGGCCGTTCGACCTGGTGTTCGTGGACGCCGACAAGACCGGGCTACCCCGGTTACCTGGCCTGGGCGCGAGCGGCACCTCCGCGTCGGCGGCGTCCTGCTCGCCGACAACACCTTCGGCTTCGGCGCACGTCCACGAGCTCCAGCCCGCCGGCGAGGACCCCGCCGCCATGGCGGCGCTGCGGCGGTTCAGCGAGCGGCTGGCGCAGGGCGGACGCTTCCGCGCCACCCTGCTGCCCGACCGCGGAGGGGCTGCTCGCTCGGCGTGAAGGTGCGCTGAGGCCGGCGGCGGGCCGGCCGCGGGTGACGGAGCCCGGCCGTCAGGCGTCGGGTGCGTCACAGGAACTCGTGCGCCGGGAAGAGCAGCACCTCCGCGATGGCGCCGGCGCCCGACGAGCAGCATGAGGAGCCGGTCGAAGCCGACCGCGACGCCGCCGGCCTCGGGCATGCGCGCCCAGCGCCTCGAGGAACGGCTCGTCGAGCGGCAGCGCCGGGCGGCCCAGGCGGCGCCGCAGCGCCTGCTCCTCCTCGAGCCGGGCCCGCTGCTCGCGCGGCGTCGTTCAGCTCGCTGAAGCCGTTGGCGAGCTCGAGGCCGCCGGCGTAGAGCTCGAACCGCTCGGCCCAGCGCGGGTCGTCCGGCTTCACCCGCGCCAGCGCCGCCATCGAGGCCGGCCAGTCGACGAGGAAGGTGGGGCGATCGACGCCGAGGCGCGGCTCGACCGCGTCGAGCATGACGCGGAAGAAGACGTCGTCGAAGGGCTCGCCGGCCGGGCCCGCGTCGTGCCCGGCCGCGCGCGCCGCCTCGGCCAGCCCCGTCGCGTCGCCGCAGGCAGCGCCGAGGTCGACGCCGGCGTGGCGCCGGAAGGCCTCCTGCACGGTGAGCCGTCTCGAAGGGCGCGGCCAGCGAGACCGACCGGCCGTCGCGGTCCGCCGCGCGGCCGCCCCGTCCGGGCCGAGAGCGCCCGGGCGCAGCCCTCCACGAGCGCGCTCCAGGTCGGCCATGATGCCGCCGGTAGTCGGTGCCGGCCCGGTAGAACTCGAGCATGGTGAACTCGGGGTTGTGCGTCGCGCGAGCACCTCGCCGTTCCGGAAGACCCGCGAGAGCTGGAAGACCCGCTCGAAGCCCTCGGCCAGGAGCCGCTTCATGGCGTACTCGGGGCTGGTGATGCAGCCAGAGCGGCGCGCGGCGCGCCGCCGCCCTCGGGGACGAAGGCGGCCTCGAAGGCGTCGAGGTGCGGCTCCATCCCGGGCGCCGGCACCAGGCTGGGCGTCTCGACCTCCTCGTAGCCCATCCGCTCCCAGGAGGCGCCGCACCTCCGCCGACAGGCGGGCGCGGGCGCGCGCGTTCGCGCTGCGCGACGGGTGGGCTTGGGCCGGCATCGGGCGGACTCTAGCGCGTGGCGGCCAGCCGCGCGCTAACATCCTCGGCGTGAAGCGCGCGCTCGTCCTCCTGCCCTTGCTCCTCTCCGCGTGCGCCCACCGCGCGCCGCCTCCGCCGTCCCCGCCCGCCGCCGCCGCGAAGGAGCCCGCCCCGGAGCCAGCCGCGGGGCACGCCCTCGAGGCGGCGCGCGCCGGTGCGGAGGCGGTGCTCCGGGCGCAGGCGGAGGCCTACTGGCTCGCCTTCACCAAAGGTGATGTCGTCGAATCCGGCCGCCGCGTGGCGCGGGCACGAGGCGCTCCTGTCCGACGAGAGCCTGGCGGCCCTCGGCGCGGCCGCGGCGAAGGCGCGGGGCGAGGCGGCCCGGGGCGCCGCCCACCTCCGGGCATGGCTGATCGGCGAGCGGCTGGCCCGGGACGCGGCCGAGCCGATCGGCCGGCTGGCCCGGGCCCGCGCCGAGGCCACCTTCACCCGGTCCGGGCACGAGGAGCCGCTCGGCGAGGCCTCGCAGCTGCTCGCGGCCGAGCCGGACCCGGGCCGTCGGCGGGCCATCTCGGCGGCGGCTTCCGAGGCCGCGCGCGCCCTGCTGCCGGCGGTCGAGGCCCGCGAGCGGCGGCTCGGCGAGGCGGCCGCCGCCCTCGGCTACCCCTCCACCGCGGCGCTCGGCGCAGAGCTCCGGGGCCAGCCGCCGGCGGCGCTCGCCGCGCTGGCGGAGGCGGCGCTCGCGCGCACCGACGCGACCTGGAGCGCGCTCCTCTCCGACCTCGCCGCGCGCGCCGGGATGGCGCCGGCGGACGTCCGGGTGGCCGATCTGCCGAGGCTCCTGCGCGGCGCCGCGCCCCCGAGCGCCTTCCACGGCGCGCGCCAGCTCGAGGTGGCCGGCGCGCTCCTCCGCGGCCTCGGCCTCGACCTCGCGGCGCAGCCCAACGTGCAGGTGGACGCCGGCGGCGCGCCCGGGCAAGCTCCCGCAGACGCTCGCGCTGCCGATCGATCCGCCCCGCGACGTCCGGCTCTCGGTCGCGCCGGTCGCCGGGATCGAGGCGCTCCGCGGCCTGCTGCACGAGCTCGGCGCGGCGGAGTACTACGCCCACATCGATGTCGCGCCGGTGGAGCTGCGGCGGCTCGGGCCCGCGTCGGTGCCGCTCGCGTGGGCGCTGCTCCTCGAGGAGGTGGCGGGCGCGCCGGAGTGGCTCGCGGAGCGCGGCGCTCGCCGAGCCGCAGGTGCGCGCGGAGGCGAGCGCCGCCGCCGCGCGCCGGCTCCTGCGGGCGCGCGAGGCAGCCGCGCGCCTCCTCGCGAGCCTCGCGCGCGCGCCGGGCGGTCCAGCCGGCCGGGACGTCGCGCTCGCGTCGCGGGCCTTCGGCGTCCCCGTCGACGAGGCCGACGTGATGATCTGGCGCCTCGACCCGGACCCGCTCCTGCGCTCGGCCGAGACGCTCCGGGCGGAGCTGCTGGCCGCCCAGGCGGAGTCGTTCCTGGCGAAGCTCGCCGGCGGGCCGGCCTGGTGGACCTCGCGCGCGGCGGGACGGTGGCTGCGTGAGGCCTGGGCACAGGGGAGCCGCCGGAGCGCGGTGGAGATCTCGCTCGCGACCGGCCAGGCCCGCCTCGACGCGGGTGCGCTCGACGCGCTGGTCCGGGCGAGGGCCGGGAAATAGGCAGCGCCGGCGGGGCCGGGCCGGCGCCTTCCAGGCCGTCGTCAACCCAGTGGCGAGTCACGGTTGACGACCGGGATTCGCCTGCTATCCTGCGCGTCCGCCCCTCCGCGCGCCCGGATGCCGGCCCTCGAGCTCCAAAGCGGCCACCGCGTCGCGTACTCCGACCACGGCGCCGGCCCGCCGCTGGTGCTCCTGCACGGGTGGTCGTTCGGCGCGGCCGTCCTCGACGCCCTGCCGGCCCGGGTGAGGGAGGGACGCCGCGCCCTCGCGCCCGACCTCCGCGGCCACGGCGCCGCGGCGACCTCGGGGGCGGGCGCGTCATTCACGCTCGGTGATCTCGCCGCCGACCTGGCCGGCCTGTTCGAGGCGCTCCGGCTCGAGGGCGCCACGGTGGTGGGGTGGTCGCTCGGCGGACTCGGTCGCGCTGGCGGCGCTCCCGCGCCTGCGGCCCCGCGTCTCGCGCCTGGTGCTGCTCTCCGCCACCCCGTGTTTCACGATTCGTGACGGGTGGCCCCACGGGGTCCAGGCCCGGTCGGTGGCGGCGCTGGCCCGGCAGGTGCGCCGCGACCCGGCGCGCGCGATCGAGCGGTTCTCGGACGGGATGTTCGTGGAGGGGGAGCTCGATCCCGGCCGCGCGGGCCCGCGCCGTCGCGCTCCGCGCGGCCATCCCGCCGCCCGACCCCGGCGCCGCCCTGGCCGGCCTCGAGATCCTGGCCGCGACCGACCTCCGCCCCACCCTCGCCGCCGTCGACCTGCCCACCCTGGTCGTCCACGGCGAGCGCGACCCCGTCTGCCCCTCCGGCGCCGGACGCGCGCTCGCGGAGGCCATCCCCGGCGCGCGCCTGTCGCTCCTGGCGGGCGCTGGCCACGCCCCGTTCCTCTCCAGGCCGGACGCGCTCGCGGCCTCCCTCCTCCCCTTCCTGGACGGATGAGCGCCCGCCCCGAGCAGCGCGGCCGGACCGCCCCCCCGGACGTCGCCGGCCCCGGGCAGCCGGCGCCGGACGCGGCGGCGCCGAACCGCGTCGACCGGCGGCGGGTGCGGGCCGCCTTCTCCCGCTCGGCGTCCGCCTACGACGGCCGCGCGGCGGTCCAGCGGACCGTGCAGGACCGGGTGGTCGCCCTGCTCGACGAGACCGCGCCCGCCGCGCGCCGCGTGCTCGACGTGGGCGCCGGCACCGGCGCGCTGCTCTCGCGCCTGGTCGCCGCCCGGCCCGGGCTCGCGGCCGCCGCGGTGGACCTGGCCCCCGGGATGGCGGCCGCCGCCCGCGCCCGGCTCGGCGCCGGGATCGTCGCGGCCGCGGACGCGGAGGCGCTCCCCTTCCGCGCCGGTGCGTTCGACCTGGTGGTGTCCACCTCGGCCTTCCAGTGGCTCACGCGGCTCGAGCCGGCGCTCGCCGAGGTGCGCCGCGTCCTCGCGCCCGGGGGCACCGTCGCGATCGCGCTCTTCGGCGCCCGGACGCTGCACGAGCTGAAGGGCGCCTGGCGCGAGGCCGCCGGCCCGGAGCGCGGCGCCCGCACGCACCGCTTCTTCGACAAGGACGAGCTCGCCGCCGCGCTCGGCGCGGTGGGCCTGTCGGTGTGCGCGGTGGTGGAGGAGGAGCTCACCGAGCACCACCCGGACGCACGCGCGGTCCTCCGCGCGCTCAAGGAGATCGGCGCGGGCGGGGCGGTCCCCGGCGCGGCGGGGCTCGGCGGCCGCCGCGCCACCCTGGAGATGCTGCGGCGTTACGAGGCCCGCCACCTCGGGGCGGCGGGCGTGCCCGCCACCTGGCACGTGGTCTACGCGATCGCGGCGAGGTGAGGCGGTCGGCGCGGGCGTCGGGGCCCGGCGCACATGGGAGCGTCACGCGAACGCGCTCTGCCGTGGTCCGGGGAGGATCGCTACGCTCCCCTCAGCAGTCGACCCGGGGGTGCATCATCGCTCGCCACCAGCAGACGCTCGCGCTCGCAGCGACCGGCACCGCGGTCCTGTGCCTCCCCTTGCCCGCTCCGCGAGAGGCCCGCGACGCCGAGGTCGTCGACCTCGCCGAGATGGCCGACCAGGACGCGGTGGCGCGCACGCTCGCCGGCGAGACGAACGCCTTTGCCGGCGTGGTGCGCCGCCACGCCAGGGGGCTCGTCGCGCTGTGCGGCCGGACGGTGCGCGACCCGAGCCTCGGCGAGGAGCTGGCGCAGGACGCCTTCGCCCGCGCCTTCGCCAGCCTCGCCAGCTTCCGCGGCGACTGCCGCTTCCGCCACTGGCTCTACCGGATCGCGGCCAACGCCTGCCGCGACTTCCTCAAGGCGGGGGCGCGCGCCGAGCGGCCCGACGGGCTCACCGGCGACGAGCTGGTGTCCGCCCTCGATCCGGAGCGCGACGCGGCCGCCCGCGAGACGCTGGCGGCGCTCGAGGCGGCGCTGGCGACCCTGCCGGCCATGTACCGTGAGGCCTTCGCCCTCTTCCACCTCGAGAACCTGGGGTACGAGGAGATCGAGGCGGTCACCGGCGTCCGCGTGAACGCGCTCAAGGTCCGGGTGCACCGCGCGCGCGCCATGCTGCGCGAGCGGCTGGGCGACCTGCTCGAGGAGGGCCGCGCGTGACCGGGGGCCGTCGCCACGCGGCGCGACGCGTCGTCCTCGCCCGGGTTCGCGGCCCGTGACGCGCGCGGCGGGCGCTCGCCTTGTGACGGTCGCGGGGCCGGGCTACCATCCGCCCGTGGTCGAGGCCGTCCCCGCCATCCCGCTCGAGTTCAAGCCCCACCTGTTCGGGAAGTTCTTCCTGCTGCAGCGGCTCGCCGTGGGCGGGATGGCCGAGATCTTCCGCGCCCGCGTCCCGGGCGCCGGCGGGTTCGAGAAGGAGCTGGTGGTGAAGCGGATCCTCCCTGCGCGCGCGCAGGACGAGGGCTTCATCAAGATGCTGGTGAACGAGGCGAAGCTGACCGTCCAGCTCACCCACTCGAACATCGCGCAGGTCTACGAGTGCGGGAAGATCGACGGGAACTACTTCATCTCGATGGAGCTGGTGAGCGGCGTCTCCATGAAGGAGATGATGCAGGCGTTCGCCCGGACCGGCACGACCATCTCGCCGGAGCAGGCCATCTTCATGGTCCTGCAGCTCCTCACCGGGCTCGACTACGCCCACAAGAAGACGGACGGCGCCGGCGCCCCGCTCCAGATCGTCCACTGCGACGTCTCGCCCGACAACGCCCTCATCTCCTGGGAGGGCGAGGTCAAGCTGCTCGACTTCGGCATCGCCCGCGCCGCCACGGGGCTCTCCAACTACAAGGAGGGCATGCTGATGGGGAAGCTCGGGTACGTCGCGCCCGAGCAGGCCTCGCTGGAGCGGCGCTGGGATCACCGGGTCGACCTGTTCGCGGCCGGGATCCTGCTGTACGAGCTGCTCACCAAGCAGAAGCCCTTCCCGAAGGCCACCGACGTCGAGTCGCTCGTCACCGCCCGCAAGGCGCGCGTGGTGCCGCCCACCGCCATCGACCCGCGGCTGCCGAAGGAGATCGACGCGATCGTGGCGCGGGCGCTCGCCTACGATCCGGAGCAGCGGTTCGCCGACGCGCGGGAGTTCGCGGGCGCGCTGGTCGACGTGCTCTTCCCCACGCCGCAGTCGTCCATCCAGGACCTGCTCGGCCAGCAGATGCAGCAGGTCTTCGCCGAGAAGATCGGCCGCCAGCGCAGCGCGCGCGCCCACGACCCGCTCATCATGAAGGTCCTCGCCAACCTGGCCGAGAAGCAGGCCCAGGGCGAGTACGAGCGACTCTCGGCGCGGTCGCTCACGCCCCCCGCCGGCGTCGCGCCGGCGGCGCCGCCGCACGCCCTCGAGCCGGCGCCCCGGCTGGCCACCGAGCCGGCGCGGCCGGCCCGCCCCCCGGCGCGCCCCCGCCCGGCGGCGCGGCAGGGGGTCCGGCCCCTCACGGCGGCGCTGATCGGCCTCGTGCTGGCGGTGGCCGGCGCGGCCGGCCTGCACTACGCCGAGACCTGGCTCCGGCCGGGCGTGCTGGTGATCACCTCCGAGCCGCCGGGCGCCGAGGTCTCGGTGGACGGCGTGCGGGTGGCCCAGGTCACGCCCGCGGTGCTCGAGGGCGTGGCGCTGGCGCGCCGGCACGAGGTCGCGCTCGACGGCCCCGGCGTGCGGACGGTGACGGTGCCGATCGAGCCGGTGCCCGGGATCCTGGTGCGACGCGTCCACGCCACCCTCGAGACGGCGCTCGGCACGCTGCGCGTGGAGAGCGAGCCGCCCGGCGCCGAGGTCCAGGTCGACGGCCGCCGGGTGGGGCGGACCCCGACGGCGGTCATGGGCGTCCGGCTCGACGAGCGCCACCGGATCGATCTCGCGCTCGCGGGCCACGACGTCGACCAGTTCGTGGTGCTGCCGGAGCGGGACGGCACCAAGTTCACCCGCCGGCTGGTCCGGTCCGTCGGCTCCGTCGGCGCGCCGGCCCCGCGCGCCAGGGCCCTCGAGTAGGCGGGCGGACGCGCGATGAGGCTCGTGATCGAGGACGCCGGCGGGACGCGATCGGAGGTCCCGTTCGCCGACGACGAGATCACCCTGGGGCGCGCGTCCGAGGGGAACACCTTCCGCCTCGCCGAGCGGAACGTCTCGCGACGGCACGCCCGCTTCGTGCGCGCGAGCGGGGTCGTCTGGATCGAGGACCTGGGCAGCCTCACCGGCACCCGCGTGAACGGCGAGCGCATCACCGGGAGGCGCCGCCTGCACCCGGGCGACCTGGTGGAGATCGCCGAGTACGATCTCGCCATCCTGCCGTCGCACGATCGGCCGGCGCTTCCGCCGCCCGTCCCCGCCTGCGCGCGCACGACCCCTCCGCCCGGCGGCGAGGCCTCGTCCGCCGCGCCCGCCGCGACCGCCTCGCCCGTCGCTGCCGCCGCGCCGCGCGCGCCCACGCCGGTCCCCGGCGCGAGGACGCCCGCGCCCGAGCCGGCCGACGTGCCTCGCCCGCCCGCACCGGCCGCCGCCCCCGCGGAGGCGCTCGCGCCCCGCGCCCCCACGCCCCGGCCCGATCCGGCCCCCCCGGCACCGGCGACGGCGCCCGCCGCCGCGCCCACGACCGCGCCGCAGGCGACGCCCGCCGCTCTCCCCGCCCCGGGCGCGGGCACGCTCGGGCGCGCGCTCGTGGCCGGCGCGGTCGCGCTCCTGCTCGGGTTCGGGGCGGGCTGGCTCGCCGGGGCGCTCACCGCGCCCGCGCCCCCGCCGGCGGGCGCGGGGCCCGCGCCCCGCTGATCACTCCCCGCGGAAGCGCGGCGGCCGCCGCTCCTCGCGGGCGCGGCGCGCCTCGATCATGTCGGCGCTCTCGAACGCCCGGCGGCGGAGCCCGGCGATCTCCGCCCGCTCCTCGTCGGCCAGCCCGCGCTCGTGCGCGCCCTCGATCAGCTGGAGGATCCGCTTCATCCCCTGCACCGCCAGCGGCGCATTGGTGGCGATCTCCTGCGCGAGCGAGAGCGCCAGCACCTCGACCTCGGCGGCCGGCGCGAGGCGGTTCACGAGCCCCCAGGCCAGCGCGGTGCTCGCGTCGATGGGCCGCCCCACCAGGAACATCTCGCGCGTGCGCGCCGCGCCCACCAGCCCGAGGAACCGCCGGATCCCGCCCTCCGGGTAGACCACCCCGAGCTTCGCGGGCGGCAGCCCGAGGGAGGCGCCCTCGCGCGCCACGCGCAGGTCGCAGGTGGCCGCGAGCTCGAGGCCGCCGCCGAACGCCGCGCCGTTCAGGAAGGCGACGGTGGGGCACGGGACCGCCGAGAGCGCGTCGGCGGTCCGCTCCACCGCCTCGTCGGGGCGCTGGCCGTGGCGCGAGGTGAGCCCCATCTCGGCGAGGTCGAAGCCGGCCGAGAAGGCCTCCTCCCCGGCGCCGCGCAGGAGCAGGCAGCGGACCCGGTCGGCGGCGGCGGCGGCGCAGGCCGCCTCGAGCTCGTCGAGCGCCTGGAAGTCGAGCGCGTTGCGCTTGGCCTGGTTGTCGATGGTGAGGATCCGGACGAGGTCGCGGTCCTCCGAGCGGATTCGCCGCCTCATCCGGCGAGCCCCCGCGTCGCGCGCGCCGTGTGGACCGAGCTGTGCGGCATCGAGGCTCCTTCGCTCCGCCGGAGGGGTGCGGCGAAAGTACCGTGGCGCTGGAGGGGGAGCAACGACTCGCTGCCCGGCGGCGCCGGCAGGACGGCGGCCTCCATGCACGGGCCCGAGACGCGAGAGGGTCCGCCGGTGGGCGGACCCTCGAGCGAGCTGGGGTGAGCTGCGTCCCCGATCACCGGCGGGAGGCCGGCTTCGCGTCTGGCCCAGTAGTGCCCATCGCATGCTCCGCCGTCAACTCCTCCCCCTGGGCATCCTCCCGCGGGGGAAGCGGCGGCGCCGTCACGGGCTTGCCCGCGCGCGCGTGCAGCAGGGAGCGGACGGTGGCGGCGAGGTCCTGGTAGCTCACCGGCTTGCGCAGGAAGAGCGACACGCCGAGGCCGGACAGCCGCTCCCGCTCGCGCTCGCCGCCGCCCGTGATCACCACCACCGGCAGGTGCGCCAGCGTGGGCTCGGCCCGGATCCGCTCCACCAGCGTGATGCCGGACACGATGGGCATGAAGACGTCGGTGACCACCAGGTCCACCGGCGGCGAGCGGAGCAGCCGGTCGAACGCGGCCGCGCCGTCGCTCGCCACCTCGATGCCGAGCCCCGGGACGCCGTCGGTCTCGGAGAGGCGCCGCAGCGCTGCCGCGTACATCGACGCGACGAGCGCGTTGTCCTCCACCACCAGCACCCGGAACCCGGCGGCGAGCGTCGCCGCGCCGCCGATCCGCTGCGCGACCTCGGCGAGCCGGGCCCGGTCCTCGGTGCGATCGGCGGGGACCCGCACCGCCAGGCCGGCCGGGCCGCCGTCGGTGCCGTCGCGCCGCCGCACCACCTCGACCTGCAGCTCGATGGGCTCGAGCAGCTGCGGGAACGAGAGCACGAGCGAGATGCGCTCTCCCTCCGCGAGCTCGCGATCGGTCCGGATGAACAGGCCCCCCGCCGACAGGTTCTCCGTGCAGTCGAGGACCTTCTCGGCCCCGACGTACTGCACGGCAAGGATGAGTGGGAACCGGGGATGCGCCCGGCGCTCGGTCTCCATCGCTGCTCCTGCCTGCGGCTGGGCCCCTGGACCGCCCCCCGGCGCGTCTGTCGAGAATGTACTCCTTCGGCCGCGCGCCCGCGCCCTTTCGGCCGGCCCCGCGCCGCGAGGCCGCGTCCCGGACCCGGCCCGACCCCCGAAGACGACGAAGCCGGGCGCGCCCGCGGAGGAGCGCGTCCGGCCTCGGGTCCTCACCGCGCCGCCGAGCGACGGCCGCGGTGAGGGCGCGGCGATGTGCGTCGCCTACTGCGCCAGCGTGAACTCCACGCGGCGGTTGGCCTCGCGGCCCTTGGCCGTCTTGTTCGACTCGATCGGCTGGTCCTCGCCGAAGCCCTTCGCCTCGAGCCGGCTCGCCTCGACGCCCTTCTTGACGAGGTAGTCCTTCACCGCGTCGGCGCGGGCCTGGGACAGCTTCTGGTTGAACGCGGCGGCGCCGGTGCTGTCGCTGTGGCCCTGGATGCCCACCACGCCGATCTGCGGGTTGGCGGCGATGAGCTTGGCCACGTCGTCGAGCAGCGGGAAGGAGCGGTCCTTGATGGTCGCCTTGCCGGTGTCGAAGTAGACCTTCTCCTTGATCTCGATCTTGCCGGCCACCACCTCGGCGCGCTCGGGCGGGCAGCCCTGGTTCTCGGCGATGCCGGGCTTGTCGGGGCACTTGTCCTTGTCGTCCGGGATCCCGTCCTTGTCGGTGTCCTTCGGCGGGCAGCCCTGGTTCTCGGCCGTGCCGGGCTCGTTCGGGCAGCGATCGAGGTGGTCGGCCACGCCGTCACCGTCGGTGTCCTTGGCCGGGCAGCCCTGCGCCTCGGCGAGCCCCTTCTCGAGCGGGCAGCGGTCCTGGCCGTTGGCGATGCCGTCGCCGTCGTCGTCGAGGGCGGGGCACTGCTCGGGCGTGTGAGCCTGGCCGGCGGCGCAGGGATCGGGCGGCGGCGGCGGCGGCGGGGGGGCCTTCTTCTTGCCGCCCTCGAACGCGACGCCGACGAGGGCGCGGAACGTCGGGGTGCCGGGCGCCTCGAGGAAGCCCGGGCCGGCCATGGCGTAGACCTCGCCGTCGCGGATGCGGTAGCGGAGGCCGGCCAGCACCTCGGCGTTCTGCGAGAGGTCGTCGAAGTTGAACTGGCCGCGGGCGTTCAGCTCCCAGCGCAGCCGCTCGCCGGTGGTGGCGAACGCCAGGCCGGCCAGCACCTCGTGCCCCAGCGTCTCGCGGCCGATGGGGGCCGAGAGGCCGCCGGCGCCGATGATGGGCAGCTCGACGTCCTTCTCGCGGATCAGCCCGGCCACGTCGGCGGCGACCAGCCAGGAGCCGAAGCTGTGGCCGACCTCGGCGCGCGGCCGGAAGGACCAGCCCCGCTCGCCGCCCCAGAGGAGGTTGTCCTCCCAGGGAGGCGTGGCGGAGACGCCGAGGGCGGAGGAGAACGACATGCCCTCGCCCTGCTGCGTGAGCCCGTAGCGCAGCCCGAAGGAGGGCGCGCCCATCCCGGCCTGCTCGGCCTTGCGGAAGCCGAGCGGGATCAGGTTTTCACCCGCCTGA
Organism: uncultured delta proteobacterium; assembly: GCA_963733485.1. Taxonomy (GTDB): domain Bacteria; phylum Myxococcota; class Myxococcia; order Myxococcales; family Anaeromyxobacteraceae; genus Anaeromyxobacter. The sequence continues at coordinate 111,844 of CAVTDL010000004.1, read as the reverse complement.
TACCCGACCAGCGGCAGCCACAGGTCGAGCTCGAGGCGGTGCACCAGGGTCACCGCGAAGTTCAGGTTCGCGGTGACGCGATCCTTGACGAGGTCGCCCGCGCGGTTCTTGTCGTGGAGCAGCCCGTATCCCCGGAGCGTGCCTTCCTCCGTCAGGACGAGCGACTGGCGCTCATAGTGGAAGGTGAGCGAGCCGCGGAAGGTCCCGGTGGGCATCACCTCGCCGTTACCGATGAGGAGCGAGCCGCGGGCCGAAGGGTCGAGCCAGAGCCGCTCGATGTCGAAGGCGGGCATCTTCTGCGCGCGCGCCGTCGTGGCCGCCAGGCAGAGCGCGAGCGCCGCGAGGAGCCGGTGTGAGCGAGATGTCATCTGTTGGTCCCCATTTCACGAAAGGTGTGCTGGTACCCCAGCGCCCGGATATCACACCAGGCAAGGGCTCGTCTGCGGCTTTTCGTCCAAACAGGGGGGGCTCATCACACCAGTGACGGATGCGCGTCCGTCCGCTTGACTCGACCCGTCCGGGCCTGAGGTAATGCAGGATTCCCCTCAGGCTTCCGGCCGATTGGCCGCGCCGTCCTTCCCGCGAGGAGCGCATGCAGACGAAGTTCCTGCTCGGCGAGAACCAGCTGCCCACGCACTGGTACAACGTCATCCCGGACATGCCCGGCCCGCTCGCGCCGGCGCTCCACCCCGGGACGAAGCAGCCGCTCCGCCCGGAGGATCTGCTGCCGCTCTTCCCGATGGCGCTCATCGAGCAGGAGGTGTCGCGCGAGCGGTGGATCCCCATCCCCGAGCCGGTCCGCGAGATCTACCGCCTCTGGCGCCCCTCCCCGCTCTACCGCGCGCACCGCCTCGAGCAGGCGCTCGGGACGCCCGCCCGCATCTACTACAAGTACGAGGGCGTCTCGCCGGCCGGCTCGCACAAGCCGAACTCGGCCGTCCCGCAGGCCTACTACAACAAGCTCGCCGGCACGAGGCGGATCGCCACCGAGACCGGCGCCGGGCAGTGGGGCTCGTCGATCGCCCTCGCCGCCAGCATGTTCGGCCTCGAGTGCACCGTCTACATGGTGAAGGTCTCCTTCGCGCAGAAGCCCTACCGGAAGAGCATGATCCAGCTGTGGGGCGCCGAGGTGTTCGCGTCCCCCTCGCCGCACACCGCCGTCGGCCGCGACGTCCTCGCGAGGACCCCGGACAGCCAGGGGTCCCTCGGCATCGCCATCTCCGAGGCGGTGGAGGACGCGGCCACGCACGAGGACACCCGCTACGCGCTCGGCAGCGTCCTGAACCACGTCTGCCTGCACCAGACCGTGGTCGGGCTCGAGGCCAGGGAGCAGCTCCGGCTCGCGGGCGACTACCCCGACGTCGTGATCGGCTGCCACGGCGGGGGCACCAACTTCGCCGGCATCGCCTTCCCGTTCCTGGCCGACCGGGCCGCCGGCAAGGAGGTGCGCGTGCTCGCCATGGAGCCGACCTCCTGCCCGACGCTCACCAAGGGCGTCTACGCCTTCGACTACGGCGACACCGCGCACATGGCGCCCATCCTCAAGATGTACACCCTGGGTCACGACTTCATGCCGCCCGGCATCCACGCCGGCGGCCTGCGGTACCACGGCGCCTCGCCGCTCGTGTCCCAGCTCGTGAACGCCGGGCAGGTGGAGGCCCGCGCGGTGGGACAGCTCGCCTGCTTCGAGGCGGCGGTCCAGTTCGCCCGCACCGAGGCCATCATCCCGGCGCCCGAGTCCTCCCACGCCATCCGCGGCGCCATCGACGAGGCGCTCCGGGCCAAGGAGGAGGGCAAGGAGCGGGTGATCCTCTTCAACCTCTCCGGACACGGCCACGTGGACATGGCGGCCTACGACGCCTTCTTCGCGGGGAAGCTCGAGGACTTCGAGTACCCGGCGGAGCGGGTGGCGGAGTCGCTCGCGCACCTGCCCGAGGTCGCGCTCTAGCCGGCCGCGCCGTACAGACTCCTGGGATGTCCGCCCCGCGCGAGCACCTCGCGGGCGGGCCGGCCGTTCCCCGCGCCGGGCGCCGGCCGGAGCGCTGCCCGGCCGGGCCCGTGGCGACTTGCGCGGCGCGTCAATCGGCGGCGACCGCCGCCATCACAGTGCGTGAAGGCCGCCCGGCCGCGAGCGTCCGTCCTCGAGGTCGCTCGGCGGATTGCCCGGCATGGGTTTGGCGCCCGCGCACTACCCAATTGACCGGCCAGTCGGCACTTTCACCACGACGCGATCGGTGCGTACGGATCGGCCTCCAGCGGAGGACCCCATGTCCGTCACGCGGCGTCAGTTCCTCAAGCTCACGGCGGCTGGCATCGGCAGCACCGGCCTGGTGGCGCTCGGCTTCGCGCCCGACCTCGTCCTCGCCGACGTCCGCCAGTTCAAGCTCGCCCACACCACCCAGACCCGCAACACCTGCCCGTACTGCTCGGTCAGCTGCGGCGTCATCATGTACGGGCTCGGCGACGGCGCGAAGAACGCCCGCACCAAGATCATCCACATCGAGGGCGATCCGGATCACCCGGTGAGCCGCGGCACGCTCTGCCCGAAGGGCGCGAGCCTGCTCGACTTCGTGAACAGCCCGAACCGGCTCAGGCACCCCGAGTACCGCGCCCCCGGCTCGAGCGAGTGGAAGCGCGTCACCTGGGACTGGGCGCTCGACCGGATCGCCCGCCTCATGAAGGACGACCGCGACGCGAACTTCCTGGAGAGGAACGCCGCCGGCCTCACCGTGAACCGCTGGCCGACCTTCGGCATGCTCGCCGCGAGCGCCTCGTCCAACGAGACGGGGTACCTGACGCACAAGGCGTTCCGCTCGATGGGGATCGTCGCGATCGACAACCAGGCACGGGTTTGACACGGCCCCACCGTGGCCAGTCTGGCCACCTCGTTCGGTCGTGGCGCGATGACGAACGGCTGGGTCGACATCAAGAACGCCAACGTGATCCTGGTGATGGGCGGCAACCCCGCCGAGACGCACCCCGTGCGGCTTCAAGTGGGTGGTCGAGGCGAAGACGCACAACAAGGCGCAGCTCATCGTCATTGATCCGCGCTTCACCCGCACCGCGGCGGTCGCCGACCGTCTACATGCCAGATCCGGCCCGGCACCGACATCGCGTTCCTGGGCGGCGTGATCCACTACCTGCTCTCGAAGGACAAGCTCCAGCACGAGTACGTGAAGAGCTACACCAACGCCGCCTTCATCGTGGGCGAGAACTACCGCTTCGACGAGGGGCTCTTCTCCGGCTACGACGAGGCCGGGCGCAAGTACGACAAGAAGAGCTGGGGCTACGAGCTGGGCGAGGACGGGTTCGCCAAGGTCGACCCGACCCTGCAGCACCCGCGCTGCGTCTTCCAGCTCCTCAAGAAGCACTTCGACCGCTACACCCCGGAGATGGTCTCCAGCGTCACCGGCGCGGACCAGGCCAGGTTCCTGAAGGTCTGCGAGACCATCGCGACCACCTCGGTCCGCGACCGCACCATGACGAGCCTCTACGCGCTCGGCTGGACGCAGCACTCGATCGGCGTCGCAGAACATCCGGGCCATGGCGATGATCCAGCTCCTCCTCGGGAACGTCGGGATGGCCGGCGGCGGCGTGAACGCGTTGCGCGGCCACTCCAACATCCAGGGGCTCACCGACGTGGGGGTGCTCTCCGACCTGCTCCCCGGCTACCTCACCATCCCGAAGGAGAGCGACAAGGACGTCGCCACCTACCTCGAGAGCCGGACGCTGAAGCCGCTGCGCCCGGGGCAGATGAGCTACTGGCAGAACTACCCGAAGTTCTTCGTGTCGCTGCAGAAGGCCTGGTGGGGCGACGCGGCCACCAAGGAGAACGACTGGGCCTTCGACTGGCTGCCCAAGCTCGACAAGCTCTACGACCTGCTCGCCGTGTTCGACCTCATGTACCAGGGGAAGATCAACGGCTACCTCTGCCAGGGATTCAACCCGCTCGCCGCCGCCCCGAACAAGGTCAAGATGCATCGAGGCGCTCTCGAAGCTGAAGTTCCTGGTGATCGTCGACCCGCTCGTCACCGAGACGTCCACGTTCTGGCGAAACGTCGGCGACCTGAACCCGGTCGACACGGCCAAGATCCAGACCGAGGTGTTCCGCCTGCCCTCCGGCTGCTTCGCCGAGGAGGACGGCTCGCTCACCAACAGCGGCCGCTGGCTGCAGTGGCACTACAAGGGGGCCGAGCCGCCCGGCGAGGCCCGGGGCGACCTCGAGATCGTGGGCGAGCTCTTCCAGCGCGTCCGCACCCTCTACGCGAAGGAGGGCGGGAAGCTCCCCGACCCGATCCTGAAGCTCACCTGGCCGTACGCCATCCCCACCCGGCCATCGGCGGACGAGGTGGCGCGCGAGTACAACGGGCGGGCGCTCGCCGACGTGGTCGACCCGAAGGACAAGACCAAGGTGCTGGTGAAGAAGGGCGACCAGCTCACCACCTTCGGCCAGCTCCAGGACGACGGCTCGACCACCTGCGGCTGCTGGATCTTCTGCGGCAGCTACACCGACAAGAACAACATGGCCCGGCGGGACACCGCCGATCCGAGCGGCCTCGGCGTGACGCCGGGCTGGGCGTGGTCCTGGCCGGCGAACCGGCGCGTCCTCTACAACCGCGCGTCGGCGGACCCCGCCGGCAAGCCGTGGGACGCGAAGCGCACGCTCGTCAGGTGGAACGGCGAGAAGTGGGTCGGTCCCGACGTCCCGGACTACAAGCCGGACGTGCCGCCCGACGCGAACATGGCGCCCTTCATCATGAACGCGGAGGGCGTGGGGCGGCTGTTCGGGGCGCAGATGACCGACGGCCCCTTCCCGGAGCACTACGAGCCGTTCGAGAGCCCGGTCGCGAACCCGCTCCACGGGAAGCCGGTGGCGACCAACAACCCGGCCGCGCGCATCTACGCGGGCGACCGGGCGAACCTCGGCACGTCCGACGAGTTCCCCTTCGCGGCCACGACCTACCGGCTGACCGAGCACTTCCACTACTGGACCAAGCACACCCACATCGCCTCGGTGCTCCAGCCCGAGCAGTTCGTGGAGATCGGCGAGGCGCTCGCGAAGGAGAAGGGCATCCGCGACGGCGACCGGGTCAAGGTCCGCTCGAAGCGCGGCCACATCATCGCCAAGGCGGTGGTCACCAAGCGCATCCAGCCGCTCAAGATCGACGGGAAGGTGGTGCACACGGTCGGGATCCCCATCCACTGGGGGTTCGAGGGGATCGCCAAGCCCGGGTACCTCGCCAACACGCTGACGCCGTTCGTCGGCGACGCGAACGTCCAGACGCCGGAGTTCAAGGCGTTCCTCGTCAACGTCGAGAAGGCGTGAGGAGGCGGCCATGGCGCTCGAATCGCTCGACATCCTCCGCCGCTCCGCGTCCCAGACCGCGCCGCCCCAGGCGCGCAGCCGCGTCGAGGTGGCGAAGCTCATCGACATCTCCCGCTGCATCGGCTGCAAGGCCTGCCAGGCGGCCTGCATGGAGTGGAACGACCTCCGCGACGACGTCGGGGTGGTCGACGGGACCTACAACAACCCGTTCGACCTGACCGACCGCTCCTGGACCGTGATGCGGTTCTACGAGGAGGAGATCGGCGACCGCGGCCTGCAGTGGCTGATCGTGAAGGACGGCTGCCTGCACTGCGCCGAGCCCGGCTGCCTGCGCGCCTGCCCCGCGCCGGGCGCGATCGTGCAGTACTCGAACGGCATCGTCGACTTCCAGCAGGACCAGTGCATCGGCTGCGGCTACTGCCAGACCGGCTGCCCGTTCAACATCCCGCGCTACTCCCTCAAGGACAACAAGGCGTACAAGTGCACGCTCTGCTCCGACCGCGTCGCGGTGGGGCTCGAGCCGGCGTGCATCAAGACCTGCCCGACGCAGGCGCTCAGCTTCGGGTCCAAGGAGGACATGCTGAACCTGGCGTCGGAGCGCGTCACCGAGCTGCACGAGCGCGGCTACGACAAGGCCATCACCTACGACCCGCAGGGCGTGAAGGGCACCCACGTCGTCTACGTCATGCCCCACGGGGACCCGGACCTGTACCGGATGCCGCGTGACCCCAGCATCTCCCCGCTGGTCGCGCTCTGGCGCAGCACCTTCGCCCGGTCGCTCGGCGTGGTCACCATGGTCGCGGTGGTGGTGGCCGGCTTCTTCCACTGGATGAAGGTCGGCCCCGTCGATCCCGACGCCCGCCCGGACAGGGAGGACTGAGCGATGCCTACCCTCGACACCCGCCCCGGCGGGCACTTCGCGACGACCAGGCCGACGGACGCGGTCCAGCGGTACTCGGAGGGGGAGCGGCTCACCCACTGGGCCGTCGCGCTCGCCTACATCGCGCTGTTCCTCTCCGGGCTCGCCCTCTTCCACCCGTTCTTCTACTGGATCTCGGGGCTGTTCGGCAGCGCGGCGCTGATGCGGATCCTCCACCCGTTCATCGGGGTGGCGCTGGCGGTCCTCTTCTTCGCCTACGCCGTCCGCCTGGTGCGGGACAACTTCTTCACTCCGAGTGATCGGCGGTGGCTCGGGAGGATGGCCGCCTACATGAACGGCCGCGAGGAGGCGCGGGTCGAGGGGAAGTACAACGCCGGCCAGAAGCTCATGTACTGGTCGATGGTGGTGAGCATCGCGGTGCTGCTCGTCACCGGGATCTTCATGTGGCGCCCGTACTTCGCCCCCGCCTTCACGCTCGGGGTCAGGCGCTTCATGGCGGTCCTCCACGTCCTCTTCGCCTTCATCATGTTCGTGGGGATCGGGATCCACGTCTACGCCGCCCTGTGGACCCGCGGCTCGATGCGGGCCATGACGCAGGGCTGGGTGTCCAGGCGCTGGGCCCGCTACCACCACCCGGGCTGGTACGAGAAGGTCGCCGGGAAGGACGGTCCGTGATCGCGAGCCCGGCCTCCGAGCCGGCGCAGCTCCTCCCGGTGCGGCTGCCCGACCCCGCCCGCGTGTTCGAGGCGCGGGCGGAGCGCCTGGCCAGCCTCGCCCGCGGCCACCCGGCGGCGCCCTTCCTCGAGCTGCTGGCGCGCGCGGCCCGCGGGCAGCACGCCGCCGTGAGGACGGTCGCCGTCGGCGGCGGGCTGCGCCTCCTCGACGGGCGGCCGCTCGACCGGGCGCGCCTCGAGCGCGATCCTTCCTGGCGCGCCATGCTCCGGATCGTGCTCGCGGGCTGCGGCGGCGCCGACCTCCCCGGCCCGGCGCGCGCGGTGCTCGAGCGCCTCTCGCGCGCGACCGAGGCCGAGCTCGAGGCGCGGGCGCGCGCGGTGCTGTCGGACGCGCCGGACGATCTCGCCGCAGCCCCGTTCGTGGGGGCGGCGCTCCAGGTCTACTTCACCCGGCTCGCCGCCGGCCTCGATCCAGGCGCCGTCCCGCCTGCCGCGGCCGACTGCCCGGTGTGCGGCGCGCCTCCTGTCGCCGGGCTGGTGGTCGGGGACGACCGCGTCCGCTACCTCTCGTGTACGCTCTGCGCGTCGCAGTGGCACCTGCCGCGCATCCGGTGCGCGGCCTGTGACGCCGGCGACGCGATCTCGTACCTCGCCCTCGAGGACGCTCCAGCCGGGGTGAAGGCCGAGGCCTGCGACCGCTGCAGGAGCTACGTGAAGCTCTTCGACCTGCAGGACCTGCCCGGTGCCGAGCCGGTCGCGGACGACGCGGCGACGATCGTCCTCGACGTCCTCATGGGCGAGCGCGGCTACCACCGCGCCGGCCAGAACCTGCTCGCACCCGTCGCTGCCGCCTGAACGACGGTTCGTGATCCGCGATCACCACGCATGATCCCGAGGGGCGGCGCCCCCTCCCCTGCTCGCCGGGTCCCGTGCGCCGGCGCGAGCGGCTGCGCCGCTTCCGCGCCAGCGCCCCGGCGGGCTCGCTCCGCCGCCCTTCCCGAACGCGACTCGGCGCCGCAGCCCTGCCCGGTCGGCGAGGCGTGCGCTCCGCGCCGCCGCGTCGAGTCCCTACATTGCGAGGGAACGGAGGGCGAGATGCGTCGATCCATCCTGGTAGGAGCGCTCCTCGGCGCGCTCGTCACCTCGCGGGCTGCGGCGCAGGGCGCGCAGGAGCCGCGCGGTGGCCAGCAGGCCGATCCACACCCGGCCGAGGCGGCCAAGGACGGGGACATCAAGGGGTACGGCTACGGCGAGCAGCCCGGCAAGTCGGACACGGCCGCGAAGCAGGAAGCGGGCGCGGCTCGACCGAGGTCGACCGCGCCCCAGGACGAGCGCCGCTCCAGCGGCAGCGCTCGAGCGGCGGGCTCGGCGACCGGCGAGGGCGCGCGCTCGGTCTCGGGGCGCATCGTGAAGCTGAGCCGGACGAGCCTCTCGCTCGAGGCGGAGGACCGGCGCGTCCACCGGCTTCGCCTCGACGAGCGCACCCGCGTCCTGCGCGGAGCGAACGAGGGGTCGGTCGGCGACCTGCGAGCGGGCGAGGAGGTCCGCGCCGCCTTCGACACCCGCGGTGGGCGGCGGGTGGCGACGACCATCACCCTGGTCGAGGGCGGCGCGCACGAGCCACCGAGCCACACCGACAAGGGCCGGGAGAGCGAGGAGCGCCAGGACGGAACACGGCCGCGCGGGGAGCGCTAGACGACCGCCCGCCGCGGTGAGCGTCGCGGCTCACCGCGCGCGGACGGGCGCCCCGACCTCAGAGCGAGCGCGCCACCAGGACCGTGCCGCAGCCCTGCCAGCTGAAGAGGATGCCCTGATCGGCGTACTCGCCGCTGGTGGGCGCGCCGAGCGGGCGCTCGGTCCAGATACGGCGCAGCTCGAGCGTGCCGCCGGTCACGCAGAACGGATCGCGCACGAAGTCGAGGTCGAGGTCGGCCAGGGTGGTGTAGCCGAGGCGCACGCTCGGCCCGGCGGTGCCGGAGAAGGTGGCGTGCGTGTCGGACCGCGCCCGGCCGGTCACGTCGCCGGCGCCGAAGGTGAGGGCGCCGGTGGCATCGACCGTGATGGTCATCGCGTACTGCGGGTCGGCGTCGGTCATCCGGACGTCGAGGTCCCAGGCCAGGGTCGGGCCGGTGCCGGTGATCCGGCCGTCCGTCCGGACCACGATGGTGCCGAGCGTCACCGTGCAGGCCGTGTAGGTGATGAGGCCTGGCGCGAAGGCGACGCAGGCCGGATCGTCGAACCCCGCCACGGTCACCGCGGTCGGGCCGCCCAGCGTGGCGAGCGTGCGATGGAGGCCGGAGGCCTGCATGGCCAGCGTGGTCGAGGACCACGCCGCCGCCGCCATCCGGTCCGGCAGCGACATGATCGAGGAGCCGGCCGCGGCCGGATCCACCGCCGCGGAGGCCTGGAGCGCCGCCCCGTCGGAGGTGCTGCCCTCGCCCTCCTGCGCGGCGGCGAGCTCGTTGGACGCGGGCAGCGTGGCCGTGCCGTACTGGAAGGTGCGCGACGCGGGGTCCACCTTCTTGTCACCGCCGCCGCAGGCGACCAGCCCGGCCAGCAGCGCGACGAGAGCGCTCTTCTTCATGCGGCCTCCCTCATGACCTTGCGTGAAGTAGCGGATCCCTTAGCACGCCCCGCGTGTGTGCCGGGAGGCGCACGCGACGCGCGGGAGCGCGCCGCGGGTGCGCGTCCCGGGGTCGCCGGAGGGCCGTGTGGGAGCGGAGGCGACCGGACGGTAGGGCCGCGCGCTCAGTCCAGGAAGAAGTCGGGCATCAGGGCCTGGCCCGGCTCGACCGCGTATCGCCCGAGGTCCGTGACGCCCTCCGCGCGGAGCACGTCGTCGTCGATGAAGAAGTTCCCGGTGCAGCCCCTGGCCTCGCGCCGCAGGATCGCGACCGCCGCGTCGGCCACGATCTCGGGGGTCCGCCCGTGCCGCGCCGTCTCGTCGCCGCCGAGCAGGTTCAGCGCGGCGGTGGCGATCACCGTGCGCGGCCAGAGCGCGTTCACCGCGATGCCGCGGTCGCGCAGCTCCTCGGCCATCCCCAGCACGCACAGGCTCATCCCGTACTTCGCCATGGTGTAGGCGAGGTGGCGCGCGAACCAGCGCGGCTCGAGCGAGAGCGGCGGTGACAGGTTGAGGATGTGCGGGTTGGTGGCCCGCGCCAGGTGCGGGATGCAGGCCTGCGAGGCGGCGAAGGTGCCGCGCGCGTTCACGCCGTGCATGAGGTCCCAGCGCTTCATGGGCGTGTCGACCGTGCCGGCCAGGAAGATGGCGCTGGCGTTGTTCACGAGCGCGTCGATGCCGCCGAAGCGGTCGACCGCGCGCGACACCGCCGCGGCGATCTGGTCCTCCGAGCGGATGTCGCACTCGACGGCCAGCGCCCGCCCGCCGGCGCGCTCCATCTCCTCGGCCGCGTCGTGGATGGTGCCGGGCAGCTTCGGGTTGGGCGAGGTGGTCTTGGCGGCGATGACCACGTTCGCGCCCTGGCGTGCCGCGGCGACGCCGATGGCCCGGCCGATCCCCCGGCTGGCGCCGGTGATGAAGAGGGTCTTCCCTTGAAGTGAAGGCATGGCGGTCCTCGCGGGCGGGGTGCGGCCGAGGATCGCGTCGGGCGCCGCGGCGGGCAACCCCCTACCCATCGCGTGTGGGACATGGCCCCGCCCCCACCGGCGCGCGCCGATCCTGAACGCCCTGCCAGGCCCGCTCCGGCGCAGTCTGGTGGCCCGTTGACTTCGCCTGCCGATGCCCGTAGATCCGGACCGTCCGGTGGGAGAAAGTGGCAAAAAGCGGATCACCGCGGCAAGATCGGCCAGCCCGTGTTCTTCGGAACCTTCAACCACGCGATCGACGCCAAGGGGCGAACCAGCCTCCCTGCGAAGTTTCGCGAGGCGCTGGCCGCGGCGGGCGAGCCCCGGATCGTGCTGATGCAGTACCCGCACTGGCGGGCGGTCCAGGCGCTGCCTCAGTCGGTCTGGACCGAGCTGGTCAAGAAGGTGATGGAGGCGTCGCCGCTCGACGCGCGCTGGCAGCGGAACGTCCTCAAGTTCGTGTCGTCGGCGCACGAGGTGGACCTCGACGTGCACGGCCGCGTGCTGGTGCCGCCGCCGCTCCGCGCCTGGGCCAGCCTCCAGAAGGACGTGGTCTGGGTCGGCATGGGGCGGACCATCCACCTCTACGACCGGGCCGCCTACGACGAGCAGATGTCCGCCGAGATCCCGGCGGACCAGGTGGTGGACTTCTTCACGACGTAGCGGGGCGAGGGAGCGGGGCATGTACGAGGCGCGTCAGCTGGACGAGGTCACCGTGATCCGCGGCGTGGGCGAGCTCAGCCGCGAGGAGCTCTCCGGCATCGCCGAGCTGGCGCGGCGCGCCCGGCACGAGGGGCGAATGGTGGTCGTCGACCTGAAGCGCGTCACGCACCTGCACTACGCCGGGGCGGCCCTCCTGAAGGCGATCCCGGGGCTCCGCGCGGCGGGCGCGAGCCGCTACGTGCGGGATCTGGTGCACGCCGGCGGGGCCGGCGGGTACGTGGAGCTGTACGGCGACGTCGAGGAGGCCGTCCGGGCAGCGTGAGCGCGGACTTTCGCCATGAGCCGGTACTCGCGAGAGAGGTGGTGGAGGTGCTGCGCCCGGAAGCGGGCGAGCTCTTCCTCGACGGCACGCTGGGCGGCGGCGGCCACTCGGGCCTCCTGCTCGAGGCGGGTGCGCGCGTGATCGCCCTCGACAAGGACCCGCGCGCCCTGGCGGCCGCGACGGCCCGGCTGGCCCGCTTCGGCGAGGCCTTCCGCGCGGTCCGCTCCGACTTCCGCGACGCCAAGAACGTGCTGGACGCGCTCGGGATCCCCGCGGTGGACGGCGCGCTGGTGGACCTCGGCGTCTCCTCCCCGCAGCTCGAGGAGGCCGGGCGCGGCTTCTCCTTCTCCCGGCCGGGCCCGCTCGACATGCGGATGGGGGACCAGGGCGAGACGCTCGAGGACCTGCTCCGGCGCATCGACGAGCGCGAGCTCTCCCGCATCCTGCACGAGTACGGCGAGGAGCCGTTCGCGCGGCCGGTGGCGCGCGCCATCAAGGCCGCGGTGGCCCGCGACGAGCCGCTCGACACCGCCCGGCTGGCCGAGGTGGTGGCTGCCGCCATCCCGCGCAAGGCCTGGCCGCGCCGCATCCACCCGGCCACCCGCACCTTCCAGGCGCTCCGCATCGCGGTGAACGACGAGCTGGGCGCCCTGGCCGCCTGGCTCGAGGGTCTCCCGGGCCTGCTGAAGCCGGGCGGCCGCGCCGCCGCCATCTCCTTCCACTCGCTGGAGGACCGCATGGTGAAGGAGCGCTTCCGCGCGCTCACCCAGGCCTGCACCTGCCCGCGCGACCTGCCCGTCTGCGCCTGCGGCGCCCGGGCCACCTTCGCCGCCGTGACCCGCAAGGCGGTGAAGGCGTCCGACGAGGAGCTCGCCCGCAACCCGCGCGCCCGCAGCGCCCGCCTCCGCGCGGTGGAGAAGCTGCGATGAGCGCCGCCGCCGAGAGGGCGCGGCGCGCGCCGCGCGGGGGACCGGGCGGCCGGCACGCCGTCGAGATCGCGCTGGCCGCGGCGATCCTGGTCACGCTGGGCGTCTTCCACATCTGGTCGCGCACGCGGGTCGTCACGGCCGGCTACGAGCTGGGCGAGCTGCAGCGGCAGCACGCCGCGCTGGTGGCCGCGCAGGACCAGCTGCGCATCGAGCTCGAGATGCTGCGATCCCCCGCCCAGCTGGAGCGGGCGGTGCGGACGCGGCTGTTGAAGCTGGGTATGGCTCCGCCGGACCGGGGTGCGGTGTTGGCGGCAGGCCCGGACCGTCCCATGGACGGCACGGGCAGGGCGGGCGTGGACGGGGTTGGTCACCCGCCCCGACCGGCGGAGCCATCTCGAGGTGCGGGGCCGGTGGCGTCGGCCCCAGGGCGGGCGGCGGCGGGGCTCGAGGCGGGTCCCGGAGTGCGGTTCGCGCTCCGGGGTCCGCCGCGGGCGGGCGCCCCCTCCGCGGAGGAGCGCTAGCCCGTGGCGCGCGGGCCGGATCCCAAAGCCGCGCGCTGGATCACCGTCCGCATCGGCCTGCTCGTGGCGGTCCTCGCCGCCGCGCTCCTGACCGTGGCCGGGCGCGCCTTCCAGCTGCAGGTGCTGCGCCGCGACGAGCTCGCCGGCGAGGCGGTCGATCAGTACGTGCGCGAGCTGGTGCTGCGCCCGCGGCGCGGCGTCATCACCGACCGGAGCGGCGTCCTGCTCGCGGTGAGCGCCGACGCCCAGTCGATCTTCGCCGACCCGAAGCTGCTCGCCCGCGACGATCCCTCCGGCGCCCTGATCCGGCAGATCGCGAAGGTCCTGAAGGTGCCGCCCCGCGCGCTGCAGAAGCGGCTCGGCAAGGGCGGCCGCTTCGCCTGGCTGGCGCGGCGGATCTCGCCCCCCGAGGCGTCCGCCGTGCGGGCGCTGCTCGACCAGGGCCGGGTGCGCTCGATCCGGCTGGTCCCCGAGACACGCCGCTACTACCCGAAGCTCGAGCTGGCCGGCCAGCTCCTCGGCGTGGTCGACGACGACTCGGCCGGGCGCGAGGGCGTGGAGCTCGCCCGCGACGACGTGCTGCGCGGCGAGCCGGAGAAGGTCCCCTCCCTCCGCGACGGCCGCGGCCGCGTCGTGCTGGGCGCCTCCCCCACCACCGGGCGCGAGCGCGAGGGGGCGCGGGTCGAGCTCACCATCGACCAGGGGCTGCAAGCGGTGGCCGAGCGGGCCCTGGCCCGGGCCGTGACCGGCGCGCGCGCCCTCTCCGGCATGGCGGTGGCCCTCGACCCGCGCACCGGCGAGGTGCTGGCGATGGCGAGCTACCCGGTCGCGAACTCGAACGCGCCGCGGTCGGCCGACGGGCTGCGAAACCGGCCGGTCGCCGACGCCTTCGAGCCGGGCTCGACCATCAAGACCTTCACCATCGCGGCCGCGCTCGATCGCGGCGCCGTCTCGCCTCGCGACGCCTTCGACTGCGCGGGCAGCCTGCGGGTGGGGAGCCACGTCATCCACGACTCGCACAAGGTGGGCTGGGCCGCCCCGGCCGCCATCCTGGCGCAGAGCTCCAACATCGGCGCGGCGCGGATCGGCATGCGCCTGGGCCGGGAGCGGACCCAGGAGGCGCTGCTCGCCTTCGGCTTCGGCGAGCGGAGCGGGGTGGGGCTGCCCGGCGAGGTCCGCGGTCAGGTGCAGCTGGCCCGCTCCGACATCGCCCTCGCGACCCAGAGCTTCGGGCAGGGGCCCATCACCGCGAGCGGCCTGCAGCTCACCAACGCCATGGCCGCCATCGCGAACGGCGGCGAGCTGGTCCGCCCGCGCCTGGTGAAGCGCGTGCTCGACCCGGCCACCGGCGAGGTCCTCGAGGCCACGCAGCCGGAGGTGCTGCGCCGGGTGGTGCGGGCCGAGACGGCCCGGACCATCACGCGCTGGCTCGTGGGCGTGATCGAGGAGCCGCACGGCACCGGCAAGCGCGCGCGGCTCGACGGCTGGAGCGCCGCGGGCAAGACCGGCACCGCGCAGAAGGTGGACCGCGTGTCCGGGGGCTACGCCGCCGACCGCCACTTCAGCTCCTTCGTCGGCTTCGCGCCGGCGGAAGAGGCGCGGATCGTGGTGGGGATCTTCGTGGACGAGCCGAAGGGCGAGATCTACGGCGGCGAGGTGGCGGCCCCCGCCTTCCGCGAGGTGGTGGAGTACGCGCTCCGCATGATGGGCGTCCCGCCGGTGGCCACCGCGGTGGCGGAGGCGCCCCCGGAGCCCGCCCCGGCGGACGAGGAGCCGGCGCCGCCGGCGGTCGAGTGGACCGACGCGGCCGTGGCCGACGCGGGCGGCGGCGTGGCCGTCCCCGCGCTGTCCGGCCTGCCCGCGCGGGCCGCGCTCCGGCGGCTGGAGCAGCTCGACCTCGGCGCCGACCTGACCGGCTCGGGGCGGGTGGTGCAGCAGACGCCAGCGGCCGGCAAGGTCGTCGAGCGCGGCACGCGGGTGCGGATGACGCTCGCTCCGGCGGGATGATAGAAGGGGTCCCGCAAGGATCCGATGAGGCTCTCCACCGTCATCGCTGGCAGCGGCGCGCACGGCGATCTCGCGGGTGACCCGGAGGTCACCCGCGTCACCTGCGACTCGCGCGAGGTGGTGCCCGGCGCCGTCTTCTTCGCGCTCCCCGGGGCGGCGCGCGACGGCCGCGACTTCGCGGCGGAGGCGGCGCGGCGCGGGGCGGTGGCGGTGGTGGCCGAGGCCGCCGTCGCCTGCGCGCCGGCCCGGCTGCTCCTCGCGCCGTCGGCCCGCCGGTCGATGTCCCTCGCCGCGGCCACCTTCTTCGGCCGCCCCGCCGAGGCGCTCCGGCTGGCCGGCGTGACCGGCACGAACGGCAAGACCACCGTGAGCTACCTCGTCGAGGCCTGCGCGCGCGCGGCGGACCTGCCGGTCGGCGTGCTCGGCACCATCACGCACCGCTTCCCCGGCGTGGAGCGCCCCGCCAGCCACACCACGCCCGAGTCCACCGCCGTGCAGGCGCTCCTGGCCGAGATGGTGGCGGCCGGGGCCCGGGCCGCGATCCTGGAGGTGTCGTCGCACGCGCTGGCGCAGGAGCGCGTGGCCGGCATGCGCTTCCAGGTGGCCGGGTTCACCAACCTGACCCGCGATCACCTCGACTACCACGGCGACATGGACGCGTACTTCGCGGCCAAGCGCCGGCTCTTCACCGAGCACCTCGCTCCGGGCGGCACCGCGGTGGTGAACGCCCGCGATCCCTGGGGTGCGCGGCTCGCCGATCAGCTCGGCCCCGGGCCGCGGATCTGGCGTTACGGCGTGCGCGAGGAGGACGCGCTGCGCGCCGAGGACGTGCGCATCGGCCTCGCCGGGATCCGCGCCACCTTCCGGACGCCGGCCGGGACGCTCGAGATCCGCTCGCCGCTGGTCGGGCAGCACAACCTCGAGAACCTCCTCTGCGCCGCCGGCATGGCGCTCGGCCTCGGCCTCGCGCCGGAGGCGGTGGCCCGCGGCCTCTCGGCCTCGCAGGGCGCGCCCGGGCGCCTCGAGCGGATCGACGGGCGCGGCCTCTCGGTCTTCGTGGACTACGCCCACACCGACGACGCCCTCACCCGCGTGCTCCTCGCGCTCCGCGCGGTGGGCCCGCGGCGGCTCGTCTGCGTGTTCGGCTGCGGCGGCGATCGCGACCGCGGCAAGCGCCCGCTCATGGGGCGCGCGGCGGCCGCGGCCGACCTCGCCGTCGTCACGAGCGACAACCCGCGCAGCGAGGACCCGGCCGCCATCATCGCCGACGTGCTGCCGGGGCTCGAGGGCGCCGGCCGGCCCCGGCTCGACGCCGACCGGGCCCGCCGCGGCGAGGACGGCTTCGCGGTGGAGCCGGACCGGCGCGCCGCCATCGCGCTCGCCCTGGAGAGCGCGCGCCCGGGCGACGCGGTGCTCGTGGCCGGCAAGGGGCACGAGGACTACCAGCTGTTCGGCGCGGAGCGCCGCCACTTCTCCGACCGCGAGGAGGCCCGCCGGGCCCTCGGCATCGCATGACCGCCCCCCGCTTCACCCCCGACGAGCTCGCCGCCGCCACCGGCGGCCGCTGGACCGGCGCTCCGCCCGCGGCGCTCGACGGCGTCTCCACCGACACCCGCACCCTGGCCGCGGGCGGCCTCTTCGTGGCCCTCCGCGGCGAGCGCTTCGATGGGCACGACCACCTCGGCGAGGCGGCCGCCCGCGGCGCCGTCGCGGCGATCGTGTCGGAGGCCTGGCTGGCCGCGCGCCCGGCCGGCGCCGCGCCCCCGCTCCCGGCGCTCTCGGTGCAGGATCCCCTGGCGGCGCTCGGGGCCGTGGCGCGCCACCACCGCCGCCGCTTCCACCTGCCGATGGTGGCCGTCACCGGCTCGAACGGGAAGACCACCACCCGCGAGATGATCGCGGCCATCCTGGCCACCCGTGGCCCGGTCCTCAAGACCGAGGGCAACCTCAACAACGAGGTGGGCGTCCCGCTCACGCTCCTCCGCCTCGACGCGAGCCACCTCTCGGCCGTGATCGAGATGGGCATGAACCACCCCGGCGAGATCGCGCGCCTGGCCGCCATCGCCGAGCCGCAGGTGGGGCTCGTGACGCTGGCCGCGCCGGCCCACCTCGAGGGGCTCGGCACCGTCGAGGCGGTGGCCGACGCGAAGGCCGAGCTCTACCAGGGCCTGCCGCAGGGCGGCATCGTGGTGGCCAGCGCCGACGACGCGCGGATGCTGAAGCGCGCGCTCGCCTCGGGGCGGCGGATGCTCACCTTCGCCTCGGGCCGGGGACGGCGCGGCGACGTGGTGGTGCTGGAGATCCGCGCGCAGTCGGTCGAGGGGCTCCGCTTCGTGCTCGGGATCGGGAACCGCGAGGTCGAGGTCCACATCCCCGGCCTGGTCGGGGCGCACAACGCCCGGAACGCGGCCGCCGCGGCCTGCGCCGCCATCGCGCTCGGCTGCACCGACCGCGAGATCGTCCGCGGCCTCGCCGCGGTGCGGCCGGTCGGGCGGCGGCTGCGGCTCGAGCGGCTCCCCTCCGGCGTGCAGCTCGTGGACGACTGCTACAACGCCAACCCCGCCTCGATGACCGCCGCGCTGGAGGTGCTGCGCGATCTGGCCGCCGCGGGCGGCGCCCGCGCGGTGGCGGTGCTGGGCGACATGCTCGAGCTGGGCGCCTTCGAGGGCGAGGCGCACCGCGCCCTGGGCGAGGAGGCGGCCCGGGCCGGGGTGGCGACGCTGGCCGCCTTCGGGCCGCGCGCGCGGGCCACCGCCGAGGCCGCCCGGGCGGCCGGGCTCGCCGACACCTTCCACACCGAGGATCCCGACGCGCTGGCCGCCTTCGTGCGCGGGCGGCTCCAGCCCTCCGACGTCCTGCTCGTGAAGGGGAGCCGCGGCATGAAGCTCGAGCGGCTCGTCGAGGCCCTGCGCTAGATGCTCTACCACTTCCTCTATCCGCTGGCGGGCAAGCTCACCGTCCTCAACGTCCTGCGCTACCCGTCCTTCCGGATCGTGGCGGCGGGGCTGACCGCCATGGTCCTCGGGCTCCTGCTCGGCCCCATCTTCATCGAGCGGATGCGCGTCCTGCAGTACGGCGCCACCAACGTCCGCGAGGACACGCCCGACTCGCACAAGAAGAAGGCCGGCACGCCGTCGATGGGCGGGGCGCTCATCCTGCTCGCGGTGACCGTCTCGACGCTGCTCTTCGCCGACCTGAAGAACCGCCTGGTCTGGTCGGCCCTGCTCGTCACGGTGGGCTTCGGCGTCATCGGCTTCGCCGACGACTGGCTCAAGCTCTCGAAGCGGAACTCCAAGGGGCTGGCCGGGAAGAGGAAGCTGCTCTTCCAGGTGCTGGTGGTGCTGGCCGTCTACTACGGCGTGCTCACCGACTGGAACTTCCACGCCGAGGGGCGCTTCCCCTGGCTGTTCGTGGGGAGCTACGTCGACCTGCACGTCACCCTCCCGTTCGTGCCCAGCCGGATCTTCGAGCCGAGCCTGGGCTGGCTCTACCTGCCGTTCATGGTCTTCATGGTGGTGGCCACCTCGAACGCCGTGAACCTCACCGACGGCCTGGACGGCCTGGCCATCGGCCCGACCATCGTGTCGGCCGTGACCTTCCTGGCGCTCTCCTACGTCGCGGGCGCCACCATCGCCGGCTTCAGCCTGGCCGAGTACCTGCGCATCGCGTACATCCCGGGCGCGGAGGAGCTGGGGGTCCTCTGCTCGGCCATCTTCGGGGCCGGGGTGGCGTTCCTCTGGTACAACACCTACCCGGCCTCGGTGTTCATGGGCGACGTCGGCTCGCTGGCGCTGGGCGGCGGGCTGGGGATGCTGGCGGTCCTCACCAAGAACGAGTTCGCGAGCGCCATCCTCCACGGCGTGTTCCTGGCCGAGACGGTGAGCGTCATCCTGCAGGTCTGGTCGTTCAAGACCACCGGCAAGCGGATCTTCCGGATGGCGCCGGTCCACCACCACTTCGAGCTGAAAGGGTGGGCCGAGCCCAAGATCATCGTACGCTTCTGGATCATGTCGGTGATGCTGGCCTTCGTGGCGCTCATGTCCATCAAGCTGAGGTGACCGTGGGAGGATCGGAGCTCTCCGGCAAGCGGGTGACGGTGGTCGGGCTGGCGCGGAGCGGCGTCGCGGCGGCGCGGCTGTGCGCCCGCGAGGGCGCCCTGGTCACCGTGACCGACCGCCGGACCGAGGCCGAGCTCTCCGGGCCGCTCGCGGCGCTCCCCGGCGGCGTGCGCCGGCGGCTCGGCGGGCACGACCCGTCCGACTTCGAGGGGGCCGACCTGGTGGTGGTCTCGCCGGGCGTGCCCATGGCGAACCCGGAGCTCCAGGCGGCCCGCCGCCGGGGCGTGCCGGTGTGGGGGGAGGTCGAGCTCGGCTTCCGCCTCCTCCGCGGCGCCACCGTGGTCGGCATCACCGGGACCAACGGCAAGTCCACCACCACCGCCCTGGCCGGCGCGCTGGTGGCCGCCGACCGCCCCACCTTCGTGGGCGGGAACCTCGGCACCCCGCTCTGCGAGCACCTGCTCTCCGGCGCGCCGGCCGACGCGGTGGTGCTCGAGCTCTCCTCCTTCCAGCTCGAGGGGATCGAGCGCTTCCGCGCCCACGTCGCGGCGGTGCTGAACGTCACCCCCGACCACCTCGACCGCTACCCCGGCGTGGACGCCTACGCCGCCGCCAAGGCGCGCCTCTTCGCGACCCAGCAGCCGGAGGACTTCGCGGTCGCGAACGGGCGGGACGGGCGCGCCCTCGCCATGGCCGGCGCCTCCCGCGGCGACCGCTACGAGTTCGGCTTCGGCCCCCCCGCCCCGGGCGCCGCCCGCGACCCGGGCGGCGAGCCCGGCCACGGCGGCAGCGAGATCTGGTTCACCAGGCGGAGCCGCGGCCCGGAGCGCTTCCTCCTGCGCAACCGGGCGCTGCGCGGCCGGCACAACCGCGAGAACGCCATGGCGGCGGTCATCTGCGCGCGCCTGCTGGGCGTGCCCGGCTCGCGGGTGCAGGACGGGCTCGACCGCTTCCCGGGCCTGCCCCACCGGCTCGAGCTGGTGGTCGAGCGCGGCGGGGTCGAGTGGGTGAACGACTCCAAGGCCACCAACGTCGACTCCACCTCGGTGGGCCTGGCCGCGTTCCCGGCCGGCGGCCCGCGGGTGGTGCTCGTCATGGGCGGCCGCGGGAAGAAGGCGCCCTACGCGCCGCTCCGGGCGCTCTTCGCCGGGCGGGTGAAGGCGCTCCTCACCATCGGCGAGGACGCGCCGGCGATCGAGCGGGAGCTCGGCGACCTCGCGCCCACCGAGTCCTGCGGGGACCTGGCCGGGGCGGTCCGGCGGGCGGCGCTCCTGGCGGGGCCGGGCGACGTGGTGCTGCTCTCCCCGGCCTGCGCCAGCTACGATCAGTTCTCGAGCTACGAGCACCGCGGCGAGGTCTTCCGCCGCCTGGCCACGGAGCACGCGCGATGAGGTTCTTCCGGCACGGACGCGGAGAGCGCCCGGAGGCGAGGGCCGAGGGGCTGCCCGCCTTCGACCCGCTCCTCCTCGCGGCGCTGGTGCTGCTCGTCGCGGTCGGCGCGGTGATGGTCTACTCGGCGAGCGCCGTGGAGGCGGGCCGCAAGCTCGGCGACGAGTTCCACTACCTGAAGCGCCAGCTGGTGGCGGCCGTCATCGGGGCCTCCCTGCTGGCGCTCGCCCTGCGCAAGGGGCACCGCTGGGCGTCCCGCCTCGCCTACCCGCTCCTGGCCGTGACCATGGGCGCGCTCGTGCTGGTGAAGCTGATCGGCAAGACCGCCGGCGGCGCGCAGCGCTGGATCCCGCTCGGCCCGGTCAACCTGCAGCCGGCGGAGCTCGCCAAGGTGGCGCTGGTGCTGTACCTCGCCCACTCGCTGGCGCGGAAGCAGGGGAAGGTGCGGCTGTTCTCGATCGGCCTGCTCCCCCACCTCCTCGTCACGATCGCCATGGTGGTGCTCTGCCTCTGGCAGCGCGACCTCGGCACCGGCTTCATCCTCTTCGTGGTCCTCTTCGCCATGCTCTTCGCCGCCGGCGCCAAGGTCGGCTACCTCTTCGGCATGGCGATGCTGGCGGCGCCCATCGGCTGGCACATCATCAAGTCCACCGAGTACCGCTACCAGCGCTGGCTCGCCTTCATGAACCCCGAGCAGTACAAGACCACCTTCGGCTTCCAGCTCTGGGAGTCGCTGCTCGGCACCGCCAACGGCGGCTGGCTCGGCCAGGGGCTCGGCCAGGGCAAGGGGAAGCTCTTCTACCTGCCCGCCGCCCACACCGACTTCATCGCCGCGGTGATCGCCGAGGAGGCCGGGCTGATCGGCATCCTGCTCCTGCTCGCCCTCTACGCCGTCGTCATCTGGCGCGGGATCCGGGCCGCGCTGCGCGCCGCCGATCCCTTCGGCTGCTACGCCGCCTTCGGCGTGACCGTGCTGATCGCCGCGCAGGCGCTGGTCAACCTCGGGGTGGTGTTCGGGCTCCTGCCCACCAAGGGGCTCACCCTGCCCTTCGTCTCCTACGGCGGCAGCTCGCTCATCACGCTCCTCTTCGCCTGCGGCGTGCTCCTCTCGGTGAGCGCCGACCGGGGCGGATTCCTGGCCCGGCCCCCCGCGGCGGTGCGCGTGGGCGCGCCCATCGGCGGAGCGCCGCGGCTGAGCGGGCCGGGCACCGGGGAGGCCGCATGAGGATGCTGGTGGCCGGCGGCGGCACCGGGGGGCACGTCTTCCCCGGCATGGCCCTCGCCGAGGAGGTGGTGACCCGCCACCCCGCGAACGACGTGGTCTTCGTGGGCACCCCGCGCGGCCTCGAGGCGAAGGTGGTGCCGGAGGCCGGGTTCCCCATCGAGCTGATCGAGGTGAAGGGGCTCAAGGGGAAGGGGCTCCTGGGCGCGATCCTGAACCTGCTGCTGCTGCCGGGCGCGTTCCTGCAGTGCCTGCGCATCCTGCGGCGGTGGCGGCCGGACGTGGTGGTGGGGGTGGGCGGCTACGCCAGCGGCCCGCTCGTGCTCACCGCCTGGCTGCTGCGGATCCCCACCGCCGTGCAGGAGCAGAACGCCATCGCCGGGATCACCAACCGGATCCTGGGGCGGGTGGTGGACGCCGCCTTCACCGCCTTCCCCGAGGCGGCGCGCTACTTCAAGGGGCGCAAGGTCTACCAGCTGGGGAACCCCATCCGCCGCACGCTGATGGAGAACTACATGCGGCCGGAGGCGGCCCACGGCGCGCCGCGGCTCCTTGTCTTCGGCGGGTCGCAGGGCGCCCACGCCCTCAACATGCGGGTGATCGAGGCGCTCCCGCACCTGGCCGATCTGCGCGAGCGGATCCAGATCACCCACCAGACGGGCGCCCGCGACCGCGACTACGTCGAGAAGGGCTACCGCGCCTGCGGCTTCACCCCCGACGTCCGCGAGTTCATCACCGACATGAGCGCGGCGTACGCCGGCAGCGACCTGGTGGTGTGCCGGGCCGGCGCCACCACGCTGGCCGAGCTGACCGTCTGCAAGAAGCCCTCGATCCTGGTCCCCTTCCCCGCCGCCGCCGACAACCACCAGGTGGTGAACGCGCTCAGCCTCTCCGCAGCCGGCGCGGCGGTGATGCTCGAGGAGAAGGACCTCACCGGCGAGCTGCTGGCCTCGGAGATCCGCGCCATCCTGGCGGACCCGGAGCGGCGCGAGCGGATGGCCCGCGCCGCCGGGCGGCTGGGGAGCCCCCAGGCCGCCAAGGAGATCTCCGACGTCTGCATCGAGCTCGTGCGCCGCCGCTGGGGCTCTCCCTTCGGCCAGGCCCGCGAGCCGGGGCAGAAGCCCGCCCGCCCGTCCGGGCTCGCGTCCTGACGCGACCCGAGGAGCACCGATCCACATGACCCTGTTCCGCTCCAGGCCCGCCAAGATCCACTTCGTCGGCATCGGCGGCATCGGCATGAGCGGCATCGCCGAGGTGCTGCTCAACCTCGGCTACGACGTCTCCGGCTCCGACCTGAAGGAGTCCGACACCACCCGCCGCCTGGCCGCGCTCGGCGGCGTCATCTCCTACGGCCACGCCGCCGAGAACGTCCGCGAGGTGGACGTGGTGGTGATCTCGTCGGCGATCCGCAAGGACAACCCCGAGGTCATCGAGGCCCGCCGGCGGAAGATCCCGGTCATCCCCCGCGCCGAGATGCTGGCCGAGCTCATGCGGCTCAAGTACGGCGTGGCCATCGCCGGCTCGCACGGGAAGACCACCACCACCTCGATGGCGGCCCACCTGCTCGCCCACGCCGGGCTCGACCCGACCGCGGTGGTCGGCGGCAAGGTGAACGCGTTCGGCTCGAACGCCAAGCTCGGCAAGGGCGACTACATGGTGGTCGAGGCGGACGAGTCGGACGGCTCGTTCCTGCGCATCCCGCCCACCATCGCCATCGTCACCAACATCGACCCCGAGCACCTCGACCACTGGCGCACGCCGGAGGCCCTCCGGCGCGGGTTCGTCGAGCTTCGTGAACCGGGTGCCCTTCTACGGCCTGGCCATCCTCTGCATCGACCACCCCACCGTGCAGTCGCTCCTGCCCCGAGGTGGAGAAGCGGGTGGCCACCTACGGCGAGAGCCACCAGGCCGACTACCGGGCCGAGGGGATCGTGGTGGACGGCCACTCGGTCCACTTCGACGCCTTCCGGCGCGACGAGCCGCTCGGGCGCTTCGAGGTGGCGCATGGTGGGCCGGCACAACGCGCTCAACGCGCTGGCCGTCGTCGCGCGTCGGCGACGAGATGGGCCTCGCGCCCGAGGTGATGCGCGGCGCGCTCCGGAGCTTCGAGCGGCGTGCAGCGGCGCTTCACCATCCGCGGCGAGGCGCGGCGGCGTGACGGTGGTGGACGACTACGGCCATCACCCGGCCGAGGTGCGGGCGACGCTCCAGGGCGCGCGCGAGGGGTTCAAGCGGCGGGTGGTGTGCCTGTTCCAGCCCCACCGCTACACCCGCACCCGCGACCTGATGGACGAGTTCGCCACCGCCTTCAACGACGCCGACGTGCTGCTCCTCACCGACATCTACGCCGCCGGCGAGGAGCCCATCGCCGGCGCTGGCGCGGCCGACCTGGCCGAGGCCATCCGCGCCTGCGGCCACCGCGACGTGACGCTGGTCCCGCGCGCCGAGCTGGCCCGCGTGGCGCGCGAGCGGGTCCGGCCGGGCGACCTCGTCCTCACGCTCGGCGCCGGCGACATCACCGCGGTCGGCCCGGAGCTGCTCGGGCTCCTCGGGAAGTGACGCGGCCATGAGCGACTGGCGAGACGAGATCGCCCGCCGCGTCCGGGGCGAGCTCCTGCGCGACGCCCCCCTCGCGCCAAGGACCGCGGTGCGGGTGGGCGGCCCGGCCGACCTGCTGGTGCGCCCCGCCGATCCCGACGCGCTCGGCGAGCTGCTCCGGGCCGCGCGCGCGCTCGGGGTGCCGCTCTCGATCCTGGGCGGCGGCGCCAATCTATTGGTGGCCGACGCGGGGGTGCGCGGGGTGGTGCTGAAGCTCCCGCAGGACTTCCCGGGCGAGTCCGGCGCGGGGGACGCCCTGGTCCTGTGCGCCGGCGCCCCCATCGCCCGCCTGCCGGCCCGGGCCCACGCGCGCGGGCTGGTCGGGATGGAGTTCCTGGGCGGCGTCCCCGGGACGCTGGGCGGCGCGGTGGCCATGAACGCCGGGACCCGGCTCGGCGAGATGAAGGACCTCCTGACCAGGGTGGAGCTCGCCACCGCCGACGGGACCGGGTTCGTGCCGGCCGCGGCGCTCGGCTTCTCCTACCGCACCTGCCGGCTGCCGGAGGGCGCGGTGGTCACCCGGCTCGAGGTGGCGCTCCGGCCCGGGGACGTGGCCGCCAGCGAGGCGGCCATGCGCGAGGACCGCGAGCGGCGGCGGCGGACGCAGCCGCTCGACCGGCCCACCTTCGGCTCGACCTTCACCAACCCGCCCGGCGACTTCGCGGGGCGGCTCATCGAGGCGGTGGGGCTGAAGGGCCACCGGAGCGGGAACGCCGTCTGGTCGCCGGTCCACGCCAACTTCGTCACCAACCTGGGCGGCGCCACCGCCCGGGACGTGCTCGCGCTCCTCGCGCTGGCCCGGGCGCGGGTGGCGGAGCGGTTCGGGATCCGGCTGGAGGCCGAGGTCCGGCTCATGGGCGAGTTCCTCGAAGAGGATCTCGCCGCGTTTTCGGCGTAGCGTCTCGCGCATACGGAGGTCTGCGGATCATGGCCAGGTGGACGGGCAAGAAGGTGGCGGTGCTGTACGGCGGTCGCTCGACCGAGCGCGAGGTCTCGCTCAAGACCGGCGCGGCCTGCGCCGACGCGCTCCGGCAGAAGGGCTACGACGTCGCGCTGCTCGACGTGGACCTCGAGGTGGCCGCCCGCCTCCGCGAGGCGAGGGCCGAGGTCGCCTTCATCGCGCTGCACGGGCGGTGGGGCGAGGACGGCTGCGTGCAGGGGCTGCTCGAGTCCATGGGCGTCCCGTACACCGGCTCGGGCGTGCTGGCCTCGTCGGTCGGCATGGACAAGGTGCTCTCGAAGCTGCTCTTCCGCACGCTCTGCCTGTCGGTGACCGAGTACGTGGTGATCCCGCGCGAGCGGCTCGAGCACGTGACGGTGGCGGACCTGCCCTTCGGCCTGCCCTGCGTGGTGAAGCCCTCCGGCGAGGGCTCGAGCGTGGGCGTGCACCTGGTGAAGGACCCCGCCGCCCTGACCGCCGCCTGCGAGGACGCGGCGACGTTCAAGGGCGACGTGATCGTCGAGCGGTACGTGAAGGGCAAGGAGATCCAGGTGGCGGTGCTGGACGGCCAGGCCCTGGGCGCCATCGAGGTGGTCCCGGCCAACGAGTTCTACGACTACGCCGCCAAGTACACCGCCGGCACCACCCAGTACTTCTACCCGGCCCGCATCCCGGCGGCGCATACGCGCGCCGTGATGGACGCCGCCGAGGTCGCCCACCGAGGCCTCGGCTGCGCCGGCGTGACCCGCACCGACTTCATCCTCACCGCCGACGGGACCCCCTACATCCTCGAGGTGAACACCCTCCCCGGCATGACCGCCACCTCGCTGGTCCCGAAGATCGCCGCCGGGAACGGGATCTCCTTCCCCGATCTCTGCGAGCGGCTGCTCGACACGGCGGCGCTGAAGGCGTGAGGAACCTCCGCGGGTGGCCGGCCGCGCGGCCCGTCCCGTGATCGCGGGACGCCGGCCGCTCCTGGTCCGGCCCGTCGAACGACTCTGGGTCGGGCTCGAACGACTCTGGGTCGTTCATGACGCGGTCATGACGCAGCCATGACGCAGCCCGGGCCCGACGAAATTACTCTGGGTAGGGTGAAAACTACTCTGGGTCGGGAGTGAGAGGGCGTCTCGACGGCACCATCCCACCTTCACCCCGAGGCGATCCTCCACGCCCGGTCCGAAAACTTGCCACCACCGGCCCCTGGGCGATTCTGCAGCCTCGAGCGATAGCGTCCGGAAGCGCCCTCTGGCATTCTGCCTGAGGCTGCGGAGGTAGGGCAGCGGGGCAGTGGGGCGGTCCGGGTGGGCGGGAGTGGCGGGTGGCGCGGGGTCCGAACCGGCGGCGCGTGGACAGGGAGCCGGGCGAGCTGCGGCGGCAGGCGGCCCGCGGGCTCCGGCTCGTGCTCCCCTCCGTGATCGCGGTGGCCGCCCTCGGCGCGGCCGGCTTCCTCGTCTGGCGCTTCGGCGTGGTGGGCGATCTCCTGCGGGTGAAGTCGATCCGCTTCGAGGGGCTCGCCCGCGCCACGCCGGAGCAGCTCCTCGAGCTCTCGCCGGTCCAGCGCGGCGACCACCTCCTCTTCCTCGACGCCCGCGCCATGGAGACGGCCCTGCGCCGCCACCCCTGGATCGCCTGGGCCGAGGTGCGCCGGCGCTTCCCGCCCGCGCTCGACGTGCGGGTGGTGGAGCGCCGCCCGGCGGCGCTGGTGGAGCTCGGCGACCTGTACCTGGTGGACGACCGCGGCGAGGTGTTCAAGCGCGCGCTCCCCGGCGACGGGCTCGACCTGCCGGTGGTGACCGGCATCGATCGCGAGTCGTGGGAGGAGAAGCGGCCCGAGCTCGATCCGCTGCTCGGCGGCGCGCTGGCGCTCATCCGGCGCTGGTCCGCCCGCGGCCTGGACGCGCGCGCGGCGGTCTCGGAGATACACGTGGACCCGGAGTACGGGACCACGCTCTGGTCGGACGACGGGCTGGAGGTCCGGCTGGGACTGGGGGACATCGAGGAGAAGCTGACGCGCCTCGACCGCGTCCTCTCGGCGCTCGACGCCGAGGGGCAGCGGGCCGAGGTGCTGCACCTCGACAACCGGCGGCGCCCGGACTGGGTGGCCGTGCGGGTGGCAGGACGGCGCGGTGAGCCGGACGGGAAGTCGTACGCGGCAGCGCAGGGTGGTGGTGGGCCGCAGGGGCGCTCGACGCCCACGCGGTGAGGACGGGCCCGAGAGGGCCCCAAGGTGGGCGAAAGCGCGACGGCGCGGACACGCCCGGAGGTGGTTCATGGCGAAGAGCGGCGAAATCCTCGTCGGCCTGGACATCGGCACGACGAAGATCTGCGCCATCGTCGGTGAGGTGACCGACGACGGCAGATCGACATCATCGGCATCGGCTCGCACCCGTCGAAGGGGCTGCGCAAGGGCGTGGTGGTCAACATCGACGCCACCGTCGCGTCCATCAAGCGGCGCGATCGAGGAGGCCGAGCACATGGCGGGGTGCGAGATCACCACCGTCTACACCGGCATCGCCGGCGGCCACATCAAGGGCTTCAACTCCCACGGCGTGGTGGCCGTGAAGGACAAGGAGGTCCGGCAGCAGGACGTCGACCGGGTCATCGACCAGGCCAAGGCGGTGGCCATCCCGCTCGACCGCGAGGTCATCCACGTGCTCCCGCAGGAGTTCGTGGTCGACGACCAGGACGGCATCAAGGAGCCGGTCGGCATGAGCGGCGTGCGCCTGGAGGCCAAGGTGCTCATCGTCACCGGCGCGGTCTCCTCCGCCCAGAACATCGTCAAGTGCGCCAAGCGCACCGGCCTCAACGTGGCCGACATCGTCCTCCAGCCGCTGGCCTCCTCGCTGGCCGCGCTCTCCGAGGACGAGAAGGAGCTGGGCGTCTGCCTGGTGGACATCGGCGGCGGCACCACCGACATCGCCATCTTCCACGACGGCTCCATCGTGCACACCGCGGTGATCTCGCTGGGCGGCAACCACCTCACCAACGACATGGCGGTCGGGCTGCGCACGCCCACCCACGAGGCCGAGCGGATCAAGAAGAAGTACGGCTGCGCCATGTCCTCGATGGTGGACAAGGACGAGACCATCGAGGTGCCGAGCGTGGGCGGCCGGCAGCCCCGCGTCCTCTCGCGGCACATCCTGGCCGAGATCATCGAGCCGCGCGTCGAGGAGATCTTCATGCTGGTGCAGCACGAGATCCAGAAGGGCGGGATGGAGGAGATCCTGGCCTCCGGGGTGGTGATCACCGGCGGCTCGACCCTGCTGGCCGGCATGCCGGAGATGGCCGAGGAGGTGCTGGGGGTCCCGGTGCGCCGCGGCCTGCCGCGCGGCATCGGCGGGCTGGTGGACGTGGTGAAGAGCCCCATGTACGCCACCGCGGTGGGCCTGGTGATCTACGGCGCGCACCAGCAGCACGACGGTCCGTACTTCAAGATCCGGGACGAGAACGTGTACCGCAAGGTGAAGGTTCGGATGAAGGAATGGCTCGGGCAGATCTTCTAGCCGCGGAGGCGACCATGATCGAGTACACGGACAGGCAGGACGCGGCGAAGATCAAGGTGATCGGCGTCGGCGGCGGCGGCGGCAACGCGATCAACACCATGATGGCGGGGCGCCTCGAGGGCGTGGAGTTCATCGCCGCCAACACCGACGTCCAGGCGCTCGCCGCCAACAAGGCGTCGGTGAAGATCCAGCTGGGCCGCTCCGCCTCGCGCGGGCTGGGCGCCGGCGCGAACCCGGAGGTCGGCCGCAGCGCGGCGCTCGAGGAGCGGGACCAGATCGCCGCCGCCCTCGAGGGCGCCGACATGGTGTTCGTCACCGCCGGCATGGGCGGCGGCACCGGCACCGGCGGCGCGCCGGTGGTGGCCGACATCGCCAAGGCGCACGGCGCGCTCACCGTCGGCGTGGTCACCAAGCCCTTCGTCTTCGAGGGCAACAAGCGCCGCAAGCAGGCCGAGGAGGGCCTGGCCGAGCTGGCCGCGGCGGTCGACACCCTCATCATCATCCCGAACCAGCGGCTGCTGGCGCTGGCCGGCGAGAACATGTCGCTGCCGACGCGTTCAAGCGGGCCGACGAGGTGCTGCTCAACGCGGTGCAGGGCATCTCCGACCTCATCACCGTCCACGGCATCGTCAACGTCGACTTCGCCGACGTGCGGACCATCATGGCCAGCCAGGGCATGGCGCTCATGGGCACCGGCCGCTCCTCCGGCGCCAAGCGGGCCATCGAGGCCATGCAGGCCGCCATCAGCTCGCCGCTGCTCGAGGACGTCACCATCGACGGCGCCACGGGCCTCCTGATCAACATCACCGGCGGGCCGAACCTGACGCTCTCCGAGGTCAACGAGGCGGTCTCGATGGCGCAGGCGGCCGCCGACGACGACGCCAACATCATCTTCGGCTCGGTCATCGACGAGCGGCTCGGCGACGAGGTGAAGATCACCGTCATCGCCACCGGCTTCCAGGGGCGCGAGGAGCGCAGCCGCACCGCCGCGCGCAGGGTCGAGACGGTCGAGGTGGCGCGGGCCGCGCCGGTCGAGCGGCCGGCGCGGGTGGAGGCGCCGGCCCCGGCGGCGGTGGTCGCCCAGAAGCAGCCCATCCGGCTGCAGAACGTGGCCGCTCCGGTGATCGTCCCGGCGCGCCCGGTGGTCGCGCCGGCGCGCCAGGCGCTGCGCCGCCCGGTCGACGTCGGCTCGTTCCGCCCCTCGGAGGAGGACCAGTACGACATCCCGGCCTTCCTGCGCCGGAACCCGCAGCGCGATCCCTGACCCCCGGCGGATCGCGCAGCGCCCGCGGCGCGCCCTCCCGAGGGCGCGCCGCGCTCGTCTCGGACCTACGGCGGCCTCGTCTCGTCTACCCCTTTTCACAACATCCTTTTGATTTGAGTCTGAAGCGGAGGAGTTGCCGGCCACGGCCCGGAGGCGGGGCCGACGCCGGACACCTTGCGTTTTCCCTGGTTTGAGTCCCCCGCAGGCCGCGCGTAGCATGAGAGGACTCGGGGGAGGGAATGCCAAGCGAACCGTCCGGAGACGGTGGATCGAGGCGCGACGAGGCCGCGGCGCCCGGCCCCTTGTCGGTGCTCCTCCAGGAGCTTGCGCGAGCGCCCGGAGACGACCTTCACCGTGCGTGGCAGAAGCGCCTCCAGCCGGGGGACGTCGTCGGCCGCTTCGAGATCCTGCGGGAGATCGGCCGCGGCGGCTTCGGCGTGGTCTACGAGGCGCTGGACCCGCAGCTGGGGCGCTCGGTGGCCTTCAAGACGCTCCGCCCGGTCCGCACCAGCCACGAGCTCTCGGCGGACTGGATCCGCAAGGAGGCCGAGGCGGTGGCGCGGCTCGACCACCCGGCCATCGTCACCCTCCACGAGGTCGGCAGCTGTGACTCGGGCCCGTACCTGGTGGAGGAGCTGCTCCGGGGAGAGACGCTGGAGGATCGGCTCCGCGGCGGCCCGCTCCCCGAGCGCGAGGTGGTGTCGCTCGGCCTGGAGATCGCGAGCGGCCTGGCGCACGCGCACGGGCGCGGGGTGGTGCACCGGGACCTGAAGCCCGGCAACGTGTTCCTCACCGAGGACGGGCGGGTGAAGCTGCTCGACTTCGGCCTGGCGCACCTGCTGGGCACGCGGGGGCTGCACGGGCCGGCACGCCCGCGTACATGGCGCCGGAGCAGCTCCTCGGCGAGGCGGTGGATTCGCGGGCGGACGTGTTCGCGCTGGGGGCGACGCTCTTCGAGGCGGTCAGCGGGAAGCGACCGTTCGAGGTGAGGGAAGGCCGGAGCGCGGCGCTCGACCAGGGACCTCCACCCGCGCTGCCGGAGGAGACGGCGGCTCCGCTCGCGAGGCTGCTGGAGCGGTGTCTGTCGCCGGACCCTGCGAGGCGTCCGGCCAGTGGACAGGCCGTGGCGGAGCAGCTGCTTGCGGTCCAGCGCGCGCTCGATCGGCCAGGCCAGGGCGGTCGCGGGGGGTCCGCCGGCACTCCGGCGCCCTCGCGGAGGCTGCGCCTCGGGGTGCTGCTCGCGGTGGTCGCCGCCGCCACGGCCGCTGGCGCCTACCTCGCCGCCACGCGTGGCCGTCCCATGAAGGAGCGCCCTGGGGCGGCGATCGACTCCCCTGCTCCGCCCTCGGTCGCCGTGCTCCCCTTCACCGACATGAGCCCGGGGAAGGATCAGGAGTACTTCGGCGACGGGATCGCCGAGGAGATCATCAACGCCCTGTCCCGCGTCGAGCGGCTGCAGGTGGTGGGGCGCACCTCGTCCTTCTCCTTCAAGGGGAAGAGCGACGACCTGCGCGAGGTGGGCAGGAAGCTCGGAGCGGGCGCGGTCCTCGAGGGCAGCATCCGCAAGGCCGGCTCGAAGGTTCGGATCACTGCCCAGCTGGTGAACGCCGCCAATGGCTACCACCTGTGGTCGGAGACCTACGACCGCGAGCTCAGCGACGTCCTGGCGCTGGAGGACGAGATCGCCCGGGCAGTGGTGGACGCACTCCGGGTGCGGCTCGCCGGCGGCTCCTCCCCGGCGCCGAGAACCCGCCGCGCCGTCGCGCCCGAGGCCTATACCGCTTACCTCATCGGCAAGCAGCTGCTCCGCCGGTACAACGTCTCTGACTTCGAGCGATCCCGGAAGGCGTTCGAGGAGGCGATCGCGCTCGACCCCGGCTACGCGCCCGCATGGGCCGGCCTGGCCGAGGCCACCTTCTGGTTCTCTGACTACCTCCCGAAGCTCGCCGACATCCGGAGGGGCTTCGACAACGCCGTGGCCGCCGCCGACCAGGCGCTCGCCCTGGACCCGGATCTCCCACAGGGATACGCCACCCGTGGGCTCCTCCGCGCCAGCGTCCGCTGGGACTGGGAGGGAGCGGTTACCGACTTCGAGCGGGCCCTGCGGCTGAGCCCGGGCGACGCCGACGTTCACCGCCTTTACTCGCACATCGTCCTCCGGCCCGTCGGCCGCCTCCCGGAAGCCATCGCAGAGGCGCGGCGGGCGACGGAGCTGGATGCCCTCGACGCGGACGCCTGGTCAACCTACGCCGCGGCGTGCTACGCGGACGGGCAGCTCGAGCGCGCCCTCGAGGCCTACGACCGCTCGCTCGAGATCCAGCCCAACCAGGACTACGCTCCGTCCCGCAAGGCGATGCTGCTCCTGTCGCTGGGACGTCCGGCCGAGGCCCTGACCTGGGCCGAGCGCAGCCCGGCTCCCCTGACCCGGCTCTGGGCGACCGCGATCGCGGCCCATGCCCTCGGTCGCGCCGAGGAGTCGCGGCAGGCGCTCGACCGACTCATCGCCGACCACGCCGAGGGCGCTGCCTATCAGATCGCCTGGGCCTTCGCCTCGATGGGACAGCGAGAGAAGGCGTTCGAGTGGCTGGAGCGGGCCTACGTGCAGCACGACAGCGGGCTGCTGTTCATCAAGACGGACCCCATGCTCCGGGACCTCCGCGGCGACCCCCGGTTCGCAGCGCTCGTGAGGAAGGTGGGCCTGCCGATGCCGTGACAACCGTTCGAGAGGTCACGTGGGCCGCACTACGCTCACAGGTGGTCCCAAAGATCCCGGACCACGCGCGTGGTCGTCGGCTATCGTGGCTGAGCGATCCGGACCCCGGGGGTGTGTCATGGCGACGGCGACGGTCACCGAGCTCGACGTGCTGCGGGAGATCGCGAGGACCGTGATCGGCAGTGCGAAGCGTCACGCACCCGGGCTCGCGCAGATCGTGCTCACGGTGACCGGCGCCATCGCCGCGTACCGCGACCTCGGCACCGTGAGGGCGGGCGTCCGCGAGGGCCACCTCATCCACTCGTGCTGGTTCGAGCTCTCGGGCGTGTCCTACTTCCTGTCCTGCGACAAGGAGGAGGGCCGCATCCGCCACGGAGGGAAGCAGGGGCCGGTGGACTTCACGTTCACCGAGACCACGACCGGCGAGGACGTCCTGGGCTGGTTCGAGACGAAGAGCGCCATCCCGCCGGTCGGCTGACCGGTCGGGGCGGGTCGGGCTCACGGCTCCGGCGGCACCGACGCGTCCGGCAGGTCCTCCGCCGGCGCGCCGTCGAGGCCGAGGCGAGCGGCGATCGGGACCTGCGCGCGCAGCACGATCGCCACCAGCTCCGGCAGCGGCAGCCCGACCTCCTCGGCGCCGTGCCGGATGTACTCGCGGTCCACCGAGCGCGCGAAGGCCTTGTCCTTCATCCGCTTCACCACCGACTCCACCGGCACGTCGGCCACCTTCTTCGACGGCCGGACCAGCGCGCAGGCGCCCACGAACCCGGTCAGCTCGTCCGCCGCCAGGATGGCCCGCTCCATGGGCGTCTCGCGGGCGATCCCGGTGTAGAAGGCGTGGCCGCCCACCGCCTTGACGATGGGCTCGGGCCAGCCCCGCGCGCGCAGGATCTCCATCCCGCGCCAGACGTGGTCCTGCTCGGTGGGGAAGCGCTCGTAGTCGAAGTCGTGGAGCAGCCCGACCAGGCCCCAGGTCTCCAGCTCGGCGGGGTCGGTCACGCCGGCGTGGCGCGCCAGCGCGCGCATGGACGCCTCCACCGCCAGCGCGTGGCGGCGGAGCGGCTGGGAGGCGGTGTACTCGCAGAGCAGGGCCCAGGCGGCGGCGCGAGTGGGGACGGTCATGCCGCCATCTTAGGCGAGTGCGTCGCCGCGCGCCCGGACCTCACGAGCGTCAGCGCGCCAGGCGCGGGACCAGGTACCGGAGGGAGGTGTCGTACCGGTAGTTGATGCCCATGTGGCCGTCCTCGAACTCCTGGTGCTCCACCGCGACGCCGCCCTGGCGCAGCGCCTCCGCCACCATCCGGGCGCCCCAGCGCAGCTGGTACTCGTCGCGCGTGCCGCAGTCCAGGTAGACGGTGGCGAGCCGGCGGTAGGCGTCGAGCGAGGCCGGCACGAAGCGCACCGGATCGTGCTCCAGCCAGCGCTCCCAGACGTCGGGCCGCAGGCGGCCGGAGGGCAGCTCGAAGGGGAGCGCCAGCCCGAGCGGCGCCGCCGCATCGGGCGAGTAGTGGGCCGCCATCGCGATGGTGTTCAGGACCGGGTGATCGCTCCCCGCGAGCTTGGTCTCGCGCGCGCGCCGCCGCGCGTCGTCCAGCCACGCCGCGGCGCTCGGTGAGCCGAGCAGCGCGGCCGCCGCGCGCGGCAGGTCGGAGAGGTAGCAGTACTCGAAGTATGCGTCGCCGGCGTGGCAGGCGAGGTGCGCGAACACGTCCGGCCGGTCGCGGCCCATGCGCAGGGCCCCGTAGCCGCCCGAGCTCTTCCCCACCACGGCCCGCGCCTCGCGCGCCGGGCGCGTCCCGAGGCGCGCCTCGACCAGCGCCACCACCTCGTCGGCCACGTAGTCCTGGTACCGCCCGACCGCCGGCGCGTTGGTCCACTGCGTCCCGCCGACGCCGGTGAAGCCGTCCGGGAAGACCGCCACGAAGGGCGGCACCTCGCCCGCCGCGACCAGCGCGTCGATGCGCTCGGGCACCGTGGGCTGGAAGGCGCTCACGTTGAGCCAGCCGCGGCCCGAGCCGGTGAAGCCGTGGAGGAAGTAGACCGCCGGGAGCCCGGCGCCGCCGCCCGGCGGTACCCAGGCCAGGAGCGGCCGGCGGGCCGGATCGCCGAGCGGGTTCCCCGCCAGCGCCCGGGAGTCGATCTCCAGCTCGACGATGCGGCCTTCCATGGCGACCTCCGTCCCACCGCGGCCGCTGCCGGGCCGCGCGGAAGGGCTACCCCGCGCTCGCGGCGCCCGCAAGCTCCGAAACGCACGACGGCCGCCCCGGGGGGCGGCCGTGTACGTGGCCGGAGTGGACCGGCGGGCGGTGGGCGGCGCTATAGATCGAACATCCCGCGGACGCCGATCTCGAACCACTGGTGCATCTTCTTGTCGTCGATGCTGCCGGAGCCGAAGCCGGTGAGCTCGCCCTCGTCGTAGCGGCCGAGGCTCAGCATCACGAACGGACCGAAGCGGAGCACGGGCGTGGCCAGGAAGTCCACGCCGGCCTGCAGGTTGAGCCACTCCACGCCGCGAAGCGTGATCTCCCCCCCGCCGTCGGTGTCCACCTTGTTCCACTCGTAGCCGAGACCCGCGCCGAACCAGAACGGGAGGGGCGGCGGCAGCGCGTAGGTGACCTGTCCGCCGAGCCGAATGACCGAGGTGCTGCAGTCCCGGCCGGTGAGGCTGCAGGCGTCGTCGAGATCGCCGCCGGTGCGCCCGAAGCCGTAGGAGAAGTAGGGCCCGATGGAGAGGCCCGGGACCAGGTGGAACATGAGATCCACCTGGATCGGGATCTGGGCCTTGGTCCAGTCGGACATCTTGGTGGTTCCCGGCCGAGTCCGCCGCCACGTCGCCCGTCCCGAACGCGTACCCGATCCGCGCGCCGAGGCCGACCCCCGCCTCGGACCTCGCCGGACCGCCCAGCGCCGCGACCGCCACCGCCACCAGCAAGAGCTTCCGCACCATCGAGACCTCCCTGTCGTGTGTGATCGCTGTCGCAGCGAGTCGCGGCCGCGACCCGCGGCGCCTGCTCGCCCGCGCGAGGGTGGAGCAACCGCGCGGGGTACGCAAGGATCCGGTGTGGGAAAGGCTGCGCGCCGGCGGCGCCGGTAGCCGGCAGGGAGCGGCCTCGGCCGGAGATCGAGGCCGGCTACCGCCCGCGCGCGAGCACCAGGCCGGAGCGCGCGGTGAGCTCGGTGGTGCGCGCGAGCAGCGACTGCGCCTCGGTGTAGAGCGGGGCCGTGTCGCCGGCGTCCGCGCCGGGCAGGTCGCCGATCCGCGCGAGCAGGTCGCCCACCCGCAAGCAGGTGCTGGTGCGCGAGGAGCAGGTCGCGTCCGAGCCGCGCGCCCTGCCGCGTGTAGATGAGCCCGCTCTGGAAGAGGCGCGCGAGCGCCTTGCGGTTCACCTCGTCCACGCCGCGGCAGCGCGCCTGGAAGTCCCGCAGCCGCCGCAGCTCGCGCGCCGTCGCGAGATCCACCACCGGTGGTGGCGACGGGTGCGGCCTGCGCGGTCGTGGGACGGGGGACGCCATCTCGCGCGGGATGGTAGGCACCGCGCGCGGCGACGGTCAACGGCTCGCACCTCTTGACTTCCGGCCCCGCGGCGCCTCGCCTCGCCGGGGCGTGGCACGCCTCCCCGGGGTGAGGCGGCGCGCTACGCGAGGGAGCGCGCGGCGAGCTCGCTCACCATCTCGAGCGCCCGCTCCAGGCCGGCCGGGTCCGAGCCGCCCGCCTGCGCCAGCTCGGGCTTGCCGCCGCCCGAGCCGCCCACCAGCTTGGCGGCCTCGCGGACCAGGTCGCCCGCCTTCACGCGCGCGGTGAGATCCTTGGTCACCGCCACGAGCAGGATGGCCTTGCCGTCCTGCTCCGACCCGAGCGCCACCACGCCCTTGCCGAGCTTGTCACGCAGCTTGTCGGCGAGCTCGCGCAGCGCCTTGCCGTCGCCCTGCACGCGGACCGCGAGCACCTTGGCCCCGCCGCCCACGTCCTTCGCCTGCGCGGCGAGGTCGCCCGACTGCGCGATGGCCACCTTCGAGCGCGCCTCCTCGAGGGCCCGCTCCAGCTCGCGGGTGCGGCGCAGGGCCTGCTCGATCTTCTGCGCCACCTCGAAGGCGCCGGCCTTGAGGAGCGCCGCCGCGCGGCGCAGCTCGTCGGCCTCGCGCTGCTGCGCCTCGACCGCCGCCCGGCCCGGTGAAGGCCACGATGCGGCGCACGCCGGCCGCGATCGACTCCTCGGTGCCGATCTTGAAGAAGGCGATGTCGCCGGAGCGCCGCACGTGGGTGCCGCCGCAGAGCTCCTTCGACGGCCCGATGCGCACCACCCGGACCACGTCGCCGTACTTCTCGCCGAAGATCATCATGGCGCCGGCGTGGCGAGCGTCCTCGAGCTTCAGCACCGCCGTCTCGGTCTCGGCGTTCTCGCGGACCAGCTCGTTCACGCGCCGCTCCACCACCCGGAGCTCGTCGTCGGTGAGCGGCTGGAAGTGCGAGAAGTCGAAGCGGAGGTAGTCCGGCGCGACCACCGAGCCGGCCTGCTTCACGTGCTCGCCCAGCGTCTCGCGGAGCGCGAGCTGGAGCAGGTGGGTGGCGGAGTGGTTGGCGCGGATGAGGTCGCGGCGGCGGTCGTCCACGGCCAGCTCCACCGTGTCCCCCACCGCGATCTCCCCCTCGAGCACCTGGCCCACGTGCGCGATCAGCCCGGGCACTGGCCGGAGCGCGTCGTCCACCCGGACCTTCAGCCCCGGGCCGGAGATCTCGCCCACGTCGCCCACCTGGCCGCCGGACTCGCCGTAGAACGGCGTCGCGGCGGTGACGATCTCGACCCGGGCGCCCGCCCCGGCGCGCGCGACCCGGGCGCCCCCGGCGAGGATCGCCTTCACCTCGGCGCGCGCGGTCGGCGTCTCGTAGCCGAGGAAGCGCACCTCGC
This sequence comes from uncultured delta proteobacterium, assembly GCA_963733485.1. Lineage (GTDB taxonomy): Bacteria > Myxococcota > Myxococcia > Myxococcales > Anaeromyxobacteraceae > Anaeromyxobacter. The sequence continues at coordinate 74,340 of CAVTDL010000004.1, read as the reverse complement.
CGAGCTCGGCGGCGATCTGCTTGTGCAGATCGCCCACCGCCTGCTCGCCGGAGCCCTTCCACTCGGAGCGGGCGCGCTGCTCGGCCATGTTCCGGTCGAAGCCCTGCTCGTCCACGTCGAACCCGCGCTCGGCCGCGATGACGCGGGTGAGGTCGAGCGGGAAGCCGAAGGTGTCGTAGAGCTGGAAGGCCACCTTGCCGTCGATGATCGGGCGGGCGCGGGCGGGGGCGGCGTGGCCGGCTTCCCGAGCCCGACCTCCTCCGGCACGAGCTTGCGCATCTCGGCCTCGAGGATGGCGAGCCCCTTGTCGAGCGTGCGCCGGAAGGACTCCTCCTCCTGCTGGGCCACCTTCTCGATGAAGGCGCGGTTCTCGCGGATCTCCGGGTAGGCGCTCCCCATCTCGTCGATCACGGTCCCGCACATCGCGGCGAGGAACGGCCGCTCGAGGCCGAGCCGCTTCCCGTGCCGGATGGCGCGGCGCATGATCCGGCGGAGCACGTAGCCGCGCCCCTCGTTGGCCGGGAGCACGCCGTCGCCCACCAGGAAGGTGGTGGCGCGGGCGTGGTCCGCGATGACCCGCATCGAGACGTCGTCGTCCGCCTCCGGGCTCGCGCCGTAGCGCTTCCCGGAGAGCTCCTCGACCGCGCGGATGATGCTCCTGAAGAGGTCGGTGTCGTAGTTCGAGCGCTTGCCCTGGGCCACCGAGGCGATCCGCTCGAGCCCGGCGCCGGTGTCGATGGAGGGCTTCGGCAGGGGCGTGAGCCCGCCGTCCTGGCCCCGCTCGAACTGCATGAAGACCAGGTTCCAGATCTCGAGCCAGCGATCGCAGTCGCAGGCGACGCCCAGGCAGGGGCGGCCGGCCTTCTCCTCGGCGCAGGGGATGTCGTTCCCCTGGAAGAAGTGCAGCTCCGAGCAGGGGCCGCAGGGGCCGGTGTCGCCCATGGCCCAGAAGTTGTCCTTGGCGCCGAGCTTGTGGATCCGGTCCACCGCGACGCCCTGCGCCCTCCACAGGTCGAAGGCCTCCTCGTCCCACGGCAGCGTGCCCTCGCCGGCGAACACGGTGGCGGCCAGCCGGTCCTTCGCCAGCCCGAGCCAGGTGGGGCTGGTCACGAACTCCCAGCCCCAGGCGATGGCGTCCTTCTTGAAGTAGTCGCCGAAGGAGAAGTTCCCCAGCATCTCGAAGAAGGTGTGGTGACGCGCGGTGAACCCGACGTTCTCGAGGTCGTTGTGCTTGCCGCCGGCGCGCACGCACTTCTGCGCGGTGGTGGCCCGGCTGTAGTCGCGCTTCTCGCGGCCGGTGAACACGTCCTTGAACTGGACCATGCCGGCGTTGGTGAAGAGCAGCGTGGGGTCGTTCTGCGGAACGAGCGAGGAGCTCTGCACGCGCCGGTGGGCGCGCTCCTCGAAGAAGCGCAGGAACAGCTCGCGGATCTCGGCGGCGGTCGGGGTCGTCATGAGAGAAGCGCTTCAATAACAGACGTTTGCGGTCGGGTCCACGCCGGCGCACGGTCAGCGGGCGGCGGCGTCCTCGAGCACCACCCGCCAGGCGCCGCCCTCGCGCGCCAGCGTCACCTCGCCCTTCCCACCGGCCTCGTCCTCGACCCGCACCACGGCGCTGTCGGCCGACTCGCGAACCACCACCGCCGCGCGGAGTCGCGGAGCCTTCGTGGCCTCGTCGCCGAGCACCAGATCCCGCCCGCTCGGGGGGATGACGCCGGGCGCGGCCCGCGCCGACAGCTCGCGCGCCCGGCCGTCGAGCGCCGCCCGCGACCGCGCCGACAGCAGCGCCCAGACCGCGTCGGCGTCCCCCGCCCGCGCCGCGGCGGCGAAGCGCCGGTAGCTCTCCGCCGGCCCCTCGGGGCGGCTGCAGGCGAGGAGGGCCACGGTGGCGAGGAGGGCGAGCGGCAGGCGGCGACGCATCGGGGCGAGCATAGCCGCTCGCGGGGCCGCCTGCCCGCCCGGGCGGTGCCCCCCACGCGACGTGCGCGCGCACGTTCGTCCGGTGGGATCTCGGGGCGGGGCTCGCCGCGCCAGGACCGGGCGTCCAGCTTTTCGACCAGGGAGGAATCGTGATGATGACTCGTGCTCTATTCCTGGCGTTGCCGGCGGTCGCGGGCCTCGCCTGCAGCACCACCCACTCAATCGCACCGCCCGCGCCGCAAGGGCGAGCAGCGGCCCGCGAGGTAGGCAGCGCCGGCACCGGCATGGCGTCGGGCGACGTGAAGGGCCACGCGAGCGATCAGGTCATCACCGGCCGGGTCGCGAACGCGTCCCCGGCGCCCTGGTGATCGAGTCCGCCACCGGTGAGCGGCAGACGCTCTCGCTGGTCGAGCAGACCGTGGTCACCATCGACGGCCGCGACAGCAGCGTCTCGTCGCTGCAGGCTGGCCAGGACGTGCGCGCCAGCTTCAACGAGGTGAACGGCCGGCGCGTGGCGGTGAAGGTGGAGGCGATGCCGATGCGCGGCTCCGACACGTACGCCCCCGGCTCGCCGCCAGGTACGTCCCCGACCGAGGCGGCCCCCGGCACGACGCCGAACCCGCCGATGCACCCCGGCACCAGCGACATGCCCGCGCCGTCCCAGCCCGCGCCCACGGAGACGGCGCCCTCCGGGACCGGCGGCCGTTACTGACGAAGCGCTGTGGCGGGGACCGCTCGCGAGCCCGCGACGAGGCGGGGGCGCAGCGCCCCCGTGTGATTGGGAGGGGGTAGGGCCTCCGGCCGGCGACGGCCGGAGGCCCTATTTTTCCTGGGGCCTGCCCTGGGTCGGTAGCGTTCACACCGGGCGCACGAGGCGCAGCCGCCACACCGGCTCGCCGGTGGCCAGGTACCGCCTCTCGCGCGTGGACGGGATCTCGCCCGGTCCGGGCTCGGCGAACCGCCCCGGGCCGGCCGCATTCTCGAACCCCGCCTCCTCGAGCCGCACGACCGCCTCACGGGCGTAGCGCTCGACGTCGGTGCGGAAGTCGAGGAGGCCCCCCGGCGAGAGGAGGCCGAGCAGCAGCGCCGACATGCGGTCATCGACCAGCCGCCGGTGGTGGTGGCGGCGCTTCCACCAGGGATCGGGGAAGTGGACGTGGATCGCCGCGAGCGACCCGGCGGCGAAGAGGCGCGGCGCGAGCAGCCGCGCGTCGCCGTTCAGGACGAGCAGGTTCGAGAGCCCGCGCCGCTCGCCCCGGCCGGCCACCTCCGCCGCGAACTTGCGCCGCTGCTCGATCCCCACCAGCGCCTTGTCGGGGTGTGCGCGCGCGAACGCCAGCGCGAACCCGCCGTGACCGCAGCCGATCTCGAGCTCGAGGCGACCCGCCGCGGCGCCGAAGCGCCCGCGCCAGTCGGGCAGGAAGTCCAGGGCCAGGGGTGCGTCGTCCTCGGCGGAGAAGATCATGAGCGGGCCTCTCTTAGCATGGTAAGAAACGAGCGTGATGCGGCGCCTCCTCCCGGCCGTCGCCGTGGTGGCGCTCGCCGGCGCGGGCTGCCGCGACCGCCCCGCTGGTCCTCCCCCGGAGCGCTTCCTGCCCGAGGGCGTCCGCGTGGCGGTGGTGATCCCCGAGGCGGGGCGCGCCGCGCGCCAGCTGGCCGCCCTCCACGCCACCCTCGCTGCCTTCCCGGGCGCCGCCGACGTGGCTGCGGCGCGCGGCGCGCTCACCGCGCAGCTGGGGCTCGACCCGCTCGATCCCGACGGGCTCCGCGACGCCGGCCTCGACGCGCGGCGCGGGGCGGCGGTGGCCCTGCTGACGCGACCGGAGGCCCCCGGGTCGCCGCGGGGCGTGGGGCTGCTGGTCCTCCCGGTGCGCGACGAGGCCCGGCTCGAGGCGCTCCTGGCGCGGCTCGCCCGCGAGCGGCTCGGCGCGGAGCTGCGGGCCCTCGAGCCGCGCGGGGCGGTGACGCCGGTCGCCTTCCGGCGCGCCGCGGGAGAGGCCCCGGCGCTGGCGTACCTGGTGGTGCAGCGCACCGCGCTGGTGGCGCACGGGCCGTCGGCGCCGGACGTGGTGGCAGAGGCGGCCGGGCTCGCCGAGGAGCGGTCGCTCGGGCGGAGCGCGCCCTACGCCGCCGCGCGGCGGGCGCTCTCCGGCGAGCTGGCGGCGCTCGCCTTCACCCCGCCCGGCTCGCCGCTGCTCGCCCGATTCCCGGCGCTCCGCGACGGGCTCGCGCTCGGGTTCTCCTCCGGAGACGGGGTGCTCAGGGCGCGCGCGGCCATCCTGCTCGGCGATCGCGCCACCTCGTTCCGCGCCCTCGCCGGGAAGGGCGCGGCGGCCCGGCTGGTCGCGCGGCTGGCCCCGGGCGCGGCGCTGGTGGGGCGCTACGACGGCGATCCGGGCGAGCTCCTGCGCAAGCTCCTCCCCTACCTCCCCGCCGCCGAGCGGGCGCGCCTCGCCGCGCGCGGCCTCGAGCCGGAGCGCGACCTCCCCGGCCTGTTCGCCCCGGGCGCCGCGGCGGCCGTGTCGCTCACCCCCGCGCTCGAGCTCTCCAGCCTGGGCGAGGAGGCGCTCCGCGCGGATCCGCTCCGGCTGATCCGCTTCGAGGCGGTGGCCCCGATCGCGGACCCGGCGGGCCTGCGGGCGGCCTCGGATCGGCTCGCGCCGGCGACGCGGCGGGGGCGGGCGCCGCGCGGCGAAGGCTGGCGGCTCGCCACCCCCTCCGGCGAGATCGCCTGGCGGCTCGACGGGGAGCGGCTCCTGCTGGCCGGCGGCCCGCCCGGGCGCGCTCGACCTCCTCGCCGCCCGCCTCGCCGGCGGGGGCGAGGGCTGGCGCGCGCGGACGGAGGCGGCCGGGGCGGCGCTCAGCGGCGGCCTGGGGGGCGCCGTGCTGGACGCGCAGCGGCTGGTGGCGAGCGTCCGCGAGCTGCCCGGGGACGCCTTCGGCACCGGGCCCTCCGGGTTCGTGGTCCGCTCGGTGGTGGACCGGTTCCTCGACCCGGCCGCGCGGCTCGCGGCGCTGTCGCTGCGGGCGGACCTGGCCGAGGGAGCGCTGGTGCTCGGGCTCGAGGTGGAGGCCCTGAAGGCGGAGGCGCGACGGTGATCCGGCTCGCCGGCGTGACGAAGTCGTTCCGCGACGCAGACCGCGAGGTCCCGGTGCTGCGCGGCGTCGACCTCGAGGTCCGACCCGGCGAGCTGGTCGCCATCGTGGGCGCGTCCGGCTCGGGCAAGTCCACCCTCCTCTACGTGGCCGGCGCGCTCGACCGCGACTTCCAGGGCGAGGCGGTGGTGGCCGGCCAGCCGCTCGCGGGGCTCTCCGCCGAGGCCCTCGCCTCGCTGCGGAACCGCGCCATCGGCTTCGTGTTCCAGTCCTTCAACCTGCTCTCCGGCCTCTCGGCGCTCGAGAACGTGATGCTCCCCGGCGCGCTCCGGCGCGGCGCCCGGCCGGCGAAGGGGGCGGTGCGCGCCGGGGCGGCCGCGGCGCTCGAGCGCGTCGGCCTGGCCGACCGGGCCGCGGCCCCGCCGGCGCGGCTCTCCGGCGGCGAGCGGCAGCGGGTGGCCATCGCGCGCGCCCTCTTCGCGGGCCCGCAGGTGCTGCTGGCCGACGAGCCCACCGGAAACCTCGACGCGGTCAGCGGCGAGGGGGTCATCCGGCTCTTCGCCGAGCTGGCCGCCGGCGGGATGACGGTGCTGGTGGTGACGCACGAGGAGCGGGTCTCGCGCGCGGCCTCGCGCGTGCTGCACCTGCGCGAGGGGAGGCTCGGGTGAGCGCGCGCGGGCTCCTCTGGATCGCCGGGGCGAACCTGCGCGCCGACCGGCGCGGCGCGCTCCTCAACGCCGCGGCCGCCTGCGTCGGCGCGGCGGCGCTGGTCTTCTTCCTCGCGCTCGGCCTCGGCGTGCGCGAGGCGGTCGGCCGGATGTTCCCGGCCGACGCGCGGCTGGTCGAGATCGTCCCCTCGAGCGTGTCGCTCGGGGGATCCTCGGCGGCGGCCGGCTCGACGACGGCGCGGTGGCGCGGCTCGCGGCGATCCCCGGCGCCGAGGCGGCCTGGCCGCGGCTCTCGCTCAGGGTCCCGGTGACCGCGTCGAGCGCGCCGCTCGGGCTCGACCGCAGCTGGCCGCAGGGGCTGTCCTTGCAGATCCCGGTGGTGGGGGTCGAGCCGGCGCTGCTGCAGGGCGACCTGCGGCCCGGGCGCGCCTTCGCCGACCCCGGCCCGGGCGGCGGCCCCATCCCGGTGGTGCTCTCGCGCCGCCTGCTCGAGGTCTACGACAAGACCATCGCCCCGGCCTGGAACGTGCGGCGGCTGCCGCCCGGGCTCTCGGTGGTCGGGCTCGAGCTGCCGGTGCGGGTCGGGCTCTCGATCCTCCCGCAGAAGACCGAGGACCGCGTGGTCGACGCGCGGCTCGTGCTGGTGGGGCTCTCGGATCGGGTCCCGCTCTACCTGCTCGCCGTGCCGCTCGACACGGTGCGCCGGCTCCACCAGGAGTACGGCAAGGTGGAGGCCGGCTACACGCAGGTGACGCTCCTGGCGCGCCGTCCGGAGGACGTGCCGGCGCTCTCCGCGGCGGCGCGGCGGATGGGCTTCGCGGTGGACGAGGGCGAGCGCGCCACCGCGGAGCGGGTCGGCACGGTGGTGGCGGTGACCACCGGGGCGCTCGTGATCCTGGCGGTCGCGATGTGCGCGCTCGCGGCGCTCGCCATCGCCCAGTCGCTCTCCGCCAGCGTCCGGGCCCGGGCCCGGGAGATCGCCGTGCTCGAGGCGGTGGGCGCGGCCCCCCGCGACGTCCGCGCCATCGTGCTCGCCGAGGGGGCGCTGGTCGGCCTCCTGGGCGGCGCCGCCGGGACGCTCCTGGCGCTCGGCGCGGCCCTGCTCGCCGATCGCGCGGCGCTGCGGCTGCTCCCGGACTTCCCCTTCCGTCCCGAGACGTTCTTCCTGTTCCCGGCCTGGTTGCCGGCGCTCGGCCTGGTGGTCCCCGCCGTCGCGGCGGTGCTCGGCGCGCTCGCGCCCGCCGCGACCGCGGCCCGGGTGGACCCGGCGCGCACGCTCGCGTAGCCGGCCTGGCGACGGCGCGCGCCGGCGACGGCCGCGCGCGCGCCGTGGGCGAAGGATGACGGGCGGCGCGGTGGGGCCTGCCGCGTGCGTAAGCCGGCAAGGAGCGGCCGGGCACACCTCGCTTCGCGAGCTGTGCCTCGGCCGGAGGTTGGATGCCGGCTAGCTGCGACCCGGGTAGAGCACGAGCATCGCGCCGGCCATGAGCTTGTGCCGGCCCGGGTTCTTGATCCCGTTCCAGCGGCAGAGGTCGGCCAGCTCGACGCCGAAGCGCTGCGCGATCGACCAGAGCGTGTCGCCGTTGCGGACGCGGAGCGTGGTCCGGCTGGCCTTGTCCTTCGCGGAGACCGCCTTGACCGGGACCAGCGCCGGCGCGGGGGCCGGCTCCTCGACCGCCTCGACCGCCTCGGGCGCGGCGGCGCTGGCGAGGCGGACCGGGGCCGCCGCGCGGTGCGGCTGCTCCGGCGTGCGCGCGACGGCCACGGCGCTCGCCGAGACCGGCCGCGGGATGAGCAGCTCGCGCCCGGGGCGCAGCCGCTTCACGCCCTTCAGGCCGTTCATCTCCACGATGCCCTGCACCGGTACGCCGTAGCGCCGGGCGACCTGCGAGAGGGTGTCGCCGCGGCGGACCACGTGGCCGGCGAAGGTCATCCGCACCTTGGACCGGATGGCCGGCCAGTTGGTGGCGAAGGTGTCGGCGGCCGCGGACGGGATCTTGAGCTTGTACGGGCGCGGCGGGGTGCAGGCGCGGCGGAGCTCCGGGTTAAGCTCCAGCAGGTCCTTCTCGCCCACGCCCGCGGCGCGGGCCAGGTCGGTGAGGAGCGTGGCGTGCGGGACGTCGACCTCCTCGTACTCCCGCCAGGCCTGCCGCTCGATCTCCTCGGCCCGGAAGCCGAACGCCTCCTGGTGCTTCGTGATGATGGCGGCGGCCATGAGCTTCGGGACGTAGCCCTTGGTCTCGGCGCGGAGGACCTTGCGGCCCGGCACCTCGGCCATCTCCCAGAAGTCGTCGTAGCCCTTCTTCTTCGCGGCGAAGATGCGGCCCGGGCCGGCGTTGTAGCCCGCCCACGCCAGCCGCCAGTCGCCGGTCTGGTCGTACAGCTTCTTGAGGTACCGGGCGGCCGCGCGCGCCGACTGCACCGGATCGCGCCGCTCGTCCACCCAGAAGTCCAGCTCCAGGCCGAAGTGCTTGCCGGTCGACGGGATGAACTGCCACGGGCCGGACGCCTTGGCGCGGCTGTAGGCGAAGTTCCCGAAGCCGCTCTCGATCATGGCGAGGAAGACGGTGTCCTCGGGCACCCCCTCCTCGCGCAGGATGGCGCGGTACTTCTCCATGTAGCGGTGCGATCGGCTCAGCCACTTGACGAAGTGGGCGCGCACCGCGGGTGCCTGGAAGAAGCGGACGTAGGCGACGACGGCCTCGTTCACGTCGATGGGGATGTCGTACTCGGCCCGGAGCGCCTCGAGGTCGTGGTCGAGCTCGGGGAGGAGCGCGATGCGGCCGCCGCTCTCGCCGCGGGGCTCGGCGTCGCGCCCGAGGGCGCCGCCGACGCGATCGCGGAGGGGAGATTCGAGCCCGAGCCCCTCGGCGGACCCGCCGGTGCGCCGGCCGGCGCTGGTGGCGTCCCGGACCTTCGCGGCCTCCTCGGCCTGGCGCAGGTCCTCCATCTCGGCCGATTCCTGCTCGATCTCCTCGGCCACCGCCGGCTCGTCGGGCGTGTTCGCGTCGAACGCGACCACCTCCCGGATCGAGGGCGCCTGCTCCCCGGCGTGCGCCTCGGGCGGAGGCACCAGGGCGACCGCGGGCACCGCCGCGCACGGGAGCGCCTGCGCCGCCACGTCGGCGGTGGCCCCCCGCGAGGCCGGACCCTGCGCGAGCGCGCTGCCCGCGAAGGACATCGAACAGAGAAGGAAGGTCGTGCGGATCTGCTTCATCGCTCCTCGGCTGCTGCGACCGGCGGGCGGGTGGCCAGCCTGATCGGGTGACATGGTAACGGCCCGATATACCAGATCCAAATCGTTGGCTCGGGGGACAGCACCTTACACGCCCGATCGTGGGTCCTCACAGCTTCCGCGGCTTCGCTCCTCACCCGCGAGGTCCGATGTGTCCGTCTCCTCCTCGATCGTCCGCTCGCCCGGCCCTTCGACGTCGTCTCGGGCTTCGCCGCAAGCCTGCGCACCGCGGGGTCGTGCTGGTGAGAGCCCTCCGCGGGCGTCCCCCGCATGCGCGCAAGACCACTTCGCGGTAAACGTCTGTACACGTCGGCTCGGGACCCCGACGATCAACCCCCGGCGGCGCCGGTCATTCCGCGTTCCCCGCCCGAAACGGGCGTGTTACATCCCGCCGGCCCGCAGCGACGGGCGCTCGAACCACCATGCTGATCGGCCCGTACCAGCTCCCCGGCCGCTTCTTCCTCGCGCCGCTCGCCGGCGTGTCGGATCGCCCGTTCCGGTCGATCTGCCGCCGCATGGGCGCGAGCTTCGCCTACACCGAGATGGTCTCGGCGCACGGGCTGGTGCACGGCGCCCTGCAGACCTCGAGCTACCTCGACCGCGAGCCCGACGAGGAGCCCTTCGCGGTCCAGATCTTCGCGGCGGAGCCGGAGGTGCTGGCGCGCGGGGCGGCGGTGGCGGTGCGCGCCGGGGCCGGCATCATCGACGTCAACATGGCCTGCCCGGTGAAGAAGGTCTGCGGCAGCGGCGCGGGCGCCGCCATGGGGCGCGATCCCTCCCGCGTCGAGCAGGCCGTCCGGGCCATCCGCGACGCCGTCGCGGTGCCGGTCACCGTGAAGATCCGCGCCGGCTGGGACGACGCGGAGGTGAACTGCGTCGAGGTGGCGCGCGCCGCCGAGGCGGGCGGCGCGGCGGCGGTGGCGCTGCACGGGCGGACCCGCTCGCAGCTCTACTCGGGCCGGGCCCGCTGGGAGCTGGTCGGCGCGGTGAAGCGGGCGGTCTCGATCCCGGTGCTCGGCTCGGGCGACGTCTGGACCGCGGCGGACGCCCTCCGGATGCGCGCCGAGACCGGCTGCGACGCGGTGCTGGTGGCGCGCGGCGCCTGCGGGAACCCCTGGATCTTCCGCGAGCTCCGGGCGGCGGAGCTCGGGCTCCGCCCGCCGCCGCCCCCCACGCGCGACGAGTGGGTGGGGACGGTGCTCGAGCACGTGCGGCTGCAGGTCGAGCACCGGGCGCGGCTCGCGCCGGGCGAGGCGCCCGAGCAGTCCGAGCGCCAGGCCATCCGCGAGCTCCGCAAGCACCTGCTCTGGTACACGCGGGGACGGCGCGGCGGGGTTCACTTCCGGCGCGACGCCGCGCGGCTGCTCACCGCGGCGGACGTGGCGGCGGTGGTGGCGGAGCACTTCCCACCCGGCGGCGACAGCTTCGAGCTCGACCCGGGCTTCCGCCCGAGCGAGGAGGCCGAATGACCTCCCTCCCCCGGCCGCGCGCGGCGCGGCGCCGGTGCGCGCCGTGAAGGCGCTGCTCCTCGAGGACGCCTCGCCCGAGCTGGTCCGCGCCTGCGTCACGGCCGGGCTCACGCTGGTGCGCGCGCGCACCGTGGTGGAGGGCCGGGCGCGGCTCGCCGGCGAGCGGTACGTGGTGGTGGACGGGCGGATCGCGCGGCCGCGGCCGCTCGAGGAGGAGATCCAGCACCGCCTCGACGCGTACTTCGAGCGGCTCCGGGAGCACCGCGCCTCCGGCCTCTACCACGCGGTGATGCGCGCGGTGGAGCGGCCCCTCCTCGCCGGCGCGGTGGCCCGGGCCCGCGGCGTGCGCGGCACCGCGGCCGAGGCGCTCGGCATCGACCGCGGCACGCTCGCCCGCCGGCTGCGGGCCCTGGGGCTGGACGACACATGACCGAGCTGCAGACGCTCGCCCTCTACACCGTCGCGATCCTGGCCGGCGCCCTGGTGGGCGGCTCGCTCCCGCTGCTCGGGCGCATCGGCCGCTCCGACGTGGGGCTCTCCTTCTCCGCCGGGGTGATGCTCGGGGCCGCCTTCCTCCACATGCTGCCCGAGGCGGTCGAGGAGGCGGGCGCCATCGCGGTGCCGTTCGTGATGGTGGGGTTCCTGCTCCTCTACCTGCTCGAGCGCTTCGTGCTCATCCACATCTGCGCCGAGCCGGGCCCGAACGCGCGCCTCTCGGCCTCGGTCGAGGGGACCCTCCACGCGCACCTCGGCGGCGACGGCGGCGGCCCACACGTCCACGAGCACCCGCACGCGGGCGACCTGCACCTCGAGGACGGCACCGGCTGCGACGTGCACACCATGGGGCTGGCCGCCTTCGTGGGCATGAGCCTGCACACGCTGGTGGACGGCTTCGCGCTCGGGGCCGCCAGCGTGGACGCGCGGCTCGGCCTGCTGGTGTTCCTCGCCATCCTCGCCCACAAGATCCCGAACTCGTTCTCGCTCTCGGCCATCCTGAGGTCCGAGGGCTACTCGCGCGGCCGGGCGCTCGCCATGAACGCCGCCTTCGCGCTGATGGTGCCGATCGGGGCCGGGCTCTACGTCGGGGTCCGGCAGGTGGTGCGGGTCGAGTCGTTCACCGCCTACGCGCTGGCGGCCAGCGCCGGCACCTTCCTGCACCTGTCGCTCTCCGACATCCTCCCCGACCTGCACCGGCGCGCCGGCTCCAAGTGGCGCCTCTCCGGCGCGCTGCTGGCGGGGATCGCGGTGATGTGGGCGCTGCGGGCCCTGAATCACGGGCATTGAGTGACGCGCGGAGGGGCGCTGCCCCTCCCGCTCACGCCACCCGCAGGTGCTTCGCCAGGGCGCGATCGCCGGCGCGGAAGGCCTCGAGCGCGTCGTCGGCCGGCGACCGGCCCGAGGCGGCCCGCTCGCGCAGCGGCGCGAGCCAGATCCGCTCGTCCTCGCCGCGACCGCCGCAGCAGTGCTGCCGGCAGAGCCCGTCCGCTGCGGCGTCGAGCAGCACGGTCGCGAGCTCGGCCAGGGTCCGGCCGTCCGGGAGCCGCGCGGCCAGCCCCTCGCGCCCGGCCGCCACCATGAGCGCACGCCGCTCCTCGAGCGCGAGCCGGCGCACCGCGTCGAAGCCCGCCTCGCGCGCGGCGCGGTCGTAGAGGATGCCCTTCCAGAAGGCCACCAGCGCCTTCGTCATGCTGGCGTCGCAGGCGTCGGCGCCCCGCACCTCGACCACCCCCTTCACCCGCACCTCGGGGAAGAGCGTGGTGAGGTGATCCTCCCAGTCGAGCAGGGTGGCCCGCTCGCCCGCGAGCCCCCCGGCGAGGAAGGCGCGGAACGAGCGGCCTCCGGTCTCGAGGTACCGCCCGCCGCGGCGGAGGAAGATCATGGGGACGTCGAGCGCCCACTCGACGTAGCGCCGGTAGGGGTCGGCCTCGAACCCGGGCTCGAGCGCGAACGCGAGCAGCCCCGAGCGCGCGGGATCCGTCTCCTCCCAGACCGCCACCCGGTAGCTCTTCCAGCCCGAGGGCCGGCCATTCACGATGGGTGAGTTCGCGAACAGCGCGGTCACCGCCGGCTGGATCGCCAGCGCCACCCGCAGCTTCCCGGCCATGTCCTGCGCGCCGGAGAAGTCGAACGAGGCCTGGACCGACGCCGGTCATCGCCATCATGTCCGGCGCCAGCCGGCCGCGGGCCGCCAGGAACGGCCGCATGACGCGGTACCGGTTCTTCGGCATCCACGGGACGGTGTCCGGCGTGCCCCAGGGCCGGTAGCCGGCCGCCAGGAACTCGACCCCGAGGTCCTCCGCGATCCGGTGGCACTTCTCGTGGTGGCGGTCGAGCTCGGCCGCGACCACGTGCACGTCGGCGAAGGGGCGGCCCGACAGCTCGAGCTGCCCGCCCGGCTCGATGGAGACGGTCAGGCCGCTCTTCTGCGTGGCGATGATCCGCCCCTCCTCCTCGAACGGCTCGTAGCCGAAGCGCGAGAAGGCGCGCAGCACCGCGGCCACGCCGGGCGCGCCGTCGTACGGGAGCGGCGCGAGCGTCCCGGCGGCCAGGGCGAGCTTCTCGTGCTCGATCCCCACCTTCCAGTCGGCGCGCGGCCGCTCACGCTGGGTGAACCAGGCGACGAGGTCGTCGATCCCGCGCACTGGCGGGCTCTCGTGGATCGCGGCGTCGAGGGACATGCGAGCGGAATCTACCCGCGGTCACCCCCCGGCGCTACCCTGCCGGACCGCCGGCCGGGCGTCCCGGCGGACGCGCCGCCGCGGCGCCGGGGCCGGGCAGGAGCAGGTCCTCGAGGAAGAACGCGGCCAGCTCGGCGCGGCCCGCGAGCCCGGCCTTCCGGTACACCGCGAGCGCCTGCTGCCGGACGGTCCGCTCGCTCGTCTCGCGCACCGAGGCGACCTCCTTGTGCGAGAGCCCCTTCAGCAGGAGCAGCGCCACCTCGCGCTCCGCGGCGGAGAGCGCCCAGCGGTCGAACTGACGGTCGATGGCCACCCCGAGGCCCTGCAGCGCCTCCTGCGACTCGGCCCGGAAGCGCGCCAGGTCCGCCTCCGCCCGCACGAGGTCGCGCTTCAGCGCGCGGGCCCGGCGTCTGACCAGGAGGAGCTGACCCCACAGCGCCACCGCCCCGGCCAGGGCGACCGCCATGATGCCGACCTCGAGCATCAGGTGCGAGGTCGAGCCCCCCGCGCGGGCATCTCCGGCCACGTCGAGCCCCACCAGCACGGTCACCGCGCCCAGGATCGCGGCCGGGACCGCCAGGGTCCACGGACGTGGCGCGTCGCCGTCCGGCGGACGCGGTCGGCGGAACCTGCCGCCAGTGCTCTGATCCTGGCCGTGTGTCATCCGTCGGATGGTGGCGGGCTCGGCGATCGGACAGGTTTCGCCGCTCCACCTCAGAGGAGCCCCGCGCCATGTCGACGCTACCCCTGCACCCCGCCCTCGTCCACGTCCCCCTCGGCCTCGCCTTCGTGCTCCCGATCGTCGCCGTCGGGCTCGCGCTGGCGCTCTGGCGAAGGAAGCTGCCGCGCTCCGCCTTCGGCGTGCTCGTCGGCGCTCCAGACCATCCTGGTCGGGGCTGGGCCTGATCGCGATGCAGCTCGGCGAGCGGGACGGGGAGCGGGTGGAGCGATTCGTGCCCGAGCGGCTGGTCGAGGCCCACGAGGAGCGGGCCGAGGCGTTCGTGTGGGCGGCGGGCGCGGTGCTGGCCGGGGCGGTCGCGGTGCTGGTGGTCCCCGCGGGCGCGGCGGCCGGGGTGGCCGCGGCGGTGGCGGCGGGGACGCTCGCGGTCGGCGGCGCTCGGCCTCGTCGCCGGCGAGGCCGGCGGCGCGCTGGTCTACCGGCACGGCGCGGCGGCGGCCTTCCTCCCGGGCGCCGCGCCGGCGGCGTCGCCTGGCCTGCCGGCCGCCGGAGCGCGCGAGGCGCGGCACGACGACGACTGACCCCGTGCGTCCACCGGGAGCGGCGAGTGGGCGCTCGCCGCCCGCCCACGCACCCCCGCACCCGATCGCGGCACACGCTGCCCCGTATGTCCCGGGCGCGGCGCGCGCGCCGGGCATGAAAACCGACACCGGTGGTTTGATCACGAGCGACACACACGCGTCCGGCCGTTCTGCTTGCGCGGCCCCGGGCGTGACCCTATCCTCCGACGATACGTAGGTTTTCCGTCTTGCCCGTTCCCCTCCTCGACCAGGCAATCCATGATCCGCCCCTTCCGGCTGTTCGCCACCCTGGCGGCAACCCTCGCGCTCGCGCTCGGCGTCACCACCCGGCTCGTCCGCGCCGAGCCCGAGGCGCCGCCGCCGGCCGTCGCGTACAAGGGCGCGGTCCCGGTCCACGCGCGCGCGGGCGACTCCGGCGAGTACCAGCTCGAGCGGCTGCCCATCCTCTCCCGCGTCATCCTGCAGGTGAAGGACAACTACGTGGAGCCGGGCCGGATCGACCCGAAGCAGATGGTGGTCTCCGCGCTCGAGGCGGTGGAGAAGACCGTCGCCGAGGTGATGGTCCAGGGCGACGCGCGCTCGCAGAAGCTGGTGCTCACCGCCGGCTCGGCGCAGCGCGACCTCGACATCTCCGGCGTGAAGAGCATCTGGGAGGTCCGCACCGTCCTCGGCGAGGCGATGGGCTTCATCCAGCAGCACCTGGTCGCCCACGAGGACGTGCGCGAGATCGAGTACGCCGCGGTGAACGGCCTGCTCCAGACGCTCGACCCGCACAGCGTCCTGTTCGACCCGAAGTCCTTCAAGGAGATGAAGCTGCAGACCCGCGGCGAGTTCGGCGGGCTCGGCTTCGTCGTCGCCATGCGCGACGGCAACCTCACCGTGGTGCGCGTGCTGAAGAACACGCCCGCCCAGCGCGCCGGCGTCCGCGCCAAGGACGTCATCACCAAGATCGAGGAGCAGTCCACCGTCGAGATGGACCTGCAGGACGCGGTCGACCGCCTGCGCGGCCGGCCCGGCACCAAGGTCGTCCTCTCGACGCAGCGGGCCGGCCTGCCGGAGCCCCGGCGGCTGCACCTCACCCGCGAGGTGATCAGCATCGAGACGGTCCCCACCGCCTCGCTCCTCCAGGGCAGCAAGATCGGCTACATCCGGCTCACCCAGTTCTCCGGCAACTCCACCCGCGACCTGGTGCAGGCCGTCCAGCAGCAGAAGGCGGCGGCCGGCGGGAAGCTGCAGGGCCTGGTGCTCGACCTCCGCGGCAACCCCGGCGGCCTGCTCGACCAGGCCATCGCGGTCTCCGACCTGTTCCTCTCCGAGGGCGTGATCGTGAAGACCGTCGGCGAGGGGGACAAGCAGCAGATCCACGAGGTGAAGGAGGCGAGCGCCGATTCGTCCGACCTCACCGGGCTCCCGATGGTGGTGGTGGTGAACAACAGCTCCGCCTCGGCCAGCGAGATCGTGGCCGGCGCGCTCAAGAACAACGGGCGCGCCCTGGTGATCGGCCGGCAGACCTTCGGCAA
Source organism: uncultured delta proteobacterium (assembly GCA_963733485.1). Lineage (GTDB taxonomy): Bacteria > Myxococcota > Myxococcia > Myxococcales > Anaeromyxobacteraceae > Anaeromyxobacter. The sequence goes on along the minus strand of CAVTDL010000004.1, from coordinate 58,494 downwards.
GGGCTCGGTCCAGGTGCTGTACGACTTCAGCGACCCGGGCCGCCCGGCCGAGGAGGCCGCGCTCAAGCTCACCATCGCGCAGTACCTCACCCCGGGCGACGTCTCGATCCAGGAGGTCGGCATCACCCCCGACGTGCTCCTGCTCCCCGGCCGCGCCCTGAAGGAGCAGGTGAACGTGTTCGCGCCGCCGCGCTCGATGGGCGAGGCCGACCTCGATCACCACTTCGTGAACCCGGCCGACCGCGGGGCGCAGGAGGCGGCCCGCGCCGAGGCCGCCAAGAAGCGCCGGGTGGAGAAGGCGCCGCTCGAGCTCAGGTACCTCCTCGACGAGAAGGAGGACCTGGTCGCGAAGCAGCTCCGCAAGGACGCCGCCGCCGCGGCCGCCGCGGCCCACGCCGACGCCGAGCTCACGCCCGAGCAGCAGGAGGACGAGGACGCCGACGCGAACCCGGACGAGTTCGTGGAGGACTACCAAATCCGCTTCGCGAAGGAGCTGCTCGAGCGCGCGCCCTACCCCGACCGCAACCGGCAGCTCGAGGCGGCCCGGGCCCTCGTGGCGCAGCGCAAGGAGCAGGAGGAGGACCGGCTCGAGAAGCGCCTGAAGGAGCTGGGGGTCGACTGGGCCGAGGGCCCGGTGGGCGCCCACCCGCGCGCGGTCGTGACCGTCTCGCCGCCCCCCGGGCGCGAGCTCCGCGCCGGCGAGACCCTCCCCTGGACCGTGACCGTCGACAACCGCGGCGAGGGCCCCTTCCGCCGCCTGCGCGCCTGGACCACCGCCGAGAAGAACCCGCTCCTCGACCGGCGCGAGTTCGTGTTCGGCACCGTGCGGGCCGGCGAGCGGCGCACCTGGACGGTCCCGGTGAAGCTGCCGCCCGGCATGGACACCCGTCGCGACGAGGTGATCCTCCACTTCGCCGACGACGCCGGCAAGGCGCCGCCGGACGTGACCACCGCGGTGGCGGTGTCCGAGCAGCCGAAGCCGGCCTTCGCCTTCAGCGTGTCGGTGAACGACGCCAAGGGCGGCAACGGCGACGGGCTCCCGCAGCGCGGCGAGACCTTCGAGCTGCGGGTCGACGTGCGGAACGCCGGGACCGGCGCGGCCGGCGACAAGACCTACGTGGCGGTGAAGAACCTCGGCGACGAGAAGCTCTTCATCAAGAAGGGGCGCGAGGTGATCGGCGCGCTCAAGCCCGGCGAGGTGAAGTCCGCCACCATGGAGGTGGAGCTCCGCCGCGGCTCGAAGAGCGACACCCTCCCCATCCGCGTGGTCATCGCCGACGAGAAGATGCAGGAGGTCGCGGTCGAGAAGCTCGACCTCACCGTCGCGAAGGACGAGCCGGCCAGGACGGCCGCGAAGGGGGCGGTGCGGGTGGACGGGGCCGAGGCCCTGCTCCGCGTCGGCGCCAGCGCCTCGTCGCCGGCGATCGCCTCGGCGCACAAGGGCGCGGTCCTCCCCTTCGACGCGCGCGTGGGCGAGTTCTACCGGGTCGAGTGGCAGCGCGGTCGCTTCGCCTTCGTGGCCGACGCCGACGTGAAGCCCGCCCGCGGCGGCGCCCGCGCCGGGGTGGTGGCGCCGCTCTGGCAGCGCGAGCCGCCGCGCATCGCGCTGGCCCCGGATCCGGCCAGGGGCGCGCCGGTGGTGGAGGGCGACACCTTCAAGCTGCAGGGCTCGGCCTCGGTGCCGGTCTCGGCCGACCCGACCGCCAAGCTCCGCGACGTCTTCGTGTTCGTGAACGACCAGAAGGTGTTCTTCAAGGTGCAGCCGGAGAACGCCGCGGCCGCCAAGATGGACTTCACCGCCGAGATCCCGCTCAAGCCCGGGAACAACCAGGTCACGGTGGTCGCCCGCGAGGACGACGAGTTCCAGACCCGCCGCAGCGTGGTGGTCTTCCGGCGCGGGCCGGCCGAGGTGGCGGCCGAGGCGGGGCGCTCCGCCACCAGCCGGGCGCCCAGTAGCCGGGCGCCGCGCCGCCAGGCTCGATCGAGGCCTCGACCGCCCCCGGCGGCCGGGGCCTCGCCGTCTCCGGGGGCGAAGGGGTCGCGGCTCCCACCTGCCGCGCGCCGTGGACGTCGCGCCTCCGGCGGTCGTCCGGTACACTCCGCGCGCATGGCGGAGCCGAGACAGACCGCCTCCGCCAGCGGCGCGGCGGGGGCGCGCGGCGGGACCGGCTTCGAGCTGCGGCTCGAGCGCGGCGTCGCCGCGGTCCGCCTGGCGGAGCGCGAGCTCGCGCCCGGGCTCCTCGTCGAGTCGCTCACGCTGCGGCTCCCCGACGTCGAGTTCCCCTTCGACGTCGGCCAGGGCGCGGTCCAGTTCCGGCACCGCCTCGCCGACCTGACCGAGCTGCGCGTGACGATCACCCCCGCTGCGGTCGAGGGCGCGCTGGCCCGCGCCGACCTCTCGGCGCTCGGCGTGGAGCAGGTCCAGGTCGCCTTCCGCGACGGCTTCGCCGAGGTGGCCGGACGGCTCGCCGGCGGGCCGGCCTTCACGCTCGAGGCGGCCCTGGTGCCGCGCGGCGAGCAGGGGCTCGCGGTGGTGTTCCACTCGCCCCTCCTGCACGGGCCGGCGCCCATCGCCGCGGCCGCGCTCCCCCACCTGGCGGCCCGCGCGCTCCCGGCGGCGGGCGCGCCCCCGCTCCCGGACGGCCCGCTCCCGGCGCTCCTCCGCGCCGTCCTCGTGCCGCGCGCCTGGAAGCTCCCGCGGTCGGGCGGCGTCCCGCTCGCGCGCGCCGAGCTCGCCGAGGGGGTGGTGCGCCTCGCCTGGGACCGGGGCGCGGGCTCCCCGGCCCCCCTCACGGCCGCGCCTGCCCTGCTCGCGGCCGAGGAGGGGGCGCGGGCCTTCCCCGCCGTGGAGGCGGCCCTGGCCCGCGGCGACGTCGCCGGCGCCCGCGACGCGCTCCTCGCCGCGGGCCCCGCCGCGGCGGCCCACCCGTTCGGCGCCGAGCGGCTCCTCTCGCTGCTGGTCCTCGACGACCGCTTCCACGACGAGGCGCTCGACCTCGCCGCCGACTGGCTGGCGCGGCGGCCCGGGTTCGCGCCCGCGCTCGCCGCCGAGGCGCAGGTCCGGCTCGCGCGCGGCGAGGAGGGGCGGGCCGCCGCCGCCTTCGCCACCCTGGCCGAGGGCGCCGCCGCGCGCGGCGCGCACTCCGCGGCGCTGGCCGCCGCCGAGGCCGCCTTCGGCCTGCCCGGCGCGGCGCGAGCCGACGCGCTCCGCGCGGTGGAGCTCGCGCTCGGCCTCCGCCGCGACCACGTCCCCGCGCTCCGGGCGCTCGCGGCGCTCGCCGCCGCCGCGGACGACCGCGAGGCGCTGCTCCGCGCCGATCGCCGGCTGGTGGCCTACGACCCCGACCCGGCCCAGCGGGCGCGCGCCCACGCGGAGCTGGGCGAGCTCCTGCTCGAGGCCGATCCGCCCGCGGCGCGGCACCACCTCGACCAGGCCCTCCGGCTCGCGCCGGAGGAGCCGGTGCCGCTCGGGGCGCTCTGGCGGGCCTGCGCCGCCGCCGGCGAGCCGCTCCGGGCGGTGCGCGTCCTCGACCAGCTGCGCGACGTCCACCTCGCTCGCGGGGCCCGCGCCGCCGCGGCGGCCGCCGCGCTCGAGGCGGGGAAGCTCCTCGAGGGCCCGCTCGCCCAGGGCGAGAACGCGCTGCTCCGGTACCGCGCGGCGGCCGAGCTCCACCCCTCGGCGGAGGCCCACGCGCACGCCGCCCGCGTGGCCGAGGCGCTCGGCCACTGGGCCGAGGCGGCCGACCACCAGGTCGAGCTGCTCGCCGCCCTCGACCCCGCCGCGCCCGGCGCGGCCGCGCTGGCCGCCCGCACCCGCGCCGCCCTCGCCGACGTGGCCGAGCACCGGCTCGGCGATCCCGCCGCGGCCGCCGCGCACCTCGAGGCCGCCGCCGCGCTCGCGCCGGACGACGCCGGGCTGCTCTCCCGGCTCACCGCGCTGCAGCGCCGGCTCGGCCGGACCGGCCCGCTCGCCGCGACGCTCGAGCGGCTGGCCGCGCTCGCGCCGGAGGGCGAGCGGGCCGCGCTGCTCGCCGAGGCCGGCGAGGCGCTGCTCGGGCTCGGCCGCGCCGACGAGGCCGCCGGCCGCCTCGAGGCCGCGCTCGCCGACGACGACCGCTGCCGCGCCGCGCTGGAGGGGCTCGCCCGCCTCGCGGCCGCGGGCGGCGACGCCGCCGGGGAGCGCGACGCCCTGGTCCGCCTGCTGCCGCTCGCGGCGGACGCCGCGGACGCCGCCGGGCTGCAGGACCGGCTCTCGGCGGCCTGCGAGCGGGCCGGCAATCCGGCCGCCGCGCTCGCCGCCGCCACGGCGGCCCGCGAGGCCTGCGAGACGCCGGCGCGGCTCGGGGCCGAGCTCCGGCTGGCCCGGGGCGCGGCCGATGCCGGCGCGCTCGCCGGGGCGCTGGCCCGCGGGCTGCCGCGCGCCACGGGCGCCGAGGCGGTGGCGCTCCGCCTCGAGCTCTCGGGGCTGCTCGAGGCGCGCGGCGAGGGCGCGGAGGCGGCGCGGCTCGCCGAGGAGGCCCTCGCGCTCGATCCCGGCTCGCTCGCCGCGCTCCGGGCGCTGGTCGCCCCCGCGCGCGAGGGCGAGCTCGGGCCGGCGCGCCGCGCCGAGCTCCTCGGCCGGCTGGCCGCGCACCCGGAGGTCGCCGCCGAGGAGGCCGGCGCCGCGCTGGCGGGGCGGGCCCGCCTGCTCGCCGCCGCGGGCGAGGTCGAGGCGGCGCTCGCCGCCGCCCGCGACGCGGCCGCCCGCGGGATCGAGGACGACGCGGCGCTCGAGCTCCGCGCCGCGCTCGCGGGCAGGGCCGGGGCGCCCGCCGAGGCCGCCGCGGCGCTGCTCGAGCGCGCCCACCGCGCCCGCGATCGCGGCGAGGCCGACGCCGGCGACCGGCTCGCGGAGGCGGGCCTCGCCGCGCTCCCCTGCGGCCTGCCCGGGGCGGAGCCCGCCCTCCGCGACGCGCTCGCGCTCGCCCCCGGACCGGACGTCGCGCGCTCCGCGCTCCTCGCGCTGGCGGAGCTGGCGCGCGGGCGCGGGGAGGACGCCGCCGAGGCCGAGGCGCTGGCGGCCCTGGTGCCGCTGCTCCCCACCGGCGCCCGGCCGGCGGCGCTCCTCCGCCGCGCCGCGCTCGCCCTCGCCGCGGGCGAGGCGCGGACCGCGCGCGAGGCCGCGGACGAGGCCCGCCGGCTCGCGCCGCGGGATGCGGCCGCGGTCGAGGCCTCCCGGGCGGCGGCCGAGGTGGAGGGCGACCTCGCCGCGGTGGCCGAGCGGCTGGAGGAGCTGGCCCTGCTGTCGCCGGACGGGGCGGCGGCGCGGAGGCTCGAGCGCGCGCGGCTCCTCTCCGGCCTCGACCGCGCCGACGAGGCCGACCGGGCCTACGCGGCGGCGCTCCGCGACCTCCCGCCCGACCGCGCGCTCGCCGACGAGCACGCGCGGCTCCGGCGCGAGCGGCTCCCGGCGCGCTCGGCCTCGGAGCCGATCGAGCGCTACGCGCTGCGCGTCGAGGATCCCGCCGAGGCCGCCCGGGCGCTGCGGGTGGCCTCGGCCATCGCCCTCTCGCAGGGGGACCGCGGCGCGGCGCTCCGCGCCGCCCGCCGGGCCTTCGCGCGGACGCAGGCCGCGCCCGGGTACGTCGGTCCGCTGCTGGCCCGGATCCTGTACCTGGGCGGCTCGGCCGACGAGGCCCTGGTGCTGCACCGCCGCCTCCTCGAGATGGGCCTGGACCTGCTCGAGGCGGACGACGCGCTCACGGTGGCCCGCCAGCTCGCCGAGCTGGCCGAGGACCAGGGCGAGGTGGAGCTGGCCCGCGCCGCGCTCGGCGAGGTGCTCTCGCGGCGGCCGCAGGACCTCGAGGCCGCGCTCCGGCGCTTCGCGCTCGAGGACGATCCGCGCCGCGCGGCGCGCGAGCTGGCGGAGGCCGCCGAGGGGTGCGCCTCGCGGCGCCTTCGCGCCGAGGCGCTCGGCCGCGCCGGCGAGGCGGCGCTCTCCGAGGGCGGCGACCCGGCGCTGGCCGAGGACCTGCTCCGGCGCGCGCTCGAGGCGGCCGGCCCCGCGTCCGCGCTCGCGCCGGCGCTGGCCCGCCGGCGCGCCGAGGCGCTCCGCGCAGCGGGCGGGGACGCCGCCCCCGGGCTCGCGGAGGCGCTGGCGCTCGCCGCCGAGCTCTCCCGGGCGGCCGGCGACGCCGGCGCGGCGCGCGCGCTCCTCGCCGACGCGGCCGCCCTCGACCGCGCCGGCGGCCGGGGCTTGCAGGCCGCGGGTCACCTGCTGCAGCTCGAGGGCCTGACCGCCGCCGCCGGCGACCTCGCCGCCGCCGCGGGGCACGCGCGCGAGGCCGGCGCCCTCCTGCTCGACGCGAACGACCTCGATGGCGCGGCCTCCGCGCTGCGCCGGGCCCTGGCCGGCGATCCGGCCGACGTCGAGGCGGCGCGGCTGCTCGAGCAGGTGGCCCGCGCGCTCGGCCCGGCCGCCGCGCCGCTGCTGCTCGAGGCGCTCGGGGCGCTGGCCGCGCAGGCCGGGTCCCCGGAGGAGCGGGCCGAGGCGCTCGTGGATTTGGCCGCCGCGGAGGCCGCCGACGGCGACCCCGGCGCCGCGGAGACCACGCTCCGCGCGGCGCTCGCGGAGGTCCCCGGGCACCGCGCGGCAGCGCAGCGTCTGCGGGCGCTGCGAGGCGAGGACGACGGCGGCGCCGCGGAGCCCGACGACGCCGCCGAGCCCGAGCTCGCGGTCCCCGACGCCCCGCTGGACGGCGGACCACTCGAGCGGCCCGACCGGGCCGAGCGGGCCGCAGTGGCCGCCGAGCCCGGCGTCGACGCGCCGTCCGGCGGGGACGCGCCGGGCCCGGCCGCGACCGACCCGCGCGACCTTGCCCGCGCCGCCATCGAGCGCGGCGTGGCCGCCGCCGATCCGGCGGAGCGCGCGCGCGCCTTCGCCGCCGCGGCGGAGGCGCTCGCCACGGGCGGCGGGGACGCCGACGAGCTCCACGGCCTGCTCGACGCCGCCTGCGAGGCGGACCCCGACGCGGCCGAGCCCTGGCGCGCCCGCGCCCGGATCGAGACGACGCTCGGCGACCCCCTGGCCGCAGCGCGCGCCCTGCTCGCGGTGGCGCTCCGGACCGAGGGGGACGAGGCGGCCGGGGCCGCGCTCGAGGCGGCCCGGCTCTTCGACGCCGCCGATCGTCCGGACGACGCCCTGCGCGCCTGCCGGGCCGCGGTCCTCGCGCGCCCGGGCTGCACGCCGGCCAGGATGCGGCTGGCGGAGGCGGCGCTCGCGGCCGGCGACGGCGAGGTCGCGCTCCGCCACCTCGAGGCCGTCTCCACCGACGCGCTGTCGACCGAGGAGCGGGGTGCGCACGACCGCCTGCGGGCGCGCGCCCTCGAGGCGGCCGCCGCGCCGGCGCCGAAGGCCCCTGCGGCCCCTGCGGCCCCGGCGGCGACCCCGACGGCGCCGGCGACCCCGACGACCCCGACGGCGCCGGCGACCCCGACGACCCCGACGGCCGCTACGACCCCGGCGGCGCCGGCCGAGGCCGTGGCCGAGGCGCCCGGGAGCGCGCCCGAAGAGGACGCCGGGACACCCGGGCCCACGCCGGCCGGGGCCGCCGAGGTGGAGGCCGCCGGGCCCCGGCGCGCCGAGACGGTCGAGCCTCCCCGGCCCGCCACGAGCGAGTCCGCGGAGGCCTGGCCCGTCTACGCCGAGACCGTCGAGTCTCCCTGGCCCGAGCCCGCCGAGGATCTCGATGACCTGTGGCCGGCCGACGCCGCGCCGCAGGGCGCGGGTCAGGGCGCCGGCCTGAGCCCGGCGACCGACCTCGCCGCGCGCGGCCGCGCCCACCTCGCGGAGGGCGACCTCCCCCGCGCGTACGCGCGCCTGCGCGAGGCCCTCGCGATCGACCCGTGCGATCTCTCGGTGGTCCGCGACCTCTGCCAGGTCGCCGAGTCGCTCGGGCGCGCCGAGGAGGAGGTGAACCTGGGCGAGATCTGCGCCGACGCCATCGCCCCGTACGATCCGCTCGCCGCCTCGGCCAGGTTCCGCCGCTTCGCCGCGCTCCTCGGCGGGCTCGGCCAGCCCGGCCGCGCCGAGGTGATGCTCCGGAAGGCGCTCGCGCTGGTGCCGGGAGATCCGGAGACGCACCGCGCGCTGCTCACCGCCTGGGGCGAGCGGGACGCGAGCGCGCCGCGCGCGCTGTCGGGCTGGCTCGAGGTGGCGCGCCGCGACCCGGCCGACGCAGCGGCGCTCGCCGAGGTGGCCGCGCTCTGCCGCCGGCTGGCCGGCGCGCCGGGCGCCTCCGCGGAGCGGCTCGCCGAGCGGGGCCGCCTGGTCGAGTCGCTGGCCGCCTTCGCCGATCCGGCCCGGCCGGCGCCCCCGCCGGCCCGCGTGGCGGCGCGCGTCCCGCCGGAGCTCCGCGAGCGGCTGGCGGCGCCCGGCGCGACCGGCGCGACGGCGCGCCTGCTCTCGATCCTCTCCCCCTGGCTCGAGCCGCTCTTCCCGGCCGACCCCGCCCGGCTCGGGGCCGGCCCGGCCGATCGGCTCGCCGCCGAGGCGGCGCCGGGGCTGCACGCCGCGCTCGACGCGGCGGCCCGCGCGCTCGGCGTCCGGCCGCACGCGATCTACCTCACCGCCAGGCCCGGCCGCGAGATCGCGCTCGAGAACACCCGGCCGCCGTCGGTGGTGCTCTCGCGGGGCACCGCCGCGCTGCCCGCCGGATCGCTCCCCTTCGTGGCGGCGCGCACCCTCGACCTCCTCCAGCACGGCGGCGCCCTGGTGGGCAAGTTCGCGCCCCGCGATCTCGGCATCCTGCTCGAGCTGGCCTGCCGCTTCGCGGGCGGCGCGCCCCCGCCGCTCGGGCTCCCCGCCGAGCGCGCCGGCGCGTTCATCGGCGCGCTCGTCGCCACCGTCCCGCCGGACGTCCGGGCGCGGGCCGCGGCGCTCGCCGCCGCCGCCTCGGCCGAGCTGCGCTCGCTCGACCCGCGCGCGCTGGCCGCCTCGCTGCGCCGCACCGCCAACCGGGTGGCGCTGCTCCACGCCGGCGATCCCGGCGCCGCGCTCGGCGCGCTGGCGCTCCTCGACCGCCGCCTCGACGACGGCCCGCCCGATCCGGCGCAGGCGCTCGCGCTCCCCGACCTCCGCGATCTCGCCGTGCTCGCCCTCTCCGACGGCTTCCTCGAGCTGCGCCGCTCGGTGCTAGGCTAGCGGCGCCCCGATGCCACGCCGCTCCGCCCGGACCGCGCTCCGCGCGCTCGCCCCCGCCGTCGCCGCCGCCGTCCTCGCCTGCGGGGACTCCAAGGCGGAGCCGTGCCCGGGTCAGCCCCTCGGCACGTTCGCGCTGCAGGCGCGGCGCGTGGACGCCGCCACCGCCTGCGTGGCCAATCCGCCCGGCGGCTGGACGAGCGCGGTGCCGGCGACCATCCCCGCCGAGCTGGCGGAGGACGCCACCGTCAGCTTCCTGGCCACCCTCGCCCAGGATGCGTCGCTCGGCTCCGCCGCGCTCTGCACCGGACGCTCGCTCGGCGCGGTGCTCGTCGGGACGCGGGTGGGCGACCACGTGCACGTCGAGGCGTCGGCGGGCGCGGCCGTGCTGGCGGCCTGCGCGGGCACCTGCAGCGCGACGCTCACCGTGATCGTCGACGGCGACCTCGCGCAGGGCGCGGCGGGCGGCCCCATCTCCTTCACCGGCACGCTGGTCGAGCGGATGGACGCGACCGGGGCCGACTGCGGACCCTGCACCCTCCCCTGCACCGCGACCTACGCGCTCGAGGGGACGGCCCGTTAGAACGAGAGGCGAGCGACGACGATGGCCAGACGACGACCCCAGCGCGCGGTGGTGCTCCTCTCGGGTGGGCTCGACTCCACCACCTGCCTCGCCCTGGCGCGCGCCGAGGGGCTCGAGGCGCACTGCCTCTCGGTGGACTACGGCCAGCGGCACAAGGGCGAGCTGGCGCGGGCCCGGCGGATCGCGCGGGCGCTCGGCGCCGCCGGCCACCGGGTGGTGCGCGTGGACCTCTCCGCCTTCGGCGGCTCGGCCCTGACCGACCGCGCCATCGCCGTCCCGAAGGGGCGCAGCGAGAAGCGCATGGCACGGGACATCCCGGTCACCTACGTGCCGGCCCGGAACACGGTCCTCCTCGCCCTGGCGCTCGCGCACGCGGAGACCATCGGCGCCGAGGACGTCTTCGTGGGCGTGAACGCCATCGACTACTCCGGCTACCCGGACTGCCGGCCCGCCTTCCTGCGGGCCTTCGAGAAGGTGGCCAAGGTCGCCACCCGCGCGGGCGTGGAGGGGCGGCCGCTCCGGATCCGCGCGCCGCTCCTGCGGCTCTCCAAGGCGGAGATCGTCAAGCTCGGCACCGCGCTCGAGGTCCCCTACCGGATGACGCTCTCGTGCTACGACCCCGTCCGCGGCCGCGCCTGCGGCCGCTGCGACGCGTGCCGGCTGCGCCGGAAGGGGTTTGCCGACGCGGGGGTGCCGGATCCAACCCAGTACGCGAAGACCTGATCGCGGACCGCGCGATCGAACCACGCAGGAGAGGAGCGGATGCCGAACATCACGAGGAAGTACCCGGGCAAGAACGCCGGCGAGATCTACGAGAAGGTCGACAAGGTCATGGAGCGCATCGCCCAGAAGATGTCGCTCGACTACAAGAAGGACGAGGGCGCCAGGACCGGCAAGGTCTCGAAGATGGGCGTGAGCGGCGTCTACGCCGTGAAGGACGAGGAGGTCTCCATCGACCTCAAGTTCCCGATGCTCATCCCGGGCTCCATGCGCCAGAAGGTGCAGGAGGACATCGAGCGAAAGCTCGACGGGTTGTTTGGTTGAACGAGGGCTGCGCCCTCGCCCCACCGGCGAAGCCGGTGGGGCCCCACTCCTGCTGCGCGGGGCCCGTGACCGCTCGCGCCCGCCTTCGCGGGCGCGCGAGCGGTCCCCGCGCTGAGGGGCTGCGCCCCTCCCCCGCTGCGCGGGGTCCCCTCCCCGCAGAGAGCCGAGCATCACCGTCAATCCAACGGCACCACGATCGCCCCGGCGCGCTCGTTGAGCCGCTCGACCGCCGCGTAGATGGCCTGGAGCGGCGAGTCGCCCGAGCCGGTGGCCGGCTTGAGCGCGGTGCGGCGCTTCTTGGCGGACGGCCCCGCCACGATCCGCACCCCGGCCCGGCCGCTCAGGGCGTCGGGCCACACGCGCACCTGCATCCCGGCGCGGTAGAGCGCGAGCAGGACCCGTCCCATCTCTGCGGCGACGCGTTCGTCGGCGTAGGTCATCGAGGTATCCGTGGAGCGATCCCGCCGCGCTCTGGCTCGAGGCATGAGGCGATCCTTCCGGATCATCGCGGGCGGGTCGCATCCTAGCCGGGGCCCCTGACGACGCCAGTTTTGGGGCTCGAGCGGGGCGCGCCAATGGGGGGCGCCGATACCGCTCACTCCCCACCCGGGCGGCCGAGCGGCCCGCCAGCACCCCTTTGCAGCCCCGGTAGGCGCGGCTACGTTTTGCCTGGATGTACGCGCGCTGGACGAGCTTTGCGCTGGGCCTGGGGCTCGTGTTCTCGCCCCTGGTGCTCGGCTATGCCGAGGTCGGGCCCATCCTGCGGGACGTGGCCCTCGGGCTGCTCGTCTGCGTCGGGACGCTGGCGGCGCTGGAGTGGCCGGCGGCGCGCTTCCTGCTCGCGGCGCCGGGGCTGGGGATGATCTGGATGGGCCGCGTCTCGACCGACCCCGCCGCGGCGGTGGTCGAGGTGAGCGCCGGCGGCGCGCTCGCGGTGCTGGCGCTCTTCCCGAGCGGCCGGCTCCTGCCGCGGCTCCCGGCGGTGCCCCGCGTGCCGAAGCGCGAGCGCCTCCGCGCCAACGCCTGAGCCGCTCCTCCGCATCGTCGAGCAACCGGACCGGCGCGCCGGCCGGGTCCGTCGCGTACAATCGGCCGGCGTGCGCGAGGTCTCGCTCCCACCGTGAAGGCGCCGGCCGCGGCCGACCCGAGCCTGCTCGCGCGCGCCCTGGCCGCGCTGGCGGGGCTCTCGCCCGAGGCGGCCCTCTCCGCCGCCGCGGCGAGGCTCTCCGGCCGCGAGGGCGGCCCGCTCGCGACGCTCCCCGCCGGCTGCGAGCTCGAGCCGGCCCCGGATCGGCTGGACGGCGCGCTCCTCGAGGCCGTCTGCGACCGCGCCCTCGACGGCGCGCGCGGCGCGGTGTTCACGCCGCCCGCCGAGGCCCGCATCCTCGCGGCCTTCGGCCTCGCCCACGCCGCGGCCCGCCGCGGCGGACCGCCGCCGGCCGAGACGGTGGCGGCGCTCCTCCTCGGCGAGCCCGCGCCCGCGCTCGCGCGCGCCCTCGACGGCCTCGCGGTGCTCGACCCGGCCTGCGGCGGCGGCGCCCTCCTCGCCGGCGCGGAGCGGCTCGCCCGCGGGGTGGGCGCCCGCCTCTCCCTCCACGGCGTCGACGTCGCCCCGCTCGCGGCGGAGGCCGCCCGGGCGCGGCTCGCCCTCCTCGGCGCCCGCGCCGACGTCCGCTGCGCCGACGCGCTCCTCGCCGCGTGGCCCGCGGCGGACCTGGTGCTCGCGAACCCGCCCTTCCTCCGGCACGAGCGGGTCCGCGCCGCCGCCAAGGCCGCCGCCGCCGCCGCGAGCGGCCTCGGCCGCCAGGCCGACCTCTCGGCCCACTTCGCGGCGCTCGCGATCCGGCGCGCGGAGGTGGCGGCGCTGGTCTGGCCGCGCGCGCTCGACGTGTCGCGCTCGGCCGCGCCGCTCCTCGCCGAGGCGCGGGCGCGGGGCGGCTTCGCGCTCAGGCTCCGCTCCCGCGCCGCCGGGAGCTTCGCCGCCTCGGTCGACACGGCGCTGGTGGTCTGGGCCGCCGGAGCCACCGAGGCGCCGCCCGCCGAGGCCTCGGCGCCGCTCGCCGACCTCTCCGACGCGGAGCTCTCGGCGCTCGCCCGCGGCACGTCCGGACCGCGGCTCCGGCTCCGCCGCGCCCGCGCCGCGCCGAAGGGCGCGGTGCCGCTCGGCGAGGTCTGCGACGTCCGCTTCGGCACCAAGACCGGCTGCAACGCGTTCTTCCACCTCCTGCCGGCCGGGCCGGGGCGCTTCACGTCCGCGCTCGCGGGCGAGGTCCGGCTCGCGGCGCGGGAGGTGGTGCCGCTCCTCGCCACGCTCAAGGAGGCGCGCGCGCCGGAGCGGGCCGAGCCGACCCGGGTGCTCTTCCGCCCGGAGCGGCCGGGCGCGGCCGCGCGGCGGTACCTGGCGCTCGGCGAGGCGGCCGGGGTGCACCTCCGCCCCTCCTGCGCCGGCCGGACGCCGTGGTGGCGGCTCGCGCCCGGCCGCGGACCGGCGCCGGTGCTCTATCCGGCCAAGGTGAGCGCCCGCGCCTTCGCGTTCCTGAACGAGCGCGGGCTGTGGGAGGACAAGAAGTGGCACGCGCTCTTCCCGCGCGAGGTCCCCGCCTGGCAGGTGGCGCTGGTCCTCTCGGCGACGCCGGTCCGGCTGGCGGTGGACGAGGGAGCCCGCCAGCTCACCGGCGCCCAGGCCATCGCCGACGTGGACTGCCGTGTGCTCGCGGCCGCGCCCTTCCCCACCCCCGCCGCGCTCCGGGCGATCGCCGACCCGCTGGCCCTGCTCCGCGCCGCCCTGGCGCGAGACCCGGTCACGACCGACGTCCGGGCGATGCTGGCGCGCCCCGCCCAGCGAGAGCTCGACCGCCTGGTCGGTGCCGCGCTCGGCCACGGAGAGCGCCGAGGTGGAACGGCAGCGGCGCGCGATGGTGGCGCGGGTGGAGGGGCGGCTCCTGCACGCGGCCGCCATCCGGGCCGCGCTCGGCGCCTGAGCGAGCGGGCGGGCGCTAGCTCGCGGGCCCGTTGTGCGGACCGACGGCCCCGCGCAGCGCGGCCGGCTCGGCCTTCGCGCACTCGGGGCAGATCCCGGTCAGCTCGTGGTGGTGCCCCTCGAGCCGGAAGCCGTACCGCGCGGCGACCTCCTTCTGCAGGATCTCGAAGGCCTCGAACTCGAACTCGACCACCTTCCCGCAGCGCGTGCAGAGGAGGTGGTCGTGGTGGTGCTTCCCGAAGGTGGTCTCGTAGCTCTTCGAGTCGCCCGCCACGATGGCCGGCTGCAGGATGCCGGCCTCGGCGAGCAGCGGGAGCGTGCGGTACACCGTCGCCTTCGAGCCGCGGATCCCGCGCTGCTTGAGGTCCGCGATCAGGTCCTCGATGGGATAGTGCCCGTTCCGCGCCAGCGCGGCCTCGACGATGGCCGCTCGCGCCTCGGTGAGCCGCAGATCCTTCTGGTGGAGGAACCGCTCGAACCGCTCCAGCGCCTCGCGCGCTCGCTCCGTGGGCTCCGGTTCCGCGTGACCGTGTCTCACAAGGACGCACCCTATCGACCACGTCCGGACCCGTCAACGCGCGGCGAAATGGCCGGGTCGTCCCGAGGGTTCACCGGGACGCCGGCGGCGGTCGATGCGACCGCGCCTCTGATGGTAATGAGAGACGCGTGATCCCCTTCCTTTCTCGCCGCTCGCCGGCGGCGCTCGCCGCGGTCCTCCTCGTGGTCCCGCTCCTCGCGCCTGCGGCGGAGCGCCGCGCCCCCGAGGTCGAGCGGGCCCTCGCGGCCATCGTGGACGGCTCGCCGCTGGCGCGCGCGCGGGCCGGCATCCTGGCGGTGGACGCCGAGACCGGCGAGGTGGTGTACGCCCGCGACCCGGACGCGCTCCTCAACCCCGCCTCCAACGTGAAGCTCGTCACCTCGGCGGCGGCGCTGGCGCGCCTCGGCCCCGAGTACCGCTTCGACACCGAGTTCCTCGTGGACGCCGGCGCGCCGGCAGCACCGGCGGTGAAGACGCTCTACGTCCGCGGCAAGGGCGATCCCGACCGTCGTCACCGAGCGGCTCTACGCCATCGCCGGCGACCTCGAGCACCTCGGGCTCCAGCGCGTCGGCGAGATCGTGGTGGACGACGGCTACTTCGACGCGGTGCGGGTCGGCCCTGGCTACGACCAGGAGGCGCGGCGACCACGCCTACCTGGCGCCGGCCGGCGCGCTCTCGCTCAACTACAACACGGTCGAGATCTTCGTGCGGCCGGGCGCGCGGCGCGGCGCGCGGGGCGTGGTGGAGCTCGACCCGGAGAGCGACCACCTCGAGCTCGAGAACCGCACCGTCACGGTGGCCCGCGGGCGCGCGGCGCGTGAAGGTGAGCGCGGTCCTGCAGCGCGGCCGGCAGCGGATCGTGGTCGAGGGGCGCGTGCCGCTCGGGAGCCGCCCGCAGGCGGTCTGGCGCAGGATCGACGATCCCGCCGGCCTACTTCGGGGCCACGCTGGCGCGCCTGCTCGAGCTGCGCGGCGTGAAGGTGGGGCGGGTCCGGGCCGGCGCGGTGCCCTCCGGCGCGCGGCTCGTGCACGTGGCCGAGTCCGACACGCTCGGCGAGATCGTGCGGCGGCTCAACAAGACCTCCAACAACTTCGTCGCCGAGCAGCTCCTCAAGACGCTCGGCGCCGAGACCAGCGGCGCGCCGGGCAGCTGGTCGAAGGGGGTCGCGGCGGTGGAGGAGCTTCCTCGCCGAGCGTCGGGCATCCCGCGCGGCAGCTACGTGATGAAGAACGGCTCGGGGCTGAACGACACGAACCGCTTCAGCGCGCGGCAGCTCGTGACCCTGCTCCGCGCCATGTGGTCGCGCTTCCCGCTCCAGGCCGAGTACGTGGCCTCGCTGCCGGTGGCGGGGCGCGACGGCACCATCCGCTGGCGGATGGAGGGCACCGAGGCCGCCGGCCGGCTCCGCGCCAAGACCGGCACGCTCGACAGCGTGACCAGCCTCTCCGGCTACGTGGAGGACGGCGCGCACCGGACGGCTCGCCTTCGCGGTGCTGGTGAACGACGTGCCCGCCCGCCGGCCGGTGGTGCGCGCGGTGGACGCGCTCGGGAGCGCGCTCGCCGCGAGCGGCGGCCCGCCGGCGGGGATGGCGGCCGCGGTCGCGAGCGGGCAGGAGCCGACCGGGCCGACCCTGATGCCGGCCGCCGCGCCGCACGACCTCGCCCAGGCCGCGCGGACCTACTACGCGCTCGGCCGCGCCGCCGATCCGCGCAACGAGACCTTCCTGCGCACCGCGCTCCGCGCCGAGGCCGACCCCGCGCTGCGCCTCGCCATCGCCGAGTGCGTCTACCTCTCCGATCCGGAGGGCGAGACGGCCCGGAGCGCCTTCCTCGAGGCGGTCGCGCCCGACCCGCAGGTGCTCGGGCCGGCTCTGGGCGGCGCTCGGGAGCGAGTCGCCCCCGCCGGTCCTCGGGTCGCTCGGCGACCTGGCCGGCGAGGGGCTGCCCGAGGCGCTCGCGAAGCTCGTCGAGCTCGCGCCGGCCTCGGCGCTCGACGGGCGGCTCGCGGCGGCGCTCGCCCGGACCATCTCCGACGTGGCCGCGAGCGCGCCGGAGGAGCTGGTGCAGGCGATCCGGGCCGCCCCGCCCTCGCTCGCCGAGGCCGCGGTGGGCGCGCTCGGGACCGGCCTCTCCGGCTCGGAGGAGGTCGACCACCCCTTCCCGGCCGCGCTCCGCGCCCTGGCCGCGAAGCCGGGGGACCTCGGCGGGTTCGCCCGGGCGCTCGAGCCGCGCCTCGAGCAGGCGCGGCGCGCCGGCGACACCGTCCGCGCCGCGCCGACGCTGATCCCGGCCGCCGCCGGCGACGGGGCGGTGCCCGCCCGCACCCGCTGAAGGGCGCCGTCACCGCGAGGCCGCGCCGCTGTCAGAGGGCGTTGCTAGCTTCCACTCCTCACAAAAACGACGCCTGCGGTCAACGCAGGCCACGCAGAGGAGAGCGGCGCCATGGTGAACAGAGTCATCCTCGTCGGGAACCTGGGCAAGGATCCCGAGGTCCGGTACACGTCCGGCGGCCAGGCGGTCGCGAACCTCCGCATCGCCACCTCCCGCTCCTGGACCGACAAGCAGTCGGGCCAGAAGAAGGAGGAGACGGAGTGGCATGACGTCGAGGTCTGGGGGAAGCAGGCCGAGCAGTGCGGCGAGTACCTGGCGAAGGGCCGCCAGGTCTACGTCGAGGGCCGCCTCAAGACCGACAAGTGGCAGGACAAGCAGACCAACCAGGAGCGCTCGAAGGTGAAGGTGGTCGCCGAGACCGTGCGCTTCCTCGGCGGCGGCGCCGGCGGCGGTGCTGGCCGCGGGGCCGGTGGTGCCGGGCGCGGCCCGAGCCACGACGACGCGCCTCCCGGCGGCTTCGAGGAGCCGGACAGCGGCCCGGCCGGCGGTGGCGGCGGCGGCCACGGCGGTCCGGACGACATCCCGTTCTAGGCGGCATCACCTTCCGTGAACGAGCCGGCGTCGCGCCGGCTAGGTTCACGGTGCGACGCAGCAGGCTCGCCGGGATCGCGGCGAGGAGGGAAGCGGCGGAGGCCCCTCGGGCTTCCGCCGCTCTCCTTTTGGCGCCGCCTACAGCGAGGCGAGGTCGATCGAGAACCGGTAGCGGACGTCGCCCTTCACCATCCGGTCGTAGGCCTCGTTGATCTTCTGGATGGGGATGACCTCCACGTCGGCGCCGATCCCGTGCTCGGCGCAGAAGTCGAGCATCTCCTGCGTCTCGGCGATGCCGCCGATGAGCGAGCCGGCGAGGCGTCTTGCCGGCCCATGATCAGCGAGAACGCCTGGACCGGCGCCGCCTCGGGCGGCGCGCCGACCAGCACCATCGCGCCGTCGGTGCTGCAGCATGCCGCAGGTAGGCGTTCGAGGTCGTGCGGCGCGGAGACGGTGTCGAGGATGAAGTCGAAGTGGCCCGCCAGCTTCTTGAAGGTGGCCTGCTCCGAGGTGAGCGCGAACTCGTGCGCGCCGAGCCGCGCGCGCGTCGGCCTCCTTCGCGCGCGAGGTGCTGAGCATGGTCACCTCGGCGCCCATGGCCGCCGCGAGCTTCACGCCCATGTGCCCGAGCCCGCCCAGCCCGACGACGCCGACCCGCTGCCCCTTGCCCACCTTCCAGTGGCGGAGCGGCGAGTAGGTGGTGATGCCGGCGCAGAGCAGCGGCGCCGCCGCGGCGAGGTCGGTGCCCGGGGCGATCCGGAGCGTGAACGCCTCGTCCACCACGACGGCGTTCGAGTAGCCGCCGTAGGTGAGGCGTCTTCCGGTCCATCACGGTGCCGTTGTAGGTCATGGCGGCGCCCTTCTCGCAGAACTGCTCGAGGCCGCGGCGGCAGCTCGCGCAGGTGCGGCAGGAGTCGACCATGCAGCCCACGCCGGCGAGGTCGCCCTCGCGGAAGCGCGTCACGGCGCCGCCGACCTTCGCGACCCGGCCGACGATCTCGTGGCCGGGGACCATCGGGAAGATGGCCCCGCCCCACTCGTCGCGCACCTGGTGGACGTCGGAGTGGCAGACGCCGCAGAACGCGATGTCGATGAGGACGTCGTGCGGGCCCACCTCGCGAAGGGGCGCCTCGAACGGCGCGAGCGGGGAGCGAGCCGACGGAGCTGCGTAGGCCTTGCTGGTAGGCATCTCTTTCGAGCCTCCTGTCTGGATTCGAGGCGCTCGTTCTAACGCGCCGCGTGGGACCTGGCGCGGGAATCGCACCATGCACTCCTCGCCACGCACCGCGCGCCACACGGGCCGACATCCCGCGCGGCGGCTTGTCGTCACGCACTTGGAAGGCCGAGCTTGCATGGTACGCTCCGCCGCGCCCCTTCGAGACATGGCCCGCACGCTCCTCGAGAAATACGAGCAGATCTTCGCCGCCGATCCGCGCTCCCGGATCTTCGTCGAGCTGGCGAAGGCGCACGTGGAGCGCGGCGACCACGCGCGCGCCATCGAGGTCTGCCGCCAGGGGCTCGAGCACCACCCCGCCTCCATCCTGGGACGCGTGGTGTGGGGGCGGGCCCTGCTGGAGCGCGGCGAGACCGCCGCGGCGCTCGAGCAGCTCGGCGCGGCGACGCGGCTCGACCCGGACGGTCCCTACGCCTTCAACCTGGTGGGCGAGGTCCTCCTCGCGAAGGGGCTCCTCGCCGACGCGCTCCCGGTCCTGAGCCGCGCGGCGCAGCTCCAGCCAGCCGACGCCCGCATCCGCGGCTGGCTCGACGACACCCGGCGAAGGCTGCGCGACGCGCCCGGCGCCGCGGCGCCGGTGAATGGCGCGGCCGCGCCGGAGCCGACCATCGCGCCGAGCGCCGCCGACCCCGCGGAAGGCCTCGCCGACGAGGCGGAGCGCGGCCGTCCGACCGCCGCCGCGAACACGGTCGTCGAGGCCGCCTCGTCGACGGACGGCCTCGCCGAGGCCAACGCTGCAAGCGCGGAGTCGACAGCCGAGACCACGGCCGGGGTGGCCCCCGCCCATGCATCGGAGCCGGCGCTCCAGCTCGAGGCGGCCTCCGCTCCGGGCGACGAGCGGGAGCTCCGCGAGCCGGCCGCGCCCGGCGGCGGCGAGGTCCTCGCGCTCGAGGACCTCGGGCCCGACGTGACTCCAGGTGACGACGGGCCCGCGCCGGAGCCGGACGCGGCCGCGCCGAGGATGGACGCCCAGCCCCACGGCGCGCCGCTCGACCTGGACGGCGACCCACCCGGCCTCTCGCTGGAGGTCGAGCCCGCGGTCCGGCTCGCCTCCGCGCCGACGACGCCCCCGCCCATCCCGCTCCCCTCCGCCGCGGACACCCCCGGGTCGCTCCTCTCGCTCATCCCGGGCGGCCCCGCGCCGCGGAACGGTGCGGCCAGGAACGGCTCGGGCGCCACGCGCGCCGCGCCGGGCGCGGCCAAGGCGCCCGCCACCCCGAGCAAGGCCGAGGCGGCCCGCATCGCGGCCGAGTTCGAGCAGGAGATGCGCGCCCGGCTCCTGGCCGTGCCCGAGCCGCCGCCCTCGGCCCTCAAGCGGCACCGCAAGGCCGTGCTCGTCGCCGCCGCGGTGCTGGCGCTGGTGGGCGCCGCGGCGGTCTACCTCGTGGTGGACGCGCGGAACGCCGCTCGCCTGGCGGTCGGCGCGGCGGCCAGGGCGCGCGCCGGGCTGGCCCGCGACACGGCCGGCTCGCTCGGCGAGGCGGCGCGCCTGCTCCGCGAGGCGCGGCGGCGCTCGAGGTCGGAGCCCGAGCTGGCCTCGCTCGCCGCCGCGGTGGCGGCCGTGCGGGCCTCGGAGCACGGCGACGAGGAGGCCCGCGCCCTCGCGAGCGGGCTCGTCGAGGACGGGATCGCCGGCGACGGGGCGATGGCCGCGCGCTTCCTCCTCGCCACCGAGCCCGCCGCGCGCGCCGCCGCGGAGGAGGCCATCCTCGCGGCGCCGCCCTCGTCGGAGCCGCTCGTGCAGGTGCTGGCCGGGCGGATCCTGCTCGGGCGCGGGCAGCGCGAGGGGGGACAGAAGCGGCTCGAGCTGGCCGCGCACGCCTCCCCGCCGCTGCTCCGGGCGCTCTCCGACCTGGGCGACGACGCGCTCGCGGCCGGCGATCCCGAGCGCGCCCTCGAGCTGCACGCCGCGGCGCTGGCGGCCCACCCGACCCACCCCCGGGCCGTGGTCGGGGCCGCCGAGGCCCGGCTCGAGCTGGGCCAGGATCTCGAGGGCTCGAAGAAGGAGCTGGCCGCGGTGGAGGCCGATCCGGGCAGCGCGCCCCCGCGCGACCTGCGCGAGCGCTTCGCGCTCGTGACCGCGCGCGTGCAGGCCGCCACCGGCGACGCGGCCGGCGCGGCCGACCGGCTCGCGCAGGCCACCCGGGAGCTCGGCGACAGCCCGGCGCTGGCCGCCGCCGCCGCCGAGGTGCAGCTCTCCGCCCGGGCCTGGGAGCAGGCCGAGGCGGCCGCCCGCCGCGCGGTGCAGCTCGCGCCGAAGGACGTGGCCGCGCGCGTCCTGCTCGCCCGCGCCCTCATCGGTCGCGGCCTGCCCGTCGCGGCGCTCGGCGCGACCGACGGGCTCGACGGCCGCGCGGTCCGGATCCAGCGCGCCATCGCCCGCCTCCGGCTCGGCCAGCCCGTCGCCGCCCGCGCCGAGCTCGAGCGGACGGCCCGCGACGGGCGCATGCCCGCCGAGGCCGCCGTCTGGTACGCGCTCTCCGAGGTCGGCAGCGGCCGGCCCGAGCGCGCGCGGACCATCCTGGAGAGGCTGCTCGCCACCCGCAGCCCGCCGAGGCTCACGCAGCTCGCGCTCGGCCGCGCCCTCGAGGCGGAGGGGAAGGCCGACGAGGCCGAGCGCGCCTACCGGACCGCCGCGGAGCGGGACCCGTCCGCGCCCGAGCCGCAGCTGGCGCTCGGGTCGCTCCTCCTCGCCGGCGACCGCGCCGAGGACGCGCTGCCCTTCCTCTCGCGGGCGGTGGCGCTCGACCCGGCCGACACCGAGGCCCGCCGCGCGCTCGGCGCCGCCAGCCTCGCCGCCGGCAAGCCGGCCGAGGCCCGCGCCGAGCTCGACGCGGTCCTGCTGGCCCGCCCGAAGGATCCCGACGCGCTCCGGCTCCTCTCCGCCGCCTGGCTCGCCGAGGATCAGCCCTCCGAGGCCCGCCTCGCCGCCCAGCGCGGCCTCGCCGCCGCGCCGCGCCACCCGGCCCTGCTGCTCGCCGGCGCGCGCGCCGCCCTCGCCACGGGGGCGCGCGGCGAGGCGAAGGCCCTGGCCGTCCGCGCGCTGAAGCTCAGCCCCCGGGGGCCGAACGGCGCCGAGGCACGGAAGATCCTGGCCCTGGCCGTGAAGCGCTGATCCTCGGCCTCCTCCCGGGCCGGGCGCACGCGCGCGGGGCCGCGTAGCATCCCGCCCATGCCCTCCCCCATCTCCGGCGTCCGCGCCGCCGTCTTCGACGCCTACGGCACCCTCTTCGACGTGGCGAGCGCGGCGGCCGCCGCGCGCGACGCGCTCGGCGAGCGCTGGCAGCCGCTCGCCGAGCTCTGGCGCGCCAAGCAGCTCCAGTACACCTGGCTGCGGAGCCTCTCCGGCCACTACGTCGACTTCGGGCGGGTGACCGGGGATGCGCTCGACTTCGCGCTCGAGGCGCTCGGGATCGACGACGCGGCGCTCCGCGCGCGGCTCCTGGCCTCGTACGAGGTGCTGGGCGCCTACCCCGAGGCGCGCGACGCCCTGCTCCGGCTCCGCGACGCGGGGCTCCGCCTCGCCATCCTCTCGAACGGCGCCCCGGCCATGCTGGCCTCGGCGGCGCGCAGCGCCGGGCTCGCTGACCTCCTCGAGGCGATCCTGTCGGTCGAGGAGGTCGGAATCTACAAGCCGCACCCGTCGGTCTACCGGCTGGCGGTGGACCGGCTCGGCGTCCGCGCCGGCGAGATCCTGTTCGTCTCCTCGAACGGCTGGGACGCCGCCGGCGCGAGCGCGTTCGGGTTCCAGGTGGCCTGGTGCAACCGCACCGGCCAGCCCCGCGAGCGGCTCCCCGGCCCGCCCGACGCGGTGATCCGCACGCTCTCGGAGCTGCCGGCGCTGCTCAGGCTCGGGTGAGCGGAGGCGCGCGGCGCGCACGTCGCATCCGGCCACCCTGACGCTGGATGGTGCTCGCGACGTGGCGATCCGCCCGGCGGTGCCCGGGTGAGCTATACAGGCTCGGTTCGCCCGGCTTCCGAGCGGCGCGCGAGGGGTGACGCGGTGAACCGGCGTGTCACGCACATCTTCGGCGAGGCCATCGCGTTCCTCGACCGCTCGCGGCGGGTCGGCTGGACCGATCTCGCGCTCGTGGCCGGCGCTGGGCGGGGCGATCTACGGGCTCGTCCGCCTCGCCGAGGAGTGGACCGGCGCGCTCCGGCCGACGGTGGAGATCGACCTCTCCCTCGGCGCGCTCCCGGGCTACGCCCTGCTCTCGCTCTCGCGCGGCCTCGCGGCCTACGTGCTCTCGCTCGCTCTTCACGCTGGTCTACGGCTACTGGGCCGCCCGCGACCGGGTGGCCGAGCGCGTGCTCATCCCCGCGCTCGACATCCTCCAGAGCATCCCCGTGCTCGGCTTCATGCCCGGGCTGGTCCTCGGCCTGGTCGCGGCTCTTCCCGCGCAGCAACGTGGGGCTCGAGCTCGCCTCGGTGATCATGATCTTCACCGGCCAGGCGTGGAACATGACCTTCAGCTTCTACCACTCGCTGCGGTCGATCCCGCCGCGA
Organism: uncultured delta proteobacterium; assembly: GCA_963733485.1. Taxonomy (GTDB): domain Bacteria; phylum Myxococcota; class Myxococcia; order Myxococcales; family Anaeromyxobacteraceae; genus Anaeromyxobacter. Next base: position 35,506 of record CAVTDL010000004.1, on the reverse strand, counting down.
CCTGACCGAGGTGGCGACGCTGAACCGGTTCGGCTGGTGGCAGCGCTTCCGCTGGGTCGAGCTGCCCTTCAGCGCCATCGGGCTCGTCTGGAACAGCATGATGAGCATGGCCGGCGGCTGGTTCTTCCTCATGGTCAGCGAGGCCTTCGTCCTCGGGGACAAGGACTTCCGCCTCCCGGGCCTGGGCTCGTACATGAGCGTCGCGGTGGCCCAGGGCGACGGCGCGCGCGATGGTCGCGGCGGTCGTCGCGATGGCGCTCATGATCGTCGCGCTCGACCAGCTCCTGTGGCGGCCCGGTCGTGGTCTGGGCGCAGAAGTTCCGGGTGGAGGAGAGCGGCCAGACGGAGGCGATGGAGTCCTGGTTCCTCGACTTCCTGAGGCGCTCGCGCGATCCTCCCCTGGGTCGCCCGCCTGGTCGCACCGCGCGGCGCGGGCGCGTCGCCCCCGCGCCGAGGGCGCACCCGGAGCGGAGCGCCTCGCGCCCGGCCGCGGTCGATCGCCGGCGCGCTGCTCGCTCGCGCTGTTCGCCGCGCTGCTCGCGCTGCTCGGCTGGGGCGCGCTCGGGCTCGTGCGCCTCCTGCGGCACGTGCCGCTCGCGCGCGTGGGGCGGCATCGGCGCTGGCCGCGACGCTCACGCTCGGGCCGGGTGCTGCTCGCCACGGCGCTCGGCACGCTCTGGACCCTCCCCGCCGGCCTCGCCATCGGGCTCTCGCCGCGCCTGTCCCGGGTCCTGCAGCCGGTCGTGCAGGTCGTGGCGTCCTTCCCGGCGCCGATGCTCTTCCCGGCGGTGGTCGCGGTGCTCGCGGCCGCGGGCGTCGGGCTCGGCTGGGGCAGCGTCGCTCCTCATGCTGCTCGGCACGCAGTGGTACATCCTCTTCAACGTGATCGCCGGCGCGACCGCCATCCCGGCGGACCTGCGCGAGGCGGCCCGCATCTACCGGGTCGGGACGCTGCAGCGCTTCCGCGAGCTCTACCTCCCGGCGATCTTCCCGTACCTCGTCACCGGCTGGGTGACCGCCGCCGGCGGCGCCTGGAACGCCAGCATCGTCTCCGAGTACGTGAGCTTCCGCGGCCAGGTCCTCGCCGCGAACGGCCTCGGCGCCCGGATCAGCGTGGCCGCCGCGAGCGGCGACTTCGCGGTGCTCGCCGCCGCGATCACGCGTCATGGCCGGCGATGGTGGCGCTCTTCAACCGCCTCGTCTGGCGCCGCCTGCACGGCGTCGCCGAGGAGCGCTTCTCCCTCTCGCGGTAGCGAGGACCCCATGCCCGAAGCCACGCGCCCTGGCGACGACCGACGCCCGAGGCCCTCTGCGAGCTCCGCCACGTGGACAAGGAGTTCCCGCAGGGCGAACGGGCCGCCGCTGCGCGTGCTCGAGGACATCTCCCTCGCGATCCGGCCGAACGAGGTGGTGGCGCTGCTCGGGCCCGTCCGGCTGCGGCAAGTCCACCATCCTGCGCATCCTGGCCGGGCTCACCGCGCCGACGCGCGGGCGAGGTGCTCTACCACGGCGCGCCGCTCGCCGGCCTCAACCCCGGCGTCGGCTTCGTCTTCCAGAGCTTCGCGCTCTACCCCTGGATGACCGTCACCGAGAACGTCGAGGCGGTCCTCGAGGCGAAGGGGCTCGCGCGCGGACGAGGTCGCGCGAGCGCGCCGAGCCACGCCATCCGCACCGTCGGCCTCGCCGGCTTCGAGGAGGCCTACCCGCGCGAGCTCTCGGGCGGCATGAAGCAGCGCGTCGGCATGGCCCGCGCCTTCTCGCTCGACCCCGAGCTGCTCTTCATGGACGAGCCGTTCAGCCAGGTGGACGCGCTCACCGCCGAGAGCCTCCGGGCCGAGGTGATCGACATCTGGGCGGCCAAGGACACAGAACCCCTCCTCGATCGTGATGGTCAGCCACGACATCAAGGAGGTCGTCTACATGGCCGACCGGATCGTGGTGCTGGACGCGAACCCGGGCCGGGTCCGGACCGTGGTGGAGAACACGCTGCCGCGCCCGCGCGACTACCGCGCGCCGGGGCTCCTCCACCTCGTCGACCGGCTGCACGACATCATCACCGGCATGGAGATGCCCGACGTGCCCGCCGCGCCGCGCCGCGGCGTTCGAGCCGCTCCCCGAGGCCGGCGCCGGGCGAGATCCTCGGCCTCCTCGAGTACCTCGACGCGCGCGGCGGCCAGGAGGACGTCTTCCGGATCGCCGCGGACACCGACCGCGAGTTCGGCAGGCTCATCGCCGTCGTGAACGCGGCCGAGCTGCTCGACCTCGTCGACACGCCGAGGCGGCAGGTCGTCCTGTCCGCCGCACGGAGCGCAGCTCGTGAGGGCGAGCCCCGCGGACCGCAAGGTGCTGTTGCGCGAGCGAATCCTGCGAGCTCCGCCTGTTCCGGCACGTCCAGCGACGCCCTGATGCGCCGGGACGAGCACCGGATCGACCGCGACTTCGTCCTCGAGCTCATCGCCGTGTACATGCCGAACGAGGACTACGAGGCGGATGTTCGAGACGTTCGTGGGCTGGGCCCGCTTCGCGGACCTGTTCTCCTACGACGAGCAGGCCGGGACCATCACGCTCCTGCGCGGCCCCTGAGCGCCTGCGTCGGCGCGACGGCGCACGGGCGGCCACCGCCGCCAGCGTCCAAGACCGCCTTGACCGAGGACGTCCGGCGCCCTAAACTGCGACTCATCAGGTGCTAGTTAAGACCCCCAACCGAAACCTCGGAGTCACAGATGGCGAAAGAGTGCATCTTCCTCGCGGGTGCGTCCGGCGCGATCGGCCGGCGCCTGGCACCCCTCCTCGTGGCGAGCGGCTGGCGCGTGGTGGGCACCACGCGCGCCCAGGACAAGGCGCCCCTGCTGCGCGAGATGGGGGTCGAGCCGGTCGTGGTCGACGTGCTTCGACGCCAGCGCGCTCCGTGGGGTCATGGCCGACCTCCGACCGGAGATCGTGATCCACCAGCTGACCGATCTGCCTTACGCCCTCGATCCGGACCGGATGACCGAGGCCCTGGCGCGCAACGCGCGCCTCCGGGACGAGGGCACGCGCAACCTCGTCGCCGCCGCCGTGCGCGCCGGCGCCAGGCGCCTCATCGCCCAGAGCATCTCCTTCATCTACGCGGAGGGCCCCTCGCCGCACCGCGAGGAGGATCCGCTGCTCGCCGAGACGCACCCCGTCTACGGCGGAACGGTGCATGGCGTCATGAGCCTCGAGCGCCAGGTGCTCGACGCTCCGCTCGAGGGGATCGTCCTCCGGTACGGTCTGTTCTACGGTCCCGGCTCGGGGTTCGACGCGCCCGTCGGCCCTGGCGCCGTGCACGTGGACGCGGCCGCGAAGGCCACCGAGCTGGCGATCACGAGGGCGCTGCCCGGCATCTACAACGTCGCCGAGCCCGACGGAGCGGTCTCGAGCGAGAAGGCCGCCCGGATCCTCGGGTGGGATGCGAGCTGGAGAGCGGCGCGGTGACCCACGGCGGCGAGTACGGCACCGCAGGCTCAGGCACGCCAGCGCACGCGGGTCACCGCCGCCAGCGCCCGGCCTCCACGAAGCTGTAGTAGCCGCTCGCCGCGACGATGACGTGATCGCGGGCGAGCACGCCCACCACCTCGGCGGCGGCCCTGAGGCGCGCGGTCAGGTCCACGTCGTCGGGGCTCGGGCTGGGATCGCCGCTCGGGTGGTTGTGGACGAAGACGAGCCCGTGCGCCCCCTCGCGCACCGCCGGGCGGAGCGCGTCGCGGGGGGAGACGGGGCACTGCGAGAGCGAGCCCTCGGCGACCTGCACGGCGCGCAGCAGCCGGCCCCGCACGTCGAGGAGCACCACGTGGAAGCCCTCGCGCTCGGCGTGCGCGGCGTGGCGCATCAGCTCGTGCACGCGGCCGGGGTCGAGGCAGCGCTCGCCCCGGCGCGGCGGGGCCCAGGCGCCGCGGCGGCCGAGCTCGAAGGAGGCCGCGAGCGCGGCGGCGCGGGCGAGGCCGATGCCCGGCCAGGCGGCCAGCGCGTCCGGCGGCGCCCAGGCCAGCTCGGGCAGCGGCAGCGCCTCGAGGAGCGACAGGGCCGCGGCGCGGGCCGAGACCTTCCCGGTGCCGGTGCCGAGCACGAGCGCGACCAGCTCGGCGTCGGCGAGCGCGCGGGGGCCGGCCGCGAGGAGCCGCTCGCGGGGGAGATCGGTGGACGAGGCGGAGCCGTCGGAGGCGAGGGGCATGACCCCGGCCCCGAGCAACGGGCGTGCCCTCCCCGGCGCCCGGCGGGGAGGCGGCGGCCCGGGCGCGACCGACCGCCGCGTGGACGCGGCGGACGCAGCGCGCCCACCCGCCGCGGCGCAGGCGCCGCGGCGCTTCGACTATCCTCTCGGGCCATGCCCTCGTCCCGCGCCCTGGTCCCCGCCGCCCTCGCCTGCGCCCTGGCCGCCCCGAGCCTCGCCGCCGCCTGCACCAGCATCCTGGTCGCGAAGGGCGCCGGCGCCGACGGCTCGACCTTCATCACCTACGCGGCCGACTCGCACTCGCTCTACGGCGACCTCCCGCTCCGCCCCGCCGCCAGCTACGCCCCCGGCGCCGAGCGCGAGGTCGATCGAGTGGGACACCGGCAAGCCGCTCGGCCGGATCCCGCAGGCGGCGGCCACCTACCAGGTGGTCGGCCACATCAACGAGCACCAGGTGGCCGTCGCCGAGACCACCTTCACCGGCCGCAAGGAGCTGCTCGATCCGGAGGGCGGCATCGACTACGGCATCGCTCATGTTCCTCGCGCTCGAGCGGGCCAGGACCGCGCGCGAGGCGATCTCGGTGATGACCGGGCTGGTGGCCGAGCACGGCTACGCCAGCACCGGCGAGTCCTTCTCCATCTCGGATCCGGACGAGGCCTGGATCCTCGAGATGATCGGCAAGGGCCCGACGCGGAAGGGGGCGGTCTGGGTGGCGCGCCGCGTCCCGGACGGCCACGTCTCGGCCCACGCCAACCACGCCCGCATCCGCCAGTTCCCGCTGAACGACAAGGACACGCTCTACGCGAAGGACGTCATCTCCTTCGCGCGCGAGAAGGGCTGGTTCAAGGGCAAGGACGCCGAGTTCAGCTTCGCCGACACCTACGCGCCGCTCGACTTCGGCGCGCTGCGCGCCTGCGACGCGCGGGTGTGGAGCGTGTTCCGGCGGGTGGCGCCGTCCTTGTCGCTGCCCTCCGCGCTGGTCGGACGGCACGCCCGGCGCGGCGCCCCTGCCGCTCTGGGTGAAGCCCGAGCGGCCGCTCGCGGTCCGCGACGTGATGGCGCTCATGCGCGACCACTTCGAGGGCACGCCCGTTCGACCTCTCGAAGGGCGTCGGCGCCGGCCCCTTCGCGCTCCCCTACCGCTGGCGTCCGATGACCTGGAAGGTGGACGGCGAGGAGTACCTGAACGAGCGGGCCATCTCCACGCAGCAGACCGGCTTCTCCTTCGTGGCGCAGTCGCGCGCGTCGCTGCCCGGCCCCATCGGCGGCGTGCTCTGGTTCGGCGTCGACGACACCTACAGCACGGTCTACGTGCCGATGTACGCCGGCATCCGCGGCCGTGCCGCGCAGCTTCGCCGTCGGCACCGCCGACTTCCAGCACCTTCAGCTGGGACTCGGCCTTCTGGGTCTTCAACTTCGTCTCGAACTGGGCCTACGCCCGCTACTGCGGACATGATCCAGGACATCCAGCAGGTGCAGCGGCGAGCTCGAGGGCGGCTTCCTCGTCGCGGCAGGCGGAGCTCGAGAAGGCGGCGCTCGCGCTCCACGACGACTCGCCCGGCCTGGCCCGCGACTACCTGACCAGCTACTCGGTCGAGCAGGGCGAGCGCGTCACGGCCCGCTGGCGGAAGCTCGGGCGAGTCACTGCTCGTGAAGTACATGGACGGGAACGTCCGCGACGCGCAGGGCAAGGTCACGCACCCCGACTACCCGGAGGCCTGGCGCCGCCGGATGGCAGCGGAGGGCGGCCAGGCGCTCCGGGTGAGGCCGCTCCCGGCCGAGGTGGCGGCCCAGCCGTAGCGGCATCTACTTGGCCGCCTGCTTCCCGGTGCCCTCCTTGATCAGCTCGCCCTCGATCTCGATCTTCACCTGATCGCCCACCACCGGGCCGGCCTCGACCGCCTTCGACCAGTTGAGGCCGAAGTCGCGCCGGTTGATGGTCGTGCGCGCGGCGACGCCGCGGCGGCTCTCGCCCATGGGCCCCTTGATCGCCGCGGTCGGGCCGTCGACCTCGAGCACCACCGGCTTGGTCACGTCCTTGATGGTGAGGTTGCCCGTCACCTTGAGCTTCCCCTTGCCGGCCTGCTGCACCTTGGTCGACTTGAAGGTCATGGTGGGGTACTTGGCCGCGTCGAAGAAGTTCGCCGACTTGAGGTCCGCGTCGCGGTCGGCGACCCGGGTGTCGATGGTGGAGACGTCGATGGTGGCCTCCACGCTCGACCTCGTGATGTCCTTGTCGTCGAGGGTCACGGCGCCGGTGGTCTTGCCGAACTCGCCGCGGACGTTGGTGATCACCAGGTGACGGATGGTGAACGCGGAGTGCGTGTGGGCCGGGTCGAGGTTCCAGGTGGCGGACTCGGCGAGCGCGAGGACCGGGGCCGCGAGGACGGCGAGGACTGGGAGGAGGCGCCGGATCATGTGCTGCTCCTTTCGCGAGCGCGGCCGCGGTCGGCGGCGAGCGCCCGACAGATCGATGCGCGACGATATGCGAAGGTGACGCGCGCGCCGCAACCGGGCGGCCGGTCACGGGCGGGGGTGCGACAGGGCGGGCGCCCAGGCCTCAGACGGCGAGGAACTGCGCCAGGATCTGGTACCCGCGCTCGAGCGCGGCGATCTCGACCCACTCCCCCTGCTGGTGCGCCTGCGAGGTGGCGCCCGGCCCCAGGTTCGCGGCGGCGATCCCGTGCGCGGCGAGCCGCGCCACGTCCGTCCACGCCTGCTTCGGCTCGGCGCCGATCCCGGTCCGCTCGAGCAGGCGCCGCACCAGCGGGTGATCGGCGAAGGCGGGGCAGGCCGGGGAGAGGTCGGTCAGCTCCACCCGCGCGCCGAAGCGCCCCCCAGCGCGCGCAGCTCCCCGGCCGCGTCGTCGAGCGACTTGTCCGGCGCGAAGCGGAAGTTCACGTTGAGCGAACAGCGGTCCGGCACCACGTTGCGCGCGCGGCCGCCCTCGATGCGGGTCACGCTCATGACCTCGCGGAAGACCAGCCCGCCCGAGGTCGCCTCGCGCGGCGAGAGCGCGTCGAGCTCGGCGAGGAGCGGGCCCGCCCGGTGGACCGCGTTCTCGCCCTGCCACGGGCGGGCGGAGTGGGCCGAGCGTCCCTCGAAGGTGAAGGTCCCGTGGATGGACCCGACGCAGCCGAGCTGGAGCAGGTTGTCGGTCGGCTCGAGGCAGAGGGCGAGGTCGACGGCGCGGAGCTCGTCCGCCTCGCGCAGCACGTCGCCGAGCTCGTTCTCGAGGTAGGGCCCCTCCTCGCGCGCGTACGCCACCAGCACGAGGTCGCAGGACCGCGCCGCGCGCGGCAGCCGCTCGGCCAGCTCCAGCATGACCGCGAGGCCGCCCTTCATGTCCGAGCTGCCGGGCGCCACGATGCGCCCGCCCTCGCGCCGCGGCGGCCGGCCCGCGTCCGCCTGGTGGACCGGCACGGTGTCGAGGTGGCCGCACAGCGCCACCAGCGGCCGGCGATCGGGGCCGGCCCCGGCCGCCGCGTCCGGGCCGTCCAGCCGGATCACCAGCGAGTCCTTCACCCGGCGCACCGCCGCCGCGCGCGGTCGCGCCCAGGCCTCTAGCTGGTCGCACAGCGCCCGCTCGCTCCCGATCACCGAGGGGACCGCGCAGAGCGCCTCGGTGCGGCGGGCCAGGGCCTCCGCCAGCTCGGACGGGTGATCGCCGCCGCTCAGACCTGGACCTCGAAGTCGCGCAGCGCCTGGTTGAGCGAGACCTTCTTGTCGGTGGAGGCGTTGCGGCGGCCCACGATGAGCGCGCAGGGGATCTGGTAGGTGCCCGCCGGGTACTCCTTGGGGCGGGTGCCCGGGATCACCACCGAGCGGGCCGGGACGCGGCCCTTGTGCACCACCGGCTCCGGGCCGGTCACGTCGATGATGGGCGTCGAGGCGGTGATCACCACGTTCGCCCCGAGCACCGAGTCCTCCTCGACCAGCACGCCCTCGACCAGGATGCAGCGGCTCCCGATGAAGCAGCCGTCCTCGATGATGTTCGGGCGCGCCCCGGGCGGCTCGAGCACGCCGCCGATCCCGACGCCGCCGGCCAGGTGCACGTTGGCGCCGACCTGGGCGCAGGAGCCGACGGTGGCCCAGGTGTCCACCATGGTCCCCGCCCCGACCCGCGCGCCGATGTTCACGAAGCCCGGCATGAGCACGGCGCCCGGCTCGAGGTGCGAGCCGAAGCGGGCCACGCCGCCCGGCACGAGGCGCACGCCCGAGGCCTCTAGGTCCTTCTTGAGCGGGATCTTGTCGCGCGTCTGGAAGGGCCCGTAGTCGGACACCTCCATCCCGGTGATCCCGAAGAACAGGTTCACCGCCTGCATCAGCCAGGCGTTCACCTCCCAGGTGCCCGCGCGCTTCTCGGCCACCCTGAGCTCGCCGCGATCGAGGCCGTTCAGCGCGTCCATCACGGCGGCCTCGGTGGCCGGGTCCTTCAGGAGCGCTCGGTCCGCGAAGGCCGCCGAGATCCGCTGCTCCACGTCGTTCCAGTCGCTCATTCGATCCTCGCCCATTCCCGGATGGCGTCCTCGCACTCGACGAGCGTGGGGACCAGCGCCACCCGCACGTATCCTTCACCCGCGCCGAAGGCGGTCCCCGGCGCGACCACGATGCCGCCCTCGAGCAGCCTCAGGGCGTAGCTCGCCGAGGTGTGCCCGGCCGGCACGCGCACCCAGAGGTAGAGCGTCGCGTCCGACGCGTCGGCCGAGAGCCCGCGCTCCGCGAAGAAGCGCAGGAAGCGGTCGCGCTTGCGCCGGAAGATCTCGCGCCGCTCGGCCGCGTGCGCGTCGTCGGCCCAGGCCGCGGCGGCGGCCGCCGCCACGAAGGCCGGCGAGGAGACGCCGGGGTGGCTCCGCAGCGCGCGGAGCGTCCGGATCAGGTCACGGTCGCCGGCCAGGAAGCCGCTCCGGTAGCCGGTCATGCCGCTCCGCTTCGAGCAGGAGTGGATCGCGAGCACGTTCTCCTGCTGGAGCTCCAGCATCGAGGCCGGCGGCGCGCCGAAGTAGATGTCGGCGTAGCACTCGTCCGACGCGACGATGAAGCCGTGGCGGAGCGCCGCCTCGCCCACCCGGCGCAGGTAGTCGCGCGGGGCCTCGGCGCCGGTCGGGTTGTGCGGGTAGCTGATCCAGAAGATCAGCGTCTCGCGCAGCACCGCCTCGCCCACGTCCTCCGGCTCGAGCAGGAACCGGCGCGCGGGGGTGAGCGGCACCTTGACCGGCTCGAGCCCGGCGAAGCGCGCCCCGGCCTCGTAGGTCGGGTAGCCCGGGTCGGGCATCACCACCTTGCGCCGGGCCGGGTCGCCCGCGAAGGCGAGCGGCAGGTGGAAGATCGCCTCCTTGGCGCCCGCGCAGGCGAGCACCTGTGACTCCGGGTCGACCCGGACGCCGAAGCGGCGCGCGAGGTACCCGGCGGCGGCCGCGCGCAGCGCGGCGGTGCCGAAGGCGCTCGGGTACTGCGAGACCTCCGGGACGGCGGCCCGGAGCGTCTCCCGGAGGAAGGGCGGGGTGGGCTCGAGCGGATCGCCGAGGCCGAAGTCGAACAGCCGCTTCCCGGTCGCGGCGAGCGCGCGGCGCCGCTCGTCCAGCTCGACCGAGAGGTTCTTCTGGATCTGCTCCAGGACGGCGTTCTTCGGGGGGTTCCGCACGGAGTCGTGAACAATATCGAAGTCCGTGACCGGGTGCATTATAAGGCGCGCATGCTCTCGTACGACGTGGTGGTGATCGGGTCCGGCCCGGCCGGGGAGAACGGCGCCGTCCAGGCCGCCCTCCTGGGCAAGAAGGTCGCGCTGATCGAGAAGGAGGCCGTCCCCGGGGGCGCCTCGGCCAACACCGGCACCATCCCGTCGAAGGCGCTCCGCGAGACCGCGCTCGCCATCAAGCAGGCCCGCAACCGCGACGCCCACGGCATCGAGCTCAAGGTCTCCGGCACCGTGACGGTGCCCGAGCTGATGGGCCGCCGGGGCCTCGTCACAGCCCGCGAGCACTCGCGCATCCGCAGCGCGCTCAACCACGCCGGCGTCGAGCAGTTCCGCGGGGTGGCGAGCTTCGTCGACCCGCACACCCTCCGCGTGTCGGTGCCCGACGGCGGCCAGCAGGACCTGCACGCCGAGGTGGTGCTGCTCGCCACCGGCACGCGCCCCTTTCACCCGTCGAGCTACACCATCGACAACGCCCGGATCTACGACTCCGACTCGATCCTGATGCTGGACCGGATCCCGCGCTCGATCGCGGTCCTGGGCGGCGGCGTGGCCGGCTGCGAGTACGCCTCGATCTTCGCGGCGCTGGGCGTGCACGTCTCGATCATCGACTCGAAGGAGCGGCTGCTGCCCTGGCTGGACGCCGAGCTGTCGCTCGCCATGCAGGACTCCTTCCGCGAGATGTCGATCGACCTCCACCAGCAGACGCGCGCCGTTCGCCTCGAGCCGGGCGAGCGCGACGTGCTGGTGACGCTGGCGGACGGGTCGCGGCTGGTGGCCGAGAAGGTGCTGGTCGCCTCGGGCCGGATCGGGAACGTCGAGGGGCTGAACCTCCCCAACGCCGGCCTCTCGGCCACCGACCGCGGCCTCATCGAGGTGAACAAGCACTACCAGACCGCCGTGCCGCACGTGTACGCGGCGGGTGACCTGGTCGGCTTCCCGGGCCTCGCCTCCGCCTCGATGGAGCAGGGGCGCGTGGCCATGAACCACGCCTGCGGCGGGAACCGGAAGCAGAAGCTGGCCGAGCTCCTGCCGGTCGGCATCTACACCATCCCGGAGATCTCCTCGGTGGGCGAGACCGAGGAGGCGCTGGTGAAGAAGGGGATCGACTACGTGGTCGGGCGGGCCAGCCTGGTGGAGAACGCGCGCGCCAACCTGGTCGGCGAGGCGGTGGGGTCGCTGAAGGTCATCGCCGACGCCCAGGACGGCAGGCTGCTCGGGGTCCACTGCATCGGCCCCCACGCGTCGGAGCTCATCCACACCGGCAGCGCGGTGATGACCCTCGGCGGCGACGTGAACTACTTCGCCGAGGCGGTCTTCAACTACCCGACGCTCGGCGAGGCGTACAAGTACGCCGCCTTCGACGCGCTCGAGAAGCTGCGCGAGCGGAACAACGTCACGCACATCGACCGGGCGGCCACGAAGTAGCCGGCGCCGCGAGGTGGCCAGGGCGCCCAAAAAAGGCGGGGCGGCCTGTTGGCCGCCCCGCACCCTCTACCCCGCCACCGAGACTTCCAGAGCACCCCTGCTCCCGACACGTCACCCGTAGACAGTGTCTAGCGCCTGTCGATCGAAATTCTAGATCCCGTCCGGAGGGTGGGAGAAGCACCCCCCTCGCGGCATATCGTCGCTCATCCGATCCGGGCCCGGGCCTGGGCCAGCGCCGCGTGGACCTGCTCGAGCGCACGCTTGGCCGCAGCCAGCTCGTCGCGGTCGGCGCGGAGGTGGTCCAGCTCGGCGGCCATCTGGTCGCGCTCGCGCGCCAGCTCGCCGACGGCGTTGCGGAGGCGCGCCCCGTCGGCGGCCCCGACGCGGAGCTCCTCGGAGAGCCGCTCCACCTCCTGCTCGCGCTCGAGGCGCAGCCGGGCCTCGTCGTCGGCGCGGCGGGTGACCTCCTCGAGCAGCTTGGCGCGCTCCTCGTCGAGCGCGGAGAGGGCCTGGGCCCGGCGCACCGACTCGTCCCGCTCCTGCTCGAGCGCTTCCATCTCGCCGAGGAGCTCGGTCAGGACGGCCCGCTTCTCGTCGAGCTCCTTCTCGGCGGAGCCGAGCCGCTCGGTGGCGCCGCGCGCCTCCCCGGCGGCGCGGGCCAGCTCGATCCGGGCCTGATCGAGGTCGCCCCGGAGCGCGTCCTCGCGCTCGCGCGCGCGCACCAGCTCGATCTCGAGGTCCCGCACCAGCCCGAGCACGCTCTCGGCCGCGCGGGCCGGGTCCGCCGGGACCGGGTCGAAGCGCGCCGCCGGGCGCGCCGCCTCGGCCACCCGGCGCTTGATCTTCTGGAGCCGGTCGCGCCGCTCGAGCACGTCGGCGTCGCGGGCGGCCGGGTCGGGTGTCCCGTGACCGCGAGACACGGGGGCGTCGCTGGCGGCGGTCGGCTCGGGCGTCCCGCGACCACGGGACACGGGGACGTCGCGGGTGGCGGTCGGGCTCCGCAGCCCCTCGACTGCGCGACGCCGCCGGGGCGGCCTCGCGACGCTCGGGGCGAACGGGGGCGGGGGCGGCGACGCTGCGCGCAGGACGCGCGGGCGCGGGCGCGGCGGCCACGGGCTCGGCGGGCGCCGGCGCCTCGCGCCAGGCCGGTGGCTCCTCCTCGTGGGCCGCGACGTCGACCGGCTCGAGCTGGTCGGACGGCTCGGGCTCGTCCGCGTAGGCCGCGGGGTCCGTCGCGCGCGCCTCCTCGCGGCGCTCCTCCTCCTCCACGGGCGCGTCGGGAGGCGCGGCGTCGAGCACCGCGGCGGCGGCCTCGGCGGCGGCGCGCACCGGGGACGGCTCGGGCGCGGGCTCGTCGGCGACGGCGGGCGCCCCGGCGGGCTTGAGCCGGGGCTTCAGCTTCGGGACGTTGGCGTCGAAGGCCTTTCTCATCTCTCTCACGCTCCCGCCGCGCCTGCGGCCTGGGCGGCCGCGATGCGCCCGAGGATCTCGGTCTGTACCGCCTCGATGTCGACCGCGCCCTTCGAGTCCGGATCGTAGCCGAAGATGGGGCAGCCCTCGCTCGACGCCTGGGCGAACTTGGTGCACTGGCGCACCACGGTCTCGAGCATGTAGTCGGCGTAGTGCACGCGGAGCGCCGCCAGCGCCTCCCGCGAGATCTTGAAGGTCTGGTTGAAGGCGTTCACCACCACGAAGATCTGCTCGAGCTGGTGCGACAGGTCCTGCTCGATCCCCTGGATGGTCTCGAAGAGGAGCCGCAGGCCGTCGTAGGAGAGGAAGTCGGCCAGCACCGGGATGACCAGGTCGGTGGCCGCCATGAGCGCGTTCAGGTTGAGCAGCCCGAACGACGGCGGCGCGTCCAGCACCACGAAGTCGTACTTCCCGTTCACGCCCTGGAGCGCGTTGCGCAGCCGGAACTCGCGGCCCGGCCAGCGGCATGAGCGCGAGGTCGATGGTGCTCATGGCCAGGTTGGCCGGGACGAGCGACAGGCCGGGCATGCCGGTCGTCACGGTGACCTCGTCGAGCGGCACCTTGCGGATCATCACGTCGTGCAGGGTGCGGGTGAAGCTCGAGCCCTCCTTGCCGAGGCACTTGGTGGCGTGCCCCTGGCTGTCGAGGTCGATCATCAGGACGCGGTAGCCGCGCTCGGCCAGCCGGTAGGCGTAGGACGAGGAGAGGCTGGTCTTGCCGGTGCCGCCCTTGAAGTTGAGGAAGAGCTGGATGCGGCGCGGGCACGGCGCGGGGGCGCGGTTCAGCTTCTGCCGGAGGCGGGCGAGGTCCTCCGGCCCGAACCCGTCCCGGCGGCCCATGGCGGACACCACCTGCTTCTCGGTGACGCCGAGGACCTGGGCGAGGCGCTTCGCGGTGTACCGGATGTTCTCCATCGGGACCTCAGGCCAGGAACCAGCGCAGCCCGCGCTGCACGAGCGCGCCGCGCGCGGCCAGGACGGCCAGCGCGGCGTCGACGCGCGCGGGCGGCGCGTCGAGGAGGATGGACAGCTCGGTGGGCACGCAGCCGCGGAGCGAGGCGCGGACCTCTCCGACGATGGAGCCCTCGAGCTCGGGGGAGGAGGCGTCCAGGGCCGCGGCGGGGACGGCCGCGGCTGCCGAGGCGAGGGTCGCGGCCGGAGAGGCGGTGGCGATCTGGACCGCCACGGCGGTGCGGGCCGGGGCCGCTCGACCAGGGGCACGCTCCGCGTGCCCTGCGCTCGGCGCGCGCGGAGGGGCAGCCGGGGCAGCGGAGCTCGAGGCGAACGCAGCAGGGTTCGACGCGGCCGAGGCCGGGGCCGAGCTGGCGACCGTCACCACCCCGTTCGCCCCGAGCGCAGGGCCGGCACGGCCGGCCCGCAGTCGACCGGCACCCGGAGACACGGCGACGGTGGCGCCGGCGATGACCGCCTCGCGGAGCGCGGTGCCGTCCATGGCCGCGAGCCGCTCGGCGATGCGGCGGGAGGCGGCGCGGCGGCTCGCCACCGGACCGTCGGCGCTCACCACCTCGCCCGCGATGCGCGAGAGGGCCGACGCGGCGACGCGCCGGACCGACTCGTCGGGGTGCTCGAGCGCGCGGGCCAGGGCGCCCTGGGCCCGCGTGGTGGGGCGGCCGGAGAGCGCGGCGGCCGCGGCGCGGGCCACCCCGCGGTCGGGATCGCCGAGGGCCACCGAGAGGGCCGCCTCGGCCCGCTCGCCCGGCGCGAACCCGAGCAGGAGCGCGGCGCGGCGGCGGACGATGGGGCTCTGGTCCTGGAGCGCGTCGGCCACGCGGGGCTCGGCCTCGGCGCCGGAGATGGCGGAGAGCGCCTCGAGCGCGGCGACCCGCACGGCCGGCCGCGCGTCGTCGAGCGCGAGGAGCGCGAGCGGCGCGCCGAAGGGCTCCTTGAAGCGGGCCAGCGCGCCGAGCAGGGCCGCCTTCACCTCGGCCTCCGTCTCGCGCCCGACCGCGGCCGCGAGGAGCGGGGCCGCCGCCTTCGAGCCGAGCGCCTCGAGCGCCCGCACGGCCCGGAGCCGCGCGCGGGCGTCGGGCGCCTGCAGGTCGTCCATCGACCGCTCGTACAGCACGCGGTCGGCGCGGGTGGAGAGCAGCTCCTTCATGCGGTCGGTGTCGCGCCCGGTCAGGCCGACGCGCCCCTCCGCCTCGAACCGGTCCGCCATCCGGGCCACCGGCTCGAGGACGTCGCGGCGCGGGACGTGGGCCACCCCGTCGGCGTCCACCCGGACGCCCTGCGCCTCGGCCGCGAAGCGCCAGGCGCGGAGCCGCTCGATCTCGGCCCGCAGCTCGGCGATGAAGCCGGCCAGGTCGGCCCCGCCCTCGTCCGGCCCGGGCGTGCCGCGCGAGTCGGGGGCGCCGCCGATGCGGGCGCGCTCCACCAGCCCCGAGAGCAGCCGCTCCCGCTCGCCCTCGAGGAGGCGCACGCGCTCGCCGAGGTCGTCGGCGCGGGCCTCGGCGTCGGCCCGGGCGCCGCGCTCGGCGGCGGCGGCCTGCTCGTGCTCGATGCCCTGCCGGTGCGCCTGGGCGGCGTCCGCCCGCGCCCGCTCGGCGGTGGTGCGCGCCGCGGCGACCTCGGACTCGAGCTGCGACACCCGGCACTCGAAGAAGACGATCTTCTCGAGCGCGCTCCGGAGCAGCCCCTCCGGATCGATCTTCCCGTAGCCGTTGATCTTCGCCCCGTCCGCCATGCCACCCCGCCGCCGCTCGCCTGCGAGCCGTCTCATGAGCCGCGCGCCGCCCACCCTGCCCCGCTACTGGAGATCCCGCCCTGATCCCGGGATCTTGCATCGATATCGCAGCATACGGGTTCGGGATCCGGATGGCAAATTAGTTGACCTGAAGCCTTCCCTGGTGATCCCGGCCTCACCGTCCGTGTCAGGCGCCTTCACCGACCGTCGCATTCTCGAGCCCGCGCGCGCCCGGGCCGCGCTCGGAGCGCCAGAGCAGGAACGAGAAGACGAAGCCGGCCGAGGCGAGCAGCGCGAGCATCCACATGGCCGGGAGCCAGCCGGCCGGGTTCCCCGCGCCCGCCCCGGAGGCGTCGTTCGCCGCGCCGAGCCCCCAGCTCATCCCGGCCCACCCGACCTGCTGGCAGAAGGTCATGAGGGCGTAGGCCGAGCCGAGCCGCTGGTCGGGCACGAGGTAGGTCACCGCCGGCCAGAGCACCGCCGGCACCATCGCGAAGGCGACGCCCAGCATGGCCATGGAGAGCTCGAGCGGCGCCGGCGTGTACGCCATGAGCAGGAAGGGCGGCACCAGCAGGAGCGAGCCGACCGCCATCATCAGCGCGCGCCGGCCGATCCGGTCGGCGAGGAGCCCGAAGAGCGGCATGCCGATGGTGCTGAAGATGGGCAGCCACGACTTGAGGTCCCCGGCGCGCTCGGGCGACACCCCGTGCGCCTGGATGAAGTAGAGGTTCGCGAAGGTGCGGAACGGGAAGATGGTCGCGTAGAAGGCGACGCAGAGCCCGACCACCCACCAGTAGGCCGTGGTGAAGCGGACCAGGTCCGAGAGCACCAGCTTGTCGGTGGCGCCGGCCCGCTTCACGTCGTAGCGGCGGGCGGCGCTCGACTCGAGCCCGGCGTAGACGGCGGCCGCCACCAGCCAGAGCAGCCCGGCGCCGGCCGCGAGCAGCGAGCGGCGGCTGCCAGCCGTCGAAGAGCCCGCGGAACCAGTTGGGCGACTTGTCGGCGACGGTCGAGCCGAGCCGCGCGATGACGAGCTGGACGGCGAGCGCGAAGGAGATCTCGCGCCCCTTGAACCAGCGCCCGACCACCGTGGTGGCCGCCACGATGAAGAGCTCCGAGCCGACGCCGAGGACGAAGCGGCCGGCGATCATCGCCAGCGCCGGCGCGCCGGGGAGCGCGGCCGGCAGCACCGCGATGAGGACGCTGCCGAGCGCGCCGATGACGCCGAAGAGCAGGGCCGAGCGCGCGGTGCCGAGCCGGTCGATGAGGACCCCGCCGGCCACCAGCGTGAGCAGCGCCGCGACGTTGTAGGCGGTGTCGAGGAGGCCGACCTGCGCGTCGGTGAAGCCGAAGGTCTGCTGCAGGAGCGGCGTGACCGGGTAGAGCGCGTCGAAGACGTAGTAGTTGCCGAACATCGCCACGCTGCAGGCGAGCAGCACCAGCCAGCGGTAGCCCCGCGGCGGCGCCGGGCGGGCGAGCGTTCCAGGCGCGGCGTCGGTCATGGCCGCGCAAGATAGCTCGATCAGCGCCCGGGCGGCGGCGGAACCAGCGCCCGCGCGCGGTCGTCC
This sequence comes from uncultured delta proteobacterium, assembly GCA_963733485.1. Lineage (GTDB taxonomy): Bacteria > Myxococcota > Myxococcia > Myxococcales > Anaeromyxobacteraceae > Anaeromyxobacter. The sequence continues at coordinate 18,448 of CAVTDL010000004.1, read as the reverse complement.
CGCGAGACGGGCTCCTCCTCGTGCGCGTCCGGGCGCGCGGCGCGCACCGGCGCCGGCTCGGCCGGCTCGGCCGGCTCGATCGTGGCGGCGGCGGCGTGGCCGAGGGCCACCTCGGCGAAGACGCCGCGCGCCTCGGCGGGGGTCGCCGCCGAGGGGAAGCCGGGCGGGACCGGCACGCGCCAGGTGGCGGGCAGCTCGCCCCGCGCCAGCTCGAGGAGCTCGTGGTCGCTCCGCGCCACCACCAGCGCGCCGTCGCGCTCGCCGCGCACCTCGTCGTAGCGGAGCACGTGGTCCTGCCGGAACAGCAGCGGCAGGCCCTTCACCACCAGGAAGGCCTGGTCGTAGAGGGCCTTCACCCGGCCGAGGTCCTTGCCGTCGAGATCGCGGACCGACTGGCCGATCCGCACGCCGTTCCGGTCGAGCTCGCTCATGGGAGCCCCGATAAGCCGGGCCGGGCCCGGGGGCACGTCCGGGGTGGGGCCGGCCCTCCCCTCAGGCGCGCTTCGCGCGCGCGGCCCGCACCTTGAGGACCCTGCGCGGGTCGGCCTCGGTGACCGTGAAGACCCAGCCCTTCCAGTTGAAGCGGTCGCCCCTCGCCGGGATCACCCCGGCGAGCGAGCTGACGAAGCCGGCCATGGTCTCGAAGCCCTGGTCCTCCGGCACCTCGGTCCGGGCCGCCTGGTTGAAGTCCGCCACCGGCGCCCAGCCGTGCACGGTGAAGCTGCCGTCGGCGTGGGGCTCGACCGCGGCCCCCTCGTCCTCGTCCTCCTCGAACTCGTCCTGGATCTCGCCGACGATCTGCTCGAGCACGTCCTCGATGGTGCAGATGCCCATCACGCCGCCGAACTCGTCCACCACGAAGGCCATGTGCAGGTGGCGACGCTGCATCTCGCGCAGCAGCTGCTCGACCGGCTTCGACCAGGGCACGAAGTGCGCGGGCCGGAGCACGTCGCGGACGATGATGAGCTCGGGGTTGGCGAGCAGCGGGACGAGGTCGCGCGCGTGGAGCACGCCGGCGATCTGATCGAGGCTCCCGCGGTAGACCGGCATGCGCGAGTGACCCTCCTCGGCGAGCACCCGGATGATCTCCTGCACCGGCGTGTCGATCTCGACCGCCACCACCTCGGTGCGCGGCACCATCACGTCGCGGGCGACCTTGTCGCGGAACTCGAACACGTTGTGGATGAGCTCGCTCGTGCCCTCGGAGGGCCCGCCCTGGGCCTGCGCGTACTCGGCGAGCGCCCGCTCCATCTCGTCGAGCGGCGGGAGCGGGAGCGCGAAGCGCGCCTCGCGCCCGGCCAGGAACCCCACCGCGCGCGCCAGCGGGCGGAGCAGGGCGCGCAGGGCGCGGAACGGGACGGCCAGCCCGAGCGCCACCGCCTCGCCGTGGGACGCGCCGATCCCGCGCGCGGCGGCGGCCATCGGCAGCGAGACGAGCCCGGCGACGAGGGCGGCCGCGACCCGGGCGATCCACCCCGGCAGCGCAGGGAGGAGCGCCGGTCCGGCGAAGCCGGCCAGCAGGCCGGCGAACAGCACCCCGAAGGTGGCGGCCACCCGGATCGTGAAGGCGGTCGCCTCGGGCTCGGCGACCAGGGCGCCGAGCGCTCGCGCCCGGGGCGCGGCCTCGTGGGCGGCGGCGAGCGCGGTGGCCCGCGGCACGCCCAGCGCGACCAGCGCCGCCTCCAGCGCGCCGGCCACCGCCCGCATCAGGAGCAGCCCGATGAGCCCCGCCAGGATCGTGAGCGTGCCTGCCGCCGAAGGGTCCTCCATGCGGGAGATACCCTAGCAAAACCACGGGAACGATCTGCTATAACGCCGCGCATGGCGAAGAAGGCTCGGGTGTACGTGACCCTGAAGCGCGGGGTGCTCGATCCGCAGGGATCGGCCGTGAACCGCGCGCTCCACGCGATGGGCTACGGCGAGGTCTCCGACGTCCGCCTCGGGAAGTTCATCGAGGTGACCATCGACGAGAAGCTCCCGGAGGCGGACGAGCGCCGGCGCCTCGAGGAGATGTGCAAGAAGCTCCTCGCCAACACCGTCATCGAGGACTTCCGGATCGAGCTCTAGCTCCCCGGGCACCCGCTCATGCGCGTCGGCATCCTCACCTTCCCCGGCTCGAACTGCGACCACGACGTCTTCCACGTGGTGAAGCACACCTGCGGCGCCGAGGCCGAGTACGTCTGGCACAAGGACCGGCTGCCCGCCGGCCTGGACGTGGTGGTGGTGCCGGGCGGCTTCAGCTACGGCGACTACCTCCGCTGCGGCGCGCTGGCCCGCTTCTCGCCGGTGATGGAGGACGTGGCCGACTTCGCCGGGAAGGGCGGGCCGGTGCTCGGCATCTGCAACGGCTTCCAGATCCTCTGCGAGGCCGGGCTCCTCCCCGGCGTGCTGATGCGGAACGTGTCGCTCAAGTACATCTGCCGCGACGTCACCGTCCGGGTGGAGGGCGGCGAGACGCCGGTCACCCGCGGCCTGGCCGGCCAGGCGCTCACCATGCCGATCGCCCACGCCGAGGGGAACTACTTCGCCGACGCCGAGACCCTGGCCGCGCTCGAGGGCGAGGGCCGGGTGGTCTTCCGCTACGTGGGCGGTGCCCCGAACGGCGCCGCGCGCGACATCGCCGGGATCTCCGGCGGCCCGGGCCGGAACGTGGTCGGGCTGATGCCGCACCCGGAGCGTGCCAGCGAGTCAATCCTCGGCCGCGAGGACGGCCGGCGGCTCTTCACCGCGCTGCTCGGCTGACCGGACGCGGCCGCGGGGTTATCACTCCCCCGTGACCCAGGTCGATCTCGACGGGCCGGACGGACGGCTCGAGGCGCTGCTCGAGGAGCCCGCCGCGCCGCGGCCTTCGCCGCGGTGGTCTGCCACCCGCACCCGCAGTTCGGCGGCACCATGCACACGCACGCGGTCCACCGGCTCGCCCGCGCCCTGCGGACCTGCGGCGGCATCACGCTCCGCTTCAACTACCGCGGCGTCGGGCGGAGCGCGGGCAGCTACGACCAGGCCCGCGGCGAGGCCGACGACGCGCGCGCCGCGCTCGACTGGCTCACCGTGGGACGGACCGGGCTCCCGCTCCTCGTGGCCGGCTTCTCGTTCGGCGCCTGGATGGCCACCCTGGCCGGCGGCCGGGACCCGCGGGTGCGCGGGCTGCTCCTCGCCGGCGTGGCGCTCCGCGCGGTGGACCTCGACCTGGCCCGCGACGCGGCCAACCTGCGCGGCGTGCAGAAGCCGGTGGCGGTGATCCAGGCGGCGAACGACCAGTTCGGCGCGCCGGAGGAGCTCGAGCGCGAGCTCTCGGGCTCGAGCGGACCGCGCCGGCTCGCGATCGTGCCGGGCGCGACGCACCTCTTCACCGAGGCCCTGGACGTGCTGGAGCGCGAGGCGGTTGCGGCGGGAGGCTGGCTGCTCGCTCAGTGAAGCTGCGACTCCGGGACCGACGTCGAGGCGTGCCGGCGCACCGCCGCGAGCAGGTCCTCGAGGTCGAACGGCTTCTGCATGAAGCCGTCGGCGTCGATGCCTCCCTCGCGGCCCAGCGCCGAGAGGATCACCACCGGGATCGACTTGAGCTCCGGGTCGCCCTTCTGCGCGGCGCGGAACTCCCAGCCGTTCATCCCCGGCATCATGAGGTCGAGCAGGACGAGCTGCGCATGGAACTCACGCAGACAGGCGAGCGCTTCCGCGCCATCCCCGGCCGAGAGGACCTGGTGACCCTCCTCGGAGAGCACCTCGGCGACCGCCTGCCGGATGTCGAACTCGTCGTCGACGATGAGAACCTTGGCCACACACAATCAGTAGCTATGCCCGGGCGGGGACGCAAATTCGGCGCAGGTGGACAGGCGGGGCGTCCGCACTTTTCACCACACGTGCGCCCCCCCTCCCGGCGCAGCTCACGTCCCCGCGAGCTGCACGCCCTCGAACACCAGCGTGGGTGTCCGCATGGCGGAGTAGCGGTAGGGGTCGTTCCCCACGGCCGCCAGCTGCTTCCAGAGCTCGAGGTGATTGCCCGAGACGTTCATCTCACCGATCGGGCTCGGCCAGCCGGCCGCCCCGCACCCGGAAGCCCCGCACGCCGAGCGAGAAGTCCCCGGTCGTCCCGTTCGAGTTCCCGCCCAGGAACCCGGTGACGAGGATCCCCTCGCCCATGGCCGCGAGCAGCTCGGGCTGCGACCGTTGACCGAGCGTCCAGGAGAGGTTCGAGGAGCGCGCGGTGGTGGGCGCGAGCCCGAGCTTCCGGCCGTAGTAGGTGTCCACGTAGTAGGTTTCGCAGGACGCCGCGCTCGAAGACCGGGAACGGCCGCGAGGCGATCCCCTCGCCGTCGTAGCGGCGCGAGCCGAGGCCGCGCGGGACGAGCGGCTCGTCGCGGACGTCGAGCAGCGGCGCTCCCCACCGCGGCGCCGACCTTGCCCTCGAGGAAGGAGCGCTTCTGCTGGAGCGACGAGGCGGCGAGCGGGCCGAAGAGCGAGCCGACCAGCCGGCCCGAGGCGCGGTTGTCCACCGCGAGCGTGATCACGGCCGACTCGCCCTTGCGCGTCCCGATGCGCGAGACCGCCCGCTCGCCCGCGCGCCGCCCGACCACCTCGGGCGTCTCGAGGTCGGCCCGGTGGCGGGCGCCCGAGGAGGCGTACTCCTCCGGCCGCCGGCCGTCGGGGTCCTTCACGGTCACCTCGGCGCCGATCCAGAAGTCGGTGGCGCGGCGGTTCCCCTCGAAGCCGTTGGTGTGGACGAGCGCGCTCTCGCCCTGGCTGTCCGAGACGCTGGTGGTGACCGACAGGATGGCCCCGGCGCCCTCGACCGAGCGGGCGGCGGCCTCGATGGCCTCGGCCACCTGCCGGCGCGCGCCGGCGTCGAGCGCGGCGTAGGTCAGGTCCTCCATGTCGAGGTCCACCGCGGACTGGCCCTGGTAGAGCGCGGGCTCGGGCAGGCGGCGGTGCGGGTCGGGCGCGAGCGTGCGGGCGAGCGCCACCGAGTCGGCCACGAACCGCTCGAGCGCCTCGGGGCGCAGGTCGCTCGTGCTCACCGAGGCGTAGCGGCCGTCGACGTAGAGGTCGATCCCCACGCCGCGGGTGGTGGCCTCGGTGATCTTGTCGAGCTTGCCGTCGCGCCAGGCCACCTCGACGTGGCGCGCGCGGAAGGCGGCCACGGCGGCCTCGCCCGCGCCCGCTCCGGCAGGACGAGCTCGGCCGTGCGCCGCGCGATCTCCGGCAGGCTCCGCTGGTCGCTCACTGGCCCCTCCCGCCCACCGTCATGGAGGCGACGCGCACGGTGGGCAGCCCCTGCGACACCGGCACGCTCTGCCCGTCCTTGCCGCAGGTCCAGCCGCCCTCGTCGATGGCGAGGTCGTCCGAGACCATGTCCACCTGCTCGAGCGCCTTCGGCCCGTTGCCGATGATGTTCACGTCCTTCACCGGGCGGGTGAGCTTCCCGTCCTCGATGAGGTAGCCGTTCTTCACGTAGAAGGTGAAGTCGCCCGCGCCGATGTTGACCTGGCCGTTCGAGAAGTTGTCGCAGTAGATGCCCTTCTTCACCGAGCGGATGATCTCCTCGGTGCTTGTGCGGGCCGGGCAGCATGTAGGTCGAGCGCATGCGCGGGAGCGGCGGGTGGCGGTAGCTCTCGCGGCGGCCGTTGCCGGTGGGCTGCGACGCCGTAGTGCCGGGCCGAGATGGCGTCGTGCAGGTAGGTGGCGAGCACGCCGTTCTCGACGAGGCGGGTGGTGCCGGCGGCGTTCCCCTCGTCGTCCACGTTGATGGCGCCGCGGGCGCCCGGGTTGGTGGCGTCGTCCACGATGTTCACGAACGGCTTCGCGATGGGCTTGCCGATCTTGTCGGCGTAGATCGAGACGCCCTTGCGGTTGAAGTCGGCCTCCATGCCGTGGCCGATGGCCTCGTGCAGCAGGATGCCGGACGAGCCGGCCGCCAGCACCACCGGCATCTCGCCGGCGGGCGGCGCCCCGGCCTCGAACAGGATGGCGGTCCGCGCGACCGCCTCCTCGACCACGCGGTCGAGCCGCTCCTTCGTGTAGAACTCGAACCCGGCGCGGCCGGCCACGTTGTAGCCGTTCTGCTCGCGCCGCCCGTCCTGCTCCGCGAGCACCGAGAGGTAGAGCAGCGTCATGGGCTGCCGGTCCTCGACGATGCGGCCGGAGGAGTCGGCGATGAGCACCGCGCCGTCCTCGTCGCGGAGGAAGATGTTCACCTTCTTCACGCGCGGGTCGGCCGCGAAGGCCCGCTCGTTCAGCGCCGCGACCAGCGGGAGCTTCTCCTCCGGGCGGACGTCGGCCCAGGGGCGGATGAGCGGGTAGCGATCGGGCTGGGTGGGCCCCACGTGCAGCGACTGCGGGCCGGGGCGGGCCGGGCCGTCGGCGATGGCGGCCGCGGTGCGGGCGCACTCGAGCAGGGCCGGCAGGGAGAGGTCCTCGGTGTAGCCGTACCCGGTCTGGTCGCCCTTCACCACGCGTACGCCCACGCCCAGCTCGACGCTCGCGTAGGCGCGGTTCACCGCGCCGTCCTCGAGGCCGAGGTCGGAGCCGACCCGGTGCTGGAAGAACACGTCGGCGTGGTCCCCGCCACGGGACAGCGCCGCCGAGAGCGTCTCGGCGATGAGCCGCTCGGTCACCCCGAAGCGGTCGAAGTAGCCGATCCCCTCCCGCGGGGCGGGGTTTCCCTGTGTGTTCGCGCTCATCCCTACCCTTGCTCCGCCGGCCGGCGGTCCGAGGAGCACCTGTCTTAACCCGGATGCGGTGGAACCGCCCGGCCATGCGCCCCCGGAGCGGCCTCCGAACGGGCGGGACGGCCCGCGCCCGGAATGTTAAGCGTCGAGACATGCCCACCGCGAACCTGAACGGAACCGAGCTCCACTGGCGCGACGCCGGCTCCGGGACGAGCACCGTGCTCCTGCTCCACGCCTTCCCGCTCCACTCCGGGATGTGGGCCCGCCAGATCGCCGCGCTGGAGAAGCGGCACCGCGTGCTCGCGGTCGGACTACCGAGGGCTCGGCAAGAGCGGCACGCCGCCCGAGGCCTCCACGCTCGACCTCCTGGCCGAGGACGTGCGCGCGCTGCTCGCCCACCTGCGGATCGAGCGGGCGGCCGTGGCCGGCCTCTCGATGGGCGGCTACCTCTCGCTCGAGCTGTACCGGCAGGCCCCCGCCCTCTTCCGCGGCCTGGCGCTCTGCGACACCAAGGCCGGCGCCGACAACGACGAGGGCAAGGCCGGCCGCGAGAAGTTCGCGCAGACCACGCTCGAGAAGGGGCTCTCCTGGGTGGCCGACGAGATGGTGCCGAAGCTGCTCAAGGCCGACCCGGACCCGGCGGCGGTGAAGGAGGTCCGCCGGCTCATCCAGGACGGCACGCCGGCCGGGGTGGCGGCCGCGCAGCGCGGGATGGCGCGGCGCATCGACTCGACGCCCACCCTGGCGCGGATCACCTGCCCGACGCTGGTGATCGTGGGCCAGGGCGACACGCTCACGCCGCCGGCCGAGTCGGAGAAGATGGCGGCGGCGGTGAAGGGCGCCCGGCTCGTGAAGATCCCCGGCGCCGGCCACCTCGCCAACATCGAGAACCCCGACGCCTTCAACGCCGCGCTGACGTCGTTCGTGGACGGGCTGCCGGCGTAGGCCTGCTTTCCGCTCGCCCGAGCGCAGGCGCGCGTCAGCGCGCCGGAGTCGAGGGGAACCTCACGACGGCTCGCTGATCGCGCCGGTGAGCGCCGCCGCGAGCGTGGAGAGCGTCCGCTCCACCTGGGCGCAGGCCTCGGGCGTGAGCTCCGGGTCGTCGTCCGAGAGGGTGTCGAGCTGCTCCCCGACGTAGGCCGCCGAGCGCCGGCTGCACGCTCTCGAGCGGCGGCGGCTCCTTCTCGAGCGTGCGCAGCTCCCGGTACTCGACCGAGCCGAGCCGGTCGCCGAAGGCGACGTCGAACATGACCCACGCCTCGAAGGCCAGGTCCTGCGCGGCCACCGCGGCGGCGTCCGGCAGGGCCAGCGTGTCGAGCCAGGCCGCGATGTCCGGCTGCACGTTCTGGAAGCGGTCGCGGCGGCGCTGCAGCTCGCGCGGCGAGGCCGCGGCGAGGTTCTTCCACACCGTCTCGACCAGCTCCGCCGTGAGCACGTCGCCGCCCAGCGTCCCGCGCTCGGGGAGCGGCGCCGGCTCGGCCGGCTCGGCCACCACCTCCGGCGCGTCGTCGTGGGAGCCGAGGCCCGCCGCCAGCCGGGCCCACAGGCCGAACAGGTTCGAGTAGAGCCGGCGCGCCTCCTCGGGGCTGTCGAAGCGCGGCTCGTCGCTGAAGAGCGTCGGGATCACGGCCGAGCGCGGCTCGCCGGCGGCCTGCGCCCGCTGGAACAGCGCCACCACGTCGGCGGCCGCGTTCTTCGAGCCGGCCTTGGCGAGGAGCGCCGTGAGCACCTGCGGCCCCTCGTACACCGGCGCGATGCTGGGCGCGGCGTCACCCTTCCCTCTCCTGCGGCTCATGAGCCCTCCGTCGGCCGGTGCACCCGACCCGAGACGCGGCGGAGCAGGGCGCGCGGGAGGAGGCGCGATGCGGCCGCTGTGATCTTGTAGACGAGGTGCGGCACGAGGACCACCTCGCGTCCGCGCAGCTGCGCGAGCGCCTCGCGGGCGGCCGCCTCGGCGGTGAGCTTCCCCGGCTGGCGCGCGATGTGGCCGGCGCTGCCCGCCACCTCGCCGAACTCGGTCTCCACCGGGCCCGGGCAGAAGGCGCCGATCCAGACGCCCGTTCCGCGCAGCTCCTCGGCCAGCCCCTCGCTGAAGGAGAGCACGAAGGCCTTGGTGGCGCCGTAGACGGTCATGTAGGGCGTCGGCTGGAAGGCCGCCGCCGAGGCGACGTTCAGGACCGCGCCCGCCCCCGAGGCGCGGAGCTGCGGGAGGAAGGCGTGGGTGAGGAGCACCAGCGCCTCGCAGTTGGTGCGGAGCATGGCCGCCAGCCGGGCCGGGTTGGCGCGCTCGAAGCGGCCGTACTGGCCGAAGCCGGCGTTGTTCACGAGCAGCCCCGCGCCGCCGAGCTCGAGCGCGCGGGCGGTGAGCGCCTCGGGCGCGCCCTCGGAGGTGACGTCGAGGGCGAGGGGGTGGACCTCGGCCCAGCCCGCCGCGTGTGCCTCGGCGGCGAGGGCCCGCAGCCGGTCCTCGCGGCGGGCCACCGCCAGCACCGGCCGCCCGGCCTTCACGAGCTCGCGCGCGAGCGCGAGGCCGATGCCGGCCGAGGCGCCGGTCACGACGGCGAGCGTGGGGGACTGGTCGGGGGGCATCGCCGGGCGAGTGTAGCAACCCGCGGGGTCGCGCGCCCGCGTCGGACGCGGGGGCCAGCGCGCTCGGGCGCAGCCCCCGCGCGGTCGTCACTCCTCGTCGCCCTCGTCGTCCCACGGGCAATTGCCGCAGGCGCCGCCCTCGCCCATGGCCATGCCGCCCTGCCCGGGCCCCATCCCCATCCCCATGCCGCCCCGCCGCATCATGCCGTGGCCCTTGCCCATACCCGGCCCGGGACCGAAGCGGCGCTCGAGCTGCCCCAGGAACAGCACCGCGCGGGCGCGCTTCTCCGGGGTGAGGTCCTTCGTGACGGTGTTCACCACCTCGCGGTCGAGGGCCTGGAGCTGCGCGCGGGCGTCGAGGGCGCGCTTGATGGCCTGATCGACGTCGGCGGCGGAGAGCTTCTCGCCCGAGGCGGCGCGGCGGAGCACCTGGTGCGCGTCGTGGAGCTGCTGGTGCGCGGCGAGCCGCTTCTCGTCGAACTTCGCCACCGCCTGGCCGAGCTTCAGCGCCTGCGCCTCGTCGAGGTCGAGCGCCTCGGCGAGGCCGAGGGTGCGGACGAGCCGCAGGCGGCGCTCCATCCGCGCCGGGTCGCCGCGGTCCTGGCGCGCCGGGCCTCCGTGCATCTTCATGCCCGGCTCGAACCCGCCGGGCGGACCCTTCGGTCCCGGTGCGGGACCCGGGCCCTGGCCCTGGGCCTGCGCGACGGCGGCGAGCGGCAACACGAGCAGCGCTACGAGGATGTGCTTCCTCATGGTGTTCTCCTCTTCCTGTTGGTCCTGCGGTGAAGCTTGCCCTGGTCGGGCGCCGGGCCTCGCTCAGCTCAGCTCACCCCGCGTCGACGACCACGACGGCCGCGTCCTGCCAGAGCGCGTCGAGATCCGGGCCCTCCCACGCCGAGCTGCCCGCCCCGGCGGCGGTCTCGGAGACCGCCTCCACCGCCGGGTCCGCGTCGTCGGCGTCCGGCGGGGGCTCTCGCCGGTACATGGCCGGCACGATGGCGATGGCGGCGATGCCGATCGCGACCAGGAGCCCCGTGGCCAGCCGGCGGCCGGCGCGCAGGCTGGCCGGCGCCAGGAGCGCGGCCTCCTCGGGCCGGAGCTGGGCGGCGACGCGGGCGGGGAGATCGGCGAGGACGCGGCGCTCGAGGAGGCTCGGCGGCGGCAGGTGCGCGAGGCCGAGGAGCTCCGCGTCGCGCGCCGCCTCGGCGCGGCAGTCCGGGCACTCGGCCAGGTGGGCGTCGAGGCGGGCGCCCTCGGAGGGGTCGAGCCCACCCACGGCGCGGAGCGAGAGCGCCACCTCGAGCTCGCGGCAGGCCATGCTCACTTGCGGTCCTCCTCGCCCACCAGCGCCCGCAGCCGGCGGACCGCGTGGTGGAAGCTCACCTTGGCGGCGTTCTCGGTGACGCCGAGCGCGGCGGCGATCTCCGCGAAGGGCAGCTCGGCGTCGATGCGGAGGGTGAGCACCTCGCGCTGCCGGTGCGGGAGGTGGAGCACCGCGCGGCGGACGCGCAGCTCGCGCTCGGCCCGCTCGAGCCCCTCGAGCGCCGCCGGCTCGGTGGCCCCGGTGGTCCCGAGCGCCTCGAGCGGCGCGCGGGTCCAGCGGGTCTCGTCGCGCAGGTGGTTCCGGGCGAGGTTCACGGCCACGCGCACCAGCCACCGGCGGAACGGGATGTCCTCGTGAATGTGCCAGCGGTGGCTGCGGCGGGCCGCCTCGAAGGCGCGCAGGAAGGTGCGCTGGGCGAGGTCGCGGGCGTCCTCGGGGGTGCGGGCGTAGCGGCGGACCAGGGAGAGGACCAGCGGCTGGTGGCGCGCCACGAGCGCGTTGAAGGCCGCGCGCTCGCCTGTCAGGAAGGCCTTGAGGTCCCGCTCGTCGGCGGCGCTGCTCCGCCCGCCCCCGCCGAGCCCCGTCGTCGCCGCCGCGCCCCCCGTCACCACGCGGAGCGCGGGCCGCCCGCTGTCGCCCTCGTCGGCCATGTGGATCCCCGGGGTCACGCAGGTTCAAGACCCCTTGCCGCCCCATTGGTTAAAGACTAAACGTGGCCGCCCGGACCGGACCGGAAATCAGGGGGACCCCCGATGCTGGATCTGAAGGCTGTCGCGAGCGATTTCGAGGGAATCGAGCGCCGACTGGCACGCCGCGGCGAGGCGGCGGTGCAGGCGCTTGCGCCCGTGAAGCCGCTCGCCGCCCGCCGGCGCGAGCTCAACGTGCTCCTGGAGCGGCAGAAGAAGGAGCAGAGCGAGGCAAACTCCAAGATCCGTGAGCTGGCGAAGTCCGACAAGGGCGCGGTCGAGGGCGCCCGGGCGTCGCTGCGCGCGCTCGGCGACCAGGTGAAGCAGACCGAGGCCGAGCTCGGGACGGTCGAGGCCGAGATCGAGCGGCTGCTCATGCTCGTGCCGAACCCGCCCGACGACTCGGTGCCCGAGGGCAAGGACGAGACCGCGAACGCGGTGGTCCGGACCTGGGGCGAGAAGCAGGCGTACGGCTTCACGCCCAGGCCGCACTGGGAGCTGGGCGAGGCGCTCGGGATCCTGGACTGCCAGCAGGCCGCGAAGCTGTCCGGCTCGCGCTTCACCCTCCTGAAGGGCGCCGGCGCGCGGCTCGAGCGCGCCATCGTCTCGTTCTTCATCGACGTGCACACCTCGCGCGGCTACACCGAGATCCTCCCGCCGTACCTGGTCACCGGCGAGACGATGACCGGCACCGGTCAGCTCCCGAAGTTCGAGGAGGACGCTCTTCAAGACCACGAACGACGCCGCCGATGTACCTCATCCCCACCGCGGAGGTCCCGGTCACCAACTTCCACCGGGACGAGATCCTCGAGGCGAGCGCGCTGCCCATCTCGTACTGCGCCTTCAGCCCCTGCTTCCGCGCCGAGGCCGGCTCGGCCGGGCGCGACACCCGCGGGCTCATCCGGCAGCACCAGTTCCACAAGGTGGAGCTGGTGAAGTTCGTCGAAGGCCGAGGACAGCTTCGCCGAGCTCGAGAAGATGCTCGACGACGCCTGCGAGATCCTGCGGCGGCTCGGGCTCCACCACCGGGTGAGCCTGCTCTGCACCGGCGACATGGGCTTCTCGTCGGCCAAGACCTACGACATCGAGGTGTGGCTGCCCGGGCCAGGGCATGTTCCGGGAGATCAGCTCGGTGCTCGAACTGCGGCGACTTCCAGGCGCGCCGGATCCGCGATCCGCTACCGCGGCGAGAACGGGAAAGCCGCGGCTCGCCCACACGCTGAACGGCTCGGGCGTGGCGGTCGGGCCGGACCATCGTGGCGATCCTCGAGAAGTGCCAGCAGGAGGACGGGACGGTGGTGATCCCCGAGGCCGCTCCGGCCGTACATGGGCGGGCTCGAGCGGCTCGCGCCGGAGACGTTCCCGCGAGGGGTGGAGCGGTAGCCGCAGGCCCCTCCCCTGCCCGAGGCGTTCTCCGCTTGATCCCGGACGGCGGTGCCGTATATGGGCGGACTCCTACGGCTCGAGCCCCGCTCCGGCCCGCGGAACTGGTTGGAACGAGGACGGATCCGGAGGAGTGGCCGAGCGGCTTAAGGCGGCGGTCTTGAAAACCGCTGAGGGTGCACGCCCTCCGAAGGTTCGAATCCTTCCTCCTCCGCCAGGACAGAGGGAGCACGGAGAGTCTGGAGAGGTGGCCGAGAGGCCGAAGGCGCTGGTTTGCTAAACCTGTATACGGGTAACCGTATCGAGGGTTCGAATCCCTCCCTCTCCGCCAGTACGCAGCACCGCAGCACCCGCACGCGGCGGCACAATCGAATAGGCTTTGCGCCCTTAGCTCAGTTGGATAGAGCGTCGGACTACGAATCCGAAGGCCAGAGGTTCGAATCCTCTAGGGCGCGCCAAGACAGAAGGCCTCACGGGCGGTTTGCCCGTGGGGCCTTTTACTTTTGGTCGGTCAGGGGTCGCTCACGCTCTGCCACTCGCTGGAATCGGACAGCATGAGCTGGATCCAGGTGGGAAGGCCCGGAGACGGCGTGGTGATCCTTGGATCCGCTAGCATCGGGTGCCCGTCGCCCTGTGTGAAGAAGTACTTCGCCGTGGTGCTGGCGGGGTCCATCCTGTCGGTGCCGAGGCGGCGGAGGTCCGCCTCGAACACGTCGGCCGGCATCGGCCCGATGAAGAGTGGGTCATACGAGATGGTCGCGAAGAACCCGCGGATCACCTCGTCCTGCAGGTGCGAGAGGAGCGCGACCCTGTCCTGTGGGTAACGGGTCACGATCTCCGTGATCCCGCGCGACTGGTCGTCCCGGCACTCCGGACAGAGCGGGTCGAGGGCGTTGCCGAGACCCCAGCTCGAGTACCAGAGGTCGCGCGTGACGGACGGGATGTCGTTGCCGATGAGCGGGGGCCCCGAGTCGTCCACGAGGTACGCCTTGGCGTTGGGCCAGGCGCCGCGGAACGTGGTGTAGTTCACGAGCGCGCCGAAGCCGCCACCCGACGAGCCGGCGACCACGAGCTTGCCCGGAGACGGAAATGTGGGCGCGAGCCGGGTCATGAAGGCGACGATGTTGGAGTGCCCCACGTGATGCCAGGTGATCGAGGGCAAGCCGGAGAGCGAGTACGTCGTCACCCGATCGCCGCCGTGCACATCGCCCGTGCAGTAGGGGATGAACACGAACGTCGCGTTGCGGATGGCCTCCGGCATGTTCTCCCGGTGGACCCACGAGCTCGGATACTTCTGGAAGATGCCCTGCGCGAACTGGGTCGGCCCGAACGGTCCGGTTGACGCGGTCTTGTCGATGCCGAGCGACGCGGCACCGCCGCACGTCAGGAACTCCCAGCACGCGCCGCCGCCGTCGAGGAACACCATGAGATCGGTGCTGTCGGTGGGACTCCAGCTGATCGCGAGACCGGTGCTGCTCGTTCCGAACGTGTATTGATGCGTCGTCGGATCCTGAACGGAGTCGGTGCAGAAGGCGTTGTCGAACGGGATCCATCTCCAGCCGGGGGCGCCGTCGATCTCGGTGCCCTCCGTCCGGGAGATGACACTCCCGTTTCCGGCCGGAGGCGGCTTCTTGTGGTCCTTGAAGAGATCACCGCAGCCGGCGGCGACAAGGATGAAGGCCAGCGCGAACATCCGCGTCCGTGCGAACGAGGCAGTCATGTCCCCGCCGTATCACGGCGCGGATGTGCGCTCGTACGCTGCACTTGGAGCGTGCCCCAGGGGGAACACCAATGGTCGAGCAGACGGCCCGCCGGGCCGCTCAGGGGACGGAGCTCTCCGCGGCGCAGTCGGCGCGCTCCGGCGCAATCGCGGTCGCGATGCGGTGAGCGATGGAGGCGGGGTCAGTCCGCCTCCAGCCCGCCATGCCGCCGTGCGAGATCGCTGACGCTCGCCGCGCCCGCGCGCTCGAGCAGGCTCGCGGCGATGCACGACCGGAACCCGCTCTCGCAGACCGCGACCACGTTTCGATCCAGCGGCAGCTCTTGGAGTCGGCCCAGCAGCTGGTTCAGCGGCACGTGGACGCTCCCGCCGATGTGCCTTCGATCGCGCTCCGGTCCCGAGCGGACGTCGAGCACGAGCGGCGGCTGATCCGACGCGAGACGGCGGGCGAGCTCGTCGCACGAGAGGCGTGCAGTGAGCCTCACGTGCTGCGGTGGGCAAACGGCGGCCACTTCACCCGCCAGGTGCCCCCTGATGTCGTGGAACCCGACCCGCGCGAGGCGCACGGCGGCTTCCTTCTCGCGCCCCGGCTCGGCGACGAGCACGATCGGACGGTCCGGATCGAGCAGCGTCCCCGCCCAGGTCGCGAGCTTGCCGGAGAGCCCGATGTTGACGCTACCGGTGAGGTGACCGGCGGCGAATGCGGGTGGGTCGCGCACGTCGAGCAGCTGCGCGTCCTCCGCGCGCAGCGCGAGCACGTCGTCGAGCGACAGTGGCGTCAGCGCGCAGTGAAGGACCTCGTCGAGCAGGGGCCGCGCGGTCCGGTTCAGGGCCGCGGCGCGCGCGAAGTAGGCAGGCGCCACGGGCTGATCCGCCGTCACCATCATCACGAACGCCTCCTCGGTGGGCGCTCTCAGCGCGGCGTTCTCGCGGCGTTGGGCGCCGATGGTCGACACCGTCTCAGGGCCGAGGCTCCGGCCGCACAGCGAGCCAGGACCGTGGCCGGGATAGACGAGAGTCGCGTCCGGCAGCGCGAGCAGCTTCTGGTGCAGCGACCGGAAGAGGGCGCGCGCCATCGCATCCGCGCTCGCTCCAGCGGCCGCGAGCAGGTCCGGCCGCCCGACGTCGCCGACGAACAGCGTGTCTCCGGTGAGGACCGCGTGGGGTCGGAGGCCGTCCCGGGCCAGGTCGTAGACGACGAGCGAGATGGCCTCGGGAGTGTGGCCCGGCGTCTCGAGCACCGATAGCCTCACGGAGCCGAGCTCGATCTCGTCGCCTTCCGCGAGGGGTGAGAACGGGAACTCGGCGCGTGCGCCGCGTCCCAGGTGGATCGCGCAGCGGGTTCGTTCCCGGAGCTCGAGGTGCCCCGCCACGAAGTCTGCGTGGAGGTGGGTCAGGATCACGCGCTCGATGCGCACGCCGAGCCGCGCGGCCTCGTCCAGGTAGACGTCGACGTCGCGTCGCGGGTCCACCAGCACGGCCCGGCCGCTCCGTTCGTCGACGACGAGGTACGAGGCCTGGGCGAGGCACTCGAGGTAGTACTGGCGAAGCAGCATGGCTCTTCCTCCCATGCCGCCGGCGCACGGCGCGCCGGCGGCGTTCGTTCGATCACCAACGTTCGCTCGATCACCAGCGCCAGATCTGCTCGTACGCCTGGAAGAGACGCCCCAGCCCGGCGCGCGGGACCCCTCGGACCCCGTCGACCAGGTCTCCACGCTCGAGGCCGCGCTCCGACACGTCCTCCTCGACGATGTGGATCGTCACGCCCTTCGAGGCGAGCCGCTTCAGCTCGTCCTCGATCCGGGGCGGCCGGGTCTGCGCCTTCCCGCCGAACGAGAGCCCCGACGCGTCCTGGCCGCGCGCTGCGTAGTTGACCGCGTTTCCCTCCAGGAGCACGTCCAGGTCGGCGCCGGCCCCCTTCATCACCTGGGCGATCCACAGCACCGGGTCGTCCTGCTCTTCCACGTTGCAGCGGTACGCCGACGTCACGATCTGCAAGGTCCGCTTCATGGTCGCCTCCTACCGGGTTCCGATGACGAGCGTGTTGTCCGACGCCTGGGCTGCCTTCCAGAGATCCGCGGGGCTGCCGCGCCGCACGCACGCGACCGCCTCGCCGACTCCGCGCTCGTCCACGCAGAGCCCGCAGTTCACCCAGTCCAGCCGCCCGCCACACCGCTCCGCCTCCGCGGCGAGCGACGCCACCCAGTCCTTGGGAAGCGGGTGGTCCTCCTCGGCTGCGTCGCGGCCGTGGATCGCGTTCGCGTGGGGCGCCTGGCGCGCGAAGGGCAGCGCCACCGCGCCCTCGTAGGCGAACACGGTCACGTCGTGCCCGCGCCGCACGGCCGCGTCCACGAGCCGCAGGGCGGTCACCGTGCGCGCGTCCTCGAACGGCGGGTCCATCATCACGAAGGTCAGGTTCTTACGTTCCATGGTCGTCTCCTCACAGCCAGAGGGCCTTGCAACCCGAGACGAGCTCGTCGATCGCGACGTCCAGCTCTGCGATGGCGATGCCCGGTGCCACCCGGGACGGGGGGATGCCCCGCTCCCGCATCGAGAACGCGTCGGCGACGATGCGAACGCCCTCCGCGGCGAGCCGCGCGAACGCGCGCGACCCCACGCTCTGGCGTGCAGCGAGCACGCCGTTCTGGACGAGGAAGACGGTGACGTCGTTGCCCTCGCGCGCGAGGCGCCCCGCCAGCTCGCAGTGCAGAGGGACCTCGGCGGACTCGAAAGGATCACGTGACTCGAACAGCAGATAGCTCGGCATGGGTCTTCTCCTCGTTCGTTGAGCTACGCGGTGATACGACCAGTCGTGCGTGCGGCTGCTGGCGAGGCGTCGCGCGAGCGCCAGGAGGCATCGCCTCGCGTACGCTCGCGGGACGCCGCAGCGGTGACCTCGCTCTCGGAGAGGGCCCAGACCACGACCACCCCGCGCGGCCTCGTCACGAGCTCCCCGCCCGCTTCGAGGACGTGGTCGATGGGATCGCCCTCTTGCGTGACGAGCGTCGTGCCGCGCAGGCAGCGGATGGTGAGGGGCGCTCCTCCGAGCGCGAGGCGCAGCGTGGACCCGTCGGTCAACGACCACCCGCCCGCTCGCATCCGCTCCCGGACCATCGAGCGGACGCCGCGCCGGAGCCGAGAGACCAGCTGACTGCTGCGGAGCTGCTGGAATGCCTTCTTCGCGGGCGCGTCTTCCCGGACGCTTCCGAGAGCGTGCTTCTGCGTCAGCCGCTCGCTATGCAGGTTGGTGGGTGCGATACCGGGCGGGTCGTGCGACAGCCCTGCCCTCGCGATCTGCTCGGAGAGGACGGTTTCGTACGTGTAGCCGTGCGCCATGGGGTTCCTTCTTCCTTCGATGCGTGGGTGGTCCCGATCGACCACGCCAGGAGGATGTCCCCCCGCCGTGTGAGGTCCCGTGTGAATCCGCGTGGAATCGCGGCGGGCACGGAGTGAGGCCGTCGGCGGACGCCAGGGCGCTGGTCTTCAGGAGTGACCGGTGACGGCGGCCTTGCGGATAACGCTCCTCGGGAGACTGTCGGTCGCCCACGGCGATCGATCGATCGAGCTGCCGCAGTCCAGGAAGACGCGGGCGCTCCTCGCCTATCTCGCGATCACGCAGCGCGAGCACTCCCGGGATCGCCTCTGCCGTCTCCTCTGGCCCGACGTCGACGATCCCCGCGGCGCGCTGCGCTGGAGCCTGAGCCGTCTCCGGGTATTCCTCTCGGACAACGCCCGGGAGAGGCTCGTCGCCTCCCACGACACGGTCGCGTTCGACGGCCGTGACGTGGACGTGGACCTGCTCCGCGTCCGGCGGGTGGTCTCGGGCGAGAGCGGCGGGGCGCACTCACGGGCGCTGAAGGAGGCGGCGGCCGCCTTCGGCGGCGAGCTGCTCGAGGGCCTGGACGTGCCCGATGCGCCCGACTACCACGCCTGGTGCGTGGCCCAGCGGGAAGAGGCGCGGCGCTTGGAGCTGCGCGTGCTCGATCGGCTCGTGGAGCTGCTCCGCGCGCGACCGGAGGAGGCGATCCCGTACGCACAGCGGCGCGTCCAGGTCGCGCTCGAGGACGAGCAATACATC
>CAVTDL010000003.1:0-370053 GCA_963733485.1 uncultured delta proteobacterium | reverse complement strand
GGGTGAGGTCAGGGACGGAGTTGACGGTGGTCTCCGGGCGCTCGACCGAGGTCGCCCGGATGGTCGGGTGGGTGCCGCGGGCGATCCCGAGCAGCGAGTAGGTCTTGGTGGGGGCCGGCGGGACCTCCACCGGCTCCGGCAGGGAGCCCGACCGGTCCGCGCAGGCGAGCCCGCCGTCCTTGCGGATCCGCCACATGTGGTAGGCGAAGAGCACCCCGAGCGCGCCGGGGAGCACGATGACGTGCAGCACGTAGAAGCGGATCAGCGTCGGCTGGTCGATGGTGCGGCCGCCCAGCATCAGCTCGCGCACCTCCTCGCCCACGTACGGCACCGCCGAGGCGATGTTGGTGCCCACCGTCACGGCCCAGTAGGCGAGCTGATCCCAGGGGAGCAGGTAGCCGGTGAAGGAGAGGAACAGCGTGAGGAGCAGCATCACCACGCCGATGACCCAGTTCCACTCGCGCCGCTGCCCGCGGCCGACGCCGTTCTTGTACGCGCCGGTGAGGAAGACGCGGACCAGGTGCAGGAACACCACCGCGACCATGAGGTGGGCCGACAGCCGGTGGACCGACCGGATCCGACGAGCCGAACGTCACCACGTACTCGATGTCCTTCACCGAGGCGTAGGCGCGCTCCACCGACGGCACGTGCAGGAAGAGCAGCGGGAGCCCGGAGATCACCAGCAGGAGCAGGAGCGCCGCCGAGCCGGTCCCGAGCCAGAGCGAGTAGCGCCACTCGAGCGAGGCCCGGAGCGCCTTGGCCGGGAACCAGTGCAGGAGGAAGTTCGCGACGATCCCGTCGCCGGCCTCGCGGTCGGAGGCGGGGCGCAGGCTCCAGGCCGGGCGCGGGTGGACGCCGGGGGCGGAGGCCGGCCCGGGGGACTTCACCGACGGCTCAGGGTGGGTGGCCACGGTTCCCCTCCTCACGCGATGGTGAGCCGGAAGTCGTGCGCGACCGGCCTGGCGAGGTCGACCACCAGCTGGCCGTCGTCGGCGGCGACGGTCAGGTGGTACCAGGCGAGCGGCCTCGGCGCGGGTCCGGCGACGTTCTGGCCGTCGCCCTCGTAGCGGGAGCCGTGGCACGGGCAGAGGAAGCGGTGGGTGAGCTTGAGCGGCTGCCCCCCGACGGTCTTGGTCTCGACGCGCGGGAGCGCCTCGGCGCGCACGGTGCAGCCGAGGTGGGTGCACACCGCCGAGATGGCGTGGAAGGTCTTCCCCTCGCGGAAGACGAACAGCCGCTGCTCGGGGAGGAACTTCATGCCGTCGGGGAACTCGGCCGGCGGGCCGAGCTTCACGGTGGTGGGCGCGTCGTAGGAGACGTTCGGCGCGAGCGACCGCAGCGAGGCGACCCCCTGCCCGGCCAGGGCGACCACCCCGGCGCCGATCCCCAGCCCCACCAGGAAGTCCCTGCGATCCTTCCGCTCGGCCGACGTTCCTCGGTCCCGCTCGCGGCTAGCCGGCGGGCGCGTAGCGCTCCGTGATCTGGAACCGCTCCATCGTCATCGCGTCGGTGGGGCAGCGGATCGCGCAGAGCCCGCACCGGATGCAGCGCGTGTCGTCCTTGATCATGGCGGAGAGCGGCAGGCCGCCCGCCTCGGCGGCGTCGGCGAGCGCGCGCCGCTCCCCGTCGGGCAGCTCGACGTCCTCGAGCGGCACCAGCGCGAGGCAGTACTCCGGGCACACGTCCACGCAGCGGCCGCACAGGACGCACTTCTCCGGGTCGTAGATGGTCTGCACGTGGCAGACCAGGCAGCGCGCGCCCTGCGCGATGGCCGCCTCCTCGGGGTAGGCCGCCTCCACCTCCGCGATCCCGCTCCGCCGCCCGAGGTCGACGGTGGGCGGCGCCTCGCGATCGACCAGCTCGAACCCGGCGATCATCCGGTAGTCGCGGGTCGGGATCTTCTCGACCGCGATGACCGCCTCGAGCCGGACCGCCTCGCGGGCGAGGTGCTCGTGGATGGAGCGCGCGGCCCGCTTGCCGTTGGCGATCGCCTCGATGAGGTTGCGCGGCCCGAAGGCCACGTCGCCGCCCGCGTAGACGCCGGGCGCGGTGGTGGCGAGCGTCGACCCGGTCCACCTGCAGGGTGCCGGCCGGCCCAGGCTGCACCCCGTCCTCGGGCGCAGGAAGGACAGGTCCGCGCGCTGCCCGATGGCCAGGACGCAGCCGTCCGCCGCGATGGTGACGACGTCCCCGTCGTCGTACGGCGGCGCGAAGCGCCCGGACGCGTCGAACACCTGCGGTGACGCGCCGGAGCTCGACGGCCTCGAGGCGCGTGGTCCCCAGGAAGCGCTTCGGCCCGCGCCGCGGCTCGAAGTGGACGCCCTCCTTCTTCGCCTCCTCGAACTCCTCGTGGCCCTGCGTCGTCCGGAGGACCGGCATCTCGTCGAAGCTCTCCAGCGAGACGATGGTCACCTCGGCGGCGCCGCCGCGCACCGCCGCGCGCGCGGAGTCGAGCGCCTCCACGAGGCGGGCGTCGGACTCGGCCCCGAGGGCGGCGCCGAGCGCCGCCACTCCTCCTCGCGCCCGACCCGCAGCGCGGTGCGGGCGGCGTCGAAGGCGACGAACCCGCCGCCGATCACGACCACCCGGCGGCCCAGGTCCATCCGGTAGCCGCGGTTCGCGTTGAGGAGGTAGTCGATCGCCTTCACGACGCCGTCGAGCTCGACGCCCGGGAGCGGCGATGTCCCTGCCCTTCTGCACGCCGATCGAGAGGAAGAACGCCTCGAAGCCCTCGCGCCGGAGCTCGGCCAGCCCGTGCTCGGCGGTGAGCGGCGCGCCGGTCCGGAGCGTCACGCCGAGCGAGACGATCTTGTCGATCTCTCGCCCGGATGACGCTCCTCGGGCAGCCGGTACTCCGGGGATGCCGAAGCGCATCATCCCGCCCGGCTCCTCCGACGCCTCGAAGACCGTCACCTCGTGGCCGAGCAGCGCGAGGTCGTGGGCCGCCGAGAGCCCGGCGGGTCCGGCGCCGACGACCGCGACCTTGCGCCGGCCTTCGCGGCCCTCGGCCCGGAGCGGCACGGTCGGGAGGTGGCCGGCGTAGCGGTTCCCCTCCGTCACGAGCGCCTCGCGGAGGCGATCCTGCGTGTCCGGGCGGATGGACTCGACGCCGTACCGCTCGGTCAGCGGTCCGCTTCAGCGCGCGGATGGTGATGGGCGCGTCGATGGAGCCGCGCCGGCAGGCGTCCTCGCAGGGCGCCGCGCACACCCGGCCGCACACCGAGGCGAAGCGGGTTGGGTGCCCGCGCCACCAGGTACGCGTCCTCGTCGCGCCCCTCGCGCGACGAGCTGGCAGTACCGGCCGGCGTCGGTGTCGACCGGGCACCCGACCTGGCACTTGACCTGGGCCCTCCAGTCGCCGAGGCCGGGGAGCCGCACCGGGATTCGCATCGGGACTCCCTCGTTCCGCTCCGGCGGTGGGGTCGATCCCTGCTTCGTCGTGGCGAGCCGCTCGTCCGGCTGTCGTCCAGCGCGGACGTCCGATCAATGACCTGCTGCACGAAGACCGGGCACGGGCTAACGGGGAACGGCGATATGCCGCGCTCCGGACGGGCCGCGTCAGCCTCGGCCCCGAATCGACCGGGTCCAGGGACCGGTCTGCGCATGGTACGGCCCAAAAATTGACCCATTCGGGCCGGTATCGGATGGTCCATGGAATCGGGCCCGGTCATCGAGTCGACGGAGCTCCTGCAGGTCCTCACCGAAGCCGAGGACATTGCACGGAGCGTCAACCAGAAGCTCACCAGCGCGCACCAGCTCCTCGCCTTCTTCACCGTGCCGAACCGCGCCGAGGTGCTCCTGCGCGACCGCGGCATCGACGAGGACCGGGTCCTGCTCGCCATGACCGGCGCCCCCAAGGAGCCGGAGGGGATCGAGCGCGACCTGCGCGAGCGCGCCCGAGACGTGGCCGAGAGCGTCGGGGCCGACGAGGTGGACTGCCTCCACCTGCTCATCGCCATGAGCCGCGTGCGCGCCGCGGCGGCGCACCAGCTCCTGGCCGCCTGCGGGCTGCAGCTCGCCTCGCTCCGCAACGTCGCCCTCTCCTACTTCACCGCGCGCATGCCCCGCCGGCTGCGTGAGCTGCAGCCGGTCAAGGTGGGGCCGCCCGCGGCATCCGCCCCGCCGGCGGCGCGGCGCGCTTCGCTGGAGGAGCTCGGTCCCGGCACGACGCGGCCGGTGGCGAGCCGGACGCGACGGAGGCCCGCCCCGACCGAGGCGCCGAGCCCGCCTCCCCGGAGGCGCGGGATCGCGCGGCCCCCGGGGCGCGCCCCGCCTCGACCACCGCCCAGGTGGCGCCGGCCGCGGCACCCTCCGCGCGCGCGGCGCGACCGTCGGCGTACGCGCTCGACCCGAAGGACTTCCCCTGGCTGTCCCAGCTCGGCCGGAACCTCACCGAGCTCGCCGCGGCCGGCAAGCTCGACCCGCTGGTCGGGCGCGAGCGCGAGGTGGAGGAGGCGATCGACGTCCTCGGCAAGCGGCGCACCAACAACCCGCTGCTGGTGGGCGAGCCCGGGGTCGGGAAGACCGCCATCGTGGAGGGGATCGCCCAGCGGCTGCGCACCTCCGCCGGCGCGGCGCGCGATCGGATCCTGGTCGAGCTCGACATGGCGAGCGTGGTGGCCGGGACCCAGCTCCGCGGCTCCTTCTCGGAGAAGCTCCTCGGCATCAAGGAGGAGGTCCGGCGCGCCAACGGCCGGGTGGTGGTCTTCATCGACGAGGTCCACACCATCATGGGCGCCGGCGCCGCCGGCGAGGGGCCCCAGGACGCCGCCAACGAGCTCAAGGCGGCGCTGGCCCGCGGCGAGTTCCCCTGCATCGGGGCCACCACCCACGACGAGTACCGCCAGCACATCGAGAAGGATCAGGCGCTGGAGCGCCGCTTCACGCCGGTGCTGGTCCGCGAGCCGTCGGTGGCCGACACGGTGACCATCCTCAAGGGCCTCGCCCCCCGCTACGAGAAGCACCACGGCGTCGCGTACTCGCCCGAGGCGCTCGAGGCCGCCGCCGCGCTCTCGGCCCGCCACGTGACCGACCGCTTCCTGCCCGACAAGGCGGTGGCGGTGCTGGACCTGGCCGGCTCGCGGGCGCACCGCGAGGGCCTGCGCGAGGTGGGCGAGCGCGAGATCGCGCGGGTGGTCGCCAAGGTGGCCGGGATCCCCGAGTCGCGGCTGCTCGCCAGCGACCGCGAGCGGGTGCTCGGCATCGAGGCCTCGCTCGCCGCGCGGGTGATCGGCCACGCCGAGCCGATCCGCCGGGTGGCGGCGGTGCTGAAGCGGAACTTCGCCGGGTTCTCCTCGCGCCGGCCCATGGGGTCGTTCCTGCTCCTCGGCCCCACCGGCGTCGGCAAGACCGAGCTGGCCCGCGCCCTGGCCGACGCGCTGTACGGCTCGCGCGACGCGCTGGTGCAGCTCGACATGTCCGAGTGCGCCGAGCAGACCGGCGTGGCCCGCCTCATGGGGGCGGCGCCCGGGTACGTGGGCTACGGCGAGGGCGGGCAGCTCACCGACGCGGTCCGGCGCCGGCCGGCCTCGGTGGTGGTGCTCGACGAGATCGAGAAGGCGCACCGCGACGTGCAGATGCTGCTGCTCCAGATCCTGGAGGAGGGGCGGCTCACCGACGGGCGCGGGCGGCAGGTGGACTTCTCGAACACGGTGGTGGTCCTCACCTCGAACCTCGGCGCCGCCGAGATCGGACGGACCTCCGGCGGCGCCATGGGCTTCGGCGCGGCGGATCGCGCGGCGCCCCGCGAGGACCGCGCCCTCGGCGCGGCGCGGGCGGCCGTGCCGCCTGAGCTGTGGAACCGGCTCGACGAGCGGCTGGTGCTCTCGCCCCTCTCGCGCGAGGACGTGGCGCGGGTGGCGAAGCTCCTGCTCGAGGAGTCCTCGCGGCGGCTCGAGGCCGAGCGGCGGATCCGCTTCGCGGCCGACGACGGCGCGGTGGACTTCCTGCTCGACCACGGCGGCTGGGATCCCTCCCTGGGCGCCCGCCCTATGCGCGGCGCCATCCAGCGGCTGGTGGAGGCGCCGCTGGCCGAGCGGATCCTGGCGGGCGAGGTCGGCCAGGGCGACGCGGTGCGGGTGACGGCCGGCGAGGACGGGCTGGTCTTCACGCCAGCGCGCGCGTCTCGCGCGTAGCCGCGCCCGCGAGGATGTCGCGATCCCGGCGGCGTCGTGCCGCACGCCATCGATCGTCGCGCGGGCACTCGCGTCGAGTGCCCTCCGCCTCGGTCCCCGGCGCCGTCGGCTCGCCTTCGCCCCTTTGACCCGGGCCCGGTGACGCCCTGGCCGGCCACGCCCGCACTGGCAAGGGGACGGGCGGGCGCTCGCCCCGGGGATCAGGGGATCACGACGGCATGTCGCCCGGCCCCTTCAGCGGCCGCAGGAACAGCGGATCGTCGAAGGTGCCGAGGTCGGCGAGCATGCGCGGCATAGCTCTGCCCACCATCGAAGGCGATGAGGAGGTCGTGACCGAGAAACGCCACGGAGGTCACTACGGAGGTAACGCCACGGCAGTCGTTGGGAGACGCTGACGCGTTCGCTCCCTGAGCGGCCCTACCATGCGCCGACGTAGATGGCGATCCAGCTCCGATGTACGGTCCAGACGATCGGGGTCGTGCCGCGCGAGATCCGGTTGGTGGACCTGACGATGAGCGCGGCGTAGCTGACGAGGACGCAGCAGATGTGCCCAGAGAAGTAGGGCGACTGGCCTCACGCAGCGGGTCGTTCCGCCAGGCGCCACGACGCAGCGCCGGCCGCCAAGACGCCCGCGACGAGCAGGAGAGTTCCCGGAATGCCGCTGACGTGACGTGCCGAGTGGAGGACAAGCTCGAGGACGCTGTGGTAGTAGCTCGGTGCCCCAGCCTTCGCAACGGCGGTGCTCGCCGACCTCAGCGATGTCCTGCAACGGAACGGCGTCGCCCCGCGATCGGCGACGAAACATCGCAACGGCCAGGAAACGTCGTCGCGGAGCAGCAGCCCGACTCGCCGCAACGCGACCACGAAGAGCAGCCCAGCGCGGCGTGGAGCGCGCGATTGCGCGATCACGAGTGGAATGCCCAGCGCGTGGGTAGCCGCGATCCACATCGGACACCCCCGGGGCCGTGCTGAGCGTTAGCTGGCGCAGCAACGCGCCCGCCGAGTCCCACTCGCCGTTCGCGACCCCGGATCGACCCTCGCCTCGCGCAGCAGCCTGAGGCCCGCCCAGTTGAGCGCGGCAGGGCCGACATGACGTGGTTCTCGGTCCTGACGAAGCGGTTGACGCCGAAGACCGAACGGCGTCGTGAGATAGAGACTGGCAGCGGCGAGAGCACAGGTGCCATCGACCGCACCGTGAACAGCGCGTACACTGAGCACGAGCTCCACGACGAGCATGGCGACGTTCGCAAGCTGATGACGCGCGCTCGGCTTCCCTCAAGGCGGGCGATAACAGTCGGGCGACGACCGGCCATGACCGGTATCCGCCGCTTCGACGGGCGCTCCTCTCGTGCAGGAGACGAACGCGGCGCCAGCGTCACCTCCGCCAGCCGCTCATCCGCCCCGCGCGTCGAGCCAGCGGTCTGCCGCTTCGATGGATTCCCGGTACTGAACCGTCATCCCAGTGCGAACCGGTCACCGTGCTGCCGCGGCATAGACCCGGATTGGCGATGACGCTACCGCCGAGGACGGCCACACGCGGTCCGCACGGTAACCTCGATAGCGCTCAGATCGGCTGGCATCGAGGTTACCTTCACCCGCGGATGACGCTACGCTGCGGAACCTCAGCCCTCCTGCCCGCGGATGAGCGCCGCGCCGCCTGCCGTGTGGTCGGTCAGTGCCGGGGTTACCTCATCTCATGGCGAGACAGTGTGCCTCCCCCGCGCGCGCCTGAACCCTGGTTGCATCGAAACGCACCAGTGGATCGGTGCGGCTGGCCTGGGCGCGGGCGGGCTGGTGTTCACGCCCGCGCATGCGTCCCGCGACCGCGAGGCCGCTCCCCTCGGCGCCGAGCCCACCCGATTCCGGTCGTCCGAGCGTAGCGAGCCCGCAGGGCGAGCGGAGTCGAGGGACCCCCGTCTGACGCGGCGACGCGTGACACTCCGCGCTCGCCGCGCGACACTCCCCGCATGCCCTCCGCCTTCGTCCTCGGCGCCGGCCGCCTCGCCTCCGCCCTCGTCCCCGGCCTCCGGGCCGCCGGCTGGCGCGTGGCCGGCCACGCCCGCAGCGGCAAGGGCCGGGCGCGCCTCCGCCGCCTCGGCGCGGAGCCCCTCCCCCTCTCCGCGCTCGGCGACCTCGAGCTCCTCGTGCTGGCCGTCCCGGACTCGGTGGTGGGCGAGGCGCTCGCCATGGCGCTGCCGACGCTGCGCCGCGGTCAGGTGGTGGCCCACTGCGCCGGCGCGCTCGGCCTCGAGGTCCTCGCCCCGGCGCGCGCCCGCGGCGGCCTGCCCGGCTCGCTCCACCCGCTCCAGGCGCTCGCCGGCGGCGGGTTCCTCCCCGGCGCGGCCGCGGCGGTGGACGGCGGCCCCGCGGCGCGGCGGCTGCTCACCCGCGCCGCCAGGGACCTCGGCCTGCGGCCCATCCGCGTGCCGGCCGCGCGGCGCGTGCTCTACCACGCGTCGGCGGTGATGGCCTCGAACCTGGTGATGGCGCTCGCCGACCTGGCCTCCGAGACCTGGGTCCGCGCCGGTGCCCCGCCCGACGAGGCGCTGCGAGCGCTGGTGCCGCTCCTGCGGGGCGCCGTGGAGAACCTGGCCGAGCGCGGTCTCCCGGGCGCGCTCACCGGCCCCGCCTCGCGCGGCGACGCCGAGGTGGTCCGGCGGCAGGCCCGCGCGCTGCGCGGCGACGCGGCCGAGGCGTACCGGCTGCTGTCGCGACGACTGGTGAAGATCGCCCTGCGCGGCGGCCTGGAGCGCGCGCGGGCGGAGGCGGTGATGGCGGCGGTGGGCGGGCCGAAGGGCGCGGGCCGTAAGCGTGGGCGGAGGCGCCTGACCGGGTAGCCGCCGACGGCGCACGCGCCGCGTGCAGAGGCGGCGGCCCGGGAGTACGAGAGACGCGATGATCGACCCACCACCCGACCTCTGGCTCGTCCGCCACGGCGAGACCGAGTGGAGCCGCACCGGCCGGCACACCGGCCGCACCGACCTGCCGCTCACCCCCGCCGGCGTGGAGCAGGCCACGGCGCTCCGCGAGCGCCTCGCCGGACGCAGCTTCGCGCTCGTCCTCTCGAGCCCGCTCCGCCGCGCCCTCGACACGTGCCGGCTGGCCGGCCTCGCCGGCGGTGCCCGCCGGACCGCCGACCTCCTCGAGTGGGACTACGGCGCGTACGAGGGGCGCACCCGCGCCGACATCCAGCGGGAGGTGCCGGGCTGGAGCATCTGGTCGGACGGCGTGCCGGGGGGCGAGTCGATCGAGGAGGTCGCCGCCCGTGCCCGCCGCGCTCATCGACGAGGCGTCCGGCGCCGGCGGAGACGTGGCGCTATTCGGGCACGGCCACGTGCTGCGTGTCCTGGCGGCCTGCTGGCTCGGCCTCGACCCGCGCGAGGGACGGCTCCTCGCCCTCGACACCGCCTCCGTGAGCGTGCTCGGCCACGAGCACGGCGCCCGCGTCCTCCGGCGGTGGAACGGCTGACCGGCCCGCGCGCCGGCGGGTCAGCGACGGTACAGTCCCCGCTCCTCGACGAAGCGCCGCGCCTTCTCCGTCTTCAGCATGGCAATGGCTTCGATGGCCGAGCCGGCCAGCGTGACACCAACGAAGAGCAGGAGCATCGGGTAGAGCGGCGTCACGTACGACGGCCAATTTCCGAACGCCGGGAAGAACATCGCATGCATGTATCCGAGGAGCGCAATCCTCGAAACTATGCCGACGAGCAGCGCGAGGGCGACCACGAGGAGTGCGGGCAAGTCCCGCCGAACCAAGGAAACCATCAGCCAGGCGACGAGGAGAACCAGCGCGAGCGCCGCCAGCGGGGAGAGGATGGCCTGGTAGACAGTCGTCGATGCGCGGAACACCGCGAGCCTACCTTCAGCCCGTGGCTCGGCCTCGTTGTTCGAGTCAAGCTCGGGCTGGCCGGACGGGGCTGCCGGTGAGCTCGGCGAACATGCGCGCCCCGCCGGCGAGGTGGGACTTCAATCGGAATCGCTGTAGACGTAATCACTCACCGGGAACTGCAGGACCCATCGTGGCACCCAACACGGTGTAGTGACGGATCCGCGCGAGATCGCCCGGCCCTAGCTCCAGAAACGTCGGCGATCGCCCGTCGCGGCATGAGAGCACGCCTGCTCTGCATGCCGCATCGATCTCGCCTGCGACGGACTCGAGAAATCGATCCGCGCCTTCTGCAGTTCGGTAGTGGCCTGCGTCATGTACCGCGTGCCGGAACACGAAGATGGCCCAGCTGCCTCCGAAGTCCCCGCAAATGTGCGGATAGGATTCGCACGTGCGGCGTTTCCAGCCCACGCGATCCAAGACGGATCCCATGTTGCCATCGATGTATGGCGCGAGAGACCCGAAGCTCGGGCTTGCGCGGTAAAGCTGGCTGCGGACATCCGCAGGGAGCAGCAGATACGGGATCGGATGTGCGTGCCTGACGCTCAGGATGGCCCCGGACGCTCTCGAGTACGGGGAGGCGGCCTGATCGCTGATCCGAAAGACTCCATATGCCCGGAGATTTGCGAACGAGACGGCGCTGATCGCGGCGAAGACGACCAGGGCAGGGACCATGAGCACGCCTGCGATCGTGGCGCGCTCCCGTGTACAGCCGGCGTCCCTCAATGCCCGGAATACAGCTGGTGCAAGCACGATGAGGATGGCGGGAAGCACCATCACGCTCTCCTCGCGCATCAGCCAGGTCGCCGCCGTCGCGACGCCGAGGCCCATGGCGGGCCATATCGCCGGCCTGGAGGATCGGAGCCTGGTGGAAAGCGCTGCAGCGGCAGCGACGGTCAGCACCAGCAAGCTGCCGAAGACCCCTTCGCGCAGGAGCCGCACCTCGACGAACGGATCGAACAGGTAGAGTGCGTAGAGTCCCACGGCGATCACGCGTGGAAGCCCGACCCGGCGCATTGCTGCCACGAAGATCAGCCCAGCGACGGCGTGGAGCGCCGACTGCGCGAGCAGAAGTGGAATACCCAGCGCATGGGTCGCCGCGATCCAGAGTGGGTAACCAGGGTTCTTGAAGAGCGTGGTCTGGTCGAACGTACCGAGCCATTCGCCGCGCAGTATCGACTGCGCCAACCTGGCGTACAGCCCGTCATCGTAAACCTGGTCGGCATGGGCGCTCAATGGAATGGCGGCGTCCAGCCAGCATCCTGATCGATGTGAGGAGCATCAAGGCCGTGTTCTGAAAGATGGCCGGAGAGGATGGTCGATGAAGCACTTCTCGCTCCCGAGTCATCTGCCCCCCAGCACGGTCCCCACGGGACGGGGTCTCCGCAGCCTGAGACGCGCCCGGGGCAGGACGCGATCGACGATCCGCGAATCGCGGAGATAGCGGCGCCAACCCGCGGGGCCGAGGGCCAGGAGCTCCGCCCCGAGCCGCCACGGCGGGGGCCCTTCCTGTCCGCGGGACAGGGCGCCGAGCGCGGCGTTGACCCTCACCGAGAGCTCGGCCGCGCGCTGGACCGATCGCCTCCTTCGGCCCTGGACGGACCAACTCTCCAGGTGCCGCTCGAGGACCGTCGTCAGCTGCAGCAGCAACTCCTCGAAGTGGGTACGACGCGCCGCCGTTCTGAGACTCGGGGTGAACAGCGGAAAGCGGCAAGCGGCTGGCCCAGGAACCGGACCGGGCCCGCGGCGCCCAGCCGGAGCCAGAGGATGCCAGTCGGCCGGTGTACCAGAGGGACTCGTCGAGTCCCCCGGATGCGCAGCGCCAGGTGGGTGTCGAAGACGGGTGACGGGAATCGCGATGAAGTTTTGCACCAGCAGGTGCTCCACGAACGCCTCGGGCTCCACGAGGCCATCCTCGAGCGGACATCGCCACGACCCGAGGTGCTCTCCGTCCGGCCCCACGAAGCGCGCGGGGTGCACGAAGAACCGAACCTGCCGGAGCATCCCGAGAGATCGCGCGCCGCAGGATCGACAGCCGCCCGGGGAGCCAGAGGTCGTCCTGATGCAGGAAGCAGGCGTGGCGCCCCCGGGCCTCGCGGAGCCCGGCGTTGCTCGCGCGGACCCAGTTGCCGCCCGGATCGTGCGGTATTCTCCGAATGGAGAGCGAGCCCTCGAAGGTTCGGACGATGTCGAGCGTCGCGTCGGAGGATCCGTCGTCGACGATCAGGACCTCGATCCCCTCGGCCTGCTGATCGCGCACGCTCTCCAGCGCATGCCCCACGTACCGCGAGCCGTTGTAGGTCGGCATGATGACCGAGAGCCACGGTGCGGCCGTCACGCTGGGGCACCGCCGTCGCGCCCGGGGCGCTTGCACGCGATCGTGACGAACTCGTTGTACTTGAACACCCGACCGAACGGCCTCGGGAGCGGGAACGAGTACTGCTTCACCAGCTCGAGTCCGAGGGCCTCGACGATGACCGCGACGCAGACGAAGTCCATGAACTCAACGTGCGTCGGATCGCTCCTGAACCCGTGCTCCTGGGGCGTGACGATCACGCACGCGGCCCATCGGCCAGATCAGCCCGAGGTATTCGCGCAGCAGGGCGACCGCCCCTTCGCGGCTCAGGTGCTCCGCGACGTGAGCGAACAGGAGCGAGTCGAATGCCCCGGGGGCTCCCTCGGGTGATCGCCGCAGCTCGTCCGGCGTGAACGCTCGGAACCCCCGGCCACGAGCGATCTCGACGGCGTCCGAATTGTGATCGACGCCGATCCCGCCCTCTCCGAGCGCCGCGAGGTTCCGCCCGATGCCGCAGCCGAGGTCGAGCGTGCGGCCCAGCTTCAGCGAGCGGAGGTGATTGCGGTAGGGCCGCTGGACGTCCAGGAGGCGCTTCCAGGGCGCTTGCTGCGCGCGGACCAGTCGCTCTGCGTAGGCTGTCTCGTCGGTCTTCATGACGTCCTCACGGCCACGCGTCGCTCTATGCGTGCCGGCGGAGCGCCGCGTGCAAGAAGGCACACAGGCCCAGCTCGGCGCCCGCCGCCATCAGGAGCAAGCCCGCCACGCTGTTCCGAGGCTCGAGCAGCGTGCCGAAGCCTTCGGCGACCCATCTCCAGAGCACGAAGCCGTCTGCCGCCAGCCCGAGCAGGAACAGCAGCGCCGCCGCCTGCAGCCCGCGCATGAGCGTCAGCCTGTCCGCGACCATCGACAGGAAGCGGTTCGGATGAAGCACCTTCCCGTGCGCAACGTCGCGCACGAGGATGGCGCCGACGATGCCCTGAAGGCCGATGAGCGACAGCGTCCCGCCGAGGAACAGGAAGTGGAAGTCGAACGTCCGGCCGAACAGCTGGGCCGGCCCAGGCTGACCGGGACCGCCAGGGCGCAGCCCCAGCAGCAGAGCCACGAGCCCTGGCAGGAACAGGAGCTGGTCCGGGGCGTGGAGAAGCATGAACTCGAGGTGCCGCCAGCCGTCTCGCCAGCGTCGCAGGTGCGGGGGCCGCCCGCGGCGGTCCGGATGCAGCGTGATGGGCACCTCGGCGATCGCGAGCTCCATCACCGCGGCCTTGATCAGCATCTCCGAGGCGAACTCCATCCCCTCCGCGCGAAGCTCCATCGCGCGGAAACGGCTCCCGATCTATCGCGCGCATCCCGCAGTTCACGTCGCGGATCCGCGTCCCGAACAGCCGGTTCAGGACGAAGGTGAGCACCGGCGTCCCGAGGTTGCGGTTCAGCCAGGGATTGGCGCCGGGAAGGATGGTTCCGGGCGGCAGCCGCGTGCCCATCACCAGCTCGGCGCCCCCCTCGTACGCGGCGATGAACCGATCGATCTCGCCGAAGTCGTAGGTGTCATCCGCGTCCCCCATCACCAGCAGCTTCCCCTGGGCCGCGCGCATGCCGTGGCGAAGGGCGTTCCCGTAGCCGCGAGCGGTGACATGGACGACGCGAGCGCCGGCCGCCTCCGCGATCTGGATCGAGCCGTCGGTCGAGCCGTTGTCGGCGACCACGATCTCGCCGCGCACGCCGAGCCGGTCGAACGCCGCCAGGCCCTTCTCGACGACCGCCCCCAGGGTCTTCGCCTCGTTCAGGCACGGGATCACGATCGAGACGTACGGGCCCTCGCCCGCGACCGTGGCCGGCTCGAGGTCGGGCGTGAGGTTCGAGCGGACGCTCAAGGGTCACCTCGGGAGGCAGGGGGGGCAGGCCTGTCGTCGAAGGCGTCCGGTCGCGAGGACACCAGCACCACCGCGACGAAGGCGACGAGCACGCCATAGGCGGGCGCGCAATAGGTGACGTTGATCGCCGGGAAGGTGCTCACGTCCAGGATCCCCAGCATCAGCAACCGCACGGAGACGGCCAGGAGCAGCGACAGCGGGATCAGCAGGAGGACCGGGGACGCCCGGCTGCGGGCTGCACGAACGAGCCTCCAGACGAGCAGCGCGACGGCGGCCAGGAGGAGCACGGGCGTGCCCACGGCGTACGCACGCGTCACCGCCGCGAGCACCACCAGCCTGCCGGTGCGGGCGTCCTGATCGGTGGTCGGCACCGCTCCGCTGAGGAATTCCTCGGTGGTCCACGCCAGGTTCTCGTCGTCGGAGGCCCCGGTCTCGGCTTCTATCGGCACGGCGAGGGCGTGACCGTCGCGGGTGCGCAGCACCAGCAGGCACCCCACCATGCACGTCGTCTTTACGCTGAAGCGCGTGAAGGATGCGCCGGCGTCGGAGGAACGCCCGGCCGATGCGAGCGAGGTCCGCTCGATGGACGCCTGCGCGGCGCGCACCCTCGGGTCGACGACGGAGGCCGTGATCTCTCCCAGGCGGCTCTTCACGACGCCGTGCATCTGGATGAAGGCGGGCGGCACGCTCTCGTGCGTGACGCGCTCGAACCAGGCGATGTCCATCTGGTCCGACGCGCGCGGCCCCGGGTATGGCGTCGTCCCGGGGTACGGCGTCACCCCGTCGAATGTCGCGATGAAGCGCGCGGCGCGGAGGAGCGCAGACGCCAGCGGTTCGAGGTACGTGGCTCTGAACACCGGCAACGACGCCATCAGGCCGCTGGGCCGACACCGCAGTCGCCCGCTCTCGCACGCATCGTCGATCTCGCGCGTGAGCCGTTCATACCAGGCGCGCGCGCTGCTGGCGTCCGCGTACTTGTCCGCGCGCTCGAGCGCATCACGGAAGGCCCACATGAACCAGCCGCCCGCGATGTCGTCGCAGACCTTGAGAAGCTTGCAGCCGTGGACGGTCCAGCCCGGCGCGTGCTCCTCCAGGTACGGAGCTATCTCGCGGTACGCGGGGCTCACCTCGAAGATCTTGGCCCTGGCCTCACGCGGTACGGGGACGTAGGGATTCCAGCGCTCGGTCTCGACCCGCGTGAGCGCCCGATACGCCGATTTGTAGTATGCGGCCCGGGTCTCGCCGAGCTGGAACACGCCGTACTTCGCGAGGTTCATCGCCGCGACCGCTGTGAGCGGGATCGCGTACGCCAGCGCTGCCGTCACGGCGGGTACGATCAAGCGCCGCCAGCCGACGCGCCAGGCGCCGAGCAAGCCCACGGCCACGATGACCGCGAGGGACGGCGCGAGCCAGATCCCCTCCTCTCGCGTCAAGGCGAACAGTGCGCCGGTGACACCAGCGGATGCGGCCCAGAGCGTCGCCCGCCGCGGTGCGTCCTTCAGGCGAAGCGCCGCCCCGATGGCGAGTCCGAGCACCAGGAGGGTGAGGCTGGAGTAGATGCCCTCCCGGATCACCCTCGTGGCGGGTCCATCGGCCCACGTCGCGGGGTTGAAGAGCAGCGCCAGGAAGAGGAGCGCTCTTCGCGAGCGGGCGGGGATCGCAGGGCGAAGCGCGCGAGCCAGCACCGCGCAGGCGATCGCGTAGAGGACCGCCTGCGACACGAGGAGCCGCACTCCGATGAGCTGATTCAGCGCCAGCCAGAGGGAGTACCCCGGCCCCTTCACGAGCGTGAAGCTGCTGAACTGGCCGAGCCACTCTCCCCGCAGGATCGACACGGCGGTGGAGACGAACAGCTCGTCGTCGGCGGGCATCGGGGCGAGCGCGATGAGCGTCTGCGCGCTCACCAGCCAGACCTTCAGCGCGGTCGCCAGGCGCAGATCGCAATCCACGAGGAGTCCCCGAGCCGGAGCCACGGCCACCGTGCGAGACCTGCTGCGCGCACGCGAATTTCGTGCATCCGCCTCCTCCGAAGCGGCGCACGATAGCACCACCCCGCCGGGGGTACCAGCCGCGGATCGGCTGAGAATTCGGAGGGATCGCTTCCTGGCGATCGAGCGTCTGGCCGGCTGAGTCCGGCCGGCCCTCAGCGGTACAGCCCCCGCTCCTCGACGAAGCGCCGGACCTTCTCCGGCACCAGCCCGGTCACCTCCTCGCCGCGGGCGATGCGGGCCCGGATCTCGGTGGAGGAGATCCGCGGCAGCGTCGGCGCGCCCGGGACCGGCGGGTGCCCCTCGCGCCCGACCACGATCACGCGCGCGAGCTCCTTCACCCGGTCCCAGCGGTACCACTTGTCGGTGTCGGGCAGGATGTCCGCGCCCACCACCAGCGCGAAGCGGTAGGCGGGGTGCTTCGCGGCGAGGTGCTCGAGCGTCCGGGCGGTCTTCCCGACCAGCGGGTCGTCCGCCAGCTCCGCCTCGGCGGTGCAGACGTGCGCGCCGCGGATCGCCGAGGTGGCGAGCTCGCACATCCGGACCCGGTCCTCGAACGGCGCGAGCGCCTTGCCGAAGGGGTGGCGGTAGGACGGGAGCAGCCACACCTCGGAGACGCCCTGCGTGGCGAGCGCCCACCACGCCGCCATGACGTGGGCGACGTGGGGCGGGTCGAAGGAGCCGCCCAGGAGCGCGATCTCGCGGTGGGGCGCCATGCGGGGCGAGCCTATCCCACCGCGGGATGGCGCAGGTAGGGGCGACGCCGTGCCGCGAAGGCGCGCTCCTCCGGGGCGAAGGCGCGGGCCAGCTCCGAGACGGTGGCGCCCGCCTCCAGCCCCTCCCGCTCCCGGGCCGAGCCGCACAGCAGGTCGAAGGCGGGCACGTCGGCCACGAACTCATAGGGCTCGGCGCGCCAGGCGAAGCGTGCCGTGTCCTGCGCGCGCGCGTGCGCCACGCAGGCGAGGCCGGTGCGGAACGGCCGGAACCGAGCCGCGTCGGCGACGAACAGCTCCACCCCGTGGCACCGCACACCGGCGTGCTTGTCCCAGGTCGGCACGAAGCTCGCCGGCCGGAAGGCCACGCCCGGCAGCCGTTCGCGGGTGAGGTCCTCCGCGAGGCGGCCCGCGTCGAGCCAGGGCGCGCCGAACAGCTCGAACGGCCGGGTGGTGCCGCGACCCTCCGAGAGGTTGGTCCCCTCGAGCAGGCACATGCCGGGGTAGACCAGGGCCGTCTCGGGCGTGGGCATGTTGGGCGACGGGAAGACCCAGGGCAGCCCGGTCTCGCGAAGCAGTACGTCGCGGCGCCAGCCCTCGCAGTCGATCACCTCGAGCTCGACGTCGAGCCCGCGCTCGGCCCGGAAGAGGCAGCGCCAGCTCGCCGACGGTCATGCCGTGCCGGACGGCGAGGTCGGTGCAGGCCGCAGAAGCTCTCGAAGCCCGGCCGGAGCCGCGGCCCCTCCACCAGCAGCGCCGCCGATCGGGTTCGGGCGGTCCAGCACCACCAACGGCGACGCCGCGCGGCCGCGGCGGCCTCCATGCAGAGCCCCAGGGTCGCCTGGTAGGTGTAGTAGCGGGTCCCGACGTCCTGGATGTCGAAGACCAGCGCGTCGACGCCGCGGAGCGCCTCGGGCGGCGGCGTCAGCGACTCGGCGGTCTCGCCGTAGAGGCTGCACCGGGAGCCCGGTGACGCGGGTCGCGCTCGCCGCCCACCGCCGCCATGTACTGCGCGTCCCCGCGGACGCCGTGCTCCGGCCCGAACAGCGCCGCGAGGCGGACGCCCGGCGCGGCGTGCAGCAGATCGGCGGCGTGGACCAGGTCGCGCGTCACCGCGGTGGGGTTGCAGACCAGGCCGACGGTCCGGCGGCGGAGCGGCCCGAACCGGCGCGCGGCCAGCACGTCGAGGCCGGAGCGGACGGTGGCGCGTGGGCGGCGCGGCCTCGAGGCGCCCTCGCGGGCGGGCCTTCGGGCGGGGCGGGGAGAGCGGGGCATGGGATCGTCCGGGAGGCTCCGGTGGGCGGCGCCGTCGGACGATCTTCTACCGCGCCGGGGCCGGGCGCGAGTTCCCCGCGGCGTCTCCCCTCATCCGCCGGAGGCCGCGTCGCGTTCGCGCGGAGCCGGCGCCGGAACCGGCCCCTGCCGCGCCTCGCGCAGGAGCACCGCGCCGCCCATCAGCCCCACCGGCACGAGGTGCACGAGGTGGTAGAGCAGGGCGAAGGCGAGGGCAGGCTCGCGTGGCGCGCCGAGGCCCATCAGCGCCAGCACCACCGCGACCTCGAACGGGCCGGTGTTGCCGGGCGAGACCGCCACCACGTTGGCGGCGGTCGAGGCGATCACCGCCAGCGTCGCGATCGGCACCGTGGACGGCAGGCCCACCGCCGCGAGCGCGAAGAACGCGATGAGCACCTCCGCCCCCCAGCCGCAGAGCGCCCACGCGAAGGCCCTCGCGATCGCGCCCGGCTCGTGCGCCGCGGCGAGCCCGCCGCGGAGCCGCGCCACCAGCCCGGCGCCGTGGTGCGCGAGGTGGCGCCCGCGCGGCGGGCGAAGCAGCCAGGCGGCCGCGGCGCCCACCGCGGCGACCGCCGCGAAGATCAGCAGCGCCTTCACCGCCCAGGGGGGCAGCGGCGTCACGAGCGCGAGGAGCGCGAGCAGCGGCACGAGCGCCGCCGCTCCGACCACGTAGTCGAGCACCGCCGCGGCCAGCACCGAGGCCACCGGCAGCCTCGCGTGGCGCGCGAGCAGCACCGCCCGGACCACGTCCCCGGCGCGGGCGGGGACCACCACGCCCACGGCGAACCCGCCCACCACCGCGGCGAAGGCGTCCCGGAACCGGAGCCGCGTGCCCGGGGTGCGGACCACCGCCATCCAGCGCCGCGTGTGCGCGGCGAGGGAGAGGAGGTTCGCCCCGATCGCCAGGAGGAGGAGCCCGGGCGAGGCGCGGGCGATGACCGCGCCGACCGCGCGCAGGTCCACGTGGCGCGCCGCGACGACCGCCAGGACCACCACCAGCCCGAGGCCCGCCAGGCGCAGCGCGCGCTGTCGGCCGGGGCGCTCCTCCGCCGCGGGGGCGGGCGCCTCCGCGGCGAGGCTCCGGATGCGCTCGAGCCGTCGCCCCACCCTCACCCTCCGCCCGCGGCCACGCCCGGGTGCGCCGGCTCGCCCGGCGCGGCCAGCTCGCTCACCGTCACCAGCCGGTACCCGCCCGCGCGCCAGCGCGCGACGATTCTCCGGCACCGCCGCGGCGGTCTGGTCGCGCCGCGGGTCGATGCCCGGGGTGGCGCAGCCGTCGTGCAGGAGCAGGATCTCGCCCGGCCGCATCCGCCGGCAGGCGCGCTCGACGATCACCTCGGCGCCGGGGCGCGCGGTGTCGAAGACGCCGCGAGTCCAGCCCACCAGCGTGAGGCCGCGGGCGCGGAGCGCCGGCCCGAGGAACGGGCCGCGGAAGCCGTGGGGCGCGCGGAACGAGCGGCGAGGGCCCGACGCCGGCGTCCCGGATCGCCGCCGCGCAGCGATCGAGCTCGCGCGCCACGCGCGCCGGACCCGCCGCGTGGAGCTTCGCGTGCGTGTGGCCGTGGAGCGCCACCTCGTGGCCGCGGCGCGCGATCTCGCGCACGAGGTCGGGCCGGCGCCGCGCCGCCTCGCCCAGCACGAAGAAGGTGGCCTTCGCGCCCGCGCGCTCGAGCGCGTCGAGGACCGCCGGCGTGTCGTCCGAGGGGCCGTCGTCGAAGGTGAGCGCCACGCGCCGCGCGCCGCGCGGGCCGCGCCGGAGGCTCCGGCCGGTCAGGTCGAAGGGGACCCAGAGCGCCTGCAGCGCCGCGACGGCGGCGAGCGCCGTGGCGAGACCGAGCGCGAGCCCGGCCCGGGGGTGACCCGCTCGCGCCAGCCACGCCGCGCCGAGGAGCAGCGAGAGGCCGGCGCCGACCGCGAGCGCGACGAGGAGCCGCTTACCGGCAGGCACGGCGCCGCCCTCAGCCCCGCACGCCGATCGCGCGGTACAGGCCGAGCACCTCGCGCGTCACGACCGGCCAGGCGTAGCGCTGCACCGTGAGCCGGCCGCGCTCGGCGTAGGTCGCGGCCCGGGTCGGCTCGCGGGCCAGCCGCACCATGGCGCGCGACCAGGCGGCCGCGTCGTCCCCGGAGATCAGCTCGCCCTCCCGGCCGTGCGTCAGCACCTCCCGGTAGCCGTCGATGTCCGCGGCGAGCACCGGCTTCCCGGCCGCCATCGCCTCGAGGAGCGTCACGCCGAAGCTCGCGATGCGGGCCGGCGCGCAGTAGACGTCGGCGGTGGCGTACCAGTCCGGCCGCGCCTCCAGCACGCGTCCGGTGAAGATCACGTCGTCGGCCATCTCGTCCGGCACCATGGCACGATAGCGGGGCATGAGCGGCCCGTCCCCCATCACGATGAGCCGCGCCCCGATCTGCCGCCAGGTGCGGTGGAACGAGGTGATGAGCCGGTCGAGGCCGTTGCGCGGCTCGAGCCTGCCCACGAAGAGGACGTTGAGCTTGCCGTCGGTGTAGCGGCGGATGGGCCGGCCGCGCGAGAACCGCTCCACGTCCACGCCGTTCGGGATGATCCGGAAGTCGGCCTGGAGCCGATCCTGGAAGGCGGTGAGGCAGGCGCGGGAGACCGCCACCGCGGCGTCGAGCCGGTCGAGGTAGCGCTGCAGCCGCTTGCGGAGGAGCCGGAACAGCAGCCCCGGCTCGAAGTGGGTGTGGAAGGTGCCGACCACCGGGCCGGTGGCGTGGTGGATGGCGATGAGCGGCAGCACCGGCGTGAGCGGCGCGTGGACGTGCACCACGTCGAACTGCTCGCGGGCCAGCACCTCGCGCACCGCCGCGCCCACCCCGGTGCCGCCGGTGACCCGGCCCAGCCCGCCGTTGTTGAAGACCGGCAGGCTCGCGCCCACCCGGATGACGTCGGCGCTCGCCGGCACGTCCTCCCCGCTCCGGCGCAGCTCGGGCATCTCGGAGGTGATGATCTTGACGGTGTGGCCGAGCCGCCGCGCCTCGCGCGCGAAGTTGTGGACGTGCTCCTGGATGCCCCCGACGCTCGGGTAATAGTACTCGGTGACGATGCCGATCCGCACGCGAGCCTCCGCCCTGGCCCGGCGTCAGCGCGGGAGCGCCTGGCGGCGGGACTGGAACGGGATGATACGCGCCTCGCGGGGCGCCGGCGGGCGGAGTCTCCGGCCCAGCGGCGCGCCGCGCCACAGCAGCGGCAGGAGGGCGACCGCCGCCGCGACACAGGCGAGCAGCGCCAGCCAGGTGAGGAGGGCGGCGGCGGCGAGGCCCCGGGCTACGAGCATCACCCGCCGCTCGGCGCGCGCGCGATCCTGCGGCGCCGGGGCGAGGCGCAGGTGACCCCGCGCGAGCGGATTATCGGCAGGACGCGGCACGGGATCCTCACCTCCGCGACGAATCTAGGCACCGGTTTCGTGGACGACCAGGCGGCCCCGGCGAGTGGCGCCGCGGCGCCGGGACCTGCTACACACGCTTCGTGACCGCCCCGGCGCCTCGCCGCCACGGAATCGTCCTCGCGGCCCTCGCGGCCGGCATCCACCTCGCGTGCGACGCGCTCGCCAGCCGCTCCGCCTTCACCTCTCCGCCCTACCTCCTCCTCGACCACGCTGGGGAGCTCTTCAGGGACCTCCTGGCGCTGGATCGCACCGCCATCCTGGGGACGGTGGCGGTGTCCGCGGCGGTCGTGAACGGCATCATCGCCGCGATGCTGGGGGTGGCGCTCGAGGCGTCCGCGCACCGTCGGCGAACCCTCACCTGGGTGCTGTTCGCCTTCTGGATCTTCTCCGGGGGCTTGATGATCCTCGTCTATCTGGCGCCACCGTGGGCGGTGGTGGCGGGCAGCCTCGCGGCTGGGCTCCCCCGGGTCTGGCTGGTGGCCTGGGCAGTCGACCGTGCCCTCGGCACGCCTGCGCTCGACTCCGGCAGCCCCGGCGAGTGAGGGCTCCGCGCGGTCGCCGAGCGTGTCAGGTAGCGTGGGTCGCCCGGGGAGGGTCGCCCCACCCTGAGAGGTGCTGCGAAGGGTCGACCGTTCAGCGGGCGGACCGCAGCAGCGGCCGGAGCTTCCGCTCGGGCGGCGCCGCGACCGTGTCGCGGGCCCTGGCCTCGGCGGCGCGCGCCTTGGCGGGGCGGCCCGCCCGCTCGTAGAAGCGGGCCAGGCGGTCCCAGTCGGCGGCGCGATCCGGCGCGCTCTCCGCGGCGGCCACCAGCTCGGCCTCCGCCGCCGCGAGGAGCCCGGCGGCCTCGTACCGCTCGGCGAGCCGGGACCGGATCATCGGATCGCCGGGGCGCTCGCGGCTCGCCTGGTGGAGCTCGTGGAGCGCCTCCTCCCCGCGACCGAGCCGCTCGAGCGCGAGCGCGCGGCGAAGCC
Source organism: uncultured delta proteobacterium (assembly GCA_963733485.1). Classification (GTDB taxonomy): domain Bacteria; phylum Myxococcota; class Myxococcia; order Myxococcales; family Anaeromyxobacteraceae; genus Anaeromyxobacter. Next base: position 347,494 of record CAVTDL010000003.1, on the reverse strand, counting down.
GCACGTCGGGATCCGGCGCCGCCTCGAGCGACGCCGCGTACGCGACCGCCGCGGCCGCGTCGTCGCCGCGGACCTCCGCGATCTGGCCCTCCACCGCGAGCGCCCGCGCCCCGCCGCCCGGGCGCGCCGCGGCGACCAGCTCCGCCGCGCGCTCCAGCTCGCGGCCCTCGGCCGCCAGGTGCGCGGCCAGCTCGAGGCGCACCGCGTCGGAGGCGGGCGCGAGGGTGAGGGCCACCTCGAGCACCTCGCGCGCCCCGTCGGCGTCGCCGGCGCCGCGCAGGGTACGAGCGCTCGCGACCAGGACGTCGAGGCGCGGGGCGCGGACGGCGGGCGTGGCGGCGGGCGCCGCGGGGGCGACGGGGGCGGGGGCCTTCGCGGCCTTCGCGGCCGGAGCGGAGCGGCCGCCGGAGGCGCAGGCCGCGGCGAGCAGCAAGGCGGCGGGGAGGAGGTATCGCATGGCGCGGCAACCATAACAGCCGGGAGCGCCCGCCCCTTCCCGGCCCCCGGCGCGCCGGCGCTCCACGCGCGGACCCGCTGGCGCCCAGGCCCTATACCGGGTAGTCAGTCGCCCACATGCGCGCCGAAGACACGCTCATCGAGCTCGGCTGGCCCGCGGTGCTGGCGGCGCTGTCCACGAGGTGCCGGCTCCCGGCCGGGCGCCGCGCCGCCGAGGCGCTGTCCTTCCTCCCCGACGCGGCGGCGGTGGAGGACGCGCTCCGCCGGGTGGGCGAGGCGCGGTCGCTGTCCGAGGCCGGCCTCGCGCTCCCCCTCGGCGGCGTGGCCGACGTGGAGGGCTACCTCGATCGCGCCGCCAAGGGCGGCGTCCTCGAGCCGCTCGCGCTCCGCGAGTGCGCCGCGCTGGCGCGGGCCGCCGCGCGCACCCGCGAGGCGCTGGCGGCGCGCGCCCTGGAGCTGCCGCGGCTGTGGGCGGTGGCCGAGCCGCTCAGCGCCTCCGCGGGGATCGCCGACCGGATCGAGCGCGCCATCGAGCCGTCCGGCGCCATCTCCGACCGCGCCAGCCCGGCGCTGGCGGCGGCGCGCGAGCGCGGCGCGCGGCCTGCACCGGGCGCTCAAGGCGCAGGTGGAGGCGCTGCTCGGGGACGCCGAGGTGGAGCGTCACCTGCGCGACCGCTACTTCACCATCCGCAACGAGCGCTACGTCCTGCCGGTGCTCGCGAGCGATCGCGGCGCAGGTGCCCGGCATCGTGCACAACGCCTCCCAGTCGGGCCAGACGCTCTTCGTCGAGCCGGAGCCGATGGTGGAGCTCGGGAACGAGCTCGCCATCGCGAACGCCATGGCGGCCGAGGAGGAGCAGCGGATCCTGCGCGAGCTCTCCGAGGCGCTGGCGGCGGGCTCGGGCGCGCTGGCCCGCGACCTCGCGGTGCTGGGCCGCCTCGACCTGCTCGAGGGCGAGGCGCGCCTCGCCTCCGACCTCGACGCGCACGCGCCCGAGGTGGGCCGCGCGGCGGACGGCTTCGAGCTCCTGTCGCTCCGCCACCCGCTGCTCGTCCTGCAGGGGAAGAAGGTGGTGGCGAGCCACGTGCGGCTCGCGCCCCCGGGCGCGCGCTCATCGTCTCCGGCCCGAACGGCGGCGGGAAGACCGTGGCCATCACCGCGGTGGGGCTCTCGGCGCTGATGCTGCGGGCCGGGCTGCCGGTGGCGGCGGCGGAGGGCTCGCGCCTGCCGTTCTACCTGGAGGTGAAGGCGGCCGTGGACGAGCGCGGGGACCTCGCCAAGGACCTCTCGACCTTCACGGCGCACCTCGCGGCGGTGAAGGACATGCTGGCCGGCGCGGTGCCGGGCTCGCTGGTGCTGGTCGACGAGATCGCCGCCGACACCGATCCGCGCGAGGGGGCGGCGCTGGCCGCCGCCATCCTCGAGGCGCTCGTCGAGCGAGGCGCCACCGTCCTCGTCACCACCCACCTCGACGAGCTGAAGGCGCTCGCGCTCACCGACGATCGCTACGCCAACGCGCGGGTCGGCTTCGACGCGGAGCGCCTCCAGCCCACCTACCAGGTGCACCTCGGGACGCCGGGCAGCTCCTCGGCCATCGAGGTGGCCGCGCGGGTGGGGCTGCCGCCCGCGGTGGTGGAGCGCGCCCGCGCCGCACGCCACGGCCAGGGCGGCGCGCTCGGCGAGGCGCTCCGCGCGCTCGACGAGGAGCGGGGCCGGCTCGCCGCGGAGCGCCGCGGCGCCGAGGACGCGAGGGCCGCGGCCCGCGCGGCCGAGGAGCGGGCCCGGGCGGCGGAGGAGGCGGCGCGGCGCGCCGAGCGGGAGGCCGCCGCCCGGATGGGCGCGGCGCTCGCGGAGGAGATCGAGGCCGCCCGCGCCGAGGTGGCGGAGCTGGTGGCCCGGCTGCAGGCGCAGCCCAGCGTCCGCAAGGCGGCCGAGGCGCGGGCGCAGCTCGACGCCTGGCACCAGACCGTGGCGCAGGCGGCGCGCTCCACCCAGGCGCGCGTCGAGGCGGGACCGGAGGCGCTCCCGGGCGGCGAGGTGCGCCCCGGCGTGCGCGTGCGCATCGCCTCGCTCGGCCACGAGGGCGAGGTGATCGAGGTGGCCGGTGGCGAGGCGCTGATCCGCGCCGGCGCGCTGAAGGTCCGCCGCCCGGTCTCCGATCTCGTCCCGCTGCAGGGGAAGGCGCGAGACGCCGGGCCTGTCCCGCAGCCGCGGCGAGAAGCTCGCGGCGGCGGACGCGGCGCGCCCGGCCGCGGCGCGCTCGACGGAGCGCCGCCTCGACGTCCGCGGGCTGCGGGTGGAGGAGCTGCTGCGCGCGGTGGACCGCTTCCTCGACGGTCTGTTACGCGGAGGGTGAACCCGACTGCCTGATCCTCCACGGGCACGGGACCGGCGCGCTCAAGCAGGCGCTGCGGGAGCACCTCGCGGCGTCGCCCTACGTGGGCGCGTTCCGCTCCGGCGACCGTCACGAAGGTGGCGACGCTGTGACGATTGTGACACTTCGGCGCTGACCCTCGGCTCAGGACTCGACCGCAAGTCCTGCGAGATTTCGTCACTGCGGCGTCATGTCCGGCCCTCGTCGGGTGCAAACTTTGCCGCGCTGCGGCGTCTTTTCTGCGTCGACCGCTCGCTCGTTGTGCTAGGAAGGAGGCCCCCGTCCGGGCTGATCTGCTGCTGGGCCCCGGGCACACCCGTGCTCCGAAAAACTGCTGGAGGAATCGCATGAAGGCGATGAAGAAGCTGTCCGCGGCAGCGCTCGCTCTGTCGCTGCCGCTGGCAGTCTTCGCCCAGACCCCCGAACCCGCAAAGCCTGCGGAGTCGGCCCCGGCCGCGGCGCCTCGCCGCCCGCGCCCGCCCCGGCCCCCGCCCGGCGCCGGCTCCGGCTGCGAAGGCCGACGAGGGCGTGAAGGTGACGCCGTACGGCTTCGTGCTCCTCAACGCCTTCTGGGACGGCAACGCCCTCACGACCCACGACTACCCCGGCCAGGCGGCCCGCGTGAACGAGGGCGGCGCCTTCCTGATGAGCGCCCGCCAGTCGCGCATCGGCATGCGCCTCGCGGTGAAGGACAACAACTGGACCGGCGCCGATCTCTCCGGCGTGCTCGAGTTCGACTTCAAGGGCGGCCACCTCTCGACCGCCAGCACCGCCTGGTACAACGGCGTGATGCGGCTCCGCCTGGCCGCGATGACCGCGACCTGGAACACCTCCTACGGGAAGTGGGCCGATCCTCGGCCGGCCAGGAGTACGGCCTGGTCGAACCCGCTCTTCGCCGAGTCGCTCGCCTGGGTGGCGGATCCGCTCTTCTGGCAGGCCGGCAACCTGTGGCGCCGCGCGCCGCAGATCCGCGTCTCCTACAACGGCCAGTTCGACGTCGATCGGCCTGAGCCTGGCCGCCGCCATGCTCTCGCCGGCCGACGCCGGCACGCCGGTCGACTACGGCTTCGGCAACCGGTCCCGCACCCCGAACTTCGAGGGACGCGCCGCCGTCTCCATCAAGCCGACGAAGGACGTGAGCGGCACCGTCGGGCTCGGCTACCACTACGGTCAGCGCCGCTACGCGTACGGCACCGCCCGGCCAGAAGGACGTCACCCAGAGCCTGCTCGGCCTCGACGTCGACCTGAGCCTCACCCAGTACCTCCAGGTCAAGGGCGAGTGGTTCAAGAGCAAGGGCGCCGACGACACCTACAACTCGATCGCCTCGCCGGCCGTCGGCACCACCGCCGTGAGCGGGTTCAACAAGGTCGACGGCGACGGCTTCTGGGTCGCAGGGGATCATCAAGCCGATGCCCGCAGGTGTGGATCACCGCCGGCTACGGCGAGGCCAACGGCGACGAGGGCGACCTGACCCGGGCGATCTCCGGCACGCGCCCGCGGCGACCTGCCGGCGGCGACCCGCGCCATCCGCACCAAGAACACCCAGATGCAGGTCGGCCTGCTCTTCAACGCCGGCAAGTACTGGCGGTTCGGCGTCGAGGCGCTCAAGGTCGAGACGGACTACCTCGACGGCTACTGACACCGACGCGACGCAGATCGCGGTCTCGTCCCAGCTGAAGTTCTAGCTCGCTCCGCGAGGGGCGCCCGGCTGAACATCGCCCGGGCGCCCTTCGTCCATCTCAGGCATCAGTATCTGCTTGCTGCACCCGCCCAGAACCGTTCAGGAGCGATCCAATGACCAGGAAGCTCGCGCTGCTCGCCGCGCTGTCCCTCGCCCTTCCGGGCGTGGGCGCGGCGCAGGTGAAGGTCGGCTTCATCAACTCGATCACCGGTCCCGAGGCGCCCATCGGCGAGAACCTCACCAACGGCGTCGACATGGCCGTCGAGGACCTCAAGAAGAAGGGCGTCAACGTCGACGCTCGTGAAGCAGGACGACACCGGCAAGCCGCAGATGGCCATGAGCGCCATGGAGCAGCTCGCCACCGGCGACGAGGTGGCCGCGCGTGGTCGGCCCGTACACCTCCGCCAGCGCCAACGCGGTCGCCAAGCTCGCGCAGCAGTACAAGGTCCCGCAGGTCGATCCCCGCCGCCGCCAAGGAGGAGATCACCGCGGCAGGGCTACGACTACGTGTTCCGCCTGAACGCCCCGGCGCACGAGTACGCGCAGTCGCTCCTCGACGCCGCCCTCTCCCTCGGCAAGCCGAAGACGATCGCCTTCATCTACGAGTCCACCGACTTCGGCACCTCGGTCGCCAGCGGCCGGCAAGGACTACGCGCAGAAGAAGGGGCTCAAGATCGTCGCCGACGAGGCCTACCAGAAGGGCGCGCCCGACTACCGCTCGACGCTCACGCAAGATCAAGTCGCAGAACCCGGACCTGGTCTTCATGGTGTCCTACGTCGCCGACGCCATCCTGCTCATGCGGCAGTCGCGCGAGATCGGGCTCAAGCCGCAGGCGTTCCTGGGCGGCGGCGCCGGCTTCGACACGGCGCAGTTCGAGGGCGAGAAGGACATCTCGAACCTGGTCTTCTCGGTGACGCAGTGGACGCCGGAGAGCTCGAAGGCCGGCGCACCGAGTTCGCCGAGCGCTACAAGGCCAAGTTCGGCAAGAAGCCCACCTACCACGCGGCCTGCGCCTACGCGGCCATGATGATCGTCGGCGAGACGGCAGCCAAGGCGGGCGGGGACAAGAAGAAGATCCGCGACGCGCTCGCCACCGGGAAGTGGTCCGGCGTCATGGGCGACGTGAAGTTCCAGACCTACGAGGGCTTCACCAACCAGAACCAGCTCGTGATGCCGGTGATCCAGTACCAGGGCGGCAAGTCCGAGACGGTCTACCCGCCGCAGGCCGCGAAGAAGAAGGCCGTCTACCCGTTCCCCGGCTGGAAGTAGCCGGCCGCGGCGAGAGGCATGGGAAAGGGACGGCGTGGCGCCGTCCCTTTCTTTTTCTCGAACCGCCGGCGGCGCGGAAGCGGTTGAAGTGACCGGCCGCTTCTGGGTACCCTCCCGCCTCCGCCGAATCGATCCGGCCGGGCGCAGCGGCCCGCCGCCGCGCGCCTCCGCCCGCCAAGGAGCCCTCGAGATGATCGTGTTCCTGCAGTCGATGCTGAGCGGGATCCTGGTGGGCGGCATCTACGCGCTCATCGGGATCGGCCTCACCATCATCTTCGGCGTGATGCGCGTCATCAACTTCGCCCACGGCGAGCTGCTCATGCTCGGCATGTACGCGACCTGGATCCTCTTCACCTTCCTGCACCTCGACCCGTTCGTCTCGATCCTCCTGGTGGCCCCGGCGCTGTTCCTCTGGGGCGCGCTGCTCCAGAAGGTCTTCATCAACCGCGTGCTGAACGCGCTCCCGCAGAACCAGATCCTGCTCACCATCGGGCTCGGCCTCATCATGTCGAACTCGGTGATGCTGATCTTCACCTCGGACTACCGCATCCTGACCACCACCTACTCCTCCTCCAGCTACAAGCTGGGCGGCCTGTCGATCTCGGAGCCGCTGCTCTACGCCTTCATCATCACCGTGCTCATCACGGCCGCGCTGTACTGGTTCCTGCTCAAGACCGACACCGGCCAGGCCATCCGGGCCACCGCGCAGGACCGCGAGGCGGCCCAGCTCATGGGCATCAACGTGCAGCGCATGTCGGTGCTGGCGTTCGGGATCGGCTCGGCGCTGGCCGGCACCGCCGGCGCGCTGATCTCGCCGACCTACTACATCTTCCCGCAGGTGGGCAGCACCTTCACCCTCAAGGCCTTCGTCATCGTGGTGCTGGGCGGGATGGGCAGCGTGGTCGGCGCCACGCTGGGCGGCATCATCATCGGCCTGACCGAGTCGCTGGCCGCGGTCTACGTCGCCTCCGGCCTGAAGGAGCTGGTGGTCTTCGTCCTCTTCCTGGTCCTCCTCCTCTTCAAGCCGTCCGGCCTCCTCGGGAAGACGAGGGCCTGAGCCATGGGAGCCCGTGCCATGCCCCGCAGTCTCCTCTCCGGTCCGCCTCGCGGCTTCTCGGTGGTGGGCCTCGTCGTCCTCGTCGCCGTGGTGGCCGCCCTGGCCTCTTCCCGCAGTTCGTGAGGAAGCCCTACATCCTGCACATGGGCGTGCTGCTGTTCCTGGCGGTGCTGCAGGGGCAGGCCTGGAACATCATCGGCGGCTACACCGGCCAGTACTCGGTGGGCCACGCCGCCTACTTCGGCGTGGGCGCCTACGTCACGGTGATGCTGCTCGAGCTGCGCCACGTCGCGCCGTGGTGGGGCATCTGGGCGGCCATCGCCGCGGCGATGCTGCTCTCGCTCCTCATCGGCTCCATCACCTTCCGGCTGCGCGGCCCCTACTTCGTCCTCGCCTCCATCGCGGTGGCCGAGATCATCCGGCTGGCGGCGCTGCACTTCAAGGACCTCACCCGCGGCGCCGAGGGCTTCCTGCTCGGCGAGATCCCGGCGCTCCACGTCCTCGGCACGGAGATCGAGTTCTTCACCAAGCGGCCCTTCTACTTCGTCGGGCCTGGCGCTGGCGGTGCTGTCGGTGCTGGCCAACTGGGCCGTCCAGCACTCGAAGCTCGGCTACTACTTCCAGGCCATCCGCGAGGACCAGGACGCCGCCCACTCGCTCGGCATCAACCTGACCCTCTACAAGAACGTGGCCCTGGCCATCTCGGCGGCGTTCACCGCCTGCGCGGGCGGCTTCTACGCCATGTTCGTGAAGTTCATCGATCCGAACACCGTGTTCGGCCTCGACGTCTCGGTCCAGATCGTCCTCATCTGCATCATCGGCGGCATCGGCACCATCCTCGGCCCGGTGATCGGCGCGATGGTGCTGGTGCCGCTCTCCGAGGTGCTCCGCAACCCCAAGGGCCTGGTGCAGATCGGCGTCCTGTCGGCCGACTCGGGGTTCGTCGACCTTCGTCGAGCGCTACCTCTCGCACGCCCACCTGCTCGTCTACGGCATCCTGGTGGTGCTGGTGATCCTCTTCGCGCCGGAGGGCGTCCTCGGCGTGATCCGGCGCGGCGTGCGACGGGCGTCGCGCGGCCGCGGGGAGCGCGGCGCATCCACCGGCGCGGCCGGCGCCTAGGGGAGACCGAATGGCCATCCTCGAGATCCAGAACGTCTCCAAGTTCTTCGGCGGCCTGGCCGCCAACTCCGACGTCTCCTTCTCCGTGGAGAAGGGGTCGATCATGGGCCTCATCGGCCCGAACGGCGCCGGCAAGACCACCCTGTTCAACTGCATCACCGGCTTCTACCCGCCCTCGAAGGGCGAGGTCGTCTTCAAGGGCGAGCGGATGAACGGGCTGCAGCCGAACCAGGTCTGCCACCTCGGCATGGTCCGCACCTGGCAGAAGGTCCGGCCCCTCGCCAAGATGACGGTCCTCGACAACGTCATGGTCGGCGCCCTGGCGCGCACCGCCTGCCTGCGGAGGGCGCGGGAGATCGCCATGGAGCAGCTCGAGGTGGTGCACCTGGCGAGAAGCCCGGCTTCCTGGCCGGCGGCCTGCCCATCGGCGAGCGCAAGAAGCTGGAGGTGGCCCGCGTCCTCGCCACGCAGCCGGAGCTGCTGCTGCTCGACGAGGTGATGGGCGGGCTCAACCCGGCCGAGTCGGAGGAGATCATCCAGCTCATCCTCGACCTCAAGCGGCGCGGGCTCACGCAGATGGTCATCGAGCACGACATGAAGGCCATCATGCGGATCTCCGACCGGATCGTGGTGCTGAACTCCGGCGAGAAGCTGGCCGAGGGCGCGCCCGCAGGAGATCGTGAGCAACAAGGCGGTGGTGTCGGCGTACCTCGGGGAGGAGGTCGTGATGCTGAAGATCGAGAAGCTCGACTTCGCCTACGGCGACCTCCAGGTCCTCTGGGACGTCGACCTCGAGGTGAAGCAGGGCGAGATCGTCACGGTGGTCGGCGCCAACGGCGCCGGCAAGTCCACCATCCTGAAGAACATCTCGCGCCTGGTGAAGCCCACCGCCGGCGCCCTCACCTTCCAGGGCATCGACCTGCGCCGGCACGCCTCGCACGAGGTGGTGGAGCTCGGCATCGTGCAGGTCCCGGAGGGACGCCGCATCTTCCCCGAGATGACGGTGGTCGAGAACCTGCGGATGGGCTCGTTCGTGAAGGCCACGCGCAAGGACCGCGAGCGGAACGTGGAGCGGGTCTTCACCCTCTTCCCGCGCCTGAAGGAGCGCGCCAAGCAGCTGGGCGGCACCATGTCCGGCGGCGAGCAGCAGATGCTCGCCATCGCCCGGGGCCTGATGGCGAACCCGAAGCTCCTGCTCCTCGACGAGCCCTCGCTGGGGCTCTCGCCACTGCTCGTGAAGAGCATCTTCGAGATCATCAAGGAGATCAACCGGCAGGGCACCACCATCCTGCTGGTGGAGCAGAACGTCTACCAGTCGCTCCGGATCTCCTCCCGGGCCTACGTCCTGGAGACCGGACGGGTGGTACTCACCGGCACGGGCGCCGAGCTGCTCGACAACGCCCACGTCAAGAAGGCCTTCCTGGGGATGTGACCATGGCGCAAGCGAAGCTCACCGTCGGCGACTGGATGACGACGAACCCCATCACCATCGAGGCCGACGCCTCGGTCATCGAGGCGATCCACCTCCTCAAGGAGAAGAACATCCGCCGGCTGCCGGTGATGAAGCAGGGCAAGCTGGCCGGGCTGGTCACCGAGAAGATGCTGCTCGGCTACATGCCGGCCAAGGCGACCTCGCTCGACCAGTGGGAGCTGCACTACCTGCTCTCGAAGACGCCGGTGCGCGCGGCCATGAACCCGACCCCGCACACGGTCACCCCGGAGACCCCCATCTCCGAGGCCGCCAAGCTGCTCCACGACCGGAAGCTGAACGGCATCATCGTGGTGAACGCCAAGGGCGACCTGGTGGGGCTGCTGACCACCACCAACGCGCTCGAGGCGCTCATCCACTTCGCCGCCGAGGCGGCCAAGACTTAGGCAGGTAGCCGGTGAGGTGCGGCCGGGCACATTTCGCTTCGCGAAAAGTGCCTCGGCCGGGGGTCGAATTCCGGCTACCGCACCGGACAGGAACTTCCCCGCGGCGAACAGGCCGACCGCGATGGCGAAGGCGCGCATCCCGGCCGGCGGGAGGCGCTGCGCCACGTGCGCGCCGAGCCATCCGCCCAGGAGCGAGGCCACCGCCATCAGGGCGGCGATCTCGAAGTCGACCTTCCCCGAGAGCGCGAACAGCAGCACGCCGGTGCCGTTGCTGAGCAGCGCGAAGAGCACCTTGAGCGCGTTCGCGTGCTGCATGCTCGACGGCAAGAGGATGCCCATCGCCGCCAGCATCAGGATCCCGATCCCCGCCCCGAAGTAGCCGCCGTAGATCGAGATGAGGAGCTGGATCACCCAGAGCGCCACCGGGTGGTTCCCGGCCGCGTGGTGCCCCACCAGCCGGCGGATGGGCCCCTGCAGCGCCAGCAGCGCGCAGGCGAACAGGATGAGCCAGGGGACGACAGCCTCGAAGGCCTTCTCCGGCAAGGCCAGCAGCAGGAGCGCGCCGAGGGCGCCGCCGAGGATGGCCGGGACCCCGAGGACCAGCGCGCGGCGGCGCTCGTCGTGGATGTGCTGCCGGTAGGCCCAGACCGAGGAGATCTGGCCGGGCCAGAGCGCCACCGTGCTGGTGACGTTGGCCGACACCGGCGAGAGCCCGGCCAGGATGAGCGAAGGGAAGCTGAGGAGCGTCCCGCCGCCGGCGACGGCGTTCACGAGGCCGGCGGCGGCCGCTGCGGCGGTCACGAGGACGCCCTGGCCGATGGTCACCCCCCGTAGTTAGCGCATCCGGCGGACGAGCGCACCCCCGCTCGGGCGGGTTGCGGGGCGCCCTGCGATGCGGCGTGATCCGCCCGGAGGTGCACCGTGCCCACCGTCGTCAGCGCGGATCGCGGAGAGATCGTCCACCTGGCGGGACGGCACCACCTCTCGCCCGCGCTCCGCGAGGGCGCGCCCGCGCTGGCTGGCCGGCGAGGTCGCCGGCCGCTGCGGATGGGAGCCCTTCTTCCGCGCGCTGGAGGGGCGGGACCTCGCGATCGCCTTCGACGAGGCCGGGGCCGCCCGGGCCGTGCCTCGCGCCGGTGGCCCGGCGCCGGCGAGCGCCCGGGGCGGCGCGCTCGCCGAGGCGCGGCGGTTCCTCCGGGCGCTGCGGGGGGAGTGGCCGGCCGGGTGAGGCCGGCCCGCCGCGCCGACTCACCGGCGGCGCTTGCCCTTCCCCGGGCTGCGCCCGCCCTTCGCGGCCCCGCGCCCGCCCTTGGCGCCCGAGGGTGCCCGGCCCGGCTTCTTCCCGCCCGCCTTGGCGTCCGGACTCGCGGCGCCCCGCGCGCGGCCGGGCCGGTCCCACCCCGCGCCGCGCCCCCGCCGCGGCGCGGCGGCGATCCCCGCCGCCGCGGCCGCCGGGCCGCGCCGGCGCTCGCCCACCGCGGCCCGCAGCCGCTCCGGGCCAGCGAGCGTCCGGCCCGCCTCGCCGGCCAGCTGGAACTCGATCCGCCGCCGCGCCGGGCTCGCGCTCACCAGCTCGACCTTCACCTCGTCGCCGACGCGGAAGCTGCGGCCCGTGCCTGCGTCCACCAGCGCGTGCTGCACCGGGTCCAGCTCGAAGGCGCCGGGCAGCTCCTCCACCTTCACCAGCCCCTCGACCATCCAGCGGCGCAGCTCGACGAAGACGCCGAACTCGACCACCGCCGCCACCACACCGTCGAAGGTCTCCCCCACCTTGTCCTGCATGAAGAGCGCGGCGTAGAAGGCGGCGATCTCCCGCTCCCCCTCCATGGCGGCGCGCTCCCGCTCGGACGAGAGCGTCGCCTTCTCCTCGAGCGCCTCCGCCGAGGTGGCGCGGATCGCGCGCCCCTGCCGCCGCGCCCACTCCTCCTTGAGGAGCCGGTGCACCATCAGGTCGGGGTAGCGGCGGATGGGCGAGGTGAAGTGGAGGTAGTGCTCGGCGCCGAGGCCGTAGTGGCCGATGTTCTCGGGGCTGTAGACCGCCTGCATCATGGCCCGGAGCAGGAGCTGGTTCATGGCCCGCTGCTGCGCGTGGCCCTGGAGCGACTCGAGCAGCGCGTTCAGCGCCTGCGGGGCCACCGGCAGCTCGGGGACCTCGAACCCGTGGGTCGCGGCGAGGCCCAGGAAAGCCTGCAGCTTCTCCTCGTCGGGCAGCCCGTGCACCCTGTAGATGGTCGGCAGCTCGCGCGCGCCGAACCAGCGGGCCACCGCCTCGTTGGCGGCCAGCATGAACTCCTCGACGATGCGGTGGGCGCGGTTGCGCGGGCGCCGCTCGATGGCCGCGACCCCGCCGGCGTCGTCGAGGACGATCTTGGCCTCGGGCAGGTCGAAGTCGAGGCTGCCGCGGCGGCGCCGCATCCCGGTGAGCTTCTCCTGCAGCTCGGCCATGAGCTGGAACGACTCCCGGAACCGCTCGCGCCCGGGCACCCGCTCGCCGTCGAGGACGCGGGCCACCTCCGTGTAGGTGCAGCGGGCGGCGCTGCGCATCACCGCCTCGTACACCTCGGACGACTGCGTCTCGCCCCTCCCGTCCACCACCATGTCCGCCACCATGCACAGGCGGTCCACCTCCGGGTTGAGCGAGCAGATGCCGTTCGAGAGCCGCTCCGGCAGCATCGGCAGCACCTGCATGGGGAAGTAGACGCTGGTGCCGCGCCGGAACGCCTCGGCGTCGAGGGCGGTGCCGGCGCGGACGTAGTGGGCCACGTCGGCGATCGCCACCACCAGCCGGTAGAGCGGCCGGCCCTTGCGCGAGGCGAGCCGCTCCACGTGGACCGCGTCGTCGAAGTCGCGCGCGTCCTCGCCGTCGATGGTGACGAGCGGCAGGCCGGTCAGGTCTCTGCGGCCGCGCCAGTCCTCGCTCCGGACGTGGTCCGGGGTCTCGAGCGCCTCGGCCGTCACCGGCTCCGGGAAGACGTCGGCGAACCCGCGTGCGTAGGCGACCTTGAGCACCTCGACCCGCGGCTCGCCGGGCTGGCCCACCGCCTCGACCACCGTTCCCTGCAGCTGGGCGCTGTCCGGATCGAGGGCGACCTTCACCACCTCGCCGTCCCTGGCCGCCGCGGTCTCCGGCACCGGCACGTGCGCCTCGAGCTCGGCGTCGACCGGCACCACGAAGCTCTGAAGGCCCCGCGCGTGGTACGTGCCCACCAGCAGCCTCCGGCGGCGCTCCACCACCTCCACGATGCGGCCGGCCGTCCGCCCGCCGCGCGCGGGGACGATCTCGAGCCGCACCAGGTCGCCGTCCAGCGCGCGGGCCGCCTCGTCGGGCGGGACGAACACGTCGTCGCCCTTGCGGTCGAGCCGCGCCACGAAGCCGAAGCCGTCGCGGTGCTTCTTGAGCGTGCCGAGCACGTCGCCGCCCCGGCCCGCGCCGCGCCCCGCCCGTCCCGCCGCGCGGCCGCGGCCGGAGGGCGCGAGCGGGCCCCGGCGCGCCGGAGGGCCGGAGGGCCGGTCCGCGTCGCGGGGGGCCGGCAGCGCGTACCGCTTCCCGTCGCGGATCAGGAGCCCCTCGCGCGCCAGGTCGCGCAGGACGCGCTTCGCCTCGGTCTGCTCGCCGGCGTGGAGCTGCGCGCGCTGGGCCAGCTCGCGGATGGAGAGGGGCTTCCCCGCGGCGCGGCGGAGCTGCTCCAACAGCGCGGCGCGGCGGCGATCCTGGGGGTCACTGGCCATCGGCTCTCCGGGGAAGGCGGGCCGGAATCGGCCCGCGGCCGCGGCGTCCTGCGGGGGACGGCGGCGGCGCTGCGCGAGTCTACACGCCCGACCCGCCGCGCGCCGGCGGGAACGCGCGTGCCCGTGCGGAGGCCCCTGGTCGCGTCGCGGAGGCTTCGTCCAGGCGTTGTATAAACGGCGGGTGCTCTCCCCCGACGCCGCCCGGTCCCGGATCCTCGCCGCCCTCGCGCCGCTCGCGCCCTTGCCCGGCGAGCGGGTCCCGCTCGTGGAGGCGCTCTCGCGCGCGCTCGCCGAGGACCTGGTCCCCGAGCAGCCCCTGCCCGCGTTCGACGCCGCGACCATGGACGGCTACGCGCTCCGCGCCTCGGACGCGCCGCGTCCGGGCGCTCGCCTCCCGGTCGCCTACGAGGTGTTCGCCGGGCGGCCGGCGCCCCGACCGCTCCCCGCCGGCGCCTGCTGCCGGATCTTCACCGGCGCGCCCATCCCGGAGGGCGCCGACGCGGTGGAGATGCAGGAGGAGGTCCGCCGCGCGGGCCGGAGCGCCGTGTTCCGGCGGGCGGCCGAGGCGGGCCGGTTCGTGCGGTCCCGGGGCTCGGACCTGGCCGCCGGCGCGGCGGCGCTGCCGGCCGGCGCCGTGGTGGACGCGGGCACGGTCGGGCTCGCCGCCGGCATCGGCCGGACCGAGCTCCTGGTCCGATCGCCGGCCGCGCGTGGCGATCCTCCCGACCGGCGACGAGCTGGTGCCCCCCGGTCACCTCCCCGGCCCCGGCCAGCTGGTCGAGTCGAACGGGGTCGCGCTGGCGGCGGCGGTGCGGGAGGCGGGTGGCGTGCCGGTGCTCCTCCCGGCCTGCGGCGACGACGCCGCGTGCGCTGGCGCGCGCCCTCGAGCCGGCGCGCGGCCTCGACGCGCTCGTCACCGTCGGGCGGCGTGTCGGTGGGCGACCGGGACCTGGTGCGCGGCACCCTCGAGGCGGCCGGGGCGCGGCTCGGGTTCTGGCGCGTGGCCATGCGGCCCGGGAAGCCCTTCGCCTTCGGGCTCTGGGGCCGGACCGCCGTGTTCGGCCTGCCCGGCAACCCCGCCAGCGCGCTCGTGACGTTCGAGCTGTTCGTGCGCCCGGCGCTGCGGGCCCTGGCGGGCCTCCCCGGGGACGGGCGCCACACCTTCCAGGCGCGCCTCGCCACCGCCCAGGAGAAGCCCACCGGACTGACCGTGTTCCTGCGCTGCCGGCTCCGCGGGTCCGCCGCGGACCCGCGCCTCGAGCCGCTCCCCACGCAGTCGAGCGGGAGCCTCTCCTCGACCGCCGGTCACGACGCGCTGGCGGTGCTCCCCGCGGGCCGCGCCCGGCTGCCGCGGGGCGCCCGCGTGGCGGCCATCCTGCTGCGGCCTCCGCGCGAGGCGTGAGCCTTCACCCCCCGTCTGCCCTAGACGCGCAGACGCACGAGCGCTCGCGGGCAGCGGCTCGGAGGCGTCGGGGCGTATCGCGCCAGTCGGCACCCGTTCACCCGGAGTGTGGCGCTGCGCGACGATCGCGCGCGCGGCGTCGGGTCCCCCTCCCTTTGCGGTCAAGGGAACAGGGGACAGTCCGGCTCGTAGCCAACGTCGCTCCAGGAGTGTTATTCCTCCGGGTGTGCGGACCCCCAGTGCGAGTCGCGGGATCCGCAAATCACCCAACGTGATGCCAAGGGGGAGTACATGGCCGCACTCGCCGACAAGTTCGCTGTGAACCTCAAGAGCGAGCGGCTTCGCCGCAAGCTCTCTCAGGAGGCCCTCGCCGCCAAGGCGGGGCTCTCCGTCTCGTACATCTCGATGCTCGAGCGCGGGCAGCGCACCCCGCCGCTCGACACCCTCGAGTCGCTCGCGAAGGCGCTCGCGGTCTCTCCGACCTCGCTCCTGTCCTGAGCCTTCCGGAGTCGCGCTTGGCGGCGCGGCGCGGTCCCTCCGCGCCGCGCCCCGTGCCCCCGGGAAGACGCTCCCCTGCCCTCTCCGATCCCGCTCCACCCCGGCGCACCGCCCTGGCGGTGAGCGCCGCTCCGGCCGCGTGGCGCGCGCGCCGGGGATCGCTTATCTTTCGGCCCAGTCCGGGACCCCCCACTCGAAAGGACATCGGAATGGCGCGAATGGTGATGTGCAAGAAGCTCGGCCGGGAGCTGCCGGGCCTCGCCTACAAGCCGTTCCCGAACGAGCTCGGCCAGCGCATCTACGACAGCGTCTCCCAGGACGCCTGGAAGATGTGGCTCGAGCACTTCAAGATGATCCTGAACGAGTACCGCCTCGCTCCGGCGGACCCGCGCACCAACGAGATCCTCTACCAGCAGGCCGAGCAGTTCTTCTTCGGCGAGGGTGCGCAGCTCCCCCCCGACTACCGTCCGCCTCCTTCGAAGGGCTAGGCCGCCGGCGCGGCCGGCGGCGAGCTCCCCGTGCGCGGCCCTGGCGACATCCTCCTCGTCTCGACCTACGAGCTGGGCCACCAGCCGCACGGCCTCGCCCTCCCCCGCGCCTTCCTCGAGCGGGCGGGCTTCGCCCCTTCTTGCCTCGATCTCGCGATCGAGCCGCTCGACCTGGCCCGCGTCCGCGCCGCCCGCCTGGTGGCGCTGTCGGTGCCGATGCACACCGCGCTGCGGCTCGGGCTGCAGGCCGCCGCCCAGATCCGCGCCGCCAACCCGGGCGCACTGGTCGCCTTCCACGGGCTGTACGCGCCGCTCCACGCCGAGCTGCTCGTCGGCGCGGGCGCCTCGGCGGTCCTCGGAGGGGAATGCGAGGAGGCCCTGGTGGACCTCGCCCGCGCCGCGGAGCGGGGCGAGGACCTCTCCCGCTTCGTGCAGCGCGGCGGCGGGGCGGCGCCGACGGCGCGCCTCGACCAGCCGGTGCCGAGCCGGGCCGGGCTGCCGCCGCTCGCGCGCTACGCCCGCCTCGCGGCCGCCGACGGCGCGCTGCGGGTGGCCGGCTACGCCGAGGCCACCCGCGGCTGCAAGCACCGCTGCCGCCACTGCCCCATCCCGCCCGTCTACCGGGGTCGCTTCGTGGCGGTGCCGGTCGAGACGGTGCTCGCGGACGTGGCGAACCAGGTGGACCTCGGCGCCGAGCACGTGACCTTCGGCGACCCCGACTTCCTGAACGGCCCCACCCACGCGCTGCGCCTGGCGCGCGCGCTCCACGCGCGCTTCCCGGCGCTCACCTTCGACTTCACCGCCAAGGTCTCGCACCTGGTCGAGCGCCCGGAGGCGGTCGCCGAGCTGGGCCAGCTGGGCGCGGTGTTCGTCACCTCGGCGGTGGAGTCGCTCTCGCCCCGCGTGCTCGAGAAGCTCGACAAGGGGCACACGCGCGCCGAGGCCCTCCAGGCCTTCCGCGCCTGCGCCGCCGCGGGCGTGGCCCTCCGGCCGACGCTCCTGCCGTTCACGCCCTGGGGCACGCTCGACGACCTGGTCGACCTCCTCGACGTGCTCGAGGCGGAGGGGATGCTCGCGAACCTCGATCCGGTCCAGCTCTCGATCCGGCTGCTGGTCCCGCCCGGCTCGCTCCTGGAGCAGGATCCCGACACCGCCTTCGAGGGGCTCGATCCGGCGGCCCTCACCTGGCGCTGGCGCCACCCCGACCCGCGCATGGACGCGCTCCAGCCCCGGATCGCGGCCCTGGTCGAGGAGGCGGCCGGGCGCGGCGAGGAGCCGCTCGAGACGGTCGGCCGGGTCCGCGCGCTGGTCCTCGCCGCGGCCGGGCTCCCGCACCGTCACGTCCGCGTGCTCGCGCCCGACCAGCGGCGCGTGCCCCGGCTCACCGAGTCGTGGTTCTGTTGAGCGGAACCTCTGGCTTCGCAAGCCAGTTGGGTTTCCGGTTCGGGAGCCGAGACAGACGAAAGGGCGACGGGGCCGGAGTTCGAGGTGGAGGTGAAGCGCGGGGATGGTCCGAGCCGCTCCGACCTCGACGAGGCCGTGGCAGACTACGAGCAGAAGGAGCCGGGGGCGGGCGGCCGCAAGGCCCCTGACGCACACCCGGGTGCTGCCACATGAACGGCAATAGCCCTACTGTCGAAGTCGCCCTACGGATGCCCGACGACGAGGTGAGGCGCGACCTCGCCCGGCTCAACGAGAGTAGGTTCGGCCGCTACGCCCGGTTCGTCCTGGCGGCCCTTAGCAGTTTGCCGTGGGTCGGCGGCCTCATCGGCGCCAGCGCCGCGTTGCACGGCGAGCGCGAGCAAGAGAAGGTGAACTCGCTCCAGCGGAAGTGGTTGGAGGAGCACAGCGAGCGCCTCCACGATGTCGCCGGCGCCATCGACGAGGTCGTAGGGCGACTTGACCAGTTCGGTGAGACGTGAAGCAGCGCATCCCGAAGTCGTCGAAGATAAAGGCGTCGGTCTTGGCGAGGCGGAGCAGCTGGAAGTGGCTGCCATCGGCGCGGGCCTGGACGAGCTCGTCGAGGAGGCGCGAGGCCCCGGGCGATTGCCCGACCGCCTTCGCGTAGCTGCGCGGGTAGCTCTCGATCCGCGTGCCGTGTCGGAGGATCTCGACGATGGTCTCGGTGGTGCGCAGGTCGAGCCGCTCGCCGATGTGCGAGAAGTGGACGCTGTAGAAGTGGTCGTCGTGCTCGACGTGACAGGAGAGGTCGACCTTCGGCTGGGCCCACTCGGCGTACTCGAACGGCCGCGCCAGCAGCGGCTTCAGCGTGGCTCTCTCGATCTCCCTCGAACAGCTCGCGCCGCGACTTCCCGAGGCGCCGCATCTTGCGGCCGTTCAGCGCAGCTCCGCCACGGCGACCCGCATCTCCTCCAGCGAGTAGAAGGTGCGGTTCCGCAGCGCCGCGAGGATCCACCGGGAGGCGATCTGCACCGCCACCTCGACCTTGGCCTTGTCTCGCGGCTTGTACGGCCGCGCCGGGATCACCGCCGCGCCGAAGTGCGCGGACAGCTCCTCGTACGCTCGGTTGAGAATGGCCGCTGAAGTCGATGAAGGTCCTGTCGCCGGCAGGGTGGGCCTGCCGCATCGTCGCCGACAGCGGCCGCGCCCAGCCGCTGGGCGGTAGCCGGAAGTACCCCGTGGGCTTGCTACTAGGCGGGCATGACCACCGCTACTGCGCCGACCAAGGCTGTGCCGCTCGCCCCTGCGAACGACCCGATGGACGCGGTGGAGGTGCCGGCGAGGCGAACGAAACAGACCCGCCATCGCCGGGTCCTTGTCGAAGTCGAGACACCCGACTTGGCGGAGCTCACCGAAGCCTTGGCTGGCGGGTTCGTGGCGGGCTTGGCCGTCCTCGCCTGCAAGGTCATCCAGGAGGAGCAGGAGTCCAACGCGATGTCAGAGCAGGGCAAATACTATGAGAGTGGCCAGTAACCTCGTCCTCCTCGTGCGCGAGCCTGATGCCGCTGCGGAGAACTGCGCCGTCATCTACGCGCGGTTCTCGACGAAGAACCAGGACCCACGCAGCATCGACGACCAGGTCCGAAACTGCACCCGTTACGCCCAAGACGAGGGGCTGACGTGCATCCTCGTCCTCAAGGACGAGGCCATCAGCGGCGCAGGCGACGACCGACCGGGACTCGACCAGGTTCGGGCGTTGGCCAAGAAGAAGCCGCTCGTCTTCCGCCACGTCATCATCGACGACTCGTCCCGACTCTCACGGGACAACATCGACGCGCAGACGCTGGTCTTCCGCGAGTTCAAGGCCGCCGGCATCATCGTCCACGACGTGGCCGGCAAGCTCCGCTCTGATGACGAGAGCGCGGAGATGGTCTGGGGGTTCCGGGGCATCATCGACGCGATGTACGTCCGCGACATGCGGAAGAAAGTCATCCGTGGGATGGAGGGCCGGGCGCTCGCGGGATTCTCCACGGGAGGCCGCTGCTACGGCTACCGGGCCATCCCGGAGCAGAACCCGCAGGACCCGCTACACCCGCGCAAGAAGCTCATCATCCTGGACTCGGAGGCGGCCATCGTCCGCCGCATCTTCCGGATGTTCCTCGACGGGACCGGGAGTCATGGCATCGCCCAGGCGTTCAATGACGAGCGCATCCCTGGCCCGCGCCGTCCCACCTGGCTCGCGAACACCATCGAGCACGTCCTCAACAGCGAGCGGTACATCGGCAAGGTCTTCTGGCGCACGGGCGAGTGGCGCAAGCACCCCATCACGAAGAAATACACGTACAAGCCCCGGCCGAAGGAGGAGTGGCTCATCCGCGACGACCCCAGCCTCCGCATCATCGACGAGGCGACCTGGGACGCCGTCCGGACGCTCCGCGCCACACGCGGAAAGTTCCGACCCGGCCGTCCGGTCGGATCGAAGAACGCGCTCCGGACGCTGTCCGGCTTGCTGTTCTGCGGCGTCTGCGGGAGCAAGCTCTTCGTCCACACGAGCAAGAAGGCGAACGGCGGCCCTTGGGTCGGCTACGCCTGCGGTGCGAACCGTCGCGGCGGCGAGGCGGTGTGCTCCAACGGGCGCATGATGTCCGAGGCCAAGATTCGGGACATCATCCTCAAGCACACGCTGAGCTACCTCACGACAGATAAGTTCAACGAGTGGGTCGAGGTCGGCCGCATGCGCTGGGCCGAGGCGGCGCAGCGTGAGGACCGGCAGAACCGGGAGGGCGTCGCCCTGACCGAGTCCATCCGTGGCCAAGAGGAGCGCATCGAGCGCGTCCTGGAGATGGTCGCTTCTGGCGCGGGCTCGGCGGACCGCCTCAAGGGCAAGCTCGCGGCCGAGGAGCAGAAGCTCACGGCCATGAAGGCGCGCATCGCGAAGCTCCTCGCCCCTCGTGCTCGCCGCGCCCCGGCGGTGGACGCAGACGCTCTACGCGCGAAGCTGGCGACGGTCGGCAACCTGATCCCGGCCAAGCCAGACGAAGCTCGGATGGTCCTCCAGAGGTTCATCCGGCGCGCCACCATGATTCCAACGGACGACGGCGTGAGATGGAAGATTTCCCTCCAGCCTTCGCTCATCCTGCCGGCCGTGGCGAACTCGCTGGTTACCCTGCGATCGGCGGGTAGCGCGGAGCCAACCGGCGGCCAGTTGGCCCCGCTCGGCTGAACCTCGACCGCCCTGGCCGGCCCGCGCGCCGGACGGCGGCGGCTCACGCCACCGGCAAGGGCGCCCGGATCTCGAACCCGAGCCGCCGGTGCGCCTCGCGCAGCGTCCGCTCCACCTCCTCCGGCCGCTCCCCCCTCGCGAAGAGGAAGCCGAGGTAGCTGTCGCCCTCCGGGAGCGGGACCACCTCGCGCCCCTCCGGCACGGTGATCACCACGTCCTCCACGCCGGGGACGGCGCGGGCCTCGTCCACGCCGGAGACGCCGTGCAGCACGCCGCGACGCGGGATGGGGAGCATCATCACGCCGGCGGCGCGCGCCTCGCGGCGCACCCCCTCGAGCGGCAGCCCCATGGCGTGCGCCACCAGCACCTCCTCGAGCGTGAGCCCGGCGCCGAAGCGGAGCGTCCGCGAGCACAGGCCGCCGATGGAGCGGGCGGCGATCTCGAGCACCACCGGGCCCCCGGCCGAGAGGCGCAGCTCCGCGTGGATCGGCCCGCCCAGAAGGCCGAGCGCGCGCACGCCCGCGGCGGTGATCCGCTCCACCTCCGCCTGCAGGGCGGGCGGGTGGCGCGAGGGCGTGACGTAGAGCGTCTCCTCGAAGAAGGGCCCGTCGAGCGGATCCGGCTTGTCGAAGAGGGCGAGGACCTCGAGCCTCCCCTCCCGCAGGAGCCCCTCCACCGCCACCTCCGCGCCCGGCACGAAGGCCTCGACCAGGAGCTGGCCCGCGCCGTCCTCGTCGCGCGCCCGGCGCTCCGCCCGCGTATCGTGCAGGAGCCGCGCGATGCGGCGCCAGGCCCGGACGAAGCCGGCCGGATCGTCGGCGCGGATCACGCCGCGGCTGGCCGAGAAGATGAGTGGCTTCAGCACGCAGGGATACGGCGCCCGGGCGGCCACTGCCTCGGGGTCCTCGTCGAGCCGGTGCAGGGCGAAGCGGGGCACGGGCACCCCAGCGTCGCGGAGCGCGGTCCGCATGGCGTGCTTGTCGGCGGCGCGCCGGGCGGCCGCGGGCGGATTGAACGGGAGCCCGAGCCGCTCCGCCGCGAGCGCGGCGATCACCGCGGTGGCGTCGCTGGCCGGGACGATCCCGCGGATGGGGCGAGCCCGGGCCGCCTCCGCGATCTGCTCCGCGGCGCGCTCCGGCCGCCGGTAGTCGAGCGAGAGCAGGTCCGCCTCCGGGCCGAAGGCGTCCTCGATCCGGTGGCAGCGATCGCTCCCCACCACCAGCGGCACCCCCAGCCGGCGCGCGGCGGACCGGAAGTCGTCGAGGCGGTAGCTGGTCGTGGGGACGAGGAGGAGCAGCGCTCCGATCGGCGTGGGCATGCGGCTGGAGTTATGGCCCGGGCCGCGCGGGTGGGCAACGGGGTCGCCGCCTTTGGCGCGGTGAGGCCGGGGCTCCGGGGCACCTTCCCCTGGCGAGACCGCGCGCTGCACCGCCCGCGGAGGTCCCCGGCGCCCGGCGAGCGTACGGCTGGCCCCGCGACGTGCGTTTCCACCGCGCGGCGCCCGCCATCCGGGGCCTGTCCGCGCGAGGCCTCTCGCGCCTAGAGTCTTCGCCCTCGAGCCGCCATGAGCCCGGAACCATTCCTGTGGAGCGACCTCGGCGCCGCCCTGGCGCGCGCCCGGATCGCCGCGCGACTGGCGGCGGCGCGGTCGACCTCCGAGATCGCCGCCCTCCTGCTGGGCGACGTGCGCACGGCGCTCGGCGCCGACTCCGCCGTGGTGGCCGTCCCCTCCGACGACGCCCGCCAGTTGGTCGTGGCCTCGGAGGGTGTCCCGGAGGCGGTGACCAGCGCCATCTCGACGCTCTCCGGGGCGGAGCCGTTCCCCATCGTCCAGGCGTACCGGTGCGGCGAGCCGCTGTTCGCCGAGAGCGCGGCGGCCGTGGCCTCCTCCTTCCCGCCGCTGGGGCTCCCCACCGACGCCGGCGCGATGGCCTGCCTGCCGCTGCGGACCCCCGCCGGCGCCGCGGGCGCGGTCGGCTTCGGCTACCGCGGCCCGCGGCGCTTCGGCCCCGCCGACCGCGCCGCGCTCGACGACCTCTCGCGCGACGTCGCCGCGGCGATGGAGCGGGCCCGCCTGCGCGAGACCGAGCGCGCCGCGCGGCGGCGGCTCGTGGTGCTGGCCGAGGCGAGCGCGCTCCTGCTCGAGAACGCCGCCGATCTCCCCGCGCTCCTCGACACCGTGACGCGCCTCGTGCAGCAGGCGACCGGCGACCCGTGCTTCGTGCAGGTGCTCGGGGACGACGGCGGGCTCGCCTCCGGACCGACCGCCGTCACCCACCCCGACCCGGCGGCGCGCGCCGCGCTGGAGGAGGTGCTGCGCGAGGGGCCGGACGCGCCGCCGCAGGTCGCGGAGGTGGTCCTCGAGCGCGGAGAGACCCTCCGGCTCTCCGGCCCCGAGCTGGAGCCGCTCGAGTCCGCCTCGCACCTCCGCGCGTTCATGGCGCGGTTCCCGGTGCACGGCCTCCTGGTCGCCCCGCTGCGCACCCGCGGCCGCCCCTTCGGCCTGCTGGCCGTGCTCCGCCACCGGAGCGGCGCGGGCTACACCGACCACGATAGGCTGCTGGTGGAGGGGGTGGCGTCCCGGGCGGCGCTCGCCATCGCCTACGCCCGCCTCAACGCCTCCCACGCCGCGGCGCGGACGCGCGCGGAGCAGGCCGCCACCCGCACCGCCCGCCTGCAGGTGGTGACCTCGCGGCTGGCCGGCACCGCCGGCGTGCGCGATGTGGCGGCGGTGGGGGCGGCCCTGGCGATCGAGGCCGCCGGGGGAGTCGCCGGCGGGATCGCGCTGATCCGCCCCGGCCGCGGCGACCTGGAGCTGCACTGGCGCCGCGCGGCCGCCGACGCAGGGGACGGCACCGTCCTCACCCGCGTCCTCGACGGCGACGGTCCGGTGCAGGCGTGCGCGCGGTCCGGCCAGCCCGGCTACCACGGCGGCGAGGCCGCCCTCCTACCCGCGCACCCCGCCCTCGCCCACGAGCTCGAGCGCGACCTGCCGCGCGGCGCGCTGGCGGTGCTGCCGCTGCGCGTCCACGGCGAGGTCGCGGGCGCGATGGCCGTCCGCTTCGAGGCGGCGCGCGCCTTCGAGGCCGAGGAGCGCGCCTTCCTCGAGAACCTGGCGGACCAGTGCAGCCAGGCGCTGGCCCGCGCGCGGCTCTGGGAGCGGGAGCACGAGTGGGCGCGGCGGCAGTCGGCGCTGGCCGACATCTCGCGCGCGCTCTCGGAGGCCCACGGCGACGTGCGACGGCTGATCTCCGCGGTGACGACCCGCGTCGGCGGCCGAGCTGGACGCGCTCTGCTGCCTGTCGCTCGTCCCCGGCCCCGGCCAGTCCGAGCTCCGGATGGTGCACCACCCGGACGCCGCGCTGCGGCGCGCGATCGAGGCGGCCATGGCGAGCGACGGCCCCGCCGGCCCGCCGGCGGCCGCGACGTCCGGGGCGGCGTGCTCCGGCCGCGGACCTCGAGCCCATGCCCTGGCCGGCCGGGCCGGCGCTGCGCAGGGTGCTCGCCCGCCACCCGTCGCGCGGCGTCGTGGCCGTGCCGCTCACCATCGACGGCCAGGTCGGGGGCACGCTGTCCGCCTCCCGCCACGGTGACGCGCCCAGGCTCGGCGGGGCGGACCGCTGGTTCGTCGACGAGGTGGCCGCCCGGGTGGCGGTCGCGATCGCACAGACGCGCGAGCGGGAGGCGCTCGCGGCCGAGCGCCAGCGCCTCGCGGAGGTGCTCGCGCGCGCCGAGGAGGCGATCCGCGCCAAGGACGAGTTCCTGGCCATGCTCGCGCACGAGCTGCGGAACCCGCTCGCGCCCATCGTGACGGCGCTCCACCTGATGCGCCTGCGGGCGGACGCCGGGGGCACGACGCGCGAGCGCGAGGTGATCGAGCGCCAGGTGGCCCACCTGGTGCGCCTGGTCGACGACCTGCTCGACGTCTCGCGGATGACGCGCGGCAAGGTCCGGCTCGAGCGGCGCGTGGTGGAGGTGGGCGAGGTGGTGTCGCGGGCTGTCGAGATGGCCAGCCCGCTCCTCGAGGCGCGCCGCCACGTGCTCGCCGTCCAGGTCGAGCCCGGCCTCGCGCTGCACGCCGACCCGAGCCGGGTGGCGCAGGTGGTCTCGAACCTGCTCACCAACGCCGCCAAGTACACCGACCCGGGCGGCCGCATCACCGTCCGCGTGGCGCGCGACGGCGACATGGCGCGCATCTCGGTGACCGACACCGGCATCGGGCTCTCGCCGGCGCTGGTGCCGCACATCTTCGACCTGTTCGTCCAGGGCGAGCGCGACCTCGACCGGGCGCCCGGCGGGCTCGGCATCGGCCTCACCATCGTGCGCACGATGGTCGAGCTCCACGGCGGGCGCGTGCGCGCCGAGAGCGCCGGAGCTGGCCGGGGCAGCACCTTCACGGCCTGGTTGCCGCTCGCGGCGGGGGAGGCGCTCGCCGTTCATCCCCCCGCCCCCGCCCCCGCCCCCGCGCAGGCCGGCGTGCGGGTGCTGGTGGTGGACGACAACCGAGACGCCGCCGAGCTCCTGGCGGAGGCGCTGCGGGAGCGCGGCCACGAGCCGCACGTGGCCTTCGACGGGCCCTCGGCCCTCGCGCTCGCGGCGGAGGTTCACCCGCGCGTGGCGCTGCTCGACCTCGGCCTGCCGGTGATGGACGGCTACGAGCTGGCGCGCCGGCTCCGCGCCTCCCGGGACGAGCGCGAGCTCCTCCTGGTGGCCGTCACCGGCTACGGCCAGGAGATGGATCGACGCGCGTCGACGCTGGCCGGCTTCGCCGAGCACCTGGTGAAGCCGGTCGAGCTGGAGCGCGTGTGCTCGACGGTCGACAGGCTGCTCCGCGAGGCGTGACGCGAGCCCCATGGAGCGGTCCCACGCCTTCGGGGCCCACCGGGGCGCCCGCGCGGGACGTCGCGCCCTCGCGCTTGACTCCTGGCCGCTCGCCGCCAGTATCGTCGGTACACCACGGGATCTCCTCCAACGTGAGCGACGATCAGCACATGCCTCACGCGCGCGCGGTGAAACGACGGGGCCTCGAGCACGCGGACGCGGCGCTCGCGGCCATCCTCGAGGTGGTCCGGTCGCGCCGGGGGACCGACTTCGCGGCCTACCGGCCGGACACCGTGCGGCGGCGAGTGCAGAATCGCGCCCTCTCGGCGGGCGCGGTCACCCTCGAGGAGTACCTCGGCCGGCTCCGCGCCGATCCGGTCGAGGTCGGACAGCTCGTGCAGCGGCTCACCATCAAGGTGAGCCGCTTCTACCGGAACCCCGAGTCCATCCCGGCGGTCAGCGCGGCGCTGGCCGCGCGCGCCGCGGGCGGGCGCCGGCTGCGCGCCTGGAGCGCAGGGTGCGGGCGCGGCGAGGAGGCCTACACGCTCGGCATCCTGCTCGCCGAGCTGGGGCAGCCGTCGTGGCCCGGGCAGGTCGTCGGCAGCGACGTCGACCCCGCCGCCCTCAGGGCCGCGGCGGCGGCTTGCTATACGCCCGAGGCGCTCGTCGACCTCCCGCCCGAGCTCGCCGTCCGGCACCTCGAGGCGGCGCCCGGCGGGCGCGGCCAGCGCCACGTGCGCGAGGACATCCTCCGCCGGGTGGCCCTTCGCGTCCACGACCTCACGGCCGCCACCGCTCCGCCGGCGGGCGGCGGCTTCGACCTCGTGTCCTGCCGGAACGCCCTCATCTACTTCCGCCCCGAGGTGCACGCCCGGGTGGAACGCCTGCTGCTCGGCGGGATCGCCCCGGGCGGCCTGCTGTGGCTCGGGGAGGCGGAGTGGCCGACCGCCGAGACGCAGCGCCGGCTCGAGGTGATCGACCGAAAGGCGCGGCTCTTCCGGGTGCGTCCGGAGGCGCTCGCATGACCCGCCGCATCGGGCTCGGCATCGGCGGGTGGCTGGGGCTCGGCTCCGGCGTCGCCGTGGCGACCCTGCTCGTGCTCGGGGCGGTCGGCTGGGCCGCGCTGCAGCGCGTCTCGCTCGAGGCACAGCGCTCCTCGGAGCGGGTGCTGCCACGGGTGGTGGCTACCCAGCGGCTGCAGGCGGCGGTGCTGGGCGTCGGGATCAACGCGCGCGCCTACGCCCTGCTCCGCGAGGACGCGAACCTCCGCGAGTACATCGTCGCGGACGCCGCGCTCGGCCTCGCGCTCGACGCCGCCACCGCGACGTCGAGGAGCGCCGACGACGAGGCCATCTTCACGGTCATCCCCCCGCGCGTCCGGGCCTTCCAGCGAAGCGGCAGCGTCCTGGTCGAGCTCGCGCGGCGCCGCGCGCCCCAGGCCGAGCTGCGGAGGGCCAACGCCGAGATGGCGCAGACGCGCGACGCGGTGACGACCCAGCTCGACGCCTACTTCTCGCTGCAGCGGCGGAAGCTCGAGGACGCCAGCGCGAGCATCGTCGCGCGGCGCGGCCGGATCCAGCGCGGCTTCCTCTGGGCCTCGGGCGCGTCCCTCCTGCTGCTCGCGGCCTCGGCGCTCCTCACGGTCCGCGCGGTCCGGCGCCCGGCGGCGCGCATGGTGGCGGCCGCGCGCGACCTCGCCCGCGGCGACTGGGGGCCCGCCCTCGCGCTCCGCGAGGAGCGCCCGCCGCCCACCTACCGGAACGAGCTGCGGGAGCTCTCCGCCTCCTTCGGCCAGATGGCGGCGGAGCTGCAGAGCCGCGACGCGGAGCTCCGCGCCCACCGGGAGCGGCTCCTCTCCCAGAACGAGGCGCTCCAGGCCCAGCAGGAGGAGCTGCAGCTCCAGCAGGAGGAGCTGCAGTCGCAGCACGAGGAGCTGCAGGCCCAGAACGAGCAGCTCACCGTCCAGGACGAGGCGCTCCGGGCGCAGGCCCAGGCGCTCCAGCGGAGCGCCGCCGCCTTGCAGGAGACCGATCGCCGCCGGTCGGAGTTCCTGGCCATGCTCTCGCACGAGCTCAGGAACCCGCTCGCGGCCATCCTGAGCGGCGTGGACATCCTCGAGCGCGCCGAGCCCGGGAGCGAGCCATCGCGGCGCGCCCGGGTGGTGATCGCGCGCCAGCTGCAGCAGCTCGGGCGCCTGGTCGACGACCTCCTCGACATCACGCGGATCACCCGGCACAAGGTCCAGCTCCAGCGCGCTCCGGTGGACCTGGTGCAGCTGCTCCACGACGCGGCCGACGACCACGGGCCGATGATGGAGAGCCGGGGGATCCGGCTCGAGCTCGAGCTGCCGGGGACGGCGATCTGGCTGGACGCGGACCCGGCGCGGCTCGCGCAGGTGATCGGCAACCTGCTCCAGAACGCCGCCAAGTTCACCGATCGCGGCGGCCGGGTCCGGATCTCCCTGGCGGTGGACGGGGGCGAGCGCGCGGTGATCCGGGTGGCCGACACCGGCATCGGGATCGACCCGGCCACGCTGGAGCGGCTCTTCGAGCCGTTCACGCAGGCCGAGCGGTCGCTGGCGCGCACCCGCGGCGGCCTCGGGCTCGGGCTGTCCCTGGTGAAGGGGCTGGTCGAGCTCCACGGCGGGACCGTCCAGGCGACCAGCGCCGGCGCGGGGTGCGGCACCGAGGTCGTGGTGGAGCTCCCGATCGTGGAGGCGCGGCGCACCCTCCCCTCCCCGCCCGCGCCGCCGGTGGTGCGCGGGCGGCGCGTGCTGGTGGTGGACGACAACGCCGACGCCGCGGAGAGCCTGGGGGCCCTGCTCGAGCTGGCGGGTCACCACGTGGCGCTCGCGCACCGCGGCCAGGACGGCCTCCGCCACGCGCAGCGGGAGCCGCCGGACGCGGTGCTCTGCGACATCGGCCTGCCGGACATCGACGGCTACGAGGTGGCGCGGCGGTTCCGCGCCGACCCGGCGCTCCGGAACGTGATCCTGGTGGCGCTGAGCGGGTACGCGCTCGACGAGGATCTGCGCCGCGCCGAGGAGGCCGGGTTCGACGCGCACGTCGCGAAGCCGGCCACGCTCGACAAGCTCCTCGAGCTCATCGGGCGGGCTCCGATCCCGGCGCGCGAGCAGGCCTAGCGGCGAGGTCCGGGGGCGTCCGGCGGCGGGCGCACGCCCGCGCACGCGGCCCGCGGGAAAGGCGACGGGCGGCTCGGAGTAGCTCCGAACCGCCCGTCGTTCTTCGACCTGTATTTGTGGACCCGACCGGGATCGAACCGGTGACCTTCTGAATGCCATTCAGACGCGCTCCCAGCTGCGCCACGGGCCCGAAGGTCTTGCTCTCGTGCTCCCCGCGCGCCGGGTGGGCCGTGCAGGGAGGGCAGTCATTAACGCGGCGGCGGCGGGGCAGTCAAGACCGTTCTCCACCCGTGCGGGCGTGCGTGCGCGGATTCACGCCCCTGTCCTCGCCCGGCGTCACCGCGCTGCCCGGCGCGCCGCCCGCCGCGGCCGGACGAGGCCGATTCTCCTCGCGATACAAGCGCCTTCGAAGGATCGAGCCCGTCCGAGACGGCGATGGCACCCCCGTTGCTATCGACCTGGTGAGGAGGTCTCACCATGCGCCTCGCCGCCCCGCTGCTCGCCCTCGCCCTCGCCCTCGCCCGCGCTCGCGGCCGCGCGCGACGATCGTCCCGCGCCGCGCGCGCCCGAGGCCGCCGCTCCGGACGTCTCCGACGGCACCCTCGTCCTCGCGCAGTACGCGCCTCCGCCGCCTCGGTCCTCGGGTCGCGCGGCGCCCTACGCGCCGGCACCCTACGCCCCGGCGCCCTCCGCCCGGCAAGCGCCCGCGCCCTATCGGACAGCGCCGGCGCCGGCGCCCGAGCGGCGCGGCTACCGCACGTACGCGCGGGGCCCGGCCGGCGCCCGAGCGCGTTCGTTCTGGGGAGGCTGGGGCTTCGGCTGGAGCTACTACCCGCTCTACCCGGTCTATCCGGCGTACCCGGGCTATGCGCAGCCTTACCCGCCCGGCAGCGCCGGGCCCGACGGCGGCTACTACGCTCCCGACCGCGGCGGCTACGCTCCCGACGACGGCTACTACCCGCCGGGCGCCGGCCGCTACCCGGGCGCCAATCCGGATCGCGTCTTCGTGCGCCTCGGGCTCGCGGCCGCGGGGATGAACGACGGGGCGGTCGGCGGCTTCACGCTGGCGCTCGACAGCCGTGCCGTCGGCTTCTCGGCGAGCGCGGACGCGCTGGTGATCGACGACGTGACGCGCGTCGGCGACTCGGGCGGCGACGCGCTCGGCTGGGGCAGCGCCCACCTGACCTGGACCGTCCTCGCGGACGCGGCCTTCCGCATCCGCCTCGAGCTGGGCGGGTCGATGCTCTCGCTGCCAACGACCGGCGCGTTCGCGGCCCTCTCGCGGGCGGGCGACGTCGCCTTCGGTCCGGACGTCGGCATCTCGGGGCAGCTCGGGCTGGTCGGGCCCATCGGGCTCGAGGGCCACGCCCGCGTGACGCCCCTCCCCATCACGGTGGTCGACTCCCGCCTGGCGCTGGCGTTCCGCGGCGGCCCCTTCGCGGTGACCGCCGGCTGGCGCGGGATCCGGATCTTCGAGGAGCAGGGCGAGGTGCCGGACCTCGACTTCTCCGGCCCGGAGCTCGGCCTCTCCTTCGTGTTCTGAGGCGAGCGCTCCGGAGACGAAGCGGCGGGCCCGGCGCGAGCCGGCCCGCCGTTCGCGTCCGTCAGCGACGCGGCTACTTCTTGGTGGTGCTCTTCTTCGCCGCCTTCTGGCGGTCCTTGCGGGCCTTCCACTGCTGCCGGCGGCGGCTCTTCATGCGGTTGTGCTTGCTCTTCGAGTTGGCCATGTCGTCCTCAAGGATAAGGGTCCCGTACGATGGGGCGAACTGTATAGCACGCCGGCCCGCCGGGCGCCGGGCGGGGGCGGTCAGCCGGTCCCGTCCCCCTCGGGCGGCCGGACCGGCACCGGCATCCCCTCCGCGCCGCGGACGGCGCTGGGCTTCGCCGCCTGGACCGGCGGCCGCGCGCGCGCGACGGCCTCCGCCGGGCGGGGGCCGGTGGGCGGCGGCGCCGCGGCCTGCCGGGCGGCCTCGGCCTGCCAGGGGGTGACGAGGTCCTTCACGTCCGCAAGCGGGAGCGCCCGGCTGAGGTTCCCGTTCACGCCGTCCAGGTCGCGCGCGGCGCAGAGGGCGTTCAGGATGGCCTCCTCGGTCGCCTCGATCACCGCCTCGTAGAGCGGGTCGAGCCGCTGGTCGAGCAGGATCTTCACCCGGTAGACCATCTTGCGTGTCTCGCGCGGCACCTGGTTCGCCGTGGAGAACGCCAGGATGATCTCGCCCGAGCCGTGCATGGCCGACGAGCCGACCCGGCCGATGCCGAGCGCCGCCCGCTTGGCCAGGCGGTTCAGCTGGTGCGTGATGAGCGGCGCGTCGGTCGCGATCACGGCGATGATCGAGCCGTAGTTGCGGGTCCGCCGCTGCACCCCCCGCCGGTAGCGGGCGTCGAGCACCTCCCCCACCGGCAGCCCGCCCACGCGGAGCTGCCGCATCACGCCGAAGTTGGACATCACCAGCACGCCGACGGTGTAGCCGCCCAGGGTCTCCGGGAGCTTGCGGCTCGAGGTGCCGATCCCCGCCTTGAAGTCGCAGGTGATCATCCCGGTGCCGCCGCCCACGCTCCCCTCGGCCACCGGTCCGTCGGCGGCGGTGCGCAGCGCCTCGTAGACGTGCTCGGTGCGCACGTGCCGGCCGGCGATGTCGTTCAGCCACGAGTCGTCGCACTCGCCGACCAGCGGGATGATCACGTCGTGCTCGTCGCCGATCCCGGGGAAGCGCTCCACCATCCACTTCACCGCCGCGTCGGAGACCGCGCCGACCGAGAGCGTGTTGGTGAGGAAGATGGGCGTCTCGACCAGCCCCCACTCGAGCAGCTGGGTCATGCCCGAGACCTCGCCGGCGCCGTTCAGCACGAAGCCGCCGCCCACCACCCGCTCCTGGAAGACGTTGGTGGTGTTGGGCAGGATGGCGGTGACCCCGGTGCGCACCGGCCCCTTGCCGACCCGGAGCGGGCCGGCCCCGCGGATCACGGTGGAGTGGCCCACCCGCACGCCGACCACGTCGGTGATGGCGTTCCAGCGGCCTGGCTTGAAGCGCCCGAGGGAGATGCCGAGCTCCCTGGCGCGGCAGCGAGGCTCCGACGGGGTCGCGTTCTCGGGCATGGCAAACACTTAGTCCAGCCCGGCCCGGGGACGAAGCGAGAATGAGCGCCCGGCCGCCCGCTCACCCGGCGGGGGCGCTCTGGGCGCGGCGCGCCCGCTCGCGCTCGCGCTCGCGCTCCTGGTGACGCCGGATGGCGAAGGCCAGGATCTCGCCGATGAGCCCGCGGTAGTCCAGGCCGGCCGCCTGGGCGATGAGGACCAGGTCCGACCACCCCGGCGCGAGGCCGGGGAGCGGGTTGCACTCGATGAAGTGGAACCTGCCGTCGGCGTCCATCCGGAAGTCCAGGCGGGCCACGTCGCGGCAGCCGAGCGCGGTGAAGCACTCCCGCGAGGCCCGCTCCAGCCGGTCGAGCTCGCGGGGCGCGAGCCTGGCCGGGACCTCGTACCGGATCCGCGCGTCCCACTCCTGCTTCATCTCGAAGGAGTAGATCGGCGTCGGGTCGGCGGCGTCGAGGAAGACGATCTCCATGGGCGGGAGCACGCGCGGGCGCCGCTCCCCGAGCAGCCCCACCGTGAACTCGCGCCCCGCCACGTAGTTCTCGACCAGGGCCGGCTGGCGGTACTTCGTGACCAGCTCGCGCGCCACCTCGCGGAGCTCGGCCTCGTCCTGGACCACCGACTTGCGGGTGACGCCCTTCGAGGTCCCCTCCGCCACCGGCTTCACCAGCAGCGGGAAGGTCAGCTCGCGCGGCAGCCGCTCCTTCCCGGTCTGGAGCACCACGTAGTCGGGGGTGAGGATCCCGTGGGTGCGCACCATCCGCTTGGCGAGCGCCTTGTCGAGCGAGACCGAGAGGGCCGCCGGATCCGAGCCGGTGTAGGGGATGTCGAGCAGCTCGAGCAGCGACGGCACCTGCGACTCGCGGCTGCGCCCCTTGAACCCCTCGGCGATGTTGAAGACCACGTCCACCGGGGTGGAGGCGAGCTGGAGCGGCAGATCCTGGGTGGCCTCGAGGTCCACCACCTCGTGGCCCCAGCTCGCGATGGCCTCCCGGATGGCCTGGAGGGTCTTCGGGGAGTCGTACTCCGCCTCGTCGTCCTGCTCGCCGGCGGGGTCCGGCGTCACCCGCTTCACGTTGAAGGTGAAGCCCACCTTGAGCCGGTCGGCCCGGCGCGGCCGCCCGCGGCGGGCGCTCGCGTCCACGATGTTGAAGCGGCGCACCGCGCTCTCGATCACCGCGCCGAGCACGCCGTCGGCGTGGAGCCCCTCGAGCGCCGCGGCGGCGTAGATGCCCGCGCCGGCCTCGAGGGAGGGGAGCGCGTTGATCTCGAGGAAGTGGACCTGGCCGTCGTCCCCGAGCCGCAGGTCGATGCGCCCGAGGTCGCGGATCCCCAGCACCCGGTAGACCGTCGCGCACAGCTGGTGGATCCGCTCGGCCTGTCCCCGCTTCACCTTGGCGGGGGCGCGCACCGATACGAGGGCGTCGAGGCGCGTCTTGAGCTCGTAGTCGTAGATGGCGTACCGGCGGCCTGCGGCGGCCTCGTCGATCACGTACTCCACCGGCTGGAGCACCCCGCCCCGGTCCGGCGCGGCCGCCTCCAGGAAGGGCACGGTGAGGTCGCGGCCCACCACGTACTCCTCCACCAGCAGGCCGGCGGGGTAGCGCGCCAGCGCCGCCCGCACCACCTCGTGCAGCCGGAGCGGGTCCTCCACCACCGAGTCCTGGGTGATCCCCTTCGAGCTGCCCTCGAAGTTGGGCTTCACGATGACCGGGTAGCGGAGGGCGTTCACCTGCAGCCGATCGGCGTCCTCGACGTACTGCCAGCGCGGAGTGGCGACGCCGTGCTGCGCCAGCACCAGCTTGGTGAGCTGCTTGTCGAGGGTGAGCGCGAGCGCGTAGGCGTCCGAGCCGGTGTACGGCATCCCCAGCTCGTCGAAGAGCGCCGGGAAGAAGGCCTCGCGGAGCCGGCCACGCCGCCCCTCGGCGGTGTTGAAGACGAGGTCCGGCCCGAACGCCTCGAGCCGGGTCACGGTGCGCGAGGCCGGGCCCGAGACCTCGATCCGCTCCACCCGGTGGCCGAGCCGCTCGATGGCGGCGGCCAGCCCGTCGACGGTCTCGCGGGTGTCGAACTCGGCCTCGTCCTCGGCGTCCGAGAGCCGGAGGTTGTGCGTCAGGGCGATGCGCATGGTGCGACCTCACCCCGCCGGCGGGCGGGAGGCGGCCGCGCCAGCCGCGAGCACCGCTGGCTCCGCGAGCCGCCGTTCGGGGAAGGCTTCATGCGGCCGCGCGCTGCTGGCGCGTCGCGCTCGCGGACGGTCCCGGCGGGGCCGGGGCGGCCTGGGAGAGGCCGGCCGCCACCGCGGTGTCCTTGGCGAGCACCTTGCCGTCCACCACCTGCGTGTCCGCGAAGACGTCGCCGATGCGGATGCCGAGCCGGTCGGACCAGATCATGTACGCCTCGAAGGCGACGATGGGCACCCCGGCCACGAACAGCACCGGCCAGAGCACCGGCACCGACCAGAACACCGCCACCAGCGCGAAGGGGGCGTTGCGCAGCATCGACTCGTGGTAGCCGGCCGGCGCGCGGCGCGGGACCACCACCGTGCGCACGCCGAAGACCTTCTTGCCGATCGACTGGCCCTGCATCAGCCCGTCGGCGACGAGCAGGTAGAACGCGGCCAGGATCGGGCCGAGCTGAGGCGAGCTCTGGCCGAGGGCGAAGGCGACGGCGAAGTCGGCGAGCCGCGAGAGCCCGCGCAGCGTGAGGTCCGCCTTGGGGTACGGGCTCCCCTCTCGGCGCGCGTCGCGCATGCCTAGCCCGCCGCGCCCGGCGGCTCCCCTCGCACGAAGAAGACGTAGGCGAGCGCGGGCCGGTGCGAGCCCTCGCGCATCGCGAAGTGCAGCGACTCGAAGCTCCAGCCCTCGCGCGTCAGATCGTTCAGGGCGCGCTCGAGGGCCTCGTCCGAGACGGGCGAGACCTCGACCACCCTGTACGCGCCGGTCGCGCGGAGAGCGCGGGCCGGAGGTCAACGCTTCTTCCCCGCCATGAGCTGCGCCGCGTGCTTGGCGTAGTAGGTGAGCACCAGGTCGGCGCCGGCGCGGCGGCAGCAGAGCAGCGTCTCGAGCACGACCCGATCCTCGTCGATCCAGCCCGCGCTCGGCGGCCGCCTTGATCATCGCGTACTCGCCGGACACGTGGTACGCGGCGGTCGGCAGGTCGAACCGGTCGCGCACCAGCCGCACGATGTCGAGGTACGGCACCGCCGGCTTCACCATCACCATGTCGGCGCCCTCGGCCACGTCGAGCGCCACCTCGCGCAGCGCCTCGCGCCAGTTGGCCGGGTCCATCTGGTAGCCCTTGCGGTCCTTGGGGATGCCGGGCCCCGCCACCGGCGCGCTCTCCGCCGCGTCGCGGAACGGGCCGTAGAACGCGCCCGCGAACTTCGCGGCGTAGGAGAGGATGGGCACGTCCTGGTAGCCGTGCTGGTCGAGCAGCCTCGCGGATGGCGGCCACCCGGCCGTCCATCATGTCCGAGGGCGCGACGATGTCGGCGCCGGCCTGCGCGTGCGCGACGGCCTCCCTGGCGAGGAGCGGCAGCGTGGCGTCGTTGTCCACCTGCAGGGCCTGCCCGGGCCCGCCCGCCTTCGAGGGGGCGAGGATGCCGCAGTGGCCATGGTCGGTGTACTCGCACATGCAGACGTCGGTCATCACCACCAGGCCCGGCACGCCGCTCCTTGAGCGCCCGGATCGCGCGGGGGATGATGTCGTCGGCCGCGTACGCGCCGGTGCCCTGCGCGTCCTTGTGCTCCGGGATGCCGAACAGGATCACCGACCGGACGCCGGCCTCGTAGCCCTCCTCGCGCCTCGGCGACCAGCTCGTCGACCGAGAGCTGGAACACGCCGGGCATGCTCTTCACCGGGTTCCGGACGCGCTCGCGCCGGGGAGGACGAAGAGCGGCCACACCAGGTCGTCGGGCGCGAGCGTCGTCTCGCGCACCAGGCGGCGGAGGGCCTCGGTGCGGCGGAGGCGACGGGGGCGTTCCTGGGGAAAGGGCATGTGGGCCTTTTAGCGCAGTCGGGGGCGGCGGGAAAGACGGCCGTCGGCCGCGGTGGAGGCGCTCCGGCGCCTGCCCGGGCGTCACGGGCGCGCGCGCGGATCCACCTCTCGCATCACCAGCCCGCTCTGGAGCCGCGGGTAGAAGTAGGTGCTCTTCTGCGGCATCGTCTCGCCCGCGTCCCCGACCGCCTCGACCTGCCACATCGGCGTCGGGTTGAGCAGGAAGCCGACCGGGTGCTCCCCGGAGAGCACGCGGTTCACCGCCTCGCCGGCGTCGCGCACGTAGGTGAGGTTCTCCTGGTCCTCCTGCGTGCCGCAGCGAGAGGCCGAGCACGTGCTGGAGCACCACCGCGTGGAGCACGCTCACGTCGAGCGCGCGGAGCGTCTGGTTCCGCGGCAGCTCGGCGTCGGCGAGGTCCACCTCGTCGCGCAGCGTCAGCACCCGGGCCCGCTGGTCCTCGGCGGTCACCATCAGGAACGCGGTGGACCGGCTGAAGTGCTCGGCGAGCTTGGAGATGGCCCAGGCCCGTCCGATGGGCCGCCGGAGGTCCTCCGGCAGCACCTCCACCGTGAAGTAGCGCTCGAGCGCCGCCACCACGCGCTCGATCGAGAAGTCCCTCAGGCCGAACACCAGCCGGTGGGTCGGGAAGAGGATCAGCCCCGGATCGCTCATGGGGCAGAGGAACATGAGGACGTAGTGGTGGCCGCCGTCCGGCGCGGCCCCCCCTTGCGCCTCCACCAGCCGGCGGTAGGCCAGCGCGGAGGCGTAGCGGTGGTGCCCGTCGGCGATGAAGATCCGCTTGTCGGCGAGCAGCGCCTGCAGCGCCCCGATGGTCTCCGGCTGGTCGACGCGCCAGAGCCGGTGGTGCACGCCGTCGTCCGAGTCGGTCTCGGCGACGGGCTCGGGCGCGGTGGCGGAGGTCAGCGCCGCGGCGGTGGCGCCGGGCTCCTCGCGGTAGATGCCGAAGATCGGCGAGATGTTCGCGCGCACCGCCTTGATGAGCTCGAGCCGGTCGGCCTTGGGCGCCGTGAGCGTCTTCTCGTGCGGGACGATGACCCCCTCGCCGAGCTCGTGGAGCCTGACCGCGGCCACGAAGCCGCGCCGCCGCACCTGCCGCCCGTCGGGCGCCCAGAAGATCTGCTCGAGCGGGTAGAGCGCGGGCGCCGGATCGCGGGCGGTGATCCCTTCCCGCTCCCAGCTCGCCCAGGCCTCCGCGGCGCGCGTGTACTTGTTCGCGCGCGGGCCCGTCGCCGGGCCGGTCCTCGCCCATGCCGACGTGGGCGACGTTGTGCGGGCTGCGCCGGAGCAGCTCGTCGCGCTGCTCGATGCGAGACCGAATCGTACGGCGGGGCGAGCAGCTGGCCGAGCGCCCGACCGTGCGAGGCCGCGAAGCGGATGCCGCGGAAGGGGACGATCTCGGCCACGGGCGCGACCGTAGACCAGCGGCACCGGGGGGCGCAACAGGAGCCGGCGGGGCGTCGGTCGATCACGGAGGTGTGCGCGCCCAGGCGCTCACGTGGGCGGCCGGAGGCCGTCAGCGGCAGCCCGTCACACGTTCGAACGACACCGCCCCGGCGCGGACCAGGTGGACCACCTCGCCCTCGACGACCACCACCGTGGAGGCGAGGCCGCCCGGCGTCGGCCCGCCGTCGAGGACGTGGTCCACGGCTCCCCGCAGCGCCGGGGAGACCTCGTCCGCCCGGGCCGGGGGCGGGCCTCCCGACGGGTTCGCGGAGGTCGACACCAGCGCGCCTCCCGCGGCCCGGGCCAGCGCGCGGGCCAGCGCGCTCCCCGGCACGCGGATCCCCACCGTCCCGGTCCCGGCCGTGATCTCGGCCGGCGAGGTCGGGGCGCGCCGGCAGGACCAGCGTGAGCGGTCCCGGCCAGAAGCGGGCAGCCAGCCGGGCGGCGCGTCCCTCCAGCACGGCCACCTCCTCGACCTGCGCGAGGTCGGCGGCCAGTAGGGGGAGCGGCTTCCCCTCCGGCCGGAGCTTGGCCCGCGCGAGCCGCTCGAGCGCCGCCGGGTTCCGCGCCAGGGCTCCGAGCCCGTAGAACGTCTCGGTGGGATAGACCACGAGCCCGCCCCGGCGCAGCACCGCGGCGGCCGCGGCGATGCGGCTCTCGAGCCCCTCCGCGTCCATGGGGCCGACTCTACCGCGCGCCGCGCCCGAGGATCACGGCCGGGATGGTCCGGAGGACGATGAGGATGTCGGCCCAGAGCGACCAGCCGTCGATGTAGGCGAGGTCGAGCTCCATCCAGCGCCGGAAGTCCACCTCGGAGCGGCCGGACACCTGCCAGGTGCAGGTGAGCCCGGGCTTCACCGAGAGGCGACGCCGCTGCCAGCGCTCGTACCGGCACACCTCGTCGGGCAGCGGCGGGCGCGGGCCGACCAGGCTCATCTCCCCCCGCAGCACGTTCCAGAGCTGCGGCAGCTCGTCGAGCGAGGTCCGGCGGAGCGGCCGGCCCACCCGCGTCACCCGCGGATCCTCGCGGAGCTTGAACACCGGCCCGTCCATCTCGTTCAAGGCCGCGAGCCGCGCGCGCTCGGCCTCGGCCCCCACCCGCATGGAGCGGAACTTGTAGAGCGTGAACTGCCGCCCGTTCAGCCCCACCCGCCGCTGCCGGAACAGGACCGGCCCCGGCGAGTCGAGCCGCACCGCCAGGGCGACCAGCATCAGCAGCGGTGAGAGGACCGCCAGCGCCAGCGCGCTCGCGGCCACGTCGAAGGCGCGCTTCGCGACGAGCGGCAGGACCGCCTGCGGCGTCGACGCGTAGGAGAGGACCGGGAGGCCCTCGAGGTCCTCCACCGTGAGCCGGGTGGCATGCTCGGGGAACAGGTCGAGGCCGATCTTCACCGCGACGCCCTGCTCCTGGCAGATGCTCACCGCCTCCGACATCCCGTGGAGGCGCTCGCGAGACACCGCGAACACCACCAGGTCGATGAGCCGCTGCTCCAGCACCGCGGCGAGGTCCTGGAGGTGGCCCAGCACCGCCCCGGGCGGTCCGGGCTGCGCGGCGTCGTCCACCACGAAGCCCGCGAAGGTGAAGCCCATCTCCGGGCGCGCCAGCAGCCGGCGCCGCATGGTCCGGGCGAGCGAGCCGGTGCCGACCACGGCGAACGAGCGCGTGTTGTAGCCCCGCCGCCGCGCCGCGCGCACGACCGAGCGGAGCGCCACCCGGCTGCCCGGCGAGGAGGCCGAGCGCGAGCGCCAGCCAGATGACGCACCAGCGCGGCGCGAGAGCTCGCGATGCCCGCTGAGGAAGCTGCCGCGGCGAGGACGAGCAGGAGCAGGAATACGGCGTGGGCGAGCCGGACCAGCTCGTCGCGGCGCGGGCGCGTCCGGTACGTCGCGTAGACGCCCGCCACGCCCGCCACGGCCGGCCAGGCGGCGACCGCCAGCCCGAGCCAGGACAGGTGGTCGGCGAGCGGCGGGAGGGCCGGAAGGTCGGGGCCCGCGAGCTCGGTCCGGAGCGCGTGGGCGAGCGGCAGCGCCGCGGCGAGGAGCGCCGCGTCGAGCGCCCTCAGCCCCACCGACAGCGCCCGCGCGCGCTCCCTGAGCATGCCCCACCCCCGTGGAAAGCCGACCGAGCCAGGGACCACGAACGGGCTCCCCGCGACGACGCCAGAATCTCACCCTCCCGCGGCGTAACCGGGAGTACGCGCTTGGGGGACTTGGGCGCGGCGCGCCGACGTCTCAGGCGGCGCTCTCCTCGCCGTCGGCGGCCGCGGACGGGGCGCCGCGTGCCGCGAGCCGCGCCTCGGCGGAGATGCTCCGGGTGTGGCGCGTCGGTACCCAGCGCCGATCCCGGCTTCGGAGGAGCCCGATCAGGAGCACCGGCAGCCAGGTGGCCTGGAGCAGCGCGGTGTACGCGTAGCGAGCGGCCACGCGCGGCGGCACGCCGTTCACCGCGAGCGCCGCGAGCGGGAACACCAGGTGGCAGGCGAGGAGCGCCGCCCAGGCGGCGAGCGGGATTCCCGACGGCGCGCCGAGGTCGACCCCGGCGGCCCAGGCGACCGCCCGCACGCCGGTCAGCCCCGCGGCCAGGACCGCATTCACCGATCGTGACGGCTGCAAGCACGCCGAGCGCCCCGTCCAGGGCCGCCAGGTCTCGCCGCCGGACCGCCCGCCCGAGCAGCGGGAGCGTGTGCCGGCGCCCCACGTCCCAGTGCCCCTGGGCCCAGCGGACGCGCTGCCGCCAGGATGACCCGAGCGTGATGGGCTTCTCGTCGAAGGTGACCGCCTCGGGGGCCCACGCGACGCGGATCCCGGCGCGCAGCAGCCGGAGCTGGAGCTCGTGATCGTCGGTGAGGCAGCCGGGATCGGGCGGGTGCGCGGCCAGCACGCCGGTCCGGACGCAGTACCCGGTGCCGGCCAGCGAGGCCGACATCCCGAGCCGGGCGCGCGACCGCTGGAACAGGCGCGCTGCCACGGCCTGCCCAATCGTGCTCGCCTGGGTGACCCAGCTGTCGTCGGGGTTCTTCGTCTCGACCGCGCCCTGCACCACCTGGGCGCCCGAGGAGAGCCGGCGCGTCCATCGCGGCGAGGAAGCCCGGCGCCATCACGTTGTCGGCGTCGAAGACGCACACCGCGTCGGCGGCGAAGGCCGCCTGGGCGCGGTCGCGAGCCCAGGCGAGGGCGAAGCCCTTCCCGAGCCGCCGCCGGTCGGTCCGCTCGAGCACCAGGTCCGCTCCGGCCTCGCGGGCGCGCGCGGCGGTCTCGTCCGCGCAGTTGTCCGCCACCACCACCACGTGGAAGCGGTCGCGCGGGTAGTCCTGACGCGCGAGCGCCCGCACCGCGTCGCCGATCACCGCCGCCTCGTCGTGCGCGGGCACCAGCGCCAGGAAGCGGTGCGCGCGGGGCCCGGCGGGGACCTTCGGGCGCGGCAGGAAGCCCGCCAGGGCGACCACGAAGGTGTAGGCGATCAGCCCGAAGAGGACCCACTCGAAGCCCGCACCACCGCCATCACGCTCCCGGCGCGCGAGGATCCGCGCGGCGCTCCACGATCTGCGCGCGCCGCGCCCGCGGGACGAGCCTCCGGGCCGGCTCCGGCCCGGATGCCACCATCCGGTGACCTCGCTCGGGCGAGCGGTCGCAGCGTCCCCTCGGGCGCGTGGCCGGCGGCGCGAGCGCCCCGACCACCAGGGCCGCGCCGGCCGCCGCGACCACCACGTGCAGGTGCTGCAGCGGGTAGCGGTAGCGCAGCTGCCCGGGCCACGGCTCGAGGGCGGTGCTGACCAGCACGGTGGCCGCCAGGATCGCCGCCAGCGTGAAGTAGGCGAGGACGGTCCCGCGCGCCGGACCGCCGGCGCGCCGGCGCGCCGCCGCGAGGAGCGCGAACGCCGCGGCCGGCAGGAGCAGCGAGGCCCAGGTCACCTGCCGAGGTGCTCGCGCCAGAAGTCGCGCGACGCCAGCGCGGCGCGGCCTCGCCAGGAACGCTCCGGCCACTGCGGCGCCTGCGCGCCGGGCCGCTCGTACCACCCGTAGAAGAGGTCGGCGTCGGAGAGGAACTCCTCCGCGGCGCTCCGCCAGACGCGCAGGTAGCCCTCCGGCGCGGCCTGGATGGCGCGGAGCGCCACGGCGCGGGCCACCCGATCCTGGGCGGCCGCGTCGAGCGGCGCGCGCGCCTCGCGCGCCAGGGCCTCGATGGACGACCACCACCCGACCCACTCCGCGCCCTGCGCGCGGGCGAGCCGGGCGTAGAGCTCGCGGACCCGCGCCTGCT
This sequence comes from uncultured delta proteobacterium, assembly GCA_963733485.1. Taxonomy (GTDB): domain Bacteria; phylum Myxococcota; class Myxococcia; order Myxococcales; family Anaeromyxobacteraceae; genus Anaeromyxobacter. Next base: position 306,135 of record CAVTDL010000003.1, on the reverse strand, counting down.
CCGGGGGGAGGCGCTCGGTAGACGCTCGGGTGCCCGACGTAGTTCAGCAGCGAGAGCCCCGAGCCGATGGCGAACTGGAACGGCCCGGACCGGGCCCGGTTCACGCCGGCGACCCCCAGCACCACCGCCGCCACCGCGCAGCAGGCCACCGCCACGGCGCGCCGGTCGAGCCGGGCCGCGGGCGGCGGCGAGCGCGGCCACGCCGAGGTAGAGGCAGGCCGCCACGAGGAAGATCGGACGGACCAGGGCAGCCCCCGTCCAGAGCGCCGCGGCGGCCGAGGATCCACCGGCGCCGGCCCTGCTGGAAGGAGAGCACGGTCGCGAGCGCCGCGGCGTCCACGAGGAAGAGGCAGAGGGGCTCCGAGTACACGGTGATCCCCATGAACAGGAGGTCGGCGAAGGTGAGGACCACCAGCGCGGCCGCGAGGCCCGCCAGGGCGCTCCGCGCGAGGCGCCGCACCACCTCGAAGACCATCAGGTTGGCGACGACCCCGAGCAGGAGCTGTGCCGCCACGATGCGGTCCAGGTCGAGCCCGCGGCCCCCGGCGAGCAGGATGAAGACGGGGTAGCCGGGCAGCCGCAGGCCCACCGGCGGGAGGCGCCCGTGCGCCAGCGCGGCGGCGTAGTCGGTGAAGCTCGGCGTGTCCCAGAAGGTCGACGGCGCGAGGCCGCGCAGGAACGCCGCCCAGGCCGCCACCGAGAGCACGACCACCAGCGCCGCGCAGCCCATCCCCTCGACCAGGAGCACTCGGGCCAGGAGCGCCCGGGCGCCCCCCGTCCCGCGCGAGACGCGCCTGGACCGGGAGCTGGATGGTCGGCGCGAGGTCGCGCTCCTCCGTGGCGGGTGCGTCCATCACCCCTCCGCGGTCGAGCTCGCCGCGCGCCGTCCCGAATCCGGGCTCCCCGGCTCGAGCCCGCACGTCCTCGAGGCCCGCCAGATCCGATCGACCCGGGCGGCCCAGGTGTGCCGCGAGACCTCCTCGGCGGCGAGGCGACGGTGGGCGGGGTCGTCGCGCTTCCCCACCGCGGCGCGCACCGCGGAGAGGAAGTCCTCCGCCGTCGCGGCGATGGCCACCGTGCGGCACTTCCGGCACTCGTCGAGCGGCGTGCTGACCACCGGCGCGCCCGAGGCCAGGTACTCGAACAGCTTCACCGGCGAGGTGGCGCGGGTGATCTCGTCCACCACGAAGGGGATGATGGCGACGTCGAAGCGGCGCGTGTAGCGGACCAGCTCCGCGTACGGCCTCTGGCCGATCAGGTGGACGTTGGGGCGGCGCTCGATCCTCGCGGCCGAGCCGTCGTAGTCGGGCCCGACCAGCACGAACGACAGCTCCGGCGCCGCGGCCGCCACCGCGTTCAGGAGGTCGGCGTCCAGCCACCGCGCGATCGCGCCGTGGTAGCCCACCACCGGGGCTCCGCGCGCCAGCACCGGCGCGAGGTCCGCCGGCACCGCGCCGGCGCGGTCCGCCGCGAAGTCTTCCGTCCGGACGCCGTTCGGCGCGAGCAGCGCGTCCGGCCGATCCCGGCGGACACGCGCGAGCAGGCGATCGGCGCTGGCCACGACCAGGTCGGCGGTGCGGACGAGGCGGGTGTGGTGGGCCTCCATGGCGGGGCCGTACAGGTGGAAGAGCTCGAGCTCGTCGATGGACTCGTAGACCAGGCGAGGCGACTCGAACGCGGCGGCATAGGCGGCGTTGGGCGCCCAGGTGACCCACAGCACCACCTCGCGGAGGTGACGCACGAGCCGGACGTCGGAGCAGAGGAACACCCCCGGCTCGATCTCGCGCAGGCCGTCCACGCCGTCCGCGGCAGGGTCGGGCGGCAGGAACACGCAGGTGAAGCCCCGCCGCCCGAGCTCGCTCATCACCTGCTGCGGGCGCTGGCGCAGGTAGCTCCAGCTCAGGACCGGCGGGTAGACCACCACCCCGCGGCTCCGCGCCGCGTGGGCCTCCAGGGCGTCGACCGCCGCGGCGTGCCGCGCCCGGAGCTCGGCGGCGGGCGCGCGGCACCGGTCCTCGATCTCGCGGAGCTGGGCCAGGTAGGCCGCCTCGGAGTCCGGCGGTGGCGGAGGGAGGACGGCGCCGCTCCGGAGCTGGCGGAGCGCGGCGGCCGTGTCGCGGAGGACGTCCGGGCGTGTCGAGCAGGTCGTTCACCGACGACGGGCGCCCGGCCGCGCGGCCCACCAGCCAGCGCGCGGAGGCGGCCGCCGCGGCGCGCGGGCGATGGCGCCACCCGGCCGCCGCGCGCGCCGCCCGTACCAGCGCCGCCCGTGCGCCAGGTCGAGCTCCCGCGCGCGGGCATCGAGCTCGGCGCGCAGCGCGCAGAGCCCCTCGGCGGCGCGCGCGAGCCGCGCCTCGGCCGCCGCGGCGCGCGCCTCCGCGGCGGCCGCCAGCGCCAGGGCGCTCCCCACGATCCCGCGCGCGTCGCCCCGGGCCGCGGCGCCGGTCCCGGCGTGCGCGTAGACGGCCAGCGCCTGGCGCCCGGGCCAGCGGGAGCCCTCCAGGCGAGCGCAGTCGACCACCTCGAGGCCGACCAGCTCGAAGGCGCCGAGGCGGAGCGGGAAGCTCTCGGAGCGGAAGGTGCAGGCGTGCTCGGGGATGCGCGGGTCCTCCTCGAACGGGACCAGCACCAGGGCGTAGCGGCGCACGCGGGGGAGGAGCCTCGCGAGCACCTCCCAGGGTGCCGCGAAGTGCTCGAGCGTGTTGGAGGTGAAGAGCACGTCGCAGTCGCGGTCGAGCCCGTCGGAGCGGCAGGTGAACTCGAGGCCCGGGTGGCGGGCGCGAGCCCGCTCGATGGCGGCCGGGGCGGCGTCGACGCCGGACACCGGGACGCGCCACCGCTCGCCGATGATCCGGGTGGCGTCGCCCTCGGCGCAGCCCCAGTCGCACACCGTCGCGCGCCGCGCGAGGATGTCTGCGCGCACCTCGGCAGGCACCGCGGAGAGCGCGACCCTGGCGAAGAAGCGGGTCTGCTCCGGCCCCCCCTGCCCTTCCCAGTCCCCGCTCGCGAACCGAGCGTCCCAGTACGCGGGGCTGTTCGGCGCGGGGAGGCTCACGGCCCCACCCCCTCGGCGCGCGGGGCGGCCGCCTCCGGCAGGCAGCCGCGCCAGGATCGCGTCCACCCGGCTCGCCCAGGTGTTCTCGCGGACCTCGCGCGCGAGGAGCGCCTGGTGAGCGGGATCGTCGCGGCGACCCACCGCGGCGCGCACCGCCGCGAGGAACGCCTCCGGCCCCTCGGCGATGCTCACCGCCCGGTACTTGCGGCACTCGTCCATCGGGGTCGCGACCACCGGCGCGCCGGCGGCCATGTACTCGAACAGCTTCACCGGCGAGGTGGAGCGCGTGATCTCGCTCACCTCGAACGGGATGATCGCCACGTCGAAGCGCCGCGCGTACCGGGCCAGCTCGACGTAGGGCCTCTCGCCGAGCACGTGGACGTTGGGGCGGCGGACGATGCGCGCCGCCGAGCCGTCGTGGTCCGGACCGATGATCACGAACGTAGAGCTCCGGCGCCCGCGCGGCGACGCCGTTGAGCAGGTCGTAGTCGAGCCAGCGCGCCAGCGCGCCGTGGTAGCCCACCACCGGCCGCGCCGGGCCGCCGAGGCGGGCGAGCTCGGCGGGGACCGGCGCGCCGGCCCGTCGCGGAGAAGTCCTCCGGCGTCACCCCGTTCGGCGCGAGCACGGCGTCGGGGCGCGCGCCGCCGGATCGCGGCGTGGAGCCGGTCGGCGCTCGCGACCACCACGTCCGCCCGCTGCACCAGGTCCACGGTGGTCGGCCTCCATGCGCGGGCAGTGGAAGCCGAAGACCTCCAGCTCGTCGATGTACTCGTAGACGACCCGCGGCCGCCGGAAGAACGGCAGGTGCGCGCCGTTGACGGTCCAGTTGAGCCACAGCACCGGCGTCCTCGAGCTCGCTCACCAGCCGGGGATCGGAGCAGAGGAAGAGGTTCGGCTCGAGCTCCCGGAGCCCGTCCACCCCGTCGCCGGCGGGCCGGCTGGTGCAGAAGACCGACGCCAGCCGCGCCGGGCCAGCTCGCGCAGGAGCTGGTGAGGCCGCTGCTGCAGGTACCCCCAGTGAAGCGTGGGGAGGTAGATCACCGTCCCCGGGCCCCGGGCGGCGCGCCCGCGAGCGCGCCGACGGCCGCCGCGTGGCGGCGGCGCGCCGACGCCCGAAGCCCGCGCCACTGCAGCGCGATGGTCGCGACGCTTCGCCACGTAGGCCGCGTCCGCCTGGCTGGGCGCCCCGATCCCGAGGAGCGCCGCCGTGGCAGGCCGGAGGAGCCGGAGCAGACCCATTCGTCCTCCTCACCCGGCGCGGGCGACCGGCGCGGCGGGCAGGCCCTGACACTCCCGGTAACGCCGGATGGCCTCCTCGGGGGCGCCGTCGTGGAGGAGGCGGCCCCGGTGGAGGACGATCACGCGATCGCACAGCGCGGTCACCTGCTCCATCGAGTGCGAGACGTACAGGAGCGTGGTGCCGGTGGCGCGGATGGCGCGGATCCGCTCCATGCACTTCGCCTGGAACCGCTCGTCGCCCACGGCGAGCACCTCGTCGACGATCAGGATCTCGGGCTCCACGTCCACGGCGACCGCGAAGCCCAGCCGGGCGTACATGCCGGAGCTGTAGTTCTTCACCGGCAGGTCGATGAACTCGGCGAGCTCGGCGAACTCGACGATGCGATCGAGGCGGCGGGCCATCTCCTGCCTGGATCGCCCCAGGAGGGCGCCGTTCAGGAACACGTTGTCGCGGCCGCTCAGCTCCGGATCGAACCCGGCCGCGAGCTCGATCAGCGGCGAGACCCGCCCGTCCACCCGGACGCGCCCCTCGGCGGGCCGGAGCACGCCGGCCGCGAGCTGCAGGAGCGTGCTCTTCCCCGAGCCGTTCGCGCCCACCAGCCCGACCGCCTCGCCCTGCCTCACCTGGAACGAGACGTGCCGGAGCGCCCACAGGAGCTCGACCTTCCGGAGGTGGCGGAACCGGCCCACCACGGCCTCCTTGAGCGTGGTGACCCGCTCGCGGTGGAGGCGGTAGGCGACGCCCACGTCGTCGAGGTCGAGGGTCCCGGGCATGGTCACAGATTGTGAACGTGGCCGGCCTCGCACCGCTGGAACACGGTCAGGCCGACGAGCAGGGAGATCGCCGCGGAGAGCGCGGCCAGCGCGAGCGTCGAGGGCGCGGGCGCGCGCCCCTCGTAGACGGTCTCGTGAAACAGCCGCACGATGGGCGCCGCCGGGTTGGCGGCCAGCGCCGCGCGCACCGGGCCCAGCGAGAGCTTCTCCAGGAACGAGGCCGGGTAGAAGACCGGCGTCAGGTAGAACCAGACCTGGAACAGGAGCTCGACCAGGTGGCGCAGGTCGCGGAAGAAGACGGTGAGCGAGCTGAGGAGGAGCGCGAGCCCGGCCGTGAACAGCGCCGCGAGCGTGAGCGCGACCGGGAGCCACGCCCATGACGCGCCGGGCGGCCGGCCCACCACGATCGCCAGCGCCGCCAGCGCGGGGATCGACAGGGTCGCGTCGGTGAGCTTCGAGCCCACCACGGCGAGCGGGTACACCGCCTGCGGGACGGCCACCTTCCGGATCAGGGACTGGTTCCCGAGCAGGGACATCGAGGCGGCGACGGTCCCGGTGGAGATCAGGCTCCAGGGCAGGAGCCCGGCCAGCACGAAGAGCGGGTAGCCCGGCACGCCGATCCGCAGGATGGTCGAGAACACCAGCGTGTAGACGCCCATCTGCAGGAGCGGGTTGAGCAGCGTCCAGAACATGCCGAGCACGCTGCGCTTGTAGCGGACCTTGAGATCGCGCTGGACCAGGAGCACGAGCAGGCCGCGGAACCGCCACAGGTCGGCGACGGCCCTGGCGTGCGGGGCGGCGCCGGGCGCGACGGCCTCGAGCGGCGGCTTCGACGTCCCGGTGAGCGCGTTCACGTTGGCCGCAAGGTAGGGTCCGGCCGCTCAGCCGGGCAGGTGCTCACCCCCGACGGTGCCGCCCGTCGCTCACCCCGGGCGCGACCCTGCGGCCCCGGCGGGCTCCCCACCTCCGCGCGGGACGGGGCGCGGGCGCGCCAGCACGGCGGCCGCGCCCAGCAGGAACCCGAGCGCGTACACCGGCTCGGTCACCCACAGGAGGTCGTGGACCAGCGCATTCAGCGCCGTGGCCGCGAGCGCCGCCAGCGCCCCCGTGGCGGCCGCGCGGGAGAGCGGATCCCCGCGCCGGCGCCAGCGCAGAAAGGCGCGCGCCAGCAGCCCGAACCAGGCGATCAGCGCCCCGGCCAGGAGCGGGCCGCCCTCGGCCCAGGCGGAGAGGAAGGTGTCGTGGCACCAGGCGTGGATCGGATACTCGGGCGGCATCCGCGCGAAGTAGGGCCGCCCCACGTCGGGCAGCGCGCTGAACCCCACCCCCGTGGCGGGGTGATCCCGGATCACCGCGCCGCAGACCTCCCAGATGGCGGCGCGGTCCGCGTTGGTGTCGCCGGAGAGGGCCCGCTCGAGCCGGCCGCGCAGCGCCGGCACCGACGCCCCGGCGGCCAGCGACAGCGCGACCGCCAGCGGCAGGGCGAGCCGCGCGGCGCGCCCCGCCGAGGCGGCGATGAGCGCCGCCGCCACCGCCAGGCCCGCCCAGGCGGAGCGCGAGGTGGTGAGCGCCACGGCCCAGCACGCCGCGCCGGCGCAGAGCCAGAGCAGGAGCCGGGTGCGCCCGCGCAGCGGGGCGAGCGCGGCGAGCGCCGCCGCCAGCGCCGCGAGCGGCGTGAGCGCCTGGGCCAGCCGCGCGGAGCCGCTGAAGAGGCCGATCGCCGCGAAGGTGCCGGTGGCGGTGCCGCGGGGGCCGAGCTGGGTGTAGATGGGCGCGCGGCGCGCGACCTCGCGCAGGCCGAGCGCGTGGAGCAGATCGAAGCCGGTCCGGTGCTGTGCCCAGGCGATCGCCGCCGGGATCAGGGCCGCCACGCCCCAGACCACCACCAGCGCCAGCGCCCGCCGCCGCGGCCCCTCGACGTCCTCGCCGGGATCGCCCGTCTCGAGCGCGAGGAAGACCACCAGCGGGACGGCCAGCCCGCGCGTCGCGAGCAGGTTCGCGCCGCGGAGCGGCCCCACCCCCGCCAGCGCCGCGATCACCGCCGATCCCGCCGCGGCCAGGACCAGCGCCAGCACCGGCGCCGCGAGCGGCGAGGCCACCCACACCCGCCGCCCCGACGCGAGGAGCAGGAGGAGCGCGCCGAGCGACAGGCCCGCGCCGAGCTGCATCCCCGCGATCGACAGCGGCAGCGACGCGGCCTGCACGGCGAGGCCGGTCCAGGCGAGCCGCACGAGCGCGGCCCGGACCGCCTCGGCCCCCCACGCCTCCGCCCCGAGCCTGGCCGCCACCGCCCGCACGCGAGCGGAAGGTAGGTCGCCCGCGCTCCGGCGGCGCGGCCCCCCGGCGCGTGCCCACCCCGGAGCGGGAGAGATCCCGTGAGCGCGGCTCAACCGGGCCACCGCGGCGGGTACGACCGCGGCGACCGCCGACGTTCGCTCAGCGGGTCCGGCGCACCGCGATCACGCCCGCCAGCAGGAAGAGCACGTTGGGGGCCCAGCCGGCGATCCAGGCGGGCACGCGGCCGGAGAGGCCGAGGGCCTCGGTCACGCCCTGCATGCCCCAGAAGAGCAGCGACACGCCCACCGACTCGAGCAGCGCGGCGGAGATGTGCCCCTTGCGATCCCGGCGGAGCGCCAGCGCGAGCGCCAGCAGGGCGCCGGGGACCCCCGCCAGCGGATAGGCCAGCCGGCGGTAGCGCTCGAGCTCGAACCTCGCGACCGGCTGCCCCAGCCTCCGGCGGAGCGAGAGCTGGGTGAGCAGCGTCCGCCAGCGCATCTGCTCGGGGCGGCCCGGGACCACCGAGAAGGCCTCGGGCTGCTCGTCGAACCGGTAGGTGCGGGCCGGGGCTCGCTCGAGCGTCATCTCGCCCTCGGCAGTGAAGGTGCGGTCCTCGACCTCCTCGAGCACCCACGCGCCGGCCGTCGGGGTGCATCCGCGCGGCGTCGATCCGGCGCGCCAGCGTGAAGCCGGGGCCGAGCTCGTAGACCGTGACCCGCTCGAAGCCGCCGCCGGCCAGGTGGCCGCGCAGGTGGTAGACGCGGCGCCCGTCCTTCCCGCGGAACCAGCGCTTCGGCTCGCGCGCGGCGCGGAACTTCCGCATGTCGCCGCCGCGCCCGAAGCGGACCGCGTTGGATCTCCTCGGCGCGCTCGGCCGCGTGCACGCCCACGAGGTCGTTCAGCACCACCAGCACGCCGCCGCCGCGAGCGCCACCACCAGCACCGGCACGGCCAGCCGCCAGGGGCCGAGCCCCACCGCGCGCATGGCGGTGTACTCCCGGGTCTGCCGGAAGATGGAGGTCGCGATGCCGGCGCCCAGGATCAGCGCGGCGGGCGCGACCAGGTACACCACGCCGGCGGCCTTGTACGCGTACAGCCGCAGCACGTCCGTCACCCACCCCGGCCCGGTGAAGCGCGGCGGCGTTGTCGACGAAGTCGACCGCCAGGAAGATCCCGACCACGCCCGAGCAGCGCGACCAGGAAGGCGCCCAGCATCCGCCGCGCGCCGTAGCGGAAGAGGATCACCGCACCGCCCCCGGGCCCGCGCCGCGCCAGCAGGGCCACCAGGCGCGACCCCGGCGGCGCCCAGCACGAGGTTCGGGATCTGGAGCGCGAGCGCCGCCGGGAGATCGCCCCCGCTGCGTCAGCACCTCGCCGCCGCGGAGCAGCAGGTAGTGGACGACCACCAGGAGGAAGGTGGCGCCGATGCCGAAGGCGCGCCCGCCGCGGCGGGTCGCGCCGAGCGGCACGGCCAGGATGGCGAAGGCGAGCACCGCGAGCGGCGCGGAGATCCTGCGGTGCAGGTAGCCCTCGAAGCGCAGGGCCTCCTCGCGGTCGCCCCGGGTCTCCGCGTCGGCGATGCGCGCGCGGAGGTCCTCGAGCCTGAGCTCGCCGACGAGCTGGCCAGCGAGCTGCGATCCTTGAGCGTCGTCCCGAGCCCGATCATCACCTCGGCGCGCCCGAACGCGGCGGTGGCGTACTCGTCGGTGTCCGGCTCCTCGCGGTGCACCTCGCCGTCCTCGAGGACGAGGCGCATCTCCTCCCCCGCGCCCACCGGCTCGAGCCGCCCCCGCCGCGCCAGCGCCAGCATGGGCGCCGACTCGGTGGAGCGGTCGTGGATGAGCACGTTCTCCCAGCGGCCGCCCCGGACCCGCTCGGCGTAGAGCGTGTAGCCGGGGATCTGGTCGTAGAAGGTGCCCGGGCGGACGTCGTTGGTGACGTTCCGCTTCACGATCTCGTTCAGCCGGAGCCGGACCGCGCGCATGCCGGCCGGCTCCAGCGAGAGCGAGAGCCAGACCCCGCCGGCCGCCAGCAGCACGCCGAGCAGGAGCGGCACGCGCACCAGCCGCGCCGGCGAGAGCCCGGCCGCGCCGAGCGCCATCACCTCGCGGTCCTCCGCCAGCCGGCCCACGCCGAGCACGGCGCCGAGCAGGAAGGCCACCGGGAGGACGAAGCCGAGGAAGTGCGGCATCAGCCCGAGGATCACCATGCCGAGATCGACCAGGGAGACGCCCGACCCGAACAGCACGTCGGCCTGCGCCAGGATCTGGGTCGCGAGCAGGATCTGGGTGAGGAACAGCAGCGCCGCCGCGAACGGGCAGCAGGATCTCCCGGGCCAGGTAGCGGTCGAGGAGGCCCACCGCCCGCTCACCCCTTCGGCGCGAGCTTCGCCTGCAGCGCGGCGTCCTTCGCCTCGACCTCCTCGGCCATCCTCCGCCGCTGCGCGCGCACCCGCTCGGCCACCACGGGTCGGCGCGGGCGACGATGCGCGCGGCGAGGAGCCCGGCGTTGCGCGCGCCGGCCTTGCCGATGGCGAGCGTGCCCACCGGCACGCCGGCCGGCATCTGCGCGGTGGCGAGGAGCGCGTCGAGGCCCTTGAGGTCGCTCGCCGCCAGCGGCACGCCCAGCACCGGGCAGCTCGGTCTCGGCGGCGCACACGCCGGCCAGGTGGGCGGCGGCGCCCGCCCCGCAGATGATCACCTGCACGCCGCGGCCGGCGGCCTCGCGCGCGAGCTTGCCGGTCCGCTCGGGCGTCCGGTGGGCGGAGGAGACGTGGACCTCCGACGCGATGCCGAGGTCGTCGAGGGCCTTCCTGGCCTCCGACATGACCTCCCAGTCGGAGTCCGAGCCCATGAGGATGAGGACGAGTGGCGTGCTCACGGCTTCTTCCCGATGTCCTTTCGGTACTGCATGCCGCGGAACCGGATCCGCGCGGCGGCGGCGTAGGCCCGCGCCGCGGCGGCGTCGAGGTCCGCGCCCAGGGCGCAGACGGTGAGCACCCGGCCGCCGCTCGTCACCACCGCGCCGCCGGCGCCGAAGGCGGTCCCGGCGTGGAACACCTGCGACGCCCTCGCTCGAACGGACCGCGGGCGCCGTCGATCTCGTCGCCCCGCGCCACCGCGCCCGGGTAGCCCTCGGCGGCGAGCACCACGCCCACCGCCGCGCGCGGGATCGAACTCGAGCGCGATCGCCGGAGAGGTCGCCCCGCGGGCCGACGCGAGGAGCGCCGGGACGAGGTCGCTCGCGAGCCGGAGCAGGATGGGCTGGGTCTCGGGATCGCCGAGCCGGGCGTTGAACTCGAGCACCCGCGGCCCGCGCGGCGTCAGCATCAGCCCGGCGTAGAGCGCCCCGCGGAAGGGCCGGCCGCGCCGCGCCAGCTCGCGCACGGCCGGGAGGAGCACGTCGCGCTCGACCATCTCAGCCACCGCGGGCGTGACGTGGGGGGTCGGCGAGAAGGCGCCCATGCCGCCGGTGTTCGGGCCGCGGTCGCCGTCGAAGATCCGCTTGTGGTCCTGCGCCGGCGGCGAGCAGCCGGACCCGCTCGCCGTCGGTGAAGCAGATGCAGCTCGCCTCCGGACCCTCGAGCCGCTCCTCCACCACCACCCGCGCGCCCGCGCCGCCGTGCACGCGGTCGACCAGCATGGCGCGGAGCGCCTCCTCGGCCTCGGCGAGGTCGCCGCAGACCACCACGCCCTTGCCGGCCGCCAGCCCGTCGGCCTTGACCACCACCCGGCCGCCCCGCTCGGCGGCCCAGGCGCGCGCCGGGCTCGACCGCCTCGAAGGCCTCGTACTCGGCGGTCGGGATCCCGGCCGCGCGCATCACGTCCTTGGCGAACGCCTTCGAGCCCTCGATCTCGGCGGCGGCGGCGCTCGGGCCCGAAGGCCGGCGATGCCGTCGCGCGGCCAGCCGGTCCACCAGCCCCGCCACCAGCGGCGCCTCGGGGCCGACCACCACCAGGTCGATCGCGTTCGACCTCGCCCACCCGGCGATCCCGGCCACGTCGTCGGGCCGCGAGGGGGACGAGCGTGGCGACCTCGGCGATGCCGGGGTTGCCGGGCGCGGCGAAGACCGCCCGGACCAGGGGGCTCTGGGAGATCTTCCAGGCGAGGGCGTGCTCGCGGCCGCCCGAACCGACGACGAGGACTCTCATGAGAATCCGGGCTTATACCACGGCCGGCGCGGCTGGAGGCCGGTGTGCGGTAGGCGGCGGCAGGTAGCCAGTGAGGAGCGGCCGGGCCGCGGGGGCGCGGCGCCGGACGCGCAGCCGGAGAGGTGCGGCCGGGCACATTTCGCTTCGCGAAAAGTACCTCGGCCGGAGATCGGATTCCGGCTCAGTGCCGGAAGTGGCGCATCCCGGTGGCCACCATGGCCAGGCCGGCGGCGTCCGCGGCGGCGATGACCTCCGCGTCGCGCACCGAGCCGCCCGGCTGGATGATCGCGGTGGCGCCGGCCTTGATGATCTCCTCGACGCCGTCGGCGAACGGGAAGAACGCGTCCGAGCCGACCGAGCGCCCCGCGCACGTCGAGGGCCGCCTTCATCACCGCGGTCTTCACCGACTCGACCCGGCTGGTCTGGCCGCCGCCGATGGCCGACGGTGCGATCGTCCTTCGCGAACACGATGGCGTTCGACTTCACGTGCTTCACGACCTTCCAGGCGAAGAGGAGGTCCCTCCACTCCTGCTCGGTGGGCGCGCGCTTCGTCATCACCCGGCAGTCCTCGCGCCGGACGGCGCCGAGGTCGCGGTCCATCACCAGCAGGCCGCCGGGGATGGAGCGGAGCTCCCGCGTCTCCTCGGGGCGGCGCTTCCAGGACCCGCGCGGCTCGCCCAGGCGCGGCGCCAGCAGCAGCCGCAGGTTCTTCTTGGCCGCCAGCGCGGCGCGGGCCGCGTCGTCGTACCCCGGCGCGATGACGCACTCGAGGAACAGGTCGGTGAGCTCCTTCGCCGCGGCCGCGTCCACCGGGCGGTTGAGCGCCACGATGCCGCCGAACGCCGACACCGGGTCGCAGGCGCGGGCGCGGGCGAAGGCCTCGGCCGGCGTCTCCCCGAGCGACACGCCGCAGGGGGTGTTGTGCTTGATGACGACGCAGGCGACCTCGTCGTGCTCCTTCACGCCGGCGACGGCGGCCTCGAGGTCGAGCAGGTTGTTGTAGCTGAGCTCCTTGCCCTGCAGCACCTTCGCGAAGGCGACGGTGGGCTCGTCCGGCTCGCGGCCCGCGCGGTAGAAGGCGCCGGCCTGGTGCGGGTTCTCGCCGTACCGGAGATCCTGCGCCTTGGTGTAGACCGCCGCCAGCGTGGCCGGGAAGTGGGCCGGCTCGGAGGTGGGCAGCTCCCGGGTGGTCAGGTACTCGGAGATGGCGGCGTCGTACGCCGCGGTGTGCGCGAACGCCTTCTTCATGAGGTAGAAGCGGGTCGCCTCGGAGAGCGCGCGGCTCGCCTCCAGCTCACCGGCGATCTGCTCGTAGTCGGCCGGGTCCACCACCACGCCCACGTGCGCCGAGTTCTTGGCGGCGCTGCGGACCATGGTGGGCCCGCCGATGTCGATCTCCTCGACGCAGGTCTCGAAGGGCTTCCCGGCGGCCACCGCCTCGCGGAACGGGTAGAGGTTCACCACCACGAGGTCGATGGGCGGGATGTCGCGCGCCTTCACGTCGGCCTCGTCGGAGGCCAGCCCGCGCCGGAACAGGATGCCGCCGTGGACGCGCGGGTGCAGCGTCTTCACGCGCCCGCCGAGGATCTCCGGCGCCTGGGTGTAGTCGCCCACGCCGAGCACCGGCACCCCCGCGTCGGCCAGGGCCTTCTGCGTGCCGCCGGTGGAGAGGATCTCGACGCCGAGGGCGACGAGACGTCTGGCGAAGGGGACGAGCCCGGTCTTGTCGGAGACCGAGACGAGAGCGCGGCGGACCATGTCGGGCGACCTCCTGGGAGGGCGCCCTTTTAGCGAAGGCGGGCCCTGGTTTCAAGGCGCGCGGCGAGGGGCCGGCCTGGCCGCGCCCTCCCGCCGCAGGGCCTGTCCCCCGCCCGGCCTACCTGGTGCCGGTCCCGGTCCCGCCCTTGCTCGGCGGGAGCGGGTCGGTGCGCGGCTCGTCCTCGGTGACCGCCCGGAGCTTGAGCAGGCCGCGGGTCTCCACCTGCCGGATCCGCTCGCGGGTGAGGTTCATGATCGACCCCACCTCCTCGAGCGTGATGCCGCCGCGATCCGCGACGTCGAGCGCGCAGGTCTCGTCGAGCTCCCAGACCTCCTTGTCCGGGAAGTTCAGCTTGATCGAGCCCGTGGCCGGGTTCACGTCCAGGTAGAGGTGCTGCTTGCAGGAGATGAACATGCACGGCCGCGGGCCGTTCGCGCAGTCCGCCCGCGACCGTGGCCGGGACGCCTCCAGCTCCCGCCGGACCGCGTCGAGCTCCGGGTCGATCACCCCGAAGGCCCGCTGACGCCGCAGCTCGCGCGCGATCTCCTTGCGCGACATGGTCTTCGAGCGGCGCCGCCCCCGCTTGCCGTCCTCCTCCAGCTCGCCCGCCGTCAGCTCGTCCCCAGGCTCCTGCTCCGGCGCTGGCTCCGCCGTTCGATCCGCCTCGCTCATCCCGCCCTCCCTCTCCACCTTCGGCGCCCCGCAGGGCGCTCGCCACCATCCACCATGCGCCGGGCCGGCGCCCCTCGTCGCTACGCGCTGCGGGCGGACTCCTCCGCCGACACCGTCGCGACCGCCCCACCCACCTTCTCGATCCGGAGGAGCGCCTTCCTCAGCTGGCGCTCCGCCTGGACGAGCTCGTCCTCGAACTGCCTGCGGCGCGGGTGCGTCCGCGCCTTCCGCGAGAGCTCCTCGACCAGCTCGCGGAGCCCCTGCTCGACGTCCTCGAGCCGGTTCCGCACCGTCACGAAGCTGCCCCGGATGTCCTCCGCCGTGTAGCCCTCGGCCATCATCCGCTTGATCAGCGCGATCCGCCGCACCACCGCCACCGGGTAGAGGCCGGTCGAGCCGGTGTGCTTGCCCTTGCGGCCCACCCGCCGGCTCCGCGGCAGCAGCCCCTGCTGGACGTACTTCCGGAACGTGGACGCCGAGAGGCGCGCGCCGCGGGACTCGAACAGCTGGACCACCTCACCGCTGGTGATCCCGCCGGCCCGCTCCCGCTCGAGGCGGGCGATCTCGTGGCTGCGGAAGTAATCCACTCAAGTATCTCGTTTCAAAAGCTTCTACTGAAAACTTGATTTCGATACTAATCCATTGAATGGCGATGGTCAACCGGCGCCGGCGTGCCTCGGTCGGGGTTCACACCTCGCCGTCGAGGGCGCGTCACGGGCCGGTGACGCGCGGCGCGGCGCGGCCGGCGCTCGCCGCGTCGAGCGCGGGGGCAGCCGGCGCGGGTGCGCCGCGGGAGCTCGGGAGTCGGGGCCACGGCCTCGCGAGCGAGGCGGGTGGCCCGGGGACGTCGCGACTGGGATGGGCGGTGGAGGGGCGCGACGAGGCGCGCCGCCGGGCGTCACCCGGCGGCCACGATCACGCCCCTGCCCCGCTCACCGCGCCAGGTTCACGTGCCAGGCGGTGCGCCGCCCGGCGGCGATCTCGACGGTCCCCTCGCGGCTCCCGTAGCGCGGGTGCGAGGCGCGGATCCGGTGGCGGCCGGGCTTCAACGAGCGCGTGACGGGCGTCTCCCCGGCGCTGCGCCCGTCGATCGCCACGAGCGCCCACGGGCTGGCGGTGACGTGCAGGACGCCCGGGCGTGCCTCGAGCGCGGGGACCGACCCGTCGACCGGCGCCGGCGCGGAATCCGGCGCCGACCTGCTGCGGGTCGCCCGGGGCGTCCGCCGGTGGCGCGGCTGCGGGCGCCGCCCGGGGGGTGACCGGCGCCTCTCCTGCCGCGCCGGGCGCGGGCGCCGCCGGCGTCTCCCCCGTCGCTGCCCCGGTCATCAACTCCCGCGCGGCTGGCTGCGCGGGGCCGGGCGCCGGCGCCGTCCGGGAGGTCAGGCGAGCGGCGGCGACCGCCGCGAGCCCGAGCGCCGCGGCCGCGAGTGCGGCGAGCGCGCGGGGCCGGCGACGCCGGGCGCTCCCAATCGCGGCGGCGGGGGCGTGGGCGGTCCGGGTCGCGCCGGTCGTCTCGGCGGGCGCCGGCGCGGGCGGCGGGGCCGCGCGTCCGGCGTCCTCCACGCCCGCTCCCGCGAGCGCCGGCGCGGAGCGCGCCGCTTCGGCCTCCGGTGGCGCGACCAGCGACGCCGGCCGCACCCGCGTCGCCTCGGGCCCGGGGCCAGGCGCCGGCGCCGCGTCCTCGGGCCACAGCCGGTGCATGAACGCGCGCAGGTCCCAGTCGTCGGGCGTGCGGGCGATGTGCAGCAGCACCGACGCGAGGGCGCTGGCCAGCGCCTGCGCCGAGGCGGTGCGCCGGGCGGGGTCCTTCTCGAGCGCGCCGAGGATCACCGCGTCGAGCTCGGGCGGCACCTCCTCGTTCCAGGCCGACGGGGGCGAGGGCGGGGCCGGATCGAGGAGCGCGGCCAGGGTGGCTGTCTCGACCTCGCGCGCGAAGAGCCGGCGGCCGGCGCAGAGCTCCCACAGCACCACCCCGAGCGAGAAGACGTCGGCGCGCGCGTCCACCACGCCGCCCCGTGCCTGCTCCGGCGCCATGTACGCCAGCTTGCCCTTCAGCGTCCCCGGGGCGGTCAGCCCCGCCTGGCTCATCGCGCGCGCGATCCCGAAGTCGGCCAGCTTCACCTCGCCCTCGAACGACACGAGCGCGTTGTGTGGCGAGACGTCGCGGTGGACCAGGCCGAGCGGCCGGCCCCGGTCGGTCAGCCGGTGCGCGTAGGCGAGCCCGCGCGCCACCTCGGCGCAGGCGTGCACCGCGCGCGGGAGGCCGAGCCGGACGCCGAGCTCTCGCGCGCGCTCCGCCACCTTCCCCAGGTGGCGCCCGCGCACCAGCTCCATGGCGATGTAGTAGCGCCCCTCGACCTGGTCGAACTCGAAGACCTGCACCACGTTGGCGTGGCGAGAGCCGGGCGGCGAGGCGCGCCTCCTGGATGAACATCCGCACGAAGTCGCTGCCGGCGCCGTGCTCGCCGCGGATCAGCTTGAGCGCCACCTCCTTCACCACGCCCTCGGCGCCGGTGACCTCGGCGCGCCAGACGTCGGCCATGCCGCCCGACGCGATCGGCTCGACCAGCTGGTACTTGCCGAAGCGCCTCACGGAGGGTGATTGTAGCCGAGGTCGCGCGCCCGGAAGGCGCGCGCGGGGCGCGCCGCGCCGGGCGCCCCCCGCTCCGGGTGCCGAAAGCTCCCACCGCGGGCGCTATCGCGCGCGCCGGCGGGCCCACGCGAGGAGCAGCGGGAGCGCCAGGAGCGCGCCGGCCCCGAGGCCGCCCGAGCCGCAGCCGCCGCCCGCCGCGGGCGAGGCGGCGGCGCCGAGCGCCACGGCCCCCGTGTCCGCGCCGGGACCGCCCGCGGCGGGGCCGGCGGCCGGCGCCTGCCCGCCGCGCAGCTCCACGATGCGGGCCGCGATCCGGGCGCGGGCGTCCTCGAGCTTCTCGCGGCGCGACGTCGGTCGACCACGCGTTCGGGAAGACCTCGCGCGCGATCTGCCGCGCCAGCTCGGGATCGCCCGCGTCGGAGAGGCGCCTTCAGGTACTCGTAGTCCTCCATGCCCTCGCGGATCATCTTCACGCGGATCGAGGCCACCGGGATGTCGGTCTGGCCGCCGATGCGCGCCGGCGTGCCCGGGTAGAAGAGCGTGCCGTCGCCGTTCCCGGAGAAGTCCCACTGGCTCGACCCACGGATCGGCGCGGAAGGCGTTGCCGGTCTCCCAGTACAGCTCGCCGCTGGCCCGCTCCAGGAAGGACATCCACTCCATGGCCCGGTTCCGCGACGGCCGAGGCGTCGATCATGTAGCTCGGCCAGCCGGTGAAGTAGTGATCGCTCTCGGAGGGCGAGCCGATGTCCACCGTGCCGCCGCAGCCGTGGCTCATGCAGCTCTGGTAGAGCCAGAGCTCCTTGGTGGGCCCCGCGCGAGAGGAAGCCGTCGTAGCGGGGCGCGCTGGTCGCCGGCGAACTCGGTTGCCCGGCCGGTCGTTCATCCAGTTCACCACCGGCACCACGATGTCGATGTCCTGGTCGCGACGCCGTGATCCTCGCGCGTCCTGGAGCTGCGTGGTGACGAGCGTGCGGAACTCCGGGTCGGCCGCGTGGGCGGCGCTGGCGCGGGCCGTGGATGTCGCTCCAGGCGCAGGTGAGCGGCGGCTCGTCGCAGATGTAGTCGAAGAGCCGATCGAACCAGCCCTGTCCCGCGGACGTGCTTCGCCCAGCTGGGCGTGCTCGTCCACCGGGTGCGGTCGCCGACGTACTTCACGAGCGTGAGCCGGGCGCCGGCCAGCCGGGTGGGGGCGGTGCCATCGACGAGCGGACCGTAGAGCCGATCGAAGTCGCCAGTCGGTGCTCGTACCCGTCGTCGTTGAGTCCGGTCAGCGAGATGCGATGATCGAGCGCGAGCTGCGCGTACCGCGCGCGCAGGCTGAGCGTCGCCTCGCCGAGACCCCGTGCGCGGTGCGCCTCCCGCCGTACGACAGGCCGAAGCTCGTGCGGAGCGAGGCGGTCGAGGGGAGATCGAAGTCCCAGCACCTCCAGCGTGACCGGGATGTTCCGCTCGTCCTTGGCCGGTCTCACCGTCACGCTGCCGTGTTACCGCGCCGGCGCGGGCGTCGGCCGGCACGTGCACCTCGACCCAGATGGCGCGGCTCTCGCCGGCCGTCACGTCGAACGGGAAGGCGTTGCGCTTCTCGCCGACCACGTCGTCGACGTCGGGGACGAGCGCGTCCGGCCAGCGTCCGGTGCCGCCGTCCGCGCCGAGGCGGGCGACCGAGATGAGCTCCTCGCGGAAGAGCTTCACGCCGTCGAGCCGCCGGGACCGACAGCGCGGTGGCGCGGCCGAGACGCTGCCGGGCCGGAGCCGGTCACGACCACCTGGAAGGACTCGAACTCGTTGCGGGCAGCGGCGAGCCGCGCCTCGACGTTCGCGCGGGGCTGGGCGTCGGGCCGGATCTTCTCGGTGGCGCTCGCGACCCACGCCTGTGCAGCGGTCGGCGGCCAGCGGGGTGAGCGACAGCGCAAGGGCGCGGCGACGAGAGGGGCGGTGTGGCTTCATCGGTCGGCTCCTTTCCGGGTTGGGGTTACGCCCGGGAACGACAGGGCCAACCGACCGAATTTCTCGTCTCCCGGTGAGCAGGGGTGCGTGTAGGAGGGTGCACCTGGGCGCACGCGCATGCCGTCCGACGTCAGTCGCCAGGGAGGGCTACGCCCTCACCTTCGACTACACGTGGCCGCTCGCTTGCTATCAGGACGTAGCCGCAGCGCCGCGGCGCTCCGCCCGGTTACTGGACGCGCGGGCGAGGGAGCGCCCGCTGCGCCGTCCCTCCCCGGGCGCCGCGCTGCCGTGGTGAAAAGGGTCGAGCGCCAGGGAGGACTGTCTCCCGTGGCGCTCGATCACCAGCGAGCCGTCATTCCGGCCCCGCTCCCGGTCGGAAAGACGAGGCGAGTGCGGTGCGCGCGGCGGCGCGAAGTCACCTCCGCGCCATGCGCCCGGGGCCGAGCGAGGCGCTCAGTCGAGGCTGCCCGGCGCCCACGCGGCAGCGGAGCCGGCCTCGCCACGACCCCGGCCGTGCCGGCGCGGCGGAGGCGGCCTCGCGCGCCCGGCCGTGCCGCCGGCAGCGGCGGCGGCCGACGCCGCCCGGGGCGCGGGTCTCCCGGGCCGATCACCGCGGGTCCGCGCTCCAGCAGGTCGATGCGCATCCGCACCCGGTCGATTCGCTCGAGCACCGCCGCGAGCGCCTCGTCGAGCCACTCGTCGGCAGAGCGCCGCTCGTCCGCCGCCACGATGCGCCCGGCACGGCGGAGCGTGTCCCAGACGGCCCGGTGCAGCAGCTTGAACTCGCGCGCGACCCGCGCCGGGCTGGCCGCCGCCCGAACCAGCACCGTGCAGCGCGCCAGCCGTCGGGCCCGCGTCGACGCGAGGCGGGGCGTGTCGCCGCGGAGCGCGAGCGACAGCTCCCGGAGGAGCGGGCCCACCGCGAACTCGATGGCGCCTGCTCGCCGCCAGCTCGCTCTCCGCCGCCCGCATCCACGACTCCTCGATCTCCGCCCGTTGCTCCTCGACAGGAGCCCCACGCCCATCGCGCTCACACTGCCTCCCCTCGCCGTTGCACGGCCGTGGCGGGGAGCCCGCGAATCCTGGCCCGTTGCCGCGGACCCGTGCAACGGGCCCTGCCCGCGCCTGAGCCCGCCGAGCGGCCCTCGCCCGTCGGGTCCTGCGCGAGAAGCGCGCCTGGCGGCGGGAAAGCGAACGCGAGTTCCCACTCGCGACCGCGGCGTCCTCCTGCGCTGGCCCGCCGGCGGCCCCGGCAGGCGGGCCGTGCCCGTGCGATGCGCCCTCGGCTGGCCGGCGCCTTGCTAGGGGCGCTTGCCTGAGATCCCGCCCGATCGACTACTACGGGTTCCTCGCCTCGCGCGTGCCGCCGCCGCGACTCCTGGCCCGCCGCGCGCCGCGCCGTCCGGGGGGCCTGCGAGCGCGATCTTCGCCGCCGCTCGCGCGCCCGGCGAGGATCGCCTGCTCGACGCGCTGGCGTGCGGAGGGCCCTCGACCCTCGCCGGGCTCCTGGCGCGGCCGCGCCCGTCTCGCCCGCCCTGGACGCCCGTGGCGCTCCGCGTCGCGCTCGACGCCATCCCGGGAGAGGTCGAGCGGGTGCTCGCGCGCGCGGACGAGGCGGCGGCGGGGAGGCTCGAGGTGTACGGCCAGGGACGGACGTCCGCGCGCCCCGGCGGTGGCGCCGACTGGCAGCTCGACTTCGTGCACGGCGGACGGTTCGCCGGCTGCGCGCCCTCCGAGCGTCCTGCCCGCGGCGCCCGGCCTCGATCCGAAGATGGCGTGGTCGCTCGCCCGCGGCGAGCAGTGGGTCGCGCTCGCTTGCGGCGCGGTCCTCCACCCACGCCGCGGCGCGGAGCTGGCCGCGGCGCTCTCCGCCTCGGTGCGCGACTTCAGCGCCTCGAACCCGGTCGGCCAGGGCGTCCACTGGACCAGCGCCATGGAGGTGGCGATCCGCGCCTGGAACCTGGCTGGCGGCGCTCTGGGTGCTGTCGATCCGCCGGCCGCCCGACCCGGAGCTGGCGCTCGAGGCGGCCACGCTGCTGGTCTCGAGCGGCCGGTTCATCCTGGCGCACCTCGAGGACGACACCGCCATCCCGAACAACCACCTCACCGCCGACTGGCTCGGGCCTGCTGGCCTGCGCCGAGGTGCTGCCCGAGTGGCCCGAGGCGCCGCGCTGGCGCGCCCTCGCGCTGGCCGGGCTGCGCGCGCGGCCTGGCCGAGCAGGTGCACGCGGACGGCGCCAGCTTCGAGGGCTCGGTCCCCTACCACCGCTTCTCACTCGAGCTGTTCTCGGGCGGGCTCGCTCCTCGTCGCACGGCGCGCGGCAGCGGGCTCGGCGCGGGCTACGCGTCGCGGCTGCACGGCATGTTCCGCGCCACCCGCGATCCTTGCTCGCGCGCTCCGGCGACCTCCCGCAGCTGGGCGACAACGACTCGGGCCACGTCCTGGCCCTCCGCGCGCGCGGCCCGACCGAGGGCGGCTACCTCGCGGCGCTCGGCGCCGCGCTCTTCCGCGACCCGACCCTGCGCGTCGCCGGGGCGCCGCGCGGGCGATCGGCGTCGGAGGTGGCCTGGCTCCTCGG
Source organism: uncultured delta proteobacterium (assembly GCA_963733485.1). GTDB lineage: Bacteria > Myxococcota > Myxococcia > Myxococcales > Anaeromyxobacteraceae > Anaeromyxobacter. The sequence continues at coordinate 285,088 of CAVTDL010000003.1, read as the reverse complement.
ACCGGACGCGCTGCGGTCCTGGCTCGAGCCCGGCCCGGCCCGGCGGCCGCGCAGCGCCTCGTTCGCCGTCGGCGGCTGGCACGTGGTCCGACGCGGGCCGCATCGAGGCCTTCGTCTCCTGCGGCCCCAACGGCCAGCGCGGCCTCGGCGGCCACAGACCACAACGACAAGCTCGCGCTGGAGCTGCGCGTCGACGGCGCGCTGGTGGTGTGCGATCCGGGCATGCCGGTGCTACGGGCGCGACCCCGCCCTCCGCAACCGTTCCGCTCGACCCGGGCCCACGCCACCGTCACGGTGGACGGGCTCGAGCAGGCGCCGATCCCGGCCGACCGGCCTCTTCGCCCTGCCCGAGGGGCCGGCGCGCGCCTGCTCCTCGAGCTCGCCCTCGGCGGCGAGGTCGAGCGGCTGGTCGGGGAGCACCGCCGGCTACCCGGCGCGCGCCGGCGTCGTCCACCGGCGCGAGCTGCTCGTCGCCGGCAGCCGGCGCTGGTGGTGCTGGACCGGCTCGACGGCGCCGGCGACCACGCGGTCGAGCTACGCTGGCCGCTCGCGCCGCCGGCCTCCCGGCTCCACGTCCTCGCGGACGACGAGGCCGCGGCGCTGGCGGCGCTGGCCCGGCTGGCAGGGCTCCGCCCGCCGGATCCGGCCCGCGCGGTGGTCGTGCCGCTCGGCGCCGCAGGACGGCTCCTGCTCGCCTTCGTCCTCCCGCCCGGCCTCGAGGCGTCGGTCGGGCCGTCGCTCCGCGCTCCCGGCTACGGCGCGCTGGTCGACGCCGCCACGGCGCGGATCGCCGGGCGGATCGCCTGCCCCGCCACGCTCGCGACCGTCTTCCTCCACCTCTCACCCACCCACCAGGAACGGAGCCAGACCTCATGAACGTCGCCCACCACGGAGCGAACCCCCTCCTCACCCGCCTCGCCGACCGCACGCGCCCACGTCGCGGTGGTCGGGCTCGGCTACGTGGGCCTGCCGCTGGCGCTCACCTTCGCCCGCGAACGGCCGGCTCCCGCGCTCGGGATCGACGTCGACCCCGAGAAGGTCGCGCGCCGTCGGCGAGGGGCGCACCTACCTCCGGACGGTCGAGGCCGCGGACATCCGCGACGCGCTCGGCGAGCGGCCGGCTCGAGGCGACCACCGACTTCGCCCGCGCCGCGGCGCTGCGACGCGGTGCTGATCTGCGTGCCGACGCCGCTCACCCGCGAGCGCGAGCCGGACATGACCTACGTCGGCGCAGACCGGCGAGGCGCTCGCGCCGCACCTGCGCGCCGGGCAGCTGGTCGTGCTCGAGTCCACCACCTACCCGGGCACCACCGACGAGGTGCTGCGGCCGATCCTCGAGCGCGGCAGCGGCCTCAAGCGCGGGCGCGGACTTCTTCCTCGCCTTCTCGCCCGGAGCGCGAGGACCCGGGCAACGGGCGTCACCACCCGCACCATCCCCAAGGTGGTCGGCGGTCACACGCCCGCCTGCCTCGAGGTCGCGCTGGCGCTCTACGGCGGCCGTCGTTCGACCGGGTGGTGCCGGTGTCGCTCCACCCGCGTGGCCGAGATGACCAAGCTGCTGGAGAACATCTTCCGCGCGCGTGAACATCGCCCTGGTCAACGAGCTCAAGATCGCTCTGCGACCGCATGGGCATCGACGTCTGGGAGGTGATCGACGCGGCCTCGACCAAGCCCTTCGGCTTCATGCCCTTCTACCCGGGCCCGGGCCTGGGCGGGCACTGCATCCCCATCGACCCCTTCTACCTGACCTGGAAGGCGCGGGAGTACGAGTTCCAGACCCGCTTCATCGAGCTGGCCGGCGAGGTCAACACCGAGATGCCGCGCTACGTGGTCGAGCGCGCCATGGAGGCGCTCAACGCGCGCGGCCAGGCCGCTCAACGGGTGCGCGGGTGCTGGTGCTCGGCGTCGCCTACAAGAAGGACGTCGACGACATGCGCGAGAGCCCGGCGGTCGCGGCATCATCGAGCTGCTGCAGGAGCGCGGGCGCGCAGGTCGTCTACCACGACCCGTACGTCCCGCGCGTGCCGCGCATGCGCCAGCACCGGCTCGACATGGTCAGCGTGCCGCTCACCGACGAGGCGCTCTCGGGCGGCCGACGCGGTGCTCATCGTCACCGACCACGCCGCGATCGACTACGACCGCGTGGTGGAGCGGGCGCCGCTGGTGGTCGACACCCGCAACGCCTGCCGCGCGGTCCACGCCGGGCGCGAGAAGATCGTGAAGGCGTAGCCGGCGTCCGACATCCGGCCGAGGCACGGTTCGCGAAGCGAAAGGGTGCCCGGCCGCTCCTCACCAGCTACCGACCGCGAAGCGTGCCGGGTGGCTCGTTCTCGCCCACATGGCCTGGCCGCTCCTCTCCGGCTATGACTAGCGATTGCCACGAGCTGAAGGAGTCGCCCCAGCACGCCCCGGATCCGCGCATGCGTCTTTTCCCGCCCGCCCTGCTCGCCGCGCTGCTCCTCGCCGCCCCGGCGGACGGCGCGGCCGCGCCGGACGAGCGGCTGGCCACGCTCGACGCGATGCGCGCGGAGCTCTCGCGCTCCATGGAGCGGCTCCGGCTGCAGGGGTACGAGCCGCCCTACTTCGCGTCGTACCAGGTGACCGAGGTGGCGCGGCGCGAGGTGGGCGGGCGCTACGGCGCGGTCTTCGAGGATCGCGACCGCCGCGACCGCACCCTCGCGGTGGACGTGCGGGTCGGCAGCTACCAGCTCGACTCCTCGGTCCCGGAGGAGACGGCCATCGTGCTGGGCGGCGGCGAGGGCCCGAGCTGGCTCGCGCCGCGCGACGCCCCGCTCGACGGCGACGCCACGGCGCTCCGCAACGCCCTGTGGCTCGCCACCGACGAGCGGTACAAGGAGGCGCTCTCGTCGTTCTTCAAGAAGCGGTCGCGCGCCGTCTACCGCCAGGAGGCGCGCGATCGCGCCGCCAGCTTCTCGCGCGAGGCGCCGGTCCGGCAGGTCGACGCCCCGCTCCCGTTCCCCTTCGACCGGGAGCGCTGGAAGGGGATCGTCCGCGAGGTCACGGCCACCTTCCGCGAGCACCCGGAGGTCTTCGACTCGGCGCTTCGCGTCGAGCGCGGAGAAGCAGGTGCGCTGGCTCACCTCCAGCGAGGGCACCGCGCTCCTCACCGAGCGGACCGTCTACGCCGTGCACCTGCAGGGGGTGGCGCGCGCGCCCGACGGCCAGCTCCTCGAGAACGGCCGGGACTTCTACGCGCGCGTCGAGGCGGAGCTGCCCTCCGCGGAGGCGCTGCGCGGCGCGGCGGCCCGGGTCGTCTCCGAGCTCGAGGCGCTGCGCCGCGCGCCCGCCATCGACCCGTACACCGGCCCCGCCATCCTCGAGCCGGAGGCCACCGGCGTCCTCTTCCACGAGGCGGTCGGCCACCGCCTCGAGGGCGAGCGGATGGAGGACGAGCAGGACGGCCAGACCTTCAAGGGCCAGGTCGGGCGCCAGGTGCTCCCGCCCTTCCTCTCGGTGGTGGACGACCCGACCCTCGACCGTGCAGACGGCGTCTCGCTGAACGGCGCCTACGCCTTCGACGAGCAGGGGGTCCCCGCTCGCCGGACGGTGCTGGTGAAGGACGGGCGGCTCGAGAGCTACCTGCTCTCGCGCAAGCCGGTGAGCCCGTTCGAGCGCTCGAACGGCCACGGCCGCGCGCAGCCCGGGCGCGCCCCGACCGCCCGCATGGCCAACCTCGTGATCGAGTCGCGCCGGCGCGTCTCCGCCGCCGAGCTGAAGCGGCTGCTCATGGCCGAGGCGCGGCGGCAGGGGAAGCCCTACGGCCTCATCGTCCGCGACATCACCGGCGGGAACACCAACACCCTCTCCTACGGCTACCAGGCCTTCAAGGGCACCCCGCGCCTCGTGTACCGCGTCGACGCCCGGACCGGCGAGGAGCAGCTGGTCCGCGGGGTCGAGCTGGTCGGGACCCCGCTCACCAGCGTCAACAAGGTGATCGCCACCGGCGAGCGGGCCCGGGCCTTCAACGGCTACTGCGGCGCGGAGAGCGGCTACGTCCCGGTCTCCACCCTCGCGCCCGCGGCGCTGGTCGGCGAGCTCGAGCTGCAGCGGGTCGCCCGCGCCAGCGATCGCAGCCCCATCCTCCCCGCGCCCTGGACCGAGCGCGCCGGCCCGGCCGGCGCCGCCCGCCCCGGCGCCACCCCCGCGCCCCCGAGGCCCCCGCCGTGAGCACCGCCCTGCCCATCCCGCCGCTCGACGGCGTGCTGCTCCAGCCGCGCCGAGCCGCGCTCGAGGCCTTCCTGCGCGCCGGCTGGCGCCCGTACGCGACGCCCATCACCCTCGACGCGGAGCGCCGCCGGCTCCTCAACCTCGACCTCTCCGAGCCGGAGGTGGCCTTCGAGCAGGACGGCGAGCTGGCCGCGGTCGCGCACGTCGAGACCGACCGCTCCGGGCTGGTGACGCACCTCGAGGTGGTGGGCGCCGAGCCGGCCGAGCCGGTCCGGGTGGTGCTGGCGCTGGTCGGCCAGGCCGCGGGCGCGCCGCGCACCGGCGGCGGCGCGGAGGCGCGCGAGTGGATCTGGGGCCCGGAGTCCGGCGCCCAGCTCGCGGTGGACGGCGAGCCGGTGCGGATCTGGATGTGCGCCGAGCGGGCCTACGGCGACCGGCTCTGGCTGGTCGCGAGCGTGGTGCGGCGCAGCTGAGGGGCGCGCCGGCGCGCCGGCCGATCGCTCACCCCGGCCCCGCGCCGGCCAGCCCGAGCAGGAGCGGCGCGAGGTCGGTGAGGTCCCGCACGCCCGGGAGCGCCGCCGCGGCGCGCCCGAAGCCCAGCACCGGCACCGGCGCGAGCGTGTGGTTCCGCGTGGAGAGATCCTCCACGTTGCCGTGATCGCTCGTCACCACCAGCGCGTCCCCGGGCCCGAGCCCCCGCACCAGCGCCCGCAGGAAGGCGTCCAGCCGTGAGAGGGCGTCGAGCGCGGCCGGCATGGAGCGGGCGTGCCCGGCCTCGTCGCTCTCGAAGAACTCGAAGAGCACCAGGTCCTGGCCCTCGGCCAGCCGGAGCAGGAGCTCCGCGGCCGCCTCCGGGGGGCGGCGCGGGATGGCGGCGCCGTGGCCGTTGGCGCGCTGGCCGGTGATGTCGTGGGTGAGTCCGCGCCCCCGCCGCGCGTCGCCCCAGGTGAGGAAGCGTCCGCCGCCGGCGGCGTAGGCGACGGTGGTGGCGGCGGCCCGCACGCGGCGGCGCACCGTCAGGACCTCCGGCTCGCCGTCGGCCTCGTACCCGAGCGCGCGCAGGTAGGCCACCGGGTAGGCGTTCGCGAAGAGGGCGCGCCGGCCCGCGCCGGCGGCGACGCGGAAGAGCGAGCGCGCCGTGAGGAGCTCGCGCAGCGCCGCGTTGGGGAAGCCGAGCAGGTGCCGGCCGAGGCGGAGCGGGGCGTTCTCGCCGGTGAGGAGGGTGGTCTGGCCGGTGGCGGACTGCGGGCGCCCCGGCACGCCCAGCCGCGCGTCGGCGAGGACCGCCCGCCCGCCGGCCGGGAGCGGCGCCCCGGTGCCGTCCGCGAAGCGCGAGAGCAGGTGCTCCTCGCGCGCGAGCGGGTTCCGGTCGGGGTCGGGCTCCCCGGCCCCCACCCCGTCGACGAAGACGAACAGGACCGCCACCGCCCGATCATAACCGGCGCGGCTGCGGCGCACCCGCGCGCCGCCACCCACCGTGCACGCCGGCGCCGGATCGTGCGCGACGCGCTCCCCGCTCGGCGCTATCCTCCGCCCGTTCCGCACCGCGAGCCCACATGCCCCGCCTCCCCGACTTCCCGGAAGACTGCGCCATCTCCTTCGACGGCCGCCGCGTGCCGGCCCGCCGCGGCGAGTCGATCGCCTCCGCCCTCCTCGCCGCGGGCCGGCCGCTCGTCGCGCGGAGCGCCAAGTACCACCGCCCGCGCGGCCCCTTCTGCCTCTCCGGCTCCTGCGGCACCTGCCTGGTGCGGGTGGAGGGTCTGCCCGACCAGCGCGCCTGCCGCACGCCCTGCCGCGACGGGCTCCGGGTCGAGACGCAGAACGCGGTGCCGGACGCGGCGCACGACCTGCTCGGCGTCATCGACGCGGCCTACCCGCACGGCCTCGATCACCACCACCTGATGACCTGGAACCTCCTCGCCAACCGCGCCGCGGTGGCCGTCTCGCGCCAGCTGGCCGGCCTGGGCCGGCTGCCGCCGGCCTCGCCGCCGCCGCCGCCCTCGTCCGCGCCGCGCGAGGAGCGCTGGGACGCCCTGGTGGTCGGGGCGGGGCCGGCCGGGATCGCCGCGGCGGAGGCGCTCGCCGAGGCCGGCCGGCGCGTGCTCGTCGCCGACGCCGAGCCGCGCCCCGGCGGACGCCTGCGCGCGCGCCTCGAGCTGCCCGGCGATCCCGATCTGGCCTGGGCCGGGCGCGCCCTCGCCCGCGTGGCGGCGGCGGGGGGCGAGGTCGCCCTGGGGGTGTCGGTGCTGGGGCTCTTCACCGACGGCGGCGCGCCGCTCGCCGCGCTCGGCGCCGACGCGCCGGGGGCCGGCCTGCGGCTGGTCCGCCCCGGGCGCATCCTGCTCTGCACCGGCGGGACGCCCCAGCCGCCGATGCTCGAGGACGGCGACCGCCCCGGCGTCCACGCCGCCCGCGCGCTGCTCGCGGCGCTGGCCGAGCACGGGGTCGTGCCGGGGCGGCGGGCGGTGGTCCTGGGCGAGGGCCCCGACGCGGCCGGCGCGGCGCTCCGGCTCCGCGCGGCGGGGGTGGAGGTCGAGGAGGTGCGCGGCGGTCCGGGGCGCGTGCGGGGCCGTGCCCGCGTGCGGGCGCTCGACCTGCCGGACCGGAGCATTCGCTGCGACTGCGTGGCCGTCGCCACCCCGCCCGGGCCCGCCACCGAGCTCGGCCGCGCCCTCGGCGCGGAGGTGGTCCTCGATCCGGCGCTCGGCGCGTTCGGCCTCCGGGTCGACGCCGCCGGCTCGACCGGCGTCCCGGGGCTCTTCGCGGCCGGGGAGGTGACCGGCGTCATGAGCGCCGCGCAGGCCGCCGAGGCGGGGCGGCGCGCCGGGGAGGCGGCCCGTGGGTAAGACCATCCTGTGCGCCTGCGAGGACGTGACGGTCGAGGACGTCCGGCGCGCCTGGGCGGCCGGCCACCGCGACCTCGAGTCGGTGAAGCGCTACACCGGCTTCGGCACCGGTCCGTGCCAGGGGAAGAGCTGCGCGGCGCTGGTGATCCGCGAGCTGCTCCGGCTCGGCGCCACGCCCGCCCAGCTCGCGCCATTCACCTCTCGCACCCCGGTACAGCCGGTCACCTTCGGCGCGCTGGCGTCGCTCGATCCCGCGGCGCTGCCCCTCGACGACGGCGTCCCCCGCGCGCCGGCGCACCCGTCGCCGGCCGCGTCCCCCGACCCCGGGCCGCTCCCGCCGCGCGCCGACGTGGTGATCGTGGGCGGCGGGATCATGGGGCTCTCGCTGGCCTACGAGCTGGCGCGTCGCGGGACCACCGACGTGCTGGTGCTCGAGCGCGGCTACCTGAACGCCGGGGCCTCGGGGCGGAACGGCGGCGGGGTGCGCGCCCAGTGGACCACCCCCACCATGATCCGCCTGGCGAAGCGCTCGCTCGAGCTCTGCGATCGGTTCGCGGTGGAGATGGGCGTCAACGTCTGGTTCCGCCGGGGCGGCTACCTGTTCCTCGCTCCCACCCGGGAGCAGGCGGAGCGGATCGAGCGGAATGCGGTGGTGCACCGGCGGGAGGGGCTCCGCACCCGCGTCATCGGGCCCGCCGAGGCGCTCGAGGTGGTGCCGGAGCTCGACCCCTCTCGCTTCGTGGCGGCCTCCTGGAACCCCGACGACGCGGTGGTCTTCCCCTGGCCGTTCCTGTGGGGCTACGCCGGCCGGGCCGAGGCCCTCGGCGTCAAGGTCCGCACCTTCACGCGGGTGACCGGGTTCGAGGTGGCCGGGCCGCGCGTCACGGCGGTGGAGACCGATCGCGGCCGGGTCGCCTGCGACACCGTGGTGGTGGCCTGCGGCGCCTGGTCGAAGGAGGTGGCCGCGCTGGCCGGCGTGGCCCTCCCGAACCGCCCCACCCGCCACGAGATCCTGGTGACCGAGCCGCTCAAGCCGTGGCTCGGCCCGCTCATCTCGGTGCTCGGGAACGGCCTCTACTTCTCGCAGTCGCAGCGCGGCGAGATCGTGGGCGGCATGGGGGATCCGGACGAGCCGGAGGGGGTCGTCCAGGGGTCGACGCTCCGCTACCTGGCCCGGTTCTCCCGGGCCGTCGTCGAGACCATCCCGCGCCTGCGCGACGTGAAGGTGATCCGCCAGTGGGCGGGCTGCTACGACGTCACCCCCGACAACAACCCCATCCTCGGCCCGGCCGGCTTCGAGAACTTCCACCAGCTGTCCGGCTTCGTCGGCCACGGCTTCATGATGGCGCCGGCGATGGCGGAGCGGTACGCCGACTGGCTCACCGGCCGCGGTCAGGACGAGCTCTTCGAGCGCTTCACCGTCCGGCGCTTCGAGGGTGGCCCCGTCGCCAGGGAGGATTTCATCATCGGGTAGCGGTAAGCTCCACCGATGCCACTCGGGAAGAAGATCGCGTTCCTCGGCACGGGAAACATGGCCGAGGCGATGGTGAAGGGGCTCCTGCGGGCGGGCGTCGCCGAGAAGGAGGAGATCCTCTGCACCGAGCCCAGGCCGGAGCGCCGCGAGGAGATCAAGGCGCGCTACGGCGTGCAGGTCCTCTCCGACAACCGGGACGCCACCGAGCAGGCCGACGTGGTGGTGCTGTCGGTGAAGCCGCAGGTCATGGACGCGCTGCTGGAGGAGATCGCGCCGGCCATCGACCACCGCAAGCTGGTGATCTCGATCGCCGCCGGCATCTCGATCGCGAAGATCGCCCGCAAGCTCGGCACCGGCGTCCGGATCGTGCGGACCATGCCGAACACCGCGGTGCTGGTGGGCGAGGGGGCGAGCGCCCTGGCGCGCGGCGCCCACGCCACCGACGACGACCTGGCCCAGGCGCGCGCCCTCTTCCAGGCGGTCGGCTCCGCGCACATCGTGGAGGAGCCGCTCCTCGACGCGGTCACCGGCCTCTCCGGCTCGGGCCCGGCCTTCGTCTTCATGGCCATCGAGGCGCTCGCCGACGGCGGCGTGAAGGTCGGCCTGGCCCGCCCGATCGCGATGGCCCTCGCCGCCCAGACGGTGCTCGGCGCCGCCAAGCTGGTGCTCGAGACCGGCGAGCACCCGGGCCGGCTGAAGGACCAGGTGACCAGCCCGGGCGGCACGGCCATCGCGGGCGTGCACGCGCTCGAGCAGGGCGGGCTGCGCGCCGCGCTCATGGCCGCGGTGGAGGCGGCCACCCGCCGCTCGCGCGAGCTGGGCGAGAAGGCGAAGAGCTGATCGCGAGGCACTGCGCCCCAGGAGCCCTGGGGCGCGGTGCCGCGACACGCGAGCGGAGCAGTCTCCGCTGCGGTCCTCAGCACGCGCAGGCGACGTGGTCCTCGGGGTGGGCCGCCCCGCCGAACCAGGCGTGGCTCACCGGCAGCGCGAGGCGGGGATCGGCGGCGAGCACCGCCGCGCGGGCGGCGGGGTCGAGGGCCACGTCCTCGACGAGCGCCGCGTCGGGATCCCGGAGCGCCTGGAGGAGGCCCGCGCCGGTGTCGGCGGGGGCCTGCGAGGGGAAGATCAGGAACGCCTCTCCGTAAGCGGCCTCGAGGGTGTCCCTGGGCTCCGCGCCGCCGTCCGGGGTCGCGAGCAGCTCGAACCCGGCCCGCCGGGAGATCACGAGGCGCGAGGCCGCGCGGCGCTCCACCTGCGCGTACAGTCCCGCGAGGAGCGAGAAGACCGGCGCGGCGAGCCGCCAGCCGGGGACGTCGCGGACCATCCTCTGCCGATCCCGGGTGCGGATCCGGTCGAGGCTCGCCAGCGCGAACACGGAGGCGCCTCCGTCCGGATCGAGCGCCCACTCGACGCTTCCGATGGTGAAGAGCGCGTCCGGGATGGCCGAGGCGAGCTCGATCCTCGGCGTGCCCGTCCCGTCGAGCGCCGAGGCCACGAGGTCCTGCTCCTCGGGGGAGAAGCGCAGGCGCTCGACGCCGTCCGGCGGCGGGTAATACCGGACGGTGAACCGGCCGAGCACCGGGGACCCGCCTGCGCCCGCGATCGGCGCCGCGCCGGCGAGCTCGACCTGGTAGGCCCCCGCCGCGCCGCGCAGCCAGAGGTACCAGGCCGGCCGCTCGCGCGGCCGCTCACCGCCCCAGACCTCGCTCGCGGCGGCGAGCCCGACCTGCGCGGCGATCGCGGTCGCGCCGAGGCCACGCGCGACGAGCGCCTGCAGCCGCAGCCGGAAGAGCTCGTCGGCGCTCACGGCCCGATCTCCCTCCGGCGCAGTGGCCAGCCGCCCAGCAGATCGCGCTGGACGAGCACCACCGCGAGGAAGAGGAGGGTGAAGACCAGCGGGGTGTCCTCCGGCTGGGCCATGCCGGGGACCTTCCCGAGCAGCAGGGTCGCCCAGCTCGAGTAGTAGAAGACGTGCAGCATCGCCGCCAGGGCAAGGGCGATCACCGTCTGGAGCGTCCGGCCCGCCGGGCTGCGCGGCGTTCCGAAGAACGCGTCCAGGGCGAACACGGACAGCACGAGGAACCCGGCCAGCTCGGCGGCGTGCAGGTACCGGAAGTACGGTGCGTCGGTGTACTGACCCCCCTGGAAAGGCTCGCCCCAGGCCGAGGTCATCACCTTCAGGCACACCGCGAAGAGCACCGCGCCCACCAGCAGCGAGCCGGTGAACGCGGCGATGCCGCGAAGAGGTCCGCCCGTCGGACCGAGCCGCCGCCACGGCCAGCCGCCCCAGGCCACCTCCGCCACCACCAGCACGGACACCGCCGCCATGACCCAGCCCAGGTTGAAGTACGCGCTCCCGGTCTGGGCCACGTCCGCCCACCAGGGCGGGACCCCCGCCATGATCTGCGCCGGGTAGAAGAGCTGGGTGACGTGCGGGTGGAACAGGACGGCGTAGGCGATGACCGCGAGGAGCGTCGCGACGGAGAGGCGCGAGAACGTCCGGACACCGGGCGGCGACGTCCGCCAGGGCCAGGACCGGAACCCGAGCGAGAGGACCAGCGACATCCAGATGAATGCGGTGGCGAGGTAGACGATGGCCGTGGAGGCGTTCTCCCGCGCGTTGAAGAACTCCGCGCCCACGCCGCCTGCCGCGATGATCGCGCCGGGGCTGAAGTAGGTGACGCCGAAGCGCCCCAGGAACCCCCAGAAGAAACCGCGCACGACGAGCGCCGTGATCACGGCCGCGAGCACGGTCGCGATCGCGCCGCGTCCCGGCGACGGCAGCCGCAGCACGCGGGGCGACCCGCTCACGCCGTCGGGTGCCGCCGCCACCAGCACGGCGACCAGCACCGTCACGAGCGAGAACCCATACATGGGCGTGTAGAGCTTCAGCACGCCGTTCGGATGGAGGAGCAGCCCCCAGAGCGCCCAGGTGATCCCGAACGACGCGGCCAGGTTCGCCGCGCCCAGGACCAGCCCGGACCGCTCGCCCCGGCGCACCGCCTCGCCGGCGCCCTCGGCCTGCGTGATCGCGGTCGACATGTCCGCCTCCGGGGGGCGGGGCGCGCGTCGCGCCCCCGCCCACGCTCGCACCTCGGCTAGAACACCACCGAGTCGCCGTTGGTCAGGTACGCGTTGCTGGCCCGGGCCACCAGCGACTGGCGCTTGTAGCTCTTGTAGGTGTCGGTGCCCTTCACGATGGGGACGCCGCTCGCCGCCGCCTTCTCCGCCCAGAGCCAGCCGGTGCAGTGGTTGGCAGCCACCTTCTGGAGCTTGAAGGCCTTCACGCCCGCGATGACGTCGTCGAACTTCGGATCCCAGGTCTCGAAGAGGCTCAGGTGCAGCCCCCCGTAGGCGCCGTAGGGCTGGTAGCCCGTGAAGTTCTGCCTCGCGAAGGAGAACAGGGAGAGGATCCCAGGGTGGCAGCAGCCGGTGACGGTCACGATCCCCTTGTCCTGCACGTTGAAGTACAGGACGTTCTCGCCGCGGACGCGGAGCAGGATGGGCACGTCGAACATCTTCACCGCGACGCCGGGCATGAGCTTGTAGATGCCCGCGTTGCCCTGGCCCTCGGGCCCGGTGAGCACGAGCTCGCCCGTGTGCGGGACGTCGTTCTTCGCGAGGACCACCTCGCGGCCGGCCTTGTCCTTCGCGGTGAAGCGGCCCTTCTCGCGGAGGAGCGCCATGTCCTCCGGGTAGAAGGTCTTCGGCGCGATGATCTTGATCTTCGGGTTGTGCTTCAGCGTGGACTCGATCCCCCAGAGGTGATCGAGGTGCCAGTGCGAGAGGACCATGAAGTCGATCTCGCCGCGCTGCAGCATCCTCGGGATCCCCTTCCTCTCGAAGACGTAGTCCATCCAGGCGTTGTTCCAGCCGCTGTCGAGGAGGATCCGCTTCTCCTCACCCTGGAGCGTCGTCACGGTGACGAGGGCGGAGTACCCGCCCGCGTTCTCCGGGTCCCAGGCGACCGTGTACTGGCTGGTCGAGGCCCCCCCGCCCTCGGTCATGTTGGCCTTGAACCGGTCGTTGTCGAACCAGCTCGTCTCGGAGATGACGTCCACCTTGACCGAGCGGACCATCCCGAGGTCGAGCTTCTCGGCCGCGTCGGCCCGGTCGACGATGAACATGGGCCCCGCCGCCGCCGCGAGGCCCGTCGCCGACATCGCCTTGAGGAAGTCCCTGCGCTTCATGGGCATGCGCTCCGCTCCTCGCGCCGGCCCGCGCCGGCGACGCTCGGTGCGGGCGCGACTGCGCGTGCACCCGGGTTTCCCGCTCACGAGCGCCTGCGCAGCCACGTGGTGCAGAGGAGCGGGTCAATCGGTGGGCTTCCCTGGTGCCGAGCCGTGAGCGTGCAAAGAGGTTCGCGCTCCGCGCATCGGTACCCTTTCCGATGCGGGAAGCGAATACTCGACGGCTCCGCTCGATGAAGGTCAGCGCAGCGCTGCGCGCCCCTCGCCGCCGCCCCGACTCCCACAAGCCTCCCGAGCGGCCGCCGGCCGGCAGCCGCCTCGGGCGGCGGCGCCGCCTACTCGGTGGTCTCGCAGGAGCCCCAGCCGCAGCTCGGGCAGGTGCGGCAGCCGCCCGAGAGCGTCAGCTCCGCCTCGCACTGCGGGCACTGCTCGCCGTTGCGGGTCGCGCCGCTGGTGAGGACCTGCTTCTCCCGCGAGCCGTCGCGGTAGACGGTGATCCCCTTGCAGCCCAGCTCGAAGGCGAGCCGGAAGGCGCCGGCCACCTCCTCGACGGTGGCGGTCCGCGGCAGGTTGATGGTCTTCGAGACGCCGTTGTCGACGTGGCGCTGGAAGGCCGCCTGCATCCGCACGTGCGCCTCCGGCGCGACGTCGTAGGCCGTGGCGAAGACGCGCCCCACCGCCTCGGGCACCCCGGCCACGCCGCGAGCCCGCCCCATGGCCCGCACCGCGGCGATGGCCTCGGCGGCGCCCGCCTCGCGGAGCGCGCGCGCCAGGAGCGGGTGCTCCTCCTTGAGCTCGCTGTCGCCGAGCGCGTGGCGCACATAGGCGAGCGCGAAGAGCGGCTCGATCCCCGACGAGCACCCCGCGATGATCGCGAGGGTCCCGGTGGGCGCGATGGTGGTCACGGTCGCGTTCCGGCGCGGCGCGCGGCCGGCGCGGGCGAGCGCGCTCGTGGCGAAGCCGGGGAAGGGCCCGCGCTCTCGCGCCAGGGCCTCGCTCGCGGCGGACGCCTCGCGCTGGACGAGCCCCATCACCCGGTCGGCCAGCGCCAGCGCCTCGGGCGCGTCGTAGGGGACGCCCAGCCGGACGAGCAGGTCCGCCCAGCCCATCACCCCGAGGCCGATCTTGCGGTTGCGCCGCGAGACCTCGGCGATCTGCGGGAGCGGCCAGGCGTTGACCTCCAGCACGTCGTCGAGGAAGCGCACCCCGTCGCGCACGCAGGCGGCCAGCCGCTGCCTCGTCGATCCGGCCGTCCCGCTCGAAGCGCGCCAGGTTCACCGAGCCGAGCGTGCACGCCTCGAAGGGCAGCAGCGGCTGCTCGCCGCAGGGGTTCACCGCCTCGAAGGCGCCCAGGTCCGGGGTGGGGTTGGCGGCCTCCACCCGGTCCAGGAACACCAGCCCCGGCTCGCCGGAGGCCCAGGCGGAGGCGGCGATCCGCTCCAGCAGGTCGCGCGCGTCCACCTCGCGCACCACCTCGCGGGAGCGCGGGTGGCGGAGCGCCCAGGCGGCGCCGCGCGCCGCGGCCTCGAAGAGCGCGTCCGGCACCGCCACCGAGATGTTGAAGTTCTCGAGGCCGGCCGAGCGCTTCGCGTCCACGAACTCGAGCACGTCGGGGTGGTCGGCCGAGAGCACGGCCATGTTGGCGCCGCGGCGGACGCCGCCCTGCTTGATGATCTCGGTGGCCGCGTCGTAGACGCGCATGAACGAGAGCGGGCCGCTGGCCACGCCGTGGGTGGTCTTCACCACGTCGCCGCGCGGGCGGAGCTTCGAGAACGCGAAGCCGGTGCCGCCGCCCGACTGGTGGATGAGCGCCGCCCACTTGAGCGCGTCGAAGATGGCGGCGAGGTCATCCTCCACCGGCAGGACGAAGCAGGCGGCGAGCTGACCGTGCGAGCGCCCGGCGTTCATGAGGGTGGGCGAGTTGGGGAGGAGCTCGAGCGAGGACATCCGCGCGTGGAATCGCTCGGCGACGGCGGACCGCTCGGACGGCGGCTCGGCGGCCGCCACCGCGTCCGCGACGCGACGGAACATGGCCTCCGGGGTCTCGATCACCCTCCCCGCCTCGTCGCGCAGGAGGTACCGCCGCTCCAGCACGTGGCGCGCGTTCTCGCCGACATCCGCCATGTGCGGGTTCTAACCGGGCCGACCGGCCGCTCGCCGGGCGAATGACCTCCGCAGCGCCGGGGAGGACCGCGCGCCCTTGCCGCACCTCCGTGGGGCTACCCGATTCCGTCCGCGGGAGACCCCGCGAGAGCACCCGGCGACAGGAGAGTGACGCGATGGCCGAACGGGACAAGGCGCAGCGGCGCGGCGGTGCCGGCGGGATGACCGTGCGAGAAGCCGGCAAGCTCGGCGGAGAGGCTCGCAAGGAGCAGCTGGGATCGAAGGGATACTCCGAGCTGGGCCACAAGGGTGGCCAGCGCGTGCGCGAGCTCATCGAGGAGGGCAAGCAGGCCGAGCGCAAGTGATCCGCGCCGCGAGCTTGTGCGGCCCCGGGTCCGGTGCGAGAACAGGCGCATGCGCCGCGCCCTGATCCTCGCCGCCCTCCTCCTCCCGCTCTCCGCGTGCTTCCCGCGCGCCGCCATCCCCGACGCCGAGCGCGAGCGCCTCTCGCGCGAGGTGGCCGGGCAGCAGCGCTACCTGCGCGTCGCCGCGTACGCGGGCCCGCTGTGGGCGGACGCCGCCAAGGTGTTCGTGTCCGAGCAGCCGCCGGGAGAGGTGGACCTGGTGGAGAGCGCGGGCCACACGCCGCATCAAGCCCCCCGCCGCGGAGCGGGTGCTCCCGCCCGGCACGCCTGTGCGCATCCGCCAGGTGGAGTTCCCCACCGGCTGGTTGATCGCGCAGCGCGTGGTGATGACGCCCCGCTACCACCCGTGGGCCTACCTCGAGGTGGGCGGCGACGCGCGCCCCCTCGTGATCGTGCTCTCGCAGACCGCCGCGAGCTCGGAGGAGATCCGCGGCGAGCTCGAGCGGCTGCTGACCTCCGACGACCCGACCCCCTTCTTCTCGTCGCTCCCGCCGGAGCAGCGCGAAGCGATCCTCCGCAAGGAGCCGCTCGAGGGGATGAGCGGGCGCGCGCTCGAGATGGCCTGGGGGCTGCCGGAGCGGAAGCGGATCGATCGGCCCGCCGGCACCGAGGAGTGGAGCTGGCCCGGCGGCAAGCGCCGGGCCTTCCTGCGGGAGGAACGGCTGGAGCGGTTCGACCGGTAGCCGGAATCGATCCGGCCGAGGCACAGTTCGCGAAGCGAAGTGTGCCCGGCCGCTCCTTGCCGGCTATTCGGGCGTCCCGCGGCCTCAGGTCCTGGGCCGCTGCGGTTCGCTCAGCGCCGCGGGCCGTGCCCGCCGCGCCCGCCCCGCTGACCTCGGCCTCCACGATCGCCGCGGTCGCGTCGCTCGCCCCCGCGGTCGCCGCCGCGGTCGCGCCGCTCCTGGGGGCGTTCCCGCGCCCCGCGCTCCGCGGGCGCCGGCGTGACGCCGATCGCGACGCAGAAGACCGTCCCGGCCCTGAGCTGCGCGACCAGGTCCGCCTCGGTGGAGACCGGATCCCGGAAGAGCGTGGCGGCGCGGCCGATCTCGGCTGCCTGGTGCGCGTCCGACCCGCCGGTGCACGGCAGGTTCATGTGGTCGGCGGCCTCGATGGCGAGGTCGTTGGCCGGCCCCGCGCGGTGGGTGTTCAGCCCCTCCACCGCGGCGAGCCCGTCGAGCGTGAAGATGACGTCGCCGCTGGGACGCTCGACCGACTTGTCGTACGGGTGCGCGGCGATCGCCACGCCGCCGAGCTCGCGCACCTTCGCGAGGACCTCGCGCACCGGCCACGGCGTGGCCGAGCCGAACAGCTGCGGCGGCGGCGGGACGCGGGCCGGATCCGGGAAGAAGCAGAGGTAGTGGCCGCGATCGGTGGCCACCTCCAGGCCGCAGAGCGCGAGCAGCCCCTCCTCGCGGCCGGCGGCCCGGATCTCCTCGAGCCCCTCGAGCGTGTTCAGATCGGTGAAGGCGATCCCGTCGAGCCCGGCCTCCCGGGCGCGGCGCACCGCGTCCCGCGGGGAAAGATCGCACCCCCGGGTGTGGTGGGAGTGGACGTGCAGGTCGATGAGCATGGAGAGGTCCCCGGGCCGGACTGGCCCCGGTGGATTAGCACGCGCCCCCGCGATTTAGAAGGACGCGGCGGCGTGCCGCCGTGCGCGGCGACCCGGTCAGGCGCGCGCCATCGACGGCTGGCGCAGCTCGCGATCCCGCGCGCGCCGCTCCTCCGCGGCGCGGATCAGGTATGCCCATCAGCATGAGGCTCGAGGTGTTCTCGATGACGCGGTCCGGGTCTCGCGCGATGAGGGTCGCGCTGTACTGCAGGAAGAACTGCGCCAGCTCCTCGCCCGCCTCTCGCAAGACGAGCGCGTCGAGCTCGGCCGACTCCATCGACCGGATCCCCTTGATGAACTCGACCGCGAACCCCTTCTTCGCGACCGCCATGGCGACTCCCTCCACGCGCCCCTCGCGCCCCCCGAATCTAGGGACCGCCAGGCTGTCCGGCCAGGGCTACCGAGAGTGGGGCTCGCCGAAATCTCCCAGGCAGCATCGGCTGTTATGGCGGTCGCCGGTTTGACACTGCCCATGGCGTCTGGCAAAAACCATTTCGGGGCGAACGCGCGGGGCGGGCGATGGTCGAACGGGAGGGCGCGATGCACTTCACCGGGGTGAAGGTCTTCTCCGCGACCAAGGCGAAGGAGCGCGAGGAGCTCGGGGAGAGCGTGACCCGGTGGCTCCGGTCCAACGCCGACCTGGAGATCGTGGACCGGATCGTCACCCAGTCGAGCGACGACGAGTTCCACTGCCTCACCATCGTCCTCTTCTACAGGCAGAAGGCGGGCGCGCCCGCCTAGCTACGCCTCGCCTGGAGGCGGCCCAGGCCGCGCGCCGGGGCGCTCGGACCCGGCCGCCTTGCCGTCCGACCCGCTCGCCGCCTGCTTGAAGTTCCGGATGGCCTTGCCGAGCCCCTCGCCGAGCTGGGGCAGCCTCTTCGTGCCGAGGAAGAGCACCACCAGCACGAGGATGATCAGCCCCTCCACCATTCCAGGCTCCCCACGACGATGCCCACCCCGCCGGAGCCCACTCGATACACTCGTTCGGGACCGCGCGCCACCCCCGGCGCCCGCGCCCGTTCCCACCCCACCGCGCGCGCGGCGCGTGGTACGGAGCGCCCATGAAGCTCAAGCAGCGGCCGGAAGACTTCGAGGTGACCGAGTCCTGGCGGTTCGAGGACGATCCGAACGGCGCCTGGTTCGTCTACCTGATGGACAAGCAGAAGCTCTCGACCTTCGAGGCGGTGGACCGGATCTGCGCCCGGTTCAAGATCCCGCGCGCGTCGGTGAGCTTCTGCGGCCTCAAGGACAAGCAGGGGCGGACCACCCAGCTCATCGCGATCGAGCGGCGGCAGGTCGAGCTGCAGGACGCGGACCTGCGGCTGAAGCCGCTCGGGCGGTCGCGCACCCCGCTCTCGGCGGAGAACACCACCTCGAACCGCTTCGCGGTCACCGTCCGCGACCTCTCCGAGGACGACGCCGGGAAGCTGGCCGCGTCGGTCGCGGAGGTGCGGCGGCTCGGGGTGGTGAACTACTTCGACTCGCAGCGCTTCGGCGCGCTGAAGCACGGCCAGGGCTTCATCGTGAAGGACCTCATGCGCGGCGACTTCGAGGCGGCGCTCCGGAACGTGCTGGCCCGGCCGAGCGAGCTCGACCGGACCGGCGACGCGAAGGTGAAGGGGTTCTGGAAGGAGCACTGGGGCGAGTGGGAACGGCACAACCCCTTCCCGGGCGCGGAGCGGTACCAGGCGGTGGTGAAGTGGCTGAAGGCCCACCCGACCGACCACCGCGGCGCGCTCCTGCGGACCGAGCCGCGCTGGCGCGCCCTGCAGGTCTTCGCGTACCAGAGCTGGCTCTGGAACGAGGGGGCGAAGCAGTACCTGCGCGAGGTGGTCGGCATCCAGCGGCTGGTGTCGCTCCGCTACCAGGCCGGGACGCTCCTCTTCCCGCGCGAGCTGGACGGGCCGCTGGTCCGCACCCTGCGCGACCGGACCTTCCCGCTCCTCGCGCCCGCGACGCGCTTCGAGGACCCGGCCGTCGAGCGCGCGGCGCTCTCGGTCCTGGGGCGCGAGGACATGACGCTCGCCGACCTGGCCGTGCCCGGCACGCCGGAGATCCACTTCGAGCCGGAGGAGCGCCCGCTGATGGTCCACCCCGGCCGGCTGGTGCTCGGCGAGGCGAAGCCGGACGAGCTGAACCGCGGTCGACTGCGCGTGAACGTGGCCTTCACGCTCCCCCCGGGCGCCTACGCGACCCTGGTGGTGAAGCGGCTCTTCCACTGGACGCTCGAGCCGAAGCGCTCGGTCGCGCGCGCCCCCGCCGCCCCCCGCCGCGGCGGCACGCGCCGAGCGCCCGAAGGGCACCGGCTACCTCGCCAAGCGCCGGACCGAGAAGGCCGCGCGGCAGGAGCGGCGCGCGGCGGCACGCAAGGGGCGGTGAGCGCGCCGGCTCGATCCCACAGCCTGGCCGGTGAGGATCGGCCGGCCCGTGTGCAGCCGGTGAGGCGAGCCCGTTAGACAGCCGGCAAGGAGCGGCCGGGCACACTTCGCTTCGCGAACTGTGCCCTGGCCGGAGATCGGATGCCGGCTAGCTCGGCCGCGGGTCCGCCCACTCCCACACCAGGGCGCCCTCGCGCGCCCGGTCCTGGAGCGCGTCGGCCACCGCCGCGAGGTCCGCCTCGGGCGGCAGGTCGATGGCGACGATCTTCGGCCTGAGCAGCTCGTAGGTGCAGCCGAGCTGGAGCAGCTGCTCGAGCAGGGACTGCACGTCGGACGCGCCGAGCTCGACCGCCGCATCGAGCGCCAGCCGCAGCGTCCGGTGCCCGCTCTTCTCGACGATGTCCTCGAGCGCCGGGGCCTCCTGGCCGGAGGCGCCGCCGGCGTGGATCACGTCCTCGCGGGAGACGCCGTAGGCGAAGAACGGGCAGCTCTCGACCCGGTACCGCCCGCTCCCCAGGGGCTCGGCCCAGAGCCAGTCGTCGGGGGGGCCGGCCTCGCCGGCCGGCCGCTCCAGCGGCACCCGGATCCGGACCAGCCCCTCCGCGACCTGCAGCTCGGACGGCATCGACGCCCCCTGGGTGGAATCTACCCGGGCCCGAGCCGCTCCGCGATGGCCTCCGCCAGGGCGCTCCCGGTGTACCGCGCCGGGACCGCGCCGGCCGGGAGGCCCGCCGCGGCCAGGGCGTCGGCGGTGGTCGGGCCGATGGCGGCCAGGAGCACCTCCCGGAGGAGTGAGGCCCTGGGACCGAGCGCCCCGACGATCGCCTGCACGGCCGAGGGGGAGGCGAACGCCACGGCGTCCACCTCCCGTCCCGCCAGCCAGGCGGCCAGCGGGGCGAGCTGCTCGGCGGGGGCAGGCACGGTGCGGTAGGCCTCCACGGCGGTGAGCCCGGCGCCGGCCGCGAGGAGCCCCGCGACCGTCTCGGGCCGCCCCTCCGCCGGGCGGGGGAAGAGCACGGAGCGGCCGCGCACGTGCGGCGCGAGCTCGGCCGCGAGGGCGTCCCCCTTGGCCTGGGAGGGGACGAGGTCGGGCGCCCGGACCTCGCGCGCAAGCCGCTCCGCCGTGGCCGGGCCGACCGCGGCGAGGCGGGCCGCGGCGAGCCGCGCCGGCTCGAGCCCGAGCGCCCGCAGGCGCTCGACGGTCCGCTCCACCGCGGTGGCGCTCGTGAAGACCACCCAGTCGAAGCCGGAGAGCGCGCGGAGCGCGCGGTCGAGCGGCTCCGGATCGGCGGGCGGCAGGAAGACGATCGAGGGGAGCTCGCGCACGGTCGCGCCGAGCTCGACGAGGCGCGCCGAGAGCGCGTCCTCCTCGCCCTTGCGGCGGGTGACGACCACGGTCCGGCCGTCGAGGCGCGGCGGGCTCACGGCCGGCGCTAGCTCTTCCGCGGCGCGGCCAGCCCCGGCGCCCTGCCCTCGGTCTCGCGCAGGATCTGGTCGGCGCCCTTCGAGAGCAGCTCCTCCGCGACCGACACGCCCAGCGCCCGCGCGTCGGCGTGCGGGCCCACCCGCTCGCCGCGGATCACGCGCGTGCCGTCGAGCGAGGCCACCAGCGCGCGCAGCCGCACGTTCGCGCCCTCGAGGGTGGCGTGCCCGGCGATGGGCACCTGACACCCGCCCTCGATGCGGGCCAGGAAGCCGCGCTCGGCCTCGACCCGGACCCGGGTCTCGCGGTCCTCGAGGGCCGCGAGGCGCTGGCCGGTCGCGGCGTCGTCGGCGCGGCACTCGAGCGCGAGCGCGCCCTGGGCCACCGCCGGCAGCATCTCCTCGGGCGGGAAGACGTAGGTGGCGTGCTCGGCCAGGCCGAGGCGGCGGAGCCCGGCGTAGGCCAGGACCACCGCGTCGAGACCGTCCGACGCCTTCCGGAGCCGTGTCTCCACGTTGCCGCGGACCATCTCGAGCTGGAGGTCGGGGCGGAGCGCCTTGAGCTGCGCGCCGCGGCGGAGGCTGGAGGTCCCCACCCGCGCGCCGCGGGGGAGGGCGGCGAGGGTCTTCCAGCGCGGCGAGCAGAGCGCGTCGCGCGGATCCTCGCGCTCCGGCACGGCCCCGAGCGTCAGCCCGGGCGCGAGCAGCGCCGGCAGGTCCTTCATGGAGTGGACGGCGATCTCGGCGTCGCCGGCGAGGAGCGCGTCCTCGATCTCCTTCACGAAGAGCCCCTTCCCGCCCACCTCGGCGAGCGGGACCTCCAGGATCTTGTCGCCGCGCGTGACGAGCTCGTGCAGGCGGACCTCGAGGCCGGGCTCCCGCTGGCGCAGGAGCTCGGAGACGTGGTTCGCCTGCCACTTGGCGAGGGGGCTGCGGCGGGTCGCGATGCGGATCATGCCTTGGTTCTCCCGTCTTGCGTCAGCTGCGCTCGGACGCGGCGGCCGATGGCGGCGCGACGCCGTTGCCGGCCTCGCGCGGCCCGCGGTCCGCCGGACCGGGCTCGTTCTCGATGCCGAACAGCTCCGCGGCGGCCCCGGGCAGGGCGCTGTCGCCCGAGGAGGCCGCCTCCTTGAGGCGCGAGGTGGGGCCGTGCAGCAGCTTGTTCACGATGGCCTGGGCCATGGCCTCCACGCTCTTGCGGCCCTTCTCGTCCAGCTTCCCGCCGACCTGCGCCAGCGTCCGCTCCGCCTCGGCGCGGGCGATCAGCTCCGCGTGGCGCCGCAGCTGCGCCAGCACCGGCAGCGCGGCGCGCGCCTCGCGCTCCCGCGTGAAGGCCATCACCTCGGCCTCCACGATGCCCTCCGCGCGGATGGCCTCGCCGGCGCGCGCGTCCTTGCTCGAGGCGACCACGCGCTCCATGTCGTCCACGTCGTAGGCGAAGATGTCGCCCAGCTCGGCGCAGGCGGGGTCCACGTTGCGCGGCACCGAGAGGTCGATGAGGCAGAGCGAGCGGTGGCGGCGCGCCTTGCGCGCCTGCAGGATCATGTCGCGCGTGACCACGAAGGTCGGCGCGCCGGTGGAGACGATCACCACGTCGGCCTCGGCGAGCAGCCGCTGCAGCTCGGCGAAGTCGCGGAAGTTCCCGCCCACCTGCTTCGCCAGCGAGAGCCCCCGCTCCGGCGAGCGGTTGGTGACCAGGATCCGGTCCGCGCCGAGCACGGTGAGCGCCTTGGCCGAGAGGGCGCCCATCTTGCCGGCGCCCACCAGCAGGATGGTGCGGCCCTTGAGGTCGCCGAAGATCTTCGCCACCAGCTCGACGGCCACCTGCGACATGCTGGTGGCGCCCCGGCCGATGTCGGTCTCGGTGCGGACCCGCTTGGCCGTCGCGAAGGCCCGGTTGCACAGGCGCGAGAGGTACGATGCCGGCCACCCCGGCCGCGCTGGCGAGGCCGTACGCCTCCTTCACCTGGCCGAGGATCTGCTGCTCCCCGAGCACCATCGAGTCCAGGCTGGCCGAGACGCGGAACAGGTGCCGCACCGCCTCCCCGCCCTGCTTCGCGTAGAGGTGCTCGGCCGCCCTGGGCGTGCGCTCGGTGAAGAAGCGGCGCGCCGCCTCGCCGTCGGCGGCGTGGACGAAGACCTCCACCCGGTTGCAGGTGGAGACCACCAGCGCCTCGCCGACGCCCTCCATGGCGCGGAGCTCGCCCAGCGCCGCCTTGAGCGCGTCGCCGGTGAGGGCCACCCGCTCGCGGACCTCGATGGGCGCGCTCTTGTGCGACAGCCCGACGAGGAAGAGCTCGCGTCCGCCGCTCACTGCGCCCCCTCGCCGTGGGCCGTGCCGGCGTAGTCCCCGGCGTGGCGCGTGACGCCCGGCAGCGTCCGCAGCGTCACCATCGAGCCGAGGACGAGCATGAACCCGACCAGGGTCATGACCGCGTAGCGGCGGCCGTGCCAGCCGGTGTGCCGGAGCTGGACCATGGCGCCGTAGAGCATCCAGACCAGCACCGAGATGACCTGCTGCGGATCCCAGGACCAGGCGCTCTTCCAGACGGCGGTGGCGGTGATGGTCCCGGCCACCAGCGCCACCGAGTAGAAGACGAACCCCGCCCGCACCAGCCGCTGGTTCAGGCGGTCCAGGCTGTCGAGCGAGGGGAGGCGCGAGAACAGCGCCCCGAAGCGCTTGCCCTTCACCTCGCGCTCCTGCAGCAGGTACATGAGCGAGACGCCGAAGGCGATGCCGTACAGCGCGACCCCCAGCACCGCCGTGATGATGTGGACGGTGACGGACGGGTGGCGCAGCGTCTCGGGGGCGATGCCGGGGTCGCGCGGCGTCCCGAACAGCGCCGGGATCATCACGACCAGGATGAGCGGCGTGATGAACGCCCCCACCGTCGGCATGTGGTAGTAGCGCTGGAGGAAGAGGTAGATGCCCGCGGCCAGCCAGACCATGAACACCAGGCCGCCCCGCAGGCTGAAGAACTCCCGCCCGCCGAACTCGGCGCAGCCCACCCCGATGGCGATGGCGTGCACCCCGAAGGCGCCGGCCAGCAGCCAGAAGCCGGCCGTCGCCGCGCGCGTATGGCGCGGGCGGGCGAAGAAGCCGATGTACGCGGCCGCGGCGGCGACGTAGAGCACGGCCGCGACGCGCAGGATGAGAACGCTCATGCTCGCCTTCTCGCGGTGGACGGCCGGGCCGCCACCGCGCGGTGGAACACGCCGACCCGCATCAAGACAGGTTCTCCAGGACGAATCGAGCGAGGGCCTCTCGCTCGAGCCGGCGCTCCGCCAGCCGCTCCGGCGGCGGCGCCGGGCAGCGCACCGGGCGCCAGGCCGGTCGATCCTCCGCCTGCTCCGCCGTCTGCGCCGCCCGGACGGCGGCCGCCTCGGCGAGGAACCCCGGCTCGACCTCGTAGGCCACGTCTCCCAGGATGCAGGAGTCGCCCACCGGGTCGGCGCCGAGCTGCTCGAGCTGGGCCAGGGTCTTCACCTTCTCGAGCAGCCCATGCGGATCCGTCTCCGCCCCCACCACCGCCATGAAGCGGACCGCGGGCTCGAGGGCATAGCTCCGGCCCTTCCCCGCGCCGGCCAGCAGGGTCATCACGTTCCCGACGAAGTCGATCCGGCCCTGCTCCGCCCAGCGATCGAGCATCGACTGGGTGACGAAGAGGAGACCGCCCATGGCTTCTTTCGATTCGCTCCGCGCGCCCCCGGTGCGTGCGTGCGCGTCTGCGGTTGAAAATACCACGCCCGCCTCGCCGCTTGCCAGCGAGGGACCGCGCGGATATGTACTCTGGCCAAGCACGATTCCCAAGGAGAATCCATGGCCTCGAACGACATCGTCACCCTCAAGGACGCCACATTCGACCAGGAGGTCCTGAAGAGCGAGACCCCGGTCCTGGTGGACTTCTGGGCGGTCTGGTGCGGGCCCTGCAAGGCGATCGCACCGGTCGTGGACGATCTCGCCACCCGGTACAAGGGCAAGCTCAAGGTCGGCAAGATGGACGTGGACGATCAGCAGGCGGTCGCCCAGCAGTACGGCATCCGCTCGATCCCCACGCTGCTCGTCTTCAAGGGCGGCCGGGTGGTCGACACCATCGTCGGCGCCGACCGGACCCGGCTCGAGGAGAGCATCAAGAAGGCGGTGAGCTGATCAGTTCACGAACCGCCGCATGCCGATGTTCCCGAGCATGCCGATCGCGCTGTAGATGACGATCACGCTCGAGCCGCCGTAGCTCATGAGCGGGAGCGTCACGCCGACCACCGGCAAGAGCCCGATCACCATCCCGATGTTGATGGCGACGTGCCAGAAGAGCATGCCCGCCAGCCCCACCGCGAGGAAGTGGCCGAACCGGTCGCGGGCGTTGCCGGCGATCCCCACCGCGCTCGTCACGAGCGCGAAGTAGAGCGCCAGCAGCAGCAGGCACCCGACGAACCCGTGCTCCTCCGCCCACACCGAGAAGATGAAGTCGGTGTGCTGCTCGGGGAGGAAGGACAGGTAGGTCTGGGTGCCCTGCCCCCAGCCCTTCCCCAGCCCCTGCCCCGAGCCGACCGCGATCATCGACTGCAGGGCGTGGTAACCCGCGCCGAGCGCGTCCGACCCCGGGTTGATGAACGTCTCGACCCGCTTCTTCTGGTAGGGCTTGAGGTGCGGGTAGAGCAGGACCGCGCCCCCCACCGCCACGCCGACCAGGAGCGCCAGCGTCTTCCAGCGCACCTTGGCGAACAGGATCTGCGTGAGCCCCACCGACACCACGATGAGCGCGGTGCCGAGGTCGGGCTGCTTCAGGATCAGCACCGCCGGGACGAGCGTGATGACGAGGGGGAGGAACAGGCTCAGCAGGCCGTACCCCTCCTTCCGGCGCTCGCTGTCCGAGGCGAAGAAGCTCGCCATGGCGAGCGCCACCGAGAGCTTGGCGAGCTCGGAGGGCTGGAAGTTCACCGGCCCGATGGTGAGCCAGCGCCGGGCGCCCATGACGTAGCGCCCCTTCACCATCACGAGCAGCAGCAGGACGATGACGACGGCGTAGAAGACCCAGGCCATCCGGTGGAAGGCGCGGTGGTCCACCAGGGTGATGGTGAGCGCCAGGATCGCGCCCGCCCCCATCCACCACGTCTGCGAGATCCACACCGGCGCGTGCGCGCTGCGCGACGCCGAGGCCAGGTTCCAGATGCCGATGGCCGAGATCGCCAGCACCAGGCCGGCGAGGTGCCAGGGGAAGTGCGCGAACAGCCGGCGGTGAGGCGTCGCCGCCAGCGAGACGTCAGGCGCCACGGTCCACCCCCGGCACGCTCCGCGACGCGCCGCGCGCGCCGAGCTTGGGCTGCTCCGTCGTCCCCGGGGCGCGCGCCGGGGGCGGCGCCGCCGGCCCGGTCTCCGGCCCCGCCGCGGGGACGCTGGCCGGCGCGGGCGCCGGGGCTTTCCGGCGGGGCGCCGCCGCGGGCACGGTCTCGGGCACGGTCTCGGGCGCGGCCTCCGGCACGTTCTCCGGCGCGACCTCGGCGGACGGCGCGGGGACCTTCGCGGCCCGCGCCGCCTCGTCCTCCGCCTTCAGCTCCATGTAGCGCTTCACCAGCGCGGAGGCGGTGGGCGCGGCGTTGGTCGAGCCGAAGCCGGAGTGCTCGTTCAGCACCACCACCACGATCTCCGGATCCTCCACCGGCGCGAAGGCCGCGAACCAGGCGTGGTCGCGCTGGAAGTAGGAGACCTGCGACGCCTTGAGCCGCTTGGCCCCGAGCTTCACCACCTGGGCGGTGCCGGTCTTCCCCGCCATGGTGAAGTCCTTGGTGCGCTGCGCGTAGGCGGTCCCGTACGGCTGGTTCACGGCGGCGAGGAGCCCCTTCAGCACGGTGTCGCGGGTCGCCTGCTGGATGGCGAGCCGCCCCTTCTGCTCCGGCGCGAACGACTGCAGCACCTTCCCGTCGGCGTCCTCGACCCGGAGCACCACCTGCGGCCTCCAGACCGTCCCGGTGGCGAGCGCGCCGTAGAAGACCACCTGCTGCATGGGCGTCACGTTCACGTCGCCCTGCCCGATGGACGAGGTTCACCGCCATGCCGCGCTGGTAGCCGCCCCGCTGGTGCTTGTCGTGCCAGGCCACGTCCGGCACCACGCCGGGGACCTCGCCCGCGATGTCGAAGCCGGTGGGGACGCCCAGGCCGGACAGGTGGCCCCACTTCGCGATGGCGTCGGCGCCGAGGAGCGCCCCTGCCTGGTAGAAGAACACGTCGCAGCTCGCGCCGAGCGCGTGCTCGAAGTCCACCGAGCCGTGCCCGCTGTCCTTGTCGCAGCGCCAGCGCGCCCGCCCCATGCGTGAAGTACCCGGGGCAGTGGACCACGGTGCCCGGCTTGTAGACGCCCTCCTCCAGCGCGGCGATCGCGGTGAGCGCCTTGAAGGTCGAGCCGGGGTGGTAGTGCTGCTGGATGGCGCGGAACAGCTCCGGCTTGAGCGGATCGGCGTAGATGGCCGCCAGCTCCGCCGGGGTGATGCGCCCCGACATCTTGTTGGGGTCCGGGGCGGGCCGGTCCACCAGCGCGAGCAGGAACCCGGTCTTCGCGTCCATCGCGACGACCACGCCGGCCGTGGCCGGGAAGGCCTGCTCGGCGAACTCCTGCAGCCGCCAGTCGATGGAGAGGATCAGGTTCTGGCCCGGCTGGCTCGGCACCACCCGCTGGTCCTCCGGGATGAGGTCGTCGGCGTCGTCCTTGCGCCGGCCCTTGGCGTCGACCGGGACGCGCTCCTTGCCGTCGATGCCGCGCAGCTCGCGCTCGAAGCGGCGCTCGAGGCCGCGCCGTCCCACGTAGTCGCCGAGCAGGTACGGCCCCTGCGGGCTCTCGGACTGCTGGAGCTCCTCGTTCAGGCGCTTCTGCTCGTCGGCGCGGACCTCGTTCATGTAGCCGATGAGGTGCCCGCCCAGCCCGGCGTAGCGGTAGTTGCGGTGCGGCGTCGCCTGCACGTCCACGCCGGGCAGGTCCATCTGGTGCGCCAGGTAGCGGTCCAGCTCCTCGCGCGTGATGTCCACCTTCACCGTGAACGGGCCGGAAGCGCTCGAGCCCGCGCACGTCCGCGAGCTGCCCCTGCGAGCGCTCCACCTCCTCCGGCGTCATCTGCAGCATGGCGGCGGTGCGATCGAGGACCTCCCCGCACCGCTTGGCGCAGAAGTACGGCGTGAGCGTGACGTCGTAGGAGGGGCGGGAGTCCACCAGCACGCTCCGGTTCCGGTCGAGGATCAGCCCGCGATCGGCCGGGATGCGCAGCTCCTTCACGAAGTTCTCGTCGGCGCGCTCCTTGTACTCGTCGCCGCGGAGGATCTGCAGGTGGTACAGGCGCGCGAGCAGCACCAGGAACGCCAGCGCGACCACCCCGGAGGCCCACGCCAGGCGGGGCCTGAACTCCTTCTGCGCCGCGCCCGGCGCGCTCGGCGGGATGAGGGACATGGCTTAGCGGAGGAGCCCGGGCTCGTCGCGCTGGAACAGGGCGTCCATCCGGCGCATGACCGCGAGGATCAGGGGCGAGGCGGCGGCGGTGACGACGGCTTCGACGAGCATGCGGGGCAGGAGGGAGGAGCCGGGCTGCGCCTCCGGGAGCGACGGTGTAGCGCGTCAGGATCAGCGCGCCAAGGGACATCGCGAACGCGGTCAGCCCGGAGAGGGCGGCGAAGCCGGCCCGGCTGCGGACGTCCACCGCGTTGCCCACCGCGCGCACCCCCACGAAGAGCAGCACCGCCAGGAACGTCATGAGCCCCTTGGGCGACCCGGTGACGATGTCGAGCACGTAGCCGATCCCGGCCGAGGCGACCGCGCCGTCGACGTTCCCGTCGTGGAGCGCCACGTACACCACGCAGGCCGCGAGGAGCGAGACCGAGAGCGTGCCGCCGCCCACCCAGCGCAGGACGGCCGCCTGGAGCCCGGCCAGGAGCAAGGCGAGCAGCACCTGCGCGAGCGGCTTCACGGCGCGGTACCCGGGGCGTACGCGGCCGGGAGGGTCTCCACCGGCCGCTCCGGCGCGGAGGTCACCACCAGCACCTCCTCGAGGCGCGTCACGTCCACCGCCGGGATGACGGTGGCCTCCTGGAAGAGGCCGTTCGCGCTGCGGCGCAGCTGCGTCACGCGCCCGACCGGCAGGCCGCGCGGGAAGACGCCGTCGGTGCCGGAGGTGACGAGCAGGTCGCCCTCGATCATGTCCTCGACGCGCAGCGCGTAGTCGAGCTTGCACGCCTCGGGCTTCCCGGTCCCGCGCACGTTGCCGCGCGCGCGCGTGCGCTCGACGCGGGCGGCGATGGCGCTGTTCCGGTCGGTGAGCAGCAGCACGTCGGCGGTGTGGTCGGAGACGGAGTGGATGCGCCCCACCACGCCGCTCGCCACCACCACCGGCATGGCGCGGGCCAGGCCGCGCGCCGAGCCCTGATCGACGGTGACGATCTGCAGCCCGGCGGTGCCGAGGCGCACGCCGATGATCCGGGCGCCCACGTAGGTGCGGTCGGGCGGGGCCTGCGCGAACTCGAGCAGCTTGCGCAGCCGCTCCGCCTCGGCGCGCTCGGCGAGCAGCTGCTGGCGCTCCAGCTCGCAGCATGTTGACCTTCCGTGACAGCTCGATCGCGCGCTCGCGGGCGTGCCGGAGCCCCACGTAGCCGCTCCAGGCGTTCATCGTCCCGGTGACGCCCCACGCCACGGCCTTCTCGATCGGATAGGTGATCCACAGCACCACGCGATCGAGGCGCGAGCGCTCGCTCGGCCTCTTGGCGTGGGCGAAGAAGACACCCAGGGGAACGAGGAGCAGGACCGCGACCAGGATGAGTTCGCGGTACCGCTTCAGCAAGGCGAGCACGGGGACTCCGAGGACTCCAGAAGGGCCAAAAACCCTTGCATTTTAGCCCTTGTTGACTAGGGTGTTCAACTTCGCGGCGCCCGCCCCTTTGCAGGCTGCCCGACTCACAACAACGCGGAGCACCGGTTCCATGCTCGACGTCGTCCGGGCCAACAAGAAGAGCATCCTCTCCTGGGTCATCATCTTCGGGATCGTGGTCGTGTTCGCGATCAACTTCGGCCCCGGATCTCTCTCGAAGGGCGGGGCGGGCTGCGGCGCTCCTCCGGCATACGCCGCCCGGGTGAACGGCAAGACCATCCCCGCCGCCGAGCTCGAGCGCCAGTACGAGAACCTGGTCCGGTTCTACCAGCAGCAGGCCGGCGGTGGCTTCACCCGCGAGCTGGCCGCGCAGCTCGGGCTGCCCCAGCAGGCCATGAACTCCCTCGTCGAGCGCGAGCTGGCCATCCAGGACGCCCGCCGGCGCGGGGTGGTGGTGAGCGACCGCGAGCTCTCCGAGGCCGTCCACCGCATGCCGGCGTTCCAGGAGGGCGGCCAGTTCAGCTACGACGCCTACCTGGCCGCCGTCCGGTCGAACTACGGGTCGCCCGCCAAGTTCGAGGAGGCGCTCCGCGAGGACCTGCTGTACCAGAAGGCGATCGCGGTGATCGGCGAGACCGTGAAGGTGCCCGAGGCGGAGGTCCGCGCGCAGTGGCAGGCCGGCGCCGACAAGGCCTCCCTCGCCTTCGTCCGGTTCCCGCTCGCCGCCGCCGAGGCCGAGGTGAAGGTCTCCGACGCGGACGTGAAGGCCTTCGCGGACCGCGAGGCCGATCGCATCGAGCAGGCGTACCAGGAGCGGTCAGACCGCTACGACCAGAAGCAGAAGGTCCACGTCCGCCACATCCTGGCGCGGGTGGCGCCCGGCGCCTCGGCGGCCGAGGACGCCGCGGCCAGGAAGAAGATCGAGGACGCGGCCGCCAAGGTGAAGGGCGGCGCGGACTTCGCCAAGGTGGCGGCGCAGGTCTCCGAGGACGCCAACACGAAGGACCGCGGCGGCGATCTCGGCTTCATCGCCGAGGGGCTCGCCGACGAGGCGTTCGCCAAGGTGGCGCTCTCGCTCTCGAAGGGCCAGGTGTCGCAGCCGGTCCGGACGCCCGCCGGCTGGCACCTCGTCCTCGCCGAGGAGGTGGTCCCGGCGAAGCAGGTCACGCTCGAGGCGGCGCGGCTCGAGATCGCCCGCGATTTGCTGGTGCGGGAGGGAGCGACCAAGCTCGCGCGCGAGCGGGCGCAGGCCGCGCTCGCCGCGGCCAGGGGCGGGAAGTCCCTCGCCCAGCTCTTCCCCGCCGCGGCCGACGCGAAGAAGGCGGGCCCCCAGCCAGCGAGGCTGGGGGGCGCGCCGCTGACGGTCGAGGAGACCGGCCCGTTCGCGGCCGGGGCCGGCTTCGTGCCCAAGCTCGGCGCCGTCCCGGAGCTGGCCCGCGCGGCCACCGCCGCGCAGCAGGGTCAGGTGCTGCCCGCGGTCTACGACACGCCGGCGGGGCCGGTGATCGCGGCGGTGAAGCAGCGCGAGCGCGCCGACCCGGCCACCTTCGAGGGCCAGCGCGCCGCCGTCGAGTCGCGGCTCGCCAGCCAGAAGGCGGAGGAGACCCGCCAGGCCTGGATGGCGACGCTGCGGGCGGGGGCGCGGGTGGAGGAGAACTTCGCCCTCATCCGCGCTGGGACGGCGCCGCAGCCCCAGCAGTAGCGGAGGGCGCGTGGCGCCGCGCCTGGTCCTCGCCTCCCAGAGCCCGCGCCGGCGGGAGCTCCTCCTGCAGCTCGGGCTCGCGCCCGAGGTGCGGCCGGCCCACGCCGACGAGTCGGTGCTGCCCGGCGAGGCGCCTCGCGCGTACGTGCTGCGCGTGGCGCGCGAGAAGGCGCGGGCGGTCCCGGGCGAGGTGGTGCTGGGGGCGGACACGGCCGTGGTGCTGGCCGGCGAGGTGCTGGGGAAGCCGCGCGACCCGGCCGACGCGCGCCGGATGCTCCGCGCGCTCTCCGGGACCCGGCACGAGGTCATCACCGGCGTGTGCGTCCGGGTGGGAGCGGCGTCGGTCGAGCTCGACGCGGTGGTCTCCACCGAGGTGGTGTTCACCCCCCTCTCCGAGCAGGCGGTGGACTGGTACGTCTCCACCGGCGAGCCCCTCGACAAGGCGGGCGCGTACGCCATCCAGGGCGCCGGCGGCGTCTTCGTCGCCGAGGTCCGCGGGAGCGTCTCGAACGTGGTGGGGCTCCCGCTGGTCGAGACGGCCGCGCTGCTCGCCCGCGCCGGCCTGCCGCTGCCGTGGGAGGGCGCGTGAGCATCGCGGCGCGGCTCGCCGCCCTCCGGGGCGAGCTCCCGGCCGGCGTGACGCTGGTGGCGGTCTCCAAGACGCAGCCGCCCGAGGCGATCCGCGAGGCCTACGCCGCGGGGCAGCGCGACTTCGGCGAGAACTACGCGCAGGAGTGGCGGGCCAAGGCCGACGCGCTGGCGGACCTCGCCGACCTGCGCTGGCACTTCATCGGCGGGCTGCAGGCGAACAAGGTGAAGTACCTGGCCGGCCGCGTCGCCTACGTCCACACGGTGGACCGCGAGGCGCTGGCGCGCGAGATCTCCCGGCGCTTCGCCGCCCGCGGCGCGGTCGCGCGCGTCTTCCTCGAGATCAATGTGGGCGCGGAGGGCTCCAAGGAGGGGTGCGCGCCCGCCGAGGCCCCCGGCCTGGCCCGCGCGGTGGGGGCCTTGCCCGCCGTCGAGCTGGTGGGGCTCATGTGCATCCCGCCGCCCGCGGACGATCCCCGCCCCTACTTCCGGGGGCTGCGCGAGTTGCGCAATCTGCTCCACCTGCGTGAGCTGTCGATGGGCATGAGCGCCGACTGGCAGGTCGCGGTCGAGGAGGGCGCGACCTTCGTGCGGGTGGGCACCGCGCTCTTCGGCGCCCGGCCACCCCGCTGATCCCGAGCGGCGGGCTCGCCTCGCTCACGGGCGGGCGGGCGCTCGCCGCCGACCCCTACAGCGCCTTCAGCCTGAGCCGCCCGGCGTCGCTCACCGTGGCGCGAAAATCCTGGCCGCAGTAGTAGCAGCGGACGTCGTCGCCGTCGCCGAACCCGTCGCCGTAGGGGTTGTTCGCCGCGCAGTCCGGACAGTCGAAGTCGTCGAACCGCCGGGCGCGCCCCGCGTCGGCCCCGCGCGCCGGTTCGTCGTCCTCGTAGCCCCGATCGAACGGCATCGCCCTGCCCCTCCCCGCCCCGGCGGGTGGCCGGAGCGTAATCCAGTTCCACCCGGGGCGCGAGGAGACGCCCACCCGCACCATGTGAGCGTGTCGAGAACGCGACAGGCGTGTCGCCTCCCCGGCCAGGCGTTGCCCCAGGGCGGCTGGAATCCGAACAATGTCAGGCGCCGGCGGGGTGGCATCGTGCTTGCTGTCTTGCGGTGAGGTACCGTGAGCGCGCCTCGGTCACGTTTTCCCGGTGCGGAGCTCTCACCACCTGAGTCAGGAGAAGAACCCAGATGAAGAGCCTCTCCCCCCTCGCCCTCGCCGCCCTCGTCGCGCTGGCGCCCGCGTCGCGGGCCGACGCCTTCGCGCCGGGGGAGGAGACCGTCTTCAGCGTGAAGTTCCTGGGCATTCCCACCGGCGAGGGCCGCATCGTGGTCGGCGCGCCGGAGGGAGAGGTCTGGCCGGTGATCTTCCAGGCCCGCACCGACGGCATGGCCGGCCTCATCGACATCCGCGAGCACCTGGTGTCGTACTGGGACGCGGCGGCGCACACGAGCCGTGGCTCGGACCTCAAGGCCTACGAGGTCGGCGACTACCACGTGGACTCCGCCCGCTTCGATCGCCTCAACCGCAAGGCGACGGTGGTGGTGCAGCGCAAGGGCAAGCGGTCCGAGAGGACCTTCCCCATTCCCGCCGACGTCCACGACCTGACCAGCGCCTTCATCTGGCTCCGCCTGCAGAAGCTCGAGCCCGGGCACCGCTACGAGCTGCCGGTGGTCTCCGGCAAGAAGCAGTTCCAGCTGGTCGCCGAGGTGGTGGGGCGCGAGCGGGTGAAGACGCCCGCGGGCGAGTTCGACGCCCTCAAGGTGAAGGTGCGCACCGCCCTCGAGGGGAAGTTCTCGACCGATCGCGACTCGTGGATGTGGCTCTCCGACGATCCGCGCCACATCCTGGTCCGTGCCTCCGCCGACTTCGCGGTGGGCAGCGTGGTCGCCACGCTGAAGAGCTACCGGCCCGGCGGAGAGGTCGCGACCCGCTAGGAACTCCGCCGGCAAGGAGCGACCGGGCACCACATTTCGCTTCGCGAGTGCCCCCGCTATCCTCGGGACGAGCCGCGCATGCTCTCCGTCCCCCTGCTCGCCCTCGCCCTCGCCGCGGCGCCCTGCGGCCTCCCGCCCCGCGCGCCCGGCGCCGCGCCGCCCTGGGGCACCGGGGAGACGCTCGCCTTCGACCTCGACGTGCTGGGGATGGTGCACACCGGCACGATGGAGCTCTCGGTGGCGGCGCCCATGTCCGGCGGGAAGGTGATCCCGCTGAAGGCGCGGGCCCGGACCGACTCCTCGGTGGCCGCCCTCCGGAACGTCACCGCGGTGGGGCTCAGCTGGATCGACGCGCGCTCGCTCCTGCCGGAGCGCTACCGCGACGAGTCGGTGGAGAACGGCGTCCGCAAGGTCAGCGACACCCGGCTCGCGCCGGCGGGCCCGGAGGTGTCGATCTCCTTCCGGTTCGGCGACCGCGACGGGAAGGCGGTCCACCCGCGCCGCGGCGACGTGCTCGATCCGCTCTCGGCCCTCTACTACCTGCGGGCGGCGCGGCTCGCCCCGGGCGACGCGTTCTGCTTCGACCTGGTGGCCAACCGGCGCCTGTGGCGGCTCGAGGGCACGGTGGCGCAACGCGCCGACGCGGTCGAGACGGGCGTGGGCCGGCTGGAGGCGCTGCGGATCGACGCGGTCGCGCGCCGCGCCGACGCGCCGGGGGCGCGGCCCCGGCCAATCCACCTGTGGATCTCGACCGACGCGCGGCGGCTGCTGGTGGCGGCCGTGAGCGAGGTGGACGTGGGTCCGGTCCGGGCGGTGCTCTCCGGGATGAAGGGCCCCGCGAGCTCGCGGCCCCCCTCGGCGAGGGAGTGAGCCGGAGCTCGCCTCAGGCCGCGCCCGGTGGCGCGCGAGAGCGGGAGCCGGGCTCCCCTGAAACGACGACGGCCCGCCGCGAGGCGGGCCGTCCGATTCCGCGAGCGCGCCGCGGACTAGATGAGGCCACGCGAGCGGCGGAGGAGCTCGACCGTCTTCTGGTACTCGACGTCCCAGGCGCCGGTCCCCTCCTGCAGGTGCTTCAGCCGGGCGCGCGCCTCGCGGTCGATCTCCTCGTCCACGTCGAGGTGCTTCTTGAAGATGTTGAACACCTTCTTCCGGATGGCGTGGTCCTCCGAGTAGACCTCCTCGACGTTGCGGGAGATGAGGAGGAACTCGATCATCTGGCCGATGACGTACTCGATCCCCTCGTCCCCCATCTTGAAGCCGCGGACGTCGGCCATCTCGCGCTTCACCTGGTTGAACCTGGAGTGATCGTAGCCGCGGCGCTCGAGCGCCTCGCGGGTGGCGGCGTTCACCCGCTCCTCGGCGGCGAGGTACTCCTTCATGATGGCCGCCATGTCCATCTCGGCGTCGGCGATGCGGAGGGTCTCGACCTCCACGTCGCCATCCTGCATGAGGGTCTGAACGACCTCGCGGGCGATCGTCGGGATGACCTTCGGGTAGAGCCGCATGGAGTGTTGTCCTCGCGTCGACGGCCGCGGTCTGCGCCGCAGCCCAATAGCCGGTGCGAAGCCCGCGAAAGAAAAGGTAAAGCCGTATAAACCCCGGCTGCCGGGAGTGGCAAGAGAAAACCACCCCTGTCTGGCATGTTCCATGCCGAGCGGCGGGCAGGCATCGGCCCCCGTGGGCACGGCCCCTCACGGGCCAGACGTTGACCGTACGTACGAACCGGCGGACGGGAGTTCCGGCGGTCCGCGCGCCGGCGGTCATCAGGGGCGGCGCCCGTCGGGGCACCGTCCCCGGGACCGCATAGCCGGCGAGGAGCGGCCGGCAGTCGTGGCCGGCAAGGAGCGACCGGGCACATTTCGCTTCGCGAGTGTGCCTCGGCCGCGCCTTGGAGGCCGGCCAGCTAGCTCACGTAGATCTTCATCACCGCGTCGAGCAGCTGGAGCGCGTCGGCCTTCGGGCGCTGGAAGGCGTTCCGGCCCATGATCGAGCCGAAGGCGCCGCCCTCCTTCAGGCCGCGGATCTCCTCCAGCACGGCGTCGGTCCCCTTGGCCTCGCCGCCCGAGAAGATCACGATGCGCCTCCCGTTGAAGGCGGACTGCACCACGTGGCGCACGCGCTCGGCCAGGGTCTTGGTCGGGATCTTCAGCTCCTCGTAGACCTTCTTGGCCTCGGGGTGCTCGAGGTGGTCCTTGGGCGGC
This sequence comes from uncultured delta proteobacterium, assembly GCA_963733485.1. GTDB lineage: Bacteria > Myxococcota > Myxococcia > Myxococcales > Anaeromyxobacteraceae > Anaeromyxobacter. The sequence goes on along the minus strand of CAVTDL010000003.1, from coordinate 249,186 downwards.
TTCACCTTGATGACGTGCGCGCCCATCTGCGCCGCGATCTGGGCGGCGTAGGCGCACGATGTCGACCGCGGTCTCGCCCTCCTTCGAGATCCCGCCGCCGCGGGGGTAGCTCCACACCACCACCGCCAGGCCGTTCGCCTTCGCCTCCGCGGTGATCTCGCGCAGGTGCTCGAGCTGCGTGTTCCGCGCGTCGCGAGCCGGGGTAGATCGTGTAGCCGACCGCGGCGCAGCCGAGCCGCAGCGCCTCCTTCACCGACCCGGTGACCGCCGAGCAGGGCGCGCCGCCGAGCTTGGAGAGCGAGTCGGAGTTGTTGAGCTTCAGGATGAGCGGGATCTGGCCGGCGAACTTGGCCGCCCCCGCCTCGATGAAGCCGAGCGGCGCCGCGTAGGCGTTGCAGCCGGCGTCGATGGCGAGCTGGAAGTGGTAGTCGGGGTCGTAGCCGGCGGGGTTCTTCGCGAAGCGAGCGCGCCGGCCCGTGCTCGAAGCCCTGGTCGACGGGGAGGATCACCATCTTGCCCGTGCCGGCGAGCCGCCCCGTCATCAGCATGCGGTGCAGGTTGGCGAGCGTTCCCGGGCTGTCGGAACCGTACCAGGACAGGATCTCCTTCACGCGCTCGGTCGTACGCTCGGCCATATCGGGCCTCCCAACGGTCTGTTTGCGGGGTGGGTGAAGTCTTTGAACCGCCCGCAATCTAGAGACACGCGCGCAAGCGAGGCAAGGGGAAAAGCCGGCGGCCGGCCGGCCGCGGCTCGACGCACGCCGGGGAACTGCGCACGTTTGTGTCACACCCTTGCGCAGAAGGAGATGCCGATGGCCCGTGGGTACGGAGAGCGGCCGGAGCGAAGCCCGTCCGGCATCCTGTCGGCGGTGGAGTTCCCGATCTCGCGCGACGAGCTCGCGCTGACCGCAGCCGAGGCCGGCGCGCCGGCGGACGCGATCAACTTCCTGCGGTCGCTGCCCGACCGCGTCTACCAGAGCCCGTCCGACGTGCTCCGCGCGTTCGGCGAGGGCAGCGCCCGGTTCGGCCTGTTCAGCACCGACGTGCGGCACCGCGAGGACCTCGGGCGGCGAGAGCTCGATCCCGGCGCCGCCTCGCGCCGCTGAGCGTGCCCCCTGGGCGACGGAGGTCCCTCGAACCGGCGAGCGCGGGGCGGAGGCGAGCGCGGCGGCGGGGTGGACGTCGACGCTCGCCGCCCCCTCACCGGAAGCAGCGCGCGACGTAGCCGCAGCCCTCCGCGCGGCACCGCGCCTCGTCGCGGCCGAGCGCCGCGGGCGACCGGTCCCCGCCGCCGCGCCGGGCCTCGTCGGCCAGCCGCGGCGCGAGCGTCGCGAACCCGTCGAGCTCGGCGCGGGAAGGGGTCACGTCCACGGCGCGGTGATCCCCGCGGAGGAACTGGAGCCGCGCGCGCACCCGGGCGCCGGGGTGCGCCCGCGAGGCGGCGAGCACGTAGGCGAGGAGCTGCAGCCGGTAGCGCTCGGCCGCGCCGGGGCGAGGCGTCGCATACTTGTAGTCCACCACCGTGAGCCCGTCGCCGCGCCGCTCGCGCACCAGCGCGTCCAGGGCGCCCACCAGGTAGACCGCGGGCGCTCGGTCCGGCGCGCCGGAGGGCTCGGGGTCGAGCCGCAGCAGGAACGGGACCTCGCGCGAGAGCCGCCCCTCGCGCGCGGCCAGCGCCAGGGCGCGGCCGGCGGCGGAGTCGGCGAAGCGGGAGACCTCGGCCAGGATCCGGCGGACGCCGGGGACCGACGGGTCGTAGCCGCGGCGGGCAGCGGCGGCGGCCAGCTGCGCGCGCCGCTCGAGCGGGGGCGCTCCGAGGTCTGCCTCGGCGAGCATGGCGTGCGCGAGGGTGCCGCGGGCCGTGGCGCGGCCCGGGTCGTCGGCGGGCGACGCCCCGGACGCGCCGCGCGGCTCGGGCACGCCGAGCACCTGCCCGAGGAGGTGCCGCCGCGGGCAGCGCGCGTACTCGGCGAGCTCGGTCACCGCGACGCGCGAGGGCGTCGCCGGCGGCGGCGCCGCGAGGCGGGGCGCCGACGGGGGCGGGGCCAGCGGCTCGGCGGCGGGCGGCCCGGCCTCGAGCGGCGGCCCGGCCGCGGCGGTGGCGGCCTCGGCGACCGGGACGCGGCGCGCGAGGTCGGGGCGCGCGGCCAGCGCCGCCTCGACCATCCCGCGCCACGACTCTGCGCCGGACGCCTCGCCGGAGAGCACCAGCAGGTCGCGGGCGCGGGTGAGCGCCACGTAGAGTAGCCGGCGCGACTCGGCCGCCGCGGCCCGGCGGTCGTCGTCGCGGGCGGCCCGCAGGCCGGCGGTGTCGAGCGCCTCCTCCCGGACCGGATCGAGCAGCGCCGCGCAGAGCCGGCCCCCGCGGTCGAGGAGGGCGCGCCGGGTGTCCGCGCGCGGGCGGGCCCCGAGGTCCGGGACGAAGGCGATGGGCCACTCGAGCCCCTTCGCCTGGTGCACCGACAGCAGCGCCACCGCGCTGCCCGCCTCGAGCTCGGCCTCCGGCTCCCGCGGCGGGCTCGCGGCGAGGGTGCGCAGGTGCCGGGCGAGGTCGCCCGGGCCGCCGCCGTCGCCGGCGAAGCGGGCCGCCAGGCCGAGGAGCTTCTCGAGGTTCACCGCCCGCCGCTCGCCGTCCGGGGCAGCCAGCAGCGCGGCGTCGAGATCGAGCGCCTCGACGGCGCGGGCGAGGAGGTCGGGGAGCGAGAGCCGGTCGCGGAGCGCGGCGAGCTCCCGGTGGACGGAGAGGAGCCGGCGCAGGCGCGCCCACTCCGGCGGCGCGATCGCGCCCGGTCCGGCCACGCGCGCCACCTCCTCGGCCAGCGCCTCGGCCGGGAGCGCGTGGAGCCGCCCCAGCCCGACGCGCGAGAGCAGGAAGAGCGCGCCGTCGGAGACGGCGCAGGCGGGCGAGCGGAGCAGGGCCGCCCAGGCCAGGGCGTCCCCGGGATCGGCGAGGGTGGCGAGCAGCTCGCCCGCGTCCCGCACCTCCGGCGCCTGGTAGAACCCGCCGCCGCGGGCCAGCCGGTAGGGGATCCCCGCCGCCCGGAGCGCCCGCTCGTAGGGAGCGATCTGGGTGAGGCGCCGGAACAGGATCGCGACGTCGCCGGCGCGCGGCCGGCGCGGGCGCTCGCCCCCGGCGGTCCGCTCGCGCACCTCCACCCCCGCGACGCCCGAGACGAGCGCCCCGATCCGCGCGGCGATGGCCGCCGCCTCGCGGGCGCGCCGCTCGGCGGCGGCGCCGGGGTCGGGATCGACCAGCAGCTCGCAGGCGGGGCGCGCCGCCTCACCCCGGGTCGGCACCAGGCGATCACGGTCGGTGAAGGCGATCTCGTCGTCGCGCGGCGGCGCCCCGGCCGGCGGCTGCAGGGCGCGGGCGAAGACCTCGTTGACGAGGTCCAGGACGGCGGGCGCGGAGCGATGGTTGTCCGAGAGGTGGAGCACCCTCCCCGCTCCGGCCTCGAGCCGGCGGATCAGCCGCGCGAAGACGGCCACGTCCGCGCCGCGGAAGCGGTAGATGGACTGCTTCAGGTCGCCCACGGCCACCAGCACCGGGCCGTGAGCCCCCGCCCCGGGCGCGACGGGCTCCGCCCCGCCGGCGGCGAGCAGCTCGAGCACCTCCTGCTGGACCGGGTTCACGTCCTGGTACTCGTCCACCAGCAGCGCGCGGAAGCGGCCGCGCAGCTCCACGAGGAGCGCGGCGTCGCCGCGGAGGAGGTCCCGCGCCCGCAGCAGGAGATCGTCGAAGTCCACCGTCCGGGCCGCCGCCTTGAGCGCCGCGTAGCGCGCCTCGGCCTCCCCGACCAGCCGCGCCAGCTCGGCCTTCTGCGGCCCAGCGAGCACGTCGGCGGCGAGCGGCAGGAGCGCGCTCGCGGCCGCCGCCAGCGCCTCGCGGGCCGCCCTGAGCGCGGGGCCGTCCGCCTTGAGCACCCGCCGTCCGCGCAGCGCCTCTCCCAGCGCGGCGAGCCTCGCCAGCGCCCCCGCCTCGAGCGGACCCTCCCGGTCGCCCGGCTCGAGGGCCTCGAGCGCGCGCCCGACGCCCTCGAGGAGCTCGCGCGCGCCGGCCGTCGCGGCGGCGCCCCGCTCGGCCAGGAGCGCCTCCGCCGCGTCGAGCAGCCGCGCCCGGGCCTCCCCCGCGCCCGCCTCGTCTGCCGGGGACGGCGCCGCCGGGCCGGACTCGCCGCGGGTCGCCCGCTCGCGCAGGAGCCCAGCCAGCAGGGTCGGCAGCGAGCCGCGGCCGCCGCCCGCGCCCATGCCCGCCGCCAGGAGCCGCGCCTCGGGTCGTCCCGCGTCGAGCGCCGCCACCACCGCGCCCCGCGCCGCCGCGGCGATCCAGCCGGCGGACCGCTCCTCGTCCGCCACCGTGAAGTCCGGGATCGAGCCCCGCCTCGAGGGCGTGCTCCCGCAGCAGCCGCCCGCAGAACCCGTGGATGGTGCCGACCGCCATCCGGTCGAGGCCGTGGAGGCGCTCGAGCCAGGCCCGCGCCGCGTCCGACCCGGGGGCCTCGTCCGCCGCCTGGCGCGCCCGCGCCGCGATCGCGCCCCTGAGCCGCTCCTCGAGCTCCTCCGCCGCCTTCTCGGTGAAGGTGATGGCGGCGATCTCCGAGGGCGCGCAGGGCGTGCCGAGCGCCGTCCCCTCGAGGAGGCGCGCGCAGAGCTCCACCAGCGCGGTGGTCTTCCCGGAGCCCGCGCCGGCCGAGACCGCGGTGGGCGCCTCGAGCCGGAACAGCCGCTCGGCCACCGGGCCGAACACGATCGCGCTCACGGCGCCGCCTCGGCCGCCGCGGCGCCCTCGCCCTCGCCCTCGGCGGCCAGCGCGGCGGTCCCCTGGAACCGGCAGACCGCGCCGTAACCGCAGCCGTCGCAGCTCCGCGAGGCGATGGGAAAGACGCCGGCCCGGATCCGCCGCACCGTCTCGACCACCGCCGCCGCGAACGGCCGCCCGGGACCCGGGACCGGCGCGGGGCCGGCGTCGGCGGCGAGGAGCGGGTCGTCCGCGGCGAGCGCGAGCGGCGGCAGGCGGGCCGCCTTGCGCAGGAGCGCGTAGGTGGCCTCGAGCCGCGGCCGCCCCGGCAGCGCGCGGGCCGCCGCCATGAGGTAGGCAGGCACCTGGAAGCTGGTCTCGCCGAGCGCCTCCGGCTCGAGCTCGCCGGCGTAGGCGCTCCCGCTCCGCGCGTTCTTGTAGTCGATCACGAGGAGCCGCCCGGGCCCGGCGTCGATCCGGTCGACCCGCCCCTTCAGCCGCACCGTCTCGCCGCCCGCGGTGAGCGAGAGCGGCGGGTGCGGCGCGTCGCTCCCGAACCGCAGCTCGACCGCGGCGCGGCACGAGGCCGTCGTGGTCGCGCGCCTCCGCCCGCACCACCCGGTCCAGGCGGGCCAGCACCGCCTCGCGCCGCCCCGCCCACGCCGCCGGATCGCCGGTGCGGCCCTCCCGCTCGAAGCGCCCGAAGACCGCGGCCGCGGCCGCGCGCGCCTCGGCGAGGTCCGCCGGGCCGGCGTCCGGCGGCCAGGCGCGGCGGCCGATCCGCCCCGCCACGAAGCGCTCCAGCACCGCGTGGAGCAGGCTGCCCTCGTCGCGAGGGTCGATGTCGAGCTCGCCCGCGGCGCGATCCGGGAGGCGGAGCACCAGCGCGAGGAAGGCGCGGAAGGGGCAGCGCGCGTACCCCTCGAGCTGGGTGGGGGCCCACTCGGCGGGCAGCGCGGCCGAGAGCGGCGACGCGCGCGGCGCCGTCGATCCGGCCCGCGTACGGCGCGGCCTCGCGCGCCTGCACCGCCGCGCGCCGCTCCGCCTCGACCGCGCCCCGCGCCAGCGCGTCGAGGGCGCGCGCCTCGAGCGCGTCCCGCCGAGCGCCGCCGGCGCCGCCGCGCCCGAGCCGCGCGGCCGCCCGGAGCGCGGCGCGCGGCGTGCGCGCGGCCGCGAGGGCCGGCTCCGGCGCGGGCCCGTCGGGCGGCTCGACGCCGGCCGCCGCGAGCGCCTCGGCCACCAGCGGCGACGGCGGGCCCGCCGCCGCCGTCCGGGCCGGGCGCGGCCCACACGAAGGCCACCGCCTCGCGGCCGGCGGCCACCGCGGTGAAGGCGCGGTGGAGCGCCTCGGCACGCCGCGCCGCGGAGGTCGCCACCGCGGGGCGACGCAGGTGCCGGCACAGCGCGAGCCGCTCCGGCTCGCGGAGGAGCGGCTCGGGCGGTGGCGCGGCCGGGAAGCTCCCGCGGACGCAGCCGGTGATCACCACCGCGCGCGCGGACAGCCCGGGCGCCTCGGAGGGCCCGGAGCAGCTCCACCGCGCCGGCCGCCGCCGGAGGCAGGCGGCGGCAGCGCGGCCTCCTCGAGGGCCAGGTCGAGCCGCGCGCGGAACGCCGCCGGGGTGAGCTGCGCGCCGGCGTCGCCGAGCAGCGCCGCGGCGCGGACCACCGCCTCGGCGGCGTCGTCGAGCCCGCGGAGCGCGGCGAGGTCGCGGGCCACCAGCGCCAGGCTCGCCGCGCGCGGCCCGCCGGCGGATCCCGGCGCGGGCGAGGAAGGCGGAGAGGTGCGCCGCGTGCTCGCGCGCGGTGCCGGCGGCGGCGAGCGGCCGGAGGAGGTCCGTCGAGCCCGTCCACCGCCTCGGCCGCGCGCAGCAGCGCCGCGCGCTCCCCCGCGGAGGCCCCGCCCCCCAGCGCCGCCGCGCGCCGCCGCAGCGCCGCGGCCGGCGGCGCGCGCCCGTCGAGCGCGCCCGCGCGATCGAGGAGCGCGGAGGGGGACGTGGCGCCGGGCCTTGCCAGCCAGGCCGAGCCGAGCAGCCGCTCCGCCGCGCTGCGCGACGTTTCACCCGCAGCGGCGAGCGCCTCCCGCACCAGCCGGACCACCGGCGCGTCGGCGAGCGGCGCGCCTCGCCCGGCGTCGAACGGGACCCCGCGCGCCGCGAGCGCCCGCGCGAGCGCGCCGGACGAGCGCCCGGGCGTGGGCGAGACGAGCGCGATCTCCTCCGGCTCGTGGCCGGTCGAGGCAGCGCCTCGACCGCGGCGGCCACCGCCTCCGCCTCGCCGGCCTGGCCCGCCCCGGCCAGCGCCAGGACCCGACCGTCGCCGAGGCCCGCCTCACCGGACGCGGCCGGTCCGCCCGCGAAGGCGCGCAGCGCCGCCGCCGGGAGCCGGGCCCGCCCCTCCCCCCGAGCGCCGGCAGCACCACCTCGAGGTCTCGCCGGGCGGACAGCTCGTGGAGACTCTCGAGCCGCCGGAGCAGCGGCTCCGCCGGCGCGGAGAGCTCCGGGCGCTCCGGGAAGAAGGGCAGGTGCACGCGGGTGCGGCGGGCCCGGGCCACGAGCGCGGCGAGCAGGTCCCACTCCGCGGGGGCGACCGCCACCACCCCGTCCACCACCAGGAGGTCGAGCCCGGCCGTCTCGGGCGAGGCGGCGCCACGGACCACCGCGTCGGCCGCGGCGCGGAGCGCCCCGGCCCGGTCCAGCGCGGCGAGCCCGGAGAGCCGCGCCTCGTACGCCTCGAGCGCCGACGCGAGCGCCTCGAGCCGCGCCGCGGGGGGCCCTCGATGGTGGCCGCGGCGGCCCTCAGGTCGCGCGCGGAGACCTCGCCGCGCCGGAGCTCTCCGAGCGCGGAGGCGAGCGCGGCGGCGAGCCCATCCCCTGGGTCCAGCGCCGCGAAGGGCCCGCCGGCGTCGGCGCCCGCCTCGGCCGCCAGGATGCGCTCGGCCAGCGGCGAGAGCACCGCCCGTCGATCCCCGCGGCGGCCAGCAGCCCGGGCACCAGCCGCGCGAGCGTGCCGACGGCCGGGCCGAAGAGCACCCCACCCTGCGCGTCGCACAGCCGGCGCGCGGCGCGGCTCGCCGCGAGCGGCGTGGGCACGAGGCAGAGGACGGGCACGCGCCGAGCATACGCGGCACGGCTGACGCGTCAGCGGCGCCAGCAGCTCGTGACGCGTAGCCGGTAGGAACGGTCCGGCCCGGGCCGTCGTCGACGAGCCGGGGCAAGGAGCGGCCGGGCACACGGCATCGCGACTGCGCTCGGCCGGATTGACGCTTCGCGAGCGCTTGCCTCGGCCGGATGTTGGAGGCCGGCTACTCCTCGCGGTAGACCGCGAGCGAGCCCTCGTTCTCCCACACCTCCACCCTGCGAGACCGTCACGCGCCCGCCGTCCAGCCCGGCGAGCCGGCGGGCCGTCTCGACGTAGAAGAAGCGCGCCAGCAGCTCGGCGGTGGTGTTCTCCTCGTCGAACGGCGGCACCTCGTTCACGTTCTGGTGGTCGAAGCGCGCGCCCACCTCGGCCACCAGCCGCTGCAGGTCGGCGAAGTCGATCACCATGCCGATCCGGTTCAGCTCGGTCGCGCGGACGTGGACCCGCACCCGCCAGTTGTGCCCGTGCAGCCGCTCGCACTTGCCGCCGTGGAAGCGGATCTGGTGCGCGGCGCTGAAGACGAAGTCCTTCGAGATCTCGTAGATGGGCCTGCCCATGCGCGGCGCAATATACTCGCGCGACGTCCGGCGTGCACCCCGGGCGGCCACGCCCCGGGCGACGGACGCGCCGGGCGCCGAAACCTCCCGCGCTGGAAGGGCTCTCACGCGCCATGAGCGAGCACGGACACGGACACGGCGGCGGCCCCGGGATTGGCCACCCCCACGGCGAGCACCCGCACGGCGCCGGGCGCGACCGGCACGGCAACCCGGAGGACCTCGCGGCCTACCTGGCGAAGCTGGAGGGGCCGGATCGCGCCGCGTGGCAGCGGCCGGACGAGGTGGTGGCGGCGCTCGGGCTCCGCGAGGGCGCGGTGGCGTGCGACGCCGGCGCGGGCCCGGGGTACTTCGCGCTCCGCCTCGCCCGGGCGGTCGGGCCGGGCGGACGCGTCCACGCCATCGACGTGGAGCCGCGCATGATCGCGCTCCTGCGCGAGCGGGCCAGGGCGGCAGGGATCGAGAACGTGCGCCCCCTCCTGGCGGTCGAGGGCGAGCCCCCGCTGCCGCCCGAGCCGTGCGACGTCATCCTGGTGGTGAACACGTTCCACCACTTCAGCGACGGGCCGGCCACGCTCCGCGCCCTCGGCGGCCGGCTCGCGCCCGGCGGGCGGCTCGTCAACGTCGACTTCCACGCCGGCGAGCTCCCGGTGGGCCCGCCGCCCGATCACAAGGTCTCGCGCGAGGCCTTCCTCGCCGCGGCGCAGGCGGCCGGGCTCGAGGTGATCGAGGAGCGGCGCTTCCTCCCCTACCAGTACTTCCTCGCCCTGCGCCCGGCTTGAGCGGCAGCGCGCGTCGCGACAACGAAGGTGCTCGCGGATCACGCGCCGTCGTTCAGAGCAGCGCCCGCACCGCCGCCGCCGGGTCCGGCCCCACCAGCCAGGCGCGGATGACGGCGACGCCGTGCGCGCCGGCGGCGCGCGCCGCCGGGGCGCGCCGCGCGTCGAGGCCGCCGAGCGCGACCAGCGGCAGCCCGAGCCGGGCCGCGGCGCGGAGGGCCTCGAGGCCCACCGGCGCTCCGAAGGCGCGCTTCGAGGGCGTGTCATGGACGGGGCCGAAGGTGGCGTAGCTCGGCGCCGCCCGACCGCGCGCGCCGCACGTCGGCCTCCGAGTGGCACGACACGCCCACCAGCGCGCCGGGCCCGAGCAGCCGGCGCGCGTCGGCGGGCGGGACGCCGGCCGAGGGGAGGTGCACGCCGTCGGCGCCGCACGCGAGCGCGACGTCGAGCCGATCGTTGACCAGGAAGCGCTGGCCGCTCTCGCGGCAGGCCGCGCCGAGCGCGCGCGCGAGCCGGAGCAGCTCGCGGCCGCCGAGGTCCTTCTCGCGCAGGTGGAGCGCGACCGTCCCTGGCGGGAGGCCGCGCAGCGCGACCTCGGCGCGCGCGGCCGAGATCCGTCGCCAGGCGCCGGTCGGTGATCAGGTGGACAACCGGGACGTCCATCCTTAATCTCGCCCCCGGCTCATCCTGAGCGTGGAGACACCCCGTGTCGAGCGATCTTCAGACGCTTCCTCTCCTTCCTCGAGGACGCAGAAGGCGAAGCAGGCGGCCGCGTTTCCCGACCGTGAAGTACGACAAGGTGCTGTCCTTCATGGGCACCAACAGCCTGAACGGGACGTACTCCGCGGTCTCGGTGAACCGCCCTGGTGCGCATCGATCCAGGCCCGACCGGCCGCGACCTGCGCATCACGCTCGCGGGGCGGCTCGCGCGCCGGCCCGCCCGCGGCGAGTGCGTCACCATCCACCTCACCCGCGTCGAGCAGTACCAGGGCTTCCAGGTGAAGACCCGGGCGCTCGCCGTCAACGCGACCGAGGCCGACCTAATCGAGGACGGGCCGGAGCGGGCTCGTGGTGAAGGGCTCGCCCATCTTCACGGTCCACCACAGCCCCTACACCCTCAAGTTCTTCGAGAACGTCCCGTTCGAGGAGCTCGTCGCGATCGTCGGCCGGGTCCCCCTCGCGCTGGTGGCGGTGGGCGAGACCGCCAACCTCTCGCCGCGCTTCGTCTTCCACCACGAGGTGCGAGGACGATCGGCTGCGCTCTACCACGGCGACGGGCTCGCGCTGAAGACGTACATGAACCTGAAGTCGAACCCGCAGGAGGCGCGGCTGGTGCTCGACCTCGACGACGTTCCAGGGCTACGCGCTGCAGGGCGCGGTGGAGGAGTTCGCGCCGCACCAGCACCCCGAGGCGTACGAGCGGATCTGCCGCGGCTTCACCGCCGGCGGCTGGGGCAAGCCGTCTCGCGTGTTCCGCCTCACGGTGGACCGGATCTCGCCCATCCGGCCGGCGGCGTAGCCGGCCTCCAGCATTCGGCCGAGGCACAGTTCGCGAAGCGAAGTGTGCCCGGCCGCTCCTCGCCGGCTACGCGACGACCTGCCGATCAGCTCCCGATCAGCCCCGTCATCGGCGAGGACGCCGACGCGTGGAGCTTCATCGGGATGCGGCCGGCCAGGAAGGCCTTGCGCCCGCCCTCCACGCCGGCCCGCATCGCCTCGGCCATCAGCACCGGGTCCCTCGCCTCGGCGATGGCGGTGTTCATGAGCACCGCCACCGCGCCCAGCTCCATCGCGACGGCGGCGTCGCTGGCGGTGCCGACGCCGGCGTCGACGAGCACCGGCACCTTCACCGTCTCCATGATGATCCGGAGGTTGTAGGGGTTGCGGATGCCCAGGCCCGAGCCGATGGGCGCGCCGAGCGGCATCACCGCGGCGCAGCCCACGTCCTCGAGCTTCCTGGCGGTGACCGGGTCGTCGTTCGTGTACGGCAGGACGGTGAAGCCCTCCTTGACCAGCACCCGGGCCGCCTCCACCAGCCCCTCCACGTCGGGGAAGAGGGTGCGCGCGATCGCCGATGACCTCGAGCTTCACGAGGTCGCCCATGTCGAGCTCGCGCCCGAGCCGCGCGGTGCGCACGGCCTCGTCGGCGGTGAAGCACGCGGCGGTGTTGGGCAGGAGCGTCATGCCCTTCGGGATCCACTCGAGCAGCGACTCGGCGCCGGTCTTCGAGAGGTCGAGCCGGCGCACCGCCACCGTCACCACCTCGGCGCCCGAGGCGACGAGCGCCCGCTGCATGGTGGGGAAGTCGGCGTACTTGCCGGTGCCGACCAGCAGGCGGCTCGTGAAGGTGTGCTTGCCGATGGTCCAGGTATCCGCACATTGCTACCCTCCTCCGACGAAGGCCACGATCTCGACCGAGTCGCCCGGCCCGATCGCGTGGGTCCCGTAGCGATCCTTGGTGACGACCTGCTCGTTCACCTCGACGGCGACGCGCGGCGCCTTGACGCCGAGGTGGCCGAGCAACCCCGCGACGGTCAGGCCGTCCGGGATCTCGCGCAGCTCTCCGTTGAGCCTCACCTGCATGGTGGAGGCGATCTCAGCAACCGGACGGGCGCGGCGTCAAACGCGGCCCGCCCCGGCCGCCGCCGGGCGGGGGGCGGCGGCGGGGTGGGCGCGTGGTGCCGCGGCCAGGACGCTCGATAGTCGCTGACTATTCCAGCCATCCAAACGATGTATTTCAGCTATCGAGAGCCAGGCGGCATGTTCCACCTCGAAAAGGAGGAACACCGCATGTACCGAAGCCCGAGTCATCTCCCCGAGACCGCCCGCCGCCGCATCTCCGACGCCCTCGGCGCCGCGCTGGTCGACGGCCTCGATCTCCACGGCCAGCTCAAGGTCGCCCACTGGAACGTGAAGGGGCCGCTGTTCGCGTCCCTCCACCCGCTGTTCGAGAGCATCGCCACGGCGGTGGCGGCGCACAACGACGAGGTGGCGGAGCGTGCCGTGGCGCTGGGCGCGATCGCGCGGGGGACGTCGCGGCACGTGGCCGCCACCTCTCGCCTGCCGGACTACCCGCAGGACACCACGCGCGACCTCGATCACGTGCGGCTCCTGGCCGACCGGCTGGACGCCTACCTGGTCGGCCTCCGCGCCGCCCGCGGCGCGGCCGATGAGCTCGGCGACGACGACACCGCGGACCTCGTCACGGCGATCACCACCGAGGTCGAGAAGCACGGCTGGTTCCTGCGCGCCACGCTGGGCGAATGAGGTGGCGGCGGCGGCGGCGCCGGCGCGCGCGCCTCCGGCCGCCGCGCCGCCGGCTCGGCCCGGCGGCCCGCTCCGGGTTAGACTCGCGTGGATGACCTGGAGCGTGCGGAGTGCCTGGAAGAAGGTGGCGGCGGTGCTGGTCGTCGGCATCGCGGCGGTGGCCGTCACCGCCGTGGACCCCGACGCGCCCTCCCGGGCCGCCGCCGCGCTCCGCGACGGGGGTCCGGCCGAGGTCGCGCTCCTCGGCGGCGCGTACGTGCTCGGCGCGGTGCTGTTCGTGCCCGCGCCGCTCCTGCACCTCGTCACCGGCTTCGCGCTCGGCCCGTTCGTCGGGGCCGCGGTGGCCATCCCGGCGGCGGCCGCCGGCGCCTGCGTGGCGTTCGCGATGGGGCGCTGGCTGGTGCGGGAGCAGGCGTCGCGCATCGCGGCGCGCACCCCGGCCCTGGCCGGCCTGGACGCCGCGCTCGAGCAGTCCGGGTTCCGGGTCGTGCTGCTGCTCCGCCTGGCGCCGCTCTCCCCCTTCGCGGTGCTGAACTACCTGCTCGGCGCGACCCCGGTGCGGCTGCGCGAGTTCGCGCTCGCGACGGTGGTGGGGAGCGTCCCCGGCCTCCTGATCGAGGTGTACGTCGGCTCGCTGGCGGGCACGGCCGAGGCTCTCCTGCGAGAGGCCCAGACCGGGCGCGGTGCCGGCGCGCTCCTGCTCGCGGCCGCCCTCAGCGGCGCGGTGCTGATCGCCCTCGCCTGGACGCTCCGGCGGGCGGTGGCGCGCGCGGCCGCGGCCGGCGCGCCGCCCTAAACGACAGTTCGTGATCCGCGATCACCTTCGGTGTCGCGGATCGCGCTGTCGTTTAGGCATGATCCCAAGGGGGCTGCGCCCCCTCCCCGCCGAGCAAAGCTCGTCGGGGCCCCTCCCCTGCTCGCCGGGTCCCGTGCGCCGGCGCGAGCGGCTGCGCCGCTTCCGCGCCGGCGCCCCGGCGGGCTCGCTCCGCTCGCCTGTTCACGAATCATGATCGGTCCGTTTAGGCGCGGCCCGCGCCCCGGCGGTCAGATCACCCCGCGCGACCGGAGCGCGTCCACCAGCGCCAGGCTCACGCCGGCGTGGCCCGCCTTCCACTCGGCGTGGGCGTCCGGACCGACCCGGTTCGCGACGCCGAGCGCCGCGGCCACCGACACGCCGGCCGAGTGGCAGGCGGCGAACACGCCGGTGAGCTCGAGGTGCTCCGCCGCCGCCACCGCCGAGAGGACCCGCGCGCCGGCCGCCGTGCAGGTGATCGCGGGGGGGACGGCCACCGCCCACGCGTCGAGCGGGAGCGCCCACGTCGCGGGCCAGCGGATCCGCTCGACGGCGGGGCGGTAGGCCCGCCCTTCCCGCTCGTCGAGCGAGACCGCGACGGCCTCCGAGGCGGCCAGGAGATCGCCGACCGAGAGGCGCGCGTCGTAGGCGCCGCAGGTGCCCACGAAGAGGACGCGCCCGGGCCGGTGCAGCGCGATCAGGCGGGCGGTCTCCACCGCGGCGGTCACCGCGCCCACCCCGGTGGTGGCGACCAGCCACGCCGCCGGCGGCGCGTGGTCGAGGCCGGCCAGCTCGGGCGGGAAGGCGGCGAGGAGGAGATCGCGGCGGTCTCGCATCGCGGCATCTTACCTGGCCGCGGGGACCGAGGACGGCGCCCCTCCGGCGCGCGCGTCGCCCCTGGCGCCCCTCCTCGGCGGGACATGCACCTGCCCCCGCGATCCGGATGCTGGTACACTCGCCGCCTCGGTATCGAGGGATACCGGGGCGGCGCTCGCGCGAGGCCGCACGGGCGTGGGGCGCGTGGAGCGCCGGGTCGGGGTCGGGAGGCGGGTCGGATGGGTGGGTCGCAGCTGGCGTCGCGCGGCGGTCGGAAGCCGCGGCTGACGCGCTTTCACCAACGGATCGCGGCGGAGGCGCTCACCGCGCGCGGCGGGGGGTCGAGCCGCCTCACGCCGGCGCTGGCCCACTCCGCGGTCGACCTGAACCCGCACCAGATCGAGGCGGCCGCCTTCGCGCTGGCCGCGCTCCCCACCGGCGGGGCCGTGCTCGCCGACGAGGTCGGGCTCGGCAAGACCGTCGAGGCGGGGCTGGTGCTGGCCCAGCTCGCCGCCGAGGGGAAGCCGCGCGCGGCCATCCTGGTCCCGGCCTCGCTGCGAGCGCAGTGGCGCGAGGAGCTCCGCAGCAAGTTCGGCCTCGAGGCCGAGGTGATCGACGGCGACGTGGTCCGCGAGCGCGAGCGGCACGGGCTCAAGACCAACCCCTTCGACACCGGCGGGATCGTGATCTGCTCCCACCCGTTCGCCGCGATGCGCGCGAGCGAGGTGGAGCGCGTCCCCTGGGACGTCGCCATCATCGACGAGGCGCACCGGCTGCGGAACGCCTACCGCAAGGACCACCGCACCGGCCAGGCGCTCCGGCGCGCGCTGCGCCGCTGCCCGAAGCTGCTGCTCACCGCCACGCCGCTCCAGAACGACCTGATGGAGCTGCTCGGGCTGGCCTCGTTCATCGACGACGCGCTGCTCGGGAGCGAGGACGCCTTCCGGCTCCAGTACGCGACCGGCGAGCTCACCGAGGACAAGGCGGCCGACCTCAAGGCGCGGCTCGCGCCGGTCGTGATCCGGACGCTGCGCCGGCAGGTGAAGGAGT
Source organism: uncultured delta proteobacterium (assembly GCA_963733485.1). Taxonomy (GTDB): domain Bacteria; phylum Myxococcota; class Myxococcia; order Myxococcales; family Anaeromyxobacteraceae; genus Anaeromyxobacter. The sequence goes on along the minus strand of CAVTDL010000003.1, from coordinate 234,051 downwards.
ACGTGAAGTTCACGGCGCGCCGGTCGATCGTGGAGGACTTCGCGCCGACCGCCGAGGAGCAGGAGCTGTACGACCGCGTCTCGGAGTACCTGCGGCGCGAGGACGCCTACGCCATCCCCATGGCGCGGCGAGCGCTCTTCGTGCTGGTGTACCGGAAGATCCTGGCCTCCTCCTCGTTCGCCCTGGCCGCCACGCTCGACCGCCTGGCCGACACCCTCGACCAGAAGATCGCCGGCGTGGAGTGCACCGCGCAGGCCGACCTCCTGCTCGAGATGGACGGCTTCGCCGAGGAGGTCGGAGGAGCTCTTCGACGACGACGGCAAGCCCGCCCGCCCCAAGGGGCAGGCCGCGCTGCGGCGCATGAACGACGAGCTCGGCGAGCTGCGCGCCTGCGCCAGGCTCGCCCGGACCATCCAGGTGAACGCCAAGGGCGGCGCGCTGGTGCGCGGCCTCAATCGCTGCTTCACGGTGGCGAAGGCCTGCGGGTGGCCGGAGAAGGCGGTGGTCTTCACCGAGTTCCGGCGCACCCAGCACTACCTCGAGAAGCTCCTCGCCTCGAAGGGCTACACGGTCACCTGCCTCTCCGGCGACGTCTCCGGCACCGACAAGCGCCAGGCGCTGGTGGAGGAGTTCCGGAACCGGACGCAGATCCTGATCATGACCGAGGCCGGGGCGGAGGGGCTGAACCTCCAGTTCTGCAACCTGGTGGTGAACTACGACCTGCCCTGGAACCCGCAGCGGGTGGAGCAGCGCATCGGCCGCTGCCACCGCTACGGCCAGCAGCGCGACGTGCTGGTGCTGAACTTCCTGAACCGCACCAACGCCGCCGACGCGCGCCTCTACGATCTGCTCTCGCAGAAGCTGGCGCTCTTCGACGGCGTGTTCGGCTCCTCCGACGAGATCCTGGGCGCGCTCGGCACCGGCATCGACTTCGAGAAGCGCGTGCTCGACATCTACCAGTCCTGCCGCTCCGGCGCGGAGATCGACCAGGCGTTCTCGACGCTGCGCGGGGAGCTCGACGACCGGATCTCGGCGCGCTACGCGGCCGCCCGGACCCTCCTCTTCGAGCGGTTCGACGGCGAGGTGCGCGGGAAGCTGCGCGTCGCCGAGCAGCAGGCGAAGGAGGCGGTGGCGCGGCGCGAGGCCGACGAGGAGGCGCTGGTCGCGGCCGCCTTCGAGGAGGAGCCGGCGCCGGCTCAGCCCGCCCTGCCGGAGGGGCCGGCCAGCGGCCGCACCCGCCGATCGAAGCTGGTCCAGGCCGCCGCCGAGAAGATCCGGGCGCGGCCGGCCGACGCGGTGGCGTTCCTCGAGCTCCCGAACCGCCTGCTGCCCGCCACGCTCGGGTCGCTGGCCGGACGCGAGGGCTGGTGGTTCGCGTACAAGTACACGCTCGACGCGCTCGTCTCGGAGGAGCGCGTGGTGCACCTCGTGCTGTGGTTCGACGGCGAGCGCTTCCACGCGCTGCCGGAGGAGGAGGCCGAGGCCTTCGCCGCGCTGCCCGCCGAGGAGACGCAGGCCGGCCCGCGCGGCGCGACCGCCTCGATCGGCGAGGTGCAGGAGGAGGCCCTGGCGGCGCTCCACGCGCGGTTGCTGGCCGGGCTGCAGGAGCGGATCGGCAGCACCTTCGACGCCGCCCGCGATCGCTGGGACCGGTCGGTCGAGGACGGGCTGGCCGCGCCGCGGAAGGCGGTCGAGGACGCCCGCGCCGCCTGGGGCCGGGCCCGGGCCGCGCTCGGGGACAGGTCCGAGCTGCCGCTCCGGGATCGCCGGGCGCTGCTCGAGCGGGCCGAGCGCGACTACCGCCGCCGCCTCGACGACCTCCGCGCCCAGGAGGCGCAGCGCTACGCCGAGAAGGACCGGGCCATCGCGGAGCTCAAGAAGCGCTCCGAGGTGAAGGAGCGCCGCACGCTGGTGGCGACGGCGTACTGGCGGTGCACCTGATCCTCGGCGCTCCCCGGGGTCACTTCGCCGGCGCCGCGACTGGCTTCGCGTCGAACTTCGCCGGCTGCGCCTCGAACATCGTGGTGTCCTCGGTGGTGCTGTTGGTGTGCGCCATGCCGGCGGGGATGAAGATGTACGACCCGGGTCCGTATACCTTCTCCCGGTCCGAGCTCTCGCCGAACCTGAACGAGCCCGAGATGACCACGATCTCGAGATCCGCGCCGTGCGTGTGCAGCCCCGCCTTGGACCCGGGCGGATATTTGACGAACCCCTTCCAGGCTCCGTTGAGGCGATCGCCCGAGACCTGCGCGATCTTCACCCCTGGTCGCTGAGGCGAGAAGTCTTGCCACGACAGCGCGTCGGCCGTCACGGCGACCGGGGCCCTGTTCTCGTTTGCAGCCTTCGCGACGAGCGCCGCGCCCGCCGATGCGGCGATCGCGGCGGCGATGACGAGCCGGATGCGCTTCATGGTCTCCCCCGAGCCACGCTCCGCCGAGCGCCCCATCGCGCCAGCCGCTCGCGTGACGGTGCGTTGTGTAGGGTCCACCATCCGTGCCGTAAGGGCTCGGTTGGGTGAAGAGCCCGCCAGGCCCTCGAGGGAACCGTCTCGCCGCCCCGCGACCAGGACCTTCGCTCACCGGCCGCCCGCTCCCTGGGCGGCCAGCGCGGGCGGCAGGAGCTCGAAGTGGATGGGCACCGCCGCGCGCCCTCCGCCGGCGAATCGCGCGCGGGCGAGCGCGCGGAGCACGCACGTCCCGAGCTCCGGCGCGCCGGTGGAGTCAGCCGCGATCGCCGTCCGGGGACCGAGCTCCACGACCACCAGCCCGTCCAGCGCCGGCTCCGCCTTCAGCGCCTCGGCGTAGCAGCGCTCGAGGTAGGCGCTCCTGGCCGCCACCGCCCGGCGCGCCTCGGCCGGCCCCATCACCGGAGCGCCCACCGACACCCTCGGCCGCGCTCCCTGCACCACGCTCGCGAGCGGCCGCTCCGCGCCCGCGCCGCCGCGCGCCAGCGCCTCCCGGCCATCGGACCAGCCCCACTCCACCGGCTCGACCGGCAAGGTGAACGCCCTGCCCCGCGGATCTGCCCCGCAGGTGGCGTCGTCGGGCAGGTCGAACACCAGCACCAGGGCGAGCCGGCCGGCGCGCTGCGCGTCCAGGATCCGGCGCGCGCCGGCGGCGTCCACCTCCACCGCCAGCCCGCGCTCCTCGGTGGGCCAGAGCGACGACGCGCCGCCCGGCACCGGCAAGCAGCGCCGGCTCGGCGAGGGCGAGCTCATGCTCGGCGGCGTCGTAGGGTGCGAACGCGAGCGGCCCGCCCGGGAGCGTCACCGCGTAGCGCGCGACCAGCGCGCCGTCGCGCCCCGCCCGTTGCCTCCCGCTGGCCTCCCCGCGCTGGAGCGCGTCCCCGGCCGGATGGAGCCGCTCGGCCGGCGCGAGCGCGGCGCACAGCGCGGCGAGCTCCTCCGCCGAGGCGATGGGGCGGGGCGCGGGGCCGGGCGGCCCGATCGCGACCACGGTCGCGCCGGGCTCGGGCGGCGACGCCGCGCGAGCGGCGTGCTCCTCCTCACGGACGGACCCCGGGGAGGCGGCGAGCAGCGAGGTGAGCAGGGAGGCGAGCGCGAACGTCATGCCGGACGTTAGGTCCGGCCGGCCCGCTCGGCGAGTCAGCGCCCCACGCGGATCCGCAGGGCCCCCGGCAGGAGGGTGAACCGCGCCGGGAGCGTCCCGGGCGACTCCCCGTCGACGTCGAGGAGCACCTCGGCGTCGCCCACCGGCTCCGCCTCCACGCTCCGTGCGCGCACCACCCGGGTGTTCTCGAGCTTCACGTGCGTGCCGTCGTACAGCATCCGCCGCTTGGCGACGAAGTCGGAGAGCCCGAAGCCCTTCCAGGTCACCACGTCGAAGAGGCCGTCCTCCATCTTCGCGTCCGGCGCGACCTGCATGCCCCCGCCGAAGTAACGGCCGTTGCAGACCGACAGCGCGGTGAGCCGCTCCTCCTGCCACGGACCGCCATCGACCCTCCAGCGCACCGGCCGGTCCGACCAGGAGAGGAGCGCGCGCGCGCTGGCCAGCATGAACGAGAGCCGCCCGCTGGGGAGCTTCACGCCGCGGTTCACCAGGCGGGACACCTCGCCCGAGACGCCCAAGCCCCGCCACGTTCGCGAAGTGGCGCACCTGCGGCGCGCCGCTCGGGCCGGCGAACTCGATCCGCCCGAGGTCGATCACCGCCTCGTTCCCGCTCGCCAGCGCGCGGGCGGCGGAGTGCAGCTCCTCGGGGAGGCCAAGGGTGCGCCGGAGATCCCCGCCGGTGCCGCGCGGCACGAACCCGAACAGTGCGTCGGGGTTCCTGGGAGCGCCCTCGTGCGTGAGGCCGTCGATCACCTCCGAGGCGGTCCCGTCCCCTCCGACCGCCACCACCAGCCTGCTGCCGCTGTCGAGCGCCTCCCGCGCCAGCCGGCTGCCGTCCCCGGGCGCGCGCGTGAAGGCGCACTCGAAGTCCCCCAGCGCGGCGCGGATGGCGCGGGCGATGGCGTCGAAGTGGCGGCCGGTGCGCCCGGCGGCGCTGGCCGGGTTGACGACGAGGAAGGGCTTCACCCGGTGGAGGATACCAGGGCCGCCGCCGGCGCAGGCGCCCTCTCCGCGGGAGCCCCGCCGGACGCCCGGAGGGCGGCCCGGAGGTGATTCACGACCCGTGAGATGGGCACGCCGGTGGGGCAGCGCGCGTCGCAGCCGGTGCACCCGGCGCAGGCCTCGAGCGCGCTCGCGGCCAGCGGGAGCTCGGCGCTGTTCCGCGAATAGAGCCGGAACACGGCGTGGAGCCCGAGCGCGCGCTCCGGCGCGGACGCTCCGGAGAGCTCGCAGCCGACCTCGCACAGGCCGCAGGAGATGCAGGCCGCGGCGGCCGCGGCGATCTCGCGATCGGCCGTGGCGGTGGGGACGAGCCCCTCGGACACGTAGGCGGCCCGGAAGCGGTCGAGGCCGCTGCCCACCAGCCGCAGCCGCCGCAGCGGGTGGGCGAGCAGGGCCCGGTAGGCGAGGTACACCAGGGCGCGCGGCGAGGCCACGGTCATCCGTCCTTCCCGGCCGCCGCCGTCCGACCGGCCAGGAAGCCGGTGAGGATCGCCACCCCGAGGCCGGTCCCGTCGGTGGCCTGCTCGTGACCGCCCACCACCGCCCCCGCCGCGAGCAGGCGGGGGTGGACCGGCCGGCCCAGCCCGTCGAGCGGCCGGAGCGTCGCGTCCACCCTCAGGCCGGCCGAGAGGAGCGGCTGCCGCGCGCGGCGGTCGCGGGCCGTGAGCGACGCGGCCGACCGCTGCGCCAGGTGGACGCCCGCCTCGCGGCCCTCGGCTGCCTGGACGGGCAGCCCCAGCACCGGCTCCACCAGGGCCCCGCGCCGCGCGATCCCGCCGCCCACGAACCGGCCGGTCGCCAGGACCCAGCACCCGGCGTGGAGCGCGAGGCCATCCACCTCGACCGGATCGCCGGGGACGCCCACGCCCTGGACGGCGCCGGTGAGCACCTCCACCCCGGCCGCGCGGAGCCGGGCCTCGAGGGCCGCCTGGAGCCGGAGGCCGGGGACGCTCGGGACGTCGGACAGCGTCTCCGCCACCGGCAGCCCCGCGGCCGCGGCGACCCGCTCCGCCGTCCGCCCACCCGGCGCGAGGCCCAGCACCGGCGGCAGCAGCACCGCGCCCGCGTCGCGGCCGGCCAGCGCGGCGCGGAGCCGCTCGCCGAGCGCCTCGGCGGCCCCGGGCGCGTCGAGGCCGCGGGCCAGCTCGTGCGGGCGGGCCGCCGGATCGGCGAAGGGGAGCTCGACCTCGAGCGCGAAGGTGGCCGGGCCGCCCCGCGGGACGAAGCGCTCGAGCCCCGCCGCGACCAGCTCCGCGTCGAAGCCGAGGTGGCCCCGGAAGCCGGCCACCGCGAGGGGAGCGCGCACCGCGAGGAGGTCGCCGGCCGCCATCGACTGCTGGCAGAGCGCGGTGCCGACCGCGGCGCCGAACGGCGTGGCGAGGAAGCGCGGGCGGTCCAGCGCCGGCGAGAGGAGCGGGTCGAGCGCGCGCGCGGCGAAGGCGAGCGCCTCGGGGAGCCGCCCCAGCTCGCCGCCGAGCAGGGCGTAGGGGTGCCCGGGCCGCAGCGCCGCCAGCCGGCGGGCCGCCTCGAGGGGGCTCCGGCGCCACGCGAGCGGCTCGTCCGGCCCGGCGCCGAGATCGTGGGCGACGCTCACCGCGCCGGAGGAGAGCGCGGTCGCCCCGGGCGAGCGACGCAGCAGCGCCACGCGCGCCCCGGCGGCCCGCGCCGAGAGCGCGGCCATGGCGCCGGCCATCCCGCCGCCCAGCACCAGCACGTCGGCGTCGAGCCGGCCCGTGCTCACGGCCCCTCCGCGAGCCCGTGCGCCGCACGCAGGAGCTCCTCCTGCGCGAGCTGCGCCCCGTCCAGCACCGGCCGGCGCTCGCGCCAGCCCTGGTCGAGCAGGTCGGCCAGCTCGGCGCGGGTCCGGTCCGCGGACCACGACAGCTCGCGCCCGGCCAGCTGGGCGGCCACCCGCGCGCAGTCGAGCCCGCCGCAGCCGCCCACCGCCAGCCGGCAGCGCCGGCGCAGGTCCTGGAGGCGCCGCACCTGCTCGTGCCGGGCGCAGTACACGACCTCGGCGGCCAGGATGGCCTCGTCGCGGCAGAGCACCAGGCCGAGCCGCGGGTCGTCGCGGATCAGCGCGCAGATCTCGCGGGCGCGGCTGCCGTGCCGGTAGACCAGGCGCGCCGCGACCGGGGCCGCCACCGGGAACGCGCGGGCCAGGGCGGCCGGGTCGGGGACCTCGTCGCCGCCGGGCAGCGGCTCCTGGTGGGTGCGGCACGGGGTGACGGGCCGCTCGAGGAGCCGCTCGATCCGGTCGGTCGCCTCCTCCGACTGGGCGCGGTAGGAGGCGAGCTTCCCGCCCACCAGGGAGAGCAGCCCGGCCGCGCCCTGCGCCGCGCCGTCGAGCAGCTGGTGCTCGCGGGAGAGCGCGTCCTCGTTCGGCCCGTACGCGTACAGGGTGGTGCGCAGGCCGCACCAGGCGCGGGTGACGCGGGCCTGCCGGACGCCGGGGACGAGCGAGGCCGCCCCCTCGAGCAGGTAGGCGACCTCGTCGTGCGTCGCCTCGAGGTCGTCCGGATCGCCGTAGTGGTCGTCGTCGGTGGTGCCGACGATCGACTCGTTCTCGTGCGGCATGAGGAACATCTGCCGGCCGTCCACCGCCGAGCAGATGACGCCGTAGTTCGACCAGCGCCGGTCGAGCGTGAGGTGGACGCCCTTGCCCGGGCGCATGGGCACCTCCACCCCGCTCGCCCGCGCCAGCGCCGGCGACCAGGCCCCGGTGGCGTTGAACACCACCGGCGCGCGCGCCTCGCCCTCCTCGCCGGTGAGGGCGTCGCGCCAGCGCACCCCGCGCACCCGCCCGCCCTCGACCAGCAGCCGGCGCGCCTCGGTCCAGGTGCGCAGCTCCGCCCCGTGCGCCCGCGCCGAGAGGGCGTTCAGCGCGCAGAGCCGGAACGGATCGATGCCCCACTCGTCCAGCGTGACCGCGCCCTTGAGCCCGGCACGGAGGCCCGGCTCGAGGAGGTAGAGCTCCTCGGCGGTGAGGCGGGCCGAGCGCTTCCCGCGCTTCAGGGGCTGGAAGAGGTCGTAGGTGCCGACGTAGACCTCGGTGGCGTACCAGGCCGCCCACTCGGCGAAGCTGGCCTCCTCGCGCCGCGACGCGAAGGGCATCAGGAACGGGATGCGGAAGAGCAGGTGCGGCGCGATCCGCTGGATGTAGCCGGAGTCCCGGGCGGCCAGCGCCGTGACCTTGCGGTCCGACAGCATGTAGCGGATGCCGCCGTGGATCATGCCCGAGCTGTTGCCGCTCGCGCCGACGCCGAAGTCCGCCTTCTCGAGGAGCAGGACCGACAGGCCGCGCATGGCGCAGTCGCGGGCCGTGCCGGTCCCGTTCACGCCGCCGCCGAGGATGATGACGTCGTACTCGCCGGTCACGCCGCCTCCGGGGACCGAGCGTAGCCCGGAGCGGGCCGGCGATCACCGGAGATCGCCCGACGCCCCCGGGCGCACGCGCGGGATGCAAGCAGGGAGGGGGCCCCCGCGCAGCTCCTACTTCGGCTCGTAGGTGCTCTTCACGTACAGCTCGCGGAGCTGCCGCATGTCCACGTCTCCGGGAGCGCCGGTCATGAGGTCGGTGCCCTTCTGCGTCTTCGGCCAGGCCACCACGTCGCGGAGCGACTCCGCCCCGGTGAGCAGCATCACCAGCCGGTCCATGCCGAGCGCGATCCCGCCGTGCGGCGGGGCGCCCATCTTGAGCGCGTCGAGGAGGAAGCCGAACTTGCTCCTCGCGTCCTCGTCCGAGATGCCCATGGCCTTGAAGACGCGCGCCTGCACCTCGGGGTCGTGGAGGCGGATCGAGCCGCCGCCGATCTCGAACCCGTTCAGCACGATGTCGTAGCGCCAGCAGTAGACGCGCCCGGGGTCGGTCTCGAGGTAGGGGAGATCCTGATCGCGCGGGCGCGTGAAGGCGTGGTGCGCCGCGGCCCACTGGCCGGCCTCCTCGTCGTACTCGAAGAGCGGCGGGTCGACCACCCAGAGGAAGTTCCACTGGCCGCCCGAGCCGTACTCGGGGATGAGGCCCATCTTCTTGGCCAGGTGGACGCGGAGGTTCGCCATGACCGTGTGGACCACCGACTCCTTGCCGAACTGGAAGAGGAGCAGGTCGCCCGGCTCGGCGCCGCAGGCCCGGTTGATGGCCTGGCGCAGCTCGGCGGTGATGGTCTTCGCGAACGGCGACTGGGTCCACTCGCCGCCCTCGCCCACCTTGGCGCGGGCGAGCCCCTTGGCGCCCATGCCCCGCACGTACTCCTCGAGCTTGTCGATCTCGGTGCGCGAGAAGCTGGCCGAGGCCGGGACGCGCATCCCCTTCACGATCCCCTTGGCCTTCACCGCCTCGTCGAGCAGCGGCACGCCGCCGCCCTGGTGCTGCTTCACCAGGTCGGTGAGCACCACGTGCGGCATGTCGAAGCGGAGGTCGGGCTTGTCGTTGCCGTACTTCGCCATCGACTCGTCGAAGGGCATGCGCCGGAACGGGCGCGGGATCTCGACCCCCAGCACCTCCTTCCAGAGCTTCACGATGAGCCCCTCGATCACGTCGAAGACGTCGTTCTGCTCGACGAACGACATCTCCACGTCGATCTGGGTGAACTCGGGCTGCCGGTCGAGGCGCAGGTCCTCGTCGCGGAAGCAGCGGACGATCTGGAAGTACCGGTCGAAGCCGGCCACCATGTAGAGCTGCTTGTAGAGCTGGGGGCTCTCGGCCAGCGCGTAGAACTTGCCCGCGTTGAGCCGGCTCGGGACGAGGAAGTTCCGCGCGCCGCCGGGCGTGTACTTGCCCATGAACGGCGTCTCCAGCTCGAGGAAGCCGCCCTCGGTGAAGTGGTTCCGGGTGAGGTGGTTCACCTTCGCCCGCGTCATGAGCGTCTTCTGCAGCGGCGCCCGGCGCAGGTCGAGGAAGCGGTACTGCAGCCGCTTCTCCTCGCCGGTGTCGATCTTGTCCTCGATCGGGAAGGGCGAGGGCTCGGAGCGGTTGAAGATCTCGAGCTCGGTCGCGTGGACCTCGATCTCACCGGTCCGGAGCTTCGGGTTCGCGTTCGCGCCGCGCGAGAGCACCTTCCCGCGCACACCCACGCAGTACTCGAGCCGGAGCTGGCCGGCCAGGTCGTGAACCTCCGGCCGGACGTCCGCCTCGAACACCACCTGGGTAACCCCATCCCGGTCACGCAGGTCGATGAAGACCGCGCCGCCGTGATCGCGGCGATTGTTTACCCAACCGAAGAGCACGACTTCCTTGCCGATGTCGGCGCTGGTGAGCTGACCGCAGCTGTGCGTCCGCTTGATCTCTGTGATGAAGCGCGGCAAGGCAGGCCTCCGTGCGTGGGGGAGAGGGAGCTAACACCGCGGAACCTCAGGCGTCAAGGTTGTCCGACGGCCGGATCTCGTCGATTTCCAGGGCCCATCGGCCCGGAGAGGTCCGGAGCATTCTGCCGACACCACCCTGAAAAAGTTCCAGCCACCCAGAGGCAGTCCGCTGGCAAGCGCCGTCCGCGCGGCGATACCGGTGGCCCCACGGTTGCAACACCTCCCGAGGATCAGCGACCCGCCGCCCGGCACCTGGGCCGGGAGGCGGAGGAGGACGGACATGGCCGACGAGGACGGCAGCGGCGTCTCGATCGATCCGATGTGCGGCAAGCCGGTGATCGACGGCGACTCGGAGTCCTTCGAGTACCGGAAGCGGCGCTACTTCTTCTGCTCCAGCCGGTGTCGCGCCCACTTCGAGCGGCAGGCCGAGCGGATCCACATGGGCGAGCTCGCGAGGACGGGCGCGCTCTTCGGAGCACAGAAGGTCCGGTGGGGCCTGGCCTGATCTTCGCTGCCCGGCGCGCGCTGGCCCGTCTCGGGCCGCGAGCCGGGAGGACGCGCCGCGCAAAGCGCCAGGGACCCTGATCCGGGACTGGACCTGCCGCGCGCGCCTGCCGCACGATGGCGCCCGTCGCGACTCCCGCTCGCCGCGCCTCCAAGGAGAGACTCCATGCCCGCGCCCACCCTGCCCTCCCACTTCCGCGCCTTCGTCGTCCGGGAGGGGGCCGGACCGCGCTCGGCCGCCCTGGAGGAGCTCTCCTCGACGGAGCTCCCCGCGGGCGAGCTCACCGTCGCGGTCCGCTACTCGAGCCTGAACTACAAGGACGCGCTGGCCGTCACCGGCAAGGGCAAGGTGATCCGCAAGTTCCCGATGGTGCCGGGCATCGACCTGGCCGGCACGGTGCTCGAGTCGCGCTCCGGCGCCTTCCAGCCCGGCGACGAGGTGCTGGTCACCGGCTGGGGCACCGGCGAGGCCAGCTTCGGCGGCTACGCCGGGCTGGCGCGCGTGCGAGCCGAGCACGCGCTGCCCATCCCGACGGGCCTCACCGCCCGGCGCGCCATGGCGGTCGGGACCGCCGGGCTCACCGCCGCGCTGTGCGTGGACGCCCTCGAGGAGGCGGGGGTGCACCCCGGGGATCGCGAGGTGGTGGTGACCGGCGCGGCCGGCGGCGTGGGCAGCGTGGCGGTCGCGCTCCTGGCGCGCGCCGGCTACAAGGTGGCCGCGTCCACCGGTCGCCCTGCCGAGCACGCCTTCCTGGAGCGGCTCGGCGCCGGGCGGATCGTGCCGCGGCAGGAGCTGGCCCGCGAGGCGACGCGCCCGCTCGAGAGCGAGATCTGGGCGGGCGGTGTGGACTCGGTGGGCGGCGCCGTCCTCGGGACGGTGCTCCGCCAGACCGCCTACCGCGGTGCGGTGGCCGCCTGCGGGCTGGCCGGCGGGACCGACCTGCCCGTCACCGTCCTGCCGTTCATCCTCCGCGGCGTCCGGCTCCTCGGGGTGGACTCGGTGATGGCGCCGCGCGAACGGCGCGAGCGGGCCTGGAGCCGGATCGCCCGCGACCTGCCCGCCGAGCGGCTCGACGAGCTCACCACCGAGATCGCGCTCGCCGACGTGCCGGCGTGGAGCGAGCGGATCCTGGCGGGTCAGGTGCGCGGCCGGGCGGTGGTGGCGATCACGCCGTAGGGCGCCGCACGTCCTTCAGCCGCAGCTGGAGGCGCCTCGTCCCGTCCCACTCGTCGAAGCCGACCGTGAAGGCCGCCTCCACCGGCCCGTCGGCGCAGAGCGCGAGGCGGTCGCCCATGCCGAAGCCGATCGCGTCGAGGCCGCGCCCGAGCGAGAGCTTGAGGTGCGTCCCGCCGGCGCCCACCGTGCGCGCGCGGGCGGCGGCGCCGCGCAGCGCGAAGACCGGCTCCGGGTGGCCGGCGCCGAACGGACCGAGCCGGGCCAGCTCCTCGGCCGCGCGCTCGGTCACGTCGCCATCCTCGAGCCACCCGTCGATCCGGCAGCGCGGGACGAGGTCGTCATCGGCCACGTGCGCCGCCGCGTAGGCCTCGAAGGCGGCCCGGAACGGCGCCAGGGCGGCCCGCTCGACCGTGACGCCGGCCGCGTGGCGGTGGCCGCCGAAGCGGGCCAGGTGGCCGGAGCATGCCGAGAGCGCATCGTAGAGGTGGAACCCCTCGATGGAGCGCCCGCTGCCCTTCCCCCCGGCGTCGTCCATGGCGATGAGGACCGCCGGCCGGTGGAACCGCTCGACCACCCGCGACGCCACGATCCCCACCACCCCGGCGTGCCAGCCGTCGCGCGCGAGCACGAGCCCGCGCACCCCCTCGCCGACCCGGGCCACCGCGTCCGCGAGCGCCTGATCGAGGATGCGGCGCTCGATCTCCTGCCGCGCCTGGTTCTCCCGGTCCAGCTCCTCCGCCAGCGACCGGGCCTCCGCCGGGTCCTCCGAGAGGAGCAGCCGGACGCCGCGGCCGGCGTCGTCGAGCCGCCCGGCGGCGTTGATGCGCGGCGCGATCCGGAACCCGACCTGCCCCGCGGTGACCGGCGTCCCCGCCGCGACGCCGGCGACGGAGAGCAGCGCGCGCACGCCGGGGCGGCGGCTGCGCGTCAGCACCTCGAGCCCCCAGCGGACCAGGATCCTGTTCGCGCCCACGAGCGGCACCACGTCGGCGACGGTGCCGAGCGCCACCAGGTCGAGCGCGTCCTTCAGGTTCGGCTCGGGACGCCGCGCGCCGAACCGGCCGGCCTCGCGGAGCCGCCGGCGCAGCGCCATGGCGAGCGCGAAGGTGACGCCCACCGCGGCGAGCTCCTTCGACGGGTAGCCGCAGCCGGGCTGGTGCGGGTTCAGGATGGCGGCGGCGGCCGGGAGCTCGACCGGGACCGTGTGGTGATCCACCACCACGGTGTCCACGCCCAGCTCGGCCGCGGCGCGGACCTCCTCCACGCTGGTGATCCCGCAGTCGAGCGTGACGAGGAGGCGCACCCCCTGCGCCGCGAGCCTCACCACCGCCTCGCGGTTCAGCCCGTACCCCTCGACCAGACGGTGCGGCGTGTAGGTGATCACGTCCGCCCCGGCGGCCCGGAGGAAGCCGCACAGGAGCGCGGTCGAGGTGACGCCGTCCACGTCGTAGTCGCCGTAGCAGGCGATCCGCTCCCCGGCCTCGAGGGCCCGGGCGATGCGCGCCACGGCCGCCTCCATGCCCTTCATGGCGAAGGGATCGGGCAGATCGGCGAGCCGCGCCGACAGGAAGGCCTCGGCCGCGGCGGGATCGGCGTGACCGCGGGCGGCCAGGACCCGCGCCGCCAGCGGGTGCAGCCGCAGGGCCGCGGCGAGCACCACCGCGCGCTCCTCGTCCACCCCGGCCTCCACCCACCGCTTCCCGCTCGCGCCCGGCACGGACGGGTCGGTAGCACGCGGGCCTGACAGGCGGCCGGGCGGGCGCCCGGGCCTCGTTCACCGAGGGTCGTTGGCCTCGGCGCGCCGCATCGCCACCGCGCGCGCGACGGCGTCGGCGAGCTCGGACGGATCGAAGGGCTTGAGCAGGAAGAGGTCGGCGCCGGCCGCCGCGAACTCGCGCTCGGCCAGCTCGTCGCCCGAGACGCCGATCAGGGCCGGGCGACGGTCCCCGCCCATCGCCCGCAGCGCGCGCACCACGTCGCCGCCGAGCCGGCCGGGGAGGCGGTGATCGACCACCCACGCGTCGGCGGGGGGGATGTCGGAGAGCGGAAAGATCCCGGCCTGCGCCGGGAGGCCGATGACCGCGTGCCCACGCTCGCGAAGCGCCTCGACGAGCGTCTCCCGCAGGTCCTCGTCGTCGTCGATGACGACGATCCTCAGGCTGGCGACCGGTGGAGCGACCACCCCCATGCAAGGACAGATGTGCCCTATCTGGGCTGGCGCGAACCCCCCTCTCGGGCCTGCGGCAAATTACCCCCTCCGCGGGTCGAGGGCCCCGCCGCGTGGTCGCGGGGGGCCCTCGGGACCTTCAGCGGCGAGCCTCGCCGGAGCGGGCGCGGCTACTTGGCGGTGCGGGCCGGGGCCGGCGCGGCGGGCGCGGCGGGCTTCGCCTTCCGCTTCGCGGCGCGCTCCTCGAGCCAGATGGTCATCGGGGCGGCGATGAACCAGGTCGAGTAGGTGCCCGAGACGATGCCGAACAGCATCGCCATCGAGAAGTCGAAGATGGTCCCCACGCCGAAGATGAGCAGGCCGATCAGCGAGAGCGCCGTCGCGAACGAGGTGAGGAAGGTGCGGCCCAGCACCTCGTTGATGGAGAGGTTCACGATCTCGCCCAGGCTGCGGCCGCGCAGCTTGGCCTGGTTCTCCCGGATGCGGTCGTAGATCACCACCGTGTCGTTCACCGAGTAGCCCACCACGGTGAGGATGACCGCGATGGAGGTCAGGTTGAACTCGCGGCCGGTGATGGCGTAGTAGCCGAGGGTGACGATGGCGTCGTGGATCATCGCGATGACCACGCCCGGGCCGAAGCGGAAGTCGAACCGCAGGCCGATGTACACCACGATGAGCGCCATGGCGTAGATGACCGCCTTGAGCCCCTGCGCCTGGAGCTCGCGGCCGACCGCCGGCCCCACGAACTCGACCCGGCGGACGTCGGGCTTCGCCTCTCCGAAGCGCGTGGCCAGGCCGGCCTCGACGTTCTCCTGGATGCCCTGCGTGATGATGGCGAAGGAGCGGGTGCCGGCGGTGAGCCCCTGCTCCTCCCGGACCTCGCGCACCTTCACGCCGGCCGCCTCGACCGCGGCGCGGAGCGCCTCGGCGCTCGGGGCCTCCTTGAACTGGAAGTCGATCTTGTCGCCGATCTCCGGGTTGAAGGAGAAGCTCTCCACCGGGAGCTTGGCCTTGACCGCCTCGGCGACGCGGTTCACGTCGGCCTCGGTGAGCAGCGCGATGCGCTCCACCCGGATGAGGAAGCTGTGCTCCTCCTCGGGGCCGTAGGTCTGCACCGAGGCGCCCTTGAAGCCGAGGTCCTCGACCGTCTTGCGGATGTCGCCCGGGTCGACGGCCTTCGCGAACTGCACCTCCATCTCGGTGCCGCCGGCGAAGTCCACGCCCATGTTGAGGCCGTGGATGAACGGCAGCGACCAGGCGATGATCGCCAGGTTCACCACCAGCGAGAGCGCCACCGCGATGTGGCGCTTCCCGACGAAGTCGAACTTCGTGCCGTGGGGGATGACGTCGAAGGTCTTGAATTGCATCAGACGCTCAGCCGCGCCGAGTCGTGGCGCGTGAAGTATTCCATCAGGGCGCGGGTCACCACGATGGAGGTGAACATCGAGGCGACCAGGCCGATGATCAGCGTCACGGCGAAGCCGCGCACTGGCCCGGAGCCGTACTGCATGAGCACCACCGCGGCCACCAGCGTGGTCACGTGCGAGTCGACGATGGTCCAGAAGACCTTGTCGTAGCCGAGCTGGACCGACTGCTTGGTCGACCTCCCGGCGCGGAGCTCCTCGCGGATGCGCTCGTTGATGAGCACGTTGGCGTCCACCGCCATGCCGAGCGTGAGCACGAAGCCGGCGATGCCCGGGAGCGTGAGGGTGGTGCCGATCATCGACATGACCGCGAGGACCAGCAGGCCGTTCAGCGCCAGCGCCACGTTCGCGATGAGCCCGCTGGCCCGGTAGTAGACGACCATGAAGACGAGCACCAGGGCCAGGCCGACCAGCGCCGACAGGGTGCCCTTGCGCACCAGCTCCGGCCCGAGGGTGGCGCCCACGGTGCGCTCCTCGGAGATGGTCACCGGGGCCGGGAGGGCGCCGGCCTTGAGCACGAGCGCGATGGAGTTCGCCTCGTCGAACATGGCCTGCTGGTTCCGGCCGGAGCCGAGCGTGATCTGGCCGTTCGAGGAGATGCGCCCCTGGATGTAGGGCGCGGTCTCGACCTTGTCGTCGAGCACGGTCGCCATGCGGCGCCGCATGTTCTCGGTGGTGAGCTTCTCCATCAGCCGGGAGCCCTCGGCGGACATCTTGAAGGCCACCACCGGCCGGCCGCGCTGCAGCGTGTCCGACTGGTCGAGCTGGACCGAGGCGTCGGCGATGTAGTCGCCGGTCAGCTCGGTCTTCGCGCGGAGCAGGTAGGTCCGGTAGTAGGGGGTCCGGACCGCGCCGTCGTCCACCTGGCCCTCGCCGATCCCGGCCACGTTCTTCTGGGGGTCGAGCAGCGGCGCGATCTTCGCCTGGATGAGCCGCTCCACCTCGGCCCGGGTCCCGGCCGCCAGGATGGTGGTGGTCCGGCTGCCGCCGTTCGGCAGCTCGACCGGCTCGCCGGTCCAGCAGCCGCCCTCGGGCAGCGGGAGCTTGATGCCGCTGCGGTCCCCGGGGCAGACCGGGAGCTGCGCCTGCAGCGCGTCGAGGACCGGGTTCTCGTCGTCGGTGATCTTGAACTCGAGCTGGGCGGTGCGGCCGAGCAGCTCCTTCGCCTTCTCCGGGTCCTTGAAGCCGGGGAGCTGGATCTGGATCTGGTTGTTGGCCTTCCGCTTGATGTCGGGCTCGGTGACGCCCCACTTGTCGACGCGGTTGCGGATCACCTTCTCCGCCTGCTCGACCGCCTTGGCCTGGAAGTCCTTCAGGACCTTGTCCTTGAAGGCGAAGCGCACCGCGCCCTCGAGCGCGCCGCCCGGCGAGTACATCTCGTCGGCGTAGCCGCTCGAGGCGAGCACCGCGTCCTTCACGGCCCCCGGGCTGGCGGCCTGCACCTCGATCTCCTTGCCGCCCGGCAGCGCGCGCGAGGAGGTGTAGGCGATCTCCTTGCCCTTCAGGAACTCGGCGATCTCGTCGGCCCGCCGCGCCACCTTGGCCTTCACCGCGCGGTCCACGTCCACGCCGAGCGCGAGGTGGATGCCGCCCTGGAGGTCCAGGCCGAGGTTGAGGTGGTGCTTGGCGTCCGGCGCCCAGCCGGGCACGGAGGCGTCGTACGCCTCGGTGGTCCGGACCTCGGGCGGGAGCTTGAAGTAGAACCAGCTCGGGACGAGCTGGTAGAGCGAGACGATCGCGACCGCGATGATGAGCGCGACGCGCCAGTACCAGGAGCGTTCCATCTACTTCTTCGCCTCCGCCTTGGGCTCGAGCTGCTTCCAGGCACCGGTGACCTGGCTCTTGACGACGCGGACCTTGGTCCCGGACCCGATGTCGATCGTGACCGTGCGGTCCTCGACCTGGACCACCGTGCCGATGATCCCCCCCTGGGTCAGCACCTCGTCCCCCTTCTTCAGGCCGCCGAGGAAGGACTGGTGCTGCTTCGCCTGCCTCGCCTGCGGACGGAAGAAGACGAAGTAGAAGACCACCGCGATGAGGATGAAGGGCAGGAAGGAGACGATGGGGTTCTGCGCCTGGCCCTCGGCGGTCTGCGACAGGAAGGCGTGGAGGAGGGGATGCATTGGGACTCCGGTGCGTCGATCCGGGGAAGTGAAAAGCGCCGATTTCTAGCGTGATTTCGCCTGTCGCCGCAACCCCTTTGTTCCCGATCGGGGGCGGTGCCCGTGCGAGTTCGCGCACCCGCGGCGCTGGCGGAGGGCGGCGTCACGCCCTCTCCTCCTCGCGCCAGGAGCCCAGCCGCTCGGCGCGGAAGGCGGCGAAGGTGCCGCGCCTCGATGGCCCGGCGCGCCTCCGCCATGAGCGACAGGAAGAAGTGCAGGTTGTGCAGGGTGTTGAGCGCGCAGCGCCAGGATCTCGCCGCGCCTCGAAGAGGTGGCGCAGGTAGGCGCGGCTGAAGGTCCGGCAGGTGTAGCAGGCGCAGTCCGGGTCCACCGGCCGCTGCGTCGTCGGCGTACCGGCGTTCCGGATGACGACCTTGCCCTCGGCTGGTGAAGAGCAGGCCGTTGCGGGCGGTGCGGGTGGGCAGGACGCAGTCGAACATGTCGACGCCGGCGCGATCCCCGCAGGTGACAGGTCCACCGGGCGTGCCCACGCCCATGAGGTAGCGCGGCTTGTCGCGCGGCAGCAGCGGCGCGTCGCGGGCGACCCCCTCGTGACATCGGCCTCGGGGGTCTCTCCCACCGCGTAGCCGCCGAGCGCGTAGCCGGGCAGGTCGAGCGCGCGCACGCCTCCTCGATGGCGCGCGCCCTGAGGTCCGGGAAGAGGCCGCCCTGGACGATGCCGAAGAGCGCGCAGCGGGCCCCTCGCGGCCTCGAGCTCGCGCCAGGCGGCGCGGCAGCGAACCAGCCAGCGCTGCGTCCGCGCCAGCGACAGCTCGTGGTAGGCGCGGTCGGCGAGCGAGGGCGGGCACTCGTCGAACGCCATGATCACGTCGGCGCCGAGCGCCTCCTGCACCTCGATGGCCCGCTCGGGCGAGAGCAAGTGGCGCGAGCCGTCGAGGTGGCTGCGGAAGGTGACGCCCTCCTCGGCGATCTCCACCAGCCCCGGGCCGCCCGCGGCGCGCCCCGCGCCCTTCTCGCCGAGGCTGAAGACCTGGAAGCCGCCCGAGTCGGTGAGCATGCGCGCCGTCCCAGGACATGAAGCGGTGGAGGCCGCCCAGCCGCCTCACCCGCTCGTGCCCGGGCCGCAGGAACAGGTGGTAGGTGTTGCGCGAGCACGATCCCGGCCCCGAGCGCCTCGAGGTCGCGCGGCTCGAGCGTCTTGACGGTGGCGGCGGTGCCGACCGGCATGAACACCGGCGTCTCGATGGCGCCGTGGGCCGTCTCGAGCCGCCCGCGGCGGGCGGCGCCGTCCTCGGCGAGCAGGCGGAAGCGGATCACGGCGCGGGTTTCCCCCGCGCCGCCGGGGCTGTCAAGCCACGGTCCCGGGGCGACGCGCTCCGCCGGGGTCACGCCGGCTGTCCGCTGCCTCGCGAAGCGGCGGCCACCCTTGCGCGCCAGGCGCGCCCGGCGCGCCCCTCGCCGACCAGCCGGAGCCCCACGCTCCGCTCCGCCGCCTCGCCCGGCTGGGTCCAGCAGACCACCCCGGGCACCGCCGGCGCGAGCAGGCCGCGCCCGACCCTCAGCGTCACCACCTCACCCACCTGCGGGAGCGGACCGGGCCAGCGCACGGCGCAGCCGCCCTCCGAGAGGTTGAGCGTGGTGGTGGCCACGCGCGCGCCGCCGTGGAGCGCGGTGATCTCGAGGGCGACCGCGAAGCGCGGCGAGCGCTCCTGGAAGGTCACCGGCTCGCCGCGGGCGGCCCTGGCGAGGAACCCCGCCGCCGGCAGGCTGGCCGCGATCGAGCGAGAGCTCGACGCCGGGCGGCAGGGCCGGGCGGCCCACGCGTCGGACCGCCGCGACCTTGCCGTGGACGGTGGCCCGGATGGCCTGGCCGTAGATCCCCACCCGCGCCGCGACGTGATCGCCGACGCGCGCGCCGGACACCGCCGGCACGAAGAGGCTGCCGGCCTCCGGTCGCCAGCCCGCGAGGTACTGGGCCGGCTCGAGGTTCACCGAGACGCTGCGCACGCCCGCGCTCCCCACGTGAAGAAGCAGGGATCCTATAGCACGCCCGGACACCCCCTCCGCCGGGGCGGGTCGACCTCACGGGTCCGAGTCGCGCCCGAGGAGCAGCATGGCGTCGCCGTAGCTGAAGAAGCGGTAGCGCGCGGCCGACGGCCTCGCGGTAGGCGCGAGGACGCGGCGGTGCCGCCGAACGCGCAGACGAGCACGAGGAGGGTGGAGCGGGGCAGGTGGAAGTTCGTCACGAGCGCGTCCACCGCGCGGAAGGCGTGGCCGGGCCGGACGAACAGCTCGGTGCGACCCGGGCCGGGCTGGACCGCCCCGTCCCGCCAGGCGCTCTCGAGCGTGCGCACCGAGGTGGTGCCCACCGCGACCACCCGCCCGCCCCGTGCGCGCGCGGCCGCGACGGCGGCGGCCGCCTCGGCGGCGCCAGACCTCGTAGCGCTCGGCGTGCATGCGGTGTCCCTCGAGCGCGTCGCCGCGCATGGGCAGGAAGGTGCCCGGGGCCGACGTGGAGCGTCACCGCCGTCCGGCGAACGCCCCGCGGCCTCCAGCCGCTCGATGAGACCGGGGGTGAAGTGCAGGCCGGCGGTGGGGGCCGCGGCGCTGCCAGGCGACCGCGCCCAGATGGTCTGGTAGCGGACTCGCGTCCTCCGCGTCGGGCGCGCGCCGGATGTAGGGCGGCAGCGGGATCCGCCCGGCCCGGGCGAGCGCCGCCTCCAGCGCGGCCCCCTCCCGATCGAGCGTCACGAGGTAGAAGCCCTCCCCCTCCGCCTCGTCCACCCGCGCCGAGAGGCCGTCGAAGGCCAGCACCGCGCCGGCGCGGATGGCCTTCGACGCCTGCCCGAGCGCGCGCCAGCGCCGCCCGAGGCCACCCTCGAGCGGCTCGCACAGGAGCAGCTCCACCTTCCCCCCCGAGGCCTTCCGGCCGACCAGCCGGGCCGGGATCACCCTGGTGTCGTTGAAGACCAGGAGATCGCCCGGCGCGAGCTGCTCGGGCAGCTCGGTGAAGGCGCGGTGGACCGGGCCGCCCCCGGGCGGGAGCACGAGCAGCCGCGAGGCGTCGCGCGGCGTGACCGGCGACTGCGCGACGAGCTCCTCCGGGAGCGGATAGTCGAAGTCCGAGAGGTTCACGATGAGTTCGAGGGTCTAGCCGGTGAGAAGCGGGCACCGTTCGCTTAGGAATAGGCGGTGAGGAGCGGCCAGGCACATTTCGCTTCGGAACAGCCGGTGAGGAGCGGCCGGGCACACTTCGCTTCGCGAACTGTGCCTCGGCCGGGTGTCGGATTCCGGCTGCCTAGTACATGCGCTTGACCTCGGTCCCCGGGTAGTAGTGGAGGAGGATCTCGCGGTAGCCGGCGCCCTCCCGCGCCATTCCGGCCGCGCCCCACTGGCACATCCCCGCGCCGTGCCCGAGTCCGCGGCCCCGCAGCTCGAACCCGCCGCGCGTCGGCTCGACCTCGAAGTCGAGCGACGGCAGGCGGGAGTAGCCGAGCCGCTGCCTGAGGTCGGTGGCCGCGAGCGTCACGGCGCGCCGCCCGGCCGCGATCTCCACCCGCTCGGCCCGTCCGGATGGGCTCCGCGCCGTGACGCGGAGCGCGCTGGCGTCGCGGCGCAGCCCGGCGGTCCGCCCCAGCTCGGCCGCCGAGACGCTCGACCCGCCACCGCGCCCGGGGCGCGCCGTCGCAGCGCCCGCACTCGACCGAGGCGAGGTAGGGCAGGTCGCGGCCCAGGGCCGGCAGGCCCGCCTCGGTGTGGCCGCCGCAGACCGCGTGGAAGTAGGCCTCCACCGGCTCGACCCCGCGCACCAGCACCTCGCCCGCGGTGGCCTCGGCGGCCGCGCGCGCCGCCGGGTTCGTGTTGGCGAACACCTGGGCGAGCACGCCGGCGGCGATGTCCCAGCGCCGGTTCGCCACCTGGGCCTCCACCTTGCGCGTCAGCGCGTAGCTCCGCGCCGCCACCGCCTGCGCCTCGAGCGCGGCGGACGGGAACCCGGCCGGCATCTCGCCGCCGACCACGCCCGCGACGTAGTCCTCGAGCCGCAGCTCGCGCGATCTCCTCGGGCTCGGCGCTCACCCGGACGCGGATCAGCTCCTCCGCCCCGGCCGCGGCGTGGGCCAGCAGGACGGCGAGCGCTGCGGCGATGACGCGGGCCGGGCTCACGCCTCGTCGGTGGCGTCGGCGGCGGCGGGGACGCGGGTCGCGGCGCGCCTCCTTCACCTTGTGCCAGACGAACCAGGCCACCGCGAGCACGCCGGCGACCACGATGACGAGCTCGAAGCGGTGATAGACGGCCTTCACCGCGGATCGGTGTTCCAGGCCTCGCCGGCCCACTCGCCCACCCAGGCGAGCGCGTAGCACCACGGGTACGAGCCGACGAAGGTGTAGATCAGGAACTTCCCCATCGGCATGCGCGAGACGCCGGCCGGGAAGGCGATGAAGGTGCGAATGACCGGCAGCAGCCGCCCGGCGAAGACCACCCACTGCCCCCAGCGGTTGAAGAGCCGGTCGGCCAGGTCGAGCTCGCGGTGCGAGATGAGCACGTAGCGGCCGTAGCGCTCGATGAGCGGCCGGCCGCCGAACTGGCCCAGGTAGTAGGCCGGGATGGAGCCGACCACGCAGCCGATGGCGCCCGCCAGCGCGGCGCCGTGCAGCGTCATCTCGCCCCGGTACACCAGGTACCCGGCGAACGGCATGATGATCTCGGACGGCAGCGGGATGCACGCGCTCTCGATGGCCATGAGGAGCACGATGCCCCCGTAGCCCATCGCCGAGATGACGCCGGTCGTGAAGACCGCCAGCGCCTCTATCACCTTCGAGATCATGCTCCCTCGCCCTCCCGGGCTCCCGGCCCGGTCGCTCGGTCCTCCGGCGTGACCCCGTAGTACACCGCCTCGTAGGGGCAGGTACAATCTTGCTCCGGCGGCTCCGGGTAGAAGTAGCGCTCGCCGCGGTGGTTGCGGAGCCAGTGGCCTCGCGCGCCCTCGCGGCCCTCCCCCAGCAGGTAGCTCGGCTGGAGCGTCACCTTGCCGCCGCCGCCGGGCAGGTCGACCGCGAGGTGCGGCACCGCCAGCCCGCTCGTGCTCCCGCGCATGCGATCGAGGATGGCCACGCCCGCGGCGAGCGGCGTGCGCAGGTGGGCGGTGCCCGCCGCGAGGTCGCCCTGGTGCAGGTAGTAGGGGCGCACGCGGAAGGTGAGCAGCCGCTGGTTCAGGTCGGTGAGGATCCGCGCGGAGGAGTTCACGCCGCGCAGCAGCACCGACTGGTTCTCCACCGGCACGCCGTGATCCACCAGCCGCTCGCAGGCCTCGCGCGCCTCCGGCGTGCACTCCTTGGGGTGGTTGAAGTGGGTCACCACGAAGAGCGGCGCGTGGCGGCGGAGCAGCGCCGCGAGCGGGGTGGTGATCCGCATCGGGTTGGTGACGGGCGCGCGGGTGGCCACCCGCAGCAGCTGCACGTGCGGGACGGCCCGCAGCGCCGAGAGGATCTCGTCG
The DNA here is from genome assembly GCA_963733485.1 of uncultured delta proteobacterium. Lineage (GTDB taxonomy): Bacteria > Myxococcota > Myxococcia > Myxococcales > Anaeromyxobacteraceae > Anaeromyxobacter. Next base: position 211,286 of record CAVTDL010000003.1, on the reverse strand, counting down.
AGCCGCTCGTCGGAGAGCACCAGCGGATCCCCGCCCGAGACGATCACGTCGCGGACCTCGGGGTGGGCGCGGACGTAGGCGACCGCCTCCTCCATCGCGTCGCGGTCGAACCCGCCCTCGCCGGAGAAGGTGATGCGCCGGCGGGTGCAGTGGCGGCAGTAGACCGCGCAGCGGTCCACCACCAGCAGGAGCACGCGGTCGCGGTACTTGTGGACCACCGCCCGCGCGGGCCGGTGCGTCTCCTCGCCGATGGGGTCCTCGAGATCGCCGGGCGCCGCGCTCGGCCTCCGAGGGCGCCGGCACGACCTGCAGCCGCACGGGGCAGGAGGGGTGCTCCGGGTCGATGAGCGAGGCGTAGTAGGGCGTCACCGCGATGCGGGAGCGCCCCTCGGCGAGGGCGAGCCCGCGCCGCTCGGCCTCGGTGAGCGGGAAGAGCCGCTCGAGGTCCGCGGCGCTCGTGAGCGCGTGGCGCTGCTGCCATCGCCAGTCGCGCCACTCCGCCTCGGAGGCGCCTGGGAACCGTTCTCTCCAGCTCATGTGAGGGGCGCGGGGCGGCCTGGCCGCGGGGGGCGCTCGCAGGCGGCGGAAGGTAACGGTCCCCCTCCCCCAAGTCAAACCGCGCGGGCCGGGTCGGGGCGTCCCCTCCAGGTCGAGCCGCCCGTCCTCCGCGCCCGTGTCAGCCGGGGGGAGCAGTGTTAGGGATCTGACGTGGCGGGCCTTCGACGGGTCCCCGGGAGAGCGAGCGAGACATGTCCAACCTTCCCGTGGTGGGGGACATCGACCTGGCGGCCGCCGGGCGGGCGCCCGAGCGGGCGAACGGCGACGGGCGCCACGTCCACGCCCCCGCCGGCGACGGGATCCGCCCCGCCGCGACCGTCACCTCGCGCTTCCCGCCCGGTCCGCGATCGATCTGGGGGGACGCGCCCGACGCGCTCTGGAACGACTGGCACTGGCAGCAGCGCGAGCGCGTCACCCGGCTCGACCAGCTCGAGCGGGTGATCCGGGTGACGCCCGAGGAGCGCCGCGCGGCGGTCGAGACCGACGCCGAGTTCCACATGGGCATCACGCCCTACTACGCGGCGCTGATGGACCCCGAGGACCCCGCCTGCCCCATCCGGCTGCAGTCGGTGCCGACGCTGGGCGAGCTGAACATCCTCCCCTCCGACCTCGAGGACCCGCTCGCCGAGGAGCGGGACATGCCGGTGCCGGGCATCACCCACCGTTACCCGGACCGCGTCCTCTTCTACACGACGCACAACTGCCCGGTGTACTGCCGGCACTGCACGCGCAAGCGCAAGGTCTCCGACCCGACCAGCGCCGCCGCCAAGCGGCAGATCGAGGAGTCCCTGGCGTACATCGCGGCGCACCCGGAGATCCGCGACGTGGTGATCTCGGGCGGCGATCCGCTCTCGCTGTCCGACGAGCGGCTCGACTACATCCTCGGCCGCCTCCGGGCCATCCCGCACATCGACATCTTCCGGCTGGGCACGCGGAACCTGGTGACGCTCCCGCAGCGCGTGACCGACGACCTCGTCTACATGCTCCGCCACCACCACCCGGTCTACGTCAACACCCACTTCAACCACCCCAAGGAGTGCACCGCCGAGGCCTTCGAGGCGGCCCGGCGCCTGGCCGACGCCGGCTGCGTGATCGGCAACCAGATGGTGCTCCTCAAGGGCGTGAACGACGATCCGGCCGTGGTGATGGCGCTCAACCACAAGCTGCTGCTCATGCGGATCCGGCCGTACTACATCTACCAGTGCGATCTCGCGCGCGGCATCAGCCACTTCCGCACGCCGGTCGAGACCGGCATCCGCATCATCGAGGCGCTGCGCGGCCACACCTCGGGCCTCGCGGTCCCGCAGTTCGTGGTCGACGCGCCGAGCGGCGGCGGCAAGATCCCCGTGAACCCCGACTACGTGGTCTCGCACGAGGGCAAGCGGTGGGTGCTCCGGAACTGGACCGGCCAGCGGTTCGAGTACGAGGAGCCGTAGCCAGCCGGCCTCCAACCTCCGGCCGGGCACAGTTCGCGAAGCGAAATGTGCCCGGCCGCTCCTCCCGGCTCGCCCCGAAAGCGAAACGTGCCGGCCACTCCTCGCCGGCTGCGCATGCCGGCCGGGCCGGTCAGTCCAGGACCGCGACCGCCTCGATCTCCACCCGCGCCCCGCGCGGCAGCGCCGCCACCTGCACGGTGGAGCGGGCCGGCGGGACGGCGTCGAAGTGGCGGCCGTAGACGGCGTTCATCCGGGCGAAGTCGCCGAGGTCGGTGAGGAACACCGTCGTCTTCACCACGTGCTCGAAGCCCGCCCCGGCCGCGGCCAGCGCCCCGCGCACGTTCTCGATCACGCGGGCGGTCTCCTCCTCGATGGTCCCCTTCACCAGCTCGCCGCTGGCGGGGTCGAGCGGGATCTGTCCGGAGAGGTAGATCGTGCGCGCGCCGCGGGCCTCGATCCCCTGGCTGTACGGGCCGATGGCGGCCGGGGCGGCGGTCGTGGAGATGGGGGTCTTCATGGCGTCGATTCTAGACGACGGCCGTCACACGCGCTGGACCGACTGCACCCCGTCGATCCGCTCGATGTTGCGGATGACCGAGTTGAGCTGCTTCAGGTCGCCCACGGTGACCTCGAACTCGTTCACCGCGCGCTCGCCGGGGGTGGTGCGGCAGCTGGCCTGCGAGATGTTCACCCCCGCCTCGGTGAAGGTCTGGGAGATCTTGGCCAGGATGCCGGGGCGGTCGGTGGCGATGACGCGGATCGAGACGGGGCGCTTCAGGTCGCCGCGCACGTCCCAGGAGACGTCCACCCGACGATCGGGATCGTTGCCGAGCACCTTGTCGCAGGAGGCGGTGTGCACCGTCACGCCGCGGCCGCGCGTGATGAAGCCGACGATGGCGTCGCCCGGCACCGGGTTGCAGCACTTCCCGTAGCGCACGAGCACGTCGTCGATGCCGTTGATCCGCACGCCCTCGATCGGGCGGCCGGCCATCTTCCGGAACAGCTCGGTGATGCGGCTCGTGTGCGCCGGCTCGGCCGGCGGCGGGGCCGCGGCCAGCTTCTCGGCGGGCAGGATCTGCGCCAGCACCTGCGCCGGCGACACCTTCCCGTAGCCGATCCCGGCCAGCAGGTCGTCCGGCTGCCGGTAGCCGAAGTGGGCGGACACCTCGTCCAGCTCGCCGGCCTTCTGCAGCTTGTTGAGCGTGAGCCCGAAGCGCCGGAACTCCCGCTCGGCCATCTCGCGGCCGATCTCGATGGAGCGGCGGTGCTCCGCCTGCCGGATGAACTGCTTGATGCGGGCCTGCGCCCGGCTGGTCTTGACGAAGGTGAGCCAGTCCTTCGACGGGTGCGCGCTCGCGCTGGTCATGATCTCGACCGTGTCGCCGTTCTTCAGCTTGTAGCGGAGCGGGACCAGCTTCCCGTTGACCTTGGCGCCGACGCAGCGCTCGCCCACCTCGGAGTGGATGGTGTAGGCGAAGTCCACCGGCGTGGCGCCGCGCGGCAGGCTCTTGACCGCGCCCTTCGGCGTGAAGACGAAGACCTCGTCGGAGAAGAGGTCCACCTTCACCGTCTCGAGGAACTCGCGCGGATCGGCCAGCTCGCGCTGCCACTCGACCAGCTGCCGCAGCCAGCCGAACGACTCGGCGTCCTTGCGCGACAGCTCCTTCCCCTTCCCGTCGCGCCCCTTCTCCTTGTAGGCCCAGTGCGCCGCCACGCCCTCCTCGGCGATGCGGTGCATCTCCTTGGTCCGGATCTGCACCTCGATCCGCTCTCCGGCCGGCCCCACCACCGTGGTGTGGAGGGACTGGTACAGGTTGGGCTTGGGGATGGCGACGTAGTCCTTGAAGCGCCCGGGCACCGGCTTCCAGAGCGCGTGGATGAGGCCGAGCGACTCGTAGCACTCGGCCACCGAGTCCACGATGACCCGGAAGCCCACCACGTCCTGGATCTGGTCGAACTCCGTGTCCAGCTGCTGCATCTTCCGCCAGATCGAGTAGACGTGCTTCACCCGCCCGGAGACGTCGCCGTGCAGCCCGGCGTCGGTCAGCTTGCGGCGGATGAGCTCCACCACCTCCGCGACGAACCGCTCCTTCTCGCGGGCCCGGGCGCCGACCTTCTCGGTCAGGGTCGCGTACTCGGCCGGCCGCAGGTACTTGAAGGACAGCTCCTCGAGCTCGGTCTTGATCCACTGGATCCCGAGCCGGTGCGCGAGCGGCGCGTAGATGTCGAGGGTCTCGCGGGCGATCCGCTCCTGCGACTCCGGCTTCATCGACTGGAGCGTCCGCATGTTGTGGGTTCGGTCGGCCAGCTTGACGAGCAGGACACGGATGTCCTTCGCCATGGCGACCACCATCTTGCGGAAGTTCTCCGCCTGCTTCTCCTCCTGGGTGTTGGCGGCGGTGAACTGGGACAGCTTGGTGACCCCGTCGACCAGGTCGGCGATCTCGGCGCCGAAGAGCTCGGCGATCTCCCCCTTGGTGGCGAGGGTGTCCTCGATGGTGTCGTGGAGCAGCCCGGTGACGACCGAGGACTCGTCCAGCTTGAGCTCGGCCAGGATCCCGGCCACCTCGAGCGGGTGGACCAGGTACGGCTCGCCCGACTTGCGGATCTGCCCCTGGTGCACCTTGGCGCTGTAGACGTACGCCTTCTTGACGAGGTCGAGATCCGGGTCCGGGTGGTACCCGGAGACCCGATCGAGGATGTCGTTCAAGCGCAGCAAAGGGGAAGGACCAGCGTAACGGTTAGCGTCCGCGTGCGGCAAGCCTGGGTTGGCTCCGCCTAGCATGCCTGATCCGTAACGCAGCGCGACAGCCCGTGCCACGGGCGGCCGGCCGGGGGGCCGGGGACGCCCGGGACACCGCGCTCCCCGGCCTCGGGAGGCGCACCCGGGCCCGCGGCGGTTGAGCCGACCCGCGACGGCGGGTTAACGTCTCGCCTCTCCGGAGGTCCCTGGTGAAGTGCCCCGCCTGCGGCGCAGCCCTCGAGCCGACCATCGACCGCTGCCCGGGCTGCGGCGCGGAGGTGGAGCTCGGGCGGCTCACCGGGATCCTGGGCAGGGTCTGCCGGGACTGCGACGCCTACAACGACCCGGGCACCGACGCCTGCACGGCCTGCGGGAAGCCGCTCCGGGCGGCGCCCGGGCCCCACCCGCCGGACGACGCCCCCGCGGCTGAGCCCCTGCCGGCGACCCCGGGCGCGGCGCTGGTCCGCTCCTATGCGAAGGGCGGAGGCTCCGCCGACCGCGCGGTCCCGGCCTCCGCGGCCCGGACGCCAGGCGCCACCCTGGTGCTCGAGCGCGGCGTCGGCGTCCGCGGCGTCGCCTACCGGCTCGCGCCCGGCGCGGCCCCCGTCGGCCGTGGACCGGGCGGGCTCTCCTTCCCCGGTGATCCGGCGCTCGCCCCGCACCACGCCACCTTCATCTGGCGCGATGGTGCGCTGCGCCTGCTCGACCAGGGCTCGCCGGGCGGGAGCTACCTGCGGCTCCGCGGCGACGCGGTCGCGGCGCTGCTCCCGGGCGACGCCTTCGTGGTGGGCGACCGCGTCCTGCGCTACGCCGGGCCGCTGCCGCCGTCGCCGCCGCCCGCGGCCGACGGCACCCACCGCCTGGGCGCCCCGCGGCCGCCCCAGGACGCGGTGGTGGTGGAGGAGCTGCTCGAGGGCGGTGCGCCGGGCCGCGTGCACGTGCGCGGCGGGCCGGTGGTGGTCATCGGGCGCGGGGGCGCGGCCATCGGGCTGGGGGACGACCCGACCGTCGCGCCGGTCCACGCCGAGCTCCGCCTCGAGCCCGACGGCTCGGCGCGCCTGCGCGACCTCGGTTCGGAGACCGGCACCTTCGTCCGGCTGCCCTCGCGCGCCGATCACGCGCTGCGCGACGGCGACGTGGTCCGGCTCGGCCGCGAGGTGCTGCGGGTCTCGCTCGTCGAGCGCTGAGCCGATCGATCCCAGGAGGTCCACCATGGCCGTCGTCTTCGTCTCGATCACCCCGCTCGGCACCGGCACGCCGAGCGTCTCGCGCTACGTGGCGGGGGTGGAGCGGATCCTCCGCGGCACCTCGCTCAAGAGCCAGCTCACCGCCATGGGGACGATCATCGAGGGGGACCTCGACGAGATCCTGGCGGTGATCCGGCGCATGCACGAGCACCCCTTCACGGAGGGTGCGGTGAGGGTCTCGACCTTCATGAAGATCGACGACCGGCGCGACCGGCCGGAGCACTCCATCGACGGGAAGGTCCGCTCGGTCGAGGACAAGCTCCGCTGATCGCGGGCGGCCACCCGCGCGCCGGTGGGTCGCGGCGTGTGGGCACTGTAGCCGCCGCGCCCACGCCCGGTCGACGGTCCGCCCCGCGTTCCGGGGACCCGCGCCGCCGCCGGCGCGGGGGATAATGGCCGGCATGCGGCGGTGCGCGCGGTGTGGGCAGGAGTCCCGGGGCGGCGAGCCGCTCTGCCCTTGGTGCGGCGGAGCGGTGGACGGCGGTGCCGCGCCCGAGCCTGGCGCGTGCGCCCCGTGCGGCGCGCCGCTCCCCGCCGGCTCGCGCTTCTGCGGCCAGTGCGGCGCCCCGGTCACGGCACCGGCCGCGACGGCGCGCGCCGCGACGACCCCGCCGGCCGGCGGCCGCTCCACCCCGCGTCCGACGCGCCCGGGCCTCGTCGTCCGACTCACCATGGTCCGCACCGACGGCCTCCCCGGCGCGGTCCACGCGCTCGCGACGCCCGAGGCGATCTGCGGGCGGACCGGGGGATCGATCCGGGTGGCCGACGATCCGTCGGTGTCGCCCCTGCACGCGCGGTTCACGCTGCGCGATGGGGTGCTGTCGGTGGAGGACCTCGGCAGCCTGAACGGGACGTTTCTGCGGATACACGGGCCGCGCCGGCTGGGGGTGGGGGCGGAGCTCCGGGTCGGACGGCAGCTGCTGCGCCTGGAGCCGCGCGGGCTGGCGCCGCCCTCCACGCCGGGCGCCCGGCCCTTCGGCGCGGCGGACCCGGGGAGCCGCTTCCGCCTGTCGCAGCTGCTCGAGGGAGGGGGCCTCGGCGAGGTCTTCCCGCTCGGCGAGGGGGACAACCCCGTCGGCCGGGAGGCCGGGTGCGTCACCTTTCCGGCGGACCGTTACGTCTCCGCCCGCCACGCCCGGCTGGACGTGAAGGGCGAGGTGGTCACGGTGGAGGACCTGGGCAGCTCGAACGGCACCTTCGTGCGCCTCTCCGGCCCCGCGCGGCTCGCGCCGGGCGATCAGCTCCTCGTCGGCGGCCAGCTCCTGCGCGTGGACGGCTGAGCCGGCTGGCTAGCCGAAGGACTTCTCCTTCTGCTCCTGCTCCTCCTTGCAGCGGATGCAGAGCGTCGTGACCGGGCGGGCCTCGAGGCGCTTCAGCGAGATCTCCTCCTCGCACTTCTCGCAGATCCCGAAGGTCGAGTTCTCGATGCGCCCGAGCGCCTTGTCGATCTTGGCGAGCAGGAACTTCTCCCGGTCGCGCAGGCGGAAGATCATCGACTGGGTGTACTCGCTGGAGGCGAGGTCGATCTCGTCCGGCAGATCGTCCGTGTCGAAGGAGGCCTCCTCGGTGAGGGTCTTCTTCGCCTGGACGAGGAGCTGCCGCTTCGACTCCTCGAGCATCGTCTTGAACCGCTTCACGTCCTTCTTGTTCAAGCGCTCACCCCGCTCCGGAGGACCGCCCGGAGCCGAAAAAGAAGGCGGAGAACCTAAACGCCGGGGGTGGCCGTGTCAAGGCGGGCCGGGGCGCGCGGGGCGGCCCGGTGCGGCCGGTCGGCGCCGCCGGGCGAGGGCCGGGCGGCCCTCGGCCCGAAGCTTTGACTCGGGCGCCCGGGCGTCGGATCCTCGCGCCATGCCCGACGGCAAGCTCGACAGGGAGTTCCTCCGGAGCGCCCTGGCGCTCCTGTCGCGCCAGGAGGTGGACCGGCTCCTCTACGTCTCGGACCAGCCGCTCTCCACCGGCGAGATGCGGGGCAGGCCCATCAAGCGAAAGCTCGTGTACGCCGTCACGAGCGAGGGGCTGGTGGCCCAGCTCAAGGCCAAGAAGTACACCGCGGTGGTCATCCCACCCTACGACTACACCCGCGTCGAGAAGATCAAGGTGGCCGTGGTGGCGGCGCAGTCCAGCGGGATCCTCCGGGACGGCGACACCGTGCTCGCGCTGTGCGGTCCGGGCGACGACCGCGTGATGGACACGCTCGTGAAGGTGGTCATCGGGTCGGAGGACCCGGAGGAGAAGATCCGGGTGGACACCCTCGGGCTGCCGCACGGCTTCTCGACCCAGGTGGTGGAGAGCCTCATCCACACCGCCATGGAGATCGGCGCCGAGGGGTACGAGGGCCGCGCGGTCGGCACCATCGTGGTGATCGGCGACTCCACCGCGGTGATGGAGAAGAGCCGCCAGCTCATCCTGAACCCGTTCCAGGGGATCAGCGAGGCCGAGCGGAACGCGCTCGACCCACCCATCCGCGAGGCGGTGAAGACCTTCTCGGCCCTGGACGGCGCCTTCGTGATCCGCGAGGACGGCGTGGTGCTGGCGGCGGGGCGCTACCTGCTCACCATGTCGCGCGACGTGAAGCTGCCCATGGGGCTCGGCGCGCGCCACAGCGCCGCCGCCTCCATCAGCGCCGAGTCGAAGGCGGTGGCCATCACCGTCTCGCAGACCACCGGCACCGTGCGCGTGTTCCGGGAGGGCGAGATCGCCCTCGAGCTCCGGCAGAAGCTGCGCCGGGTGTAGCCGGCCGGCGTCAGCTTGAGTGATCTGCGCGTTGATCCGCCCGGGAGCGGCAGCCCGCGCCCCGAACGTCGGCTGACGACCCTCGTCCGTTCAGGTCATTGAAACCGCCGTGTGGCCTGACCGGGACGGGCGCCAGCTCCGGCGCCCCGTAAGGTTCCAGCGCTCAGGGGGTGGGCGTGGAGCTCGAGCACTTCATCCACTGGCTGCGCGAGCTGCGACACCGGCACGTGAAGCGCGTGCTCCGGGCGGTCGCGGCGTATGGCGTCCTCGCGTTCGCCCTGGTCGAGGTGGCGGAGCCGGTGATCCACGCCCTGCACCTGCCCGAGTGGACGCTCACCTTCGTCGTCCTCGTGCTGGGCCTCGGCTTCCCCGTGGTGGCCCTGGTCGCCTGGATCCTGGGCGGCGAGGCCGCACCCCCGGCCGGCGTCGAGCCAAAGGTCTCCCCGGCTGGCCGTCGGATCGACGCGCGCGTCGCGGCCGCGCTCGTGGGGCTCGGGCTACTCGTCGCCGCCCCCGGCGTGACGTACTACTTCGTGTCGCACGCACGGGGGAGCGGGACCGGCGGGGCCGGCGCACCCTCCATCGCCGTGCTCCCGTTCGTGGACCTGAGCGCCAGCAAGGACCAGGAGTACTTCGCCGACGGCGTCGCGGAGGAGATCGTCAACGCGCTCGCGCACGTCGAGGGCCTGCGCGTCGCGGGGCGGACCTCGTCCTTCTTCTTCAAGGGGAAGAGCGTCCGCCTCGCGGACATCGGACGGGAGCTCGGCGTGGAGGCCGTGCTGGAGGGGAGCGTCCGCAAGGAGGGGAATCGCGTGCGGGTCACCGCGCAGATCGTCGAGGTGGCCGGCGAGAAGCACCTGTGGTCCGAGACCTACGATCGCGAGCTGACCGGCATCTTCGCGGTGCAGGACGACATCTCCCGCGCGGTCGTGGAGGCCCTCCGGGTGAAGCTCCTGCCTGGCCGTGATCCGGGCGTGAAGGTCCACCGGACCACCAACCCCGACGCCTACAACGAGTACCTGCTGGGCCGTCACTTCTTCGATCTCGGCACCGCGGACGGCATGAGCCGCGCGGTGACCGCGCTCGAGCGAGCGCTGGCGCGGGACCCGCAGTACGCGCCCGCGTGGGCCTGGCTGTCGGTCTCGATCCTCAACTCGGCCGTGTACCTGTCGCGAGGCGGGACGGCTACCGCGGTGGAGGAGGCGATCCACCGCGCGACGAGCGCGGCCGAGAAGGCGGTCGCGCTCGCCCCGGACCTGGCGGAGTGCTGGTCGGCGCGGGGGTGGATGAGGACGTCCGTCGAGTGGGACTGGGCCGGCGCGCAGGCCGACTTCGAGCGCGCGCTCGCGCTGAACCCGCGCGACACGAACATCCTGGTGCGAAAGAGCCACCTGCTCGCGCTGCTCGGCCGCGTCCCCGAGGCGATCGCGATCGCGCACAAGGTCATCGAGCTCGATCCCCTCTACGCGTGGGCCTGGACCTTCCTCGCGAACTATCACAATGGCAGCGGCAGCCCCCAGCTCGCGCGCGACGCCGCGAGCCGTGCCCTCGAGATCGCGCCGGAGCACATCTACGCGCAGCGCGCGCTCGGGGTGTCCCAGCTGCTCCTGGGACAGCCGGCTGGAGCGCTCGCCACCTTCCAGCGCCACAAGTGGGAGGTGATCCGCCTCGCCGGCACCGCGCTGGCGGAGCACGATCTCGGGAACCTCGCCCAGGAGCAGGAGGCCCTCGACACGCTGCGCGCCCGGTTCGGGGACGGCGACCCGTACGAGATCGCGCTCGTCTACGCCTGGCGCGGCGACAAGGACGCTGCGTTCGAGTGGCTGGACCGCGCCGTCGCGCAGCGCGGCGGGCGCGGCGTCTCACGCCTGCACCTCCGCAGCCTCAAGTACGATCCCTTGCTGCGGAGGATCCGGGACGACCCACGCTACGCGGCGGAGCTCCGGAAGATGAACCTGCCGGTGGACTGACGAGACCCGAGCTGCGCCGGGGCGAGCCGGCCGGCGTGCCTGGCCGGCGAGGAGCGGCCGGTCACGCCTCGCTTCGCGAGCCGTGCCTCGGCCGGATGTCGGAGGCCAGCCAGCGCGCCCGGGAGAGGCAGGCCGCGCCGAGCACGCAGGCCCGGCAGCGCCGGGCGTCGCGCCGGGCCGGACAGAGGCCGCTCATCCCCATGTGGCAGAGCGCGAAGTCGAAGCGGACCGGGTCGGCGGGATCGATCCGCCGGAGCGAGGCGGTGATCTCCTCGGCGGTGCGCCAGCTCGCGTCGCGGCGCGCGGTGAGGCCGAGGGCGCGCGCGACCCGGTGGACGTGGGTGTCGAGCGGGACCACCAGGGCCGAGGCCGGGACCTCTCTCCAGAGCCCGAGGTCGACGGCGTCCGGGCCGCGCACCATCCAGCGGAGGTAGAGGTTCCAGCGCTTGGAGGCGCCGGGGCCGGCCGGGTCGGGCAGGAGGTGGCGGAGGCCGCGACCCCCGCGTCCCCGGAGCTGCGCGGCCGCGGCGGGCGCCTCCCGGAGCTCGCCTGCGAAGCGGGCCAGCGCCGGGCGGAGGGCGCCCGGGCCGCTCCCCTCCTCGCGGAACAGCGCCGCGAAGCGGGCGCCGAGCGAGCCGTGGCGCCCGCGCACCTCGCCCACCGCGGCGACCAGGGCGCGCAGGTCGGCCGGGCGGTTGAAGCGGTAGACCAGCCCCTCGAAGCGCGCCGGATCCGGCGCGCGGGCGAACGCGTCGGCGAAGCGCGCCGGCGAGGGACCCATGGCGGCGAGCGCTCGCGCCACCACCGGCTTGAAGACGTCTGCCCGGCCGTAGGCGAGGCTCACCGCGACGAGCCCGGCCACCTCGGCGTCGTCGGGGTCGCGGCAGGCGCGGGGGAACTCCACCGGATCGGCCGCCACCCTCGCGCGCCGGTCGAGCGCCGCGTCGAGCCGCTCGAGGAGCGGCCGGAGCGCGTCGGCGCGGGCGGGCGAGAGGACGCGGGGGCGGCGCGGCATCGGCCCATCCTTATCGCGGCCGACCGGGCGACGCCGCGGACAGCGCGAGCGCGAGCCCGGCAGGCGGCGGCGCCGCCTCGACGTCGCGCCCGCAGGGCGGCGAACTGCTACGTGGCCGAGCCCGGCGCCGGCGCGGCGTCCTTCCGCAGCTCGCGGACCACGTGGCCCAGCTCCGGCCCGATCAGCCGCTCCCAGGCGAGCCGCACGGCGGCCTCCGAGCCGGGCACCGAGAAGACGGCCCGCCCGCCCCAGACGCCGGCCACCGCCCGCGACAGCATCGCGGCGCTCCCAATCTCCTGGAACGAGAGCATCCGGAAGAGCTCGCCGAAGCCGTCGAGCCGCTTCTCCAGCACCGCCGAGACCGCCTCGTAGGTGCGGTCGCGCCCCGCGATGCCGGTGCCGCCGTTCACGACCACCGCCTCCGCGCCGGCCCGGGCCGCCTCTTCCAGCGCGCCGCGGAGCGCCGCCGGCTCGTCCTTCACCACCCGGTAGCCGACCACCGCGTGGCCGGCGCGGGCGGCCGCCTCGCGCAGGAAGGCGCCGCTCGTGTCCTCCGCCTCGCCGCGGGTGTCCGAGGCGGTGACCACGAACACCCGCACCGACCTCGGCCCCTCGCGCCTGTGCTCGTGGTGTCCCATGGCTCGCTCCGTCCGGTCCGGCCCACCGCGCGCGGCGGCGGCCGGCGCGCCCGGACGGTATATAAGCCCCCGATGCTGGACAAGTTCGGCGTGGCGCGGGCGCTGCGGGAGATCGGGGCCCTGCTCGAGGTGGAGGGCGAGAACCCGTTCAAGATCCGCGCGTACGAGAACGGCGCGCGGGCGGTGGAGGGGCTGGCCGACGACCTCGGCGAGCGGATCGCGCGCGGGGGGCTCACCGAGCTCCCCGGCGTGGGCGAGGCGCTCGCGAGGAAGATCGCCGACCTTCACGCGACCGGCACCACCCCCCTGCTCGAGCGGCTCCGGTCCAGCCACCCGCCCGGCATCCTCGAGCTCCTGGCGCTGCCGGATCTCGGACCGAAGAAGATCGCCGCCCTGCACGCCGCGCTCGGGATCGAGGACGTGGCCGGCCTCGAGGCCGCCTGCCTCGACGGGCGGGTGCGGGCGGTGAAGGGGTTCGGCGAGAAGACCGAGCAGCGCATCCTGGAGGGCATCCGCCGCGCGCGCACGCAGGCCGCGGACCGACGCGTCCTGCTCTCCGAGGCCCTCGAGGCGGCGGACGGGCTGCTCGCGCACCTCAGGTCCTCGCCCGCGGCGGAGTCGGTCGAGCTGGCCGGCTCGGCCCGGCGCGGCCGCGAGCAGGTGGGCGACCTCGACCTGGTGGCCGCCTCGCGCGACCCGGCCGCCCTCTCGGCCCGCCTCGCTTCCTACCCGCTGGCCGCCGAGACGCTGGCGCGCGGCGACACCAAGACCACCGTCCGGCTCGCCTCCGGGCTCCAGGTGGACCTCCGGGTGGTGCCGCCCGAGGACTTCCCCACCCTCCTCCACCACCTCACCGGCTCGAAGGCGCACCACGTGCGGCTGCGCGGCATCGCGCGCGACCACGGGTACACGCTGAGCGAGTGGGGGCTCCACCGGCTGCCGCCCCGCGCCGCCCGCGGCGCCGCGCCCGCCCCCGCGGAGGCGCCGCCCGACCCGGCCGCCAAGGTGCCGGTGGCGAGCGAGGCGGCGCTCTACGCGGCGCTGGGCATGCCCTTCGTGCCGCCCGAGCTCCGCGAGGACCTGGGAGAGATCGAGGCGGCGCTGGCGGGGACGCTCCCGGACGACCTGGTGCGGGCCGAGGACGTGCGGGGCCTGGTCCACTGCCACACGGTCTGGTCGGACGGGCGCGCCACGGTGGAGGAGATGGCCCGGGCCGCCGAGGCGCTCGGGGTGGAGTACCTGACCATCACCGATCACTCGGGCACCGCCGGCTACGCGGGCGGCCTCGACGTCGACCGGCTGCGCCGCCAGTGGGACGAGATCGACGCCGTGCAGGCGCGCGTCCGGATCCGGCTGCTCAAGGGGCACCGAGGCGGACATCCTCGAGGACGGCGCGCTCGACTGGCCGGACCAGGTGCTGGAGCGGCTCGACGTGGTGGTCGCGAGCGTCCACTCGCGGATGCGCATGGACGAGGACCAGATGACGCGCCGCCTGGTCGCGGCCATGTCGCAGCCGGTGTTCAAGATCTGGGGGCACGGCCTGGGGCGGCTCCTGGGCGACCGCGAGCCCTACGCCTGCCGGGTGGAGGAGGTGCTCGACGCGCTGGCCGCTCGCGCGGCGCGGTGGAGGTGAACGGCGATCCGCGCCGGCTCGACCTCGAGCCGCGCTGGATCCGCGCCGCCCGCGACCGCGGCATCCCGCTGGTCCTGTCGGTGGACGCCCACTCCACCGCGGCGCTCGGCTACCTGCCGCTTCGCGGTCACCACGGCGCGGCGCGGCTGGGCCCGCCGCGGCGAGGTGCTGAACACGCTCGGCGCCGAGGCGTTCGCGCGCGCGGTCCGCCCGGCGGGTTAGTAGCCGGCTGGCTGCATCTCGCCTACCTTCGTCGGCAGCGTGCCCCCCGAGAAGCTCAGCACCCGCGAGTCCCTCCGCCGAGCGTTCACCAGCCGGCGCACCGGCGTCGTCACCCTCCTCTCCTTCCCCTCCGGCCTCCCCCTCGGCATCGTCCTGTACGTGGTGCCGTACTGGATGCAGCAGGAGGGGATCGACATCAAGACCATCGGCCTGGTCAGCGCCGCCCAGATCCCCTACGCGTTCAAGTTCGTGTGGTCGCCGCTGGTCGACCGCTTCGCGCCGCGCTGGGGCCGCAAGCGGGCCTGGATCCTGATCGGCCAGGCCATGCTGGTGGTGTCGCTGGGCGCCTTCGCGCTGAACGCCGGGCACCCCACCGTCCCGGTGATCGCGCTCCTCACGCTGCTCGTCTCGTTCGCCTCCGCCACCCAGGACATCGCCTACGACGCCTACACCGTGGAGGTGCTCCGCCCCGAGGAGCGCGGCCTGGCGGTGGGGGCGCGGAACGCGCTGGCCCGCGCCGGCATGTTCGTCGGCCGGGTGGTGAACACCTTCGGGCCGCGGCTCGGCTGGGCCCCGACCTTCGCCGCCATCGCCGCCAGCTTCCTGCCCTTCGCGGTGGTCACGGCGAAGGCCCCCGAGCCGGACGTGCCCCCGGCGCCGCCGCGCACGCTGCGCCAGGCCGTCTGGGAGCCGTTCGTGGGCTTCTTCCGCCACCCGCGCGCGCTCGAGATCGCCGCCTTCCTCTTCCTCTACAAGTTCGCCGACAACCTGGCGACCTCGCTGGTCTCGCCCTTCCTCGGCCAGGTGGGCTTCGATCCGGTGGACATCGGCCTCGCGCAGGGGACCATCGGGATCGTCGCGACCATCGCCGGGACCTTCCTGGGCGGGATCCTCAGCACGTCCATGGGCGTCGGCCGCGCCCTGTGGATCTTCGGCCTGCTCCAGGCCGTCTCGAACCTGGGCTACGTCGCCATCATCGCGGCGGGCGTGAACCGCCCGGTCATGTACGCCGCGGCCTTCTTCGAGGCCGGCACCAGCGGCATGGGCACCGGCGCCTTCGGCGTCCTCCTGCTCCGGCTCACCCAGCGGCGCTTCAGCGCCACCCAGTACGCGCTCTTCTCCAGCATCTTCGCGCTCGGGCGCACCTTCGCCGGCCCGCCGGCGGGCGCGCTGGTGGACGCCATCGGGTGGCGGGACTTCTTCGTGCTCACGGTGCCGGCGGCCATCCCGGGCCTGCTCATGCTGCAGCGCTTCGTCCCCTGGCGATCGCGCGACATCCCCGAGGCGCTCGACGAGGAGGGCGCGCCGCCCGCCTACGGCACGCCGGCCACCCTGGCGGAGCTGGCCGGCCGCGGCCTCGGCGGCGCGTTGATCGGCACCACCGTCGCCTACCTGGCCTCGGCGATCCTGGCGGCGCTCAAGGCGGCCCGCGGGGCCGGGGCGACCTTCGACCTCGGCGCCGCGCTGGCGCGGATGTTCCACCCGGCCCGGGCCGTGGACTGGGTGGACGTGGCCGGCCCGCCGGTGGCCGGGGTGGTGATCGGCTTCGCGGTGGCGGCCTACGTCGCCGCGCGCCGTGGCGTCCGCGCCACGCGGTGACCGCCCGCTCAGCTCCCGCCGGCCGGTGGCGGCTCGGCGATCAGCACGTCCACGGTGGGCCGCCGCTCGATCACGCGCGCCGGCCAGAGGTGGAAGCCGCGCAGCTGGCGCTCCGCCTCGGTCTCCTCCCCCCGCACCCGGCAGATGCGCAGCGCCTCGCGCGGCCGCTCCGTCCAGGCCGGCGCGGTGGGGCTCGACCGGAAGGAGAGGCCGTAGACGGCCGGGGCCGGCTCGCCGCGGTCGTGCGCGTCGAGGGCCGCGTGGTACACGGCCGGCCAGACCGACCAGTAGTCGCCGGTCACCAGCACGCAGGCGGCGCCGAGCACGTCGGCGGCTCGCCGCGCGGTCACGCCGGCCTCGCCAGGCCGGCCCCCGAGCGCGTGCATGCCGGCGGCCGCCCCGAGATCGGCCCGCACCTGCGCGAGCGAGGGCGGGCCCGAGACGGAGAGCGCGGCCAGCGGCACCAGCGCCACCGCCGCGGCCACCGCCCGGGTCCCGGTCCGCCGCGCCAGCGGCTCGGCCACGAGCGACACGGCCGCGAGGTGGACCAGCACCTCCGAGGGCGCGAGGTAGCGCCAGTGGAACGAGTTGTCCGCCACCCAGCGCAGCGTCCCGGTGGCGAGCGCGTACGCGAGCGCGGCCAGGCAGAGCGCGGCCGCCCGGAGCAGCGCGCCGCGGCGGAGCGGCCGGTGGGCCGGGAGCGAGAGCAGCAGGAGGCCGGCGCCGGCGAGCGCGGCGAGCGCCCAGGGCCACGGCCCCGACGCGCGCCAGGCGTTGCCGAAGAGCGCCGCCCACGCGGCTGGCCACTCCGCCGGCGGGAGCGTCCCGAGCGTCTGGTGGGGCCGCGTGCCGCTCAGCAGCGGCCCGAGGTGCAGCAGGGCCTGCCCCGCCGCGAGGCCGGCCGCGAGGAGGGCCGCCTCCACCGTGAGCCGGCGCCGCACCTCCGGGGCCGGCTCGCCCTCCAGCCGGTCCACCGCGGCGCGCGCGAGGGCGAGCGGCAGGAGCAGCAGGCCCGCCGCCGCGTTCACCCAGTGCGCGGCGGCGGCGAGGACGAGCCCCACGGCCAGCCGGGCTCCCCGGCGCCCGCCCTCGATGGGCTCGGCGAAGGCGAGGCCGGCCAGCGCGAGCGCCAGGGAGAGGCCGTAGGGCTGGTCGCCGAGGTACTCGAAGCGCCACCCGGCCGGCGGCGCGGCCAGCAGCGCCGCCGCCGCGAGGCCCCCCGCGACTCGCCAGTCGCGCCGCGCGAGCACGTGGCGCGCCAGCAGGACCACCGCCGCGAGCCCCGCCAGCACCAGCAGCCCACGCTGCAGGAGGAGGTTCCAGAGCGGGTCGCGCACCGGCAGCGCGAGGAGCGGGACCAGCATCCCGTACCGCTCCTGGTCCCAGTAGAACGGCGTCCAGCGCTGGAGCGAGACCAGCACCGGCACGATCGAGTCGGCCTGCTCGAGGTGGTGGAAGGCGCCGAGGTCGACCAGGGCCGCGGCGAGGGCCAGGGCCGCGAAGGTGGCCCAGGAGCCGGCGCGCGCCCTTGCGATCTTCGAGAGCACGCGAGGCCCGCCCCCGGGCAGGATGCGCCCGCTCGTGGTGCGTGGCCGGCGAGGAGCGGCCGGGCACGCTGCGCTTCGGACAGCCGGTGAGGAGCGCCGGGCACACTTCGCTTCGCGAACTGTGCCCCCGGCCGGATGTGGCGAGGCCGGCTGGCTGGCTAGCGCTTCAGCGCCAGCTCCGCCCGCTCCCTCGCCTCGGCCGCCAGGGTCCGGACCGAGAAGCCCGGCGTCTGGCTCGCCTCGTCGGTGGCGGTGGACGGGAAGGGCTTGGCGCGGGCGCGCATCTCCTCGAGCTTCTCCGCCGGGATCGACGGGGAGCCGCGGCGCAGCCACGGGTCGTACTGGTACGAGATGGGCGGACCGCGCAGGAGCCGCTTCTCGTCCCAGACCTGCGCCGCGCGCTCGTAGGACGGCGGGGTGTGCTCGCCCGAGTCCATCCGGATGGCGTCCTTCGGGCAGGCCTCGACGCAGAAGCCGCACACGATGCAGCGCAGCTCGTCGATGACGAACTTCACCGGGTACTTCTCGATGGGATCGTCCGCGTACTCGCCGGCCTCGATGTAGATGCACTGGGCCGGGCAGGCCGTCGCGCACATGTAGCAGGCGACGCAGCGCGGGCGGCCGTCCTCGCGCGGCACCAGCCGGTGCAGGCCGCGGTAGCCCGGCGCGTAGGGCGCCTTCTCCTCCGGGTACTGCACGGTGACGTTGTCCGAGTAGCCGAACCCGCCGCGTCGCCGGTTCGAGGACGTCCGGGTTCGCGTCGCGCGAGAAGAACAGGTTCTTGCAGGAAGTGGCGCGTGATGGTGCCGATGCCCCGGATGATCTCCGGGAAGTACATCGACTCGCGCAGGTCGGCCTGCCGGTTGGGGAGCGGATAGGGCATGGGTCAGTGTCCCGCGGCCGCGTGGGCCGTGTCGTGGCCGTGGTCCGCCTGCGGGGCGGGGGCGCTGCCCGCCGCGGCGGTGATCACGCCGATGGCGACGAGGGTGGCGAGGCCGATCCAGGCCAGGAGCTGCATGCTCGGATCGATGAGGAGCGCCGCGCCGGTCACGAAGATGTTCACGAGCGCCGCGCGGGAGCAGGATCTTCCAGCAGAGCTTCTGGATCTGGTCGAAGCGGAACCGCGGCAGCAGCCAGCGCACGGTGAGCTGCAGCCACATCATCACGAACATCTTCCCGATGAAGGCGCCCGCGCCGACCGCCGCGAACCAGAACGGCGTGAGGTTCGCGCGGAGCCAGCCCTCGAAGAAGATCGGGTGCCAGCCGCCCAGGAACACGGCCGTGATGATCCCGGCCAGCACCACGATCTCGGCGAACTCGGCCAGGAAGAGCAGGCCGAACTTCATGCCCGAGTACTCGATGAAGTAGCCGACGATCTCGCTCTCGCCCTCGGGGAGGTCGAAGGGGGCGCGCTTCGTCTCGGCGAAGGCGCTGGCGAAGAAGATCAGGAAGCCGACCGGCTGCATCAGGATCCCGAGCGCCGGGATCGGCCCGATCACGGGCGTCCCCTGCGCGAGCACCATCTCCTCCAGCCGCAGGCTGCGGTAGGCGAGCATGGCGCCCACCAGCGACAGGCCGAGCGACACCTCGTAGCTGATCATCTGCGAGGAGGCGCGCACGCCGCCCAGCAGGGCCAGCTTGTTGTTGGAGGCCCAGCCCGCCAGGGCGGTCCCGTAGACGGCCAGCGAGGAGATGGCGAAGAGATAGAGCAGGCCGGCGTCGACGGTGGTGACCTGGAGGGCGATCTGCTCGACCGCGCCGGCGGCCGCGCTGCCCACCAGGCCGGGGATCTGGTTCAGGTCGATGGGCGGGCCGACCGGGACGATGGCGAACACCGCCAGCACCGGCGCGAAGGCCAGCACCGGCGCGAGCTCGTAGAAGAGGCGGGAGCGCCCGCGCGTGTCGGACCGCTCCTTGGTCAGCATCTTGAGCGCGTCGGCCGCCAGGAAGGGGATGCCGCCCAGGGCCGAGCCGAACACCTTGATGCGGTTGGCGCCGATCCGGTTCTGGATCAGCGCCGACCACTTGCGCTCCGCCACCGTGAGGAGGGCGGCGGAGGTCATCAGGATGACCAGCAGGATGGTGACGACGTTCGCCACCGACGCGCCGAAGAAGACGGCGGCGCGCGACACGCCGTCCCCGGGCGCGAGCGCGTTGAAGCCCCAGCCGAGCCAGCCGGCCGCCAGGTAGCAGCCCGCCGAGAGGAGGATCAGGCCGCCGAAGAGCGCGGCGAAGACGAGGATCATTCCGAAGAAGCGGTTCACCGTCCGTCCCTCCTACGACGTGCGCGAGAGCGCGCGCCGGTAGTCCTCGGTGGTCTCGGCCGGCACGCGGTCGCGGTTGCCCGCGAGCCGCCCGTCCACGGTGCCGGCGGCCAGCGGCACGAGGCCGAAGCGCTTGCCGATGGACGGCAGGCTGTCCCACGTCGAAGTCGCCCAGCGCGGCCCCGAGCTTCGGCCCGAGCGCGCGGAAGACGTCGCGGCCGCTCGCGACCCGCAGGTCGAGGCCGAGCGCGGCGCCGATCTCCGCCGCCAGCGCCCAGTGCGGGCGGGCCTCGCCGCGCGGGAAGTAGGCCATCACGAACCGCTGCGCCCGCCCCTCGAAGTTCACGAAGGTGCCGTCCGCCTCCGAGTGCGGCGCCGCCGGCAGGAGCAGGCTCGCGTACGCGGCGAGCGGGGTGGTCGTTGTGGCTCTGCGCCACCAGCACCTCGACCGCCCCGAGCCGCTCGGCCGCCCCGGCGTCGGGGAGCTCGGTGCCGACCGCCCAGATCGCCTTCACCTTCCCGGCCGCGACCGCGGCGCCGAGCTCCGCGAAGGGCCGGACGGCGAGGCCGTACGCGGCCGCCGCGAGCTCGAGCCCCTTGCGGTTCGGGTTCTCGTCGGCGCGCTTCAGGAAGTCGTCCTGCCAGCCGTCGGCGCGGCCGCCCACGTAGACCTGGGTGGCCGAGAGCCCGTCCTTCGCGACGGCGCAGGCGACGAGCAGGTCCTCGAGCGACGCCACCGGCGAGAGCAGCACCGCCAGCGTCCCCGCCCTGGCGTGGGGCGCGAGCGCGGCGGCGGCCTCCCGGGCCGCGGCGCCGACCGCCAGGGCGCGGGCCTTCGCGCCCCGCCCCTCGCGCGCCGCCAGCACGCGGTCGGCGTTCAGGTACTTGTAGGAGGCGCGACCCTGGTCGCACATCCACTCCTGGTTGACGGCCTCGTTCTCCCGCGGGCGGTAGCGGTAGGTGACGTCGTTCAGGTAGTCGAGGAAGGTGTTGCAGCCGCGCGCGCAGCCGGTGCAGACCGAGGCGGCCGCGCTCATGAACCAGACGCGGCCGCGGAAGCGGAAGTCGGTCGAGGTGAGCGCGCCGACCGGGCAGATGTCCACCACGTTGCCGGCGTAGCGGATCGTCGAGCGGGTTGCCGGGGAAGGCGGTGATGAAGCTCTCGTTGCCGCGCTGGGCCACGCCGAGCTGCGGGTTCTCGGCGACCTCGCGCATGAACCGGACGCACCGCGTGCAGAGGATGCAGCGCTCCTGGTCGAGCGTCACGGTGGGCCCGAGCTCCACCCGCTTGCCCTTGCTGACCTTCGGCACGTCGAGCCGCGACGGCTGCCGGTCGAAGCCCATGTAGTAGTCCTGCAGCTTGCACTCGCCGGCCTGGTCGCAGATCGCGCAGTCCACCGGGTGGTTCAGGAGCAGGAACTCGAGCACGGCGCGCTGCTGATCCTTCACCTTGGCCGTGTCGGTCTTGACCGTCACGCCCTCGGCCACCGTCATCTGGCAGGCCGGCATCAGCTTGCCGCCGGGCGCGTTCGACATCTCGACCAGGCACATCCGGCAGTTGGCCGCGATCGATGAGCCGCTGGTGGTAGCAGTAGTACGGGATCTCGATGCCGACCGACTTGGCCGCCTCGATGACGGTCATGCCGGGCTTCACGACCACCTCCTTGCCGTCGATCGTCGCACGTGACGAACCCGGGGTTCTTCGGCGGCGGCGGCGCCGGCGGGCCGGGCGGCGGCTTCGGCGGCGCGGCGTCGGGCTTCTTCTCTTCGGCCATCGGCAGGCTCCCTGTTCCCGGTCGAGGCGAGGCTACTGCTCCACCTCGCCGCCGATCATGTTGATGGTGTCGAAGGTGGGGATGAGGTCGGAGAGCAGCGAGCCCTCATCATGCACGGGCAGCGCCGCCAGCATCGGCCAGCCCGGCGCGCGCAGGCCGAGCTTGTAGGGCCGGCCGCCGCCGTCGGACACGACGTAGAAGCCGAGCTCGCCGTTGGCGCGCCTCGGTGTAGCTGTACGCCTCGCCGGCCGGGACCTTGATCCCCTCCATGATCAGCTTGAAGTGGGCCATCAGGCCCTCGATGGTCCCGTACACCAGCGGCTTGGGCGGCAGCGCGTAGCGGAAGTCCTTCACGATGAACTCGCCCGGCTCCATCTGCGCGAAGCACTGGCGGATGATCGCGTCGGACTGGCGCATCTCCTCCATGCGCATCAGGTAGCGATCGTAGTTGTCGCCGTTGGAGCCCACCGGGATGTCGAAGTCGAGCCGGTCGTAGACGCAGGTACGGCGCCGCCTTGCGGATGTCGTACGGCTCGCCCGAGGCGCGCAGGCAGGGCCCGGTGAAGCCGAGGTCGAGGGCGTCCTCGCGCGACACCTTGCCGGTGTTGCGGCTGCGGTCGATGAAGATGCGGTTGCGGTCGAGCAGCTCGTCGATCTCGTCGGTGACCTCGGTGACGCGGTCGAGCGTCCTGAGCGTCGTTCTCGACCCAGCCGTCCGGCAGGTCCCGCGTGACGCCGCCGATGCGGGCGTAGTTCGAGGTGAGCCGGGCGCCGCACAGCTCGGCCAGCCGGTCGTAGAGCAGGTCGCGCGCCTCGATGGCGTAGAGGAAGACCGTCATCGCCCCGAGCTCCATGCCCATCGCGCCCACCAGGGTGAGGTGGTCGCAGATGCGGTGGATCTCGCTCGAGAGGACGCGCAGGTACTTGGCGCGGTCGGGCACGTCGATCTTGGCGAGCTTCTCGACCGCGAGCGCGAAGCCCACGTTGTTCATGATCGAGCTGACGTAGTTCAGGCGGTCCGTGTAGGGGAACACCTGCGTCCACGTGACGTTCTCGCAGCTCTTCTCGAACCCCCGGTGCAGGAAGCCGATGTCGAGCTTCATCGAGTCGATGATCTCGCCGTTCAGCTCGACCACGGCGCGGGTGACCCCGTGCATGGCCGGGTGAGACGGGCCGAGGTTCACCAGCATGCGCTTGCCCGGCAGCGGCGCGTCGAGCGCGCCGGTGCCCAGCGCGCCGGCGCCCGCCTGCGTCGCCAGCGGATCGACGACCTCCACTCCCTTGGCCTCGCTCATCCTCGTCCTCCGCGCGCCCGCGGTCCCGCCGGGCGCTCGCCTCGCCCCGCGCGCCGCGGGGCCGGGGCGGGAAAGTGGCTAGTCGCGCCCCGCCGGCCCCGGGCCGCGGTAGATGTCCTTCACGTCGCGCTCCGGGACCAGCGGCTGGCGGCCGCGCAGCGGGTAGTCCTTGCGCAGCGGGTACCCGACGAACTCGTCGTACATGAGGAGCCGCCGCAGGTCGGGGTGGCCGGTGAAGCGCGATCCCGTACATGTCGAAGCAGTAGCGCTCGAACCAGTCGGCCCCGCGCCACAGGCCGGTCACCGACGGCACCACGCACCCCTCGCCCTCGGGCACCCTGACCCGCAGGCGGATCCGGGCGTTGGTCGCCGTCGAGAGGAGGTTGTAGACGACCTCGAACCGCGGCTCCTGGCCGAGGTAGTCGACCGCCGTGATGTAGGGCGCCATGTTGAACCGCATGGCGGGGTCGTCGCGCAGGAAGCGGCAGACCTCGACGATCCGGTCCTTTTCGACGAAGGCGCAGTCGTCGCCGCCGACGCCCTCGTAGGCGTCGTGGACGGCGCCGGGGAAGCGCTCCACGAGCGCGCTGATCACGGCCTTGGACATGGATGGCCTCTTCGTGCCTACCGCCGGGCGGGCTCGCCGCCGGCGAGCGGGAGGGGCTGGCGATCGATGAGCTTGTGCGCCTGGTTCTGGATCTTCTTCTGGAGCAGCATGATGCCGTCGAGCACCTGCTCCGGGCGCGGCGGGCAGCCGGGGATGTACACGTCGACCGGCACGATCCGGTCGATGCCCTGCACCGTCGCGTAGTTGTCGTAGAAGCCGCCCGAGCTGGCGCAGACGCCGAAGGCGATCACCCACTTCGGCTCGGTCATCTGCTCGTAGACCCGCCGGAGGATGGGCGCCTGCTTGCAGTTCACCGTGCCGACCACGAGCAGGAGGTCGGCCTGCCGGGGGGAGAACCGCGGCATGGCGGCGCCGAACCGGTCCGCGTCGTAGCGGGCGGCGGCCATCGTCATGTACTCCATCCCGCAGCACGCGGTGACGAAGGGGTAGGTGAAGAGCGAGTACTTGCGCGCCCACCCCAGGCTCTTCGACACCACGCCCTGGAGGAAGCCCTCCGCCTCGTCGCGGCGGGTGGCGATGACGGGAAGCCCGTCGAGCTCCGATGACATTGTGCGGTCGCTCCTCTCTAATCCGCCCAGTCGATGACGCCCTTCTTCCACACGTAGATCAGGCCGGCGACGAGGGTGAGGACGAAGATCCCCATCGTCACGAAGCCCGGCCACCCCAGCCCCGCGTAACCCTGGCCGTCGGGAAGAAGCAGCACCGCCCACGGGTAGAGGAAGACAGCCTCGATGTCGAAGACGATGAAGAGGAGCGCGACGACGTAGAACTTCACGCTGAAGCGGTTCCGGGCGGACCCCACGGCTTCCGAGCCACACTCGAATGGGGTCTGCTTCACCACGCTCGGGTGCCGCGGTCCGAGGACGTTGGCGAGGCCCATCATGAGGAAGGCCAGACCGAGGGCCACCAGCAGTACTACGCCGATCGGGAAGTAGATCTGCAGCGGTGTCAGCATAAGTGGGTACTGGGCGGGTAGGAGGCCCTCTAAGTGCCTGCCCGACCTGTGAATGTCAACGGGTTTCGGCCCCTTGACAATGGGTTCCCCTTCTGTAGACTCCGCGCGCCTGTTTCCCTAGAATTGCCGACGGGATAGGTCCACAAAAAGGTCCCCAGCCATGGGTTACGAGTTCGGCACCATACTGGTCTTCGCGGTCATCGCAGTCGGGTTCTCCCTGGGTGGAATTGCCGCGTCCCGCGCGGTGGGTCCGAAGTGGCCCAACGCCGAGAAGGCGTCCATCTACGAGTGCGGTGAGCGTCCCGTCGGGGTTGCCTGGTTCAACTTCAACCCGCGGTTCTACCTGGTCGCCCTCGTCTTCCTGATCTTCGAGGTCGACATCGCCCTCACCTTCCCGGTCGTGGCGGTCTATCGCCGCTGGACCGAGGCGAGCCCGGGGCTGGCCTGGGTGGCCTTCTTCGAGCTCCTCGTCTTCACCGCCATCCTGGTGGTCGGCCTGGTGTGGGCGTGGGCCCACGGTGATCTCGAGTGGGTCAAGACGCTCGGCGCGCCGGCCGGCGAGGAGGAGCAGCCCGCTCCGACCTCGGGCGGCAACCGCCGCGCCGCCTGAGCGGCGTGGCCCGGAGGCTTCACACGCAACCGCAGGACGAAGCAGCAGCGGAAGGAGGTCGGTTCCAGATGGCCGAACGGACGACGGACCCGGGGGTGGGCGGCGACGTCACGCTCCTTCACACCAGCCAGCTCGACGACCTCATCAACCTCGTCCGGGCGAGCTCGCTCTACTACCTGACCTTCGGCCTCGCCTGCTGCGGGATCGAGCTGATGCAGACCGGCGGCCCGCGCGCCGACCTCGATGCGCTTCGGCGCCATCCCGCGCGCCACGCCGCGCCAGTCCGACCTCATGATCGTGGCCGGCACGCTCACCTACAAGATGGCCATCCGCGCCAAGCTGCTCTACGACCAGATGCCCGAGCCCAAGTACGTCATCTCGATGGGCTCCTGCTCGAACTGCGGCGGCCTCTTCCAGCTCGCCTACTCGGTGTGCAAGGGCGTCGACAAGGTCATCCCGGTCGACGTCTACGTCCCGGGCTGCCCGCCGCGCCCCGAGGCGCTGACCGAGGGCCTGATCCGTCTGCAGGAGGTCGTGCGCAGCGAGCCCTGGTCGACCAAGCGTCGTCCGGCCAAACCGGGGGCCGAATCGGCGTAGCACAGCGATTTTGCGACATTTCGCCGCGCCGGCTTGTGTTCTGGACGGGGCGAGCGGGGCGCCCGGAAGGGGCGACCCACTCGCCCTGAAGCGCATCAAGAGGACCGAATGACGACTCATGAAATCCACGAGCGGCTGAAGGCGCGGTTCGGAGAGGACGTCGGCCCGCTTTCAGAGCCGAAGGTCGACGCGTTCTGCGTGGTCAAGCCGGAGCGCATCGTCGAGGTCTGCCGGTTCCTCGCGAGCGAGCCCGGGCTCGACATCGACTTCCTCGAGGACCTCACCGCGGTCGACTGGCCGAAGCGCAACGTCATCGAGATCGTCTACCACCTGCTCTCGTACCGGCACCGCCACTCCATCGTGCTGAAGGTCGAGACGCGACCGCGCCGCCCCGGTGGTGCACACGGTCGAGGCCGTCTGGAAGACGGCCAACTGGTTCGAGCGCGAGGTGTACGACCTGTTCGGCGTCACCTTCACCGGCCACCCCGACCTCCGCCGCATCATGCTGCCCGACGACTGGGTCGGGCCATCCGCTCCGCAAGGACTACCAGGAGGCGGGCGGCTGGCACGGCATCTCGAACGTGCGCGAGAACCCGCTGGTCGAGCTGAAGCGGCTCGACGACGTCCGGCAGGGCGGAGGTGGCCGCCAAGCGCGCCGCCGCCGCCGCCGCCCGACCCAGCCCGAGCCGGCCAAGGCGTAGGGAGACGACATGGACAGGCTCAGTTCTCAGCCGCGTGGACCGCCAGGCCGAGGAGATGATCCTCAACTTCGGCCCGCAGCACCCCTCCACCCACGGCGTCATCAACTTCGTCGTCGAGACCGACGGCGAGGTGATGAAGCGGGCCATCCCGGACGTCGGCTACCTGCACCGCTCGATCGAGAAGATCGGCGAGCTGGTCGGCTACCCGGGCTTCATGCCCTACACCGATCGCGTCGACTACGTGGCGGCGATGTTCGCCAACGAGGGCTACGCCATCGCGGTCGAGCGGCTGCTCAAGCTCGAGGTGCCGCCGCGCGCCCAGTACCTGCGCGCCATCTCCTGCGAGCTGTGCCGCATCGCCTCGCCACCTCGTCTCGGTCGGCACCATGGTGATGGACATCGGCGCGTTCACGCCGATGCTCCACGGCATCCGCGAGCGCGAGACCATCAACGACCTCATCGAGGCGCTCTGCGGCGCGCGGCTGACCTACAACTACCACCGCATCGGCGGCGTCGCGTTCGACCTGCCCGAGGGCTGGCGCGACAAGGTCCTCGCCTTCCTCGACCACTTCGACAGCTTCCTGGTCGAGTACGACCGGCTCATCTCCTTCAACGAGATCTACGTCAAGCGCCTCGCCAACGTGGCCGTCATCCCGCGGCCCGATGGCGATCGAACTACGGCCTGGTCGGCCCGAACCTGCGCGGCTCGGGCGTGGACTGCGACGTCCGCCGCGACCTGCCCTACGGCGCCTACCCGAGCTTCAAGTTCGACGTGCCGGTCGGCAAGGGCTACTACGGGACCTCCGGGCGACTGCTTCGACCGGTACTACGTGCGCTGCCTCGAGATGGCCGAGTCCTCGAAGATCGTCCGGCAGGCGCTCGAGATCCATGCCCGAGGGCGAGATCACCGCCAAGGTGCCGCGCAACATCAAGCCCGAGGCCGGCGAGGCGCTCTCCCGCGTCGAGAGCGCCCGCGGGCGAGATGGCCTACTACGTGGTCTCGGACGGCACCAACAAGGCCTACCGCGTGCGGGCCCGCACCGGCTCCTTCACCGCCATGTGCATCATCGAGGACATCTCGCGCGGCCTGATGGTGGCCGACCTGGTCGCCCTCATCGCGTCGCTCGACGTCGTCGCCCCGGAGATCGATCGATGACCATCAAGACCCAGGACCTCAGCGTGCGCGCGGGCAGGACCGCCCGCGGCCTCGTCCTCGCGACGCTGGCCGTCGGGTTCGGCCTCCCCACCGTGCTGCTCTCGCTGGTGCTCGCGCTCTCGCCCATCTCCCGGCCGGACCTGCTCGCGGCGGTCCTGCGCGCCGCCGGGGTGGACGTCTCCACCTGGTCGCCCACCGCCTACCACCTGCTGTGGATCGTGGTGATGGCGGTCCTCGCGCTCATCATCGTCTCGTTCGCCGCGGTCATGTCCGGCATGACCGTCTGGTGGGAGATGCGGGTCAGCGCCCGCATGCAGAGCCGCATCGGCTACAACCGCGTGGGCGCCGCCGGCTTCTTCCAGTGGCTCGCCGACGCGATGAAGCTCCTCCTGAAGGAGGACCTCATCCCCGCCGAGGCGGACGCGCTCCTCTTCCGCGCCGCGCCCTACTTCGTCATGGTCGGCTTCGCGCTGGTCTTCGTGGCGCTGCCGTTCGGCGAGAGCCTCATCGCCGCCGACCTCAACGTCGGCATCTTCTACATCACGGCGGTGACCGCCCTGGTGGTGGTGGGGATCCTGATCGCCGGCTGGTCCTCCAACTCCAAGTGGGCGCTCTTCGGCGGCATGCGGTCCGCGGCGCAGGTGATCTCCTACGAGATCCCGGCCGGCCTGGCGGCGATGGTCCCGGTGCTGATGTCCGGCACGCTCTCGATGCAGGGCATCATCCGCGCGCAGGGCGCCTGGCCCTGGGAGTGGTTCGTGTTCACCAACCCCTTCGCGCTGCGTCGCCTTCGTCATCTTCTTCGTCGCGCAGCTGGCCGAGGGCAACCGGACGCCGTTCGACCTGCCCGAGGCCGAGTCCGAGCTGGTGGCCGGCTACCTCTCCGAGTACTCGGGCTTCCGCTTCGCGCTCTTCTTCCTGGTCGAGTTCGGGAACCTCTGGGTGATGTCCGCCATCGCGGTCACGCTCTTCCTGGGCGGCTGGCAGGTGCCCTTCGCCGGCCCCGCGGTGTTCGCCGCGGCGCGCGGCGCGGGCGAGCTGCCCGGCCTCGGCTGGTGGGGCCTGCAGCTCCTCTCCATGGTGGTCTTCGTCACGAAGACGCTGCTGGTGCTGAACGTGGTGGTGTGGGTCCGCTGGACGCTGCCCCGCATCCGCGTCGACCAGATGATGAGCCTCTGCTGGAAGTACCTGGTCCCGTTCGCCTTCGTGTCCTTCGTCGCCACCCTGCTCTGGCAGCTCATGGTGGCGCCGGGCGCCGGTCGCCTCGAGCGTCTCCGGCGTGCTGATGGTCGCTCGGCGCCGTGGTGACCGCCTTCTTCTTCGCCCGCCAGACCCGGCGGAACATCTCCGCCGTCGGCGACCGCGTCGACTTCACCAACTGGTAAGGGGAGCCGGAACGATGCCTCAGACCGTCCGCGCGTACACCGGCGCCATCCGGGACACGGTGAAGTCCTTCTGGCACGGGCTCTCGATCACCCTCTCGTACCTCGCCCGCCGGCCGATCGACGGTCCAGTACCCGGACCGGACGCCGCTGCCGGTGCGCGACATGCTCCCGCCGCGCTACCGCGGGTTCCTCGAGGTCGACACCGACATCTGCACCGGGTGCCAGGCCTGCGAGCGCGCCTGCCCGATCAACTGCATCCAGATCACCCTGGAGAAGGATCCGGCCAACCCCAAGCAGCGCGTGCGTCTCGCAGTTCGACATCGACGAGGCCAAGTGCATGTTCTGCGGCCTCTGCGTCGAGCCCTGCCCGACCGGCTCCATCCAGCACACGCGCGAGTTCGAGGGCACCGCAGCGGCACATCCGCAACCTGGTGTTCCGCTGGGCCGACCCGATGAACCCGTTCCCGGTCTACAAGGTCGACAAGGCCGCCGAGTACTACCCGCGCGTGCCGCTGGGATCGCTGGTCCGCATACGGCTCGAGGCGCTGGCCTGGGACCGCCCCGCGCCGACCTTCCTGCCGCCCGAGCCGCCCAAGCCGGCCGAGGCCAAGCCCGCCGCGAAGGCCGCC
This sequence comes from uncultured delta proteobacterium, assembly GCA_963733485.1. GTDB lineage: Bacteria > Myxococcota > Myxococcia > Myxococcales > Anaeromyxobacteraceae > Anaeromyxobacter. The sequence goes on along the minus strand of CAVTDL010000003.1, from coordinate 181,950 downwards.
CCCGCCGCGAAGCCGCCGCCGCCCGCCGCCGCGCCGAAGGCGGACGGCGCCGCCCCGGCCCCCGCGGCCGCCAAGCCGGCCGCCGCCGCGGAGCCCGCCGCCGTGAAGCCGGCCGCCGCGCTCGGCGCCGCGGCCGCCGCCGCGCCCGCCGCGCCGGTCACCGCCGCGCCTGCGCCTGCGCCCGTGCCGAGGCCACCCCGGCCGCCCGCCGCGGCGCCGAAGGCCCCCGCCGCCAACCCCGAGTCCAAGTGAGGACGCCGATGCAAAGCAACGGAGGCAAGCTCGTCGTCTGGGCCCTCGCCACGATCCTCGTGATCGTCTTCGTCGGCTACATGGCCACCCAGGTGATCCGCCCCGCCGCGCTCGCGAGCCCGCTGCCGGCGGCGAGCGCCCTGGGGCTGGTGGACGTCCTCTTCTACGTGCTCGCGGCCGTGACGGTCGCCGGCGCGGCCGGCGTCGCGCTCTCGCGCAACATCCTCTACAGCGCCTTCGGCCTCCTCACCGCGCTCCTCGGCGCGGGCGCGCTCTACGTCCTGCTCTCCGCCGACTTCGTCGCCGTCACCCAGCTGCTCATCTACATCGGCGGCGTGCTGGTGCTGATCCTCTTCGCGGTGATGCTGACGAGCCGCATCACCGAGGTGAACGTCTCGAACAGCAGCTTCGGGCTGTTCGGCGGGTTCCTGCTCTTCGTGGCCGGCGCGCCGGTGCTGCTCGCGGTCGCGGTCATCACCCCCTGGAACGCCGGGACGCCGGCCGCCCTCGCCCCGACCACGCAGGCCATCGGCGACGCCTTCCTGACCCGCTGGCTGCTGCCCTTCGAGGTGGCCTCGCTGGTGCTGCTCGCGACGCTGATCGGCGCCATCGTCATCGCCCGGAAGGAGATCAAGGCCGACTGACCGGCCGGAGACCGCCATGCAGATCACGCTCTCTCACTTCCTCGTCGTCGGCGCGCTCCTCTTCGCCCTCGGCATCGTGACGGTGTCCACCCGCCGGAACGCGGTGGGCCTCCTCATGGGCGTCGAGCTCATGCTCAACGGGGCGAACGTCAACTTCGTCGCCTTCAACCACTACGTGACCGGCGGCGTGTCGGGGCAGGTGTTCGCCCTGTTCATCATCGTCCTGGCGGCCGCGGAGGCGGCGGTGGCCCTCGCCATCGTCCTCGCCATCTTCCAGCTCTTCAAGAGCATCGACGTCCGCGAAGCGGACCTGATGCGGGAGTAGCCGATGCACGAGACCGCACACGAGCTCGGCCGGATCGCCGTCACGCAGGCCGGCTACCTCTGGCTCATCCCGCTCTTCCCGCTGGTCGGCGCGGCCATCAACGCGCTCGTCGGCTGGAAGCTGCAGCAGCTCTTCGGCAAGAAGATCGTCCACCGCATCGCCGTGACCGCCATGTTCGCGGCCTTCGGGGTGGCGCTGGTGGCGTTCTTCCAGATGCTGCGGCTCCCGGGCGAGGAGCGGTTCCTCCAGAACACCCTCTGGAACCTCCTCACCGCCGGCCGGCTCAGCGTGGACGTCGCGTTCGCGCTCGATCCGCTCTCGATGATGATGGTGCTGATCATCACCGGCATCGGCGCGCTCATCCACGTCTTCTCCATCGGGTACATGCACGACGAGCCGTCCTACTGGCGGTTCTTCAGCTACCTGAACCTGTTCGTCTTCGCGATGTTGCTCCTGGTGATGGGCGACAACTTCGCGGTGATGTTCTTCGGGTGGGAGGGCGTCGGCCTCGCGTCCTACCTGCTCATCGCGTTCTGGTACACCGACCCCGAGAAGGCCAAGGCCGGCATGAAGGCCTTCGTGGCCAACCGCTTCGGCGACTTCGGCTTCATCGCGGGCCTGATCCTGCTCTTCTGGGCCCTGGGCGGCGCGTGGACGCCCCGGGCCGGAGACGGCCTGCGGAACACCGACTACGTGCCCGCGGCCTCCGCCACCGTGGCCGGCGCGGCCAGCGCGGCGCAGGCCGACGCGCTGGCGCCCCGCGTGGACGGCGTGAAGGTCGGCCCGACCATGAACTTCCGCGAGCTGCGCGACCAGGTGGTCATCGAGTCCACCGGGGTGAAGGAGCACCTGCTCGGCTCGACGATCTGGGGCGTCTCGCTGCTCACCGTGATGGCGATGCTGCTGTTCGTGGGCGCCATGGGCAAGAGCGCCCAGATCCCGCTCTACGTGTGGCTCCCCGACGCGATGGCGGGCCCGACCCCGGTCTCCGCCCTCATCCACGCCGCCACCATGGTGACCGCCGGCGTGTACATGGTGGCGCGGCTCAACTTCCTCTTCGCCCTCTCGCCCTCGGCCATGGGCTGGGTGGCGCTCATCGGCGCGGTGACCGCCATCTTCGCGGCGTCGATCGGCTTCTTCCAGTACGACATCAAGAAGGTCCTGGCCTACTCGACCGTCTCGCAGCTGGGCTTCATGTTCATCGGCGTGGGCGTGGGCACCTACTGGGCCGGCGCCTACCACCTCCTCACCCACGCCTTCTTCAAGGCCTGCCTGTTCCTCGGGTCGGGGTCGGTGATCCTCGGCTGCCACCACGAGCAGGACATGCGGAAGATGGGCGGGCTGAAGAAGCACATGCCCATCACCCGCTTCACCTACCTCGCGGCGTGCTGGGCCATCGCCGGCTTCCCGTGGATGAACGGCTTCTACTCGAAGGACGAGATCCTCTTCAAGGCGTTCACCTCGCACCACCTGGCGCTGTTCGGGACGCCCACCCCCTGGCTCGGCCCCGCCATCTGGCTGGTCGGCATCATCGCCGCCACCGGGACCAGCTTCTACATGTTCCGCAGCTACTACATGACCTTCACCGGCGAGTACCGCGGCGGCGAGGGCCACCACGACGAGCACAACGAGGACCCGCACTCGGCCATGGCCGCGGCGGCCTCCACCCGCTCGTCCGACCTGCACGCCTCCGACGGCGCCGCGCACGCCCAGGGCGTGCTGGATCACCCGCCCGCCCACGGCGCCCACGCGCTCGACCACGGGCACGCCGCCCACGCCGTGCACCACGCGGCCCCGGCCGCGGCGCACGGGCACGACGACGACGCCCACGCGGCGGACCACGGCCACGGGCACCACGGCGGCACGCCGCACGAGTCGCCCTGGACCGTCACGCTGGTCCTCTCGCTCCTCGCCCTCGGCTCCTTCCTCACCCTCTTCCTCGGCATCCCCATGGCCTGGACCGGCAAGGCCCCGCTGCTCGAGCACTGGCTCGAGCCGGCCCTCCTGGCCGAGGTGCCGTTCGCCCACGCCTCGCACGCGCTCGAGTACGGGTTCCAGGCCATCGGCGTGCTGGCCGGCGTGGTCGGCTGGTTCTTCGCGATGCTCCTCTACAAGGACGCGAAGAGCAGCGTGCCGGCGGCGCTCAAGGCCCGCTTCCTGGGCGTCTGGACGGTCGTCTACAACAAGTACTACGTGGACGAGCTCTACGCGGCCACGGTCCTGCGCCGTCGGTGCGCTGGGCCGCAGCTCTGCTCCTGGTTCGACGCGAACGTGATCGACCGCCTGGTGCTCGCTGGCCGGCGCCGTGACCCGGGTGGTCGCCAACGTGGACGGCGCCATCGACAAGTACCTGGTGGACGGCGCGGTGAACGCCGTCGCCAGCACCATCACGGGCATGGGGCGCTCGCTCCGGCTCATCCAGACCGGCCGCATCCAGACCTACCTCTACGGCGCGCTGGGAGGCGCGCTCGTGGTGGTCCTGATCAACTTCCTCATCTCGTAGTCACCCGGAGAGCGACAAATGTTCACGCCAGGAAACGTCCTCAGCTGGGCCACCTTCTTCCCGGCCATCGGGTGCGGGCTCATCGTCCTGCTGCTCGGCGCCAGGTTCTTCCTCAAGCTCGAGAAGAGGCTCGTCGACGACGCGGCGCGGTGGATCGCGCTCGTGACCAGCGGGCTGTCGCTGGCCGCCGCGGTGGCCGCCTGGCGGCTGTACGACCCGGCCACGCCGGGCGTGCAGCTCGTCCAGCACTTCACCTGGATCCGGGCCTTCAACATCGAGTTCTTCATCGGCGTCGACGGCCTGTCCATCTCGATGGTGCTGCTGTCCGGCCTCATCTCCTTCGTGGCGACCATCGCCTCGATGCCCTGGTGGTCGGGCGCGAAGGACGCCGAGATGGCCGGGATGAACGACCACGGCCACGACGACCCGCACCACCCCAAGCACTTCTCGGTGCGGATGGTGCCCGGCTACATGTTCATGCTGCTGCTCCTGCAGACCGGCATGATGGGCACCTTCGTCGCCCTCGACATGTTCCTGTTCTACGTGTTCTGGGAGATCATGCTCCTGCCGATGTACTTCCTCATCGGCATCTGGGGCGGGCCGCGCAAGGAGTACGCGGCCATCAAGTTCTTCCTCTACACCCTGGTCGGCTCGGTGCTGATGCTCCTCGCGATCATCGGCATCTACTACAACAGCGACGCCGCCCTCCTCGCCGACGGCAGCTGGTCCTCCGGCCACACCTTCAACCTGATCGAGCTCGGCAAGCAGGGCGCCGCGGGCCAGTTCGGCAAGGCCTCGCCCATCCTCGGCTTCGCCTTCGACAAGCTCATGTTCGTGGGCCTCTTCATCGGGTTCGCCATCAAGATCCCGATGTTCCCGTTCCACACCTGGTTGCCCGACGCCCACGTCGAGGCCCCCACCCCGGTGTCGGTGATCCTGGCCGGCGTGCTCCTGAAGATGGGCATCTACGGCATCCTGCGCTTCAACTACCCGCTCTTCCCGGACGCCACCGCCTGGGCGGCCCACGCCATCGCGGTGTTCGGCGTCATCAACATCATCTACGCCGCGTTCGTGTGCCTCGCGCAGAAGGACCTGAAGAAGCTCATCGCGTACTCCTCCGTCTCGCACATGGGCTTCTCGCTCCTCGGCATGGCCGCCATGACGCCGCAGGGCATCTCCGGCGCGGTGCTGAACCTCTTCACCCACGGCATCATCAGCCCCATGCTCTTCCTCATCGTGGGCGTGATCTACGACCGCGCCCACCACCGCGAGATCGAGAAGTTCGGCGGCCTGGCCACCGAGCTCCCCGAGTACACCGCCATCATGGGGCTCGCCTTCTTCGCCTCGCTCGGCCTGCCGGGCCTGGCCGGCTTCATCTCCGAGTTCATGGTGTTCTCGGGCGCCTTCCCGGTGTTCACCGTCTACACCATCATCTCGGCGACCAGCGTCATCCTCACCGCCGCGTACTACCTGTGGGCCATCCACCGGATGTTCCTCGGCAAGCTGAACCCGGTCTACAAGGGCTACCCGGATCTCAACTGGCGCGAGCGCATGGCCCTCTACCCGCTCGCCGCGATCGCGATCTTCCTCGGCTTCTACCCGCAGGCGATCCTGGGCGTCATCAACCCCGCCCTGCACGCCCTCATCCAGAACATCCGGCCGCTGTAGGCCGCGGGACCCCGCGATGACGGACCTCATTCCCCTCGTCCAAGAGAACCTGCGCTCCACCGCGTGGTTCCGCCCGGAGGCGGCCCTCACGGTGGGGACGCTGGTCCTCTTCCTCCTCGACGTCCTCTGGAGGAAGAGCGCCGCGCGCGTGGCCTGGCTGACCGCCGCCGCGCTGGCGGTCCTGGCCGTGACGGCGGCCCTGCTCGCGCAGCAGCCGCCCGACGGCCAGACGCTCTTCAACGGCATGCTCGCGAACGACGCGTTCGCGAACTTCTTCAAGTGGCTCTTCCTCGGCGCGGCCGCGCTCACCGTGGTGATCACCGCGCAGGGCAAGGACTTCCCGCCGCAGCGGATCGGGCAGTTCTACGCGCTGCTCAATGCCATCGTGCTCGGCATGTTCATGATGGCGAGCGCCGCCGACCTGCTGATGATGTACATGTCCATCGAGCTCGTCTCGATGGTCAGCTACATCCTGGCCGGCTTCCGCAAGGGCGACCGCAAGGCCGCCGAGGGCTCGCTGAAGTACGTCATCTACGGCAGCGTGGCCTCGGCGATCATGCTCTTCGGCATGAGCTACCTGTACGGCCTCACCGGCACCACCAGCCTGCTCGAGCTCGGGCCGCGCATCCAGGCCATCCAGGCCTCGGGGCTGCCCCTGGCCGCCACCCGCATCGCCCTGGTGGTGGGGGTGGTCTTCGTCTCCGCGGGCATCGGCTACAAGGTCGCCGCGGTGCCGTTCCACATGTGGTGCCCCGACGTGTACGAGGGGGCCCCCACGCCGTTCACGGCCTTCCTCTCGGTGGGCCCCAAGGCGGCGGGCTTCGCCCTGGCGCTCCGCTTCTACCTGTCCGCCTTCGCCGGCCCCGCCTCGCCGACCACCGGCCTCGCCGACGCGCTGGCCGGCATCCCCTGGCCGGCCATCATCGGCGTGATCGCGGCGGTCACCATGACGCTCGGCAACCTCACCGCGCTCGCGCAGACCAACCTGAAGCGGCTCCTGGCGTACTCGTCGATCGCGCACGCCGGCTACACGCTGATGGGCCTCGCGACGGTCTCCACCCTCGGCGTCCAGTCGGTGATGATGTACATGCTCATCTACCTGGTGATGAACATCGGGGCCTTCCTGGTGGTCATCTGGGTGGCGGAGACCACCGGCTCCGAGTCGATCCTCGACTACAAGGGGCTCTCGCGGCGGGCGCCGGTCGCGGCGGTCGCGTTCGCGATCTTCCTCTTCTCGCTCACCGGCCTCCCGCCGTTCGCGGGCTTCGTGGGCAAGTGGTACCTGTTCTACGCGGTGTTCGAGCGGATCGACGGTCCGGGCGGCGGCTGGTACGCGATCCTGGCCCTGATCGCGGCGCTCAACACGGCCGTGTCGCTCTACTACTACGTGCGGATCGTGCGGGCGATGTTCATCGACGCGCCCGCGGTCGCGGAGCCGAAGCCCTTCCCGGCCCGCCCCGGCTACCAGCTCCTGCTGGGCGGCTTCTCGGCCGCGATCCTGCTGTTCGGCGTCTGGTGGACGCCGATGGTGGAGTGGACGCGCGCCTCGCTGGCGCTGTTCCGCGGGTAGCCGCGGCGCGTCGAGATCACCGGGCCCGGTCGGCGCGCGCCGGCCGGGCCCTCCTCTTTCCCGGGCCCGCTCACCTCGGGGTGGCCGCCCCGGAGGGCGGGAGCCCGAGCGCCTCGAGGAGCTCCCGCGCCTTCGCCTGCACGAGCCGCGTGTTCCGCGGTCCCATCCGCAGCAGGTGCTTCTCGACCGCGCCCGCGCGCTCCAGCCGCTCGTCCTCGTAGACGAACAGGCCCTCGCGCTCCACCACCCGGACCTCGCCGTCCACGACCGGCGCGCCGGCGATCCGGCGCAGCGCCCGCCCGGTGACGGCGTCGAGCGAGGCCTCGGGGTAGCCGAGCGCGCGGTAGGCGGCCTCCAGGGCCGTGTGGAGCGACCGGTAGGCCCGGGCCGCCGCGCGGGCGTCGACCGCCGCGACCGTGTCGGCGAACGGCTGGTAGCGCGCGTAGGCGTCGGGGGCGATCACCAGGCCGCCGTCGCGGCGGAGCACCGTGAACGGGCGCGCGGGCGCGAGCGGCCCGAGCAGCCGCCGGGGCGAGGCGCCCTCGGCGAGGTTGCCGACGAGCACCGCCGCGCGCCGTGGGAGCTCGCCCGGCGCGAGCGCCCGGCGGTAGGGCTCGGCCGGCGAGATCGCCTCGGCGAGGGCGCGCACCGCCTGCTCGTCGGGGCTCGGGCCCAGATCCCGCGCCTCCGCGTCCGCGCCGGCCGCCGGCCCGGCGGCGGGCTCCGCGGCGGGGGCCTCGGCGGGCGCGGTGGCCGGGGGGACCGCGGGCGGCGCCCGGCCGCGCAGGTAGACGCGGCTCGCCCAGAACCCGGCCCCGGCCAGCACCGCGAGGATCGCGATGACGAGCGGCGCCCGGCTGCTGCGTCGAAGAGAGGTCCGCGGCATCTCCATGTTCGCACCTCCTCGGCGTCCCGCTACGGCCTCCGGGCCTCCAGCCGCGCCAGCTCCTCGGCCGGCATCGAGACGTCCCCGAGGTGCCGGTCCGGCGCGACCGCCTCGCCGTGGTAGTCGGACCCGGCCGTCGGCACCAGGTCGAGCGCCTCCGCGATCCGGAGGTACTTCTCGCGGACCGACGGGTTGTGATCGACGTGGTGGACCTCCAGCCCCTCGACGCCGGCCTTGCGCAGCCGCTCGAGGTCGCCGCGCTCCAGCCTCGAGACGCCCGGGTGCGCCACGGTCACCGTCCCGCCCGCGCCGCGGACCAGCGCCACGGCCGCGTCGGTCTCCAGCCGGAACCGCTGCACGTAGGCCGGCTTCCCCTCCCCCAGGTAGCGGTCGAAGGCCTCCTTCACGGTGGCGACCGCCCCCGTCTCGAGGATCGCGCGCGCCACGTGCGGGCGCCCGATGGTCTTGCCCCCGCTGAAGCGCTCCACCTCGTCGACCGTGACGCGGACCCCCAGCGGCGCCAGCTTCGCGATGATGGCCTCGGTGCGGCGGCGGCGGTGCTCGGCGAGGAAGTCCTCGAAGTGCTTGAGCTCGCGGTGTTCCGGGTCCACGAAGTGGCCGAGCAGGTGGATCTCCTTCCGGTCGAGGAAGGCCGAGAGCTCGATCCCGGGCACGAACCGCACGCCCAAACGCCGCGCGGCGGCGCTCGCGGCGGGTGCCCCCGCGACCGTGTCATGATCGCAGAGCGCCCAGACGCGCAGGCCGGCGGCCGCGGCCCGTTCGGCCACCTCCTCGGCGGGGTACTGACCATCCGAGGCCCTGCTGTGAGAGTGCAGATCGATTTTGCCGTCGGCCTGCCCGGAGCCTGGGTCACCCATGAAATGCCCACCTCGTACGTGATACGATAACGGCTTTCAGGCGGCGGCGCGGCCGGTCGCAGGCGGCGCCGCGGGGAAAGGCTCCATGCAGCACGTACTCCGGATCTCGCGCAAGATCGACTACGGCCTGCGGGCCATGATCTACCTGGCCTCCATCCCGCAGGAGTCGGTCGTACCGTTCCGCGAGATCGCCCGGCAGATGGACGTGCCCGAGGACTTCCTCGCGAAGATCCTGAAGACGCTGGTCGACATGGGCCTGGTCCGGTCCACCCGCGGGCCGCACGGCGGCTACGCGCTGGCCAAGACCCCGGCGGAGATCAGCTTCCTCGACGTCATCGAGGCCGTCGAGGGCCCGGTGGCGCTCAACGTCTGCCTCGACGGCGAGGACGCCTGCGGCCACTCGACCTCGTGCACCATGGTCTCGGTGTGGCGGCTCGGGCAGGAGCGGATGCTCGACGTCTACCGCCAGGCGAAGCTCTCCGACCTCGCCTTCAAGCCCGCCGACGACGGGCAGATCGGGCTGGTCCAGCTGCAGCTCCAGTCGGTCGCGCGGCCGCCGCAGGTGTAGCCAGCCGGAATCCGATCTCCGGCCGAGGCACTTTTCGCGAAGCGAAATGTGCCCCGGCCGCTCCTCACCGGCTGCGCGCCGCCAGCACTCGGCTCACCACGGATCCGGCTTCGCCCGCCGAGCCCTTGACGGTCCGCGTCGCGGCGACTAACGTCCGCGCGCCATGGCCCAGTCCCCCAAGGATCTCCGCAAGAAGTACCTGTCCCGCCCCCCCGTCGAGCCGATGCGGCTCCGGGCCGGGATGTCGGTCGAGGAGCTGGTCGACGTGTACCGCAAGGCGGGCGCCTTCAACGGCGGCCGGCTGGCCGAGGGCTGCGACCTCTTCGGCCGGATGATCGACTCCGGCGCCACCATCGCGCTCACCGTCACCGGCGCCATGGCGCCGGCCGGCCTGGGCGGGGCCATCCAGGCGATGATCGAGGCCGGGTTCGTCGACCTGGTGGTCTCGACCGGGCGCGAACCTGTACCACGACCTCCACTTCGCGCTGAAGCTGCCGGTCGTCCAGGGCCACTTCCAGGTGGACGACAAGGAGCTGTACCGGGCCGGCATCGAGCGCATCTACGACATCTTCATCACCGAGGACTCGCTCCTCGACACCGACGCCTTCGTGCGCGAGGCGCTCGAGAAGGCGCCCCCCGCGCTCCGCGGGAACATCTCCACCCCGCAGCTGCACCACTACCTCGGCCAGCTGGTGAACCAGCAGGCGCCGCTGCCGGAGAAGAGCTGGGTGGCCACCGCCGCCCGCTACGACGTGCCCGATCTTCACCTCGTCGCCGGGCGACTCCTCCATCGGCATGAACGTCGCGGCCATGAAGCTCCGCGGCGGCCAGACCACCGTCGACCCCGACCTCGACGTGCTCCAGTCCACCGCCATCGTCTACGACGCCGAGGTGAACGGCGTGGTCATCCTGGGCGGCGGCTCGCCCAAGAACTTCTACCTGCAGACCCAGCCCACCCTCTGGCAGATCCTGGACCTCAACCGCGGCGGGCACGAGTTCGTGCTGCAGATCTCGACCGACTCGCCGCAGTGGGGCGGGCTCTCCGGCGCGACGCCGTCCGAGGCGATCAGCTGGGGCAAGGTGCAGGCGGAGATGATGAAGAACCACGTGGTGGTCTACTCCGACACCACCATCGCCGCCCCCATCGTGTTCGCCTACGCCCTCGCCACGCGCAAGAAGCGGAAGCCGAAGCGGCTCTTCCGGCGCCTCCCCGAGATGTACGAGGCCCTCCAGGCGGCCCACACGAAGAAGCACCCCGGGTCGGGCGCCCTCCCCGAGATGCGCGACTCCGGCAAGGCGAAGCCGGCCAAGCGGAGCCGGTCGGCCTCGCGGCGCTGAGCGGCGCCCGCGCCCTCCGGGCCGTCGGCGCCCGGTCCTCGAGCGGCGCGGAGCGCCGACGGTCGCTTAGGATCGTCCCATGACGTTCGACCCCTCCGCAGCGGCCCAGCCCGGCTCCGGCGTGTTCGGCCTCCCGCACTCCGAGGCCGAGGCCGGCGTGGTGCTCGTCCCGGTCCCCTTCGAGGCCACCACCTCCTACGGCGGCGGGACCTCGCGCGGCCCCGAGGCGATCCTCGAGGCGAGCCGCCAGGTGGACCTCTTCGACGTGGACACCGGCCGCCCCTACCAGGCGGGGATCCACATGCTCGACCTCCCCGCGGAGATCGCGGACCTCGACCGCGCCGCGCGGGCAGCGGCGGCGCCGGTCATCGCCGCCGGCGGCCTCACGCCCGGCCGCGCCGACCTCGCGCGGGCGGTCGCCGAGGTCGATCGGGCCTGCGAGCGGGTGAACGCGTGGGTGGAGGAGCGGGTGACCGGGCTCCTGGCCCGCGGCAAGCGTGTGGGCCTGGTGGGCGGCGACCACTCGACCGCCCTCGGCGCGCTGGCCGCCCACGCCCGCCGCCACCCGGGGATGGGCGTCCTGCACGTGGACGCCCACGCCGATCTGCGGGTCGCCTACGAGGGGTTCACCTACAGCCACGCGTCGATCCTCTACAACGCCGCCGAGCGGCTCCCGGAGATCGCGCGCATCGTCCAGGTGGGCCTGCGCGATCTGTCCGAGGAGGAGCACGCCTACGCGGCCGCGTCCTCGGGGCGGGTGGTGCAGCACCACGACGCGGCGCTCTCGCGCGCGCGGTTCGAGGGCGAGACCTTCGCGGCGCAGGCGCGTCGCGTGGTGGAGCCGCTCCCGCGCGACGTCTACGTCTCGTTCGACGTGGACGGGCTCGACCCGACGCTCTGCCCGCACACCGGCACGCCCGTCCCGGGCGGCCTCTCCTTCCAGCAGGCGTCCTACCTGCTCGGCGCGATCGTCGCGAGCGGGCGGCGCATCGTGGGCTTCGACCTGGTCGAGGTGGCGCCGGCCGCCGACGACGGCGACTGGGACGCCAACGTCGGCGCGCGCCTGCTCTACAAGCTCGTGGGCTGGATGCTGGCGTCCGGGTAGCCGGCTCGACACCCGGCCGCTCCTCACCGGCTACCTGCCGCCGCGCTCTCCCGGCGCGCCAGCCGCTCGAGCAGCGCCCGGACCTCGGGGTCCTCGAGGAGGCGCCGGGCCTCGGCGCCGTCCACCTCCCCGTCCTTCTCCACCAGCGCGCGCACGCGCGGGTCCTGGAGCAGCCGGCGGGCCTCCGGGTCCGAGGTGGCGCGCCCCGCCCGCTCGGCCGCGCGCGCGGCGCGCAGCACCCGCCGCAGCGCGCTGGCGCGCTCCGGGTCGAGGCGGTCGAGGAGGTCGTGCCTTGCGCCCAGCGCGACGAAGTCGCTCCGGCGCAGGTCGAGCCCGAAGGCCCGGGAGGTGCCGTCGGCCGCGAGGAGGAGCGCGGAGAGGAGCACCCAGGCCACCAGCGCCCCCTTCGCGCCGCCGAGCAGCGCGCCCAGGCCGCGATCGGCCGGGCCGCGGACGGCCCCCGAGATCCCGGTCGCCCGGAGCGCCAGGGCGCCCGCCAGCGTCCCGAGGGCGTAGATGCCGGCGAAGAGCAACACCGGCGCGGCGGCCCGGGCCAGCACCCCCGGCAGCCAGCGGGAGAGGCCCTCCGCCACCGGCGCCGCGAGGTGGCGCGCCGCCAGCCAGCCCAGGATTGCGGCGCCGAGGCCCACGCACTGGCGCAGCGCGCCGCTCGCCGCGCCGGTGAGCGCGGCGGTGCCCAGCACCAGGAGGACGAGCAGGTCGATGGTCACGGGAAGAGCCTACTTGATCCGGTAGTCGCCCTTGGGCCGGACCTTCTCGACGGCGACCTGCACCTGGGCGAGCTGCTCCTTGAAGCGCGCGTTGTCCGGCTCGAACATGAGCGCGCTCTTCAGCCCGCGCTCGGCCGCCTCCCAGCGGCCGGCCTGGATGTCGGAGAGCGCCGCGGCGTAGAACTTCCGGCCGTTCGGGGTCTGCCCGAGCTGCTCCTCGAGCCGGCGCTTCTGCTCGACCTTCACGAGGGCCTCCTCCACCTCGGTGAAGCGCAGCTTGCGCTCCCGCTCGGGCCCATCGACGTCCTGGCGGTAGCGCGCGCGCTTCCGGTCGTCGCGGAGCACGGTGTAGGCCTCGTTGACGCGCCGGTAGATGCGCGCCACCCGGTCCCGCAGCTCGGCGCTCGGCACCGCCGCGTAGCGGTCCGGGTGGAAGGCGCGCGACTGCCGGTGGTAGGCGGCCTTGATCTCCGGCGGCGCCGCCGACCGCGGCACCTCCAGGAGCGCGAAGTAGTCGAGCTGGTCGAGGGCGGCGGCGAGGGTCTCCACCTCGATGAGGAACTGGGCGTCCATGCGTCCCATCCGCCGGGCGGCCGCGCGCGGGAGGCCGCGCCTAGGCGGCCCGCGTCCCGTGCGCGAGCGCGATGCCCGCGTTGTCGTCCGTGGCCTTGCGGATCTCCTGCTCGGTGAGGCCGGACGAGAGGTTGATGGTGGTCGAGGTCCGCTGGCCGGTCTCCACGTCGGCGGCCGACACGTTGACGATGCCGTTCGAGTCGATCTCGAAGGTGACCTGGATCTGCACCTCGCCGCGGTACCCGATCCGGAACCCGGTGAACTCGAACTCCCCCAGCAGCTCGCAGCCGTCGGCGCGGTTCGACTCGCCCTGGTAGACCCGGATCAGCACGCGATCCTGGCCGTCGCGACTGGTGGTGAACGTCTTCGACTTCTCGATGGGGATGGGGGTGTTCTTCTCGATGATCGGCTCGGTGAAGCCGCCCACCGTCCCCACCCGCAGCGAGAGCGGCGTCACGTCGAGCAGGTAGCTCGCCTGGCCCGCCTCGGCCGCGGTGGTGCTGAGCAGCGCCCGCGCCTGCAGGGCGGCGCCGATGGCCACCACCTCGTCGGGGTCGACGCCGGTCATGGGCTCCCGCTGGAAGTAGTGCCGGACGCTGTTCCGGATGATGGGCAGGCGCGTCGGGCCCCCCACCAGGATCACCGCGTCGACGTCGCCGGCGGTGAGCCGCGCCGCCTGCAGCGCCTCGTCGCACACCTTGAACGTGCGCTGCACGAGGTCCATCACCATGCGGTTGAACTGGTCCTGCGTCAGGCGCTGGGTGACGTCCAGCACCTCGCCCTCGGGCGACTGGCAGATGGCCGGGACGTGGATCGAGGCGACGCCGTCGCGGCCGACCTCGATCTTGGCCCGCTCGCCGGCGTCCTTCAGCATCTGCAGGCAGTACTTGTTCTGCCGGAGGTCGAGGCCGTGCCGGGCCAGGAAGTCGTCGGCCAGCCACGCCATGATGCGGTCGTCGAAGTCGTCGCCCCCGAGGTAGGTGTCCCCGGCGGTCGACAGCACCTCGAAGACGTCCTTGCCGATGTCCAGGATGGACACGTCGAAGGTGCCGCCCCCGAGGTCGTAGACGCAGACCTTCTGCGAGATGTCGCGCCCGAAGCCGTAGGCGAGCGCGGCCGCGGTCGGCTCGTTGATGATGCGCAGCACCTCGAGGCCGGCGATCCGGCCCGCGTCGCGGGTGGCCTGGCGCTGGTTGTCGTTGAAGTAGGCGGGGCAGGTGACGACCGCCTTGTGAACCTCGCGCCCCAGGGCCGTCTCGGCGATGGCCTTCATCTCCTTCAGCACCAGGGCCGAGATCTCGGGGATGGAGTAGGCCTTCCCCTGGGCCGCGATCCGGACCGAGCTGTTCGGCCCCTCCAGGATCCGGTAGGGCATCACCGCCTTGGCCTTCTTCACCTCGTCCGAGAAGAAGAAGCGGCCGATGAGGCGCTTCGCCGAGTAGACGGTGCTCTCCGCGTGGGTGATGACGTTCCGCTTCGCGTCGTTCCCGACCAGCACCGAGCCGTCGTCCAGGAAGGACACCACCGAGGCGTGAGTGCGCTCCCCCCACTCGTTGGAGAGGACGGCCGGGCCTTCGCCCTCTCGCGCCGCGGCGACGCAGCTGTAGCTCGTGCCGAGGTCGATGCCGATGGCGATGTCGTCGGGCATTGGTAGGGGGATGGCCAGCGGTTTCGCCGGGTTAGGGCATGGTAGCGGTCGGCTCGCGAGGCTGTCAAACGACGAGCGGCCGCCCGGGATGGTGGGCCGGGGCTCGCGAGCGGGTGTCCACGTCGGACCTCTCCGTTATTACTCTAGGGGTGGCGAGATTCGCTTCCTTGCCACCTCTCAACGAGGAAGGAACCTCCATGGGCGCGCTCGTCGCGATTCTCCAGAGCGATGCCAACCTGCTCAGGTGTCAGCTCTCCCGGCTCAAGGCTCACGTGACGCTCCAGGAGGGCGAGGTGCTCCCTGACGCGTACGGCTTCGGGTACTACCAGGCCGGGAACGTGCTCCTCGGGAAACGGCCCACCGGTGCGCCGGCGCAGCTCTCGCTGCCCGACCTGGTCGGGCGGGTCGACTCCGAGGCGCTGGTCGTCCACGCCCGCCGCGCCACCGTGGGCAAGGCCAAGGACGAGAACACGCATCCCTTCCGGTTCCGCCGCTGGCTCTTCGCCCACGACGGGTCCATCGAGGGCTTCGAGCAGGTGAAGCCCAAGCTGCTCGCCGGCCTCCCCGACTTCCTCCGGCGCCACATCGGGGGCGACACCGACTCCGAGCACGCCTTCATGTGGTTCGCGAAGCTGCTCAAGGACCAAGGGGTCCTCGACGACCTGGACCTCGACGCGCAGGACGCGGGGCGCGCCCTCGCGCGCACGGTCCGGCAGATCGAGGCCTGGAGCCGCGACGTCGGCGAGCAGAAGCCCTCGCGCCTCTGCTTCGTCGCGACGAACGGGCGCACGCTGGTGGCGACGCGCCGCGGCGGTCCGCTGTACTACGCGCTGCTCGAGGGGATCCTCCCCTGCGCGCTCGACGAGCTCGGCCCCGAGACCCCCGAGAGCGACCCGCGCGTGCGGCCTCACCGGCGCGTGAAGGCGGTCTGCTTCGCCTCCCAGCTCCTCTCGCCGAACGGGTTCATCGAGGTGCCGGAGGGCAGCGTGGTCTCGGTGAGCCGCACGCTGCAGGTGTCGGTGTCGCCCATCAACAACGCCTGACCGCCGCTACAGGAGCGCCCAGGGCCTCGGCACGAACAGCTCCTCCCAGGTGGCCAGCGCGAAGCGGTCGGTCATCCCGGAGAGCCAGTCGGTGACCGCGCGCTCGAGCGGCTCGCCCTCGCGCGCCGAGACCCCGTGCCGCGCCAGGAGCCGGGCCGGATCCTCCATGCACCACCCGTGCAGGTCCCGGAGGATCCGCTGCGCCTTCACGAACTCGTCGTGCACCACCGGGTTCTCGTAGACGCGGGCGTACAGGAAGTCGCGGAGGCCGAGCAGCGCCGCGTGCACCTCGGCCGACATCTCGATGTGCCCGCCGCCGTCCACGTCGGAGCCGCGGATCACGTCGTGCACCAGCGTGGCGTACCGCTCGGAGCGGCTCCCGCCGAGCGCGCGGCGGATGTCGACCGGCAGGTCCTGCTCGCCGAACAGGCCGGCCCGCAGCGCGTCGTCGAGGTCGTGGTTCACGTAGGCCACGATGTCGGCGATCCGGACGATCTCGGCCTCGAGCGTGAGCGCCTTCTGGCCCGAGCCGCGCAGCAGCACGTTCCCCCTCCCCTTCGAGTGGCGGAGGATGCCGTCGCGCACCTCGGCGGTGAGGTTCAGCCCGCGCCCGTCCTTCTCGAGCACCTCCACCACGCGCACCGACTGCACCACGTGGTGGAAGCCGCCCGCGACCACCTGATCGAGGAGCCGCTCGCCGGCGTGGCCGAAGGGCGTGTGCCCGAGGTCGTGGCCCATCACCATCGCCTCGACCAGCATCTCGTTCAGCCGGAGCGCCCGCGCGATCGAGCGCGCCACCTGCGCCACCTCGAGCGTGTGGGTGAGGCGGGTGCGGTAGTGGTCGCCGCGCGGCGCCAGGAACACCTGCGTCTTCCCGGCCAGCCGCCGGAACGACTTGCAGTGCAGCAGGCGATCGCGGTCGCGCTGGAAGACCGGCCGCTCGTCGTCGGGCGCCTCCGGCCGGGCGCGCCCCCGCGTCGCGGTCGAGCGCGCGGCCCGCGGGTGGAGCGTCCGCTCCTCGAGCTCCTCCAGCATCTCCCGGATGCTGCCCATGGCCCCGCGCTCCCCGGCCGCCCGGTGGGCTGCCTCGATCGCCGCACTACTTAGCGCCCGCGCGCGCCCCTGTCACCGGTAGAAGGACGCCTCGAGCGTGGCGAGGAACAGGTTCGAGAGCGCGTGGACCAGCACCGGCGCGACGATCCCGCCGGTGCGCGCGCGCAGCCAGCCGAAGAGCAGGCCGGGGAAGAAGGTGGCGAGCCGCCACGGCTGCAGCACCACCAGGTGGCCGGCCGCGAAGAGCAGCTGCGTCCAGAGGAAGCCCGCGCCGAGGCGGGCGCCGAGCACCGTCACCCCGCGCTCCGGCGCGCCGCGCGCCCAGGAGGTCTGCATCCACCCACGGTAGAAGAGCTCCTCCGGCAGGGCCACCACCAGGAGCTGGACCAGCACCAGCAGCGCGAGGTGATCCGGCAGCCGGGGCGCGAGCCGCGGCGCGCCGGCGTAGGGGGCGATCACGCGGGCGAGGGTCGCCGGCAGGTGCGGCAGGAGCTCCGAGTAGGCCCAGAACACGCCGCCGAAGAGGGGGAACAGCACCGCGCAGACCAGGAGCGCGTCGCGCAGCCCCCGCCGGAGCGCGGTCCAGGTGCGCCGATCCCGCGCGCCGTGCCAGGGCACCCCGTAGGCCTCCCACGCCTCGCCGCGGGCGCGCAGCCGCGCGTCGGGGAGCGCGATGAAGAGGAAGGCCGCCACCCCGGCCAGGTTCGCGCCGAGGAGGCCGGTCGGGTCCACCAGCGCGAGGACCCGCGCGGCGGCGATCCCGAGGACGGCCTTGGCCCAGGTCGCGACCAGGGCGCGCGGCGGGTCGGGGAGCGCGCCGACCGGCGAGGCCGGCGCGCTGGGCTCGGGCGTGGCGCGGGGGCCGGGCACGGCAGGTGATTACCACGGGGCGTGCCGATCATTACCACGGGGCGTGCCGCCCCGCCCCGCCGGCGAAGCCGTCGGGGCCCCACCCCTGCTGCGCGGGGCCCGTGACCGCGCGCGCCCGCCTCCGCGGGCTCGCGCGCGGTCCCCGCGTCGAGGGGCTTCGCCCCTCCCCCGCTGCGCGGGGCCCCCTCCCCGATCTGGCTGCGGCGAGACCCCCGGCTCCGCCCCCGGCGCGCGGGGCTCCTCCCTACGTCGAGCTATACTTCCCCCGTGGTCCGGGAACCTTCCGTCGCGGGGACGTTCTACGGGGCGCGCGCCGCGGCGCTCTCGGCCGAGATCGACCGGCTCCTCGGCGCGGGCCCGGTCGCCGGGCGGGCTTCCGCGCTGGGGCTCCTGGTCCCGCACGCCGGCCACGTCTACTCCGGCGCGGTGGCGGGGGCGGTCTTCGGCCGGGTGGTGGTTCCACCCAAGGTGATCCTGATCGGCCCGAACCACACCGGCCTCGGCGACGACGTCGCGCTCTGGCCGGGCGGCGCCTGGCGCACGCCGCTCGGCGAGGTGCCGGTGGACGCCGCGCTCACCGCCGCGCTGGCCGCCGGGCCGGGGCGTCTCGGCGGACGCGCAGGCGCACCTCCGCGAGCACTCGCTCGAGGTCGAGCTGCCCTTCCTGCAGCGGGCCCGGCCGGACGTCTCCATGGCGGCGCTCTGCCTCTCGCACCTCGCCTACCCGGACTGCGAGGCGCTCGGCCTCGCGGTGGCGCGCGCGGCCGAGGCGGAGGGCGCGCTGATCGTCGCCTCGTCCGACATGAGCCACTACGTCCCGGCCGCGCGGGCGCGGGAGCTGGACGGGCGCGCGCTGGAGCGGCTCCTGGCCCTCGACGCGCGGGGGCTCCACGAGGTGGTCCACCGCGACCGGATCACCATGTGCGGGATCATCCCGGCCACCGTGATGCTGGTGGCGGCGCGGGCGCTCGGGGCGACTCGGGCCGAGCTGGTGCGCTACGCGCACTCCGGCGAGGTGACCGGCGACGACCGCTCGGTGGTGGGCTACGCCGGGCGTGATCGTGGCCTGATCAGCGGCGCGCGCGGCCGCGGCGCAGGAACAGCAGCACGAGCGCCGCGCCAGCGCGGCGAGCCCGCCCGGCGTGGCGGTGCCGGCGCCGCAGCCGCCGCCGGAGGACTTCGCCCGCGAGGGCTGGGGGACACACTGGAACGCGTTGGTCGACGAGACGGCGGACCTCGCGACCGCGAGCTCCGCGGCGGGCGCCAGCGCGGCGGTGGCGGGGCGCGGGTAGATGGCGCAGACGCCTTCCACGTCGTCCGGGGCGAGCGTCCGCTTGGAGATCTCGCCGGGGGACGCGCTCGGGAACATGGTGACCGACGTCATCTCGGGGTGGCCCGAGCAGACCGGCACCCCGTTGGCGGTCGCGGTGCCCGGGTCGGCCTCGCACGGGTGGGCGAGGCCGAGGAAGTGGCCAGCCTCGTGCGTGACCGTGTTCTGCAGGTCCATGAAGGCGCAGCGATCCTGCCCGTACGAGCTGCAGGTGGCCGTCGCCGGCGGGATCGAAGCAGGTCCAGTACCAGCCGTCCGGCGGCGTGGAGGACTGGAGCGAGCCGGGCAGGCCACCCCAGTCGATCACCTCCATGTCGGCGTCGGCGATGACCCCGGTGCTCGGGGTGTAGATGACGGTGGTGAGCGCGAGGACGTGGCGGCTCATCCCGCCGTGCTGGTCGTCGAAGCAGTTGTACTTGTTGTCGCAGGTGCCCGCGTCCCAGCAGCTGTCCGCGACCGCATCCGGGTTGGAGGAGCACCAGCCCTGGCGGAACACGATCAGGTGCTCGGACTGGTTCCCGCCCGACCACCACCGAGGTGGAGGTGCCGGCGAACGGGAGCGCGAGCCCGGAACAGGCGGCGAGCTCGCCGGTGCGCGTCGCGCCCTCCCAGGCGGCGAAGGCCGCCCGGACGGCGGTCGCGGCCGGATCGTCGGAGCCGCTGGCCTGGCAGCTCGGGGAGCTGGCCGGACGGCAGGTGTTGAGGAACCAGGACACGGACGGGCTGGTCCAGTGGAGGCCGGCGCCGCTCGTCTCGGAGCGGGTCTGCTGGTACGCCTGAGCCGGCGCCGCCGCCAGCAGCGCGCAGAGCGCCACGATCCGCGCGCTCATCGGACGGCCCTCACGCGCCGCTCGAGCTCGCCCACCGCCATCGACCCGATGGGCAGCTCGCCCGGCCGCGTGGCGGCCCGGACCATCTCCTCCGGCGGGACCTGCGGCCGCGCGTCGGGGCCCGCGACCCGGAACTTCCCGAGCGCGAGCCCGTTCACGTGCCAGCGCGGTCCGCGCCGGGCGAGGAACAGCACCACCTCCTCGCCCTGCTCGAGCACCGGCGCGGCGTCGACCCACATGCCGACGTCGCCCACCACCCCGCCCGGCACCGTGACGACCACGCGCGCGCCGGGGTCCCCCTTCCACGCGCTCGCGACCGCGATCTCCACGTCGGTCACGATGCGGCTGCCGTCCTCGAGGTAGCGCGAGGTTCGTTGCTCCACCCGTCCGCGGACGACCGCGTCGGAGGTCCGCGTGGCCTCCTCGACGGTGGCGGATCTGAACTGGGCGGCGGCCGCCGGGAGCGCCATCAGGGCGAGGGAGAGGACGAGGGCTCTGTGCACCGCCCGATTGTATCCATGGTAGCTTCCGCCCGCCATGGACAAGCCTCGCGTGCGCTTCGCGCCCTCCCCCACCGGCTATCTTCACATCGGCGGCGCCCGCACCGCGCTGTTCAACTGGCTGTGGGCGCGGCGGCAGGGGGGCTCCTTCGTCCTCCGCATCGAGGACACCGACCGTGGAAGATCCACCCAGGAGGCGGTGGAGGCCATCAAGGACGGCCTCACCTGGCTCGGCCTCGACTGGGACGAGGGACCCGGCGTGGGCGGCCCCCACCCGCCCTACTTCCAGATGGAGCGGCTCGAGCTCTACAAGGCGCACGCCGAGCGGCTCGTCGCCGAGGGCAAGGCGTACGCGTGCTACTGCACCCGTGAAGAGCTGGACGCGCAGCGCAAGCAGGCCGAGGCGGAGAAGCGGCAGTTCCGCTATCCGGGGACCTGCCGGGACAGGCCCTTCGATCCGTCCCGGCCGCACGTGATCCGCTTCCGCGTCCCCGAGGCGGGCGCGACCAGCTGGAAAGACCTCGTGAAGGGCGTCATCTCGACGCCGCACGACACGCTGCAGGACGAGGTGATCCTCCGCGGCGACGGCGTCCCGCTCTACAACTTCGGCGCGGTGGTGGACGACATCACCATGGAGATCAACCTGGTCGGCCGCGGCGACGACCACGTGAACAACACCGCCCGGCAGATCCTCATGTACGAGGCGCTGGGCTACCCCGTCCCGACCTTCGCGCACTTCCCGATGATCCTCGGGGCCGACAGGACCCGGCTCTCGAAGCGGCACGGGGCCACCAGCGTCACCGCATACCGCGACATGGGGTTCCTGCCGGAGGCGGTGGTGAACTATCTCGTGCGCCTCGGCTGGTCGCACGGGGACCAGGAGCTCTTCACCCGCGACGAGCTGGTCCGCCTCTTCGACCTCGCCGACGTGGGCGACACCGCGGGCGTGTTCAACCCGGAGAAGATGGCCTGGGTGAACCACGAGTGGCTGAAGAAGCTCTCCGACGCCGAGCTGGCGACGCGCGCGCTCCCCCACTTCCGCGCGGCCGGCCTGCCCGCCGAGGACGACGAGAAGCTCCGGCACGTCTGCGCGGTGGCGCGCGAGCGGGCCCGCACCTTCGGCGAGTACGTGCAGCAGTTCCGGTACTTCTACGCCCCCATCGCCCTCGATCCGAAGGCGAAGGCCAAGCTCCTCACCCCCGAGACGCGGCCGGTCCTCGAGGCCGTGCGCGACGCGATCGCGGCCCTCCCCTCGCTCGCGACCGAGGCGCTGGAGAAGGTCTTCCACGGCGAGGCCGAGCGACGCGGGCTCGGGCTCGGCAAGGTGGCCCAGCCGGTCCGGGTCGCGCTCACCGGAGGCACCGCCTCGCCCGGCATGTACGACGTCGTCCAGATCCTGGGGAAGGACGAGACGCTCCGGCGGCTCGACGACGCCCTCCGGCTGATCGCGTAGCGCTCGGGGAGCCTCCGCCCGTCGCCGGACCAGGGCCCGGCGCGGGCCCTGGCGCGCGCGCCGGGGGCGGCGTGCGAGGTTGCGGGCCCGGCCGGGGTGGGATACCACCTCTGCCTGCATGAGCGACGCGCCCCGCCCCTCGAACTTCATCGCCGACATCATCGAGGACGATCTGCGCGCCGGCCGGAACGGCGGGCGCGTGGTCACCCGCTTTCCGCCCGAGCCGAACGGCTTCCTGCACATCGGCCACGCCAAGTCGATCCTGCTCAACTTCGGCCTGGCGAAGGCGTACGGCGGCCGCACGCACCTCCGCTTCGACGACACCAACCCCGTCACGGAGGAGACCGAGTACGTCGAGGCCATCGAGCAGGACGTGCGCTGGCTCGGGGGCGAATGGGGCGAGCACCTCCACTTCGCGTCCGACTACTTCGACCGGATGTACGCCTGCGCCGAGCGGCTGGTGGTGGAGGGGAAGGCGTACGTCGACACGCAGCCCCAGGAGGCCATCCGCGAGCAGCGCGGCAGCTTCGATCGACCCGGGGTGAACAGCCCGTTCCGCGACCGGACGTCGGCCGAGAGCCTCGACCTGCTCCGCCGCATGAAGGCGGGCGAGCTCCCCGACGGCGCCGCGGTGCTCCGGGCGCGCATCGACATGACGCACCCGAACGTGCTCATGCGCGACCCGCTGCTCTACCGGATCCGCCACGCCAGCCACCACCGGACCGGCGACCGCTGGTGCATCTACCCGATGTACGACTGGGCGCACCCGCTCGAGGACGCCATCGAGGGCGTGACGCACTCCATCTGCACGCTCGAGTTCGAGTCGAACCGGGAGCTGTACGACTGGGTCCTCGAGCACACCGGCCCCTGGGACCCGCGGCCGCGGCAGTACGAGTTCGCCCGCCTCGCGCTCGGCTACACGGTGCTGTCCAAGCGGAAGCTCCTCCAGCTCGTGACCGACCGCCGTGTGTCCGGCTGGGACGACCCGCGCATGCCCACCGTCGCCGGGATGCGCCGGCGCGGGGTGACGGCCGAGGCGCTCCGCGACTTCGCCGACCTGATCGGCGTCGCCAAGAACAACAGCCTGGTGGACATCGGCAAGCTCGAGTTCGCCATCCGCGGCGACCTCGAGCGGCGCGCGCCGCGCGCGCTGGCGGTGCTCCGCCCGCTGCCGGTGACGATCGAGAGCTGGCCGGCCGGCGAGGTGGAGGAGCTCGAGCTCCCGTGGTGGCCGGGCGAGCCGGCGCGCGGCGTGCGGAAGGTCCCCTTCGGCCGCGAGCTGCTGATCGAGCGCGACGACTTCGCGCTCGATCCCCCCGCCGACTGGAGGCGGCTCGCCCCCGGGCGCGAGGTGCGGCTCGCCGGCGCGTACGTGATCCGCTGCGAGGGCGTGGAGCGCGGCCCCGACGGCGAGGTGCGCGCCCTGCGCTGCAGCCACGATCCGGGCTCCCTGTCCGGCGAGGGCGCGGCGCGACGGGCGGGCGGCACGCTCCACTGGGTCCACGCCGGACGCTCCGCCCCGGCCGAGGTCCGGCTCTACGATCGGCTCTTCCGCGCGGAGCAGCCGGACGCCGCGCCCGACCTCCTCGAGGCGCTCAACCCCGGCTCGCTGCAGGTGGCGGCGGGCGCGCGCGTCGAGCCGGCGCTCCGCCAGGCCGAGCCGGGCAGCCGCTACCAGTTCCTGCGGCTCGGCTACTTCTTCGCCGATCCGGTGGACTCCCGCCCCGGCGCGCCGGCCTGGAACCGGACCATCGCGCTCAAGGACACCTGGACCGCGCGGACCGCCGCGAAGGCGCCGGTGCGCAAGGCGCGCGAGCGCACCGCGCGCGCCGAGCCGGCGGCCGGCGCCGCGCCGCGGAAGACCCGCGCCGGCGCCCGCGCCGAGGCGCGCGCCGCGACCCCGGCCCTGGCGGCACGCCACGCGGCCTTCCTCGCGCTCGGCGTCTCCGCCGACGAGGCCGACCTCCTCACGGCCGACGAGGCCACCGCGGCCTGGTTCGACGCGGCGCTCGCCACCGGCGCGCGGGCCGCCACGCTGGCGAGGTGGCTCCTGAACGACCTCTCCGGACTGGCCGGCGATCGCGCGCTCGAGGAGCTCCCGCTCTCCGCCGCCGGCTTCGGCCGCTTCGGCGTCCTGGTCGACCAGGGCCGGCTCACGCCCGCCGCAGGGAAGACGCTCCTCGCCGAGCTCGCCGCGAGCGGGGGCGACCCGGAGGCGCGCATGAAGGCGCTCGGCCTCGAGAAGGTCGAGGACGCGGGCGCGCTCGACGCCGCGGTGGAGAGGGCCCTCGCCGCGCACGCCGCCGAGGCCGATCGCTACCGGGCCGGCGAGAAGAAGCTGCTCGGCGTGCTGCTCGGCGCGGTGATGCGCGAGACCGGCGGCGCCGCCGACGCGGCCGCCGTCCGGGCGGCGCTGCTGAAGCGGCTGGGGTGAGGTAGACGAGCCAGGGACCGCCAGCAGGGAGCCCTGCGAGCACGGCGCGGTCTACGGGTTCCTGCGCAGGTGCATCTCGAGGCGCTCCAGTCCCGCCAGGAAGACGTCCGGCTCGGGCAGGAGCGACACCACGACGGACCCGGTCGCCGGGAGGCCGTCGAGGTGGCCAGGCCGGACCGCCACCCCTTCGTCGAGCAGCCCGAGGCAGAGCTCCGTCGCGTCCCGAACCGGGTTGATCTGGAGGACCGCCCAGCAGCCCCCGCCGCCCCACTGCAGCGTCCAGGGCGCCTCGCGCAGCGCCGCCGCGGCGATCGCCCCGCGGTTCCGGGCGAGCCGTGCCCGCAGGGCCGCGAGGAACGGCTCGCGGCGCGCGAGCAGCGCTGGAAGGGCGCGCAAGGTGGACGCCGCCGCTGGCGCCTCCTCCGCGAGCGGCGCGAGCCGCGCCGCCGCCGAAGCGGCGGCCTCGTCCAGCCCCGCCACCGCCACCCACTCCCCGCCGAGCCGGGGCAGGCCGCACACGCCGGCCAGGCCGGAGACATGGACGGCGAGGCAGCGCGCCGCGCGGCCCACGCTCGCGCACGCTCCGAGCGCGGTGTCGAGGAAGGCCTCATCGCCGATCAGGGAGAGGCCGCGGAGGCCGCACAGCTCGTCCAGCGCCGCCAGCTCCTCGCCGGAGAGGATCGCGCCGGTCGGCTCGGCCGGGTTGCCGGCGACGATGGCGCGGGTCTTCGGACCGACGGCGCGGCGGATGGACTTCTGCTCGATGTGCCACATCTCCCCGAACGCGAGCGCATACGGCCGCACCCGGAGCCGCGGGGCGGCGCCCGCGCGCTCGACGAGCGGGCGCGCCGGCGCCGGGGCGAGCACCTCGTCGCCGGGGACGCACGCCGCCGCGAGGGCGAGCCGCCGGGCCGCGCTCCGCGAGGGCGCGAAGAAGATCCGCTCCGGGCGAACGGTGACGTGGTGCCCGGCGAGGTAGCTGGCGACCGCCTCGCGCGCGGCGGGGAGCGCCCTCACCGACCCGACGGCGGCGGCGTCACGCTCCACCACCAGCGCCTCGAGCTCGCCCGCGTCCCAGCCGAGCCCGCAGCGGGCGGGATCGCCCTCCGTGAGATCGACCCGCAGCACGCCGGCGGCCCGCATCCGCTCGAGCCGGCGAGGAAAGTCACCCAGGAGCGGGGAGGTCATCATGGATGCTTGCGAGAGCACGGCGCGTGCCAGCGCCGGCACCTCCGATTGGCGGTTCGTCCCGGCGGCGACCTCGCAAGCTGCAAGGACGGCCGCCGATGGTGATTGCGAAATGCACGACGACCGGCCGCCCCCGCCGATGCGCGCAGGGGAATTGGATGGCATCCGCGGTGCAATCCGCCGGCTCAGGATGCCCAATGGATCTCCTGTTCGTCGCCGCCACCGTCGCGTTCTTCGCCGTGAGCCTCGCGTACGTCCGCGGATGCGACCGGCTGTGAGGTGAGACCCCCATGACCTTCGAATACGCCATCGGCCTCGTGCTGTCGGTGCTCCTGTCCGGTTACCTCGGATACGCGCTGATCCGCCCCGAGCGCTTCTAGGGAGGTCGCGATGACCGCCAACGGGTGGACACAGATCGGCCTCTTCTTCCTCGTCATCATCGCGCTCACGAAGCCGCTCGGGACGTACATGTTCCGGGTCTTCGAGGGCGAGCGGCAGCCCCTGCCGCGGATCTTCGGTCCGCTGGAGCGGCTCATGTACCGCCTCTCCGGGATCGACCCGCGGAAGGAGCACGGCTGGAAGACCTACGCGGCCTCGATGCTCGCCTTCAGCGCCCTGGGCATGCTCGTGACGTACGCCATCGAGCGGCTCCAGCACGTGCTCCCGCTGAACCCGCAGCACCTTCCCCCGGTGCCTGCCGGACCTCGCCCTCAACACCGCCGCCAGCTTCACGACCAACACGAACTGGCAGAACTACGGCGGCGAGAGCGTGATGAGCTACCTGACGCAGATGGCCGGCCTCGCGTGGCACAACTTCACCTCGGCCGCCGTCGGCCTCGGGATCGCGCTCGCGCTGGCGCGCGGCCTCACCCGGCAGCGCGGCCCGAGCGGCCCGAAGACGCTCGGCAACTTCTGGGTCGACCTCGTCCGGTCGATCGTCTACGTGCTCCTGCCCATCTCGGTCGTGGGCACGATCGTCCTCGTCGCGCTCGGCGTGCCGCAGACCTTCTCCGCGTACCGCGAGCTCACGACCGTCGAGGGGCTGAGGCAAGTCGTGGCCCTCGGCCCGGTGGCGTCCCAGGAGGTGATCAAGGAGCTCGGCACCAACGGCGGCGGCTTCTTCAACGCCAACAGCGCGCACCCGTTCGAGAACCCGACGCCGCTCACGAACTTCTTCGAGATGGTCCTCATCTTCGCCATCCCCGCGGCGATCACCTACACGTACGGGAAGATGGCGCGCGACACGCGCCAGGGCTGGGCGATCTTCGCCGCGATGTCCGTGCTGTTCCTCGCCGGCGTCGGCGTCGCCTACTACGCCGAGGCAGGCAAGAACCCGGCGCTGGCCCCGCTCGCCGTGGACCACCGCTCCGGAAACATGGAGGGGAAGGAGGTCCGCGTCGGGGTCGCGAACAGCGCGCTGTGGGCGACCATCACGACCGACACCTCCTGCGGCGCGGTGAACGCGATGCACGACAGCTTCACCCCACTCGGCGGGCTCGTGCCGCTCGTCAACATGAAGCTCGGCGAGGTGGCGTTCGGCGGGGTGGGCGCGGGCCTCTACGGGGTGCTCGTGATGGTGATCCTCACCGTCTTCATCGCAGGGCTCATGGTGGGCCGCACGCCGGAGTACCTCGGCAAGAAGATCGAGGCGAAGGAGATGAAGCTCGCGATGCTCTACGTGCTCGTCTTCCCCATCGTGATCCTCACGCTCGCGTCCTGGGCGGCGGTCGTGCCGTACGGAACCTCGCAGCTCAACAACGCCGGACCGCACGGGCTCTCCGAGATCCTGTACGCGTTCACGAGCCAGGCTGCGAACAACGGCTCGGCGTTCGCGGGCCTCTCCGGCAACACCCGGTTCTACAACCTCGCCGGGGCGGCGGACATGCTCATCGGCCGCTTCCTCATGATCATCCCGGCGCTCGCGATCGCGGGCTCGATGGTCGGGAAGAAGACCGTCGCGGCCGGCCCCGGGACGTTCCCGACCAACGGCCCGACGTTCACGGTCCTCCTCGTCTCGGTGGTCCTGATCGTCGGCGCCCTCACCTTCTTCCCGGCCCTCTCCCTGGGCCCGGTGCTCGAGCACTTCGCCTCGCTCGCCGGAACGGTGTTCTAGCCATGGCTGCCACCAAGACGACCAAGGTCTCGCTGCTCGATCCCGCGATCGTCCGCCAGGCGGCGATCGACAGCCTGAAGAAGCTCGACCCGCGCCTCGTCGCGAGGAACCCCGTGATGTTCGTGGTCGAGGTGGGGAGCGTCCTCACGACGATCCTCTGGCTGCGCGACCGGATCCTGCACCCCGCCGGCGCGGCGCCGCGGCTGGTTCACGCTCCTCGTCTCGCGTCTGGCTCTGGTTCACGGTCGTGTTCGCCAACTTCGCCGAGGCGGTGGCGGAGGGTCGCGGCAAGGCCCAGGCGGACAGCGCTCCGGCGCATGCGCCGCGAGATCAAGGCCCGCAAGCTCGTCGGCGGCCGCGAGACGAGCGTGGACGCGTCGACGCTGCGCAAGGGCGACGTGGTCGTGGTCGAGGCGGGCGAGCTGATCCCCGGCGACGGCGAGATCGTCGAGGGCATCGCCTCGGTGGACGAGTCGGCCATCACCGGCGAGTCCGCCCCGGTCATCCGCGAGGCGGGCGGCGACCGCTCGGCGGTGACCGGCGGCACCAAGGTGCTCTCCGATCGGATCGTGGTCCGCATCGGCGTCGAACCCGGGCGAGTCCTTCCTGGATCGCATGATCGCCCTGGTCGAGGGCGCCGCGCGCCAGAAGACGCCGAACGAGATCGCGCTGCACATCCTGCTCGTCGGTCTCACGATCTCTTCCTGTTCGCGTGCGTGACGCTCGTCCCGCTCGCGCGCTACTCGGCCATCAGCCTCACCGCGACGGCGATCGTGGCGCTGCTGGTGTGCCTCATCCCGACCACCATCGGCGGGCTCCTCTCGGCCATCGGCATCGCCGGCATGGACCGGCTGCTGCGCAAGAACGTGCTCGCGATGAGCGGCCGCGCGGTCGAGGCGGCCGGCGACGTGGACACGCTGCTGCTCGACAAGACCGGCACCATCACGCTCGGCAACCGCATGGCGACGGAGTTCCTCCCCGCGCCGGGCGTGGAGGTCGAGGAGCTCGCCGACGCCGCGCAGCTCGCGAGCCTCGCCGACGAGACGCCCGAGGGTCGCTCGATCGTGGTGCTGGCGAAGGAGCGCTACGGGCTGCGCGGCCGCGAGGTCCACGGCGCGGAGCACGCCTTCGTCCCGTTCACCGCCCAGACGCGGATGAGCGGCTGCGACCTCGCCGGGCGCGTCGATCCGCAAGGGCGCGGTCGACGCCATCGCGCGGCACGTCATCGGGCTGGGCGGCGCCGTGCCGCCGCGAGGTCCAGGAGGCAGGCGGGCCGCATCGGCGACTCGGGCGGCACGCCGCTCGCCGTGTCCGAGGGCGGCGCGGGTGCTCGGCATCGTCCACCTCAAGGACGTGGTGAAGGGCGGCATCAAGGAGCGCTTCGACCGCTTCCGCGCGATGGGCATCCGCACGGTGATGATCACCGGCGACAACCCGCGCACCGCCGCGGCCATCGCCCGGGAGGCCGGCGTCGACGACTTCCTCGCCGAGGCCACGCCCGAGGCGAAGATGCGGCTCATCCAGGAGGAGCAGGCCAAGGGCAAGCTCGTCGCCATGACCGGCGACGGCACCAACGACGCGCCCGCGCTCGCCCAGGCCGACGTCGGCGTCGCCATGAACACCGGCACCCAGGCGGCCAAGGAGGCCGGCAACATGGTCGACCTCGACTCCAACCCGACCAAGCTGCTCGAGGTGGTCGAGGTCGGCAAGCAGCTGCTGATGACGCGCGGGACGCTGACCACCTTCTCGATCGCCAACGACGTGGCCAAGTACTTCGCCATCCTGCCGGCGCTCTTCGTGGGGGTCTTCCCCGAGATCGCGCCGCTCAACGTCATGCACCTGGCGTCGCCGCACAGCGCGATCCTCTCGGCGGTCATCTTCAACGCGATCATCATCGTCGCTGCTCATCCCGCTGGCGCTGCGGGGCGTGAAGTACCGGCCGCTCGGCGCGGCGGCCGCTGCTGCGCGCGCTCGCTGCTCGTCTACGGCGTCGGCGGCGTCATCGCGCCGTTCGTCGGGATCAAGCTGATCGACCTGGTCCTCGCAGCCGTCGGGCTCGTCTGAAGGAGGACGCCATGCGCAGACCACGTCGCCAGCCGCTCGCATCGCCGCCCGTGCGCCGGCCGCCGCCGAGGAGCCGTCCGTCCGCGACTGCTGTCCGTCGCCGGCGCGACGCTCGTCACGCTGGTGCTCACCGGGCTCCTCTACCCGCTCGTCATGACCGGGATCGCGCAGGTGCTCTTCCCGGCAGGCGCCAACGGCAGCCTCGTCACGGACGAGCGCGGGCAACGTCGTCGGGTCCGAGCTGATCGCCCAGGGGTTCGCCCGGCCGGCCTACTTCCAGCCGCGCCCGTCCGCCGCGGGCGAGAAGGGCTACGATGCGACCGCGTCGGGCGGCTCGAACCTCGGGCCGACCTCGAAGAAGCTGCGCGACCGCGTCGCCGGCCGACCTCGACGCGCTGCGCCAGGAGAACCCGGACGCCCGCGGGCCCGTGCCGGTGCGAGCTGGTCACCGCCTCGGCGAGCGGGCTCGACCCGCACCTGTCGCCGCCGGCGGCGCTCTGGCAGGTGCCGCGCGTCGCCCGCGCGCGCGGGGTCTCCCGCGAGCGCGTCCGCGCGCTCGTCGACGAGCACATCGAGGGGCGCGACCTCGGCGTCCTCGGCGAGCCGCGCGTGAACGTGCTCGAGCTGAACCTCGCGCTCGACCGGCGTCTCGGCGCGCCGCGCTCCACGCCGGGCCATGACGTGACGCCGCCACGGGGGTGAACTGCGGATGACGGCGCGACCGCCGCCACGACGACGCGCCCAGCGCGCAGGACTTCCTCGAGCTGGTGCGAGCGCTGCGAAGCGCGGGCGGCTCAAGCTCTACATCGGCTTCGCCGCCGGCGTGGGCAAGACCTACCGGATGCTCGAGGAGGCCCACGCGCTGCAGCGCGCGGGCGTCGACGTGGTCGCTGCGCGCTTCGTCGAGACGCACGGGCGCGCCGAGACCGCCGCGCTCATCGGCGACCTGGAGGTCGTCCCGCGGCGGCGGATCGAGTACCGCGGCGTCGGCGGTCGAGGAGATGGACCTCGACGCGATCCTGCGCGCGCGCGCCCGCAGGTCGCCATCGTGGACGAGATCGCCGCACACCAACGTCCCCGGCGCCAGGAACCGCAAGCGCTACCAGGACGTCCTCGACCTGCTCGACGCCGGCATCAACGTCATCGGCGCGTTCAACATCCAGCACCTCGAGTCGCTCAACGATCTCGTCGAGCGCAACACCGGCGTGACGGTGCGCGAGAC
The DNA here is from genome assembly GCA_963733485.1 of uncultured delta proteobacterium. GTDB lineage: Bacteria > Myxococcota > Myxococcia > Myxococcales > Anaeromyxobacteraceae > Anaeromyxobacter. The sequence goes on along the minus strand of CAVTDL010000003.1, from coordinate 151,161 downwards.
CGTGCCCGACAGCTTCCTCAAGCAGGCCGATCAGGTCGTCAACCTCGATCTCGCGGTCGAGGACCTGCTCGAGCGGCTGCAAGGCCGGCAAGATCTACCCGGCGGACAAGATCCCCTGGGCGCTCGAGCACTTCTTCCAGCGACGCGAACCTCGCGACGCTGCGCGAGCTGTCGCTGCGCGAGGTCGCCGAGAGCCTGGACCGCACGCGCGCAGCGCGCGCCCGCGGGCGAGCGCGCCGCGGCGCCGCGCAGCGCGGGCCGCGTGATGGTGTGCTGTCGTCGAACCCGCCGCGCGCCGCGGCGCTCCTGCGCCGGGGCTCGCGCATGGCCGGGCGGCTCAACACCGACTGGTTCGTCGTCTACGTCGAGACGCCCGGCGAGGCGCCCGACCGCATCGACGCGGAGGCCCAGCGCCACCTGCTCGCCAACATCGAGCAAGGCCCGCGAGCTCGGCGCGGAGGTCGTGCGCCTCGAGTCGGACGGATCCCGCTCGCGGCGCTGATCGACTTCGCCCGCTCGCACCGGCGTGGGCGACCTCATCGTCGGCCGGACTCGCACCTGCCCCGGTGGCGCCGCCTCGTGCGCGGCCGCTCCGTGGTGGAGCGGCTGGTCCAGGAGGCGGAGGGGATTCGACCTGCACGTGGTCTCGTTCGAGGAGGAGCGGCGAGCATGACGCTCCGCGCCAAGCTCCTCCTGGCCCAGGCGCCGCTCGCGCTCGCCCTCGTCCTGGTGGGCGCCGCGTCGGTGAGCGGGATCGCGACGCTCGGCCGGAGCCCCGAGCTGATCCTCCGCGACAACTACCGGAGCGTGCTCGCCGCCGCATCGCATGCTCGCCGCGGAGACCGAGCTCGATCGGCACGTCGTCGCGCGGTCCGCCGGGCGGCGCGGCGACGAGGTCGCGCTCCCGGACGCGGCCGGCCGGCTCGAGGAGGAGCTGCGCGCGCAGGAGGCGCAACATCACCGAGCGCGGCGAGGCCGAGGCCACCCGCGCCCTGCGGGCGCGCTGGCTCGCGTACCAGCGCGCCCTGGCTCAGGTCCTCGCGGCCCCCGCGCCGGCCCGGCTCGACTCTACTTCGACCGCTTCGTGCCCGCCGCGGACGAGCTGCGGGGTGCCGCGCGGGAGATCCTCGCCATCAACCAGGACGCGATGCAGCGGAAGAGCGATCAGGCTCGCCGCGATGCCGAGCGGACCACCACCCTGGTCGTCGCGATCATCGCGGCGGCGGTGGCGGCCGGACTGCTCGTCTCCTTCTCGCTGATGGCGCGCCTGCTCCGCCCGCTCGCGGCCCTGTCCCAGACCGTGCGCCGCGTCGGTGAGGGCGACCTCGACGCGCGGGCGCCGACCGGCGGCGAGGACGAGATCGCGGCGCTGGGCGCGGAGTTCAACACCATGGCGGAGCGCCTCCGCCAGTACCGCTCGAGCTCGCTCGGCGAGCTCCTGCAGGCGCAGCAGGCGTCCCAGGCCGCCATCGACAGCCTGCCCGACCCCGTGCTTGTCCTCGACGCGAACGGGGCGATCCTGCACCTGAACGGCGCCGCCGAGGCCCTGTTCCGGCGCGCCGCCGGCGCGCCCCCGACCGTGGCGGCGCTGGAGCCGGACCTTCGCGAGGCGGTGGAGCGCGTCCGCGCGCACGTGCTCGGGGGGAAGGGCCCGTACGTGCCCAGGGGGTTCGACGAGGCGGTGAAGGTCGAGGGCGTCGACGGCGCCCGCAGCCTCCTCCCGCGTGCGTCCCCCCTCTACTCCGAGGAGGGCGCCATCACCGCGGCCACCATCGTCCTCCAGGAAGTGACCCGCCTGATGCGCTTCGATGAGCTGAAGAACGACCTGGTGGCCACCGTGGCGCACGAGTTCCGGACGCCGCTCACCTCGCTGCGGATGGCGATCCACCTCTGCGCGGACGAGCTGGTCGGGCCGCTCACCGAGAAGCAGGCCGACCTCATGTTCGCGGCACGGCAGGACTGCGAGCGTCTCCAGTCGATCGTGGACGACCTGCTGGATCTCTCGCGCATCCAGTCCGGGCGCCTCGTGCTCTCCCGCGGGGCGGTGTCGCCGCGCGACGTCGTCTCTGCCATCGTCGTCGGCCACGAGGGCGACGCGAAGGCCGCAGGGGTCACGCTGTCCGGCGTCGCGCACGCGCACCTCCCGAGCGTCGCCGTCGACCGGGAGCGCATCGATCTCGTGCTCTCGAACCTGGTGGCGAATGCGATCCGGCACACACCCGCGGGCGGCAGCATCGACGTCACCGCGGTCGAGGGCGAAGGCTCCGTTCGCTTCGAGGTGAAGGACACCGGGACCGGGATCCCGCTCGAGTACCAGGATCTGATCTTCGAGAAGTTCTTCCGGGTCCCCGGTACGCCGCCGGGAGGGGTCGGCCTCGGGCTCTACATCGCCCGGGAGATCGTCGAGGCGCACGGCGGCCGGATCGGCGTCGAGAGCGCCCCCGGGGTGGGCAGCCGCTTCTGGTTCACGGTGCCGCGCGCCGACGCGATCGAGGCGCTCGAAGCGGCGCCGCCCGCCGCCTGAGCGCCCGGTTCACCGCCCCCACCGCTTCCGCTTGCGCCAGAGCGTCGAGACGTCGATCCCGAGGATCCGCGCCGCCTCCTCCATCGTGGGAGCGTGCGCCATCACCCGCAGCGCGTGCTCGCGCTCGATCTCCTCGACCGTGAACGCCCCGCCCAGCGCGGGGCCCTCGCTCGCGTTCGCGGCGATCCGCTCGGGGAAGCTCTCCGGCTCGAGCACCTGGCACCGCGCGAGGATGAGCGCACGCTCGATCGCGTTCCGGAGCTCGCGGACGTTCCCCGGCCACGGATACGTCATGAGCAGCTGCTCCGTCGCGGGCGAGAGCTCCGGGGGCGAGCGCCCCGCCTGCCGCGCGAAGAACTCCACGAACCCGCGCGCGAGCGGGAGGATGTCCTCCGGCCGCTGCCGCAGCGGCGGGACCATGACCTCCATCACGTTGAGCCTGTACAGGAGGTCCTCGCGGAAGCGCCCCGCCTTCACCTCCGCGTCCAGCTCGCGGTTCGTCGCGGCGACGATGCGGACGTCCGCGGTCCTGGTCCGGGTCTCACCGACCCGCTCGAACCGCTTCTCCTGCAGGAACCGGAGCAGCTTCGCCTGGAGCGACGGCGAGAATCTCCCGATCTCGTCGAGGAAGACCGTCCCGCCCTCGGCGGCCTCGACCCGCCCCTCCTGGTCGCGGACAGCGCCCGTGAACGCCCCGCGCGCGTGGCCGAACAGCTCGCTCGACAGCAGCTCCTCGGACAGCGTCGGGCAGTTCACCACCACGAAGGGACGGTCGCGCCGCGGGCTCTGCGCGTGGAGCGCGCGCGCCAGGACGCCCTTGCCCGTTCCGTTCTCGCCCCGCAGCAGGACCGCGACGTCGTGGATCGCCGCGCGCGCCACGACCTCCAGGACCGCCTGCATCCGCGGCGACGCCGTCTCGAGCCGCGCCTCGGGAGCGGCCTCCTCCAGGCGCGCCTCGAGCTCGCCGAGGCGCCGGGTCAGGGCGCGCCGCTCGCGCGCCCGCTCGACCAGGTGGAGGATCTGCGGCGGGGTGAAGGGCTTCGGCAGGTAGTCCCTCGCCCCGCGGCGCATCGCGTCCACCGCCGTGTCCACCGTCGCGTACGCGGTGATGATGACGACGTCGAGCCCGGGGCGCTCGCCGAGGAGCCGCGGGAGGAGGTCGAGCCCGCTCTCGGTGGCGAGCTTCAGATCGCAGAAGGCGAGGTCGAACGCCTCGCGCCGGAGGGCGTCGAGTGCCGCCGCCCCGGTCGCCACCTGCTCCACCTTGCAGCCGAAGCCCTCGAGGCAGATCGCCAGGGTGCGGCGGATGTTCCGCTCGTCGTCGATGACCAGGACGTGGAGGGGTTGCAGCTCGCTCATGACGGCCGCCGCATGACCGGTAGGCTACAGTCAAACGAAAGCCCCCGCAATCCGGACCAGATCGCGGGGGCCAAGATGGTGACCCGTACGGGACTTGAACCCATGCTCTCGGCGTGAGAGGCCGATGTCCTAACCGCTAGACTAACGGGCCACGAACCCTCGCTTCTCTATCCTCGGTCGAAGCGGCAGTCAACGCCGAGGAAACTTCAAGTTTGGCTGGGGGACTAGGATTCGAACCTAGATAGCCAAATCCAGAATCTGGCGTCCTGCCGTTAGACGATCCCCCAATAGCTCACTTCCCTCTCACGAGCACGAAGACGCGGACCTCGCCCTTCAGCTCGTACACGTTCAGCCCGTCCCACTGTCCGGCCCGCGGCGCCGGGTTCTCGATGTGCAGCGCCCTCAGGCCGGGCTGATCGGCGATCGGATGCCTGACGAACCGGGCCCCGTACGTCTGACGGAAGAACCGGAGCGTCTCCTCATAGGTGCCGGGAACCTTGTACCGGTTCTCCGCCACCCTCACGGCGCCGTCCGGGAGCTGCGCGCCCGCCACCTTCACCTCGGCGAGCACCAGGCCCGGAACGGCCACGAGGACCGCGACGAGGCCGCGCTTATAGCGAGTGGAAAGGGCCACAGTCAAGCGTCCCGTGTACCGGCCCGGCCGCGCCCCGTCAACAGGTCGAACGGGCAGCCAGGACCGGCTCCCCGGGAAGCGCCGCGCCCGCCCGGGAGGACCTCGCGGCTCAACGCCAGACCCCGATCAGCCCGCCCTTGTGCCCGGCCTCGCGGAGCTTCACCTCGCCGCGCTTCCAGGCGGCGCCGGTGTGGGGCCCGATCCAGTAGCCCTTCGGCTCGCTGCGCCGCCAGTTCTTGCGGAACAGCTGGTGGACGTCCTCGAAGATGGCCTTGAGCCCGAGCGGCTTGCCGCGCCGGTCGTTCGGGTCGTCGGTCACCACCAGCTCGGCCCAGAGCCGCCCCGCCACCAGCTCCCCCGCGTCGTTGGGGAGGCAGCGCTCGTAGTGGAAGACCGGCGACGGGATCTCCTCGATGGCGAGCATCCCCCGGTCCGGCCCGCGCTTCACCGGGTGGACCACCACCGGCCCGAACCGCTCGGCGGCGAGGTAGTAGGCGGGGAGGTCGAGCCGGGGCAGCGCCTCGGCGTTCACGGGGATGGGCTCCCAGCCCGGCGGGACCAGCTCCGGGTAGAGCGTGAGCTCGCGCCGCTCGAGGTGGCGGAGGAGCGCCCGCTCGTCGTCCGGGAGCATGAAGTAGTTCAGGGTGGCGGCCATCGGGGCGGAACCTACCGCGGACGGCGGGGCGCTGTCGCGTCCCCCGCGTGTCGGCGCGCGCCGCCGGGCGCCGCGGAGGGTCGGTCAGGCCCTCCCCGGCCGCGTGAGCTTGGCGGCGTCCAGGATCCGCCGCGCCGCCGCCGGCGACAGCCCGCCCTTCTCGACCGCCAGCTCGACGATCGATCGGCCGGTCGCCACCGAGGCCTTCACGATCTCGGCCGCGGCGGCGTAGCCGAGCCGGGGCGCCAGGGCGGTGGCCAGGCTGACGGTGCGCTCGGCGAAGAACCGCGTCCGCTCCGGGTCCGCCTCGAGCCCTCGCGCGCAGCGCGCGTCGAAGGCGCGCACCGCGCTGGCGAGGATCTCGAGCGCGTGGCAGAGGTCGAACGCCACGAGCGGCATCATCACGTTGAGCTCGAGCTGGCCGCCGCTCGCGGCCCACGCCACCGCGCCGTCCAGCGCCACCACCTGGTACGACACCATGGCGAGCATCTCGGCCATGGACGGGTTCACCTTGCCCGGCATGATGGACGACCCCGGCTGCACCGGCGGGAGCCGGAGCTCGCCGAGCCCGGTGTTGGGGCCGCTCCCGAGCAGGCGGATGTCGCCGCCGATGCGCAGGAGCTCGAGCGCGGCGGTGCGCAGGGTGCCCGAGAGCGCCACGAACGGCGCCAGCGACTGCATGGCGTAGAAGAGGTTCGGCGCCGGCGTGAGCGGCACGCCGGTCAGCCGCTCGAGCTCGGCGACCACGCCCTTCCGGTAGCGCAGGTCGGCGTTCAGCCCGGTGCCGACGGCGGTGCCGCCGATCCCGAGGAGCGAGAGCTCCGGGAGCGCGTCGCGGATCCGCGCCGCGGCCGCCGAGACCGCCGCGGCCCAGCCGGACACCTCCTGGCCGAGCCGGATGGGCGTCGCGTCCATGAGGTGCGTCCGGCCCGACTTCACCACCCCGTCCCAGGCCCGCGCCTTCGCGTCGAGCGTCGCGGCGAGGCCGGTGAGCGCGTCGACGACCTCCGGGGCGAGGTCGAGCGCCGCCAGCCGGATCGCGGTCGGCACGACGTCGTTGGTGGACTGCGCCATGTTCACGTCGTCGTTCGGGTCGACCAGCCCCCGGTCGCCCCGCCGGCCTCCGAGCAGCTCGCAGGCGCGGTTCGCGAGCACCTCGTTCACGTTCATGTTGTGGGAGGTCCCGGCCCCCGCCTGGTAGACGTCCACCACGAACTGCTCGCGGTGCTGGCCGCCCAGCACCTCGCGGGCGGCCCGCTCGATGGCGCGCGCCTTCTTGCGGGGGAGCAGCCCGAGCCGGGCGTTGGTGCGGGCCGCCGCGAGCTTCACCCGCACGGTCGCGTCCACGAAGGCCGGGTGGGCGCGCACCCCGGAGATGGGGAAGTTCTCGAGCGCCCTGGCCGTCTGCGCCCCGTAGAGCGCGGAGGCCGGCACCGTCATCTCCCCCATCGTGTCCTTCTCGATCCGCGTCCGGCCGCCCCGCCTCGTCGTCGCCATCGCCGACCTCCCTCCCGGGCAGTGTACGCGCGGACGGACGTACGCGCGCCGGGAACGCCCTCGCTCGCCGGCCCCCCGCCCGGATGTGTCTCCCCCCGGCGCGAGGGGTGCCGCCGCGAGCATGCACACGCACCGTGGATACGGGTCCACGGGTCCGCAGACAGCGTGGTGTGCGCGCGGCTCGGCGCACCGGAAGGGAGACAGGATGAACGCGGGGTGGCGGGTGGTGGCGACGGTCGCGACGACGAGCGCGCTCCTGGCGATGGCGGCCGCGAGCGGCTGCGGGGACAGCCGGAAGAACAACGACAACGGCGGCGGAGGCAGGCGGCGGGGGCGGCGGGACGCCCTCGAGCAGCGAGCTGAACTTCTCCATCCAGTCGGCGGACGTCCCCGCGGGCGGGAACCCCACCGTCACGTTCCGGGTCACCGACGCGGCCGGGAAGCCGGTCGACCTCGCCGCGGAGATCGCCAGCGACGCCGCGGCGGCGCCGAAGCCGGCGCCCCGCGTGACGCCCCACTTCACCCTCGCCCAGCTCGAGGACGACGGGACGTACACCAACTACTACGAGACCACGGTCCAGGCGGCGGCGTACACCGACGCCGCCGGCGTCGCGCAGAGCCCCACCGGATCGGCCGTGCTGCCCCGCACCGAGCCGCCCTCCGGACCGTTCCCCACCGCGCAGCTCGTGGCGAAGGGCGACGGCGTCTACACCTACACGTTCTCCGCGCCGACCACCGACGCGGCGAAGCGTGATCGCGCCCGCACCCACACGGTCGGCCTGTACGGCACCCGCACCGTATCCGCCGGCGGGAAGGAGGTGGCCTACCCGGCCAGCGCGACCTTCAACTTCGTCCCCGGGGGCGGCACCGCGTCGAAGATCGAGGTGGTCACCGACGCCGCCTGCAACACCTGCCACGGCGTCCTCGAGGCGCACGACCGGCGCCGCGGCACGCAGCTCTGCATCACCTGCCACGCGGGCGACCGGACCACCACCTACGCCGACCCCGAGACGCAGAACAGCATCGACTTCCGCGTGATGGTGCACCGGATCCACTCCGGCCAGGCCGGCTACCACATCGTGGGCTTCCGTCAGACCGACCTCTCCTTCGAGGACGTGGGCTTCCCGCAGGACGTCCGGAACTGCACCGTCTGCCACTCGGGGGCGAACGGCGACAACTGGAAGACGAAGCCCTCGGCCGTCGCCTGCACCGCGTGCCACACCAACGTGAGGTTCGACGGCTCGGGCGCCGGCGACTGCACCCAGAACCACCTCGAGGCGGCCGCGTGCAATCACCCGCTCGCCCAGCCGGCCACCTCCAGCTGCGCCACCTGCCACGCCGCCGGCGGCCCGCTGGGGCCGGACACGGTGCACGTGAACCCGGCCGCGGTCGCCTCGGGCACCTACAAGTTCGAGATCACCGGCGTGACCGTGGGCGCCGACCGCGTCCCGACGGTCCAGTACCGCGTGCTCCAGAACGGCAGCGCCATGGCGCTCGACGCGGACCCCTGGACCCACGGCGCGGCCAGCCGGCTCTTCGTGGACGTCGGGTGGCCCTCCACCGAGTACGACAACCAGGGCGCGCAGCCGGACGGGCAGCCCGTCCAGATCAACGCGCTGCCGCCCACCGTCACGGGCGGCACCGCGACGCCGGTGGCGGGCCAGACCAACGTCTACCAGGTGGTCTCGCCGGTCGCGATCCCGGCCGGCGTGACCGACGTCACCGTGGCGCTCGAGGGGCACCCGGCCATCCCGGATCCTGCCAGCGCGGGCCAGTTCCTGCGCGTGCCGGTCACGAACGACGTGAAGTACGTGAACGCCACCGGCGCGCCGGGCGCGACGCGGCGCCAGGTCGTGGCGGTGGAGAGCTGCAACAAGTGCCACTCGCTCCTCACCGCGCACGGGCAGAACCGCACCGGCACCACCCAGGTCTGCGCCGTGTGCCACAACCCGTCGGCCACCGACCAGGCCCGCGTCCCCGCCGGCGGCGCCGCGGAGCCCATCGACCTCAAGGTCCTGATCCACGAGATTCACGGCGACAAGATCCGTCAGACCGACGTGACCATCTACGGCTTCGGCGGCTCGACCAACGTCTTCCCGCTCGGCTTCCCCGGCGAGGTGGGGAACTGCAACATCTGCCACGTGAACGGGTCGTTCCAGCTGCCGCTCCAGCCGGTGGTGCACGACACGATCGTCCCGGCCGGCGGCACGACGCCGAGGACCATCGCGGTCTGCACGTCCTGCCACGACACGGTGAGGTTCGACGGCTCGGCCGCCGCGGCCTGCGGCCCCGGCGTCCAGGGCCCGTGCAACCACACCGGCGGCGCCAACCTGACGGACGCGAGCTGCGTCACCTGCCACGGGCCGAGCGGGGTCGCCGACGTGGCGAAGGTGCACCCGATCTCCGCGCAGTAGGACCCCCGGGCGCGGACGCGGGCCCGGTCGGATCCGTCCGGCCGGGCCCGTTCACGCACGCGGGGCCGGAGGCCGGCTACCGGATCGCGATCTCCAGCGCCCTCGCCCCGTCCTCGATCACGTACCAGATCCGGATCTTCTGCCCGGGGACGAGGAGGGAGGGCGCGCCGACCGGCTTCCCGGCCCGGTCGAACACCTGCACGTCGCCGGCGACGCGGTAGGTCACCACCCCGGCCGGCGTGGTCACCCGGAGCTGCGCGCGCGCGGCCTCCACCGAGAGGACCGTCCCGGTGTCGCACTTGGTCCGGTCGGTCACCGGGGCGAGCCGGGGGGCCGGGAACGGGGACACCGCCAGGACCAGCGCGAGCAGGAGCGCCTTCATGCGGGCGAGTATCGGCGGTCCGGAGGGACCTCGCCAGAAGACGGCCGCCGCTCAGACCGCGACGCCGAGCCGCGCCGCCAGCCGCCGCAGGGCCAGCTCGGTCTTGGCGTCCTCGATCTCGCCCGCCTCGCAGGCCGCGCACCGCGTCGCGGAGCTCTCGCCACTCGAGCACCGCCCCCTCCTCCAGCGGGGAGCCGTCCCCCTCGTGCGGCGCGTCGTAGCGGCCCTCGACCGGCGGGCGGGGGACCTCGCCCTCGAGCAGGTGGATCTTCTCCGAGGCGATGCCGGGGAGCATGAAGAAGGGACCGCCGAGCGGGCGGAGCGCATCCGCGGCGATCTCGAGCCCGGCCTCCTCGCGGACCTCCTCGGCGCCGCGCCGCCGCATCGCCTCGACGCCGCGCTCGCCCGGCTCGAGCACGCCGGCGACGATCTCCTCGACCAGCAGGTACTCCGGCTCGGGGAGGGCGGCCGCCTTCCCGCGGCGGAAGTAGGCGGCGGGCCGGAGCCCGCGGCGGGTGAGCACCTCCACCCCCCGCGCCGTCCGGGCCCACACGCACACCGCGACCGCGTCGAGCGTGGGACGGTCGATCACATCGATGGGATAGATCGGCGAGGTGGTCCCGTCGGCGCGCCGGTTCCGGGCGCGCAGCCGCTTCAGCCGGAGGAACCCCTCGTCGAGGCGGCTCTGCGCGGTACGGTCCTCGACGATCTCGATGGCTTCGACCTTGGGCATTGGCTCGAAGCTCATACGCCATGGGCCGCCGGGCTGCACGCCGATCGGCCCGCGGGCCGCCCGAGACGACACCGCCCCTCCCCCGCTGGCGCGGGAGAGGGGCGGGAGTGGCTCGGTCTCGCGCCGGCTACGCGACCACGCGCAGGCCCTGGTACTCGGGCAGCTCGTCGAACTGCAGGTACCGGTAGACCTTGTCGGCCTTGGGGGCGATCTTCTCGGCGTAGGCCGCGAAGTACTCGGCCGGCGTGGGCAGCCTGCCGAGGTTGGCCGAGAGCGCGCCGAGCTCGGCGGAGCCGAGGAAGACCTTGGCGCCGTTGCCCATGCGGTCGTCGAAGTTGCGGGTCGAGGTGGAGAACACCGTCACCGCCGTCCGGCACGCGGGCCTGGTTGCCCATGCAGAGCGAGCAGCCGGCGATCTCGATGCGGGCGCCGATCGCGCTGTAGATCGAGAAGTAGGCCTCGTCGCGGAGCTGCTGCTGGTCCATCCGGGTGGGCGGGCAGAGCCAGGTGCGGACCGGCCGGGTTGAACTTCTGCCCCTTCCAGATCTCGCCGGCCGCGCGGAAGTGGCCGATGTTGGTCATGCAGGAGCCGAGGAACACGTCGTCGATCTTGGTGTTCCGGCACGTCGGTGAGGACCTTCACGTCGTCCGGGTCGTTCGGGCAGGCCAGGATCGGCTCGGTGATCTCGGCGAGGTCGATCTCGATCACCGCCGCGTACTCGGCGTTCTTGTCGGCCCGGAGCAGCGCCGGCTTCGCGAGCCACGCCTCGACCGCGGCGATGCGGTTCTCGAAGGCGGCCCGGTCGCCGTAGCCGTCGGCGATCATCTTCCTCATGAGCGCCACGTTGGAGCGCAGGTAGGTGGCGACGCTCTTCTCGGAGAGGTCCACCGCGGCGGCCGCGGCGCTGCGCTCGGCGGCGGCGTCGGTGAGCTCGAAGGCCTGCTCGACGGTGAGGTCGGGCAGCCCCTCCATCTCCAGGATGCGGCCGTTGAAGACGTTCTTCTTGTTCTTCTTCGGCACGGTGAGGAGGCCCTGGCTGGATGGCCTCGAGCGGGATGGCGTTGACCACGTCACGCAGCGTGATGCCCGGGTTGAGCTTGCCCTTGAAGCGGACCAGCACGCTCTCCGGCATGTCGAGCGGCATGAAGCCGAGCGCCGCGCCGAAGGCCACCAGGCCGGAGCCGGCCGGGAAGGAGATGCCGATGGGGAAGCGGGTGTGCGAGTCGCCGCCGGTGCCGACCGTGTCCGGGAGGAGCAGCCGGTTCAGCCAGGAGTGGATGACGCCGTCGCCGGGCCGCAGCGCCACGCCGCCGCGCTGCTGGATGAAGTCCGGGCAGCGTCTTGTGCATCTTGACGTCGGCCGCCTTCGGGTAGGCGGCGGTGTGGCAGAACGACTGCATCACCATGGGCGCCTGGAACTTCAGGCAGGCCAGCTCCTTCAGCTCGTCGGCGGTCATCGGGCCGGTGGTGTCCTGCGAGCCGACCGTGGTCATCCTCGGCTCGCAGTAGCCGCCCGGGAGCGCGCCCGGCGATCGCCGCAGGCCTTGCCGACCATCTTCTGCGCCAGCGAGTAGCCCTGGCCCGGCTTGGGCTCGGGGTTCTTCACCTCGGCGAAGAGGTCGATGGCCGGCCCATGCCGAGGGCCTTGCGGGCCTTGTCGGTGAGGGCGCGGCCGATGATGAGCGGGATGCGGCCGCCGGCGCGGAACTCGTCCGGATCGGTCACCGGGGCGAGCTTGAAGGTGGAGAGCACCTCGCCCTGCTCGGTCGCGGATCTCGCCCTTCTTCGTGTCGACCACGATGACGTCGCCGGTCTTCAGCTTCGGTCACGTCGGCGCGGATGGGCAGCGCGCCGGAGTCCTGGGCGGTGTTGAAGAAGATCGGCGCGATGACGCCGCCGATGATGACCCCGCCGCCGCTTCTTGTTGGGGACGAAGGGGATCTCCTCGCCGATGACCCAGAGGACCGAGTTGCAGGCCGACTTGCGGGAGGAGCCGGTGCCGACCACGTCGCCCACGAAGGCGACCTGGATGCCCCTGGGCGCGGAGCTCGGCGATCTTGGCGAGCCCGGCCGGGAACCGGGTCTTGCCCATGGCGAGGGCGTGCAGCGGGATGTCGGGGCGGCGTGGAGGCGTCGCCGGCGGGCGAGAAGTCGTCGGTGTTGATCTCGCCGTCCACCTTGAAGACCTTGAGCTTCACGGTCTCGGGCACGCCGGGCCGGCCGGTGAACCACTCGGCCTTCGCCCAGCTCTCGATCACCTTCTTCGCCGCGGCGTTGGTCTTCGAGAGCGCGAGGACGTCGTCGAAGGCGTCGTAGACGTAGGTGGTGTGGGAGAGCGCCTTGGCGGCGGCGTCGGCCAGCTCCGGATCCTTCAGCGCGGCGACCAGCGGCGGGACGTTGTAGCCGCCCATCATGGTGCCGAGCAGCTCGACCGCCTCCTTGCGGGAGATGAGCGGGCTCTTCTTCGCGCCGGACACCAGCTCGGCGAGGAAGGCGGCCTTCACCTCGGCGGCCGGATCGACGCCGGGCGAGACGCGGTCGCGCAGGAGCGAGAGCAGGAAGGCCTCCTGCCCCTTGGGCGGCGCGACGAGGAGCTTGACCAGCTCGCGGGTCTGCTCCGGATCGAGCGGCCTCGGGGGGATGCCCATCGCCTTTCGCTCGGACTCGTGCTTCAGGTACGCCTCGATCACGGGCTCTCCTTCGGAAGCTGGGACGGGTGGGTAGCGCGGAAAGCGGCCCTATAGCACACGGGAGGGGTGGGTGTCAGCGCCGCCAACCGACGCAAACCCCTCGGAACGACGCAGCTTTTCGGGACCTCACCGGTCCACTTTGGAGGGCCCTGACGGACCGCCCGCGGACGGCCCGGGCGGCCCCGGCGGCGAGGGGCGCTCGTCGTCGTCCAGCATCCGGTACTTGGGCCCTTCGGGATCGTCGTACTGACCGCTCCGCACCGACCACATGAAGAGGAGCCAGGCGCCGAGCCCGAGCGCCAGCGAGAGCACGATCAGGAATCCCAGGGTGCCCATCACGGGCTCCCGGGGCGGGCGGGGAGCGCGCCGCGCAGGCGGGCCGAGTTCATCACCACGAAGAGCGAGCTGGCCGCCATGGCGCCGGCCGCGACGATGGGGTGGAGCAGGCCCGCCATCGCGAGCGGGATGGCCACCGCGTTGTAGAAGAAGGCCCAGAAGACGTTCTGCCGGATGACGGCGTAGGTCCGCCGCGAGAGCCGGACCAGGTCGGGGAGGAGCCGCAGGTCGTCCCGCACCAGCACCGCGTCGGCGCTCTCCATGGTCACGTCGGTCCCCCGCCCCATGGCCGCACCCGACGTCGGCCTGGGTGAGCGCCGGCGCGTCGTTGACGCCGTCGCCGACGAAGAGCACGCGCCGCCCGGCCGCGCTGGAGCCGCGCCACCACCTCCCGCTTCTCGACCGGGGTGGCCTCGGCGGTCGCCTCGAGCCCGAGCCGGCCGGCCACGGCCGCCGTGGTGAGCCGTCCGTCCCCGCTCACCAGCGCCACCCGGAGCCCGAGCGCGCGGAGCGCCTCGACCGCGGCCGGCGCCTCGTCGCGCAGCGGATCCGCCACCACCAGGAGCGCCTCGAGCCGCCCCGCCCGCGCCAGGAAGGCCACCGTGTCGCCGGCGGCCTCCCGCGCGCCGGCGCGGGCGTCGGCCTCCGCCGGCACCGCCACGCCCCGCTCGGCCAGCAGCGCCCGGTTCCCCACCAGCACCTCGTCCCCCTCCACCTCGGCGACGACGCCGCGCCCCGGCAGCGCCCGGAAGCGGGAGGCCTCCGGCTCGGCGCCGGCCGGGAGCGCGCGGGCCGCCTCCGCCACCGCCCGACCGACGTGGTGCTCGCTCCGCCGCTCCACCGCCGCCGCCAGCCCGAGCGCCGCCTCGGCGCCGAGGCCTGGGCGGAGCGGGATCACCTCGCGGAGCGCGGGCCGCCCGCGCGTGACCGTGCCGGTCTTGTCGAGCAGCACGTCGGTGGCCCGCCCCGCCCGCTCCAGCACGTCGCCGCCCTTCACGAGGAGGCCGCGCGCGCCGGCGAGGCCGGTCGAGACCAGCACCGCGATGGGCGTGGCGAGCCCGAGCGCGCAGGGGCAGGCGATCACCACCACCGCGATGCCGGTCATGAGGGCCCGCTCCGCCGGACGCGCCGCGCGCGAGCCAGAGGCCGACCGTGGCCGCGGCGAGCACCAGCATGGCCGGGACGAAGACGCCCACCACCCGGTCGGCCACCGCCTGGATGCGCGGCTTGCGGGTCTGGGCGTCCTCCACCGCGCGGATGATCCCGGCCAGCACCGTGTCGGCGCCGACCCGGGTCACCTCGAGGAGGAGCGCGCCGTGCTGGTTGACGGTCCCGCCGATCGCCCTGGCCCCGGGGGACTTCGCGACCGGGCGCGCCTCGCCGGTCAGGAGCGACTCGTCCACCTCGGACTCGCCCTCGCGCACCACGCCGTCGAGCGGGATGCGCTCGCCGGGCACCACCTCCACCAGATCGCCGGGTCGGATCTCGCCCACCGGGACGCTGCGCCGCTCGGTCCGCCCGTCCGGTCCGGTGAGGACGCGCCGCGCCTCCCGCGGCGCGAGCCGCGAGAGCCGCGTCACCGCCTCCGAGGCGCGCCCGCGCGCCACCGCCTCGACGTAGCGCCCCACCAGCACCAGCGTGGGGATCATGGCGGCGGTGTCGAAGTAGACCTCGCCGCCGCGGAGCATGCCGTGCACGCTCGCGAGCAGCGCGGCGCCCGAGCCGATCACCACCAGCGCGTCCATGTTGAAGCGCAGGTGCCGGAGCCCGATCGCGGTCGCGCGCAGGAACGGCGCGCCGGAGTAGAGGAGCACCGGCAGCGTGAGCCCGAGCGAGATCCACTCCATCAGGCGGCGGGTGGACGCGTCGATGCCCTGGAAGTACCCGGCGTAGAGCGCCACCTGGTAGATCATGAGCTGCGAGGCGAGGAACAGCGCGGTGCCGAGCCGGACCAGCAGGTCGCGCGCCTCCGCCCGGCTGGCCCGGAGCTGCTCGGTGTCCGACCAGGGCTTCGGCTGGTAGCCGGCCGACTGGATCCGCGCCAGGATGCGCGCGAGGTCGACCGCGCCCGGATCGAACCGGACGCGGGCGCGGTGGGTGGCGTAGTTCACGCGCGCGGACAGCACGCCCGGCGTGCGCTCCAGCACCCGCTCGTTCAGCCAGACGCAGGAGGCGCAGCGGATGCCGTCGATGGCGAGGTCGAGCGCCGCCGCGCCGGCCTCCTCCCGCACCCCGTCGCGGAAGGCGGCCAGGTCGAGCGCCGCGGCGGGCGTGGGCCCGGTGTCGGTCCAGCGCCGGCGCTCGTAGTAGAGGTCGAGCCCCTCGTCGTGGACGAGCTGGAACACGCCGCGGCAGCCGGCGCAGCAGAAGGCGCGCGCCGTGCCGGCCACCTCGGCCCGGACCGCCTCGCGCTCGGGGAACTCGAGCAGGCAGTGGTCACAGACCATGGACGCCGAGGCCCCGGAGCAGGAACGCGAGCCCGAGCGCCGCCACCAGCACCCCGCCGGCGCGGTAGAGCGCGCCGCGCGCGCGGGCGCCCAGCAGCCCGGCGACGGTCCCGGCCAGGAGCAGCGCCGGGAGCGTGGCGAGGCCGAAGACCAGCGCGAGCAGGAGGCCGGCCGCGGCGCTCCCGGTCCCGGCCGCGCCGACGAACAGCGACCAGGAGAGGCCGCAGGGCAGCAGCCCGAGCACGAGCCCCACCGGGTAGAGCCGGCCGGCGGTGCCGCCCTCGAGGATCGACCGGGCCAGCCGCGAGACCCTGCTCGCCGCGCGCGCCTCGAGGCGCCGCGCCGCCTGGACCAGGCCGGCGGCGCCGAGCCCCATCGCGATCATGAGGGCGCCGGCCACGACCGAGGCGACCGCCGAGATGCCCGCCAGCCGCCCGGCCACGTTCACGAAGGAGCCGCCGAGCCCCATGGCGGCGCCCACCAGCGCGTAGGTGGTGATCCGGCCGGCGTGGTAGGCGAGCTGTCCCTGGAGCGCGCGGGCGGTGCCGCGCGGCCCGGCCGCCAGGCCGAAGGCGCCCACCAGCGGGCCGCACATCCCCAGGCAGTGGCCGAAGCCGCCGAGGAGCCCGGTCGCGAGGCGCGGCGGCGAGCGCCGCGGTCACTCGGACACCTCGAGCGGCAGCTCGGCCGTGCGCGGCGGCGAGCCCGCCGGCGTCACCCGCACGGTGGCGGTCCAGTCCCGGCGGCCGCTCGGGCAGCGGACCAGCACCGCCCGCCCGGCGTGGCGGCCCGCCCCGGCCGGCGCCAGGCGCGCCTCGGCCGGGAACATCTGCATGCCCTTCATCTCGAAGCGGACCGACACCGCGGCCCCGGCGAGCGGCGCGCCGCCCTCGCGCACCTCGGCCGTCACCTCGAGGTCGGTCATGGGCCGGAGCGGCCGCGGCCGGAGCTCGAGGCTCACCTCGCCGCCGCCCGCGAGCGGCGCGGTGCACGGGCCGGCGCCGAGGTCGCAGGCGGTGCCCGCGCCGGGACCCGCCACCGGGACGCGGACGGTCCGCGTGATCCGCGCGCGCTCGGCGCCCCGGCGCACGTCGAAGCGGATCTCCCACGGGCCCGGCGCGGGGAAGCGCAGCTCGGCCCGGTAGGCGCCGCCGCCGGTGGGAGCCGCCTCGGCGCGCCACTGACCACGGCTCGTGTCCGGGCGCCCGACGGTGAGCGTCACGGCGCCGTCCACGGGGCGCCCGCCCCGGTCACGCACCGTGAAGTCGAGCGCCGCGCTCGCGCCGGCCGGCGGGGCGGTGCCGACCTCGACCGCCCAGCCCAGCGCCTCGCGCGCGTGCCGCTCGCGGTCGTACAGGAGCCCCTCCTCGTACGGCTGGGCGACCACCGTCTCCTCGCGGACCTGGCTGCCCACCCAGACGGTGCCGGCGATGGCGCCGAGGCCCGCGACCACGGCGGCCCCGAGCGCGGTGGCGTGCTTCACGGCGCCTCCGGGACGACCAGGGAGACGTCGGCCGCGCCGCCGCGCCGGGCGGGCGCGCCGTCGGCGAGGAGCTCGGCCACCAGCTCGGCCGGGACGCGCCCCGGGGCGACGCCGCTCGCGGTGGCGAGCAGCCGCACCCGGCGGCGCTCGCGCGGCGCGAGCTCGAGCCGGTCGGGGCGCAGGGTGACCTCGCCGGCGCCGGCGGGGCGGAGCGAGAGCGCGATCGAGGCCGGCGCGCGGCCGCGGTTCTCGAGGGAGACCGCGTAGGCGTTCAGCGCCCGGCCGTCGGGCGTCCGGCGCGGCGCGAACGCCTCGTCGCGCTGCGCGGCGAGCCCCACCGGCGTGCGCCCGAGCGAGCGTGCCGGCGAGGAGCGCCACGCTCGCGGCGGTGGCCGCGAGCAGCGCCAGCGCGGCCGGGCGCAGCGGCCGGGCCCGCCCGCCCGGCTCGCCGTGGAAGTAGCCGACCAGGTCGGGCGCGCGCCGGAGCTTGCGCATGATGGGCTGGCACGCGTCGACGCAGGCCGCGCAGGCGATGCACTCCATCTGCAGGCCGTCGCGGATGTCGATGCCGGTCGGGCACACCCGCACGCAGGCGCCGCAGTCCACGCAGTCCGCGTCGCGCCCCGCGTCGTAGGCGACCACCAGCGTGCTCCGGTCGAACAGGACCCCCTGCAGCCGCGCGTAGGGGCAGGCGGTGGTGCAGAAGGTCTCGCGGACGAAGGCGAGGTCGAGGAACAGGAGCGCCGCGAGCGCCGCCCACGACCACCCCAGCACCGGCCCGAGCGTCCCGCCGGCGAGGCGCCGGAAGAACTCGGCCGGCGCGACGAAGTACCAGAGGGTGGCGGCGGCGAAGAGCGCCGACACCAGGGCCACCACCGCGAAGCCGGCCGGGCGGCGCCAGCGGCGCGGCCGCGCGCGGCGCTCCGGCACCACCAGCGCGGTGAGATCGCCGAGCACCGTCTGCGGGCAGGACCAGCCGCACCAGACGCGCCCGTACAGGAGGGTCACCAGCAGCAGCGCCGCGGTCGCGACCAGCGTGGCCGCCAGCACCACGAAGGCCTCGTCGATCCCGAAGGACGCGCCGAAGGCGTGGAGGCGGCCGGCCGGCACGTCGAGGCGCAGCGCGCTCTCCCCGCCCACCGACACGAAGGGCAGCCCCAGCACCAGCAGTGCCTGGGCCGCCCCCGCGATCCGCCGCCACCGCTGGAACCCGCTACGCGTCGTCATCCTCGAGCATCTTGAACTTCGCGTGCTCCACCCGGTCCTTGCGCCCGCGCCGATAGTAGAAGGCGATGACGAAGGCCAGCGCCGCGCAGAGGGTGGCGCCGAAGATGGTGTAGGCGAGCGCGGGGCTCATCGACCGGCCGCCCCCCTCCGCTTGCTCCGCTGCGCCAGCACCAGCCAGATCGCCACCGCGGTGGGGATGGCGGTGAAGGCGATGGTGGCGACGAGGTTCGCCCCCGTGCTCGCGCCGGCGCCCTCGAGGTCCTGCGACTGCGCCCAGCCCCCCAGCCCCGGCGTGTACCTCCACGTGTAGTACACGCCGAAGAGGACCAGCCCCCAGAACAGGAGGAGCCATCCCCTCGGCAGCACGTGGGCCGTCTCCGGCCTGGCCTCGAGCTCCTGGATGTCGTCGAGCTGCTCGGACATGTCGCTCCTCCAAAGCTAGTGGTGGCCCTCGGCCGCCTCGTGCGCCTTCTGGTTCCGCAGCCACGCCACGATCGACCAGATGTCCTCGTCGGACAGGTCACCGCCGAAGGCGGCCATCCCGCCGTCCGGCACGCCCGGCCGCTCGAGCGCCTTCTTGGTGTCGCTCCCGCCCTTGATCATGGCGAAGTAGGCGGCGTCGGGCAGGTCGCCCGCCACGCCGAGGAACTTCTCGTCCACGAGGCTCGGGGCGATCTCCTCCTGCCCGTAGGCCTCGTCGCCGTGGCAGGCGCCGCAGCCGTTCGCCTCCCAGAGCTGCCGCCCCTTCACCACCGCGGCCGTGCTCGTCGCGAGCGGGTTCTGGGTGTCGAGCGCGATCTCGAGCCCGCCCGCGCCGCCGCGGTTCACGCCCTTGCCGAGCGAGACCACGTAGGCGACCAGGCCGTCCATCTCGGTCTTCCCCTCGACCGTGGCCGCCACCCCGGCGAGATCCTCGTCGCGGTAGGGCACCCCGAGGGTGCGGAGCGCCCGCATGCTGTCCTGCACGCGCCCGGCGTCGAGCTTCGCCTCGGAGAGGAACCGGTAGGCCGGCATGTTCGAGCGCGGCACCACGGCCTGCGGGTTCTCCAGATGCGCGCGCTGCCAGTCCCTCGACGGCTTGATCCAGCCCTCGAAGGCGAGGTCCGGGCCGGTGCGCTTCGAGCCCCACAGGAACGGGTGGTCGTAGGCGAACTCGCCCGCCAGCGAGTACTGGCCGGAGGGCTCCGGCGCGCGGTTGCCCTTGTAGCGGACCACCTCGCTCTTGAGCGGGCGGATGGTCTGGGTGTGGCAGTTGACGCAGCCCTCGCGCTGGTACACGTCGCGCCCGGCCAGCTCGAGCGGCCCGAGCGGCGCGAGCCCCTCGACCCGCGGGTGCATGTCCGCGCGGAGCATGGGGTAGGCCATGGTGACGACGCTGCCGACCAGGATGACGACCGTCGCGAGGATCGTGAAGGCGACGGGCTTGCGGTAGATGGTTCCGGCCATGGTGGTCGCGCTCCTACGCCGCCGCGGTGACGGGGGTGCCCGCGGCCCGGTCGGCCTCGAGCGCCTTCCCCTTCTGGATGGTCTTCAGGACGTTCCAGACGAAGCAGAGCATGCCGGCGGTGAAGATGATCCCGGCCAGCGTGCGCGCGTGCCAGTAGGGGTAGTTCCCGATCACGCCGTCCATGAAGGTGTACCGGAGCTTCCCCGCCTCGTCGGTCGCCTTCCACATCCAGCCCTGGCGGATGCCGGTGATCCACATGGTGATCGAGAAGAGGAGCTGCCCCACCAGCGCCAGCCAGAAGTGCGCGTTGGCGAGCTTCTCCGAGTAGATCTCGGTCCCGTAGATCTTCGGGATCACGTAGTAGATCGAGGCGCAGATCACGAGCGTCACCCAGCCCATGGTGCCCATGTGCACGTGGCCGGGGACCCAGTCGGTGAAGTGGACGAGCTGCGAGACGACCCGGAGCGCCTGCGTCGGCCCCTGCACCGTCTGCAGGCCGTAGAAGGTGATGCCGAGGATGAAGAACTTGGTGAGGTAGTTCGTCCGCATCTTCGACCAGTCTTGACCCACCGTGTAGTAGCCGTTCACCACCGAGCCCCACGACGGCGCGATGAGGAAGATCGTGAAGACGATGGCGAGCGTCTGGATCCAGTCGGGCAGCGGCGTGTAGACGAGGTGGTGCGCGCCGGTCCACAGGTACGCGAAGATGAGCGACCAGAACGCGACGATGGAGAGCCGATGGCTGAAGATGGGCAGCCCGGTGCTCTTCGGGAGGAAGTAGTAGAACATCGCCAGGATGGGCGTGGTGAAGACGAAGGCCACCGCGTTGTGGCCGTACCACCACTGCACGTTGGCCGAGTTCACCCCGGCGAAGAGGTGGTAGCTCTTCCCGCAGCCCGGCCGGCACGGCGAGGTTGTTCACCAGGTACAGGACCGCGACCGCGACCACGGTCGCGATCACGTACCAGAGCGCCACGTACATCTGCTCCTCGCGCCGCTTGACGATCGTGCCGATGACGTTCACCGCGAACATCACCCAGAGCACCACGATGGCGACGTCGAGCGGCCACTCCAGCTCGGCGTACTCGAGCGACTGCGTCTGGCCGGCCGCCAGAGCGTCACGGCCGCGGCGGCGATCCCGACGTTGAAGAGCCACAGCTGCACGCGCGCCAGCCGCGGGAAGAGCAGCGGCCGCCGGCACAGCCGCATCACGATGTAGTAGCTGAGCCCGAAGATCGCGCCCACGCCGAGCCCGAAGGCGAGCCCGTTCGTGTGGACGGGGCGGAGCCGGCCGTAGGTCAGGAAGGGCGCGAAGTTCGCGGCGGGCAGCCACAGCTGCACGCTGATGAGGAGCCCGACCAGGATTCCGACGACCCCCCAGAACATGGCCGAGAGGATGAACCCCTGGACCGTCCGGTGGTCGTACCGATAGTCATTCATGTGGCGATTCCTCGCGAGAACCGGGAAATGATCCGGCGCAAGATACAGGAGAGGGCGCTTGATCTGGGAACTTGGGGAGTGGTGCACCCTTTTCTGTGATTGGAGATGAAACCACAGCGAAGGCGGGACTCATCCGTGGCGAGGGGTCACGCCACGGGTGGAACTGAACCCACCACCATGGGGGGCCGTGGCGGCTCCGGCCGGTGGACCGACCGGTCGTCGCCCCGCCTGCCGATCAGGCTCGCCGGACGTCGATCCGGTTGTCGTAGAAGGTGGAGCCGCCGGCGGCGTCGGTGAGCCGCTGCGACGTGAGCGCGTTCACGTTGCGCTTCCCGGGAGCGTGCGCGAGCCAGAACACGCCCTCCGCCACCGCCACGCCGGGCGGCACGCCCGGCCGGACACGCAGGACGAAGGTGGCCTCGCCGAGGTCGTTCCAGGCCACCACCCGCTCGCCGTCGGCGAGGCCGCGGCGCGGCCGCCTCCTCCGGGCCGAGCTGGAGCAGCATCGCCGCCCGCGCGGGCGCGCAGCTCCGGCCGCTCCTGGAAGGTCGAGTTGAGCGTGTGGAGGGCGGGCGCGGTGACGCAGCCGGAGCGGCAGCGGGTCCTGATCGGCGTGGGCCGGCGAGGTGGCGCGGCAGCGGCTCGGGCAGCGCCGGGTTCCGCAGCTCGATCTTCCCGGACGGCGTGCTTCCAGCGCGGCGCAGGCGGCGGCGCGAGCTCCACCGCCCTCCCCGCCGCCAGGGCGGCACGGTCCACCCCGTCCCACCAGGCGGACCGGCTGGTCGAGCACCAGGTCGATCGCCTGCCCGGCGGACGAGCCGGAAGAGCGGCTCGCTCGAAGCCCATGGCGGCTGCGAGCCGGCGGAAGACGTCCCAGTTCGACTGCGCCTCCCCGCGGCGGCGGGATGGCGGCCTCGACCCGCTGCACGCAGTAGTGCCCGTAGGAGCGGTAGAGCGTCGGCGTGCTCGAGCGAGGTGGTGGCGGGCAGCACCACGTCGGCGTGGCGCGCCGTGTCGGTCATGAACCGCTCGTGCACCACCATGAAGAGGTCCTCGCGGGCGAGGCCGCGCAGCACCGCGTTCTGGTCCGGTGCCACCGCGGCGGGGTTGGAGCACCAGACGTACATCGAGCCGGACCGGCGGATCCCGCGAGCTCGGTGAGGGCCCAGCCCAGCCGGTTCATGTTGACCGCCCGCGTCGGCCGCGCCAGCAGGTCCGGGCGGGTGAAGGGGGCGAGGTCGAAGGCGCCGACGATGGAGCGTCGAGACCAGGCAGCCGCCGCCCCGGCGGTCGTAGCGCGCCGAGCACCGCCGCCAGGCAGACGATGAGCCGCACGGTCATGGCGCCGTTGCCGTAGCGCGACGGCCCGCCGCCCAGCGCGGATGAAGGGAGCCCGGGCCGGCCGAGGGCCCGCGCCAGCGCCTCGATCGCGGCGGGGGCGAGGCCGGTCAGTGGCCGCCACCCGCTCGGGCGGGTAGTCCGCGAGCGCCCGGGCGCGGAGCGCCGGCCACCCCACCGCCTCGCGCGCCAGGAAGCCCTCGTCGGCGAGCCCGTCGCGCGCGAGCACGTGGACGAGCCCGAGCGCCAGCGCGCCGTCCGTGCCCGGCCGGACCAGCACGGTCCGTCGGCCACCGGCGGCGGTGGCGGTGCGTAGGTCTCGACGAGACCAGACGCGCGCCCCGCGCCGGCGCGCCTCCTTCACCCGCTGGACGAAGTGGACGTTGGTGGCGACCGCGTTGATGCCCCAGAGCACCACCAGGTCGGCGTCGTGCACGGTCGTCCGGGTCGCGGGCCGGGCGTGCTCCCCATCACCGCCTCCACGCCCGCGTCCTTGCGCCGGGGTGCAGATGGTCCGCTCGAGCCGCGAGGCGCCCAGCGCGTGGAAGAAGGCGTGCCCGGCGTTGCGCTGCACCAGCGCCCATCGTGCCGGCGTAGGAGTAGGGGAGGATGGCCTCGCCGCCGTCGGTCGGCCACGATCTCCTGCCAGCGCGCCGCCACGAGCGCGATGGCCTCGTCCCAGCTCGCGCGCCGGAACTGGCCCGCGCCCCTTCGGCCCGGTCCGCACCAGCGGGTGGAGGAGCCGGTCGGGCGAGTGCACCGTCCGCTCGTAGTGCGTTCATCTTCGGGCAGAGCGCTGCCCCGCGAGTAGCGGGTGGTCGGGGTCGCCGCGCACCCGCGCCGCGCGCCCGTCCTCGACCTCCACCAGCAGCCCGCAGGCGTCGGGGCAGTCGTAGGGGCAGACGGAGCGGGCGAGTTCCATGGCCGCGGAGGATACGCCGCGGGGCGCCGGCGGGGGGAGTCCCCGCGGCGGGCCCGCGTTGACGGCCGGGCGGCCGCGTGCTTCACATCGCGCCTGGCATGCGAGCCCTCGTCACAGGCGCCGGTGGGTTCCTCGGCCTCGCCCTGGTGCGGGCGCTCCAGGCGCGCGGCGACGCCGTGCGCGCGCTGGTCCGGCGCCCCTCGCCCGCGCTCTCCGCGACGGGCGCGGAGGTGGTGATCGGCGACGTCACCGACCCGCGCGCGGCGAGGACCGCGCTGGACGGCTGCGAGGTCGTGTTCCACCTGGCCGGCCTCCGCCGCGCCCGGGATCCGGCCGAGTTCCTCCGCGTCAACGCCGGCGGCACCCGCGTCGTGCTCGAGGCGGCGCTCGAGGTCGCCCCGCGGCTGTCGCGCTTCGTGCTGGCCGGCTCGCTCGCGGCGGCGGGCCCCTCGCGCGCGCCCCTCTCGGAGGACGCGCCGCTGCGGCCGGTCGAGCCCTACGGCGTCTCGAAGGCGGAGGCCGAGCGGATCGCGCTCGCCTTCGCCGACCGCCTGCCGGTGGCGGTGGCGCGGCCGCCGCGCATCGTGGGCCCGGGCGACCGCGAGAACCTGCTCTTCTTCCGGATCGCGGCGCGCGGGATCGCGCTCGACCTGGGCGACCGGCCGCTCTCCTTCATCGACGTGGACGACTGCGCCCGGGGCCTCCTCCTGCTGGCCGACCGGCCCGAGGCGCGCGGGGAGGCGTTCTTCCTGGCCTCGGCGGAGCAGACCACCGCCCTCGGCCTGATGACCGAGGCGGCGCGCGCGCTCGGCGTCCGCGCCCACCGCGTGCCGCTGCCGGCGCCGGTGCTCCGCGGGGTGGCCTCCGTGAATGACGCGCTCTCCCGCGCGACGGGCCGGCGCCTCCCCGTCAGCCGCAAGCTCGCAGCGCAGATCCTGGCGCCGGGGTGGTCGTGCGACCCCGCCAAGGCGCGAGCCCGGCTCGGCTTCGAGGCGCGAACCTCCCTCCGCGAGTCCGTGTCGCGGTCGGCCGCGTGGTACCTTGCGGAGCGCTGGCTCTGAGACGGAGCCCCGGCAAGCCCTTGCAAGGAACCGGGCTTACCGCGTATGGCGAGGGCGATGACGGGACCCGGAAAGGCTGCGTTCTTCGACGTGGACGGGACGCTGGTGCGCACGAACATCGTGCACGCCTTCGCCTTCTACGCGATGAACCAGGGATCGATCCTCGGCACCGCCTGGCAGACCGCCCGGACGGTGCTGTCCCTGCCCCTCTTCCTCGCCACCGATCGGCATCGACCGCAAGGCCTTCAACGAGCTGTTCTACACGTACTACCGGGGCCAGACCGAGGACCGGCTCGAGACGCTCGCCGAGGAGCTGTTCGAGGACGTGCTGAAGCCGGCGGTCCACCCCGGCTCGCGGCAGCTGGTGGACGTGGCGCGGCGGGCCGGGTGCCGGGTGGTCTTCGTCACGGGCGCCCTCGACTTCACCGTCCGGCGGCTGGCCGAGCACCTCGGCGCCGACGACCTCATCGCCAACCGGATGCGCTTCGTGCACGGGGTCGCGACCGGGCGGGTGGTGCCGCCCATCATCGAGGGCGCCCACAAGGCGCTGGTGATGCGAGACTGGTGCGTGCGGAACGGCGTGGCGCTCGAGCGGAGCTTCGCCTACTCCGACTCGTTCTCGGACTACCCGATGCTCGCGGTGGTGGGCCACCCCGCCGCGGTGAACCCGGACGCCCGGCTGGCGCGCGTCGCGCGCGCCTACGAGTGGCCGATCCTGAGCACCACGGAGGGTTGAGACGCATGCGTGAGCCCCGGAGCCTCTCTCGCTTCTACGAGGCGACCGAGCAGATCGTGACCATCGACAAGGACTCCCCGCCGCGGGTGCTGTTCTCCGGCGAGGACCTGCTGGTCGAGGACCTGCCGGTGGGGACGCGGGTGATCTACCCGAAGCCGCCGGTGCAGGGGCTCCCCAACGTGAAGGCCGCCATCCGGCAGGCCATCAACCAGCCGGAGGAGTGCGAGCCGCTCCACGCCATGCTGCGGCCGGGCATGAAGGTCACGGTCGCGCTGGACGACATCTCGCTGCCGCTGCCGCCCATGCGCACGCCGGACGTGCGCCAGCAGGTGCTGGAGGTGATCCTGCCCCTCCTCGCCGACTCGGGCGTGGACGACGTGCACCTCGTCATCGCGGTCGCGCTCCACCGGCACATGACCGCGCCCGAGATGAAGCGGATGGTGGGGGCGAAGATCTTCGACGCCTTCTACCCGGACCGCTACTACAACCACGACGCCGAGGACCCGGACGGCCTGGTCACGCTCGGCGCCACCGACCACGGCGAGAAGGTGATCGTGAACCGCCGCGCGGCGGAGTCCGACCTCGTCATCTACGTGAACCTGAACCTCGTCCCCATGGACGGCGGCCACAAGTCGGTCGGCACCGGGCTCACCAACTACGAGGGCGTGAAGGCGCACCACACGCCGCACCACATCCGCAAGAGCCACTCGTACATGGACCCCGAGCGCTCCGAGATGCACCGCTCGGTGGACCGGATCGGGCGGCTCATCGACCGCGAGATCGACGTCTTCCACATCGAGACCACCATCAACAACCGGATGTTCGACGGGCCGCTCGACTTCCTCACGAAGCGAGAGGAGCACTACGGCGACGCCGACCGGCTCAAGCTGGCCGGGCTGCGGGCGGCGCTCGGCAAGCTCCCCGCCGTCGCCAAGCGCAAGATGTTCCAGGCGGTGCCCGCCGCCTACGAGGTCATCGCGGTGCACGCCGGGCGCACCGAGCCGACGCACGCCAAGATCCTCCAGGCGAGCTGGGCGCAGTACGCGGTGGACGTCGACTTCCAGGCCGACGTGCTGGTGTACGGGATCCCGTTCATCTCGCCGTACAACGTGAACTCGATCCTGAACCCGCTGCTCGTGCAGGTGATGGCGTGCGGGTACTTCTTCAACTTCTACCGCGGCAAGCCGCTCATCAAGCAGGGCGGCACCCTCATCATCACCCACCCCTGCTCGGACGTCTTCGACCCGGTCCACCACCCGAGCTACATCGAGTTCTTCCACCGGCTGCTGCCGGAGACGCGCGACTCGAAGATCCTCGAGGCGAAGTACGAGCGGGAGTTCGCCGAGAACCCGACCTACGTCCACCTGTACCGGACCGGCAACGCGTACCACGGCGCCCACCCGTTCTTCATGTGGTACTGGGGCGAGAACGGGCGGCAGCACATCGGCCGCATCATCGCGGTGGGCGCGGACAACGCGCACGTGCCGCGGCTCATGGGCTGGGACACCGCCGAGACGCTGTCCGAGGCGATCGACATGGCCCGCTCCGAGCACGGGCGCGCCGCGCAGATCGCCATGCTGCACCACCCGCCCATCGTCATGACGCAGAACCTGGGATGAGCGAGCACCGCAAGAAGCGCGGCGCCAACGGCGCCCACGGCCACCTCGCGCGCCCTCCGGCGCACCCGGCGGAGCCGCAGGCCGCCGCCGGACCGCCCCGCCTCGACGTGGGGCGCCTGCTCGCCGGCAGGCGGATCCTCGTCACCGGCGCCACCGGCTTCGTCGGCAAGGTGGCGCTCTCGATGCTGCTCGACCGCTACCCCGAGGTCGGGCGGGTCTTCGTGCTGGTGCGGCCCGGGACCGGCGGCACCGCCGAGGCACGCTTCTTCGACAAGGTCGCGCCGAGCCGCCCCTTCGATCCGCTCCGGGCGCGCCACGGCGCCGGGTTCGACGCCTTCCTGCGGGAGAAGTGCGTGCCGCTCGCCGGCGACGTCTCCGACCCGCTCCTCGGCCTCTCCGAGGCCGACCTGGCGCGGGTGGCCGGGCTCGACCTGGTGCTCTCCTCGGCCGGGCTGGTGGACTTCGATCCCTCGCTCGAGCTCGCCCTCGGCGTGAACGTGCGCGGCGCGGCCAACGCGGTCGAGCTGTGCCGGCGGACCGGCGCGGGCCTGCTCCACGTCTCGACCTGCTACGTCGCGGGCAACCGCGACGGCGTGGTGCACGAGGACGAGGAGATCCGCGGCTACTTCCCCCGGCGCGAGGGGGTGGTCGGGCGCCCCCGGACGCCCGCCCTGGACGGCGCGGACTTCGACCCGGCGGCCGAGCTGGCCGACGCGGCCCGGCGGATCGCCGAGGTGCGCGAGCGGGCCGACGACCGCGTGCTCTCGTCCGGGTTCCGCGACCGCGCGCTGGAGCGGCTCCGCGCCGAGGGCCGGTCCACGCACGACGAGAAGGCGCTGCGGCTCGCCATCGGGCGCGAGCGGCGGCTGTGGATCTCCGGGCAGCTGGTCGAGCTCGGGATGGACCGCGCCCGCCACTGGGGCTGGACCAACACCTACACGTACACGAAGTCGCTCGGCGAGCAGATCATCGCCGCGAGCGACGTGCCATGGGCGGTCGTGCGGCCGGCCATCGTGGAGAGCGCGCTGCGCTTCCCGTTCCCGGGCTGGAACGAGGGGTTCACCACCAGCGCGCCGCTCGCCTTCCTGGGCCTCAAGGGGCACCGCTCCTTCCCGGCCGCCGAGAAGGCCATCCTGGACGTGGTCCCGGTGGACCTGGTGGCGGCGGGCATGATCGCCGCCGCGGCGGAGCTGCTCGAGCGGCGCGGAACGTCCGGCGCGCCGCGCGGCCGCGTGTTCCACCTCGCCTCCAGCGACGTGAACCCGCTCTGGGTCAAGCGCGCGGTCGAGCTGTCCGGCCTCTACCGGCGCCGCTACTACCGCGGGCGCGAGGAGGGGAACCACGCCTGGAACAAGGTCCTCTCCCGCATCGAGCCCTACCCGGTGAGCCACGCGCGCTACCAGGCCTTCTCGGCGCCGGCCCTGGCCGCGCTGGCGCGCGGCGCGGGGAAGCTGCTCCGCGAGCAGGCGCCGCGCTGGGGCGCGCCGCGGGCGAGCGCCGTCGTCCACGAGCTCTCCGAGGCGCTCGACGAGTGGACCCGCCGGCTCGAGAAGGTGGAGGCGCTCTGGCGGGCCTACCTGCCCTTCGTGTGGGAGAACCGGTACGTCTTCCGCTGCGCGGGCGTCCGCGAGCTGCGCGACCGGCTCTCGCCCGACGACCGCGCGCGGATCCCGTGGGATCCCGAGGCGCTCGACTGGCGCCGCTACTGGCTCGACGTCCACATGAAGGGGATGGAGGAGTGGGTCTTCCCCGGCCTCGAGGAGGAGGCCGAGAAGCGGGTGCACGCGCCGAGGGCGCACCGCGATCTGCTCGAGCTGCTCGACGCCGCCTGCGAGCGGTGGAGCGACCGCGTCGCGCTCCGCATGGAGGGGGCCGTCAAGGAGCGGCTCACCTACGGCGAGCTGCGGGCGCTCTCCGACCGCGTGGCCGGCTTCCTGGCCGCCGCCGGCGTGGGCAAGGGCGACCGGGTGATCCTCTCCGGCGAGAACCGCCCGGAGTGGGCCGTCGCCTTCTTCGGGATCCTGCGCGCGGGCGCCGCCGTGGTGCCGGTCGACCCGAAGCTCTCCGGGCCCGAGATCGCGAACGTGTGGCGGAGCTCGGGCGCGCGGGTGGCCCTCGTCACCGACCAGACCGCCGACGCCCTCCCCGACCTGGCCGCCCTTGCCGTGACCGCCGTCCCGGGCGCCCGGCTGGTGCTGCTCGGGGAGGCGCTCCGGCACGCCGGCCCGCCCGCCGCGCCGGCGCGCGATCGCGCCGGACGACCTCGCCTCGCTCATCTTCACGAGCGGCACCACCGGCACGCCCAAGGGCGTGATGCTCTCCCACCGGAACTTCGCCAGCCTGGTGGCGAAGCTCTGCACGGTCTTCGACCTCGGGCCGGGCGACGGCATGCTCTCGGTGCTGCCGCTCCACCACACCTTCGAGTTCACCTGCGGGCTCCTGGTGCCGCTCTCGCGCGGCGCGGAGGTGGAGTACCTCGACGAGCTCACCGCCGACCGCATCGGCGAGGCGCTTCGAGGCGGGCCGGATCACCGCCATGGTCGGCGTGCCCGCGCTCTGGTCGCTGCTCCACCGCCGCATCACGCAGGAGGTGGCCGCCAAGCCCGGGCTGGTGCAGCAGGCCTTCGAGGCGCTCCAGCGGGGGAACGCCGCGCTGCGCGACTCCGCCCTCGGCTGGAACCTGGGCAAGGCGCCTCTTCTGGCCGGTGCACCGCCGCTTCGGCGGGCGGCTCCGCATCCTCGTCTCGGGCGGCTCCGCCCTCGACCCGGAGGTCCAGAAGGCGTTCCGCGAGCTCGGCTTCGATCTCTACGAGGGCTACGGGCTCACCGAGGCCGCGCCGGTGCTGGCGGTCTCGAAGCCGGACGCCGACGCGCCCGCCGGCAGCGTCGGGCCGGCGCTGCCGGGCGTGGAGCTCCGGATCGCGGAGCCGGACGCGAGCGGCGTGGGCGAGGTGCTCGCGCGCGGGCCGAACGTGATGCTCGGCTACTGGCGCGGCGGCGAGGCGGCCGGGGTCGACCCGGAGCTCACCGCCGAGGTGCTGGAGGGCGGCTGGCTGCGCACCGGCGATCTCGGCCGGCTCGACGCCGCCGGCAACCTCACGCTGGTCGGGCGCAAGAAGGATCTGATCCTCGACGCGAACGGGAAGAACGTCTACCCGGACGAGGTCGAGGAGCGCTACCGAGCGCCGGACCTGATCAAGGAGCTGTGCGTGGTGGGGCTGCCCGAGGGCAGCGCCGAGAAGGTGGCCATGATCGTGGTGCCGGCCTACGGCGAGCGCGACCGGGCCGAGGTGCGCGCCGAGGTGGAGGCGCACGTCCGGGCCGTCACCGCGTCGCTGCCGTTCCACCAGCGCGTCAAGATCTGGCACGTCTTCGACGGCGAGCTGCCGAAGACCTCCACCCGCAAGGTGAAGCGGCCGCTGGTGCGCGAGGAGCTCCTGCGGCTCGAGGCCGCGGCGGCCCGCGGTCGGCGCGCGCGCGAGGAGGCGGGCGGCGCCCGGGGCGACGGCTGGCTGCTCGACCTCGTCGCCGACGTCGCGCGCCGGCCGCGCGCGGAGATCAGCGACGCCTCGCTGCTCCAGGCCGACCTCGGGCTCGACTCGCTCATGCTGACCGAGCTGGCCGCCGCGCTCGAGGAGGCGGGGGTCGCCCCGGACGCCACCGCGGGGCTCTCGTCCATCCAGACGGTCGGCGAGCTCGCCCTCGCCGTCCAGGGGAACGTCCGCCGCGCGCCCGAGCGCGCCGGGCCGCCCCCGGCCCCGGCGCCGGCCGCCGAGGCCGCGGGCGACGACCTGGCCGTGCCGGCGCCGCTCGCGCGGCTCGGGCGGCGGCTGCTCGCCGCCGGGCAGCGCGCCCTCTACCACGATCTCTACCGGACGCGGGTGGTCGGCCAGGCCTTCGTGCCGCACGACCGGAACGTGCTGGTGGTCGCGAACCACGCGAGCCACCTCGACATGGGGCTCGTGAAGATCGCGCTCGGCGAGGAGGGCGCCCGCCTCGCCGCGCTGGCCGCCCGCGACTACTTCTTCGACACGCGGCTCAAGCGCGCCTACTTCGAGAACTTCACCAACCTCATCCCGATGGAGCGCGAGGGCGCGCTCAAGTCGAGCCTCCGCGCCGCGGCCGAGGCGCTCCGGCGGGGCTACCACCTGCTCATCTTCCCCGAGGGCACCCGCACGCGCGACGGCGAGATTCACGCGTTCTACCCCACCGCGGGCTACCTCTCGCTCACGAACGGCGTCGACGTGCTGCCGGTGTTCCTGGGCGGCACGCACGAGGCGCTCCCGCCCGGCCAGACGCTCCCGCGTCAGGCCGACCTCGAGGTGCGGTTCGGCGAGGTGATCCCGGTGGAGGCGCTCCGGGCGCGGACCGCGGGGCTGTCCCGGAGCGAGACCTACCGCGCCGCGACCCGCGTGATGGAGGACGCGGTGCGATCGCTGCGCCGCGCCGCCGAGGCCGAGCGAGGAAGCGCCGCGGCGGGGCCCGGGCCGCGCGAGGCGCCGGCAGGACCCGCGCCGGCCGAGCAGCCCCTGGTGCCCGAGGTGCTGCCCGCCGACGAGCCCGCGGAGGCGGTGGAGCCGACGCGCGCTCGCCGGCACGCCGTCGCCACGGCCGCGGCGAAGCACCCCGCGGCCGAGGCCGGCTCGTCGGTCCGGGACGCCGCGGCGCCGGCCTCCAAGAAGCTCTCCGCCCCGGAGGAGCCGTGAACCTGCTGGTCACCGGCGGCACCGGCTTCCTCGGCTCCACGCTGGTCCCGCTGCTCGCGGAGGGCGGCCACCGCCTGCGCCTCCTGCAGCGCTCGGCCGCGCCCGCCGCGGAGGCGCTCGGGGCGGAGGTGCACCGCGCCTCGATCGAGGACGAGGGCGCGGTCGCCGCCGCCCTCGACGGCGTCGAGGCCGTGCTCCACCTGGCCGGCCAGGTGGACTTCGATCCCCGGGAGCCGGCCCGGCTCTACGCCCTGCACGTGCAGGGCACGCGCAGGCTCCTCGAGGCCTGCGTCCGCGCGGGGGTGCGCCGCGTGGTGCTCGCGTCGTCGTCGGGGACCATCGCGGTGTCGAAGGAGGACCGCGTCGCGACCGAGGCCGACCCGTACCCCATCTCGGTGGTGGCCGGCTGGCCCTACTACCTCTCCAAGATCTACCAGGAGAAGGCGGCGCTCCGGATCCACCGCGACACCGGCCTGCCGGTGGTGGTGCTGAACCCGTCGCTGCTCCTCGGGCCGGGAGACACCCGCCTCTCGTCCACCGACGTGGTGTTCAAGTTCCTCGAGCGCAGGATCCCCGCCATGCCCGGCGGCGGCCTCTCCTTCGTGGACGTGCGCGACGCCGCGGCCGCCTTCGCCGCCGCGCTCGTTCGCGGGCGCCCCGGCGAGCGGTACCTGCTCGGCGGCGCCAACATGAGCTTCCGCGACTTCTTCGGCCGGCTGGAGCGGCTCTCCGGCGTGCCCGCGCCCCGGGTGACGCTCCCCTCCGCGCTCAACGTGGCCGGGGCCCGCCTGCTCGGGCGGCTCTCGGAATGGCGGAAGGCGGAGGCGCCCCTCGAATCCGAGCTCGGTCGAGATGGGTGAGCACTTCTGGTACTGCGACCCGGGAAAGGCGGCCGCGGAGCTCGGGTTCACCGCGCGTGACCCGCAGGAGACGCTCTTCGAGACGGTGCGCTGGCTCGGCGAGCACGCCCGCGGGAAGGCGCGGCCGGCCACCGTCGCCGAGCTGGTGCGCAGCCGGTAGGGAGCCGCCGGGCACCGTCGTCGACTTGTGCGCAGCCGGCAGGGAGCGGCCGGGCACATTTCGCTTCGCGAAAAGTGCCTCGGCCGAATGTCGGATGCCGGCTGGCTACATCGTCCCGCCGCTCACGTCCCGCACCTTGCGGATCGACGCGACCCCGCAGCGCTCGCCGCAAGCGGCGCACACCTCGTAGACGACCTCCTTCACCACCAGGACGTCCGGGTGATCGTCCACGGGCGAGAGGAGCGTCCCGCAGCCAGGGCAGGTGATCTCCCGCACCCGCTCGCGCCGCGCCAGCACCTGCGACCGGCGCACGTGGGGTGGGCAGCGCGCGCACTCCACCCCCATAGAGCCACCCCGTCTCCTGCACGGGCGGGGTCTCGTCGAGGTCCACGCCGCAGTACTGGCAGACCTCCGTCGCCATGAAGATACAAGCCTAGCTGCGCGCGACGTCGAGCGCTGCGCCCTGGGGGAGACCGTGGTTCCTTCACGGCGCCCGGCGGTCGCGAGCCCCAACCTTCCCACACCATCGGTATTTGCGCGGTGCGACCTGGTCCAGTATTGTCGGTATCCCCGGCGCGTGGGGGTCGTGTGGATACGGTCCTTTCCCCCCCCGGCCGCTTCATGCGCCTCCGCGCCCGGGACTTCCGACCAACCCAGCCCTTCCTCCCCGTCGGCCCACGGCTACGCGGCGCGCCGGAGCCGTCGCCTAGGGACGGGCGGACGAGCCGGCGCCGCCGATGAACGCCTCGAGGGTGGCGGCGAGCTGGGGCGCGACCGCGCGGAGCTCGTTCGCCTCTCGCAGCGCCTCGACGGTGCGCCCGGTGGCGGCGTGGGCCACCCCGAGGTTGAAGCGCGCCTCGGGGCTGCGGCGCAGCAGCTCGGGCGACGAGGTGAGGTGCGCGATGGACTCGTCGAACCGGCCCGTTCGATTCAGCGCGACGCCGAGGTTGACGTAGGCCTCGCCGTCGCCCGGCGCGAGCGCGAGCGCGCGCCGGAGGGACGGGGCCGCGTCGTCGTACCGCTCGGCGTCGAGCAGGAGCTTGCCGAGCGCGGCGTGCGCGCGCGCGTGGTCCGGCGCGAGGCGGATGGCGGCGGCGAGGCTCTCGATGCCTCGATCGGGGAGGCCCGCGTTCCCGAGCGCGATGCCGAGGTTCTCTCGCGCGAGGTGATCCGAGGGGTCGAGCCGTATCGCCAGCTCGAGGTTCTCGATGCCTTCGGCGAGCCGCGGCGGCGACGCGCGCACCAGCGCGGTCCCGAGGGCGTAGCGGACGTGCGCGCTCGTCGGCGCCGTCTGCACGGCGCGGCGCAGCAACGTGACGGTGTCCCTCCACAGCGGCACCTGCAGCACCGTGAGCCCGGTGACCGCGCCGACCGCGACCGAGGCGAGCGCGATCCTGGCGGCCGCCGGCCGCGACGAGAGCAGCGAGGCCGCGCCCCAGGTCGCGGCGACCAGCACCCCGATCACCGCGACGTAGGCGTGGCGATCCGCGTACGCCGGCCAGGCGCCCGCCTGGACGAGGCCGAGCGTCGGCGCGAGCGCCGCGACGAACCAGCCGCCGCCCGCCAGCAGGTACGGCGCCCGCTCCCGGAGGCGCCACGCCGCGAAGACCAGCGCCCCGAGGACGAGGAGCGCCCCGATCACCTGCCAGGCGGGGATCTCGCGGGGAACTCGTAGAAGGGCGAGAGCCCGACCGGGACTGCCGCGTGCGCGAGCTGTCGCACGGGCGCCACGACGGCGTTGGCGAGGCGGAGCGACAGGGGCGGCGGCTGCACGGCGCGGAACGGCGCGATCGACAGGCGAACGATCACCGCCACGCCGGCGCACAGCGCGGCCAGGGGCAGCTTCTCCACGACGAGCCGCCGCAGCGGGACCGTGCCGACCCGACGGAGCGGCCACACGTCGAGCGCGAGCAGGAGCAGGGGGAGCGGCAGGAGGAGCGCCTTCGCCAGGAGGCTCACCGCGGCGCACCCGAGCGCGGCCGCGTGCCAGACCGCGCCCCGCCCGCGCACCGCGCGCACGTGGGCGAGCACGGCGAGCAGCCCGAAGAAGGCGGCCAGGACGTTCCGCCGCTCGACCGCCCAGGCGACCGACTCCACGTTGATCGGGTGCGCGGCGAACAGCGCCGCCACCACGAACGACCGCCCGAGCGCGCCGGTCGCCTCGACGAGCAGCGCGAGCAGCACCAACGCCGCGCCCGCGTGCCAGGCGACGTTCTCGACGTGGAACGCCACCGGGTCGTACCCGAAGATCGCGCGATCGATCGCGAACGACAGCATGGTGATCGGCTGCCAGTAGCTGCTGGCGTTGAACGTGAACGCGCCGACGAGCGTGTCGAGCCCGAGCGGTGCGGCGACGAGCGGGTTCTCCAGGATGAGGGCGTCGTCGTCCCACAGGAGGAAGGCGTTCCCGCCGATGGGCAGGTACGCGAGGGACGTCAGCGCGACGAGCGACGCCGCCGCCAGCAGCGCCGGCGCCGTGCGCGAGCGGGTGGAGTTCACGGCGCCGAGGCTATCACCGGGCCGGCCGGTCCGAGCGGGCCCGCGCGCGAGGCTGCCGGCGGGGTTCGACCGCAGCCTTGCTGGCCGGATCGTGGGAGGGAATTCTGGAGGCACCGGGCGGATTCGAACCGCCGAATACGGGTTTTGCAGACCCGGGCCTTACCACTTGGCGACGGTGCCGGTCGGGCAGCGTTGTATCGGAGGCTCGGGGTGGCGTCAACGCGGCTGGCGCCCCGGCGCGCCGGGCGGGCGGCGGGCTCCCGGGCCCGACCGCACCTCGGCGCGGACCACCCGCACCCCCCGGGCCCGCAGCGCGTCCACCAGCCCGGGCAGCTCGGCGGCGGCCGCCCCCGTGAGCGCGGCGGCCGGGCGGAGCGTCAGCTCGACGCCGGCCGCGCCGGCGCGGAGGTCCACCCCGAGCGCGCTGCCCAGCTCGAGCGTGAGCCGCGCGCCGTCGTGGAGGCGGGCCGCCTCGATGGTCGCCGGGAGCGCGCGCACGGCGGCGCGGAGCGCCACGACCTCGGCGGCTGCGCCGTCGCCTGGCCCAGCCTCCCCGCCCCGCGGCGGCGCCGCGGCGCCCGCGGAGGCCGGTGCCGCCTCGCGCAGCGCCGCCTCGCCGGGCCCGAGCGCAGGCCGGCGCGCGTCCGGCGCGACCCGCGCCACCGCCCGAGGACCTCCGGGCTCGCTCGCGGCCTCCCTCCCCTCCCGCCGCGCCGCGGCCAGCGCCTCGTCGAACCGCCGCGACGCGCCGCGCGGGTCCCGCGTCGCGCCGCCCGCCGTTCCCGGCCGCGGCGCACCCTCCGCACCGGAGAGCGTCATCGCGGAACTCCGGGCCGGCACGCCGACGGCGCGGGCCGGGGTCTGGGATCGATGGACATCCTCGCGGGCGGTTGCAGGGCGGGTGCCGGCGCGCAGCCCGGGCGCACCCGGCGCACCTCCGGCGGTGACCGGGCGCCGCACGGATGCCGGTGGCCGCGCGGCGGACGGTCGAGCGGCCGGACTCCCTGGGCGGAGGAGACGCGGGGATCGGCGATCCCGCCGAGGTGGCCCTGCGGCGACTGGCGGCGCAGCTCGGCGTCGCGGTCTGAGCGGCGGAGGTGGCTGTCCAGCGGCAGCCCGGTCAGCTCCGGTAGTCGGCGTTCTCCGTCACGTACTCGTGCGAGAGGTCGGCGCCGAGCACGGCGCAGGCCGCGCCGCCGAGCCCGAGGTCGATCTCGATCTCGACCCGCCGCTCGTGCGGCGGGAAGTCGAGCGGCGCCCTGAAGGTGAGGCCGTCGGCGGGCGCCACGCTCTGGTACAGCTCGGCCCGCTTCAGGTGCGCGACGAGCCGGCGCTCCTTGTCCGGGTCGAGCCGCATCGCCCCGCCCTCGAGCACGGTCTCGCCGCCCACCCGCATCCGCGCGCGGGCGGGGTCGAGCGGGATCCCGGCCGCGCCGGCCACCTTGCCCACCGCGCAGAGCAGCCGGCCGACGTTCGGATCGTTCCCGTTCACCGCCGCCTTGAGGAGCGGCGAGTTCACCACCGCCTTGCCCACCGCGCGGGCCGCCTGGAAGCTGGGCGCCCCGGAGACGGCGACGCGCAGGACGTGATGGACCCCTTCGCCGTTGCGCACCACGTCCTCCGCGAGGTCCCCGCACACCTGGGCGAGCGCCGCGGCGAAGGCCTCGGGCGCGGGGGCCGGCCGCCGGGCGGACGAGAGCAGCACCACCGTGTCGGAGGTGCTGGTGTCCGAGTCGACCGAGATGGCGTTGAAGGTGGGCTCCACCGCGGCGTCGAGCGCCGCGCGGAGCACCGCCCGGGGGACGTCGAGATCGGTGAGGAGGAACACCAGCATGGTGGCGAGGTCCGGCTCGATCATCCCGGCGCCCTTCGCGAACCCGACCACGCTGCCGCCGCCCACCTCGACCCGCCGCACCTTGGGGTAGAGGTCGGTGGTCATGATGGCCTCCGCCGCCGGGAGCGCCGAGCGCGCCTGGAGCGCGGAGGCCGCCCCGGGGAGCGCCTCCACCATCCGGTCGACGGGCAGCCGCCAGCCGATCACGCCGGTGGAGGACGGGAGCACCTCCTCCGGCGCGAGCCCGAGCAGGCGCGCCGCCTCGGCGCACACCCGCTCCGACGCCTCCACGCCGCCCGGCGCGCAGACGTTGGAGACCTTGTTGTTCACCACCAGCGCGCCGAGGCCCGGCGGCGTCGAGCCGGCGGCGCCCGACGATCACCGGCGCGCCCGGAAAGGCGTTCCGCGTGAACTTCGCGGCGAAGGCGGGGCTCGGCCGGTCGAGCGCGACCAGGGTCAGGCGCATGCGGGCGGGCTTCGGGACCTCCGCCGGGACGAAGTCGAAGGTGCAGGTGCCCGTCCGGAAGCCCTCGGGCAGGACGGCCTGCGTCTCGAGCCAGGCGCGGTGCGCCGCGCGGTCCTCGAACTCCAGTGAGGTGGAGGCCATGCGGCGGTGTTTACCACGGCGGCCGGCCGGCGGCCGCGCGCGCTTCAGAGCGCCAGCACGGCGCGCGCCGCCACCACGTAGTGCAGGGCGGCCGCCGCGATCACCATGGCGTGGAAGACCTCGTGGTACCCGAAGACGCGCGGGAACGGATCCGGCCGGCCGGTGGCGTACACCACCGCGCCCATGCTGTAGACCACCCCGCCGACCGCGAGCATCGCCACGGCCGGCGTCCCGAGCCCCACCCGCAGCGCGGGGAGAACCGGCACCACCACCCACCCGAGCGCGACGTAGACGAGCGCCACGAGCGGCTTCGGCGCGCGCGGCCAGAGCACCGACTGGATCACGCCGAGCCCCGCGCCGATCCAGGCCACCGCCAGGATCGCGTTCCCGCGCGCGCCGCCGAGGACCAGGCACATGGGCGTGTACGTGCCGGCGATGAGCAGGAAGATGGCCGAGTGATCGAGCCGGCGCATGAAGAGGCGCGCCCGGTGGGGCCAGGTGGGGCGGTGATAGAGCGCGCTCACCGCGAAGAGCGTGAAGAGGCTGGCGCCGTACACGTGGGCGGCGGCGCGGCCGCGCGCGGAGGGGGCCGCGAGCGCGAGGCCGACCCAGGCGGCGAGCGCCACGGCGGCCGCGATCTCGTGCGAGACGCCGCGCAGGAGCGGCTTCGGGGCGGGGACGGCGGCGGTCTCGAGGTATCGGGCCATGCGCTCGAACGTGATACCGCGCGGGCGTCACCCCCGTGTCACGGCGGCCGGTGCACCCTGGAGCGGCTTGGCGCGCGGGCGGACGCGGAGCAGGTTTTCGACGGCGCCCGGGCCGGCCGCGCGGCCGCTCCGCCCGGCGGAGGGCTGGGACAT
Organism: uncultured delta proteobacterium; assembly: GCA_963733485.1. Lineage (GTDB taxonomy): Bacteria > Myxococcota > Myxococcia > Myxococcales > Anaeromyxobacteraceae > Anaeromyxobacter. The sequence continues at coordinate 112,690 of CAVTDL010000003.1, read as the reverse complement.
GGCGAGGCTCCGGTGGGTGGCGGTGGTGATGGTGGCGGCGACCCTGGCGGGCGCGACCGCCTGCGGGAGCGGGTCGAACGAGCAGAAGGCGGGCGTGGAGCCTCCCCCGCCACCGCCTCCGCCGCCTCCTCAGCCCCCGCAGCCCCCGCAGCCCCCTGAGCCTCCTCAGCCGCCCCAACCTCCCGGGCCGCCCCCCACGGCGGCCCCCTCGCCCCCGGTGAAGCTCGGCGCCTTCGCCTTCTACGGGACGGACCAGGGGCTCACCGCCGAGGTGAGCGACGTCTCGGCGGACGAGGGCGGCAACGTCTACGTGGCGGCCGGCGCGGCCGTGTTCGCGCGGCGGCGGGGCGACCAGGACTTCGCGCGGTTCGACGCCGGCACGTCGGGCTTCACGCAGAACTGCCACGACGCCGCGGAGATCGCGGTCGCGAGCCCCGTGAGCCCGGCGGCGATGTGCCCGGTCATCTCGGTGGCGGGCGCAACCCCGGGCCGGGCGGTGATCGGCTTCCGCGGGGTGGGCAGCGACTACGACTACGACGCCGAGTGGGCGCGGGCGTCGGGCGGGGCGGATCTGGTGACGTTCGACGGCACGTCGATGGCGCGCGAGCGGCACGTCTTCATCGCCTCGCCGCCCGGGGTGGTCTGCGAGCAGTGGGACAACTCCGACCCCACCGTGCCCCACAACACCGTCTGCGCCGAGACCTGGTCCGACTCCACCTGGGTGGGCGGGCGCAAGGGGAAGGGGCGCGTGGTCCATCGGATCGTCGTGAACCACGACCCGGCGCGGCCGCTCTCGTACGGCGACGTGCTCCTCGGCTCGACCCACGCCGTGATCTCGATCCTGGTGGCCCACCCGGCCGAGCGGCGCTGGATCGACTACACCAAGGGTGATGCCGCCTGGGCCGAGACGGCCGGCCTCTTCGAGCACGAGCACCCCGCCGTCTCGTCCGGCGGCCGGTTCCTCACCGGGGAGTCCACCGGGCTCGCCCTCGATCCGATCGACAACGTGCCCTGGTTCTCGAACCAGATCCGCACCGCCGGGCTGCCGGGGTACGCGACCATGGCGCACCCGAGCTGGAACGCCTGGTGGGGCGAGATGCTCCCGCTCCGGCCGCACCTGACCTTCTTCGGGAGCGCGACCGATCTCACCTACTGGGACCAGGTCTCCGGCCTCTCCTTCTGCGACGACGGGACGCTCTGGGTGGCGTCGGCCACCCACGGCCTGGCCCGCGTGACGCTCGACCGGGCCGCGCTGGCCGCCGGCGCCGACTGGACCACCGCCGTGTCGATCCACCCGGTCCCGCTGCCGGCCAGCGCCGGCCCCGGGGCCAGCGCGGTGGCGTGCGACCCGTCGGACGGCTCGGTCTGGGTGGGGTTCGCGTGGGGCGGCTTCGCCCGCTACGGCGGCGGGACCTGGGGCTCCTTCGCGCCGGAGGGGGCGCCCGCGTTCACCGGGAACCCGGTGCGCAGCATCCAGATCGACCGCTGGGCCTCGCCGCGCATCGTCTACCTCGCCCACGTGCCCTCGGCGAAGCTGGGCGCGGGCGGGGTGACGGCCTACGCGGGCCCCTAGCCAGCCGGCTCCAACGGTCGGCCGAGGCACAGTTCGCGAAGCGAAGTGTGCCCGGCCGCTCCTTGCCGGCTGCGCACGGCCCGGCCGAGCGCCGGCGCCAGCTCCCTGGTAGTCCCTGACACCACCTCGCCCGGCCGGGGATCGGCGGTGAGGAGGCCGAGCGCGTCCATCAGGATCCGCTTCTGCAGCGCGGCGTCGCCGGCCCGGCCCATCGAGTGCCCCGCCACGAAGCCGCGCGGGCAGAGCGCGCGCGGCGGCCTCGCCTGCTGGGTCTCCTCGGGCTCCACCGTCACGACGACGGTCGGGATGCCGACCAGCTCGATGCTCCGCTGCACGGTGACCACCGTGCGGTGGCACAGGCGTCAACCGCCGGTGAGGAGCACGGCGGCGGGCCGCTCGCGGTCGATCTCCCGGACCAGCGCCGGGATGGTCTTCTCCCGCAGCTCGCGCAGGGCCTGGCTGAAGCCCAGCGAGAAGTGACGGGCGGTGAGGCCGCCGACGCGGCGCTCCGCCGCGAGCTCCCGCACCCGGTCGATGGGGAACACGCAGTTGAGGTCGGCGTCGACGCACGCGTGGTCGTAGTGCGTGTCGTCGTAGCGCAGGTCCTTCGCCTCGACGTCTCCGGAGATCACCCTGAAGGTGACGTCCCCCTCGGTGTCGAAGGGCCGGTCGTCCCGGTGCCGGACCGCGGCGGTGGAGACGAGGCAGATCGAGGACTCCTCGAGCTTGCCCGCGAACGGCGTGAACGGCACGCAGTAGCGGGACAGCTCGAGGGGCCTGGGAGCGCTCGCGTCGGCCATGAGACCTCTCCGCTACTTCAGCTTGTCCAGCGCCTGCATGATCTTGTCGGTGGGCGGCTGCTCGCCGATGTCGTGGATGTCCACGTAGGCGACCTTGCCCTGCTTGTCGATCACGAAGATGGCGCGCTCGCAGTGCCCCGCGTCGCCCCGCAGCACGCCGTACATCGACGAGACCTGGCCGTGCGGCCAGTGGTCGCTGAGGAGCGGGTAGGACAGCCCGCCCATCGACTTCGCCCACGCCTCGTTGGTGAACACCTGGTCGGTGGAGATGCCCAGGACCTGGGCATTGCGCCGCTCGAACTCGGAGAGATCCTCCTCGTACGAGGGCATCTGGACGGTTCAAACCGGGGTGTAGGCCGCCGGGTAGAACGCCAGGACCACGTTCTTCTTGCCGCGGTAGTCGGAGAGCTTCACCTTCCGGCGCGGCCCGCCTTTACCCGCCGTATCTCCAGTCGCCATCAGCTCGAAGTCGGGCGCCTCGTCGCCCACCTCGACCCTCCAGATCGGCTTTGCCATGCTGGCCTCTCCTTCCCTGTGGGGAACAGGGGAGAACCTAGTCACAGGAGGATCACTGTGGGTCGAATACGACCGGGGGGAGCCCCGAAAAGGACGCTGCTGTTAAGGGACCCCTTTGCTAACAGTCGCGCCATGGATCTCCTGACGCGCTTTGCAGGGAACGTGCGGCGCCTTCGCTCGAAGAAGAACCTCTCCCAGAAGGCGCTCGCCGACAAGGTCGGGATCTCCGTGTCGTACGTCTCCATGCTGGAGCGCGGACAGCGCTCTCCACCCCTGGAGACGATCGAGAAGATGGCGAAGGCGCTGGGCGTGCCACCCGCCAACCTGCTCGGCGGCCGCTAGACGGTCCGACGACACGGATCCGCCCTGTGAGCCCTGCGCGCCAGGGCCGCTGAGGCCTCGCCCGCTCACCGCCCCGCTCCCGGCTCCGCCCGGCGCGCCGGCACCTCGGCAGCCGCCTGTCACGGCCCGGCGAAGGCGGTGTCGACCTGGGAGCTCAACGTGACCTCCGCACTCCTCGCCCTCACCCTCGGCACCTTCAGCATCGTCGCCGCGGATCCCGCCACCGGTCAGATCGGCGTGGCGGTCCAGTCGAAGTTCCCGGCGGTCGGGGCCATCGTCCCGGCCGCCCGGGCCGGCGTCGGCGCGGTGGCGACCCAGGCGCTCGCGAACGTCGCCTGGCGCGACGAGGCGCTCCGGCTGCTCTCGCAGGGCGTGCCCGCCGACGAGGTGGTGCGCCGGCTCGTGGCCGGCGACCCAGGGGCGGACGACCGGCAGATCGGTCTCGTCGACGCGAAGGGGAACGCCGCCGCGTTCACCGGGAAGCGCTGCTTCGACCACGCGAGCCACCTCGTCGGACAGGGCTTCGCCGTGCAGGGGAACATCCTGGTGGGCCGCGCCACGCTCGAGGCGATGGCACGAGCGTACCAGGCGGCGCGGGACGAGAAGCGTCCGCTGGCCGAGCGGCTCCTCGCGGCGCTCGCGGCGGGCCAGGCCGCCGGCGGGGACCGGCGCGGCATGGAGAGCGCGGCGCTGCTGGTGGTGAAGCCGGGCGGCGGGTATGGCGGGTCCGGAGACGTCATGGGTGGACCTGCGCGTCGACGACCATCCGCGACCCATCGCCGAGCTGACCCGGCTCTACCGCGACGTGCATCAGTACTACTTCGGCGCGACGCGCCAGGCGCTGCCCATCTCCCCGCCGCTCGCCCGCGAGATGCGCGCTGCCCTGGCGCGGCTGGGGTTCCTCCGTCCCGCGGCGGGCGGCGCCTGGGACGCGGCGAGCCAGCAGGCGCTCGAGGACTTCCAGGGGTGGGAGAACCTCGAGGGCCGCACCCGCAGGGACGGCACGGTGGACGCGGTGGTGCTGGCGCACCTGCGCTCGCTGGCGTCGAAGAAGGCGCGACCGGCGCGCGATCGTTGAAGATCCGCGCCGCGCGGCGCGTCCTCTCGGGCGGGACGTCTCACCCGCTCGTCGTGGGCCCGCGCGCGTCCCCTTCGAGCTCCGCGCCCGCGTGCGTGTCCTGGCGCGGGACGGCCACCCCCCGGTTGCGGAATCGCGCCCGGCGGTCGTGCGTTCCAGCCTTCACGTGGTCGCGGGCTCGTGGGAGGGGGACAGGGAGCGAATGGAACAGCGGTTCGGACGGCGGAGGTTTCTCAGGGGCGCGGCGCTGGTGGGCGCGGCGGGGGCGGCGGGGATCATCCCGGCCGCCTCGGCCGCGGTGGAGCCGGCGGAGCCTTCCGCGGAGCGGCTCACCTTCGAGGTGCCGGACCTCGATCCCGCCCACGACGGCCTCCGGGTCGCTCAGCTCTCGGACCTGCACGTCGGCCCTCGCACGCCCGCGGCGACCGTCCGCGCGGCCATCGAGCAGGCCAACGCCTTCGCGCCGGATCTGGTCGTGCTCACCGGCGACTATCTCTCCCACAGCCGGAGCGAGCTCCAGGCCATGCGCGACCAGCTCGGTGGCCTGGTCGCGCCCACCGTGGCGGTGCTGGGCAACCACGATGTCTGGGTGGATCCGGTCGGCGCGACCGCCGCCCTGCGTGACCACGGGTACGAGGTGCTCGAGAACGGCTGGACCTCGGTGCGCCTCCGCGGCGCCCCTCTGCGGATCGTGGGCGTGGGCGACCGCCACACCCACCGGGAGGACGTGAGCCGGGCGACGCGGGGGCTGCCGCCGGGCGCAGCCCCGCTGGTGCTGGCGCACGGGCCCCGCACCGCGGACGCGCTCCGGTCGCTGGGGCGCCCGCTCCTGTGCCTCTCCGGTCACACGCACGGCGGGCAGATCAACGTCCCCATCCTCACGCCGCTGCTCCTCGCGGCGCTGGTCCGGGAGCCGTACGTCCGCGGCCGCTACCAGCTCGACCGCGTTCAGCTGTACGTGAACCGCGGCGTCGGCATGTCCGGCATCCGGGTGCGCATCAACGCGCCGCCCGAGGTGACGCTCGCGACGCTGCGGCGGGCGGAGCCGGCGTAGCGCCCGACCCCCCACCTGGCCTGCGCATCCGGGGCGTGCCTGACCTACCCTCCTCCCCGAGGGGAGCCGCTCATGTCACCCGTCGCAGCCACGCCCAGCCGCACCGAGCCGCGTCGCCTCGACGAGGCGCTGGCCCGCCTGCGGGAGGGCGCGCCGCGCTGGGCGCGCGCCTCGATCCCGGAGCGGATCGCGCTCGCGCGGTCGATGCTGCGCGGGATCGACCGCACCGCCGAGCGCGCCGTGTCGGCCGCCTGCGCCGCCAAGGGGATCCCCGCCGACTCGCCGCTGGCGGGCGAGGAGTGGGTGAGCGGCCCGTACCTCTCCGCCCGCTTCCTGCGGGTGCTGGTCCACTCGCTCGCCATGCTGGCGCGCAACGGAAACACGCCCGTCGGCGCGCTCGGCGGGACGGAGGACGGACGGCTGACGGTGCGGGTATTCCCCGCCGGCCCGATCGACGCGATCCTCTTCCCCGGCGTGCGCGGCGAGGTCCACCTGCGGGAGGGCGTGGACGAGGCGACGCTCCACGCGTCGCGCGCGCGCTTCTACAAGGCGCCGGCGCACGACGGCCGCGTCTGCCTCGTGCTCGGGGCGGGCAACATCAACGCCATCCCGCCGCTGGACGTGGCGACCAGGCTCTTCCAGGAGGGCGAGGTCTGCCTCCTCAAGCTGAACCCGGTGAACGCGTACCTGGGGCCGATCCTGTCGGACGCCTTCGCCGACGCCGTCGCGCGCGGCGCGCTCGAGATCGTCCACGGCGGCGCCGAGGAGGGCGCCTACCTCGCGCACCACCCGGGCGTGGACCGGGTCCACGTGACCGGATCGATCCGGACCCACGACGCGCTGGTGTGGGGGCCGCCCGGCCCGGAGCGCGAGGCGCGGCGCGCGCAGGGGACGCCGCTCCTCGAGAAGGAGATCACGAGCGAGCTGGGGGCGTGACGCCGGTGCTGGTGGTCCCGGGCCCCTGGGACGCGGCGACGCTCCGCGCGCAGGCCGAGAACGTGGCCGCGATGGTGACGTACAACGCGTCCTACAACTGCGTGAGCGCGCGCGTCCTGATCACGCCCGCGGGCTGGCGCCACCGCGACGCCTTCCTGGCCGGCGTGGAGCACTTCATGGCGCTCGCCCCCGCGCGGAGGCCCTGGTATCCCGGGGCCGCCGAGCAGTACGCCGCCGCCACCGCCGGGCGCGCCGCGATCCGCCGCGTGGGGCGGGGCGAGGGGACGCTGCCCTGGACCCTGGTCACCGACCTCGACGCGGCCACCGAGGATCGGGCCTTCGCGGCGGAGGCCTTCTGCCCGGTGCTGGTCGAGACCTCCGTCGGCTCCGAGGATCCGCTCGAGTACCTCGAGCGCGCGGTGGAGTTCGCGAACGGGAGGCTGCAGGGGACCCTGGCCGCGCACCTGCTGGCCCACCCGCGCACGCTGGGCGATCCGGCGGTGCGACCGGCGGTGGAGCGCGCGATCCGCAGGCTCCGCTACGGGACGGTGGCGGTCAACCAGTGGGCGGCGGCGGCCTTCGCGCTCGGGACCACGCCCTGGGGCGCGTTTCCCGGGGCCACGGTCGAGGACGCGCAGAGCGGCCGCGGGTTCGTCCACAACGGGTTCATGCTCGAGGGGATCGAGAAGACGGTGGTGCGACAACCTGCCCGACCCTTCCCGAAGCCGGTGTACTTCCCGACCCATCGCACCGGTCAGGTGCTCGGCCCGAGGCTGGTGCGGCTCGAGGCGCGCGGCAGGGTGCGGCACCTGCCGGGGGTGGTGCTGGCGGGGCTTCGCGGCTGACGCGGTGTGGGGCAAGACCCTCATCGACAGCGCGGGCCGGACCTGCTCTCCTCCTCCTCACGGTCCGTGCATCATCGGCCGGGGGGAAGGACGTGAGAAGCTACCTGCTGTCGTGGCTCGCACGGCAATACCGCGGGTCCGACCTGAAGACGTTCCTCCGGGAGCAGCCGGAGGCCTGGCTGGTCTGGGAGGCCGGGCCGTGGCGCCCGCCGTCGCCGCGGCGCGCGCAGACCATCGCGCCCACCCAGGGCCACGTCTCGCTCACCTCCGGTGAATCGGTGGCGCTGGCGCTGGAGCCGCCCGAGGGGAGCCGCGTGGTGCGGCTCGGCCGCGGCCCCGACAACGAGGTCGTGATCGACGAGGCGACGCTCTCGCGCGCCCACCTCGCGTTCGCCCAGACCGGCGAGCGCTGGATGGTCCGCGACGTGGGCTCGTCCAACGGCACACGGGTGGGCGGCTTCCGGCTCGGCGCCGATCCGATCCCGCTGCGCCCCGGCACGGTGATCGAGGCCGGCGCGGCGCGGCTCACCTTCTACGACGCGCCCGGCCTGTTCCTGCGGCTGCGCGGGGCGGCGTAGGCTCGCCCCGCCGGCTGGCGCTGACCGGCGACGGGGGTCCGTCGTAAGATGCGCCCCCCTCCCGGAGCCGAGGACCCATGCCGCTCGAAGTGACGCTCATCGACCACGCGCGAGACCCGCTGCAGAAGCTCTACGGCGCCTACCGCACCTGCTACACGCCCAAGACGCCCGGCGAGGTGTGGGGCGAGATCGGCGACGGCTCCATCTCGCAGGACAAGATCCGCGAGTTCATCGCCGAGCGGCTCAAGACCGGCCACGCCTCGCCGCTCGAGCAGGTGGTGTTCTGGTTCGGGATCTCCGGGGTCTCCCGCGCGCTCTCGCACCAGTTCGTGCGCCACCGCATCGGCATCAGCTTCGAGCAGCAGTCGCAGCGCTACGTCCGCTACCGGCAGGAGCGGCTCGACTACGTGATGCCGAAGACCTGGGAGAAGGTCCACGGCATGGCCGACGAGTACGACCGGCTGATGCGCGAGATCACCCGCGTCTACGAGCTGGCTCTCGAGAAGGGCATCCCGGCGGAGGACGCCCGCTTCGTCCTGCCGAACGCCACGCCCACCAACTTCCAGGTGATGGTGAACTTCGCCGAGCTCCTTCACATCGCCGACCTCCGCCTGTGCTGGCGCGCCCAGTGGGAGATCCGCCACATGGTGGCGCTGATGCGCCGCGAGGTGGTGAAGGCGATCCCGGAGATCGGCGGCTACCTCCAGCCGAAGTGCGGCGACAAGCGGATGGGCTACTGCGACGAGCCCGTGAAGGACTGGGAGCAGTGCCCCCTCGGCAAGGTCCGGCCGCACAAGGAGCAGCTCCTCTCGGTGTTCAAGGAGTACCGCGCCGGCAACCTCGTGCCGCTCGGCGAGGAGCACCTCCGCGCGGTCGAGGACGCCGGCAACGAGGACTGCACCGGGCCGCGGGGCGGGAGCGGCCGGCGACCGGGATGGGACGTCGCGGGGCGGGCGCGGGGTACTACAATCCGCGCACCGGAGCTCCCATGACACGGTTCGTGAATGCCGCCGCGGCCCTCGCCGCCGTCCTCGCCGCCACCCCCGCGGGCGCCCAGAGCTCCGCCGCCGGGGATCGCGCCGCCGGGATCCCGGCCGGCCTCGCGCTCCCCGTCACCGGCGCGGCCGCGGCGGAGGAGCCCGCCGGCGCTCGGGGTCAACCCCGCCGGCCCCGGCTTCGTGCAGGCGCCGGCGCTCCAGTGGTTCCACGAGGGAGAGACGCGCCCCGGGCTCGAGGCGGACGGGCTGTACGCGGCCAACCGGCTGGGGCCGCTCGGCGCGGCGGGGTCGATCGAGTGGGTCCGTCCCGGAGCGGGCGACGGCGCGCGCTACCGCCGGAGCCGGCTCGGGCTGTCGCTCGGCGACGGGCGCGCGCTCTCCCTGGGCGTCGCCTGGACCTGGCTCTCCTCGCGGGACGCCGCGCTCGAGCGGGCGGAGGGGTGGGACCTCGGGGTGACCGTACGCCCGCTGCGCTCCCTCTCGCTCGGCGCCTCCATGCTGGGGCGCGACGCGCGGCTCGCCGGGGAGCGGCTGCCGGTCCGCTACGACCTCGGCGTCGCCGCGCGGGTCCTCCGGGACGGCCTCACCCTCTCGGCCGACCTGCTCGCCGACGACGACGCGCGCGACCGCTTCCGCGCCACCCACCTCTCCGTCGGCGCCGCGGCCGAGCTGGCGCGCGGGATTCGCGGTCGGCGTGCAGGTGCAGGTGCCGCTCCGGGACCTCCCCGGCCGCGACCGGACCGCCGGCGTCGCCGCGCTGTCGTGGAACGCGCCGCACGCCGGTTGGACGGTGGGCGGGACCCAGGCCGACTCCCGGACCGGCTGGCTCGCGGGGCTCCGCCTCTCGACGGAGCGGTACCGCTCGGCCGGGACCGGCCGCGCCCTCCCCACCGTCGACCTGGATCGCGAGCTCCAGCCGCGGCGCGTGCTCTTCCTCTCGCTCGGCGACCCGGACCCCTTCGGCGCGCTGGTGCGGCGGCTCGCGGCCGCCCGCGACGATCCGGCGGTGGGCGCGCTCCTGGTGCGCGTCGATCGGCTGCCGCTCGGCGCCGGCCGCGTCGAGGAGCTCCGGGCGCTCCTCACCCAGGTCCGCGCGCGGAAGCCGGTGCTCGCGTACCTCGAGGGCGGCGGCACGAAGGAGTACTGGCTCGCCACCGGCGCCACCGCCGTCGCGGCGCCGCCCGGCGCGCCGCTCCTCGTGAACGGGGTCTCGAGCTCGCAGCTCTTCCTGCGGGGCGCGCTGGCGCGGCTCGGCGATCACCTTCGAGGTGGTGAAGGCCGGCGCCTACAAGAGCGCGACCGAGCCGCTGGTCCGCGACGCGCCGTCCCGCCGAGGCGCGCGAGGCGACCGAGGCGGTGCTCACGGACGTCTTCGACCGGCTGGTGGCGGACCTGTCGGCGGCGCGGCAGCTCCCCGCCGAGCGGGTGCGGGCGCTGGTGGACCAGGGGCTGTTCACCGCCGAGGAGGCGCGCGACGCGGGCCTCCTCGACGAGGTGCTGTGGCCGGACGAGCTGGAGGCGTGGGGGCGGCGCGTGGCCGGGCGGCGGCTGCACCAGCGCGCGCGCTACCGCCCCGAGCCCGAGCGCGCCGCGCAGCGGTGGGGGCGGCCGCCCGTGATCGAGGTGGTCCGCGTCGAGGGGATCATCGCCGGCGGCCGGAGCCGGCGGGAGCCCCTGGGCGGCGCGGCGGTGGCCGGCGCGGAGAGCGTGGGGGCGGCGATCCGGCGCGCGGCCGAGGACGGGGACGTGAAGGCGATCGTGCTCCGGATCGAGTCGGGGGGCGGCGACGGCCTCGCCTCCGACCTGATCTGGCGCGAGGTGGTGCGCGCGCGCCAGCGGGGCAAGCCGGTGATCGCCTCGATGGGCGACCTCGCCGCCAGCGGCGGGTACCTGGTGGCGGCCGGGGCCGACGTCATCGTGGCGTCCCCCTCCACCATCACCGGCTCCATCGGCGTCTTCGCGGCGAAGCCGGACCTCTCCGGCCTTCTCGGGAAGCTCTCGGTCCACCGGGAGCCGTACACGCGTGGTGAGAACGCCCAGCTCACCTCGCTGGCGAAGCCCTGGACGGCTGCGGAGCGCCAGGTGCTGGAGCGGCAGATCGCGGCCTTCTACGAGCTGTTCCTCCGTCGTGTGGCCGAGGGCCGGCGCCTGCGCCGCGACGAGGTGGAGGCGGTGGCCGGCGGGCGTCCGTGGACCGGGCGCCAGGCCCTCGAGCGGCGGCTGGTGGACCGGCTCGGCACGCTCGCCGACGCGGTGGCGCTCGCGCGGACGCGCGCCGGGCTGGCGCCCGACGACGTGGTAGAGGTGCGCCGGTCGGGCGTCGAGGCCACGGGGCTCGAGCGCCTCGCGACCGGGGTGGTGGCGGCGCTCGCGCCCGAGCCGCCGCTCGCGCGCGCGGGCGGAGCGTCGCCGGAGCTCTCGGCGCTGCTGCTCCTCGCCGAGCTCGGGCCGGTGCTCGCGCTGCCGGAGGACTGGCTGGAGACGGCCCTGGATCCCTGACCCCCGTGCGGGCCGCACGAATGCTTCCGCTCGGGAGTCTTTTTTGCTATGCATCGGTTGTCTCCCCTCTGCGAGCGGACTAGGTTCAAGAGCGGCGGGGGGACACGGCCCTCGGTCGATCGGCTCCTGGCACCTTTCAGCACACGAGTCGCCGCGCGGTGATCGCGCGGCGCGCCAGCGACGAGATCGAGGGTAGGCGGTCCGCGGGATCGAGATCCCAGGCACCTTCGGACGGCGCCGTTCCAGACGCGACGAGTGACCGCTGGGGACGACGACACCGTCCCGCGGTCGGAGCAGGCACATCATGAGCGACCACGAGCAGACCCCGACGCCGGGTGACGGCGGAGCCCCGCAGGCCCCCGCGGCGCAGGCTGCCCCCCGAGACCTCCGACGCGGCCGGTCAGCCTGGCCAGGGCGGCGCGCCCGGCCAGGGCGGCGCCGGCCGCCGCCGGCGGCGCCGCCGCGGGCGGCGCGGCCGCGGCCAGCCCCAGGCCTCCGGAGCGCCGGCGGTCCCTGGCCCGAACGGCCAGGTCGCCGTGCAGGGCAGCACCCCGGTGCCCCAGGCGCAGCCCAGCGCCGCGGCCCAGCCCGAGGCGACCGAGGAGGTCGAGGGCGTGCTGCAGTTCGAGGGCAAGGGAAACGGCTGGCTGCGTGACCCGAAGCGGAGCTACCTGCCCCAGCCGTTCGACGTCGAGGTCCCGCGGCACCTGATCGACCGCAACCACATGCAGGCCGGCATGCTGGTGAAGGGAGCCGCCGCGGTCCGCAACATGAAGCGGATCCTCACGCGGCTCGACACGCTGGAGGGCGCCGACCCCCTCGCGGTGGCGCGGCGGACGCACTTCCACAACCTCACCGCCACCGACCCGACCGAGAAGCTGGTGATGGAGACGCGGCCCGACGAGCTGATCGGGCGCGTGCTCGACCTGATCTCGCCCATCGGGCTCGGGGCGCGCGGGCTCATCACCTCCCCGCCCAAGGCCGGCAAGACCATCATGCTGCAGCGGATCGCGCAGGCGATCACCTCGAACCGGCCGGACGTGCACCTGACGGTGCTCCTCGTGGACGAGCGTCCCGAGGAGGTCACCGACATGAAGCGGAACATCAAGGGCGAGGTGATCGGGTCGTCCAACGATCGCCCGACCGAGGAGCACATCCACGTCGCCGAGATGGCGCTGGAGCGCTCGAAGCGGCTGGTGGAGGGGGGCAAGGACGTGGTGATCCTGCTCGACTCGATCACCCGCCTCTCGCGCGCCTACAACAAGGAGGTCGAGTCCTCCGGCCGCACCCTCACCGGCGGCGTCGACTCGCGCGCCCTGGAGCGGCCCAAGCGGCTGTTCGGCTCGGCCCGCAAGGCCGAGGAGGGCGGCTCGCTCACCATCATCGCCACGGCGCTCATCGACACCGGGTCCCGCATGGACGAGGTGATCTTCGAGGAGTTCAAGGGCACCGGCAACATGGAGGTGGTCCTCTCGCGGCAGCTCGCCGAGCGGCGCATCTTCCCCGCCATCGACATCGGCGCCTCCGGGCACTCGCAAGGAGGAGAAGCTCTTCTCGACGAAGGAGATCGAGAAGGTCCGCCGCCTCCGCGGCGCGCTCGCCTCGCTCAAGCCGGTCGAGGCCATGGAGCGGCTGCTCAAGAAGCTCTCCGAGTTCGACTCGAACGAGGAGTTCCTGCAGAGCTTCTAGGCCCGCCGGCTCGGCCGCCCCCGCTGAATGGGCTGCCGTCGGCGTGCTTCCCCCCGGGTACGGAGCTAGGATCCGCCGCGCATGGATCGCCCCACCCAACCAGCCCCCGACGCGCCGCCCTCCGCGCCCGCCGGGGAGCGCGTGCTGCTCGTCGACGACGACGAGCTCGTCCTGAAGGCGCTCGCGCGGATCCTCGAGGAGGCGGGCTTCGAGCCCCGCTGTTACCAGCGGCCCGACGAGGCGCTGGCCGCGATCGAGGCGGAGGCCCCGGCGGTCGTCATCTCCGACTACACGATGCCGGAGATGAACGGGGCGGCCTTCCTCAAGGCGGTGCGCGCCCGCTACCCGGGCGCGGTCCGCATCCTCTGCACCGCCGCCGAGGACTTCCGGGTGGCGCTGCAGGCGGTGAACGCCGGCGAGGTGTTCCGGATCATCTCCAAGCCCTGGCACCAGCAGGAGCTGCTCGCCACGGTGGGCCAGGCCGCCGAGGCCTCCCGGCTGCGGCGCGAGAACGAGCGGCTCACCGCCGAGGTCCAGCGGCAGAACGGGCAGCTCCGCGAGGTCAACCTGCGGCTCGAGGAGATGGTCCGCGTGCGCACGCAGGCGCTCCTCGAGGGCCTCATCGCGGCGCTCGACTACCGCGACGCCGAGACCCAGTGGCACTCGCGGCGGGTGTCGCTCTACGCCCGGCGGCTCGCCCAGCAGCTCGGGATCTCCGAGCCGGACCTGACCGTGATCGAGCACGGCGCGCTGCTGCACGACATCGGCAAGATCGGCGTGCGCGACGGGGTGCTGCTCAAGCCCGGCCCGCTCACCGGCGCGGAGTGGGGCGAGATGAAGCGCCACCCCGAGCTGGGCTGGGCGCTCCTGCAGCGGGTCGACTACCTCCGCCCGGCCTCGTCGATCGTCCTGCAGCACCAGGAGAAGTGGGACGGCTCGGGGTACCCGAAGGCGCTGAGCGGCGAGGAGATCGTGATCGGCGCCCGCATCTTCCACGTGGCCGACACGCTCGACGCCATCACCAGCGATCGCCCCTACCGCAAGTCGCGCCCCTTCGCCGAGGCGCGCGAGGAGATCCTGCGCTGCCGCGCCACCCAGTTCGACCCGGCGGTGGTGGACGCCTTCGTCTCCGTTCCGCCCGACGACTGGGAGCGGATCCGGCTGGACGTCGAGCAGGTGGCGCTGCTCTCGTCCGGCATCGCCGACGACGCGGCGCTGCCGGACGCGCTGGCCGGCGTGCTGCGGGGGCTCCGGGCCTGATGATTCCAAGGGGGCTGCGCTCCCTCCCCGCCGAGCGATGCTCGTCGGGGCCGCTCACTCGAGCGCCACGCCCAGCAGCTCGGCGGTCTCACCGGCCCGGATCTGCAGGGTGGCGGAGGCCCGGCGGCCGTCCGCGGTGGTGAGCTCGATCCGGTGCTCGCCCGCCGGCACGTCGACGGCCCTGAGCTCTCCCGCGCCGAGCGCGGGCGGCTGGGCGACGCCGTCCAGGGCGAACCGCGCCGTCACCCGCGCCTGCACCAGCAGCCGTCCCGTCGTGGCCGCCGGCCCCGCCGGCGACGGCGGCCGCCGGGTGGCGGCGAGCGCCAGCGCGCCGGTGACGAGGGCCACCGCCACCAGGGTGGCCACGCGGCCGGGGCGGTGCGCCGCGGCGGGCGGCTCCGCGGTCCGGTCCGGCGACGGGAAGAGCGGGGCGGCGGCCGCGCCCCGGGCCTCGCCCGGCCCGACCGCGATGACCTGGGTCCGCTCCGGCGCCGGCTCGGGGCCGGGCGGCCCTGGGGGCGGCGCGACCCGCACCCGCTCGATCCGGTCGAGCTCCTGGTGCAGCTCTCGCGCGAAGGAGCGCGCCATCGTCCGCGCCACCGCGGGCGGGTCGCCGGCCGGGACGCCGCCCTCCGCGAACGGCAGCAGCGCGTCGCGCAGCTCGCTCGCCCAGGCGTAGCGATCCTCCGGCTCGCGCGCCAGCGCCCGCAGCACCACCTCCTCGAGACCGGGCGGGAGGTCCGGCCGCGCGCGCGACGGGGGCGGCACCTCGGCCCGGCGCACCCGCTCCAGCACCGAGAGCTCGGAGCGGCCCGCGAAGAGCCGCGCGCCGGTGAGCATCTCGTGCAGCACCACGCCGAGCGCGAACACGTCGGAGCGCCGGTCCACCGGCTGGCCGCGGACCATCTCGGGGGTCATGTAGCCGAACTTGCCGCGCAGCACGGTGTCCTGGCGGCGCGTGCGCAGGGCGGCCTGCGCGATCCCGAAGTCGATGACGCGGACCGAGCCGTCGAAGCCGAGCAGCACGTTGGCGGGCGACACGTCGCGGTGGACCACCCGCAGCTCGGCGCCGTCCGCCCCGCGCTGGCGGTGGGCGTGGTCGAGGGCGTCGGCCACCCGCGCGCCCACGTAGGCGACGAGCGGCACCGGGAGCGACTCCTGCCGGGAGCGCAGGCGCACCAGGAGCGCGCGCAGGTCCCGGCCAGGCAGGTAGTCCATCGCGATGTAGTAGCCCCCGTCGTGGATCCCCAGCTCGTGGAGCGGCACGATGGCCGGGTGGTCGAGCTGCACGACCAGCCGCGCCTCGTCGAGGAACATGGTGATGAAGTCCTCGTCCGCGGCGAGCGTGGGCAGAGATCCGCTTCACCGCGTAGAGGTGGCCGGAGGGATCGCCCCGCCGCACCGCCACGAAGACCTCGGCCATCCCACCGACCGCGATGCGGTCCAGGAGCATGAAGCGTCCGTAGGGGGTGGGCTTCCGCATGAAGGGGCCCGGGGGTTCCCGCTATGATACGCGGATGGCCACGACCTGCTACCGCTGCGGCGCCACGCTCCGCGTCGACGGTCCGGTCGGACGTCGCACCACCTGCCCCGAGTGCGACGCCGACCTGCACGCCTGCATCAACTGCAAGCACTACGACGAGTCCGCCGCCCACCAGTGTCGCGAGCCGCACGCCGAGCAGATCCTGGACAAGGAAGCCTCGAACCCATGCGACCTGTTCCAGCTCGGCGACGGTGCCTCGCGACGGCGCGGCCGCTCGGACGCCGCCCGGAGCGCGCTCGCCGCGCTCTTCGGGGAGGCGCCCAGGCCGGCGGAGGACCCGCGCGACGCCCTGGACGCGCTCTTCCGGAAGAAGTAGGACGCGGCGCCGTTCGCCGCGGCGTCAGCTGGTCTCGGCGGAGATCCACGCCAGGTAGGCCGCGCTGCCCGCCTCGACCGGCAGCGCGAGCACCTCCGGCACCTGGTACGGGTGGAGCGCGAGCACCCGCTCCCTGAGCGCCTCGAGCCGAGCGCGGGTGGTCTTCAGCACGAGCAGCGCCTCGGCGTCCTCGCGCACGCTCCCCTCCCAGCGGTAGACCGAGCGCACGCCCGGGAGCACGTTGCCGCAGGCCGCCAGCCGCTCCTCCACCAGCGCGCGCGCCAGCTCGACCGCCTGCTGGACGGAGGGCGCGGTCACCAGCACCACCAGCGCGTCGGTCATGCTCACCGCTCCTCGGACACGCTCGGCGCTCCTTCGGCCCGCGAGCTCCTCGCGGCCGCGCGCGATCACCTGCCCAGCAGGTGCTTCTTGAGATCGCCGTCGGCGACGTCGGGCCCGAGCCAGTTGCGGAACAGCGCATCGGCGAAGGGCTTGCCGGGCACGGTGACGCTCCCCTTCGGTCCGGTCACCGTGGTGCCGGCGCCGGGGAGGTACGTCACCGTGATCTCGCCCCGCTCCTTCACGTCGCCGATGGCCGGGGCGATCCGGTCGAGGTCCTTCTCCAGCGCGGCCAGGTCCTGCCCCTTCGAGTTCTTGCGGAAGCCGTCACGGAACGCGTCCATGATCGAGCCCTGATCCACGCCCCGCACGAACACCATCCGGACGAGCTTGGGCTCGTCGGCCGCCACGATGGCGCCCGCGTCGGAGGACCGGGCCGGCAGGTAGAGCGCCCCCACGTACACCTTGATGAAGAGCTTCTTGCGCAGGCCCGCCCCGTTGAGCTGCAGCGGCTTTCCGTCGACCGTCACGGTGTCTGCGAGCTTCACGCCGGCGACGTCCTTGGCGAGCGCGGGGAGCGGAGAGGCGAGGAGCAGGGCGGCGAGCGCGGCGGCGGCCTGGCGCATGTTCGACTCCTGGTGATGGTGTGTGTGTGTGTCGCGCAATGTACCGCGCGCCCGCGAGCGCCGCCCTCGCGCCGGCGAGGCCCCGGACGGGCCCCCGCCGGCGGGGCGACCGGGCGTCAACCCGCCGTGACGCCGGCCGGGCGGCCAGGCGTGTAGCGTGGCCGCGGGCGCAGGTAGGTCTCCGGAATACACGGACGCCGGCACCCGTTCGACTCCGCGGAAGGTGGCCCCCCGATGCTCCGAACCATCCGCTCTCGCCTCTACCTGCTCGTCACGCTGGTCTCCGTCGCCCTGGTGGCGCTGGGCGCCTACGGCGGCTGGCGGGCCTCCCGCGCGCGCGCGGAGACCGAGCTGCTCTCCAACCTCGAGCTCGCGCGGGCCACCGCGTCCGCGCTCGAGGTCTGGGTCGCCGACGTGGTCCACGAGAGTCGCACCCTGGGGCGCGCCGTCTCGGGCCAGCGGCTGGAGCCCGCCGAGGCCGAGCGGCTGCTCATGGAGGCGGCGCGCGACTCGGGGACGGTGCGCGACTACGCCTTCGTCTCGCCTTCCGGGCGGGTGCTGGTGTCGAGCGAGCCGCGGCTCCTCGGCGTGTCCGCGGCCGATCATCCGGAGATGCGCCGGCTCCAGGCCGGCGACGAGATCGCGGTGGGCGACGTCTCCAGGAACCCGCTCGACGGCGCGCCGGTGGTGACGATCGCGACGGCCATCCGCGACGGCACCGGGCGGCTCTCCGGGGCGCTCCTCGCCACCATCACGCCGGACCGGATGGCGGCCCGCGTCCTCCCCGCGCGCGGGGACGACGGGAGCGCGGCGCTCATCGACCGCTCCGGCGCGATCGTGGCGCTCCTGCCGGCGGCCGAGCTCTCCTGGGAGGACCGGCGCGCCACGGGGGCGCTGGTGCGCGCGGCGCTCTCGGGCTCGGAGGTCACCGGGCCCATCCCCCTGCGCGGCCGTGAGCGGCTGGCGGCCGCGGTGCCGGTCAGGTCGCTCGGCTGGGTGGTGCGGGCGAGCCAGCCCGGCGCGGCGGTGCTCGGGCCGCTGCGGCGCGAGATCGCGCTCGGGGTCATGGCCGCCGGCCTGCTGTCGGTCGCCGCGCTGGCCGCGTTCGGCTCGCTGGGCACCCGGTCCGTCGCCGCGCTGCGCCGGCTGGAGCGCCACGCCGAGGCGCTCGGGCGAGGCGAGGCGGTCGAGCCGCTCCAGGGCCCGACCGAGGTCGTCCGCCTGGCGCGCACCTACCAGGAGATGGCCGAGCACCTCGGCGCCGCGCGGCGCAGGTTCCAGGCGGTGTTCGAGGAGGCGCCGGTGGGGGTGGTCGTCCTCGAGCCCCACGAGCTGCGCGTGCGCTATGCCAACCGGACCTACCTCGGCTACCTCGACGAGCCGTTCCGCTCGGTCGGCGTGACCGGCAAGCGGCTGGAGGAGTTCCTCCCGCGGGCCGATGAGCTGGGCCTCCTCGACGTGGCCCGGCGCCTCCAGGAGGGCGGCCTCTCCCCCCTGGAGGCCGAGTACCGCTACGACGGCTTCGCGCGCGGCCCCACCTGGTGGCGCGGCTCGCTGCGGCCGGTCACCTCCGAGGACGGCGGGACCGATCTCGTGCTGGTGGTGAGCGAGGTGACCGAGCAGGTCCGGGCGCGCGAGCAGGTCGAGGCGGATCGGCGGCGCCTCGAGACGGTCCTCGCCACCCTGCCGGCGGGCGTCATCATCGCGGACGCCGGCGGCCAGATGGTGCAGGTGAACGACGCCGCCCGCCGGATCTGGGGCACCTCGGGCCCGCTCCGGCCCGCCAGCATCTTCCTCGAGCGGCGCGCCCGGTGGGTCGCCTCCGGCGAGGAGGTCGGCCTCTCGGACTGGCCGCTCCAGCGCGCGCTCCGCACCGGCGAGGGCTGCACCGGGGAGCTGGTCGAGATCGATCGGTTCGACGGCGCGCAGGCGACCATCGTGATCAGCTCGGCGCCGATCCGCGACGCCGACGGCCGGATCTCCGGCGCCGTCTCGGCGATCCTCGACGTGACCGAGCTGCGCCGGGCCGTCCAGAACCGCGACGAGATGCTGCAGGTGGTCTCCCACGACCTCCGCACGCCGCTCGCCACCGTCACGCTCGGCGCGGCGGCGCTCGGACGGATCGAGGACGGCCCCGACGCCGCGGTCCAGGCGCGGCGCGCGGCCGAGCGGATCGCCGCCGCCGGGGACCGGATGGCGCGGCTCATCGACGACCTCGTCGATCTCGAGGGGCTCGAGGACGGCCGGCTCTCGATCCGCACCGCCCCGTGCGATCCGACCGACCTGATCGGCGAGGCGGCCGACCAGCTCCGCGAGGCGGCGCGGCAGAAGGGGCTCGACCTCTGCCTGTCGGCCGTGCCGGGCCTGCCCCCGGTGGCCTGCGATCGCGACCGGATCCTGCAGGTGCTCGGCAACGTGGCCGGGAACGCGGTCAAGGCCACCGACCAGGGCGCCGTCTGCCTCGCCGCCGAGGGGCAGGGGGACGCGGTCGTCTTCCGCGTCCGCGACACCGGGCCGGGCATCCCCGAGGACGACCTGCCCCACGTGTTCGACCGCTTCCGGCGCGGGAGCGGCGCGCGCTGGCGCGGCGCCGGCCTGGGGCTCGCCATCGCCCGCGCGCTGGTGGAGGCCCACGGCGGCCGGATCTGGGCCGAGAGCCAGGCCGGCGCGGGGACCTCGGTGACGTTCACGCTCCCCGCCGTGAGCGCGGAGCTCGCGCCGGGCGCAGGCCTAGCCGGAATTTCGACTCCCGGGCCGGGCACAGTTCGCGAGCGAATGTGCCCGGCTACGCTTCTCGATGAGCCCGCGGCCGGTGGCCGAGCACGGTGCCGTAGGCGACGCCCGCCACGCCGATGGAGATCCCGAGCGCGCCTGCCCCGCTGAGCCGCTCGCCGAGGAGGAGGCCGGCCAGCGCCGTACTGCGCGAGCGGGGTGAGCTGCAGCCACACGGACGCCTCGCCGATGGAGAGCGCGCCGTACGCCTCGGTCATGAGCACCTGGGCCGCGTACGCGGCGAGCCCCATCGCCACCGCGATCGCCCAGGCGGCCGGGTCCCCGGGCCAGGGGCCGAGCGCGAACGGGAGCGCCACCGGCAGCCCGCCCAGGCAGAAGTAGAAGAAGATGGTGGGGGCGTTGTCGGTGGCGCGCATGGCGCGGATCACCACCGACGAGAGGGCCGCGAACACGGCCGCGCCCGCCGCCAGCGCCTGGCCCGCGCCGACGCCCAGGTGGAGCGAGCCCTCGCCGAGCACCAGCACCACCCCGGCCGTCGCCACCGCCAGCGCCAGCGCCAGGTGGACGGTGGGCCGCTCGCCGAAGGCCCGGATGCTGATCGCGGTGGCGATGACCGGGAACAGGTTGTAGAGCATCCCCGCCTCGCCGGCCGGGATGCGCGCCAGCGCGAGGAAGTAGAGCACCACCACGATCCCGCCCGACACGCCGCGGGTCCACAGCAGGCGGCGGTTGTGCGGCCGGTAGAGCCCGGGCCGCAGGCGGAAGGCCAGGAGCGAGACCGCGGCGCCCACCACGAAGCGGATGACGGTGAGCTGGCCGGCCGAGAAGCGCCGCGGCCCCGCGCGAGAGCTTGCGGGCCAGCACCGCCATGAGGCCGAAGGAGACCGCCGCGCCGAGGAGCAGGAGCCGCGCCAGCGCGCGCGGCTGGGGGCGCGGCGCCCCCTGGCCGCGCCGCGCCGGGGCGCCCGCGGCCGGCGCGGCCGGCGGCTCGCCGCCGGTCGCCGGCTCGCGCGCGGCCATCACGGCTCCTCGGCGGGGAGCCCGGCCGCGAGCGTCGCCTCCGGGCGAGCGCTCCGCCCGCGGGCGGTGGCCGAAGAGGCTGCCGTAGAGGATCCCACCCACGCCGAGCAGCACGCCGACCAGCGTGGTCCAGGCGATCCCCTCGCCGAGCCCGAGCGCCCACAGGTAGCTCGCGATGGGGGTGAGCTGCTGCCAGAGCGCCGCCTCCGGGACCTTGAGCGCGCCGTAGGCCTCGGTCATGAGGAGCTGCGCCAGGAAGGCCACCACCCCGACCGCGACCGCCGCGGCCCAGGCGGCGGGCGTCGCCGGCCAGGGGTCGAACAGCGAACGGGAGCGACACCAGCAGCCCGCCGACCGAGAAGGAGAAGAAGATGGTCGGCGCGTTGTCGGTCGCCCGGAGCGCCCGGATGGCGGTCACCGCCGCGCCGCCGAGCACGCCCGAGACGATCCCGAGCCCCTCGCCCCAGCCCAGGCCGAGCGAGACCCTCCCGCCGCCCAGCACCAGGAACACGCCCGCGCTCGCGACCACGAGCGCCACGGCGAGGTGGAGGGTGGGGCGCTCGTTCAGCAGGAAGAACGAGAGCACCACCGCCCAGATCGGGAAGGTGTTGTTGAGGAGGGTGGCCTCGCCGGCCGGGATCCGCGCGATGGCCAGGAAGTAGAGCAGCGCCGCGACCCCGCCGAAGAGCCCGCGCGCGACGAGCAGGTCCTTGCGGCGCGGGCGGAAGGTCCCGGGCCGCAGGCGGAACAGCGCGATCACCGCCGCGAGGCCGAGCGCGAAGCGCACCAGCGTGGCCTGGCCGCCCGCCATGCCGCCGCGGGCGGCGAGCCGGGCCAGCACCGCCGACAGGCCGAAGAGGACGCCGGACCCGAACAGGAGCCAGCGGGCCCGCCGCATCATCGCCGGCGCCCGGCGCTCCGCCGCCGTCCCGCCAGGCGGACGAGCGGGCGGCGGCGACCCCTCTCGACGCCGGCGGCGGATCCGGGTTCGCCATGGATTTCGCGGTGGTATCACCTTCCCGGCCCCGGCGGAAGGCGAGCCGGCTCGGCCGAGGCCACGCTGGCCAACTCCCGGCGCCTCCGTTAAGTAACGCCCTCCATGAGCGAGCCCGAGTTCATCTCCGTCAAGGGGGCGCGCGAGCACAACCTCAGGTCCGTCACCCTCGAGATCCCGAAGAAGAAGCTGGTGGTCTTCACCGGGGTCTCCGGCTCGGGCAAGTCCTCGCTCGCCTTCGACACCCTCTACGCCGAGGGGCAGCGCCGCTACGTCGAGTCGCTCTCCTCCTACGCCCGGCAGTTCCTCGGGCAGATGGAGAAGCCGAAGTACGACACCATCCGCGGCCTCTCGCCCACCATCTCCATCGAGCAGAAGGCGGCCTCGAACAACCCGCGCTCGACGGTCGGCACCATCACCGAGGTCGCACGACTACCTGCGCGTGCTCTACGCGTCCATCGGCGTGCAGCACTGCCCGAGCTGCGGCCGGCCGGTGGGCAAGCAGACGGCGCAGCAGATCGTCGACTCGATCGCGGGGCTGCCGGAGGGCTCGCGCATCCTGCTCCTCGCGCCGCTGGTCCAGAACCGCAAGGGCGAGTACCGCGACCTCCTCGCCGACCTCGGCAAGCGCGGCTTCGCCCGGGTGCGGGTGGACGGGATGGTCCACCAGCTCACCGAGCGGCTCGCGCTCGACAAGAAGCTGAAGCACGACATCGAGCTGGTGGTCGACCGGCTGGTGGTGAAGGAGGGCATCCGCGCCGCGCCTCACCGACTCGGTGGAGACGGCGCTCCGCGAGGGCAAGGGGACGCTGGTCGTCGCCGACGCGGACAAGGAGCAGCAGGTCGGCCCCGGAGACCCGGAGGAGTACAAGCGGCACGACCGCTTCCTCTCCGAGCTGAACGCCTGCCACGCCTGCGGGCTCAGCTTCGGGGAGCTCGCGCCGCAGAGCTTCTCCTTCAACACCCCGCTCGGCTCGTGCCCGGACTGCCAGGGGCTCGGCACGCGCGCGGAGATGGACCCCGACCTGATCGTCCCGGACCCGTCGCTCACCATCCGCGAGGGCGCGGTCGAGCCGTGGGCGAGCGGGATGGAGCGCGGCGAGGGCTGGACCTTCGAGTTCGTGGAGCACCTCTCGCGCGCGCTCAAGCTCGACCTCGACACCCCCTGGGCGAAGCTCGCGAAGCGCGACCGCGACGTCGTGCTGCTCGGCACCGAGGCGGCCGGCAACGGGTCGCGCCACCGGATCGAGTGGGAGGGGGTCGTCAACCAGCTCTACCGGCGCTTCAAGGCGACCGGCTCCGAGGCGATGCGCCGCTACTACATGCGCTACTTCTCGGACAAGCCCTGCCAGACCTGCGGCGGCGAGCGGCTCAAGCCCGAGAGCCGCGCGGTGCGCATCCGCGGCCGCGGGATCGTGGAGCTGTCGCGCCTCACCATCCAGGAGGCCCACGCCTGGCTGGCCGGGCTCGACCTGCGCGGGAACGAGGCCCGGATCGCCGACGAGCTCCTCAAGGAGATCCGCAACCGGCTCAAGTTCCTCCTCGACGTCGGGCTCGGCTACCTCACCCTCGACCGCCCCGGCCCGTCGCTCTCCGGCGGCGAGAGCCAGCGCATCCGGCTCGCCTCGCAGATGGGCTCCGAGCTCACCGGCGTCATCTACATCCTCGACGAGCCGTCCATCGGGCTGCACCAGCGCGACAACGGCAAGCTCCTCGCCACGCTGAAGCGGCTGCGCGACGTCGGCAACTCGGTCATCGTGGTCGAGCACGACGAGGAGACCATGGAGGAGGCCGACTGGCTGGTGGACTTCGGCCCGGGCGCCGGCGCGCACGGCGGCGAGATCGTGTCGCCAGGGGACGCCCGCCGAGGTGAAGCGCAATCCGGCCTCGCTCACCGGCGCCTACCTCTCCGGCCGGCGCGAGATCGAGGTGCCGCCCCGGCGCCGCGCCGCCGACCACGGCGCGATCACCATCCACGGCGCGACGGAGAACAACCTGAAGGACGTCGACGTGGCCTTCCCGCTCGGCCGCTTCGTGGCGGTGACCGGCGTGTCCGGCGCGGGCAAGTCCACGCTCGTGAACGACATCCTCCGCCCGGCGCTGATGCGGCACCTCTACGGCACGCGCGAGGTCCCCGGGAAGCACGAGCGGCTCGAGGGCGCGGCGCTGGTCGACAAGGTCATCGACATCGACCAGCAGCCCATCGGCCGCACGCCGCGCTCGAACCCGGCCACCTACACCAAGGTCTTCGACTCCATCCGCGAGGTCTTCGCGCAGACGCCGGAGGCGCGCGCCTTCGGCTACCAGCCCGGCCGCTTCAGCTTCAACGTGAAGGGCGGCCGCTGCGAGGCGTGCGAGGGCGACGGCATGAAGCTCGTCGAGATGCACTTCCTCGCCGACGTGCTCGTGCCCTGCGAGGTCTGCGGCGGCAAGCGCTTCAACGAGGCGACGCTGCGCGTCCCCTTCAAGGGGAAGAACATCGCCGAGGTGCTCGACCTCTCGGTGGCCGAGGCGCTCGAGCTCTTCCAGCACCACCGCGAGATCGCGCGCATCCTGCGGACGCTCGTCGACGTCGGGCTCGGCTACATCAAGCTCGGCCAGCCCTCCCCCACCCTCTCCGGCGGCGAGGCCCAGCGCATCAAGCTCTCCCGCGAGCTGGCGCGGGTGGGCACCGGCAAGACGCTCTACATCCTCGACGAGCCGACCACCGGGCTGCACTTCGAGGACGTGAAGCGGCTGCTCGCACGTGCTCGACCGGCTGGTCGACGCGGGCAACACGGTGGTGGTCATCGAGCACAACCTCGACGTCATCAAGTGCGCCGACTGGGTGATCGACCTCGGCCCCGAGGGCGGCGACGAGGGCGGGCGCGTCATCGCCGAGGGCACGCCGGAGGAGGTGGCGCGCACGGCCGACGAGCCACACCGGCCAGTACCTCGGGCGGGTGCTCTCGGCGCACGAGGGGCGCCGGACGCCCGCCGCGCGGGCGGCGGGCCGCTCCGCGGCGGTGTGACGGGCGCCTGATCCCTCAGCGGTAGACGGCGTCGTAGCCGCTCTCGATCAGCTCGAGGGCGCCGGTGCCGATGTCCATCATCGCGGCGTGGACCGGGATGCGGGGGAGGAAGGGGGCCTCCCGGATGGCGCGGACGGTGTCGAGGGCGGCGGCGCGCGTGTCCCTGACCAGCCCGAAGAAGCCCGCCACGTCCTCCGGGATGGCCTGCTCGCCCACGCCCCGGGCGCGCAGCACGCGCCGGAGCTCGGGCTCCTGCACGCTCGCGACGCCGCAGTCGGTGTGCGGGATGACCAGCACCTCCTGGCAGTCGTTCACGTAGATCGACGCCGCCAGCGCCCGGAGCAGCTCCGAGCCGGGCATGATGTGCGCGCCCGGGACGCGGAGCGCGACCGCATGGCCCCGCTCGACGCCCAGCGCCGAGCCGAAGAAGTGCGTGAGCCGGGGGTCCACGCAGGTGACGATGCACAGGTGGCGGTTCGCCACGAAGGAGCCGGGGGCCGCGCTGGGGCGCGCCGCCAGGCGGTTCGCTTCGAGGATCTCTTCCAGCAGGGCCACGGTTGGTCCTTTCCGGTCCGCTTCGGAGCAGGCCGGACAGGCTAGGCGGGACGGGGCCCGGTCCGCAACGGTCAGAGCGCCCGGAGGCCGCCCTGGGACGGCGGACGCGCCGCGGCGACGGCCTAGGTCTTCTTGGGCGCCTCCTTCTTGTCGGCGGCCTTCTTCGCGCCGCAGTGCGCGCACTGACAGCTCGGGCCGCACTTGCACTCCTTGCCCTCCCCCGCGCAGGGACAGCCGACCTTCGCGTCCTTCTTGTCGCCCTTCTCGGCCTGCGCCGCCTTGTGGTGCGGGCAGTTCTTGCAGCCGCCCTCGTCGTCGGCGAGCGCCGGACGGGCCGCGAGGAAGGCGAGCGCGGCCACGGCGGCGAGCAGGATCCTGGACATGACGTCTCCCTGAGGTTCGTCCGGCGCCGAGCGGCCCGCCGGCAAGCGTGAGGCCGCAGGGTAAGGACGGCGGCCTCGGGCTGTCAACGCAGCTGGACCACCGAGGAGCCGTGCTCCCTTCGACCCACCCCCTACGGCGGGCGTGACCGCGCCGTTTGTTCACGAAACGCCCTCCTCCGTCTAGATTGGCGCCAGATGAACACCCCCGATCCCGATCGCCTCCTCACGCTGCTGCGCGATCCCAACGTCGAGTGCGCGGAGATCGCCGCCGAGGCCGGCGTGCCTCGCGAGGACGTCGGACGCGCCGCCCGGCTGCTGCACGGCCTGACCCGGGCCAAGCCGGAGGAAGCCGTCTCGCTGCCGGCGCCGCTCGCGACCGCCATCGTGCGCGCCGCGCTCGCCGGGGCGCGGACCGACCTGCTCGCCGCGCTGGGCGGCCACGCCAGCAAGGAGGTCGCCAAGGAGGCGAAGCGGGCGCTGCACGTGCTCCACACCCGGGGCGTGGCCGTCCCGGCGCCGGTCCGTGCGGCCCCGCCGATCCCGGCGCCTGCTCCGGAGCCGCAGCTCCCGGCCTACGCCACGGCGGTGGACGGGCACGGCGAGCGGGCCGTCTGGCTGCCGCGCAACGTCCCTGGGAAGGGCATCGAGATCGCGCAGGCGGTGGTGTCGGACGAGCGGGGCCTGCTCGAGCTGCAGGTGGGGCTGCTCGGGCGGAAGGAGTGGCGCGCCTTCGTGAAGGGGCTGATCGAGCGCGGCGCCGGGATGGGCATCGAGGAGATCGAGCGCGCCGAGGCGCACGCGCTCGTCGCGACGGCGCGGGCGCTCAACGAGGCCACCGGGCAGCGGGTCCCGGACGGCGCCGATCTGTGGCTCGCGCCGCTCGGCCCTCCCGCCCCCCTCGCAGATCCGGCCGCGCGCTTCCCGTCCCTCGACGCGGAGGAGGAGCGCGCCGCCCTCGCCGCATCGGGCGCGCTGCACGAGCTGCCGCTCCTGCGGGGGTGGCTGGCCGACGAGGACCACCTCCGCCGGGTCGCCGCCCGGCTCGACGAGATCGAGGTCTCGCCGCTGTACCTCGACGAGCGGCAGCGGGCGGAGCAGGCGGCGCGCACCATCGCCGACGCCGTGGACGCCTACTTCACACCCCCCCGCCGCACCCTGCTCGCCGCCCGGCTCTTCAGCCTGGCCGCTCACCTCGAGCGCCACGCCGACCCTGCCGGCGCGCGCTCGGCCGCCGCCGCCGCCCGCGCCCTCGCCGCCGGCGCTCCGCCGCGCGAGATCCCGTTCGCTCGCCTGCTGGTCGAGAAGGCGTTCCCCGCCCGCGCGCCGGCCGCCCCCACCGCCGGCGGAGCGGACCCGGAGCCGGGCTCATCGCTCATCATCGCTCCGCGGTGAGCGAAGACGGAGGGGCGCAGCGGCGCGCGAGCTGTCACGGGCCCGCGCCGCAGGGTGGGGCCCGCAGGGAGGGGGCCCCGCGCAGCGGGGGAGGGGCGCAGCCCCTCAGCCGCGGGGACCTCGCGCGACCCCGCGCATGCGGGCGCGCGAGCGAGGTCACGGGCCCCGCGCAGCAGGAGTGGGGCCCCGACGGCTCTGCCGGCGGGGCGAGGGCGCAGCCCTCGTCGAGATCACCCGCAGCCCCCGTTCGATTGACCCTCGCGGCGCCCTGCGCTACGTCTGCACCCGTGCCGGAGCCCAGGGGTCCTTCGCCCACCGTGGACGTGGTGGTCCTCCTCTCCGGGGATCGCGTGGTGCTGGTGCGCCGCAAGTACCCGCCGCCGGGCTGGGCGTTGCCCGGCGGCTTCGTCGAGGTGGGCGAGACGCTGGAGGCCGCCGCGGTGCGCGAGGCGCGCGAGGAGACCGGGCTCGACGTGACGCTCACCGACCTCCTCCACGTGTACTCGGACCCGCGCCGCGACCCGCGCCGGCACACCGTCACGGCGGTGTACCTCGGCCAGGCCGACGGGGAGCCTGCCGGCGACGACGACGCGGACGAGGCGCGCGCCTTCCGCTGGGACGCCCTCCCCTCGCCGCTGGCGTTCGACCACGCGGAGATCCTGGCGGACGCCCGGCGCTTCCTGCTCACCGGCACCCGGCGGCGCCCGTGACGCCGCTCACCCCCTTCGACCGCGCCGCCCTGCTCGGCCTCGCTCGCGGCGCGGTGCTCGCGCACCTGGACCTCGCCCCCGCCCCGGCGATGCCCGCGGCCGGTCGGCTGGCCGAGCCGGGCGGTGCCTTCGTCACCCTGAGCGTGCGGGGCGACCTGCGCGGCTGCATCGGCACCTTCCGGCCGTCCGGCGCGCTCGGGCGGGTGGTGGCCGACATGGCCGTCGCGGCCGCCAGCCAGGATCCGCGCTTCCCCCGCTCACCGCCGCCGACGTCCCAGAGCTCGAGGTCTCGGTCTCCGTGCTGGGCACGCTCAGCGCGCTCGAGGACCCCGCCGCGCTCGAGATCGGCCGCCACGGCCTGGTGGTCCGCAACGGCTGGCACCACGGCGCGCTCCTGCCGCGCGTGGCGGTCGAGCAGGGCTGGGACGTCCCCACCTTCCTGAAGCACGTCTGCCTCAAGGCCGGCCTCCCCGCCCGCGCCTGGCAGGAGCCGGACACGCAGGTCCAGGTGTTCGAGGCGGACGAGTTCGGCCAGGAGTCCGCCGCGTGAGCACCGCCCTCGCCGTCGTCGCCGCGGTCCTCGCGGTCTCCCTGCTCATCGTGGTCCACGAGGCCGGCCACTACCTGGCCGCGCGCCGGTCGGGCATGCGGGTCGAGCGCTTCAGCATCGGGTTCGGGCCGGTGCTGCTGGCCTTCCGGCGGGGCGAGACCGAGTTCGCCATCTCCGCCCTGCCGCTCGGCGGCTACGTGAAGATCGCCGGGATGGCGCCCGGCGAGGAGGTCGACCCGGCCGACCCGAGCGCGTACGCGAACCAGCCCGCCTGGCGGCGCTTCCTCGTGATCCTGGCCGGCCCGGTCATGAACTACGTCACCGCGGTGGTGGTGGCCGCCGCCCTGCTCGCCACGCTGGGGCTGCGGACGCCCGACGCGGCCGCGCGGGTCGGGGCGCTCATGCCCGGGATGCCCGCCGAGCAGGCCGGGCTCCGCCCCGGCGACACCATCGCCTCGGTGGCGGGCCAGCCCGTGGACGGGTGGCTCCCGCTCGTCGCGGAGCTGCAGCGCCACCCGGGCCGGACCATCGCGCTCGAGGTGGTGCGCGGCGAGGGGCCCGCCGCCGAGCGGCTCACCGTCCCCATCACCCCGCGTGATGACGGCGGGGTGGGACGGGTCGGCTTCCGGCAGCACGAGCTGGTCGTCCGCCGCGGCGCGCTCGCGGCGCTCGGCGACGGGTTCGGGCGCACCAACGCCCAGCTGGCCGGGCAGCTGGCCGCCTTCGGGCACGCCTTCTCGGGCAAGCAGAAGGCGGAGCTGTCGGGGCCGGTGGGGATCGCCCAGGAGCTGGTGCGCGGCGCGCGCGAGGGCCTCGAGCCGTTCTTCACGCTGGTCTGGGTCATCTCGGTCGCGCTCGCGCTCCTGAACCTGTTCCCCATCCCCGCGCTCGACGGCGGCCGACTGGTGTTCCTCGCCTACGAGATCATCACCCGCCGGCGCGTCAACGCGCGCGTGGAGAACGCGCTCCACCTGGCCGGCTTCCTCGCGCTCCTCGCGCTCCTCATCGGCGTGACCGTCTTCGGCGACCTGGCCCGCCTCCGGGGGCGGTGACCGCCTCGGCGCGGCGGCCGGCCGACCCCGCTAGGATCCCCCCATGCCCGTCCACGTCCTGTACTTCGCCGCCGCGCGCGAGGCGGCCGGCGCCTCCCGCGAGACCCTGGCCGTCGCCCCGGCCACGGTGGCCGACCTCCGCCGCGCGCTGGTCGAGGCGCACCCTGGCCTCGCCCGCATCCTGCCTCGCTGCCGGATCGCGGTGGACCAGGACTTCGCCGACGACGCGACCCCCCTGCGCGACGGCGCCGAGGTGGCGCTGGTGCCGCCGGTGGCGGGCGGCGCGCCGCTCTTCCGGGTGGTCGACCGGCCGCTCGCGCTCTCCGAGGTGGTGGAGGCGGTGGCGGAGCCCGGGCTGGGCGGCGTGGTCACCTTCACCGGCAACGTCCGCGACGAGACGCGCGGCCGGAAGGTGGTGCGGCTCGAGTACGAGGCCTACCAGCCGATGGCCGAGCGGAAGCTGGCCGAGATCGGCGAGGAGCTGGCCCGCGCCCACGGCGCTCGGATCGCGATCGTGCACCGGGTCGGCGTGCTCGCTCCCGGAGAGGCGGCGGTGGTGATCGCCTGCGCCGCGCCGCACCGCGCCCCGGCGTTTCGCGCCTGCGAGGCCTGCATCGAGCGGCTGAAGCAGGACGTGCCCATCTGGAAGCGCGAGGTCTACGCCGACGGCTCGGCGTGGGTGGGCCTCGGGCCCTGACCTCGTCGCGCGCCGCGCCCCTGGCTGCCACCCTGCGCGCCACGCGCGGAGACCCGGAATGACCCGCCTCGCCATCTTCGACCTCGACGGCACGCTGGTGGACTCGGTGGAGGATCTGGCGGCCTCCGTGAACCACGCCCTCGGCCTGCTGGGGCTGCCGCGCCGGGACCTCGACGAGATCCGCGGCTTCGTCGGCGAGGGGGCGCGCGTGCTGCTCGAGCGCGCGGTGGCGCCGCGCGCCGACCTGGTGGAGCCGGCGCTCGCCGCCTGGTGGAGGCACTACGAGGATCACTGCCTCGATCGCACCCGCCCCTACCCCGGGATCGACGCGCTCCTGGCGAGCGCCCACCGCACGCTGGCGGTGCACACCAACAAGCCGGGGGCGCTGGCGCGCCGGATCCTCGACGGGCTCGGGCTGGGATCCCGGTTCGCGCTGGTGGTGGGCGGCGACGAGGCGCCCCGCAAGCCCGATCCCGCCGGCGTCCGGCTGATCCAGGCGCGCCTCGGCGCCGCGCCGGAGGAGACCGTGTTCGTGGGCGACAGCCTGGTGGACCTCGCCACCGCGCGCGCCGCCGGGGTCCGGTACGTGGCGGTCACCTGGGGCCTCGTCCCCGGTGCCGAGCTGGCCCGCGCCGGCGCGACCGAGCTCGCCGGAAGCGCCGGCGAGCTCGCGCCCTGGGTCGCCTGACCCGCGGGCACGCGCCGGCGGGTCCGAAAACTCGCCCGCCCCGGAGCGGCGTGCTACCCGATCCGCATGCTGAGGTTCGCCCTGAAGCTCCTGCTGGCCGGCGCCGCGGTGGCGGCCATCTGGGCGTTCGTGCCGTTCGGCGGGCGCACGCTCTCGGATCGCTGGGAGGCCTCCCGGAGCCCGGTGGACTTCCTGGAGCGCACCTGGGCGGACATGAAGGGGCCGGGCCAGCAACCCGAGCGACCCCGCCCGCCCGCGCGGTCCCCCCGCGCGCAGGCCCGCGCCGCCCAGCCCGCCACCGGGCGAGCGCCCGCCCAGCCGGCCGAGGGGCACACCGACGCCGACCGGCGCGCCCTCGACCAGCTCGTCGCCGATCATCTTTAGACAAGGGGGCTGCGCCCCCTCCCCGCCGAGCAAAGCTCGTCGGGGCCCCACCCCTGCTGCGCGGGGCCCGTGACCTCGCGGGCCCGCCTCCGCGGGCTCCCGCGAGGTCCCCGCGGTGAGGGGCTTCGCCCCTCCCCCGCTGCGCGGGGCCCCCTCCCGCGACCTGGCTCGCTCCGCTCGCCTGTTCACGGGTCGGCATCTTCCGGACCGCCCATCGGACCATCCGCCCGCCGCCACGGCGGGTGCGGATGCTTGCGCGCCTCCGCGCGCGGGCCCCACCTTGGATTGGGAGCCCGACGAGCGGGCGGAGGGTGGTCATGGCCGGGTGGGGGGTCCTGTTGGCTGCGGCGCTGTCGGCGGCAGGTCCCGAGGCCCGCACGCCCGCGCTCTACACCGAGGGGGTCCGCCCCGCGGCGCAGCTCCCCGTGGTGGCCGGCCTCCCCGACCTCTCTCGCCTCGCCAAGGGCGCCATCCCCTCGGTGGTGGGCGTGATCACCACGCAGCCGACCTCGCCGGCCCAGGCGCCCGACGAGTCGCTGCGCGACGTCTTCGACAAGCTCCACGACGGACCGCGCAAGGGCATCGGCAGCGGCTTCGTCATCCACCGTGACGGCTGGGTGATCACCAACTCCCACGTGGTCGAGGGGGCCGAGCTCATCGAGGTCGACCTCGGCGAGGGCGCGGCGCGGCTCCCGGCGCGGGTGGTCGGACAGGACAGCGAGGCGGACGTCGCCCTGCTCAAGGTCGAGCCGTCGCGCCCGCTCCCGGTGATCCCGCTCGGCGACTCCGACCGGATCGCCGTGGCGGAGTGGGTGATGGTCATCGGGAGCCCCTTCGGCCTCGACCACTCGGTGACCCTCGGCATCGTGAGCCACACCGGGCGGTCGGACATCGCGCCGGTCGGGCGGCCGGGGAGCTACGACTTCATCCAGACCGACGCCTCCATCAACCCGGGCAACTCCGGCGGCCCGGTGCTCAACCTCCGCGGCGAGGTGATCGGCATCGCCACCGCGGTCAACGCCACCGGCCAGGGGATCGGCTTCGCCATCCCCATCAACATGGCGAAGGAGATCCTCGGCCAGCTCCGCGACCGCGGGCGGGTGGTCCGGAGCTGGCTCGGGATCTCGGTGCGGGAGCTCCCGTCCCCCGCGGACGGCGCGGAGCCCGGGGTGCAGGTGATCGAGGTGGCGTCGGGGGGCCCGGCCGCCGGCGCGGGGCTGAAGGTCGGGGACGTGATCACGACCATCCAGGGGCACGCCGTGCGGACCCCCGCCCGGCTGCGGTGGTACGTCTCGACCGCCGGGGTGGGGCGCGAGGTGGAGCTCAGGCTCCGGCGCGGCGAGGGTCCGGAGCGGGCGCTGCGGGTGGCGCTCGCCGAGGTCCCCGCGCACGAGGCGGCCCGGGCCGAGGCCCGCCAGATCCTGGGCGAGTGAGGCCGCGACGCCGGGCGCCCCTCCGGCCGGTTCAGGGCCCCGCGCTGTTGCGCTCCGGCCGAGGGTCTGGTATCGACGGCGCCTCTATGGCCGAGACCACCAAGATCAAGAAGAAGGCCCCCGCCGCGAAGGGCGCCGGCAAGAAGACCTGCACGGTCGAGGGCTGCAAGCGCGCGTACCGCGCCAAGGGCCTGTGCTTCTTCCACTACAAGAAGTGGCGCCGGGACGAGATCGAGGCGAAGCCCGCCCGCTACGTCGTCTGCTCCAAGCCCGAGTGCAAGAAGAAGGTCCTCGAGCACGGCCTCTGCGAGGAGCACTTCCAGGCCTGGAAGAAGTCGCGGAAGAAGAACCAGGGCACCGAGGCGGCTGCGTAGCCTAGCCGGCCTCAACACCCGGCCGAGGCACTTTTCGCGAAGCGAAACGTGCCCGGCCGCTCCCTGCCGGCCAGTTGCACGCGAGGCTCGTCGCCCGAGGCGGCGGGCCTCGTCGCGCTGAAGGACGGTCACTCCCCGTCGCCGCGTCCGCCTGACGAGAGCCGGCGCTCGACCGCGCGCAGCGCCGCCACCAGGAGCTCCACCTCGCGCTGGGTGGGATTGGCGCGCGCGAGGAGCCGCCGGAAGTCCGCCAGGATGTGCTCGGGGTTCTGCGGGTTGAGGTAGCCCGCCGCCCCCAGCACGGCGCGCGCGCGCTCCCACAGCGCCTCGACGGTGGCGTGCCGGGCCGGCTCCCCTTCGCCGCGTCCGGCCCCCTGCGCCGGGCCGAGCGGCTCCGACCGCGCGGCCGCGATCTCGTAGGCGACCACCGCCACCGCCTGCGCCAGGTTCATCGAGTCGTAGGCGGGCGAGGTCGGGATGGTGCAGACCGCCTGGCAGAGCTCGAGCTCGGCGTCGGAGAGACCGCGCCGCTCCTCCCCGAAGACCACCGCCACCTCGCCGTCCGCCGAGCGCCGGGTCAGCTCCGACGCGAGCGCCCGAGGGTCGAGCCAGGGTCGCCCCTCGACCCCGCGGGAGGTGGTCCCGCAGGTCCAGGTGGACGGCCCGAGCGCGGCCGCGAGATCGCCATGCACCTCGATCCGATCGAGGAGATCCGAGGCCTTGCGCGCCATCCGGCGGGCGCGCGCCAGCACGTCGTCGCCGGCGGTCGCGCCGGGCGGGAGGCCAGCGGCGGCCCGCCGCGGCAGCCCGGACCAGGCAGGCGGTGCGACCACCACCAGCCGGGAGAGCCCGAAGTTCTTCATGACCCTGGCCGCTGCGCCCAGGTTGTCGGCGCTCTGCGGGCGGTGGAGGACCAGGCGGATTTTTCCCGGGTGCATGTGCGCCGGCCACGTATAACATCCCGCCCATGATCACCGACGACAAGCTGCGTGCTCAGCTCCCGCACACCCTCGAGCGGATCGACCTCGCCGGCGTCGGGGAGCTCTACCGCGGCAAGGTCCGCGACAACTACAGCCGGGGCGATCGCATCGTGATGGTCACCACCGATCGCGTGTCGGCCTTCGACCACGTGCTCGGGACCATCCCGTTCAAGGGCGAGGTCCTGT
Source organism: uncultured delta proteobacterium (assembly GCA_963733485.1). Taxonomy (GTDB): domain Bacteria; phylum Myxococcota; class Myxococcia; order Myxococcales; family Anaeromyxobacteraceae; genus Anaeromyxobacter. The sequence goes on along the minus strand of CAVTDL010000003.1, from coordinate 78,556 downwards.
CGCGGCTCACCGCCTTCTGGTTCGACAAGGTGAAGGACGTCGCGCCCACCCACCTCGTCGACCTCCCCGATCCGAGCGTGATGGTGGTGAAGCGCGCGAAGGCGCTGCCCATCGAGATCGTGATCCGCGGCTACATCACCGGCTCGCTCTGGCGCGACTACCAGGCCGGCAAGGCGGGCGCCTACGGGATCGAGTGGCCGGCCGGGCTCCGCAAGGACCAGCGCTTCGACGCGCCGATCATCACGCCGTCCACCAAGGCCGAGTACGGCACGCACGACGAGCCCATCAGCGAGCAGGAGATCCTCTCGAAGGGGATCGTCGCGCCGGAGGTCTGGCGCGAGGCCACCGCCGTGGCGCGCCGCCTCTTCGCGCGCGGACAGGAGTGGGCCGCCAGCCGGGGGCTCATCCTGGTGGACACCAAGTACGAGATGGGGATCGCCGACGGCAAGCTGGTGGTCATCGACGAGATCCACACGCCCGACAGCTCCCGCTACTGGATCGCCGACGGGTACCAGGCCCGCTTCGAGCAGGGCGCCGACCAGGAGATGCTCGACAAGGAGAACATCCGGCAGTGGCTCATCAAGGAGCACGGGTTCTCCGGGCACGGCAAGCCGCCGCCGCTCACCGACGACGTCCGGGTGATGCTGGCGCGGAAGTACATCGACGCGTACGAGCGGCTCACCGGCGAGAAGTTCGAGTCCGAGGTCGGCTCGGTCGAGGCGCGGATCGTGAGGAACCTCGAAGGCGAAGGGCTACCTGCCCTGAGGGGCGGCTCATGGCGGACGTCCAGGCGAGGCGGATCGAGGAGATCCCGTACTACCAGGGACCGAAGGCGATCCCGGGCATCCGGTTCCACGCGGCGGCGCGGGAGCTCGGCGTCACCGCGTGGGGCATGAACGTGCTCGAGCTCGAGGCCGGCTGCGAGGCGTACCCCGAGCACGCCCACGTCAAGGACGGCCAGGAAGAGGTGTACGTGGTCCTGAAGGGCAGCGGCACCATGAACGCCGGCGGCGACCACCTGGAGCTCGCGGAAGGAATGCTGGTGCGCGTCGGTCCATCGACGCGGCGCAAGATCCTGCCGGGTCCTCGGGGGATCACGGTGCTCGCGATCGGCGCCACGCCCGGGCAGGCGTACCAGGCCCGCTGAGCCGTCGGCCCGACCGGTTCGTCGCCGACCGGCTCTGCGCCGCGATCGACGCGCGGCGCGCCGGATCGACCCTCACCCCGCTCCGAGCCGCGCCTGCAGCGCGCGCCGGGCTGGCTCGAGATCGTCGTCTGGGGCGAGCCAGGCGGTGACCGCCAGCGGCTCGCCCGCGGCGACGGGCACGAGCACCAGCCGCCGCAGGTGATCGTTCGCGCCGGGCGCCGGCGTGCGCTCGAACCAGCGCGGGAGCTCCGCGCCGGCCCGCTCGGCGTAGCGGCGCGCCACGGCGTCGCCGCGCCGCCGCCGCTCCTCGGCCATGGTCTCCACCGCCACCCCGGCGAAGCGCCCGAGCGGCGCCGTCACCACGCGGGCCAGCGGGACGGCCGGACGGACGGTGACCCTGCCGGCGTCGACCCGCGCGCGGACCGCGCGTCCGCCCAGCACCAGGAGGAGCCCGGCGGCCACCCCCAGCGCCGCGGCGAGGAGCGGGAGCCCGCGCAGGGCCACCGCCGCCCCGAGCAGCGCCGCCGCGAGCACCGCCAGCACGCGCGGTGCGGCCAGCCGCGACGTCAGCGTGAGCGCGGCGGCCCCCTCCTCCAGGCGGAGCATGGTCCCCTCCCTTCGCCGCGCCCGGGCGCGGGCCGGCGGCGCGGGTCAGCCCTCGCCGAACACCCGGCGGAAGATCGTGTCGACGTGCTTCAGGTGGTACTCGAGCGCGAAGCAGGCGTCGATCTCGTCGGCGGCGAGGACCCGCGACACGTCGGGGTCCCGCTTCAGCGCCGTCCGGAAGTCGACCTTCTCCTCCCAGACCTTCATGGCGTTCCGCTGGACGAAGACGTAGCCCTCCTGGCGGGCCACGCCCTTCCCCACCAGCGCCAGCAGCACCCGCTGCGCCTCGTACAGGCCGCCGGTGAGCGTCGAGGTTCTCCTTCATGCGCTCCGGGTAGACGCGCAGGTTCTCGATCATCCCGGCGAAGCGGTGCAGCGCGAAGTCGAGGGCGATGGTGGCGTCGGGGCCGATCACCCGCTCGACCGAGGAGTGGCTGATGTCGCGCTCGTGCCAGAGCGCCACGTCCTCCAGCGCCGCCAGCGCGTAGCCGCGCAGCAGCCGCGCCAGGCCGGTCAGGTTCTCGGAGAGGATGGGGTTCCGCTTGTGCGGCATGGCCGACGAGCCCTTCTGGCCGGCCGTGAACGGCTCCTCCGCCTCGCGCACCTCGGTGCGCTGCAGGTGGCGGACCTCGGTCGCCTGCTGCTCCAGGGTGGCGCCGGCACAGCGCCAGGGCCGTGAAGTACTCGGCGTGGCGGTCGCGGTTCACCACCTGGGTGGCGGCGCCCTCGCCGCCGGCCAGGCCGAGCCGCTCCATCACGAAGGCCTCGACCCGCGGGTCGACGTTGGCGAAGGTGCCCACCGCGCCGGAGATCTTGCCGACCGCCGCGGTCCGGCCGGCGCGCTCGAGCGCTGTCGCGGCGCCGCGACCAGGCGTCGTACCAGCCGGCCAGCTTGAGGCCGAAGGTGATCGGCTCGGCGTGGATGCCGTGGCTGCGGCCCATCATCGGCGTGCGCCGGTGCTCGAGGGCGCGCCGCTTCACCGCCGGCAGCACCCGGTCGACGCCGGCGAGGAGCAGCGCGGTCGCGTCGCGGAGCTGCACCGCCAGCGTGGTGTCGAGCACGTCGGAGGAGGTCATGCCCGGTGCAGGTGGCGCGCGGCCGGCCCGCCCTTCTCCTCCACGAAGGTGAGGAAGGCGATCACGTCGTGCTTCACCGTCCGCTCGATCTCGTCGATGCGGGCCACGTCGGCGGCGGTGAAGCTGGAAGCCGTCGAAGGCCTTGCGGAGCGCCTCGTGGTCCTCGGGCGGCACCTCGCCCAGGCGGACCATCGCCTCGCAGGCGACCAGCTCCACGTCGAGCCAGATGCGGCAGCCGCTGCTCCGAGGTCCAGATGCGGCCCATCTCGGGGCGGGTGTAGCGCGGGATCATGAGAGTCCTCCGCCGCCTACCGGCCGGTCGAGCCGAATCCGCCGGCGCCTCGGTCGGCTGTGCGTGAGCCTCGTCGACCAGCTCGAGCTCGGCCCGGGTCACCGGCGCGATCACCAGCTGGGCGATGCGATCGCCGCGGGCGAACGCCACCGGCGCCTGCCCGAGGTTCACCAGGATGACCCCGACCTCGCCGCGGTAGTCGGCGTCGATGGTGCCGGGGGCGTTCACCAGCGCCACGCCGTGGCGCGCGGCCAGGCCGGAGCGCGGGCGCACCTGCCCCTCGTGCCCGGGCGGGATCTCCAGCGCCAGGCCGGTCGGCACCAGCCGCCGCTCGCCGGGGGCGAGCGTGAAGGGCTCGTCGGCGCGCAGGTCGATGCCCGCCGCGCCGGCGGTCTCGTAGCGGGGGAGGTCGAGGTGGGGGCCGCGACTCGCGACGCGCCGGACTCGTACGGTGACGGCCATGCGGTCCTCGCGGCCCCTTCCCTCGCGTGCCTACTTGGCGGGCTCGCCCTTGGCCTCGGCGGCGGGCTCCGCCTTCTTGGCGGCGTCGGCGAGGGCCTCCTTGCGCGAGAGGCGGATCTTCCCGGCGCGGTCGACCGAGATGACCTTCACCAGCACCTCGTCGCCCTCGGAGAGGACGTCGGAGACGCTCTTCACGCGCTTGTCGGAGAGCTCGGAGATGTGGATGAGGCCGTCGGTGCCCGGGAAGATCTCCACGAAGGCGCCGAACTCGACGATCTTGCGGACCGTGCCGAGGTAGATCTTGCCGACCTCGGCCTCCTGGGTGAGGTCGTGGATCATCTTGATGGCCTCCTCCACCTTCTCCTGGCTCGGGCGAGGCGATCGAGACGGAGCCGTCGTCCTCGATGTTGATCGAGGTGCCGGTGCGGGCGGTGATGTCCTTGATGATCTTGCCGCCGGGGCCGATGACGTCCTTGATGCGCTCCGGCCGGATCTTGATGGTGGTGATGCGCGGCGCGTAGGCGCTGATCGAGCCGCGCGGCGCCGCCAGGGCCTTCGTCATCTCGCCGAGGATGTGCTTGCGGCCGTCGGCGGCCTGGTCCAGCGCCCGCTCCAGGATCTCGCGGGTCACGCCGCCGATCTTGATGTCCATCTGGATCGAGGTGATGCCCGCGGCGGTGCCGCAGACCTTGAAGTCCATGTCGCCGAGGTGGTCCTCGTCGCCGAGGATGTCGGAGAGGATGGCGATCTTCTCGCCCTCCTTGATGAGCCCCATGGCGATGCCGGCCACCGGCGCCTTGATGGGCACGCCCGCGTCCATCAGCGAGAGGCAGCCGCCGCAGACCGAGGCCATCGAGGAGGAGCCGTTCGACTCCATGATGTCGGAGACGATGCGGACCGTGTAGGGGAACTTGTCCTCGGCCGGCATCACCTGCCGGAGCGCGCGCTCGGCCAGGACGCCGTGGCCGATCTCGCGGCGGCCCGGGCTGCGCAGGAACTTCACCTCGCCGACGGAGAACGGCGGGAAGTTGTAGTGCAGCATGAACTTCTTGAAGACCATGCCGGTGAGCATCTCGATGCGCTGCTCGTCCTCGGCGGTGCCGAGGGTGGTCGCCACCAGCGCCTGCGTCTCGCCGCGGGTGAAGAGCGCCGAGCCGTGCACGCGGGGGAGCAGGCCCACCTCGCAGGTGATCTTGCGGATGTCGGCCGTGCCGCGGCCGCCGATGCGCCGACCCTCGTCGGTGATCATCTTGCGCATGTACTCGTACTTCACGTCCTCGTAGTAGCCCTTGATCTCCTTCTCGCGGAGGGCGAGCGTCGCGAGCTGCGCCGCGTCGCCGGCCGCCTCCTCCTTGAGGGCCGCCAGGAGCTCCTTCTTGATCTCGGAGAGCCGGCCGTAGCGGTCGTGCTTCTCGTCCCGGCCGTAGGCCTCCTTCACCTTCTCCCAGGTGAGCGCCTTCACCTTGGCGCGCAGCTCGAGGTCGTTCTTGGGCGGCTCGAAGCTGCGGCTTCGGCTTGTCGCCGGTGGCCTTGCGGAGCGCGTCCTGGGCGTCGAGCAGCGGCTGCACCGCCGCGTGGCCGAAGAGGAGCGCGTCGACCATGACCTGCTCGGACACCTCCTTGGCGCCGCCCTCCACCATCACGATGGCGTCGCGCGAGGCGGCCATGATGACGTCGAGGTCGCACTCGGCGCGCTGCGCCAGGGTGGGGTTGGCGACGAACTGGCCGTTCAGCCGGCCGACGCGGACGCCGGCGATGGGGCCGTCGAAGGGGATGTCGGAGACGTGGAGCGCCGCCGAGGCGCCGGTGAGCGCCAGCACGTCGGTGTCGTTCTCCTGGTCGAACGGAGATCACCGTCGCGATGATCTGCGTCTCGTTGGAGTAGCCCTCGGGGAAGAGCGGCCGGCAGGAGCGGTCGACGATCCGGGAGGTGAGCGTCTCCTTCTCGGTGAGGCGTCCCTCGCGCCGGAAGAAGCTGCCCGGGATGCGGCCGGCGGCGTAGAGCTTCTCCTGGTAGTCGACCGTGAGCGGGAAGAAGTCGATGCCCTCCTTCCTCTCCGCGTTGGACACCGCCGTGACGAGCACGATCGAGTCGCCCAGGCGGACCCAGATCGAGCCGTGCGCCTGCTTCGCGACCTTGCCGGTCTCGAGGAGGATTTCCTTGCCGCCGACCTGCGCGGTCTGCTGGATGGGGGTCATGTGCACCTTCCTTCGGGACGGCGGCGCCAGTGGCGACCACGTCCCTCATGGTCCCGCGGGGTCGAACTCGCCTCGGGATCCCGAAGGTGCCTCAGTTCCTCACTCGGCGGCTCCTCCACGAGGAGCGGCCCAGTCGGAAACGGAAGCGCCCTCGCTCTCCGTCGCGGCCCGGCCCAGCGGGCGCGTTTCACTGCGATGCTGCGCGCGCCCGCCGTTCACGGAAAGCGCGAGCGCCCCGGCCGTTCGACCGGGGCGCCTGACCCGGCCCGCCCTACTTGCGGATGCCGAGCTGGTCGATGAGCACCTTGTAGCGGCCCTGATCGCTGGACCGGAGGTAGTCGAGCAGGCGCCGGCGCTGGCCGACGAGCTTGAGCAGCCCGCGGCGGCTGTGGTGGTCCTTCTTGTGCGTCTTGAAGTGCTCGGTGAGGTAGCTGATCCGCTCGGTCAGGAGCGCCACCTGCACCTCGGGAGAGCCCGTGTCCTTCTCGTGCCGCTTGAACTTCTGGACGAGCTCCTGCTTCTTCTCGGGGACGAGCGCCATAGCTGTTCCTCTCTCGGTTCCGGCTCACCGCAGCGGGGGCGAAGGCGCGCGCCTCGGGCCGCAGTGAGCCTCTGTGAAGGCGGGGTCTTAAGCGATCCCGGGGGGAGAGTCAACGGTTCTGGCCGGCGCCGGGCCTGAGGTCGGACGGCCCGAGGAACACCCGCTGGGGCCTCAGCCGCGCCTCGTCCGGACCACAGACGGCGACCAGCCGGCCGTCGGGCGCGAGCGCCCGGACCAGCCCCGCCGGCCCCGGCGGACGAGCCACCGGGCGGCCGTGCACCAGATCCCAGGCGCCCCGCTCGTCCAGGGCCAGGGCCGGCAGGTGCCGGAGCGCGCCCGCGAGCGGGATGAGCCGCGCGGCGAGCTCGCCGGGCCCGCCTGCCCGCCCGAGCCGCTCCACCTCGTCGAGCGGGGTGGCCTCGGCGAGGTCGAACCCGCTCGCGCTGGTGCGGCGCAGGGCGGCGAGGTGGGCGGGGACCCCGAGATCCCGGCCCAGGTCGGCCGCCAGGGTCCGGACGTAGGTCCCCTTCGAGCAGCGCACCGCGACGAGGGCCGCGCGCAGCCCCCCGGCCTCGGGCGAGAGCGCGAGCAGCTCGAGGGCGTGGACGCGCACCCGCCGCGGAGCGCGGTCGACCGTCTCCCCCGCCCGCGCCACCTCGTGCAGCCGGCGCCCGCCCACCCGCACCGCCGAGTACATGGGCGGCACCTGCTCCTGCTCACCCACCCGCGCGGCGAGCGCGGCGCGGAGCGCGACCTCGTCGAGCGCCGACGGATCGCCGCGGGCGATCACCGCGCCCTCGGCGTCCTCGGTGTCGGTGGCGGCCCCGAACGCGACGGTGCCCTGGTAGGCCTTGTCGCCGTTCGCCAGGAACTGCTGCAGCTTGACCGCCTCCCCCACGCACACCACCAGCACGCCGGTGGCGGCGGGATCGAGCGTGCCGCCGTGCCCGGCCTTGTCGGCCCCGAGCGCGCGGCGCACGCGCCGGACCACCTCGAAGCTGGTGGGACCGGCGGGCTTGTCGACCACCAGGACGCCGGAGACCACGCTTGGGCTACTCCTTCCCCTCGTCCCCGGCCTTCGGCGCCTCGCCCGCGGGCGGCTGCCCGGCGTCCCTGGCCTTCGCCTCCTTGAGGAGGCGCTCGATCCGATCGCCGCGCTCCACCGACTCGTCGTAGACGAAGCGCAGGTGGGGCGTGAGGCGGAGGCCGAGGCCGCGCGCGGCCTCGCGCTGCAGGAAGCCCGCGGCGGCGCGCAGCCCCTCCAGCGTCTTGGCCCGGACCTGCTCCTCGCCGTGGATCGAGACGTACACCGTGACCTCGCGCAGGTCCGGCGACATCTTCGCGCCGGTGACGGTCACGAACCCGGTGATGCGCGGGTCCTTGAGCCCGCGCGCGAGCACCTCCGAGAGGCCGCGGCGGAACTCCTCGGCCACGCGTGTGGGACGGTCGTGCGTGCTCACGGCTCCTCCTCCTCCCCCTCGGCCTCGGTGAAGCGCGGCCGCGGGCGCGGCCTCGGGTGGCTCGGCTCGGCGGCGGGCGGCGGCTCGCCCTCGCCCCAGGGCGCCGCCCCCTCGGCCTCGGCCAGGGTGCGCATGGCGCCCTCGCCGAGCTCGTCGCCGTAGGGGACGATCTCGAGGTCGCGCCCGGTGATCAAGATCTGCCCGCCGTGTATCGACCCGACGAAGTCCGCCACCTTGTCCAGCATCTCGTTCACGAACCCGTGGTCGTTCCCGACCGCGGTGACGCCCAGCACGCTCCGCTGCCACAGGTCCTGCTCGTCCACCTCGGCGATGGCGACGTTGAACTTCGCGCGCACCCGGTCGATGGCCGAGCGGACCAGGTGCCGCTTCGACTTGAGCGAGCCCGGCTCGGGCAGGTGCAGCACCAGGCGGAGGACCCCGACGAACATGGCTTAGCCGGCATCCGACACCCGGCCGAGGCACTTTTCGCGAAGCGAAATGTGCCCGGCCGCTCCTTACCGGCTGCTCCTTAGTCCAAGGAAGGGCGGATCTCCTCCAGCTCGAACGCCTCGAGGATGTCGCCCGGCTTCAGGTCGGAGAAGCCGTCCACCCCGATGCCGCACTCGAACCCCTGCGCGACCTCGCGGACGTCGTCCTTCACGCGCCTCAGCGACCCGATCTTGCCGGTGAAGATCACCTTGCGATCGCGCATCACGCGCACCTGGGCGGTGCGCTTCACCACGCCCTCGGTGACCGCCGAGCCGGCGATGGTGCCGACGCGCGGGATGTTGAAGACCAGGCGGACCTCGGCCTTCCCGAGCGGCTTCTCCTTGATGATCGGCTCGAGCAGCCCGGCCATCTCCTCGCGGATCTTGTCCACCGCCTCGTAGATGATCCCGAACAGCAGGATCTTCACGCCCTGCTGGGTGGCGATGTTCTCGATCTCGGACTCGGGCTTCGTGTTGAAGCCGACGATGACGGCGTTGCCGGCGGCCGCGGTGAGGACGTCGGACTTGGTGATGGCGCCGACCCCCGAGTCGAGGATCTTCACGCCCACCTTCTTGGTGGCGGCCTTCTGGAGCGCCTGGGTGACCGCCTCGGCGGAGCCCTGCACGTCGGTCTTGACCACCACGTTGAGCATCTTCTGGGCGGAGGTCTTGGCCTTCGCGAAGAGGTCCTCGAGCGTCGCCTTCTTGACCTGGCCGAGCTCCTTCTGGCGCTGCTTCTCGGCCCGGTGCTGGGCGACCTCCTTGGCGGCCTTCTCGTCCTCGACCACGTCGAACTCGTCGCCGGCGACCGGCACGCCCGAGAGGCCGAGGACCTCCACCGGGTAGCCCGGCCCGACGTCGTCCACCTGCTCGCCGCGCTCGTTCATCATGGCGCGGACGCGCCCGTAGTGGATGCCGGTGACGAGCGCGTCGCCGACGCGGAGGGTGCCCTCCTCCACCAGCACGGTGGCCACCGGGCCGCGGCCCTTCTCGAGCTTGGCCTCGATGACGCGGCCGGCCGCGAGCTTCTCCGGGTTGGCCTTGAGCTCGAGCACCTCGGACTGCAGCGCGATGTACTCGAGCAGCTCGGGGATGCCCTGCTTCGTGCGCGCCGAGACGGGCAGCATGATGGTGGTGCCGCCCCACTGCTCGGCCACCAGCTCGTACTCGGTGAGCTGCTGCATGACGCGCTCGGGCGTCGCGTTCGGCTTGTCGACCTTGTTGATGGCCACCAGGATGGTGACGCCGGCCGTCTTGGCCGCCTTGATCGACTCGACCGTCTGCGGCATCACGCCGTCGTCCGCGGCCACCACCAGCACCACCAGGTCGGTCACCTGCGCGCCGCGCTGGCGCATCGCGGTGAAGGCCTCGTGGCCGGGGGTGTCGAGGAAGGTGATGGGGCCCTGCGGCGTGTTCACCGAGTAGGCGCCGATGTGCTGGGTGATCCCGCCCTTCTCGCCGGACGCCACGTCGGCCTGCCGGATGGCGTCGAGCAGCGAGGTCTTGCCGTGGTCGACGTGGCCCATCACCGTCACGACCGGCGGCCGGATGACGAGCTTCGACTCGTCCACCTCCACCTCGGGGATGTACTCCTCGACCTCGAAGCCCTTCTTCTCGACCGTGTAGCCGTTGTCGATCGCGAGCACCGAGGCGGTGTCGGCGTCGATCTGGGCGTTGATGGTGACCATCTTCCCGCTCTGCATCAGCTTGCGGATGAGGTCCGACGCCTTGACGCCCATGGCCTGGGACAGCTCCGAGACCGAGATGGACTCCTCGATCCGGATGACCTTCTTGTGCTCGGCCTTCTCGGTGATCTGCGTCTTGGCTCCCTTCTTGGTCGGCCGCTTCTTCTTGCCGCGGATGGGGATGTAGGCGCGCTCGCCGATGGCCGCCTGGAGCAGCTCCTTGCCGGAGAGGCTCTTCGCCTGCTCCTCGGACAGGGGCCGGCCCGGGGCGCGGCCGCCGCCGCGACGCTTCGAGACGTCGATGAACTCGCGCTCGCGCCCGAGCGATCCGGGGACGACCTTCAGCTCACGGATCCCGCCGAGCGCGCGCGGCCCCGGCGCGGCCGGGAAGCTCTGCCGCGCGGTGGTGGGCGGCGTGACGCGGCGGACCGGGACCAGCGGGCGAGAGATCACCACCGCCTGCGTCGAGGTGGGGCGGAGCGTGCGCGGATCAGCCGCCGGGCGAGGCGGCTGGCCGGGGGCAGCGCCCTGGGGCGCGGCGTGGTAGCCGGCCCCGGCGCGCGGGGGGACCCCGGCGGCGGAGGGCGGGCGCGGCGTGAACCCGGACGCGGGGCCGTGCGGCGGGGTGGCCGGCGGGCGGGGCGCGGCGGGCGCGCCAGCCACCGGCGGGGGCGCGGAAGGCGCGCTCGCGGCGGGCACGGGTGCGGCCGGCGCGGCAGCCACCGGCGCGGGCGCCGGGGCCGCCGTGACCTGGGCGGCGGCCTCGGCTGGACCGGGGGCCGCCTCGGCGGCCAGCGGCGCGGGGGTGACCTCCGGCGCGTCGGCGACGGGCGCCCCGATCTCGGCCGGCGTCGGCGCCGGCGCAGCCTCGAGCTCGGGCTCGGCCTGGATCGCGGGGGCCTCGGCGTGCGTCGCCTCGACCTCGTGCGACGCCTGGGCAGCCGCGGCCACATCGGGGTGGGCCCGCTTGCGGACCACGAAGCCGGGGCCGGCGGGCCGGACGGCGACGGGCTTCGGCTTCTTCTCGGCCAGGATCCGGTCGTAGGCGGACTGCGCCTGGTCGTCCTCCAGGGAGGACGAGTGGCTCTTCACGTCGGAGTAGCCGAGCGCATGGAGCTTCTCGACGAGCTCCTGGTTGGAGAGATCGATGCCGTGCTCCTTCAGCTGCTTGCCGAGCTCGTGGACCCGCTTCTTGGACATTGCGTAGACTCCTAATCCTTACGGGCGTTTTCCGTCAACTCGACCCTGAGCGTGGCGGCGTCCGCGCGGACGCCCTCCGCCCGGAGTGCCCGCGCGAAGGCGCGGCGCTTCACCGCCCGCTCGAGGCAGGGAGGTGCGGCGTGGAGCCAGGCTCCCCGTCCGCCACTGCGCTCGCGATCGACGATCACGTGCTCTCCCATCGCCTTGACCCGCACGAGCGCGCGCTGGGCGGCCCTCCCGCCGCAGCCGACGCAGGTGCGAACGGGTTCGCTCAAGCGCCCGCGCCCCCCGTGCTCGCCTGCCGGACCTTCTCCGCGTCGAGCTCGGCGCGGAGCTTGGCCTCCTCCTCGAGGTACACGCCCACCGCATGCTTGATCTGGCGGGCCTTCTTGATCCCGAGGCCGCTCGAGTCCGCGAGCTTCATCATGTCGGACTCGGCGTGGACCGCCTCGACCGTCGGGTAGCCGGCGAGCTTCAGCTGCTCGACCGTCTTCTCGCCCACCCCGCGGACGCGCGCGAAGCGCTCCTCCTGGGTGAGCCCGTCCGGATGGCGCCGCGCCTCGGCGATGCGGGCGGCCTCGCGCTCCTGCTCGAGCCGCATCTCCTTCTCGGCGTCGTCGATGGACTGCTCCCGCGCCCGCTTCTGCAGGTCGGGGATCATGTCCATGTCGAAGCCCGGGAACTGCGTGAGCATCTCGGGCGCGGCGTTGGCGACGTCCTGCGCCTTGCGGAACCCGTGGGCGTAGAGCATCTCCTGCGTCTGCTCGGGGATGCCGATGGCGCCGAAGCTCTCGGTGGCGAACTCGCGCATCTCCTTCACGCGCGACTCGGAGTTGATGTCGAGCTTCCAGCCGGTCAGCTGCGAGGCGAGGCGCACGTTCTGGCCGCGACGGCCGATGGCGAGCGAGAGCTGGTCGTCCGGGACGATGATCTCCATGGCCCCGTTCTGATCGTCGAGCAGCACGCGCGAGACCTCGGCGGGCGCGAGCGCGCTGCACACGAAGCGGGCCGGATCCTCGTCCCAGGGGACGATGTCGATCTTCTCGCCGCGGAGCTCCTGCACCACCGCCTGCACGCGGCTGCCCTTCATGCCGACGCAGGCGCCCACCGGGTCCACGTCGGAGTCGCGCGAGCTGACCGCGATCTTGGCGCGCCCGCCCGGCTCGCGGGCGGCCGCCTCGATCACCACCACACCCTCGGCGATCTCCGGGACCTCCATCTCGAAGAGCCGCCGGAGCAGGTCGACCGAGGCGCGGGACAGGATGATCTGCGGCCCCTTGGACTCCCGGAGCACGTCCATCACGAAGGCCTGGATCCGGTCGCCGGCGCGGTAGCTCTCGCGCGGCACCTGCTCGCGCACCGGCAGCACCGCCTCGGCGCGGCCGAGGTCCACGATCACGTTGCCGCGCTCGAAGCGCCGGACGATCCCGGTGATGACCTCGGCCTTGCGGTCCTTGTACTCGTTGAAGACGTTCTCGCGCTCGGCGTTGCGGGTGCCCTGGATCATCACCTGCTTCGCGGTCTGCGCGGCGATGCGGCCGAAGGAGCGGCGGTAGGTCTTGAGCTTGAGCAGGTCGCCCCACTGCTCGTCCTGGGCACGCGCCTCGGCCTCGTCCTCGGACCGGTAGTAGATGGGGAAGTCGAGCTCGTCGCCCGGCTCGACGTCGATCCCCTTCTCCTGCGCCACCGACACCGGCACCATGTTGGTCGGATCGGGGATGGGGGCCTCGTCGGTGGGATCGGCCACGATGGTCAGGACCTGGAACAGGTCCACCTGCCCCTTGTCCTCGTCGTAGCGGGCCTTGAGGTTGCGCTCGAGCCCGAAGTGGCGCTTGGCGGCGCTCGCGATGGCCTCCTCCAGGATCTCCACCAGCCGGGCGCGATCGATGCCCTTGTCCTTGGCGACCTGGTCGAGGATGAGGTTCAGGTTGACGTTCTGCTGCTGCATGGGAATCAGTCCTTCCTCCGGAGGTCCGCCTCGGCGTCGTACTCGAGGTGGGCCTTCGCGATCTGGTCTTGCGGGACGCGGTGCAGCACGCCGTCCACCTCGATCTCCACGGCGCCGCCCGAGAAGCCCCGGAGCACGCCGGTCCAGTGCTTCCGCCCCGGCGAGCCCGGCGCGGTGCCGGCGACCGGGCCGAAGGTCTTCACCTGCGCCCGCTGCCCGGAGTAGCGCTCGAAGTCGGCCGGCTTCCGGAGCGGACGATCGAGGCCGGGCGAGGAGACCTCCAGGTCGTAGGCGGGCTCGATGAAGTCCTCGACGTCGAGGATGGGCTCCACCGTGCGCGACACCCCCTGGCAGTCGTCGATGCCGACGCCGCCCGGCTTGTCGACGTAGAGCCGGAGCGTCCACCGGCCGGCGAGGCGGAGCCACTCCACCTCGACGAGCTCGTAGCCGTCGCGAGCGAGCACCGGCTCGAGCAGCCCGCGCACCTGATCCGCGATGGACTGTTGGCCGATGCCGGTCACTGGACCCCACAAAAAAGAAAAAGTGGGCGACGCCGCCCACTTTCGTAACCCGGTGGATTCCGGGAGCGAAAATGTCGGCGTGTAGGTAACAGAAGGCGTCCGGCGCGTCAAGGATGGCCGGACGGCGCGCGGGGCGAGCGCCGGCCCGGCGCGCTACCCCTCCCGCCGGAGGGCCAGCAGCCACTCGCGGTTGCCGGCCGGCCCCTCGATGGGCGACTCGGCGTGGCCCAGCACCTCGAACCCGAGCGCGCGCGCCGCCGTCGGCCACCGCCCTCGAGCGCGGCCCGCCGCTTCGCGTCGTCCCGGACCACCCCGCCCTTCCCCACCTCGCCCTTCCCCACCTCGAACTGCGGCTTCACGAGCAGGATCGCCTCGCCGCCGGGGCGGAGGATGGCCTTCACGGCCGGGAGGATCAGCCGGAGCGAGATGAAGGAGAGATCGCCGACCACCAGGTCGACCGGCTCCCCGAGCGCCTCGGCGGTGAGCTGCCGGGCGTTCTCGCGCTCGCGCACCACCACCCGCGGATCGTCCGCGGAGCCTCGGGTGGAGCTGGCCGTAGCCGACGTCGACGGCGTGGACGCGGGCGGCGCCGCGCTGGAGGAGGAGGTCGGTGAAGCCGCCGGTGGAGGCGCCCAGGTCGGCGCAGATCGAGCCCGCGCGGGTCGATGGGGAAGGCCTCCAGCGCCCCCTCCAGCTTGAGCGCGCCGCGCGAGACGTAGCGCTGCGGGGCGGCGCCCTCCTTGAGGCGAAGCGGCGCGGCCGGGATCGACCAGCGCGCCGGGCTTGTCGACCCGCGCCTCGCCCACCACCACCGCGCCGGCCATCACCAGCGCCTGCGCCTTGGCGCGCGACTCGGCCAGGCCGCGCTCGACCAGGAGCAGGTCGATGCGCGCTGGCGCGCCACGCGCGGCCGCTACCGCGACGCCCGGCGCGCCGCGCCGCGCCCCGCGCGAGCGCCCGGGCCGGCCGGCCGCGACGGCCGTCGGCGTCGATGCCCACCTCGGCCCGCTGCTGCGGCTGCTCGGCGTGGGTGATGAACTCGTCCGGGATCCCGAGCCGACGCACCGCGAGGCCGCTCAGCGATCAGGCCGCGCGCGCTCGAAGGCCTCGAGGCAGGCGGAGCCGAAGCCGCCGGCCAGGCGCGCCTCCTCCACCGTGACCACCCGGCGGCGCGCGCGCCGCCTCGGCGCAGACGAGCGTCCTCGTCGAGCGGCTTCACGAAGCGCGGGTCGATCACGGTCGCGGCGAGGCCCTCCTTCGCGCCAGCGCCTCGGCCGCCGCCAGCGCCGGCTTGCAGGGTCGCGCCCACCGCGACCACGCAGCACGTCCGGCTTGGCCCGGTCCGTTGCGCACCAGCCGCCCCTTGCCGATCTCGAGCGCCGCGGGCGCGGCTCGACCGCGACGCCCTCGCCGGCGCCGCGCGGGAACCGGAAGGCCGCGGGGCCGGCGTGGTGCAGCGGCGGTGTGGAGCATGTGGCGCAGCTCGTTCTCGTCGGACGGCGCCATCACGGACGAGGTTGGGCACGCAGCGCAGGTAGGAGAGGTCGAAGGCGCCCTGGTGCGTCTTGCCGTCGGCGCCCACCAGGCCGCCGCGGTCGAGCGCGAAGGTGACCGGCAGCTTCTGCAGCGCCACGTCGTGGATGATCTGGTCGTAGGCCCGCTGCAGGAAGGTCGAGTAGATGGCCACCACCGGCCGGATCCCCTCGCAGGCCAGGCCGGCCGCGAAGGTGACCGCGTGCTGCTCGGCGATGCCGACGTCGTAGGTCCGGTCCGGGAAGCGCTGCTTCGCCTTGATGAGCCCGGTCCCCTCCAGCATGGCCGCGGTGATGGCCACCACCCGGTCGTCGCGCCTCCATCTCGTCGCAGAGCGCCTCGGCGAAGAGGTCGGTGTAGGCCTTGGCGGGCGGCCTTCTTGACGGGCTTGCCGGTGGCCACGTCGAAGAAGGAGAGGCCGTGGCCGCGGGTGGCCGTGTCCGACTCGGCCGGGTGGTAGCCCTTGCCCTTGGTGGTGACGGCGTGGAGCAGCACCGGGTCGTCGAAGATGGCGAGCTTCTGGAAGGTCTCGACCAGCCCCAGCACGTCGTGGCCGTCGACCGGGCCGACGTAGTGGAAGCCGAGCCCCTCGAAGAGGACGCCCGGGGTGACCAGCGCCTTGGCGGCGTTGATGCCGTGGCGGATCACCTCGATGGCCTCGGCGCCCTTGGGCACGCTTCTCCAGGAACTCCTTCACGCGCCTGGCGCCAGCGGTTGTAGGTGCGCGAGGCGAACTTCTTCGAGAGCCACTCCGAGAGCGCGCCCACGTTGGGCGAGATCGACATCTCGTTGTCGTTCAGCACCACCAGCAGGTCGCGCCCGAGGTAGCCGGCCTGGTTGAGCCCCTCGAAGGCCTCGCCGCCGGTCATGGCGCCGTCGCCCACCACCGCCACCACCTTGCCCGGCTCGCCGGTGAGGCGCTGGGCCTCGATCATGCCGAGCGCGGCGCAGATGGCGGTGGAGGCGTGGCCCACGCCGAAGGCGTCGTGCTCCGACTCGTGCGCGCTCCGGGAAGCCGGCCAGGCCGCCCTCGGTGCGGATGGTCCGGAAGCGCGTCGCGCCGGCCGGTCAGGAGCTTGTGCGCGTAGGCCTGGTGGCCGACGTCCCAGACCAGCTTGTCCTGCGGCGAGGAGAAGACGTAGTGCAGCGCGACGTTGAGCTCCACCGCGCCGAGCGAGGAGCCGAGGTGGCCGCCGTTGCGGGCGCAGGTGTGCGATGATCTCGTCGCGGATCTCCGCGCAGAGCGCGGGGCAGCTCGGTCCGGCGAGAGGCGTCTTCAGGTCGGCGGGCGAGTCGATCGTGTCGAGCAGGCGGCCCATGCGGTCTCCTTCTGGTCGTCCTCCTACTTCTTGCGCGACGAGGACGAACTGGCCAGGGCGCGCAGCGGCGTCCGCCCGGGGCCCGAGGGGCGCGAGGCCGTCGAGCGCCTCGTCGAGCAGCGCCTCGGCGCGGCGGCGAGCCTCCTCGGCCCCGAGCAGCGGCGGGGAGCGTGGACTTGCCCGCCGCCGCGTCCTTCCCGGCCCGCTTGCCGAGCGTGGCGGTGTCGGCGGTGAGGTCGAGCAGGTCGTCGGCGATCTGGAAGGCGAGCCCGAGCTTCAGGCCGGCCGGGTAGACCGCCTCGGCCGACGGCGCCCGGCGCAGGCGCCCCGCCGGCCACCGCCGCGGCCAGCAGCGCGCCGGTCTTGCTGCGCATGAGCGCCATCACCTCGGCCTCGTCGAGCGGGCGTGCTCGCCCTCCATGTCGCGCGCCTGCCCCTCGACCATGAGGTAGCGCGTTCGTCGGCGAGGAGCTGCGCCAGCCCGCCCGGCGCGCGGGTCGTCGGTGGCGCAGCAGGTGCGCGAAGGCGAGCGACTGGAGCCCGTCGCCCACCAGCACCGCGGTGGCCTCGTCGAAGGCCTTGTGGACGGTGGGCCGGCCGCGGCGCAGGTCGTCGTCGTCCATGGCGGGCAGGTCGTCGTGGACCAGCGAGTAGGTGTGGACGCACTCCATGGCCAGCGCGAAGCGCATGGCCAGCGAGCCGTCGGAGGCGTCGCCGCCGTGGGCCTCGCAGGAGGCCAGCACCAGCGCCGGTCGCAGCCGCTTCCCGCCGCCGAGGAGCGCGTAGCGCATCGCCTCCACCAGCCGGTCCGGCCCCGCCCGCCCGCGCGTCGGCGATCGCCGCCAGGCGCGGCTCCACGCGCGCGGCGACGACCCGAAGGTAGGTCTCTGTGGGTGGCGCCGGACTCAAGGGTGGAGACCTTTTAGCACAAGGTGCGGCGAGAGGATCCGCCCCGGTCGAGGTCGAGCGGCGGGTCGACGCCGCGAAACGACCGTGGTGCGCAGCGCTCCCCCCGGACGGTGCACCGCGGTCGCGGGGCTACGCGGGCGCCGGGACCGCGCCGGCGGAGCGGCGGTCGAGGATCTCGCGGATCCGCGCCACCAGCCGGTCCATGTCGAGCGGCTTCGGGAAGTAGTCCACCGCGCCGGCCTCGAGCCCGGCCCGCTCGTCCTCGGCGCTCTTCCGCGCCGAGATGAAGATGACCGGGATGTCGCCGAAGGTCGGGTTCTTCTTGATGGCGCGGCAGAGCTCGAAGCCGTCGATCCAGCTCATCATCACGTCGAGCAGGATCACGTCCGGCCGATCCACGTGCATCGCCGAGATGAGCCGGAGCCCGTTCGCCGCCTGGCCCACGTCGAAGCCCTCCAGCTCCAGCGCGAGCGTGAGCATCTCCCGCGTGTCGCGGTCGTCGTCGACGATGATGACCTTGGGGCGAGGCTTGATGCGCTCGTCGGCGGGCATCGGGATCACGCGCTGCGACCGTCCTCGGGTTCGAACGGGACCGCCTCGTCCTCCCCGTCCGCGCTTCGCACCAGCAGCTCCACCCGGCGCTCCGCCTCGTCGAGCTTGCGGGACGCGTCGCGGGCCAGCCGCACACCCTCGGCGAACTTCTCGATGGACTGCTCGAGCGTGAGCTGCCCGGACTCGAGGTCCCCCACCACGTGCTCGAGGCGCGCCACGAGGGCGTCGTAGGGCTCCTCGGTCTTCCCAGGTTCCGTACCGGACTCCCGCTCGATCCCGCTCACGCGCCCTCCGAAAGAGATCCTAATTAACGGCGCCGCAAAGGGGGGTCAACGGCCCCCTCCGCCTTTCACGCCGGGCCGTTCGGGTGCCACCGACGGCTGGCGCCTGCCCGGAAGCGGGTCCTCGCCTGCGTCCCGACCGGTCACCCGCGCGTCGAGCCACCCCTCCGCGAGCGCGATCCGGATCGCGTCGCCCGCCGCGGCGTCGCCGCTCCGCAGCACGAGGTGCCCCTCGCGCAGCACCAGCGCGAAGCCGCGCGCGAGGAGCTTCGCCACGTTGGCCGGCTCGAGCCGCGCCCCGAGCCGCTCGAGCCGCAGCGCCTCGCGCCGGAAGGTGACGGCCTGCCAGGCACCCAGCCGCCGCGTGGCAGCCTCCATGCGGGCCTGCAAGGCCCGGAGCCTGGCGCGAGGCTCCGGCGTGCGAGACGTGAACGCACCGCGTCGAGACGCGCCCGCTCCCTCCGGCGCCGCCGCGCGGGTCATCCCCTCGGCCCGGTGCGAGAGGTCGTCGAGCCGGTGGCGCTCCCGCGAGAGCAGGTGGGCGGGGTCGAGGAGCTCGGCGCGGAGCGCGCGCACCTCGCGGCGGCGGCCGTCGAGCGCGCCGGCCAGGGCGCGGTCGAGGCGGGCCGCGGAGCGCCGCGCGCCGCGCCACCAGCTCGTCGCGGACCGGCACCACCAGCTGCGCCGCGTGGGTGGGCGTGGCGGCGCGCACGTCGGCCACCAGGTCCGCGACCGTGACGTCCACCTCGTGCCCCACCGCCGAGATCACCGGCACCGGGCAGGCGGCGATGGCGCGGGCCAGCCGCTCGTCGTTGAACTCGCGGAGGTCCTCCTGCGAGCCGCCGCCGCGGGTGACCACCACCACGTCCACGCCGGCGCGGCAGAGCGCCCGCACCGCCCAGATCACGGTGGCGGCGGCGCCCTCGCCCTGCACCCGGCACGGCGCCACCAGCACCGGCTGCCCCGGGAAGCGGGCGTGGAGCACCCGGAGGAAGTCGCGGAGCGCCGCGGCGGAGGGGCTGGTGGCCACGCCGACGCGGCGGGGCAGGAAGGGCGAGCGGCCGCTTGCGGGCCGAGATCGAGCAGGCCGTCCGCCTGGAGCCGCTCCTTCACCTGCTGGAGCAGGAGCGCCTGCGCGCCGGCCCCGCGCGGCTCCACCTCCTGCGCGATCAGCTGGTACTTCCCGTGCGGCGGGTAGATCTCGACGAAGCCGTGCGCCAGCACCTCCTGGCCCTCGGCCAGCGCGAAGGGGAGCCGGCGCGCCTGCGTGGCCCACAGCACCGCGCCGATCACCGCGTCGTCGTCCTTGAGCGAGAAGTAGACGTGGCCGCTCGACTGGCGACGGAGGTTGGCCACCTCGCCGGCCACCCACACGTCGCGGAACCCGGGCTCGACCGCGCGCTTCAGCGCCCGCGTCAGCTCGCTCACCGAGTACGGGCGCGGCAGGGGCTGCCCCGCGGCGCGCTCGAAGAGGTCGCCGGTGGTGCCGGCGCCGGGGGGCCGCGGCCGGCTCATCGGGACGGGCCTCCGGCGGCCCGGCCCCGGCGCGGAGCGGGCGGCGCCCCGGCGCCGCCTCGCCGCGCCGCCGCGAGGCGCGAGAGGAGCTCGTCGACGTCCGCCTGCGCCTTCAGGCGCCAGGGGGCGAGCGACTGGCCCGGGCCGACGTGCACGCCGAACACGAGCGGCGCACCCACCGCGAACACGTCCTCGTCGGTCACGTCGTCGCCGACGTAGAGCGCCGCCTCGCAGCCGAGCCGGGCCACCAGGGCGCGCACCGCGTCGCCCTTGGACGGGAAGTCATGGGGGAGGACGTTCAGCACCTTCTTGCCCCGGACGAGCCGCGTGCCGTGGAGCCGGTTGGCCGCCTCGAAGACCGCCTGCTCGGAGCGGCGCCAGGTCCGCGAGAGGCCATAGTGGATCGCGAGGGTGGACCGCTTGTCCTCGAAGTGGATCCCGGGCACGCCGCGGAGCGCCTCCTCGAGCTCGCGCCGCCAGCCGCGGACGCTCCGGAGCACCGCCGCGGGCACCGGCACCGGCCGCCCCAGCTCGAAGCCGTGGTTCCCGACCACGGTGGGGACCACGTCCCCGACGAAGGCGTGGGTGTCCCTCCAGGCGCGCCCCGAGACCACCGCCACCGGGTACGACCGCGCCACCTGCGCGAGGAGCGCGCGGGTGGCCGGCCGCATGTGGGCGCCGTCCGGGTCCTTCACGAGCGGCGCGAGCACGCCGTCGTAGTCGAAGGCGAGCAGGACCTTGGCCGGCGAGCCGACGCCGACGAAGCGCTCCAGGGCGGCGCGGTGGCTGGGGTGGAGGAGGTCCTTCATGGCGGCGCGGGGCGCCCTCGAGTCTAGACGGCCTCGCGCGATTCGTGAACTCCGGAGGCGCCGCGGCCGGTCGTGCGCTTCGTGTCCGGCGAAGGGGCACGTACAATCCCGGCGTGACCGGCCCCCCAGGCAGACCGCGCGGCTCGGCACTGGTGCTGTCCCGGGCCCCGGCGGCCCGCGGCGAGCTCAGGCCCGCGGTGGTCGCGCGCCTCCTGCACCAGATCTGGCGCTCCGGCGCCGAGGGGGCGCTGGCCCTCGAGGACGGCGCCCGCGCGCGGCGCTTCTTCTTCCTGCGCGGCGTCCCGGTCTCCAGCCAGTGCGACGATCCCGCGGAGTCGCTCGCGGGCGCGCTGCGCGCGGCGGGCCGGCTCGACGAGCGGGCCCACCGGGCCGTCCTCGACGCGATGGCCGGCGGGCGCGCGGCGGGGGCCGCGCTGGCCGCCGCCGGCGCGCTCGAGCCGGGGGCGCCGGTGGTCGAGGCGCTCCGCGAGCACCTCCGCGCCGCGCTCGCGCGCGCGGTGGGGCTCCGGGAGGGCCGCTGGCGCTTCCACCCCGGCGGCGAGTTCTCGGCGGATCTCGAGGCGGTCGAGGTGCTGCCGCTCCAGCCCATCCTGGAGGGCGCGCGCGCCGGGATCCCGGCCCGGCACCTCGCCGACGCGCTCCACGCGGTGACCGACGCCTTCCCGGTGCGCACCCCGGACTTCCAGCAGGTGCTGCCGGCGGCCGGGCTCTCCAGCGCCGACCTGCGGCTGGCGCTCTCGGTCGACGGCCGCACCGCCACCCGCGCCTGGCTCGAGGGGCGCGGGGCGGAGCTCAAGGACGCGCTCCCGCTCCTCTGGTTCCTGTCGCTGGTCGGGGCGGTGGCCTTCCACGAGGCGCCCCAGTCGGGCGACCTCGCCGCGAGGCCCACGCCCGCCCCCCGGCGCAGGCCGCCGGTCCCGCGCCGCGCAGGCGGAGGAGGTGCGCCGGGCCGCCGACGGGATCCTGGCCGGCACCTACTTCCACGCGCTCGGCGTGGACCTGGCCGCGGACGCGACGGAGGTGGAGCGGGCCTACCGCGAGGTGGCCGCCCGCCACCACCCGGACGCCTTCGCCGGCCACGACCTCGGCGAGCTCGCCCCGCTGCTGGCCGCCGTGCAGGACAAGCTCACCGCGGCCTACCGCGTCCTCTCCTCCCCGGAGCGGCGCGCGCCCTACGTCTCCTTCCTCCTGCACCGCTACGAGGAGAGCGGCGCCCGCCGGCCCGGCATCGACGTGGAGGCCGAGGCGGCCCTGCGGCGCGGCGAGCGCGCGCTGCGCGCCCGCCGGATCTCCGACGCCCTGGCGGCCCTCCGGCAGGCGGTGGCGCGCAACCCGCGGGAGCCGGAGTACCTCGCCATGCTCGGCTTCGCCGCGCTGCACGATCCGGCCCTGCCGCCCTCGGAGCGCGCCCAGGAGGCCCGGCGCTGCGCGCGGCAGGCTCTGGCGCTCGCGCCCGGGCACGCCCGCGCCGCGGCGGTGCTGGCCCTGGCGTCCGAGGCGCTCGGCGAGGTGACCGAGGCCCGGCGCGTGACGGCGGCGGCCCTCCAGGCGGCGCCGCGGAACGAGGTGCTGCGGCGCGTGCGCGAGCGGCTCGGGGCGGGGTGAAGGGGCTGGGCGGGTGGGGGGCGAGAGCGGCGCGGAGGCGAGGTCCTAAGAAAGCGCTTCGGTGCGGCGAGCACGGGGGAGCTGGGGGCCGTGACAAGGAGAACGCGAGGCGGCGCCATGGCTGTCGGGGCTCATGGCAGGGACGGACGGGGTGGCCGGGACGGTGCCCGAGGAATGGGAACCGTCCCCGCGTGCCCGGCTCACCAGCAGGAGCCGACACCTCTCGACCTGACCCACGGGTGAGTCGGCGATATCGTTTCGTCAGATGAACCCGGGGGCAGGGTCGGCGCAGTCGAGTGACAGCGCCGCTCGACGATGTTTCGGGAGCTCTAGCCGCCCGCCTCGCAATAGATCTCCGCTGTGAGAGCGTCCGCGCCGGTCGCGCCCACCGTGAGTGTTCGCGCGATCCGCACCCAACGGGAACGCTAGATTCCCTTTGACACGCCTTCACTCTCGGCGACTTCCCGCGGAGCGGATCGCGCGGAAAGGCCGCTCTGGCGGCGCTGCGCGGCCCTCAGCGGCCTCGGGAGAACCACGAGCGGTGTCCGCGGACCACGTCCGCGTTTTGGTTCCAGCGGTCAAGCTCGCGCGTTCCAGGAGGCCACGAAATCGCGTGAGAGAGTCCTTCCATGACGAACGCGCGCGAACTTACCGAGAACCTCGCCTCTCTTCTCCGCCGCGAGCAGGACGCGCTCGCCGAGTTTCTGGTCGCGCTGGCGGACTTTGATCACCGACGCGTCTGGGTCGAGCTGGGGCACTCCTCGCTCTTTTACTTCCTCACCCGCGAGCTCCGGCTCTCCAACGCGGCTGCCCAGTATCGCAAGGTCGCGGCGGAGCTCATCCAGGAAATCCCGGGCATCGTCGAGCCTCTTCGGCGGGGGCAGCTCTGCTTGACCAGCATCATCGAGGCGGCCAAGGTCGTGACCCGCGAGAACTGGGAGACAATCCTGCCCCGGTTCTATGGGCTCTCCCGGCGCGAGGCGATGGAGGTGGTCGCGGAGCTGCAGCCGCACCCGGCGCCGCCGGTTCGGACCGTCGTCACACCGGTTCGTTCCGACCCGGTCTTCACGCGCGATGCCCTCGTGTCGCAGGCGCTCGCGTTCGAGGTCGCCTGTGAACCGCGGCTGACCCGGGCCGACGCGTCCCCGATCCTGACTTCACTCGGAGTTACTTCGCCTGGCGAAGTAGAGCGCTCCGTCCCTGCCCTGTCCACCCCGCCCGCGACGCCTGCCCAGCCGCTCGAGGTCGTTCCGCTCACCGCGGAGCAGAGCCGACTGCACCTCACGGTGTCGAAGGCCTTCCTGCGGAAGCTCGAAGCTGCCCGCGACGCCATGTCTCACGCCATGCCGGGCGCCACGCCCGCGGAGATCCTGGAGGCGGGGCTGGAGCTGCTCCTGGTGAAGGCGGAGAAGAGGAAGGGGCTGGTCGAGAAGCCCCAGAAGAAGGTCCGGCCGGCGAAAGGGCGACCACGTCCCGGCCCATGTGCGGCGCGAGGTCTGGAAGCGTGACGGGGGCAAGTGCCAGTGGGCTCTGGCCTCCGGGGGCATCTGCGGCTCGACGCGCCACCTCGAGCTCGACCACATTCACCCTAGGTCCATGGGAGGCCCATCGACGAACGACAACTTGAGAGTCCTCTGCAAGGCGCATAACGATCTCGCCGCGCGCATCGCGCTCGGGGACGAGACGATGGATGGATTCACCCGCGGTCTACGTCGCGCGCGGATGCGCTTGGGGACGGGGAGGAACCCGGGCGAGCCCCACCTGACGCCTTCGATGGAGTGAATGTCGAGCCGCGGAGCGGGCGCTGTCTCGGCCCCCCCGCCGGCCCTCCCCCGCCCTATCGCCCTACCCCCCCTCCGCCGGCGCGGACGCGCCGGCTGCCTCCGCCTGCCCCCGCTCGCCCTCGCGGACCACGTCGGCCATCGCGGCGACGAAGTCCGGGCGCGTGCCGAGCGCGGGGACCCTCAGGTAGAGCGCCGCGCCGGCCTTCTCGGCGGCCTCGCGGGCCAGGATGTCCATGTCGTAGAGCGTCTCGAGGTGCTCCGAGACGAAGGCGATGGGGACGGTCACCACCGCCCGATCCCTGGCGTTCGCCGCGAGGAAGCCCACCGTGTCCGGGCCGAGCCACCGCGCCGGGCCGACCTTGCTCTGGTAGGTCACCTGCCAGCTCGAGACGCCCGCCCGGCGCGCGGTCTCGCGCGCGGAGAGCTCCACGTAGCCCGGGTAGGGATCGCCCTTGCGCACCTGGCTCATGGGGAGCCCGTGCGCGCTGAAGACGAGCAGCAGCCGGTCGCGCAGCTCGGGCGGCACGCGGGCCAGCGTCTCGCGGAGCGCCGAGGCCGACGCGTCGAGGTAGCCCGCGTGATCGTGCCAGGTGCAGACCTCGACCAGCGGGCGATCCGCGGGCCAGAGCCGCCGCAGCTCCACGAGCGAGCTCTTGGTGGTGGCGTTCGCGCACTGCGGGTAGAGCGGCAGCGCCACCGCCCGCGTCGCGCCGGCCGCCAGGGCCTCGCGCACCCCCTCGTCGGTGCTGGGGTGGCCGCAGCGCATGGCGAGGTGGCAGGAGTAGCCCGGGCCGAGCGCCGCCTGGAGCGCCCGGGCCTGCGCCTCGGTGCCCTCCACCAGCGGCGACTTCCCGCCGATGAGGGCGTACTTCTCGGCCGACGAGGGGGCCCGGGTCCGCGAGATGAGCTTCGCGATGAGCGGCCGGAACGGGCCGAACGGCGCGGTGACGACGAGCGGGTCGGAGAACAGCTCGTAGAGGTACGGCTCGACCTCGGCGAGGTTCCGCGGGCCGCCCAGGTTCATGAGGAAGACCGCGGTGTGGGCCATGGAGGCTCCGTCTGCGCCCGCGCCGGCCGCCCGCCCGCGGCGCGGGCGCGGCGGTCCGCGCGGGGTTCGAGGCGCGGCTGCGCTAGACCGTCCGCGAGAACTGCTTCTTGCCGCCTTCCTTCTTGAGGTAGGCGTCGAAGAGCATGGCCACGTTGCGCACCAGGAGCTGGCCGAGCGGCGTGACCTTCAGCACGTCGCCGTCGAAGGTGACCAGCCCGTCCGCCTCGCAGCTCCGTCGACGCCGCCGCGCAGGTCCGCTGAGGGCGGCGCGGGCCTGCGGCGCCGAACCTCGGCCTGACCTCGCCGAGGTCGAGGCGGAGGAGGCACATCACCCGGTTGATGACGAAGCGGCGCATCACGTCGTCCTTCGTCATGGACGGCGCCGCGCTCCACCGGGATGATCGCCCGGCCTCCACCTTGTCGGCCCAGTCCTTCAGCTTGTGCGAGTTCTGGGCGTAGGCGCCGCCGATGTCCGAGATGGAGGTCATGCCGAAGGAGACGGTGTCGTCGGCCGGGCGGACCGTGTAGCCCTGGAAGTTGCGGAACATGGTACCCGCCGGTCTGGGCCCGGGCCAGCTCGTCGGTCTCCAGCGCGAAGTGGTCGAGGCCGATGAGCCGGTAGCCGGCCCCGGTGAAGGCCTCCACCGTCGGACAGGAAGAGCTCCACCCGCTCCTCGGTCTTGGGGAGCGCCTCCTGCGGCAGGAGCTTCTGGTGCGGCTTCGAACCAGGGCATGTAGGCGAAGCCGAAGACCGCCATCCGGTCCGGGCTGCATGTGCACGATCCGCTCGAGGGTGTCGGTCCAGGTCTCCGGCGTCTGGTAGGGCAGGCCGTAGATGAGGTCGAGGTTGACGCCCTGGAAGCCGCATGCGCGCGCGGCCTCGTCGACCAGGTCGGCGGTCTCCTTCTCGCCCTGGATGCGGGCCACCGTCTCCTGGACCTTGGGGTCGAAGTCCTGCACGCCCATGGAGATGCGGTTGAAGCCGAGCGAGGCCAGCAGGTCGATCTGCGCCTTGGTGGTGATGGCCGGGTCGATCTCGACCGCCAGCTCGGCGTCGCGGCAGGAACTGGAAGTGGCGGGCCAGGATGGCGTGGCAGCGGGCTCGAGCTGCTTCTCGTCGAGGAAGGTCGGGCGTGCCGCCGCCCCAGTGGAGCTGGCTGACCGCGCGGCGGGTCGGCAGGTGCGCCGCCACCAGCGCGACCTCCTTCTCCAGCACGTCGAGGTAGGCGTCGGCGCGGGTGCGGTCGTGGGTGGCGATGACGTTGCAGCCGCAGAACCGGCACATCTCCCGGCAGAACGGCAGGTGCACGTAGATCGAGAGCGGGCCGCCGGCCTTCTCGGCCCGGGCCAGGTGCTCCACGTACTGGGGCCGCCTTGAAGGCCTCGGTCCACTCCGGGGCGGTCGGGTAGCTCGTGTAGCGCGGCCCGGGCCGGTCGTACTTCTTGATGAGCTCCCAGGACGGGATCTGGATCACGTGCGCCCTCACTTCCAGGAGAAGGCGTGGACCGCGTCCACGACCGCCTTCACGGTTCGGCTCCGGCGTCCCCACCTGGATGCCGTGGCCCAGGTTGAAGATGTAACCGGGCGGCGGCCCGGCCGCCCGCACGATGCCGAGCGCCTCTCCACCGCGGTCTCCACCGGTCCGAGCGAGCAGACGGTCGAGTCGAGGTTGCCCTGGATGGCCACGCTCGGGGCGCGCGCGGCGCGCCTCGTCGATGGGGATGCGCCAGTCGACCGAGACCACGTCGTAGCCGAGCTCGGCGATCCGCTCGAGGTGGCCGGAGAGGCCGGTCGCCGAAGAAGATGGAGGGGACGCCGGTCTTGCGGACCGCCTCGGCGATGCGGGCGAGGTACGGGAAGGCGAACCGCTCGAGGTCCTCGCGGTCGAGCTCGCCGAGCCAGCTCTCGAAGATCTGGGCCGCCTCGGCAGCCGGCGTCGATCTGCGCCTCGATCTGCACGATGGCGGCCTGGGTGAGCTTCTCGAAGAGCGCGTGCGCCGCCGCCGGATCGGCGTAGAGCATGGTCTTCAGGCGGGTGAAGCCCTGGCTGCCGCCCTCCACCGCGTAGCTCGCCACCGTGAAGGGCCCGCCCACGAAGCCGATGAGCGGCACGCGGCCGGCCAGCGCCCGGCGTTGATGGCCCGGACGCCGTCGAGCACGTAGGGGAGGTCCTTCGCCGGATCGGGGACGCGTGAGCGCGTCGACGTCGGCGCGGGTGCGGACCGGGTTGGCGATCTTGGGCCCGCCGTCGCCCTTGCCCTTCTCGCCCTTCTCGAAGGAGAGGTCGAGCCCCATGGCCGGCAGGTGCACCAGGATGTCGGAGAAGAGGATGGCGGCGTCGAAGCCGAACTCGTCGATGGGCGCCACCGTCACCTGGGCGATGAGCTCGGGCGAGCGGCACAGCTCGAGGAAGCCGACCTTCTGCCGGACCGCGCGGTAGGAGGCCTGGTAGCGGCCGGCCTGGCGCATCATCCAGACGGGGAGGCGGTCGACGGGCGGCGGTGGCAGGCGGCGAGGAATCGGTGGGTCATGGGCGCGCCATCCTAGTCCAGGTCGCCCCCGCTGCCTACGGTCCGGGGACCCGCAACGGGGTGGGCGGAGGGCTCACGCCAGGAGCGCCGCGCGCACCGCGGCGGCGGTGGTCCCGGCCACCCGGATCGTCTTCCGCCGACCGGTCTCGCCGCGGAGGATCGCCACGTCGGCGCGGCGGACGCCGAGGGCGCCGGCGAGGAACGCGACCAGCGCCGCGTTGGCCTCGCCGTCCACCGGCGGCGCGGCCAGCTGGACCTTGAGCCGCCCGTCGTGCTCGCCCACCGCGCGGGTGCGCGAGGCGCGCGGCTGGACCAGGAGCTCGAGCACCGCCCCGCCCGCCTCGTCCCTGGCCCACGGCATCAGCGCAGCCCGAGGAGCACGATCCTGGCGCGGTCCGCCTGCTCCACCATCCGCTCCAGGTCCATCACCAGGGTCAGGCCGGCCTCGACCGCCAGCACGCGGCCCCTGGCCTCGCGGAGCGTGTCGAGGGTGTCCGGCCCGACCGCGGGCAGGTCGAAGCGACGGTCCTGGCCCGGCTTCACCGCCTTCGCGACCACGAAGCCGCCGGACCGGGCCAGCTCGCCCCCGCGCCGGATGCAGGCGTCGGTCCCCTCGAGCGCCTCGACCGCCAGCGCGACCCGGTCCTTCACCACCACGGTCTGGCCGAGGTCGAGCCGGCCGATCCCGCGCGCCAGCTCGAGCCCGTAGCGAGCGTCCTCGAGCTCCTCCGCGGTCGGCCGCTGGCCGCCCAGCACGCCCTCGGCCGCCAGCCGGTCCTGCAGGAAGGGCGTGGGATCGGTGATGGGGACGCCCTCGTCCTCCAGGAACCGGGCCATCGCCCGCAGCAGGTTGTCGTCGGAGCGGATGGCCACCCGGGCCAGCACGCGGAGGCCGATGGCGTCCGGCATGGCGTCGGCGAAGAAGCGCCGCTTGGTGATGGCGCCGAGCATCACGCTCTGCGTGGCCCCGCCGGCCTTGAGCGCCGCGAGGAGGTGGCCGATCTGGCCGAGCTTCACCCAGGTGATGGCGTCGACCGCCTCCGCCAGGGCCGGGTCGGTCTCGGCCTTGTGCGCCACCGCCACCACCCTGTGGCCGGCCCGCCGCGCGCTCTCGGCGAACAGGATCGGGAAGCGCCCGCCGCCCGCGATGAGGCCGATGGTCGCCATCCGCCTAGCGGGTGATGCCGCGCTGGGACCCCTGCAGGAAGGCCGCGAACGGGTCGATCTCGGGGTGACCGCCGAGCTCGTCGCGGACCGCCAGTCGCCTCGGCCAGCCCCAGGTTCGAGCGGAACACGATCTTGTAGGCCTGCTTGACCCGCGCGACCTGGTCCTCGGCCATGCCGGCCCGCTGCATGCCGATGATGTTCAGCCCCACCAGCTCGGCGCGGCTCCCGGCCACCGTGCAGTAGGGGGCCACGTCCATGACCACGCCGGTCATGCCGCCCACGAAGGACAGCCGCCCGACGCGGCAGAACTGGTGGGCCGCGGAGAGCCCGCCGAAGTGGACGTGGTCCTCGAGGATCACGTGGCCGGCCAGCGCCACCGAGTTGGCGATGATGGCGCCGTCGCCGACCTGGCAGTCGTGGCCGACGTGGCTGTTGGCCATGAAGAGGCAGCCGTTGCCGATGCGGGTGACGCCGCCGCCGCCGGCGGTGCCGACGTTGATGGTGATGAACTCGCGGAAGGTGTTGCCGTCGCCGATGACGATCGCGGTGTCCTCGCCCCGGTACTTGAGGTCCTGCGGGATCCCGCCCACCGCGGCGTGGGAGAAGACGCGGTTGCCGGCGCCCAAGGTGGTGCGGCCGCCGATCACCGCGTGGGCGCCCACGACGTTGTCCGGCCCGAGGACCACCTGGGGGCCGATCACCGCGTAGGGACCGATCTCGCAGCTCGGGTCGACCTGGGCGCCGGCCTCGACGATGGCGGTGGGGTGGATCGCCATGATGGAGCGCCCTCCCGCTACGCCGGCTCGCGGTCGGCCAGCATGGCCATGAACTCGGCCTCGGCGACCACCTGGCCGTCCACCATGGCGACGCCGGTCTGCTTCCAGACCATGCCCTTGCGCTTGGTGACCTCGACCACCAGCTCGAGCCGGTCGCCCGGCACCACCGGCTTGCGGAAGCGGGCCCCGTCGATGCCCATGAGGTAGGTCACCTTGTCGTCCACCTCCTCGGGCGTCAGGGAGAGGCGTCGCCAGCAGCGCGGCGGCCTGGGCCAGCGCCTCCAGGATGAGCACGCCCGGCATGACCGGGTGGCCGGGGAAGTGGCCCGGGAAGAACGGCTCGTTCATGGTGACGCACTTCAGGGCGGCGAGCCGCCGGTCCGGCTCGAAGGCTCGACCACCCGGTCCACCAGCAGGAAGGGCGGCCGGTGCGGCAGCAGCGTCTGGATGCCCTCCACGTCGAGGATGGGCTCGCCGGACGCGTCGCTCATTGGTCTCCTCCTGGCTGCGCGGCGCGGAGCTGCTCCACCTGCGGCGGAGCTCGCGCACCTCCTGACGGAGGTCGGTGAGCCGCTCGAAGGCGGCCGAGTTGCGGGCCCACTGGACGTCGTGGCGGGCGGGTCCGGCCACCCGCTCGCCCGGGCGCCAGGTCGTGGGCCACCCCGGACTGGGCGGCGATGTTGGCCCGGTCGCCGATCGTCGAGGTGGCCGACGATGCCCGCCTGCCCCCGGCGACCACGCCCATGCCGAGCTGGGTCGAGCCGGAGATCCCGACCTGGGCGGCCAGGATGGCAGAGCGGCCCGACCACCACGTTGTGGGCGATCTGGACCAGGTTGTCGAGCTTCGCGCCCCGGCCGATGCGGGTGACGCCGAGCGTGGCGCGGTCGACGCAGGTGTTGGCGCCGATCTCGACGTCGTCCTCCACCACCACGATGCCGACCTGCGGCACCTTGTAGTGGCGCGGCCCCCGCCCCTCGCCCACCAGGTCGAAGGCGAAGCCGAAGCCGTCCGAGCCGATGACGCAGCCCGGCTGCAGGATGACGCGGTCGCCCAGCACGCAGCGCTCGCGCACCACCACGTTGTGGTGGAGCAGGCAGTCGGCGCCCACCTGCGCCCCGGCGCCGACCTGCACCCCGGGGCGGAGGATGGTGCGCGCCCCGACCACGGCGCCGGGCCCGACCGAGACGAGCGGCACGACCTGGGCGGTCGGGTCGACCCGGGCGGTGGGGTGGACCGACGGCGCTGCGGCGAGACCCCGGCGCCGCGACCGGCGGCGGGTTGAAGAGCGTGGAGATCCTGGCGAAGGCCAGGTAGGCGTTCGACGCGCGCAGCACGGTGCGCCCGGCCGGCACGTCCGCGTCCGGCTCGACCACCACCGCGCCGGCCCGCGAGGCCTCGAAGGCGGCGCGGTACTTCCTGTTGGCGAAGAAGGAGAGCTGGCCGGCGCCGGCCTCCTCCAGCGGGGCCACCCCGGCGATGCGGAGCGGCCCGTCCCCGGACACCTCGCCGCCGACCAGGGCGGCGAGCTCGGCGAGCGTGCGGGCGGTCACGGGCGGACCCTACTTCTTGGCCGCGGCCGGCTTGGGGGTGGCGGCCGCCGGCCTTCGCCGGCGGCCGGCTTGCCGGCGCCGAAGCGGGCGTTGTACTTGCGGACCAGCTCGTTGGTGAAGTCGAGCGAGGGCGGCGCGTAGACGAGCCCGGCGTCCTGGCGGTCGAGCACCATGGTGAAGCCCGTCGGCCTCGGCGATCTCGCGGACCACGCCGGTCATCTTGTCGACGATGCCGCGCATCACCTCGCGCTCCCGGCCGGAGAGATCCTGCTGGAGCTGCACGAAGAACTGCTGCAGCTCCATCCTTCTTGCGCTCGATCTCGCCGGCCTTGGTCGGCCTTGGCGTCGGCGGCCATGACGACCGACTGCTTCTGGAAGTCGGTCGTGCAGCCGTTTCGACCTCGCTCGGTGCGCTGTCGAGCTGCTTCTGCTTCTCGTCGAAGTCCTTGCTTGCAGCTGGGCCTTGGCGGCCTTGCCCTCCTCGACCTCCTTGATGGCGCGCTGCAGGTCGACGTAGCCGAGCTTGAGCGTCGGCGCGGGCGGCCGGGGCGGCGGCGAGGACGAGGGCGAGCGGCGGCGAGGCGGACGGAGGTGCGCATGGGGTGTCCTCCTGCGGTGGAGGCTAGAAGAAGTTGCCGATGGTGAACTGGAAGTCGACGGGCTGGTCGATGTACGTGCCGGTCAGCTTGTCCTTGCGGCGGTTGAGCGGGAAGCCCCACTCGAAGCGGAGCGGGCCGATGGGGCTGAACCAGCGGAAGCCGAAGCCCACCGACTTGTAGAGCGAGTAGCGGCACCGCGGGGTCGCGTCCAGCTCGCCGGCGGCGAAGGCGTTGCCGGCGTCGGAGAAGACCACGCCCTTGATGCCGGCCGTCTGGAGGAGCGGGAACTCGAGCTCCAGGTTGAGGATCGCCTGCTTGTTGCCGCCCACGGCGAGCTGGCATCGAGCGGCGAGGCAGGGGTCGTTGCCGACGCGGCCCACGTTCTCGGTGCGGCGCGATGGAGAGGAAGCGGTAGCCGCGCACCGAGTTGATGCCGCCGACGTAGTAGAGCTCCGAGATGGGCACCTCGTGGTCGGTGTCCCAGTTGCGGATGTAGGCCGAGCGTGAGCTTGGCCCGGGCCACCACGCCCGAGGAAGAGCGGGCGGTAGGCGCGGGCGTCGACCGCGTAGCGGGTGAAGAGGTTGACCTGCTGGCCGAACACCGAAGCTGGGCGCCAGCGAACGGCGGGGCGCGCACTCGGCGCTGGCCGAGAGGAAGAAGCCCTTGGTCGGGAAGAGCCGGTTGTCGCGCTTGTCCCACTGCCAGGAGAGCCGGACCGAGCTGGTGGTGCCGGAGCTGGAACTGGTTGCGTAGAGCCGGCCGGTGGTCCGGAGGTCGCCGGCCACCGAGACGTACTCGTTCGTGTAGGTCGCGAAGACCCGCATGTCCTCGAGGCTGGCTGCGCGAAGGACCAGCCAGGGCGAGAGGCCCGAGAGCTCGTAGCCCCAGGTCATGTTGCCGCCGACCGCCCGGCGGGTGAAGCGTGGTGTAGTAGCTCTCGGTCGCGTAGAGGTCGAAGGCGAAGGTCCAGCGGGTGTCGAGGAAGTACGGCTCGACGAACTGGATCTGCCCGAGCTGGCGGATCGACGACCACTGGAGCTGCAGGCGAGAGCGTCTGGCCCCAGCCGAAGAAGTTCTGCTGGGAGATCTGGCCGGTGAGGATGAAGTTCTCGTAGGAGGAGAAGCCGGCGCCGAGCTGGAAGGTGCCGGTGGCCTTCTCCTTCACCTCGACCGTGGCCACGATCAGTGTCCTCGGCGCTGCCCTTCTTGGTGGTGATCTCGACCGTCTCGAAGAAGCCGAGCGCGGTGACCCGCTGCTTGGAGGCGCGCATGGCCGGTGCCGCTGAACAGCTCGCCCTCGTAGATGCGCAGCTCGCGGCGCATCACCTTGTCGCGGGTCTTCTCGTTGCCCGACGATCTCGATCCGCTCGAAGCGGACCTTGCTGGCCGGGCTGGACCTCGAAGGTCGAGGTCGACGATGCGCTTCTGCGGCGTCGATGGTGGTGAGCGGGGTGACGTTGGCGTAGGCGTAGCCCAGGTCCTTGTAGACGTCGCTGACGGCGAAGAGGTCCTGGCCGATGCTTCGAGCGGGAGAAGCAGCTCGCCGCCCTGGGCTGGCAGCAGCGCGCCGGAGCCGCGGCTCCTCGCCGAGCAGCTCGCCGGAGAAGTCGATCTTGCCGATCGTGTACTGCTCGCCCTCCTCCACCGGGATGGTGATGAAGAGGAAGCGCTGGTCGGGCGAGAGCGCGACCGAGGGCTTGCCGACCTTCACGTTGACGTAGCCCTGGTCGAGGTAGGCCGCCTGGATGGCCGCAGGTCGCGCTGGAAGGCGTCCTCGCGGTAGGTGCCGCGTGCGGTTGAGGAAGGAGAGGAGCCCGCCCTCCTGCGTCTGCATGACGCCCGTGAGCGTCTGGTCCGTCGAGAGCGCCTGGTTGCCGAGGAAGCGGATCTCCTTGACCTGGACCTTGGCCTTCTCGTCCACGAGCGTAGCGGACGGCGACCTGGTTGTCGGGCTAGCGGCTCGAGCTTCCAGGTCACCTCGGCCAGGAAGTAGCCCTTCTCGACGTACTTCTCCTGGATCTTCTTCACGTCCTTGCGGACCGCGGCCAGGTCGAGCATCGAGAAGGGCTTCACCTCGACGGTGTCCTTGAGGTCGTCCTTGGAGAGCTCGTCGTTGCCGACGATGGTGGCCTCGCGGACGGTGGGCCGCTCGATCACCCGGAAGACCAGCACCGGGGCGTCGCGCGGGCCCCTCCAGCTCGACCACCACGTCGGAGAAGAAGCCGAGCTTCATGAGGGCCCGGAGGTCGGCGTCGACGCTTCGGCGATCGAAGGGGGCTGCCCTTCTTGGTGACGGCGGCCCGGATGGCGTCCACCTCGACGCGCCGGTTCCCCTCGACGTGGACGTCGG
Organism: uncultured delta proteobacterium; assembly: GCA_963733485.1. Taxonomy (GTDB): domain Bacteria; phylum Myxococcota; class Myxococcia; order Myxococcales; family Anaeromyxobacteraceae; genus Anaeromyxobacter. The sequence goes on along the minus strand of CAVTDL010000003.1, from coordinate 44,578 downwards.
CGATGACCGGCGGCGTCCGCGGCGCGGGCGGACGGCCGCGGCCAGGCCAGGCAGCGGGCGGCCAGCGAGGCGCCAGGCGCGGCGGGCGGGCGCTTCACGGAGCCGCGGAATCTAGTGCAAAGGCCGCGCGAGGCTCAAAGAGCTTCGTCTCGTCGCGTCCTCGAGCCGCGCCGCGCCGCCAGGCCTGGAGCCGCCGGCGCGGCAGCGTCGCGGCCAGCCGCTCGTTGTGGGTGACCACCACCGCGGTGATGCCGAGCCGCGCGTTCAGGTCGGCGAGCAGGGCGTGGATCCCCTCGGCGGTCCGCGGGGTCGAGGTTGCCGGTCGGCTCGTCGGCCAGCAGCAGCCGCGGGCTGCAGGCAGAGGGCCCGGGCCAGGGCCACCCGCTGCTGCTCGCCGCCGGAGAGCTCGCCGGGCCGGTGGTCCAGCCGGTCGCCCAGCCCGACCAGCGCCAGCATCTCCTCGGCCGCGGGCCGTCGGCCTCGGCGCGCGGCAGCCGCCGGATCAGCGCCGGCATCATGGCGTTCTCCAGGGCGGTGAACTCCGGGAGCAGGTGGTGGCTCTGGAAGACGAAGCCGATGGTCTGGTTGCGGAAGGCGGCCAGGGCCTCCTCGCCCGCGGCGAAGACGTCCGCGGCCGTCGAAGAGGACCTGGCCGGCGGGTGGGGACGTCGAGGGTGCCGAGCACGTGGAGGAAGGTGCTCTTGCCCGACGCCGGACGGGCCGGTCAGCGCCACCAGCTCGCCCGGCGGCGATCTCGAGGCGAGACGCCGCGCAGCACGTCGAGGCGCTTCTCGCCCATGAGGTAGGTCTTGCCGAGGCCCTCGACCCGGACGAAGCGGCGCGGCGCCCATCACTCGCTCCGCAGGCCGTCGACCGGCCGCAGCCGGGCCGCCTTGGTGGCCGGGTAGATGGTGGCCAGGTAGGCCAGCACCAGCGCCATCAGCGCCACCAGCGCCGACTGCGCCGGCCTCGATCCGGACCGGCAGGTTGGAGATGTAATAGACCTCCGGGTCGAGCTGGATGCCCACCTTGTCGATGAGCAGGCAGGTGCCGAAGCCGAGCACCAGGCCGAAGAAGGTGCCCACCGCCGCCGATGATCAGCCCCTCGACCACGAAGATCTTCATGATGCTGGGGATCCCGGCGCCCATCGACTTGAGGACCGCGATCTCCCGGCGCTTCTCCAGCACCAGCATGATGAGCGTGGCCACGATGAGGAAGCTGGCCACCAGCACGATGAAGCCGAGGATCACCGCCATCACCAGCTTCTCCAGCTGCAGCGCGGAGAAGAGGTTGCGGTTGAGCTCGCCCCAGTCCTTGGTGCGGTAGGGGTAGCCGCCCAGCGCGACCTGCGACCCGGCGTCATGACCGGCCCGGGCCGCGTCGACGTCCGGCACCTTGACCTCGAGGCCGGTGACCGCGTCGCCGGTGCCGAAGAAGCGCTGCGCCTCGGCGAGGTCGAGGTAGGCGAACTTGGAGTCGTACTCGTACATGCCGCTGAAGAAGATCGCCGCCACGCGGAAGGGGCGGCTCTTGGGCTGCGGCCCGGCCGGCCCGAGGTCGCCGAGGGGCGAGACGACGTTGACCTGGTCGCCCACGACGACCCGCAGCGCGTGGGCCAGCTCGCGCCCCACCACGATGCCCGGGCAGCGCGCGGCCGGCGCCGGCCTGGGCGAGTCGGCCGTCGCGGCCACGCCGGCGAGCGGGCGGGATGTCGCTCCGGGGCGGCGCAGCCAGCTCGAGCTTCCCGTCCTCGCACGACTGGCCGGGAGGTCGGTGACCGTGCCGATGGTGGCCGGGTCGATCCCCTTGAGCGATCGCGCCGGTCAGGTTCTGGCCGGCGGAGAGCATCACCTCGTTGTAGAGGAACGGGCGTGGCGCCCTGCACGCCCGGCACCGCCGAGCACCTGCTCGCGCACTCGCTGCCAGTCGGTGAAGTCGTCCTGCCCGTACTTCATGCACCATGCCGTGGGCGTTGTGGCCGAGGATGCGTCTGCTTCAGGTCGGCCTCGAAGCCGCTCATCACCGACAGCACCACCGTGAGCGCCCACACCCCGATGGCCACGCCGCCGATCGAGATGAGCGTCATGAGCAGGTGGCCGGCATGCGCGGCGCTGGTGGAGCAGCGCCGCGCCGGTCGGCGCGCCGCTCGCGCGGCGTCGGCGCAGGAGCGAGCGGACCAGCACGAGCAGCAGCCCGGGCACGAGCCCGGTCACGCACCAGCAGGAAGAGGCCGCCAGGGTGCCGCGGCGAGAGCTTGCAGGTGGCTGCGCGCCACGTAGAGCTCGAAGGAGAGCGACGGGTCGAGGCGGCCGGTGCCGGCCAGCAGGTAGGCCACGGCTGGCGCCGACGAAGACCGCGGTCGCGGCCAGGACGCCGCGCGCCGAGCAGCCCGAGCACCAGCACCAGCGCCCCCTGCGACTCCAGCCCCTCGCAGCCCGGCCGTGGCCGCCGCGGAGCTGGCAGGAGGAGCAGCCGCGACCACCGCGGTGACCGCGACCCAGAGGAGCGCCGCCGCCGGTCACCTCGTAGAAGGCCAGCCGGCGGCCGGCCAGGGCGGCCGCCGCGCCGACCAGGCCGCCGCCAGGAGCGCAGCCCAGCGCGGCCAGCCCGGCCGTGGCCAGCGCCGGCGGGGAGGCCGAGGCGCCCGGCCAGAACGGCGTGGAGGAGCGGCGCGCCGGCGCCGGCCGAGCGACCAGCCCCGCCAGCACCAGCAGGAAGGCCGGCGCCGAGAAGACCGGCGCGACCGGGTGGTCGAGCGCCGCGCCGGGGCCGGGCCGCCGGCCGCCGCCGCGGCGGCGTCGGGCCGAGGCGGGGAGGCGATCGGGTCGGGCAAGGCTCACTCGCGGTTCTTGAGGAGCGGGAAGAGGATGACGTCGCGGATGGAGGCCGAGTCGGTGAGGAGCATGGTGAGCCGGTCGATGCCGATCCCCTCGCCGGCGGTGGGCGGCATGCCGTGCTCGAGGGCCCGGACGAAGTCCTCGTCGTAGGGCATGGCCTCGTCGTCGCCGGCCGCCTTGGCCTTCACCTGGGCCTCGAAGCGGGCGCGCTGGTCGGCCGGGTCGTTCAGCTCGGAGAAGGCGTTGGCCAGCTCCATGCCGGCCACGAAGAGCTCGAAGCGGTCCACCAGGCGCGGGTCCGCGTCGCGGCGGCGCGACAGCGGCGAGGTCTCGATGGGGAAGTCGACCACGAAGGCCGGGCCGGTCCTTGGGGAGCTGCGGCTCGCAGAAGACCTCGAAGGCCACCGCGATGATCTCGCCGGGCGACTTCTTGGCCGCCTGCTCCAGCTTCCAGGCGTCGCTCGGCGTCGTGCTCCCGCGCCGCGGCGGCGGCCACCGCCTCGGCCAGGCCGCGGCCGGCCAGGGCGTCCTCCGGCGAGAGCCCGAGCGCCCGCGCCCCCTCGCTCGAGCATGGAGACCGCGGGTACGGCGGGGTGAGGTCGATCTCCTGCCCCTGGAAGGTGACGCGGGCCCGCCGGTCACCTGCACCGCCAGCTCGTGGAAGAGCTCCTCGGTGAGCGCGCATGAGGTCCTCGTGGGTGGCGTAGGCCTGGTAGAACTCGATGGTGGTGAACTCGGGGTTGTGGCGCCGGTCGATCCCCTCGTTGCGCCAGATGCGGCCGATCTCGTAGACGCGGTCGAGCCCGCCCACCACCAGCCGCTTGAGGTGCAGCTCGGTGGCGATGCGGAGCTTGAGGTCGAGGTCGAGGGCGTTGTGGTGGGTCTCGAAGGGGCGCGCCGCGGCGCCGCCCGCCTCCTCCGGCTTGTGGAGGGTGGGCGTCTCCACCTCGAGGTAGCCGCGCTCGTCGAGGAAGCGCGCGGATGGTGGAGACGATGCGGGCGCGCTTCACGGAAGGTCTCGCGGACGCCGGGCGTCACCACCAGGTCCACGTAGCGCTGCCGGTAGCGCTGCTCCACGTCGGTGAGGCCGTGCCACTTCTCCGGCAGCGGGCCGCACCGCCTTGGTGAGCGATGGTGAAGGAGGCGGCCTCCACGGTGAGCTCGCCGGTCTTGGTGCGGGTGGCCGGGCCCGCCGGCCGCGACCAGGTCGCCCACGTCGAGGAGCTTGAAGATCTCGAAGGCCGCGTCGCCGACCTGGTCCTTCTTGACCCAGACCTGGAGCTCGCCGGAGCGGTCGCGCACCTTGAGGAAGGCGGCCTTGCCGAAGCTGCGGACCGCCAGGACGCGGCCGGCCACCGACCAGGTCGCCGGGGTCCTTGGCGATCTCCTCGGCCGGCGCCTCGCCGTAGCGGGCGTGCGAGGTCGGCGGCCAGGTGGGCCGGCGTCGTGGCCGTTGCCGTAGGGGTTCACGCCGAGCGCGCGGAGCGCCTCGGCCTTCTTCGCGGCGGCTGGCGATGATCTCGCGCTCGGTCGTGCCGAGGTCGTCGGCCTCGGTGGGGGTCTGGTCGGCCATCTCGCGGTTTCCACGGGGAAAAGGGCTGGCGAGGCTATGTCGGGCGCCGCCCGGCCCGTCAACGCGAGAACGCGCCCGGCGACGGCCGGCCCCGGCCGCGGCCTCGCTTCCGCGGAACGCGGGCGCCGGCCCCGGCCGTCCCCGGCCGGCGGCGGCCGCCCGCCGGGCCGGCCGCCTACCGCGGCTGGTACACCCGGTAGTCGATCTCCGGGAAGATGTTGTCCTTCTGCTCGACGTGGGCCAGCCAGCCCTCGTCGATCTGCTCCGGCGCGGAGCTGGTCGTGGAGCCGGGTGAAGCGGAGCACGTGCTCCTTGGTCCGCCGGATGGCGTACTCGACCATGGTGCCGGTCTTCATGATGAAGGCCCAGTCGGACGACTGCGCCAGCAGCAGCTCGCGCGCCGCCTGGTTGAGGGCGCGCAGCTCGAGCGGCGTCGGCTGCGCGGAGGTCGCGGGCCAGCGCGATCATCCGCTCGGCCGCCTTGTGGAGGTGGCGGTAGATCCAGTCGTTGGAGCCGTCCAGCCAGACCCCGGCGTAGCCGCCGGCGCCCCAGGAGCAGAGCGGCGGGGTGGCGAGCTGCTGCTCCGGGTTCTCGCGGAGGTAGTCGCCCGGGGTGGCCAGCCGGAAGACCTTCTGGTCGTAGGCGATCTTGCGGATCAGGTAGTCGATGAAGGCCGGCCCCTCGTACCACCAGTGGCCGTAGAGCTCGGCGTCGTAGGGCGAGACCACGATCGGCCGCACCCCGCCCATCCGCGAGGCGAGGTGCTCGACCTGCCGCTCGCGGTTGAACATGAAGTTGCCGGCGTGGCTGGCGGCCCGCTCGGCCGCGCGCTGCGGCCGGATCGTAGGGCTCCTTGTGGGCGGTCTTGCCGGTGATCCGGTAGTACTTGATGCCCACGTTCTTGCGGGCGCCGGTGGCCTGGACGTAGGGCTTCACGTAGTCGAAGTCGAGGTCCCAGCCGACGTCCCGGTAGAACTCGCGGTAGTCGGGGTCGCCGGGGTAGCCGGTCTCGGCGCTCCAGACCTGCTGCGACGACTCGGGATCGCGGCCGAAGGCGGCCGGGCCGGACTGGGCGTGTAGATGGGCGCGTAGACGCCGTAGCGCGGCCGCGGCGTGGCGTCGGTGATGCCGTGGGTGTCCACGAAGAAGTAGCGGATGTTCTGCTCCGCCAGCGACCGCGTCCAGCGCCGGGGAAGTAGCCGCACTCCGGCAGCCAGATGCCCGCCGGGTCGCGGCCGAAGTGGCGCCGGTGGTGCGCGGCCGCCACCGCGATCTGGGCCCGCACCGCCTCCGGGTACTGCTGCATGAGCGGCAGGAAGCCGTGGGTGGCGCCGCAGGTGACGATCTCGAGCCGCCCGGCCTCCTCCAGCCGGCGGAAGGCGCGCCACCAGGTCGCGGTGGTAGCGGTCGTCGAAGAGCTGAGCGGAGCTCGCCGGAACTCGTGCTGGTAGTGGCGGGCCAGCCCGTGGAAGGTCGGGTCGTTGCGGGTCCGGTGGACCTCCTTGTCGGCGAGCTCGCAGAGCTTGTCGAGCCGGCGCGCGTAGCGCGCCATGAGCAGCTCGTCGCGCAGCATCGCGACCAGCGGCGGCGTCATGGTCATCGAGATGCGGAAGGGGATGCCCTCGTCGGTGAGCCGGTCGAAGATCCCGCAGGAGCGGGAGGTAGGTCTCGCGTGATGGCCTCGTAGAGCCAGTCCTCCTCGAGGAAGTCCTCGTGCTCGGGGTGGCGGACGAACGGCAGGTGGGCGTGGAGGTGGAGGGACGACGTAGCCCGAGCACGTCCTGGGCCATCTAGCGCTCCCTCGCCTGGCCGAACGGGCCGGAGGGCGACGAGGGCGGCCGCCGCCGTGGCCGCCGAGCGAGGGCGCGCCCGCCCGTGCCGCCGGCGCTGCTGCCGCCCGCCTCGCGCCCGGCGAAGCCGCGACCAGTCGGAGAGGCGCGCCAGGAGCGCCCGCGCCTCCTCGGAGAACGGGGCGCCGGCGTGCCGGGGCCGAGCGAGCCGCCCGAGCGGCAGGTCCCAGGGGATGCGGACGAAGCGGTCGTCCACCAGCGCGCGAGGGCCCCAGCGGCGGCAGCGCCGACCTGCGTTCGAGCCGTGCGCCGAGGAGCCGCTCGCGCCCGTGCCGGTCCACCACGTGGATCTCGGCGCGGTAGGTGCGCCCGGGCTCGAGATCGTGGACGTAGTAGCCGCGCGACTCGAGCGCGAACTCGACGGTGCGGACGTGCTCCCAGCCGTCGCCCGCTCGGGCGAAGATCCAGAGCTGCGACGCGCGGGTGGTCGAGCCCGTCGAAGGCGGCGCCTCGTGTCGGGCGACGCGTGGTCCCAGTAGACGAACAGCGTCCGCGGGTCGCGCGGCAGGGCCACGAGCGTGTCGTCGCCGTAGGACCAGGGCAGCTCGCCGAGCCCCTCGTCGTAGGGGCCGGCGCGGCGAGCTCCTCGTCCGGCTCGCCCTGGGCGCCGGCTCGACCAGGGGGTGCGGCGCCTCGCGGACCGCGTCCTCGCCGCGCACCCGGGCGACGAAGAAGCCGTCGGGATCCGGCCCTGTCCGCTTCGCGGGGGCCGGGCGCTTCCGCGTCCGCGGGGAGACGACCGCGCCCGCCACGGCCGCGACGGCCTCGGCCACCTTCCCGACCTTGCGCGCCGTGGTCCGGCGCGGGCGGCCTTGGCCTTGGCGGCGGCGGGCGCCTTGCCTGGCTTCGCCGCCTTGGCGCCGGCGCGCTTCCGGGGCTCCGCGGCCTTCGCGGCCGCCTTGGCGACCTTCCCGGCCTCCTCCGCCGTCCTGGCGGCCGCCTTGCCGATCCGTGCCGCCGCCTTGGCTCCCGCCTTGCCGGCCTCCTCGGCCGCCGCCTTGCCCTCGCCGGCGGTCCGCTTCGCGGAGCGCGCCGTCTTCCCCACCGCCTCGGTGACCGCGCGCACCGCCTTCTCGGTGGCGTCCGCCGCCCGCGTGGCGGCCGCCCGGACCCGCCGGGCCGCGCGGGCCGGCGCCGTCGCCGCGCTCGAGGCGGCCTCCTCGAGCGCGCGCACCATCTCCGCCTTGGTCTTCAGGCGGGAGTGTCCCGGACCGAGCACCTTCCGAGCCAGCTCGCGCAGGGCGTCCACCGTCATCTTGCTGAAATCGGTCATGGTCTCGTGGTCGTACAATCAGCATCGCGCCGGAGGGTCAAGGGATTTCGCGGGGCGGCGCGGAGCCGTCACAGGGTCCGTCGTCCCCCCGTCCGCGGGGCGCGCGAATCTGGCACCCCGGTGCCGCTCTGGTAGTGTGGCCGCCGAGGGCGGCGTGCAGGGACCGGAAAAGGCGCAGGATTCGGGCGGAGGCCCCGCGGCGAGCGCTGCGGCGCCGTCCATCCGGCGGCGGGCCCGTGCCCGGACGCCGGCGCTGACCCCGCGCTCGACCGCGACGGCGAGGGCGCCGACCCCGCGCTCGACGCGCCGGACCCGCCTCCTCGGCACGCAGGTCGGCAGCTTCCGGATCGTCCGGATGCTGGGCCGCGGCGGCATGGGGACGGTCTACCTCGCCGAGCACCCCGTCATCGGCAGCCAGGTCGCGATCAAGTTCCTGCACGAGTCGATGGCCTCGGACAGCTCGCTGGTGCGCCGCTTCTTCGACGAGGCGCGCGCGGTGAACCTGATCGGGCACGAGAACATCGTCGGCATCTACGACCTCTCTCGCCTCCCCCCCGGCCGCTACTACTTCGTGATGGAGTACCTGGAGGGCGAGACGCTCGCCGACGCGGCTGCGGCGGGGGCCCGTGCCGCCCGCGGTGGCGCTCGACGTCCTGCTCCAGCTCTGCGACGCGCTCGCAGAGCGCCCACGAGCGCGGCGTGATCCACCGCGATCTCAAGCCGGAGAACGTCTTCCTGGTGGCGCGGCGCGGCAGCGCAGACTTCGTCAAGCTGGTCGACTTCGGCATCGCGAAGCTCCGGGGCGCCGGGAGCGGAGGCCCGAGCACGCCGGGCCGGGATCCTGGTGGGCACGCCCGAGTACATGGCGCCCGAGCAGTGCGACGAGGGGGTCGTCGACGCGCGCACCGACGTCTACGCGCTCGGGGTGATCGCCTACGAGCTCGCCACGGGCCGCCTCCCCTTCACCGCCCGCGGGGTCCCGCGGCTCTTGCTCGCCCACCTGCACGATCCGCCTCCGGCGCCCTCGTCCCTGGGGCCCGTCGACGCCGAGCTCGAGCGGGCCATCCTGCGCGCCCTGGAGAAGGAGCCGGCCCGCCGCTTCCCGGGCATGGCCGCGCTGTCCGAGGCGCTCCGACAGGTGGCGACGCGGCTCGGCGCCGCCCCGCCGGACCCGCTCGTCCCCGCCGGCGTGCCCGCGCCGCGCCGCCCGCGCCGCGCCACCCTCCAGACCGAGCCGCTCGAGCCGGAGCTCACGGTCCTCCTGCGCGCCGGCCCGGTGCCGCGGCGGCTGGCGGTGGTGGAGCTCACGCGCAACGGGCTCTTCCTGCGGGCCGACTCGAACCTCCCGCCCCTCTTCGCGCGCGTGCGGATCGAGCTCGCGCACCGGTCGCTGCGCGCCCCGGTCTCGGTCGCGGCCGAGGTGGTCCGGCACGTCTCGCCGGCCGAGGCGGCCGGCTTCCGGATGGCGCCCGGGTTCGCGGTCCAGCTCCTGGACCTCGCGCCGGAGTCGCGCGCGGCGGTGGCGGCCCTCGCCGACGCGCTGCGCCGGGAGCCGTCCCCATCACCCCGCCGCCCAGCGCGGCCAGCGCCGGCATGCGGCTCGCGGCGCTCGAGACGCGGGCCGCGGCGGGCCCGTACGCGCTGCTCGGGCTCCCTCCCGACTCCGACTTCTCGGAGGTGCGCCGCGCGGGGCGCGCGCTCCGGGACGAGCTCGAGCACCTGGCCGCGCGCCCCATCGCGGCCGATCAGCCGGGGCGCGTCGGGGCGCTGCTCGACCGGGTCCAGCTCGCGCTGGCCGCGCTGGGAGCGCCCGCGCCACGCCTGGCGCACGACGGCCGCGCCGGGAACTGGCGGGGCATCCGCCGCTGCCTCGCGGCCGGGGTGCCCGAGGCCCTGGTGGCGGCCCGGCGGCGCGAGCTCCTCGAGGCCGATCCCGCCCGGGCCGAGGAGGCGCGGAGGCAGCTCGCCTGCGCGCAGGTGGCGCGCAAGCTCGGGAACGAGGCGGCCGCGCGCACCGCCTGGGAGGCCGCACTGATGGCCGACCCGCTCGACGCCGAGGCCCTCGAGGCCTACGTGGCGTGGCGCCGCTCGCTGCAGGGTTGAATGGCCGCGCGCCTCGCGCGTCTTTGGTTAGACTCGGCGTCCAATGGCCCCCCTCCTGCCCGCCCTGTGCGCGCTCGCGCTCCTCGCCCCGGGAACGCCGCCCGCGCCCCCGGGCCCGGCCGGCGCCGCGCCGGCCGCGCCGCGGCCGCCCCAGGCCGAGACCGGCGAGCGGGAGACGGCCTCGCCGCCGCTCGACGTCCCTCGGCTCGCGCCGCCGCTGGCGGCGCCGCCGGTGCCGCCGACGCCGCCGCGGACCACCGAGGACCCGACCGCCGACCGGCGCTACCAGGTGGAGCGGATCGAGCTGCGCGGCATCTCGCGCACGCGGGAGGACGAGGTGCGCCGGCACCTCCTGGTCGCCCCCGGCGACGTGCTCGACAACGAGCGCGTGCTGCTCTCCAGGCTGCGCCTCCTGCAGCTCGGCTGGTTCTCGCGGGTCGAGACGCGGGTCGAGCGCGGCTCGCAGCGCGGCCTGGTGGTCCTGGTGCTCGAGCTGACCGAGCGGAACACGCTCGTGATCACCGACCTCGTGCTCGGCTCCACCGACCCGCAGCCCTTCTACGGCGGCCTCGGGATCTCGCAGCAGAACTTCCTCGGCCGCGGGCTCGGCCTCTCGGGCGCCTTCGTCTACGGCGGGCAGCCGGCGGGCCGGAGCGACGACCCCTCGCGCTATGCCCTGCGCGGCGGCTTCTTCGCGCCGGACCTCACCCTCCCGCGGCTGCCGCCGCTGGTGTTCGGCGTCTCGGGCGCCTTCGTGCGCGGCGAGGAGCTCGTCTGCGGCGACCCGGACTGCGACGCCTTCACCAGCGACTACGGGCGCGCCCCCCGCATCCGCTACCAGCGGGCCTCCGGCGAGGTCACGCTGGGCTTCCGCCCCGGCCCGTTCGAGCGCCTGCTCGCGTCCTACCGCTACGAGCGCGTCCGGGCCACGCCGCTCGACCTCGGCGCCGGCGCGGCCGCCGCGATGGGGCCGCCCATCCAGCTGGGCTGGTCGAACCTCTCGGCGCTGACCGGCACCTACGAGATCGACACCCGCGACGACTTCTTCTTCCCCACCGACGGCTTCCGCGGGCTGGCCCAGGTCACCTTCGGCTCGGAGGCGCTCGGCGGCGACTACGAGTACAGCCGCTACCTGCTGCAGCTCGAGACGGCCTACGGCCTGCTCGGGCGGCGGCTGCGCCTGCAGGCCGCGCTCGGCGCGGCCCAGGGGGACGCGCCCTTCTACGAGCGGTTCTACGCCGCCGACTTCTCCTACTTCGCGCTGGGCCCGGCGCTCGGGCGCGCGCTCGAGCTCAACTTCTCCACCGACTCGCGCTACGACGCGATCCTGGCCATGGGCGGCCTCGAGTACGCGGTGCCGCTCTGGTCGCGCGGCGGCTTCTTCCACCGCGGCTACCTGGCGGTGGGCGCCCGCGCCGTCTGGTCGTCGGCGCGCCCGGGCGGCGGCCGCACCGACTTCTCGCGGACGCCCTTCTCCGGCGACGTGGCGCTGCGGCTCGACACCCCCGTCGGCACCTTCAACGCGTCGCTGGGCTACGCGCTGGACAACTTCCTGTGAAGCGCGCACCCTCGTCCCCCAGCGCTCGCCGGGGTCCGCGCGCCCGCCGCGCCTGCGCGCGTCGCGCTCGGCGGCCTGGCCCTGCTGCTGGCCGTGGCGGCCGGGAGCGCCCGCCGCGGAGCCCGCGCCGCTGCCGGCCGCGCTCTCCGCCCGGAACGGGCACGTCCTCGCCACGCTCGACCTCTCGGCGGTGTTCGCGCCCGCGCTCGAGCGGCAGCTCGGGAACGGGCTCACCAACGTGGTGGCGGTGCTGATCACCGTCGCGCCCGCGCGCGGAGGGCAGCCGCTGGCGCTGCACGGGCGCGTGGTCGAGATCCTCTTCGACGTCTGGGACGAGACCTACGCCGTGACGGTGAAGGACCGCCGCGCGCCGTCCGGGATGCACCTCGTCCTCCCCGACTTCGCGGCGCTGCGCGCGCTCCTCGCGAACGAGCGCGACCTCGACCTCGGCCCGATCGGCGCGCTGCCCGCCACCCCGCTGGTGGTGGAGGCGCGCGTCGAGCTGAACCCGATCTCGAAGGAGCAGCTCCAGCGCACGCGCGAGTACATCGCCAACCCCGCCGCCGGCGTCCGGCCAGGCGGGACCGCCTCGCGGAGCGTGCTCGGCGCGGTCGCGAGCTTCCTCCTGCGCGAGCCCGATCCCGGGGCCGGCGTGCAGCTCCTCCGCTCGCGCCCGTTCACCCCGGCCGAGGTCCCGGCGCGATGAGCCCCGACCCGGCCCCCACGCCGCCCGCGCGCGACGGGGCCGGCGCGCCCGCGCGGCCCCCCGGGCCGCTCCGGCGCCTCCGCGCCCACCTCAGCGTCTCCCGCTTCGAGCTCCGCATCGCCGCGGCCCTGGTGATCGCCGCGGTGCTCCCCATGCTCGGGGCGCTGCTGCTGGCCGGCCGCCTGGCCGAGGAGAACCTCTCGCTCGGGCTCGATCCGCGGGTGGTGGACCGCCTCGAGTCGATCCCGTCCCTCTACGGAGACCTGTTCCAGGCCCGCAAGCAGCTCTACGCCGAGCAGGCGCGGGCCATCGCGCGCGGCCTGCCCGCCGACCGCCGCGCGGCCGGGGCCTACCTCGCAGCGGCGGTGACGCGGACCCCGCGGCTCCGGCGCGCGGCGTGGATCGGCCGGGACGGCGCGACGGTGAGCGAGGCCGAGGCGAGCGCCGAGAACCCCGAGGGCGAGTGGCGCGAGGCCCCCGCCCGCGTGGCGCTGCCGGACGGCGGGCGGCTCGAGTGCACCTTCGCGATCGAGGCGCGCTACTTCGCCGAGGTGGGCGAGTCGCGCGAGCTGGCCGAGCGGGTCCAGGGCGTGGACGCGCTCCGGTCGGAGATCCGGCGCAGCTACGTGCGCGCCTTCGGCGTGCTGCTGGTGGCGTGGGCGGCGGCGGCCGCGGCGGTGGGCATCTGGCTGGCCCGGCGGACCACCCGGCGCGTCTCGGCGCTGGTGGCGGCGGTCCGGCGGCTGGCGGCCGGCGACCTCGCGGTGCAGGTGGACCCGGGCCGGTCCTCCGACGAGGTGGCCGGGCTGGCGCGCGCCTTCAACGCGATGGTGCGGGAGGTGCGCGAGGCGCGCGACCGGATCGTCTACCTCGAGAAGATCTCGGGGTGGCAGGAGGTGGCCCGCCGCCTGGCGCACGAGATCAAGAACCCCCTCACCCCCATCCAGCTCGCCTTCCAGCAGCTGGAGGCGCGCTGGGGCGCGGCGCCGGGGCGGGACCCCGACTTCGGCCGGCTGCTCGCCGAGGCGGGCGAGATCGTGCGCGAGGAGATCGGGACGCTGCAGCGGCTGGTGGACGAGTTCTCGGCCTTCGCGAAGCTGCCCGCGGTGCGGCCGGAGCCGGCCGAGCTGGGCGAGTTCGTGGAGGAGTTCCTGCGCACCAGCCCGCAGCTGACCGAGGCGGCGGACGTGGACGTGGTGCGGGCCGCGCGCTGCCCGGTGGCGCTCGACCGCGCGCTCATGCGCCGCGTCCTCGCCAACCTCTGCGCCAACGCGGTGGAGGCGGCCCGGCCGGCCCGCGCCCGCATCCACCTCGGGATCGCCCGGGCCCGCGCGCGGGCCGTGCTCACGGTGGCCGACGAGGGGCCGGGGATAGACCGCGACCTGCGCGACCGGATCTTCAATCCCTACTTCACCACCAAGGGGACCGGGACCGGCCTCGGGCTCGCCATCGTGAAGAAGCTCGTGCTGCAGCACGGCGGCGACATCCAGGCCGGCGAGCGCCCCGGCGGCGGCGCCTCCTTCACGGTCGCGCTGCCGCTGGCGGAGGACGGCGCGCCGGCCGGGGCGGCGCCGGAACCCTGAGGCGCCGACCGGGGCGGCGCGCCCCGTTGCGACCTGCCGGACGCCGGCGCGGGCCGCAGGTGATCCCGGATCGCGAGCGGTCGTCTAGAATCGGCCGCATGCCCGACCTCCAGAACCAGCTCGCCCTCGTCACCGGCGCCACCTCCGGCATCGGCGCCGCCTGCGTCGACGCCTTCGTGGCGGCCGGCGCCCGCGTCGTCGCCGCCGGACGCCGCGCCGAGCGGCTCGCCGCGCTCGCCGCGCGGCACGCCGGCCGCGTGCACCCGCTCCCGCTCGACGTGCGGGATCGCGCCGCGGTGGAGGCGGCGCTGGCCGCGCTGCCTGCCGGCTGGGCCGAGGTGGACGTGCTGGTGAACGACGCGGGGCTGGCGCTCGGGATCGAGCCGGCCCAGCGGGCCTCGCTCGACGAGTGGCTGACGATGATCGACACCAACTGCGCGGGGCTGGTCACCGTCACGCGGACGGTGCTCCCGGGCATGGTGGCGCGCGGCCGCGGCCACGTCGTCAACGTGGGCTCGGTGGCCGGGACCTACCCGTACCCCGGGGGCAACGCCTACGGCGCCACCAAGGCGTTCGTCCGGCAGTTCACGCTGAACCTCCGGTCGGACCTCCTCGGCACCCCGGTGCGCGCCACCTCCATCGAGCCCGGCATGGTCGAGACCGAGTTCTCGGTGGTGCGCTTCGGCGGCGACGCCGAGCGCGCCGGCAAGGTGTACCAGGGGATCCAGCCGCTCACCGCGGCCGACGTCGCCGAGACAATCCTCTGGTGCGTGAGCCGCCCCGCGCACGTGAACGTGAACGCGCTCGAGCTGATGCCCGTGCAGCAGGCGTTCGCGCCGTTCGCGGTCCACCGCGAGGGGGCGTAGACGGAGAGCAGCTCGCGAAGGCTGGCGGAGCGGCGGCGGCAGGCAGCCGGGGAGGAGCGGCCAGGGCACATTTCGCTTCGCGAAAAGTGCCCCGGCCGGGAGTTCGGATTCCGGCTGGCTTACTCGGTGGCCATCCCGGACGAGACCGGCCAACCCACGTCCTGGGCCAGCGGCTCGAGCTCGCGGCGGAGCTTCTCGAGGGCCCGGATCTCGAGCTGGCGCGCGCGCTCGCGCGAGAAGCCGAAGTGGTGGCCGAGATCCCGCAGCGTCTCCTTGCCCTCGCCCATGATGCGCGCCTCGACGATGTGACGCTCGCGAGGGTCGAGGTGTGACATGGCCTCGTTGACCCGGCGGGAGAGCAGCCTGTCCTCCTCGGCCCGGGCCAGCTCCTCGTCCTGCGGCTCGCCCTCGGAGGGCGTGAACTCGAGGTGCGTGCTGGTGCCGTCGGCCACCGGCGCGTCCAGGGAGAGATCGCGGCCCTCCATGCGCTGGGTCATCTCCACCACGTCGCTCGGCCGCACCCGGAGCTTCTTCGCGACCAGCGCCACGTCGATGCCCTCCTCGGCCAGGCCCGCGCCGGGGGTGAGCCGCTCGATCTCGTGGCGGGTGCGCGCCAGCGAGAAGAACAGCTTTCGCTGCGCCTGGGTGGTGCCGATCTTCACGAGCGACCAGGACTTGAGGATGTGGTTCTGGATGTAGGCGCGGATCCACCACACCGCGTACGAGATGAGCCGGATCTCCTTGTCCGGGTCGAACTTCTGCACCGCCTTCATGAGGCCGATGTTGCCCTCCTGGATGAGGTCGGCCATGCGCAGGCCGTAGGAGCGATACTCGAAGGCCACCTTCACGACGAAGCGGAGGTTGGCCTCGACCAGGCGGTGCCCGGCCCGCTTGTCGCCCTCGTCGCGGAACTGGCGCGCGAGCCGCCGCTCCTCATCCACCGTCAGGAGCGCCACGCGGTTGATCTCGCGGAGGTACTGGTCGAGGGTGCTGCCGGCCGTCGTGGTCCTATTCATTCGTCCTCCGGAAGGATGGCGTTTCACCGAGCCCCCTCCCGGCTCAGCAACCCGCGTGCCCGGACGATCACGTCGCGTGATCTCGGCACAATTTCCGGAAGACGCAGCCGGTCGCGGTGTCGTGGGCTGTAAGTTCGACAGGGCCAGGCCGGTAAGGGCGACAGGGGCGCCGGCTCGAGGGCGTCCCGGGCGAGCGAGCGTACGAGGCCCGCATCGGGGGCGGCGCGTCCTGCCCGCCCATCACTCACGGTAAGCAGCCTCGCGCGGACGGGCGGCCCCGGCCCCTCACCCGGAGTCGGCGGGCGCGGTCCGGCGGGGCCGCGCTGCTGAAAGTGCGCCGGGCGCCCGCCCGTCCCGCCGCCGGACGCGCGCGCGGCCGTCAGTCTGCCAGGAGCTCCGCCAGGAGCCGGAAGCGGGGCGTGTACTTGCAGATGATGCGGGTGGTCGAGATGAGCGGGACCGCCAGGAACAGCCCCACCGGCCCCCACAGCCAGAACCAGAAGAGCGAGCCGAGGAAGACCACCAGCGCGTTGAGCCGGAGCTGCTTCCCGAGGAAGATCGGGTCGACCACGTTCCCCTGGATCGAGACCAGCACGAGGTAGATGGCCGAGACCACGGCGACCTGCCGCCAGCTCCCGTACTGCAGCAGCGCCATCGCGGCGGGCAGCCCCAGCCCGAGGGCGGGGCCCACGTACGGGATGAAGTGGAGGAGCGCGGTGGTGATGCCCCAGATCACGGCGTGCTCGAGGCCATACACCGCGTAGATCACCCAGGTGACCACCCCGAGCAGGCCGTTCAGCGCCACGCGGTTCAGCATGTACTGCTCGACGTCCCGGTGGAGCTCGTCGAGGGCCGCGAGCGTCCGCGCGCGTCCCCCGCGGCCCGCGCGCGCGGGCGAGCAGCTTCTCTCGGAAGCGCGGTCCGTCGGCCAGGGCGAAGTAGATCATGAAGATCGCCACCGTCGCCTGGCCTACCAGCTCGAGCGCGCTCTGCGCCGTGCCGAGCAGCAGCGATCCCCAGGGCACGCTCTCGCGCACCTTCACCTGACCCGGCTGCCGGGGCGGCTCGACCAGCTGCTCGGACTGCGCCTGCAGGTTGGCTGCGTGCCGGCGGATCCCGGCCGCCGCCGCCCGCAGCCGTCCCTCGTATCCGGGCAGCTCGTCCACGAAGGCGCCGACGCGGCTCCACAGGACCACCGCGAGGGCCGCCACCACCGCGGTGGCGAGGAGCGTCCCCGCGGCCGACGCGGCGGAGTTGGGCAGCCCGCGGTGCACCAGCCATCGCACCAACGGCCGCACCGAGAGCGCCATCACCACGCCGAGCGCCGCCGGCACGAGCAGCTCGCGGGCCAGCCAGAGGAAGCCCAGCACCGCCGCCACCGCGAGGACCGCCAGGGCCCACCACGAGGCGCGCGCGTCCCCGAGCTGGCCCTGGATCGCCACCCACCAAACGTGACCCCGCGCCCCCGGCGCGGCAACGTCCCTCCACCAGGTCCCGTGAGGCGTGCACCTCTCCGTGGCACGCCGGGGTCCCTCGTCTTGGCCCTGGCGCTGTCCTGCGACCCCCGAGCCTCGCGTGCGCCTCGCCGGGATGGACGTGGTGGAGGTCAGCCCTCCGCTCGATCACGCCGACGTGACCAGCCACCTCGCGGCGCACCTGCTCTTCGAGGGGCTCGCGCTGGCCGCCGTCGCGCGGGTCGCCGCGCGCTGACCGCGACGGGCGCGCCTCCCCTCGCGCCGCGATCTCGCCTGGGCGCCGGCGCCGCCGGTCGCGTATGATCTGCCGGCTCCATGGAACCGACCCAGCCGACCGTCCTGGTGGTCGACGACGAGCGCAACATCCGGCGGACCCTGCGGATGGTCCTCGAGACCGAGGGCTTCCAGGTCCTCGAGGCGGAGAGCGCCGAGCAGGCCCTCGAGGTGCTCGCCGCCGAGCCGGTCGACCTCGGCATCTTCGACATCCGGCTGCCGGGCATGGACGGGCTCTCCCTGCTCTCCCGCGCCCGCGAGCTCTGGCGCGACCTGCCGGTGATCGTGATCTCCGGCCACGCCGACACCAGCGACATCGTCGACGCCATGAAGCGCGGGGCGACCGACTTCCTCTCGAAGCCGCTCGACCGCGACCGGGTGCTGGTCTCGGTGCGGAACGCCCTCTCGCGCCAGTCGCTCGAGGAGAAGGTGCAGTCGCTCTCGGCCCGCGAGCGGCGCTTCTCCGACGAGATGGTGGGCGAGAGCCCGGCCATGCGGCGCGTCCGCGAGGAGATCGCCAAGGTGGCCCCCACCACCGGGCGCGTGCTCATCCTGGGCGAGTCGGGCACCGGCAAGGAGCTCATCGCGGCCGAGCTCCACCGGCGGTCGAGGCGCGCCGCCGGGCCGTTCGTGAAGGTGAACTGCGCCGCCATCCCCTCCGAGCTCATCGAGTCGGAGCTGTTCGGCCACGAGAAGGGCAGCTTCTCCGGCGCCGCCGCCCGCCGGCGCGGCCAGTTCGAGGTGGCCCACGGCGGCACCCTCTTCCTCGACGAGATCGGCGACATGAGCCTGCCGGCCCAGGCCAAGGTGCTGCGGGCCCTGGAGACCGGCGAGGTGACCCGGGTGGGCAGCGAGAAGGCCTTCACGGTGGACGTGCGGGTGGTGGCCGCCACCAACCAGGACCTCGACGCCATGGTCCACGACGGGACCTTCCGCGAGGACCTCTTCTTCCGCCTCAACGTGGTGCCCCTCCAGGCGCCCCCGCTGCGCGAGCGGCTCGACGACGTGCCGCGGCTGGCCGAGCGCTTCGTCCAGCTGGCCTTCCGCGAGAACGGCATGCGCCCGAAGCCGGTGGACCCCGCGGTGTTCGAGCGGCTCCGCCAGCACCGCTGGCCCGGCAACGTCCGCGAGCTCCGCAACGTCTGCGAGCGGATGGTGATCATGAGCGGCGAGCGCATCACCGCCGCCGACGTGCCCGAGGAGGTCGGCCCGCGCCCCGCCGCGCCGCCGCCGGCCGGCGCCGCCGACCTCTCCCGCTACGGCGAGGTGGCGCTGAAGGACCTCCGCGACCTGGTCGAGCGCGACTACATCCTCAAGAAGCTCGAGGACCACGACTGGAACATCACCCAGGCCGCCCAGGCGCTCGGCGTGGAGCGGACCAACCTGCACAAGAAGATCAAGCAGCACGGCCTCTCGCGCCCCGGCCGCCGGTCCCGCCCGCGGAGGGCGACGACGAGGAGGCGTGAGACCCCGGCGCGCCGGCCCGCGGGCGGCGGCCGCGCGGTATGATCCTGCCCCCATGCCCGCCACCCACTTCGTCCCCGGGCTCCCGCCCGCCGAGCTCCACGCGCCCGAGTCGGCCGAGCGGCTGGCGCGGCTCGCCCGGCGCTGCCCGGCGCGGGTGGACCAGGTGCGCGAGCTGTGCGGCTACGCCCCGGATCCGGACCTGGCGCTGGCCGGCGTCGAGCGCTACGTCGACGGCGCCGGCGCGCTCCCGGCCGAGCGCGACCTGCTCGAGGCGCTCGCGCTCCTGTGCGGCGCCTCGCCGATGATGGCCGGGCTCCTGGCGCGCGAGCCGCACCTGCTCCGGCGCTCCGCCCGCTCGCCGCACCTGCTCCGGCCGCGCACCGAGCCCGAGCTGCGCCGCCTCCTGGCCCGCGCGGCGCGGCGCCTCGCCCCCGACGACGTCGACGGCTTCCACCGGCTGCTCCGCCGGCTCCGGGCGCGCGAGGTGGTGCGCATCTCGCTGCGCGACCTGCGGCGGGCCCGGGTGAAGGAGGTGACCGCCGAGCTCTCGGCGCTGGCCAGCGCCTGCCTCGACGCCGCCATCCGCTTCCACGATCGCCGCCTGCGCGCCCGCCACGGCCCGCCCGCCGGGCTGGCCGGCCGCGAGCCGGGGGCCGGCTTCTGCGTGCTCGCCATGGGCAAGCTGGGCGGCTGCGAGCTCAACTTCAGCTCCGACATCGACCTCATCTACGTCTACGACCGCGACGGCCAGACCACCGGCGAGCGCCCGATCACCCACTTCGCCTACTTCGCCAAGCTGGCCGAGCTGGTCACCGAGGCCATCGCGAAGCCCACCGAGGACGGCTTCGTCTTCCGGGTCGACCTGAACCTGCGGCCGGAGGGGCGGAGCGGCCCCATCGTCAACAGCCTGCGGGCCGCCGAGCTCTACTACCAGACCTTCGGCCGGACCTGGGAGCGCAACGCCATCGTCAAGGCCCGGCCCGCCGCGGGCGACCTCGCCGTCGGCGACGAGCTGCTCCGCCGCTCGAGCCCTTCATCTGGCGGCGCAGCCTCGACCTCGAGGTGGTCGGCGAGATCCAGGCCATGAAGGCCCGCATCGACGCCCGCGCCGGCGCCGAGGGGCAGGACGACCTGAAGCTCGGCCGCGGCGGCATCCGCGAGGCGGAGTTCTTCGTCTCGGCGCTCCAGCTGCTCCACGGCGGCCGCGAGGGGGGCCGGGCGCTGCGCGAGCGGGCGGTGCTGCCGGCGCTGGAGCGGCTCCTCTTCGCCGGGGTGGTCCCTTCCCGGGACCGCGACGAGCTGGCCGACGCCTACCTCTACCTGCGCCGCGCCGAGCACCGCGTGCAGATGGTGGACGGGGCCCAGACGCAGCGGCTGCCGCCCCCGGACGAGCGGCTCGCGCTGGCCCGCGCCATGGGCCACGCCACCGAGGCGGACTTCGACGAGGCCCTCGCCGCCCACCGCGAGCGGGTGGCGCGGCTCTTCGCCGGGCTGCTGGGCGCGGCCTCCGACGCGCCGCCGCTCGATCCGGAGCTCTCGCTCCTGGCCGACCCCGAGGTGGAGGCGGAGCGGCGCGCCGAGATCGCCAGCCGCCGCGGCCTGCTGGACCCCGATCGCGCCATCGCCGCCATCGACGCCATGGCCCGGCGCGGCACCCCCTTCTCCCGCCTGGGCGACCCCGCCGCCGCGGTGGCGCTCCTCTCCGACGCGCTCGGCACGCCCGACCCCGACCAGGCGCTCTCGCACCTGGCCGACTTCGCGGCGGCGCTCCGCAACCCCGCGCCGTACTTCCGCATGCTGGCCGAGCACCGGCGGGTGGCGCGGCTGCTGCTCTCGCTCTTCGGCACCTCCGACTTCCTCTCCAAGCGCTTCCTGCGCCACCCCGAGCTCATCGACATGCTGCTGCGGGAGGACCAGGTCCTGCTCGAGAAGGACCGGGAGACCTTCCGCCGCGAGATCGGCGAGCGGCTGGCCGCGGTCGACCCCGGCCTCCCGCCCGACGACCTGCTCGAGCACCAGCTCGGCGAGCTGCGCCGGTACAAGAACGAGGAGGTGCTCCGGATCGCCATCCACGACATCGCGGGCACGGTCGAGCTCGGCCAGCATCTGGCGCAGCTCAGCGATCTCGCCGAGGCCTGCCTGGAGGCGTGCCTGGCCCTGGCCGAGGAGGAGGCGCGCCGCAAGGGCGTGCCGCCGGCGGGCCGGCTCTGCGTCCTCGGGATGGGGAAGCTGGGCGGGCGCGAGCTCGGCTACCACTCGGACCTCGACCTCATCTTCCTCTACCCGGGCGGCGCCGAGCCGGGCTTCGAGCGGTACGCGCGGCTGGCCCAGCGGCTCATGTCCTTCCTGCAGATGCCGCTCCGCGAGGGGCGGCTCTACCAGATCGACACGCGGCTCCGCCCCTCGGGCAACCAGGGCGCGCTGGTGATCGGCGCCGAGGGGTTCGTGCGCTACCACGCGGGCGGCGGCGAGGCCGGCGCGCCCGGCGCGTTCCGCAGCCAGCTCTGGGAGCGGCAGGCGCTCCTGCGCGCCCGCTTCGTGGCCGGCGACGAGGCGCTCTTCGCCGACGTC
Organism: uncultured delta proteobacterium; assembly: GCA_963733485.1. Lineage (GTDB taxonomy): Bacteria > Myxococcota > Myxococcia > Myxococcales > Anaeromyxobacteraceae > Anaeromyxobacter. Next base: position 23,425 of record CAVTDL010000003.1, on the reverse strand, counting down.
CGGGCGCGCGCGCTCGAGCCGGCGCTGTACGGCCGGCGCGAGGACCCCGCCGCGCTGGCGGCGGAGATCCGGCGGATGCGCGAGCGGATGGAGGCGGAGGTCTCCCGCGAGGCGTCGCACGGGAAGAACCCCAAGACCGGCCACGGCGGCCTGGTGGACGTGGAGTTCGCCGTGCAGTACCTGCAGCTCGCCCACGGCCACGACCACCCGTCCATCCGCGCCGGCTCCACGCCGCTCGCGCTCGGGCTCCTCCGGGCGGCCGGCCTGCTCCGCGAGGCCGACTTCGAGGCGCTGGCGCGGGGCTACGAGTTCCTGCGGCGGGTGGAGCTGCGGCTCCGGATCGTCCACGACTACGCCATCGACCACCTCCCCGAGGGCGGGGCCGCCCTGCACCAGCTCGCGCGCCGCCTCGGGTACGACGGCGCGGAGCCCGGAGCCCGCTTCCTGCTCGAGTACGGCCGGATCACCGGCGGCGGTGCGGCGGGCCTTCGACGACGTGGTCCGCTGAGCTGACGGGGCGCCGCCTGTCCGGTTGAATCCGCCCGGACGTTGGGGCATGTTTCCGGATCCGCTCCACTCTCTCCCTGGGAAGGCTCATGACGATCAAGGCCGACAAGATCTGGCTCGACGGGAAGCTCGTCGCGTTCGAAGACGCCAAGGTCCACGTCCTCACCCACGCGCTCCACTACGGGATCGGCGTGTTCGAGGGCATCCGAGCCTACCGGGGCACCGACGGCCGCTCCGCCGTGTTCCGCCTGCGCGAGCACGTGCAGCGGCTCTTCGACTCGGCGCACATCATGCTGATGGAGATCCCCTTCACGGCCGAGCAGCTCGAGCGGGCCTGCGTCGAGACCCTCCGCGCCAACAAGCTCGACGCCGGGTACATCCGGCCGCTCGCCTTCTTCGGCTCGGGCTCGATGGGCGTCGGGGCGAACAACCCGGTGCAGGTGCTGGTGGCCGCCTGGACGTGGGGCGCGTACCTGTCCGAGGAGGGGCTCAAGAAGGGCATCCGCGCCAAGGTCTCGTCCTTCACCCGCATGAACGTCCACGGGCAGGTGGTCCGGGCCAAGGTGTCGGGGCAGTACGTGAACTCGTTCCTGGCCACCCGCGAGGCCGCCCTGGGCGGCTACGAGGAGGCGATCCTCCTCGACAACGAGGGCTACGTCGCCGAGGGCTCTGGCGAGAACATCTTCATCGTGAAGAACGGCGTGCTCCAGACCCCGCCGCTCTCCTCGCCGGTGCTGAACGGCATCACCCGCGACTCCGTCCTGCGCATCGCGAGGGACGAGGGGATCCCGGTGAAGGAGGAGAAGTTCACCCGCGACACCATGTACCTCGCGGACGAGCTCTTCATGACCGGCACCGCCGCCGAGGTCACGCCGGTGCGCGAGGTCGACAACCGGCGCGTCGGCAAGGGCGAGCCCGGGCCGGTCACGAAGCGTCTCCAGGACGGGTTCTTCAAGGCGGTCCGCGGAGAGGACCCCCGCTACCGGGAGTGGCTCACCGCGTACTAGGACCCGTCCTTCCCGAACTGAGCCCCTTCCGGGTCTACCCCGGTCGGGGCTCTGAGTTGTATGTCCCCGTGATTGCGCGGGTTATCCGGCCCGGAGCGCTCGCGTTCCTCTCGTCCGGAGGCCGCGGTCCGCCGGAACAAACTCACCCGTTCGTCGGTTCCTCCGACCGAAGGGGCAATTCCGTTGACCAAGCGCGAGCGGTTCGGCTAGATTCCCGCGGACTTTCGGGTGGTTGGCCGAGAGATTATTCACTTGAAATCACGGGGGTTTCCGGAAGATTTCCGGGGCGGCACGAGATGCCGCCGCCGGGAGCCCTCCCCGAGGAGCACCGAAGATGCGGACCCGATACGTCGACATCGACGATCGCATGGAAGATCTCGCGGACCGGCTTCGCGACGATCCGGAGCTCGGCGACGACTTCCTCTCCAAGTACGAGCTCTCGTGGCTGTACCACGAGAACGCGCTCGAGGGCGTCGTCTACTCCGGCCTGGAGCTCGCCACCGCGCTCGCCAACTCGCCCCTCGCCGACGCCACCTTCGTGAGCGCGTTCCAGGCGATCCGGAACCACGAGCTGGCCATGGACCTCGTCCGCGAGGAAGCGCGGGCGAAGAAGCTCAAGCTCAACCTCACCACGGTGAAGCGGCTCTACGAGACGCTGGGCCAGGGCACCGACGCGAACGCCGGCGAGTACCGCAAGGACATGCCGCTGCACCGCGCGTACTTCCACGACATCGCCCAGCCGGCGAAGATCCCCGCGCTGCTGCAGAAGCTGCTCGACGCCTGTGACGCGGCCGAGTTCCGCCACCTTCACCCGATCCAGCAGGCGGCCCGGCTGCACCACGGCTTCATGCAGGTCTACCCGTACACGCACAACTCCGGGCGGGTGGCCCGCCTGCTCGCGAACCTGGTCCTGCTCCACGCCGGCTACCGGCTCCCGGTCATCATCCACGCCACCGACCGGCAGCGGTACTACGAGTCGCTCCGGCTGCCGGAGTCGTCGCTGCGCGACCTCACCATCGACGCGATCGACAACTCGCTCTCCCAGGCCGAGAAGTTCTTCGGCGAGGCACCCGTCCGCTCGCGCAAGAGCGGCCGCGGCCGCCGCCGCAGCGCGTAGGCGGTCCCTCCCGCCTGGTTGACGGGCCGGTTGACTCCCTTCAGGGTCTGCCCTCATGGGCCAACCAGCAACCCGCTGGGGCTGGAGTATCGCTTCCACGCCGAGGCCCAGGTGGGCCGTCAGTGCGGAAGGCTCTGAAATCTGGCGAATCCCGCGCCCGCACCCACGTCGCGCGAGCGTGGCGAGCCGGGGGTCGGAGAAGGTATAGCTACGCCCCCCATGCTCCTCGGGGCACACGAAGGCATCGCCGGTGGAGTCTCGACCGCGTTCGCGCGCGCCGAGGACGACGGCGCCGACTGCCTGCAGATCTTCACCCGCAACGCCCGCGGCTGGGCCGCCAAGCCGCTCGAGGCCGAGGAGGTCGCCCGCTTCCAGGCCGAGGCCAGGCGGACCGGCATGCCGGTCGCCGCCCACTCCTGCTACCTCATCAACGCTGCGCCCCGGACCGGGACATCCGGACCGAAGAGCTGGGACGCCCTCGCCGACGAGCTCGGCCGCTGCGAGCAGCTCGGCATCCCCGCCCTCATCTTTCATCCGGGCTGCCACGCCGACGAGGCCGAGGGGCCGACGCTGGTGGCCGACGCGATGACCCGGGCGCTCGAGGCGGTGCCGGGGCAAGGCGCGGCTCCTGATCGAGACCACCGCCGGCCAGGGGGCCTCCCTGGGCCGCACCTTCGAGCAGCTGGCCGCCATCCGCGACGCGATCCCGAGGAACGTGCGCCGGCGCACCGCCGTCTGCGTGGACACCTGCCACGTCTTCGCCGCCGGCTACGACATCACCACCGAGGACGGCTACGAGCGGACGATCGAGGAGCTCGACCAGGTGGTCGGCCTCTCGAACGTGCGCGCCTTCCACCTCAACGACTCGAAGAAGCCGCTCGGCTGCCGGGTGGACCGGCACGAGCACATCGGCGACGGCGCCATGGGGCTCGCCCCCTTCCGGCGCCTGGTGAACGACGCGCGGTTCGCGGATACGCCGGGCTTCGTGGAGACCGAGTCGCGCTTCAAGGAGAACATCGAGGTCCTCCGCGGCCTCGTGGAACCACGATGATGAAGTCCACCTGCCCATGCGCCAGCCTCCGACGAGCCGCAGAAGTCGCGGACCCGCACCCCCATCAGCGCCGCCCGGATGGCGCTCTACCCCCGCTACGCCGAGTCGACGAAGGCCAAGCTCGATCGCCTGGTGCCATTCGCCCGCGCGCACCGGCGCGCCCTGATCCTCACCCACGACAACCCGGATCCCGACTCGCTCGCGGCCGGGGTGGCGCTGGCCTAGCTGCTCGAGAAGCTGGCCGGGGTCGAGGCCATGTGGCCTACGGCGGCATCGTGGGGCGCGCCGAGAACAAGCGCGCTCATCAAGGTGCTCAGGCTGCCGGTGGTGCCGATGTCGCGGGTGGTCTTCGACGACCACGACCTCATCTGCATGGTCGACACCCAGCCGGAGCAGGGGAACCACTCGCTGCCGGCGCGCCACTTCCCCGACGTGGTCATCGACCACCACCCGATGCGCCCCGACTCGCGCCTCGCCGCCATCGCCGACGTGGGCGGCCCATCGGCGCCACCTCCACGGTGGTGACCGACTACGTGCGCGGCCCGCAACCTCAAGATCCCGGCGGCGATCGCCACCGCGCTCCTCTACGGCATCAAGGCCGACACCCGCGACCTGGGGCGCCAGACCACGCCGCAGGACGTGGACGCCTACCTCTGGCTCTACCCGCAGACCGACAAGGACGCGCTCGCCGCGATCGAGCACCCGCCGCTGCTCGGCCGAGTACTTCGCCCTCTCCCACACCGCCATCGAGCGGGCCGAGGTCTACGACGACGCCGTCGTGCTGCCGACTCGGGACCTCTACGCGCCGGACATGGTGGCCGAGATCGCCGAGCGCTTCCTGTCGCTCGAGGGGATGAAGTGGTCGCTCGCCTGGGGCGAGTACGAGGACGAGCTCTACTACTCGCTGCGGACCAGCGACCGGCGCGTCAACGCGGGCCAGCTCATCCGCGAGGTGATCGAGGCGCGCGGCGGCTCGGCCGGCGGCCACGGCACCATGGCCGGCGCGCGGCTGACGGTGAAGGGGCTCGGCGCGGCGGCCCACAAGCGGCTGCGCGAGAGGTGCGTGAAGGGCTTCCTGGAGGCCTTCGGGGTCCGCACGCGCAAGGCGCCGAAGCTGGCGTAGCCGGCTCACATCCGGCCGAGGCACGGTTCGCCGAAGCGAAGTGTGCCCGGCCGCGCCTCGCCGGCTAGGCAGTCGTGACCTCACCTCGACCACAACGCCATCGCCCCGATGGCCCCGAGGCGATCGCCGCGGTGCGTGCGGCGCTCGAGGCGTTCGGACCCCAGCTCGGTCCACGCGGCCGGGCGGGCCGCCGCGCGATCTGCTCGACGGCGCCCGCGGACGGGTGGCCGCCGCGCTCGGGGCGAGCCCGCGCCGACGCTCGTCTTCACCTCCGGGGCGACCGAGTCGGCCGCGCCTCGCCATCCGCGGCGTGCTCGGCACGGCGCCGGCCGGGCGGCGGCGGCTGGTGGTGACCTCGGTGGAGCACCCGTGCGTCCTCGCGCTGGCGCGGTCGCTCGAGCGGACCGGCACGCTGCTCACGGTGTGCCGGTCGAAGCAGCGGGCTGCCGACCGCGAGAGGCCTTCCGGGCCGCCTGGGTGCCGGACGTCGCCGTCGCCTGCGCGATGCGCGCGAACACGAGACGGGGTCGATCCTGCCGACCGAGGCGCCGCCGCCGCCGCCCGCGCGGTGGGCGACGCCCTTCTTCTGCGACGCGGTCCAGGCGGCCGGCTAGATCCCGCCGACGTCCGGACGCTGCGGCGCGGACCTGGTAGCCGTCACCGGCCAGAAGTTCGGCGGGCCGCGCGGCGCCGGGGCGCTCTGGATCACGCCCGGGCTCCGGCTCGCGCCGCTCCTCGGCGGTGAGCAGGAGCGCGCAGACGCCGCGCCGGCACCGGAACCTCCCCGGCATCGCCGGCCGGCCGCCGCGCTCGAGGACCGTCCGTGGCGGGTTGCGCCGGTCGACGGGCCCCGCGAGGTAGGCGCTGCCGCGCCACCCGGCTCGAGGCTCGACCTCCTCGCCGGGTGCCGCGCCTGCGCGTGAACGGCGCCGGCGCCCCGCGCTGCCCGGCCCGCTCTCCGTCGGCCTCGAGGGCTGCGACGCGGAGCCCCTGCTCATGGCGCTGGACCTCGAGGGCGTCTGGCCAGCGCCGGCTCGGCCGTCACTGGGGTCGACCAGGCCTCGGGGTCCTGCTCGCGCTCGGGCTGTCCGAGGCGGACGCGCGCTCGACGCTGCGCCTCTCGCTCGGCTGGAGCACCACCGGCGCCGAGGTCGACGAGGCGCTGCGCATCCTGCCGCCGCTGGTGGAGCAGGTGCGCGCCGCCATCCGGTGAGCGCCTCGCCCCGACGCTCTAACCCGGGACCCCCCTCGCTCCGCTTGACAGGTCCTGGCCCCGCCCTAGACTCGTCTTATCAAAACACCGCGTAATTACGCGTGGTTGTTGCTCTTTTTCAGCGCCGGGATATCAGTCTGCCCCCTGCCGGGTTCGTGATTGGCTTCGTGTCGTTTGGGCCGACTTTGAGAAAGAGGAGTTCCCGACACGTCCATGTGCAAGCTCCCAGCTGCGAAGGGAGAAGCCTACGGACGCTGGGTACCGGATGCCCCACCTGTAGAAACACAGGTCCAAGCAACCGGAACACACGGCTCACGCGGGGGGCTTTTTCTTTGTCCCGGCGTGCCCGCCTGGAGGCGCGCGCTGACCAGCGCCACGCCAGTCAGGACCCGCGCGGCACCTCGAAGCGCGCGCTCCGCGCCGAGCCTGCTCGCCGGCGCGAGGGCGGCTCGAGCCGCGCCGACCGCAGCGCGGGCCGTCGGCAGGTCATCGCGGCGCGGCTCGAGCGCGCTCGAGCCCGCTCCGCGCTCGCGGCGGCGCACCGTGGCCGCCTACGCGCCGCTCGGCAGCGAGGTCGACGCGCTCCGCCCTGGCGCGCCTGCTGGCGCGCGGCGTCCGCATCCTCTTCCCGCGCAGCGTCCCCGGCCGAGCGGCTGCTCGCCTTCTGCGCCTGCGCGCCCGACGACGCTGGTGCCCGGGCCGCTCGGCGCCCGCGAGCCGCCGGCCGGGGCGCCCGAGGTGGCGCTCCCGAGATCGACTGCGTCGTCATGCCCGGGCTCGGCTTCTCGCCCGACGGCACCGGCTCGGGCGCGGCGGCGGCACTACGACGAGACCCTGCGCCTGGCGCCGCGCGCCCCCCGCGTCGGCCTGGCCTTCGACCTCCAGCTCGTCGAGGCGCTGCCGCGCGAGCCGCACGACGTCGCCGCTCGACGCGCTCGTCACCGAGGCGCGCACCCTCCTCTTCCCGAGACGGTGACCGAGGAGCCCCCGACCCCCCCTTGAAGGTCCTCTTCCTCGGCGACGTCTTCGGCAAGCCCGGCCGCCAGGCCGTGCAGCGGCTGGTCCCGCGCCTCATCGCGCCGCCACGGCCTCGACCTCGTGGTCGCCAACGCCGAGAACTCGGCCGCCGGCTCCGGCGTCACGCCCGACTCGGTCGACGAGCTGCTCGGCGGCCGAGGTGAACCTGCTCACCAGCGGCAACCACATCTGGTCGAAGCGCGACATCGACCCCTACCTCGACAAGCCGGATCGCGGCTCCTCCGCCCCGCCAACTACCCGCCCGGCGCGCCGGGGCGCGGCCGCGGCGTCGCCGCCACGCCGGACGGCCGCCGGCTCGGGGTGGTCAACCTGGAGGGGCGGGTCTTCATGAAGACCCTCGACGACCCCTTCCGCGCCGCGCTGGCCGAGGTGGCGCGCTCCGAAGCCGAGGGCGTGCACCTGCATCCTGGTCGACATGCACTGCGAGGCCACCAGCGAGAAGACGGCCATGGGCTGGTTCCTCGACGGCCAGGTCTCGGCGGTGCTCGGGCACCCACACCCACGTGCAGACCGCCGACGAGCGGATCCTGCCGGGCGGCACCGCCTTCATCACCGACGTCGGGCATGTGCGGGCCGTACGACTCGATCATCGGCGATGCGGAAGGAGCTGGTGCTGGAGCGGTTCCTCACCCAGCGCCACGTCCCCTTCGAGCCGGCCGACGCGACGTGTCGGCTGCAAGGGCGCATCGTCGACCTCGACGACGCGACCGGGCGCGCCCGGGTCATCGAGCGGGTGCAGGAGCGGCTGGAGGAGTGAGGCGGCCGGGGAGCGGCGGCGGCCGGTAGCCGGCGAGGAGCGGCCGGAGGCCGGTAGGCGCGGTTGCTAGCCGGCAGGGAGCGGCTGGGGCCCATGTTCGCCTCGCGAAGCGTGCCCGCAGCCGGAGATCGGATGCCGGCTAACGCACCGCGATCAGCGCGTAGTTCCGCTTCCCCTTCTGCAGCACCACGTAGCGGCCGGCGAGCAGGTCGCCGGCGCCGACCTTCGCGTCGGCCGCTCGAGCGCCGGCCGCCGTTCACCGAGAAGCCCTTGCCCTGGATGCCGCGGCGGGCGTCGCCCTTCGAGGCTGGCCAGCCCGGCCTTGACCAGCGCGTCGGCCACCGAGAGGGCGTCGAGCTCGGCGCGGGCCACCAGCGCCGACGGGATCTCGCCGGCCAGCACCTCGAGCACCTCCGGGCCGGCGCCGCGGCCAGGTCGGCGCCGCCGAAGAGGAGCCGGCTCGCCTCGACCACGCCGCGCGTGGTGTCCGCCGCCGTGGACGCGGGTGGTCATCTCCTCGGCCAGGCGGCGCTGCGCGGTGCGCTTGCCCGGGTCGGCCGCCTGCTCGGCCAGGAGCGCGGCGATCTCCGTCCACCGGGAGGAAGGTGAAGAACTTGAGCAGCCGCTCCACGTCGCGGTCGTCGGTGTTGAGCCAGAACTGGAAGAACTTGTAGGGCGAGGTCTTCTCCGGGTCGAGCCAGACCGCGCCCTCCTCGCTCTTGCCGAACTTGGTGCCCGCGGCGGTGGTGAGGAGCGGCAGGGTGAGGCCGTGGACGCGTCGCCCCCTCCTTGCGCGAGATCAGCTCGGCGCCGGCGGTGATGTTGCCCCACTGGTCGCTGCCGCCCATCTGCAGCTCGCAGCGCTCGGTGCGTCCACAGGTGCCAGAAGTCGTAGGCCTGGATCAGCATGTAGGTGAACTCGGTGTAGGAGATCCCGCTCTCCATCCGGTTCTTCACCGAGTCCTTGCCCAGCATGTAGTTGACGGTGAAGTGCTTGCCGACGTCGCGCAGGAACTCCATGAGGCCGAGCGAGCGGAGCCAGTCGGCGTTGTTGCGCACCAGCGCCGCGTTCGCGCCCTCGAAGCGAGACGAAGCGCTCGAGCTGGGCGCGGATGGCGGCCACGTTGTGGTCGATCTCCTCGACCGTGAGCACCGGCCGCTCGGTCCGCTTGCCGCTCGGGTCGCCGACCATGCCGGTGCCGCCGCCCACCACCACGATGGGCGTGCCGCCGGTCCGCTGCAGCCAGGCGAGCGCCATGACCGGCGAGCAGGTGGCCGACGTGGAGCGAGTCGGCGGTCGGGTCGAAGCCGACGTAGCCGGTGATGGGCCCCTGGGCGAGCCGCTCCGCCAGGCCCGGGGTCAGATCGTGGATGAGGCTGCGCGGGGCGAGGGCTTCGAGCAGCGTGGGCATGGCGCCGGGAGACTAGCGGATTCCGGGCCCGAGGGAGCCCCGAAGCGCCGCGATCAGGCGCCCCTGGCCGGCGCCGGCGAAGGCGACGCGCCGCGGAACCCCGTCCCCACCACGTAGAGCTCGTAGCTGGACTCGCGGGTGGCCTCGGGCCGGACGACGTGGATCGTCGCGAAGCGCGCCCGCAGCTCCTTCTTGAGCTCCGGGAAGTCGCCGCCCATGAAGACCTTCGCCACGAAGGCGCCGCCCTCGCGGAGGGTCTCCTCGGCGATCTGGAGGGCCATGCGGACGAGCTCGAGCGAGCGGGCCTCGTCGGTCACCTTGATGCCGATGGTCTTCGGCGCCATGTCGCTCGTGACGAGGCGGAACGGCCCGGGGTGGAGCGCGCGGATCCGCTCCAGCGCGTCGGGCGCGAGGAGGTCCACCATGGCGGTCCTCACCCAGGGCTTGCCGAGGTTCCGGATCGGCTCGAGGTCCACGCCGACCGCCACGCCCTTCTCGCCGACCGCCTCCGCCAGGATCTGCAGGAAGCCGCCCGGCGCCGCGCCGAGGTCGAGCACCGCGTCGCCCTGGGCGAGCAGCCGGTGGCGCCGCAGGATCTCCTCGATCTTGAACGCCGAGCGGGCGCGCAGGCCCTGCTTCTTGGCCTGGCGGAAGTAGAAGTCCTTCGGGTCGTACGGCTTCGCCATCGGGTTCCTGTCCGCCGCGGCTTCGGGCGCGGGAGGCGTATCCCGCGCCGACGCGGCGGGTCAAGCCGAGGGCCGCCGAGCCGGAACACGGACCGGATCGGTCCTGATCGCGGGCGTGTCTTCCACGGGGGTTCGTTGACTGGAACGGTCCGAATTTCGGGACGTTTTTCGCCCTGCCCGGCTTGACTCGACGCGCGCGAGATCGGATAAGCGTCCCCGTCCATCACGCGCCGGCGTCGACCGACCGCGGAAGAAAAAGGAAGAGAGAGACATGGCCCTGAAGATCACCGAGGAGTGCATCAACTGCGGCGCGTGCGAGCCCGAGTGCCCGAACACCGCCATCAGCCAGGGTGACGACATCTACGTCATCGACGCGCGCCAAGTGCACCGAGTGCAAGGGCAGCACGACGCGCCGGCCTGCGCCGGCGTCTGCCCGGTCGACTGCTGCGTGACGTAGCCGGCGCTCGGCCGCGGAAGCATTCCGCGGCCTCCGCGTGTTGACGAGAGAGCCGCGCCGCCGCTGGCGCTGCTCTTCTCGTGCTTGCGCCCCGAGCCCGGCGAGACGGGCGCGCAGGCTCTATGCCGCGAGGGCTCGCCGGAGGTAGCATCGGCCGGTTTCAACGCGACGCCCGCCGGGCGAGAGCCCAAGGAGACACCATGGCCACGGTCATCACCGAGGAGTGCATCAACTGCGGCGCGTGCGAGCCCGAGTGCCCGAACGGCGCCATCACCCAGGGTGACGACATCTACATCATCGACCCCGACCTCTGCACCGAGTGCGTCGGGCTTCCACGACGAGGAGGCCTGCGCCGCGGTCTGCCCGGTGGACTGCTGCGTCCCGGACCCGAACCGCCCGGAGACGCGAGGAGCAGAACTACGCGAAGCTCGCGACGCTCCACCCGGACAAGACCGTTCCCGCCGCTGGGCGAGCTGACCGCCGAGCTCTCCCGCTTCCGCAAGTAACGGCCGGCCCGGCCGCCGCGGCCGCCTCCGCCCCGGACGCCCCGCGTGCCCGCGACGGCGCGCGGGGCGTCGTCGTTGTATGGGATCGGCTCCCGTCGCGGCCGCCGCGGTCGCGCGGGGCGGCCGGTGCGGCGTGCGATCGGCCGCGGCGCGGACTCGGCGCTCGCTCGCGGGAGGTGAGCGGATGGAGACGCTTGACCGGCGGCCGGCTCGTCGCCCGGATGCTCCGCAGGGAGGGCGTCGCGACCGTCTTCACGCTCTCCGGCCTCCACGTCGCGCCCATCTACGCCGGGCTGCGTGGACGAGGGCGATCCGGCTCGTCGACACCCGCCACGAGCAGGCCGCGGCGCACGCCGCCGACGCCTGGGCGCGGCTCACCCGCGGCGTCGGGCGTCGCGGTGGTGACCGCCGGGCCCGGCGTCACCGACGCGGTCACCGGCGTCGCCAACGCCTGGGCCGCGCAGCGTGCCGCTGGTCCTGCTCGGCGGCGCCGCCCCCACCTTCAACCAGGGCCGCGGCTCGCTCCAGGAGATGCCGCAGACGCAGCTCTTCGCCGGCATCACCAAGTGGTCGGACCGGGTCCCCTCCCCCGAGCTCGTCCCGAGCTTCCTGGCGAAGGCCTTCCGCGTGGCGCGCGCCGGGCGGCCCGGGCCGGTCTTCCTCGAGCTCCCCTGGGACGTGCTCTCCAACGGCGCCGACGAGGCGCTGGCCGAGGCGCAGGTGCGGCTACCGCACCGACGCGCGCTCGCCCGGCGATCCCGCGCAAGCTCGAGCGAGGGCGCTCGCGCTGCTCGGCGCGCGCCGAGCGGCCGGTGCTGCTGGCGCGGCTCGTCGATCTGGTGGGACGACGCGGTCGGGCGCGCTCGGGCGCCTGGCCGACGCGCGACCGGCATCCCCGTCTACCTGAACGGCATGGGGCGCGGCTGCCTCCCGCCCGACCACCCGTCGTTCTTCCAGGGCTCGCGCAAGGAGGCGCTGGCGCAGGCCGACGTGGTGCTGGTGGTCGGCACGCCGCTCGACTTCCGCGTCGGCTACGGCACCGAGCCCACCTTCGCGCGCCGGCGCGCGGGTCATCCAGGTGGACGTGCGACGCCGCCGAGATCGGCCGGAACCGGCCCATCGAGGTGGGCATCGTGGGCGACGCGCGGAGCGTGCTCGACGGCGCTCGCCGGCGGCGCGCCGGCTCGGGGCCGGCGCCGCGGCCTGGCGCAGCGTTCCTGCGCGAGCGGGAGGACGGAGCGGCGCCGAGCAGCAGCGCGTCCACGAGGAGAGCGACCAGCGGCCCATCCACCACTTCCGCCTGGCCCGCGCGCTCGACACGGTGGCCGCGCGGGCCGGCGACGTGACCTACGTGGGCGACGGCGGGAACGTGGTGGCGGTGGCCGCCAAGGTGCTGCGCGTGCGGCGGCCCGGGGCGCTGGCTCGACCCCGGCCCGCTCGGCTGCCTCGGCGTCGGCGCGCCCTTCGCCATCGCCGCCAAGCTCCTCGCGCCCGAGCGGCCGGTCTGCGTCATCCAGGGCGACGGCGCCTTCGGCCTGAACGGCATGGACTTCGAGACCGCCGTCCGCTTCAAGCTGCCCATGGTGGTGGTGGTCGGGAACGACGCCGCCTGGGGGCAGATCCTCGTGCCCGCAGCGGGCCATGTACGGCGAGGAGCACGCCGTCGCCACCCGGCTCGCGCCCACCCGCTACGACCGGGTGGTGGAGGCGCTCGGCGGCGAGGGCGAGCACGTCGACGACCCCGCCGACCTCGTCCCCGCCCTCGAGCGCGCCTTCGCCTCCGGGACGCGTGTACTGCGTGGACGTGGCCATCGACCCCGAGGCGGCCGCGGCGGCCGGGGCGGCCGGGTACGCGATCTGAGGCGGCCACGTTCGCCGAGCCTGCGAAGCGCGAGCGGGCCCACACGCTGGAGCCGCGATCCTGACGGAGGCCGTGACACCCAATCAAGCTCGATCCCAGCCGGCCGCCGTCCTCCTCGTCGACGTGCAGGAGCGGCTCACCCCCGCCATGCCTCCCGACGACGCTCGCCCGCCTGGTGAAGTACGGCAAGGCGCTCATCGCGCGCCGCGCCAGGAGCTCGGCCTCCCCGTGCTCGCCACCGAGCAGTATCCGAAGGGGCTCGGCCACACGCTGCCCGCGCTCGCGCGAGCAGCTGCCCTCGCCGCCGCTCGAGAAGATGCACTTCTCCTGCGGCGCCGACCCCGCCTTCGTGAGCGCGCTCGAGGCCACCGGCCGGAAGCAGGTGGTGATCGCCGGGATGGAGACGCACGTCTGCGTCTTCCAGACCGCCCGCGACCTCGTGGCCGCTGGGCTACGAGGTGCACGTCTGCGCCGACGCCGTGTCGAGCCGGATCGAGGAGCACCGCCGCGTCGGCCTCGAGCTGTGCCGCGAGGTCGGGGCGGTCATCACCACCGCCGAGACCGCCATCTTCGACCTGCTCCACCAGGCCGGGACGCCCGAGTTCAAGAAGGTGGCGCCGCTACGTGAAGTAGGCCGGGCTGCCGGAGCATCCACCCGGCGCGCTGGGCCGCCAGGGGCTCGGGTTCCCGGTTGACCCAAGGGTTTCGCGGTGCTACCTATCCCGTCCCCGCAGTCCCCGGGGCGTAGCGCAGCCTGGTAGCGCACTTGCTTGGGGTGCAAGTGGTCGCTGGTTCAAATCCAGTCGCCCCGACTCCTGAAGCCCCCGGAATCTGCACGCGAAAGCGGCCGCTTCGGGGGCTTCGTCTTTGGGCCGCAGCGTACCGATGGTTTCCACGGGGTTGCCATTTCGCCCCTCGGCACCGGCAGCGGCGACTCTCGGCCTGAAGCCCCCGCTGCGAAGCGAGCGTTGGTGACAACACGCTGGCAAGTTGCTTCGCGCCAGCGACGCTCTGTACCGGCGCAGTGCTTGGCGGGTGTCCGCGCCGGCCGTTCCGATGGATCGTGAAGGCGCGGAGCGTGGGCAAGTGGCGCGCACGCTGCTGGCCGTCCCCACCGCCGAGTAGCTTTCGACCGTTCCTCGACGTGTGACGGTCATGAGGAAGTGTTTCCTCTTCGGATCAAGCCGTCGCGCCGCAGGAAGCGACTTCTGGTTACCACCGGGTCCCTCCCTCACCCCCTTCCCGTCCACGGCACCCCGTGCAGCAACCAGGTGAGCCCGTCCGGCGCCTGGCCGGTCACCGTCAGGTGGCCGCCGTGGATGCACCGGAGATGATGGAAGCTGCAGAGAGCGGTCTGGTTCTCCGGCTCGTCGCCGCCGCCGCGCGAGCGGAAGAGCACGTGGTGTGAGTCTGTCGCGCGGTGGCTGCACCCCGGGACCTGGCACCAGCCCAGGTCCCGCTCCCGGACCTGCTGCGAGCGGGTCGCCGACCGCTTCAAGAGCCCCTTCCAGTGCTCCACGAAGTGGATGGCCAGAATGGCGAGGCAGGTTCCCGTCCGCACCGGGTGCCCAACCCGCTCCTCGACGGTCGCGATGGCCGCCGCGAGGAGCACCGCCACCCGCCGGGGCAGCGGCAGCGCCAGCGTCCGCCGCGCACGCATATGCCGCTCACGCTCGCCCTCCACCGCGCGGCGCAGCGCCACGCAGGTGAGCGCCTTCGCCCCGGGCGAGCCAGCCGCGGATCTCCGCCTCCGGCAGGAGCGCGAGGATCCGGAGCCGCTCGTAGGAGACCTTCTGCCGCCGTCCCTCCTGCAGCGCGGCGGACCGCGAGCACTTCTCCTCGAACGCCGCCCGCTGCTCCACCGCGCGCGGCGGGAGCTTCAACCGCTCCTCGACGTAGTGGCGGAACGTGGCGAACCCGAGGTGCAGGTGCATCCCGCTCTTCCGGATCGCGTGCGCGCAGTGGCCGATGAGGTCGTCCCAGCTCTCCCGCAGCGCGGCGAGCGCGCGGAGGCGCCGGTCCACCTCCTGCGCCGTCACCGCCTCGTCGAAGCCACCGTCCGGTGCGGCCCACGCCTCCACCGGCGGCAGGTCCACCCAGCGCTCCAGCTCCTCCTCGAGCCTCGCCCGGCGTGCCTCGCTGGCCTGGGCGCCCCGGGGGACCGGTCCGAAGGCCGGGCCGAGCCGCCGCGCGTCGTCGTGGTCGCCGTCGGTCGAGAACTCCCCCAGGTACTCCTGCGCGAGCGCCTCCAGCTGCTCGCTCCGGGTCGAGCCGGCCATGACCCGGCCCGCGGCGTCGAGGCCGAGGTCGACGATCCCCCGCTCGTCGTCGGTCAGCTGCGTGCGGAGCCGCAGCCACTCCTCCTCGGCCTCCGCCGGGGCGCCCGTCCGCCGGACCGCCTCCTCCAGCTCCCGGACCGTCCGCCGCGCCGCCCGCTCGACCCAGAGCGCCTCGGCCTCGCCCTTCGCGACCGGCAGCACCGTCTCCGCGGCGCGGAGCCCCACCCGGCCGGACCGGAGCGCCTCGCGCAGGAGCGGCCGCGTCCGCAGCTCGGCGCCCAGCCGCGCGAGGCTCTCGGCGGACCGCTTGCCGAGGTCGAGGACCTCGCGCGCGTAGTCGTCGAGGCGGAAGCCCAGCGCGGCGAGCCGGTCGCCCTGGCGGAGCGCGTGGAGCCCCTCGGCCAGGGTGAGGTCGATGCCGCCGCGCGCCCGAGCCGCGCCGGCGAGCGCCCACTCGTAGACGTCCGCCTCCACCTCGCCGCCGCGGAAGAGCAGGTGAAGCTCGGCCGGGGTGACAGGGGTGAGATCGATCTCCGGCGGCACGTGCCGGGCGAGCCACGGCGCGACCGGCTCGGCGACGAAAACGCTGGCGGACAGGGCGCCCATCGCGATCAGCATTGCATGAACGTCTGACACTGGGGGTACGAGGCGAACGACCGGTTCGAGTGATCTTCCGACGTCTGATAGGTGGTGTGGGGCGCCAGCGACTCCGCGCCCTGGTAGGCCCTTTCCACTGGAATCCGCATTGTTCGGGCTCCCCATGCGGCCGCGCGCCAGCGGTAGCGATGCTGCAGCCCACCGACCCTCCCGGCTAAGGGCAGTACATGCGGCCGGGGTGCGGTTGTTTGAGCCAGGCTTCACGGCGCACGAGAAAGTCGATGACGCTCGGGTGCATGCTGCCGGCCCGGGCGCGGGCCTCCGTGTGAGAGACGAGCGGGGGACGCGGGCCCTTGCGGGGCTGCGCGAGATTCAGCTCGACGCCTGCGTCGGCGAGACGCGCTCTATGCCGGGGGTAGATCGGGTGGGTATCCTCGCAGCCGGCACTCACGTCCTCCGCGGTGCAGAACACGCGGATGTGCATGTGATCGTCGTGCGGAAAGCTGGGCTGGCAGGTGACTTCCGCGAAGAGATCGGTGGCGCGTTCCGGCGCATGGATCCTCCGGGCGTGCTCGAGCAGCATGGTGCGAATATGTTCGACGACGAAGATGCGCTGGACGAGTACCTCCTCGTCGAGCAGCAGCGCCTCCACGAACTTCCACGTGCGAGGCACGTCCAGGATGACGGGCTCGTCGTCGGCCGGATCTCCGAGGTCCTTGTAGTCGGTCCCACGCCCTTCGGGATCGAGCGGGATCGAGTCCCCGCGCCGTGGCTTTCCGTTCTCTCCGAGCAAGTAGAACGAGACGTCCACATCGCGGCCGTTGCGGTGGGAGGCGTGGCCGGGGATGTCGCCGCCCTTGCTCACGCTCAAGTCGTCGATCGTCAGCTCGCTCCCCGGCAGCGCCTCCTGGACGACCCGTGCTGCCCGAACCAGTGCCCCGACCAGCTCCGCCGTCCCGTAGCGCCGGTCGTGACTCTTCGGCCGCTGTCGAAAGCCCGCCCCTTCGAGCGGCAGCGGGACGCCGTTTTCCAGCCGCCCCTCGGACGGGCTCCCAATCGACACCGAGTCGTTCGCCCCGTGGACCTTCGTGGCACGTGAGCGCTCGGACCCCGGAACGCTGCCAGGGCGCGGTTCGCCGGTGCCGGACGGCGGCGGCAACGGAACCTCCTGCGACTTAGGAGAGCGCCCTTCGAGCGTGGCGGGCCGCGGGCTCTCGACCCGGGGCCGTTCCGGCCGGAGGAGTCGGCCGCAGGAAAGGGCGAACACCGCGCAAATGGCTGCGGACTCTAGCCGCATGCTGGAGAGCTTCTCATCAATGTGACCGCAGAAGCACGCGGCGTTCGAGGTTCGGGAGCGGTCCAGGACCCCTTCGAAGAGTCGGGAACGAGCTTCCTGTAGCGAGCACGCGCCCGGCAGTCGGAACTGCCGGGGTGCGCCGAACGCGTGGCGACGCCGCGAGGCGACCGCTATGTGGCGAAGGCGACCGCGCGCATGGCTCGACTCGCGGGGGTGCCACTTGTCGCACGATCCGGAGCGCGGAGCGGGAGAACCGGAGGCTGCGGACGCGCCGGCGGGTGCCCTGTCGGAGCTCCTGCACCACCTCGCGTGCGCCGATGTACCGGAAGGGACGGCGCCCGCGCTGTGGCCGGGTAGCGTCGTCGGCCGGTTCGAGCTTCTCCGCGAGATCGGTCGCGGCGGCTTCGGGGTGGTGTACGAGGCGCGCGATCGCCAGCTCGGGCGGCTCGTCGCGTTCAAGGCGCTCCGCCCCGGCACGCGCGTCCGGGCGCGCCGCGGCGACGAGTGGCTCCTCCGCGAGGCGGAGGCGGCCGCGCAGCTCGCGCATCCGAACATCGTCACGTTCCACGACGCGGGCCGGGCGGACAGCGGTCCGTATCTCATCTTCGAGCTGCTCGAGGGCGAGGATCTCCGCGAGCGGCTCGGTCGCGGTCCGCTCCCCGTGCATGAGGCAATCCGGATCGCGATCGAGATCGCGCGTGCCCTCGCCCACGCCCACGCGGCGGACGTGGTGCACTGCGATCTCAAGCCTGCGAACGTGTTCCTCGGCCGAGCGCGGCGCGGTGAAGGTGCTCGACTTCGGCGTCGCGCGCGTCTTCGGCGAGAGCCGCGTCGGGAGCGCGGGAACGCCGGCGTACATGGCCCCCGAGCAGTGGCGGGGCGAGGAGGAGGACGCGCGGGCGGACGTCTTCGCGCTGGGGGTCATGCTGTTCGAGATGGTCTCGGGCTCCCTTCCGTTCGAGGTCTCGCACGACCGCAGCGGCGCGCTCGATCCCGGACCGGTCCCGCCGCTCCGCGCCCGGCGCGCCCGCGAAGCTCGCGGCGTTCGCCGCCGCGGCGCTCGCCAAGGATCTGGGGCGGGAGGCACCGGGACGGTCAGGCGGCGCTCGAGGCGCTGCTCGAGGTGGAGCGGGAGCTCCAGCGAGCGGAGCGGCGGGCGCAGCCGACGAAAGTGCGTCGGCTCGCCGCGCTCACCGTAGGCCTCGCCCTGGCGGCGGTCGCCTCGCTCTTCGCGCTTCGCCTCCGCGACGCGCCTTCACCTGAGCGCATCATCGTGGCCGTCGCGGACTTCGCGAACGAGACGGGCGACCCGGAGCTGGACGGGCTCTCGGGCCTCCTCATCACCTCGCTCGAGCAGTCGCGGCGGCTGACGGTCCTCACGCGCTCGCGCATGCTCGACGTCCTCCGCCAGATCGGGAAGGACCGGACGTGCAGCGCATCGACGAGCGGCTGGCGCGCGAGGTGGGCCGCCACGTGGGGGCGCGAGCGCTGCTGCTCGCGCTCCATCCGCCGCTTCGACGCGGTCTACGCCGTCGAGATGAAGGCGCTCGACCCGGTCGGCGACTCGTACCTGTTCACCGTCCACGAACAGGCCGACGGGAAGGCGAGCATCCCGGAACGTGATCGATCGGCTCTCGGAGCGGGCGCGGCGAGGCGCTCCGCGAGAGCGCCGACGGACGTCCGCGCCTCCGAGGTGAAGCTGGCGGACGCGGTGACGGCCAACCTCGAGGCCTACCACCACTACTTCCTCGGCGTTCAGTGCTACGAAGGCGGGCCTGCCCCGCTCGATTGCGCCCAGCATTTCAGGCGGGCGCTCGCGGCGGATCCGACGTTCGCCCTGGCGCAGTACCGATTGGCGTACGAGGCGGACTTCGGAGGCGCCTCGACCTCCGAGCAGCAGGCCGCCTTCGACGCGGCCCTGCGCCACCTCGACCGCTTCCCGATGAAGGAGCGGCTCACGGTGCTCGCCTGGAAGGCGCACCTGGACGGCGACCACGGCGCGGCCGTCCGCATGTACCGGAAGCTCGCCTCCGACCACCCTCAGGACAAGTACATCTCGTACCTGGCGGGCGACCTGCATTTTCACGGTGACGAGTACGCCGAAGCGATCCCCTGGTTCGAGAAGACGCTCGAGCTCGACCCCCGCAATCACTTGGCGCTCTTCCATCTCCTGGAGGCGCTTGGCGCCGTCGGGCGTGGGGACGAGGCCATCCCGCTCGTTAAGCGCTTCGCGGAGGAGCACCCGGGGCCCGAGGCCTGGCTCGCCCTCGCAAACGTTTTCGCCAGCTCCGGTCAGCTCGCACCGGCCATCGAATGGACTCGACGCGCGGCGGAGGCGCCGCTCGACATCGCCCGCTGGCAGCTCGGGGTGCTGCTCATGCTCGCCTCGGACTACGAGGGAGCGGAGAGGGAGTTCCGGAAGATGCCAAGCGATGCCGGCCCGCGGGAGGTCTTCGGGCGAGCGGGCATCTCGACGGCCCAGGTCTATCAGGGCAAACGCCGCGAGGCGCTCCGCACGCTGGACGCGATCCCCGGCGCCGCATCGTCTCTGGTATTCCACCACTCCCGCATCGAGTACGCCATGGGCGACCGCCGGCTGGATATCGCGCCCAGCGTCCAGGTGATACGGGGGCGGTCTCGTATACTCGCCTCGCAACTTGCGTACCGCGGCAATCTCGAGACGTCGGCAGAGGTCGGCCGGACGCTCGTGCCCGGCTCGCCCTACGACCGCCTGTATCGGGCCGTGGTCGACTGGCGAAGGGGTGACGCGTCTGGCGCGGCAGACCGGATCGCCGAGCTCATGCGCCAGTCACCGTGGGTGATGCGCGGCGCGTGGCTCCAGGCCGAGGCGCTCTTCGAGGCCGGGCGGTACGCAGAGGCAGTCACGGCGCTCGGGCGGTTCCAGACCGTGTACGACGAGCGCGAGGGGCTGGTGTACCGGAGCTGGGCCTATCCGAAGAGCCTCTATCTCCTCGCCCGCTCGTACGAGGAGCTCGGTCGGCGCGACGAGGCGCGCGCCGAGATCGGGAAGCTGCTCGCGATGTGGAAGGACGCCGATCCCGACCTGCCGCTGCTCGCCGAAGCGCGCGCGCTCCGGGCGCGGCTCGAGACGGGCAAGCGGGAGCGCGCTCGTTGAGGAGAGAGGCGCCGTCCGCGCTCGAACGCGCGGCTTGACCTCCTCCTTTACGCGCTGAGCGATGCCTGCGTCCGTGAAGCACCGCGGTCTAGACGACCGGACCGCGTCAGGGCCTCGCGTTGAGGAGGACGGAGACTCCACCGCGGCTCGCCACGGCGACGTCCGCCTTCCCGTCCGCGTCGAGGTCGGCCAGGGCGACGGACTCGGGCGCTTCGCTCAAGGAAGCGAACCGGACGACCTGGCTGAACGCGCCGGTGCCGTCGCCGAGCAGGATGGAGACGTTGGGGCCTCGCCCACCCCCGGCCCACCCGGTCCCTTCCTTCGCCACCGCAAGATCCAGCACGCCGTCGCCGTCGAGATCTCCGCACGCCAGGGAGCGAAGGTATGCGCCGAGCATCCGGTCGACGAAGAGCCGGCGAGGCGCCCCGAATGATCGGGTTCCCGTGCCGAGCAGGATCGACACGTTCGCGTCGTTGATCAGGGATGAATCGATCGCCACTGCCAGATCGGGGTTCCCGTCTCGATCGAAGTCCGCGATCGTCGCGGACACCGGACGATCGTTCACGTTCAGTTCCAGCCGGTTGCCGAAGAAGCCGGCGCCGTTGCCGTACAGGACGGAGACCGTGCCGTCGAAAGAGTTCGCGACCGCCAGGTCCAGCTTGCCGTCCCTGTCGAGGTCCCCGGTCGCGACCGACGCGGGCCCGCCTCCCACCCCGAACTCCGTCGCCGCCCCGAAGGTCCCGTCGCCGTTTCCGAGCAGGATCGCGACGCTGCCGGGCGTGGCGTTGCCTCCATACCCGAGGGCCACCGCGAGGTCCGACTTTCCGTCGCCGTTGAAGTCCCCGACCACGAGCGAGGTCGGGTTCTTCTGCCCCGGGAGGCCCCTAATCGATGGTTGCGCCGAAGGTGCCGTCGCCCTTGCCCAGCAGGACGGAGACGCTGGAGCCGCCGAAGTTCGCGACCGCTAGGTCCTGCCTCCATCCGCGTTCAGGTCGGCGATCGCGACCGCGCTCGGATAGGGCCCCGTGGAGAACGTGTGGGCAGTGCCGAAGGAGCCGGTGCCGTCCCCGGGCGGCACGGAGACGCCGGCGTCCGCGAATCCCAGGGACGGGTCGCCCTGATCCGCCACCACCAGGTCGGGCCTTCCGTCGCCGTCCACGTCCCCGGCCGCCACGAACCTCGGGAAGCTCCCGGCCGGGAACTTCGCAATCGGTCGAGGAGATGGTCGACGAGCAAGGCGCGGGTCGACTCCTCCGACGCGTTCGTGACGAGGCCATCCTCGGCGGTCATGCTGGTGACGCTCCTCACCGGCCCCACGCCCGGAGCGAACCACTCAGTCTGGAGCGCCGAGACGGGGATCTTCCTGCCATCGCGGGACAGGGTCACGGTGAAGGTCGTCTCCGTCCGCACCCTGATGCTGTGCGCGAACGTGCCCGCCGGGACGGTCACCGACTCCGGCTCCTGGACGGTCACGACGGCCCTCACGTGCAGCGCCTCGCTCTTCCCGCCATCGAGGTCGAGATCCTCCCCGACGTCGAGGCTCCGGTCGAGCTGGACGAAGCTCGCGCCGGCCTGCAGCGGGAAGATCGCAATCGGATAGGGGACGAGCCGAGGGGTCCACGGGTCGGCCTGGTCGTCGTTGCCAAGGTAGGTGACGCCCCGGCCGTTCTTCAGGAGGAACTCCTGCAGGTCCGTCGGCAAGAGCCCTCCCGTGGATTCCCTGGAGATGAACGCGGTGACTCCGTTCATCACCTCGGTGCCGGTGATGGAGAGCGGAATGGGCGCGAGCGGGACTCCCGGCTTCCATCACCAGGCTGGTCCAGCTGGCGCCGACCTCCAGCGGGAAGTGATCCTGCGTGTCGCCTGCGCCGGTGGCGGCTCCGGTGCTCACCACGTACGTGGCGCTCTTCACGGGCTCCCGTTCCCCGCGGCGTCGACGGCGAAGTACTGCAGCAGCGTCGTCTCGCCGGAGACCTGGATGCCGCTCACGGGGCTCGCGCCGCTGAACGTGCTGGCGCCGCCGACTGACGGCATCACCCCGTCGACCAGTAGTCAATCGTGGCCGGCACGTCGGCGGCCAGCGTGACCGACTGCGCCGACGCATAGAGCCCCGCCGCAGGGGCCGGGGTGGTGGCCGGGGGCGTGACGTCCTTCCGGTCTCCGCCCCCGCCGCTGCAGGAAACGAGCAGCGGGAGAAGGACCAGGACCGCGAAGGCGCTCGAGGCGAGCAGCGCCGCGCGACGCCGTGCCATGCGCCACCTCGTTCTGGCCGCGCTCATGAGCGCCCTCCCCCGATGCAGGATTGCCCGTGAGGAGATTGTCGCACCAATGAACGAAAAGCAATCTTCTGCGTCCGGTGAGACACGGCGTCCGCAAGCCGTCCTTCGCCCGAAGCTCCTGGTGTATGGGATCGACGAGTCTTCCCCGACGAGGTTGTCGCTGATGCCGGGCGCGCGCGCTCGCGCTCCTCACCCTCGCCCGTGGCGGAGCTTCTCCTCGCCCCGACTGCTGAAGCCCCGGAACTGCACGCGAAAGCGGATAGTCCGGGCGAGCTCTCTTTCAGATCTCGAGAGAAACGCGCGCGGCCGCGCGGCTGCAAGGAGCTGCACCACCGTAACCGCCCGAGGATCGACAGGTTGACGGTGCGGGTCGAAGCGGTACGTCCTCACTTCTTCAACGGGATCGTCCGCTCGAACCAGACGCGTGCATCTTCATGAGGAACGCTTGCTCGATGGGCACGCCCACGTTTGATCCGATCACCGCATCTATTCCGCATCGGGGACACAGCGCGGTCCGTCCCAACTCCATCCCCGTCCTCGTCAACCCAGTCACGAATCTCGGTCGGGCTGAACACAGCGAGGCAGTAGAAGCACCCGCAGGCAGGACTGGTCAGAACATCTCAGTGCGGTGGCTCGCGCAATGGCGGTGGGCGCCTTCAAGATCCGCGTCATAAGCCATCGTTGGAGTGTAGCAGCGGCGCCGGCGCTTGCTGACCTGGGATGAGTCGAGCCTGGTGCTGCTCCAGTTGTGCGGCAGGAGCTCGTCGATCCGTCGCGGGTGGCTCTGCACGCGCAGCAGGACTTCCGCGAGGAAGTCGAGCGGGTTCACCTGGTTCGACTCGCACGTCGCGATCGTGGACAGATCGGTGTGGGGGAGCTTCAACTGGGCGGCGGACTGAGTCGCTTGTAGACGAGGACGAAACCGCCCTTGTCACTAGGTAATGCGCGCAGGGCTTGCGGCGTTTCGACGCATCTTGGTATAGCGGTACCGGATAGCCCCTACCGGCGAGCGCAGGCCCCGAGCACGGCGACCGTCCACCCGAACGGTGCGGCCGGGTGCTCGGGAATCGGAGTCGCGAGAGGAGAGGTAGATGCGTCAGAT
>CAVTDL010000002.1:0-859055 GCA_963733485.1 uncultured delta proteobacterium | reverse complement strand
AGCGTGAAGGGGTGGGGCGGGTGTTGCCTGGTCGCCATCTGGCGAGAAGTTAATCCAGAAGGGGCGCGCCGGAGAGAAACCTGGGAGCGGGCATAGGGAGGGCAGCGGGGGATGACGCCCCGCGTAAGACCGGCTCGTCGAGCCTGGAGAGTCCCGCATGCGCCTCGCCCATCCCGCGTCCGTCGCCGTCCCGCTCCTCCTCCTCGCCGCCTGCGCCTCGCAGGGCAAGGCCGTGAAGCCCTCCACCGAGGTCCTCGACGCCCAGCCGTCCGCGTCCACCGCGCCCGCCCAGGCGGCGGCACCCGCGCCGGGCACCTGCTCGTCCGACGCCGCCTGCGCCGCCGGCGAGGTGTGCACCGATGGCCGCTGCGTCGCCGCGCCCGCCTGCGCCACGACCCGCGTCACCTTCGCCTTCAATTCCGCGCAGCTCGAGCCGACCGCCCTCGAGGCGCTCCGCGCCGACGCGCAGTGCATCCAGCAGCGCCGGAGCGCCTCGGTGCTGGTCGAGGGGCACTGCGACGAGCGCGGCACGGCCGCCTACAACCTCGCGCTGGGCGCGCGCCGCGCCGAGACGGTGAAGGGCTACCTGGCCGGCCTCGGCGTCACCGCGGCCATCGAGACCGTCTCCTTCGGCAAGGAGCTGCCGGCCGTGCAGGGCGACGGCGAGTCGGCCTGGTCGCAGAACCGGCGCGCCGAGCTCCGCCTCCCCGGCGACACCCGCTCGGACGGGACGGTGGTGGCCCGGTAGCCAGGCTCCAACATCCGGCCGAGGCACCAGCCGGCTTCCAACATCCGGCCGAGGCACAGTTCGCGAAGCGAAGTGTGCCCGGCCGCTCCTCACCGGCTGCGCTCGCGCCGGCCGCTCCCTGCCGGCTGCGCGCGGGCCAGTTTCCGACCGACTGCGCTCGGGCCCGTAGTTTCCTCACCGGCTGCGCTCAGGCCGCGGCCCGCGCCGCGCGCCGCGGCCGGATCGCGACGCCCCGGCGCTGCCCGCCGCGCAGCACCTCGACCGCGATCTCGCCGTCCGGCGCGAGCACCAGCACCCGCTGCAGGTCGTCGAGCGTCTCGACCGGGCTGCCGCCCGCGGCGAGCAGGAGATCGTTCCCCGCCAGGCCGGCCGCCTGCGCCGGGGAGCCCTCCACCACCTCGAGCACGCGCACGCCGCGGGGGTGGCCCGCCTCGACGGCGACGACCGGCTCGAGGTCCTCGCCACGGGCCGCGATCCCGAGGAACGGGCGGCGGACCTCGCCGTCGCGGATCAGCACCGAGGCGATCCAGCTCGCCGTCCGCGCCGGCACCGCGAAGCCGATGCCGCGCGCCCAGGGGAGCATGGCGGTGGTGATGCCGACCACGGCGCCGCGCGCGTCGAGCAGCGGACCGCCCGAGTTGCCCGGGTTGATGGAGACGTCGGTCTGGACCAGCCCCTCGAGCGTCCCGCCCTCCGGCGTGGGCAGGTTCCGGTGGAGCGCCGAGACCACCCCGAGCGACACCGATCGCTCGAACCCGAGCGGATTGCCGATGGCCACCACCAGCTCGCCCACCGAGAGCCGGCGCTCGGAGAGCGCCAGGACCGCGAGGTCGCGCGCCTCCACCCGGAGCACCGCCAGGTCGGTCCGCGCGTCGGTGCCCACCCGCTCGGCGGGGACCACGCGCGCCCCGGAGAGCCGGACCCGGAGCGGCCCGCCGCCGCGCGCCACGTGGGCGTTGGTGACGACGTAGCCGTCCTGCGCCAGCACCAGCCCCGAGCCCTGGCCGCGGCGGTGCTCCACCCCCACCACCGCCGGCGCCGCGCGCGCCACCAGCTCCGCCACGTCGGCGGAGAGCGCCTCGAGCGAGGTCACGACCGCCCCCCGCGCGCGCCGATGGTGACGCTCACCTCGCGCACCTCGCCGGCGCGCAGGAGCCGCATCGACACCGTGTCGCCGATCCGCTCCTCGCCGAGCAGCGCCAGGAGCTCCCCGGGGTCCTGCATCGCCTCGCCGCCCACCGAGAGGAGCGCGTCGCCGAGCAGGATGCCCGCCCGCGCGGCGGGGCTCTCCGGCTCCACGCGCGAGACGAGGAGCGCCACCTCCTCGCCGGTCGCGGCGCGGAGCGCGGGCGGGAGCGGGACCGGGTAGGTGGCGAGCCCGAGATAGCCGCGGCGGATCTCGCCGTGGGCGAGCACCGCCTTCACCACCCGGCGGAGCGTCGCGGCGGGGAGGATCATCACGTGGCCGCGCAGGAGCCCGGAGGTCGCGACGCCCAGCGCCGCGCCGTCGGGGCGGAGCACCAGCCCGCCGGAGACGCCGGGGTGGAGATCGAGCGAGGTCTCGAGGAAGCGGTCCACGCGCCCGCCCCGGGCCGCGCGGAACTCGCCGGCCGTCCGCGCCAGCAGCCCGAGCGCGACCCGCGGACTGCGGCCGGGGCGCGACACGCCGATCAGGAGCTCTCCGGCCGCGGCCTCGGCGCCGTCGGCGAAGGTGGCCGGCGAGAGGCCGGCCGCGCGGACCCGGAGCACCGCGAGGTCGGTGCTGGGATCGCGGCCGACGATCTCGGCGGTGGTGGTCTCGCCGGACGGGAGCCCGACGCCCACCTCCTCGTCTCGGGGCAGCGCGTGGTGCGGCGCCACCACCACGCCGTCGGCGGACCAGACCACGCCGGAGGCGGGCGTCTGCCGGCGACCGTCGACGCGAACGACGTGGGCGGCGCCCGCGGCCCCGAGGGCGGCGATGCGGCCGGAGAGCTGGGTGAGGAGGTCCTGCGCGATGGGGTCCATGAGCTTCCTTTCGGGTTCGAGGGAAGCCTAGGGGCCGGCGGCGCCCCGCACATCGGCGGGACGGGCAGGATCGACCTGGCCGGATGGGCAGGCCACGGACGGCGCGCCGGGCCGGCGTTAGATCCGTCGGCGCGCCATGGAGCCGCTCCCCGTCCTCGTCGTCTCGTCGGACCCGCTCGCGCGCGGTGGGCTCGCCGCGCTGGTGGCGGCGGCGCGGCGCGAGCTCTCCCTGGCCGGGCCAGGTGACGCCGGGCGAGGTCGCCGCCGCGTCCGCCGCGCTCGGCCCCCGCGGTCCTGCTGTGGGATCTCGGCGGCGGCGGCGCCGAGCAGCTCCGGTCCGCGCCGGCGCCGGTGGTGGCGCTGGTCCTCGACGAGCGCGAGGCGGCCGACGGCGCTCCGGTCGGGCGCGCGCGGCGCCCTGCTCCGCGGCGCGGACGCGGAGTCGATCGCGGCGGCCCTGCTCGCCGCCGCGCGCGGGCTCACGGTGCTCGACGGCGACCTCGCGGGCGACCTGATCCGGCTCCCGGCGGCGGCGCCGTCCGAGCCGCTCACCCCGCGCGAGCGCGAGGCGCTCGCCCTGCTCGCCGAGGGGCTCTCGAACAAGGCCATCGCGGCGCGGCTCGGCGTCTCCGAGCACACCGCCAAGTTCCACGTGAACGCGATCCTGGGGAAGCTCGGCGTCGAGTCGCGCGCGGAGGCGATCGTCCAGGCCGCGCGGATGGGGCTGGTGGTGCTGTAGCCGGCATTCGATCACCGGCCGAGGCACCTTTTCGCGAAGCGAAATGTGCCCGGCCGCTCCTCACCGGCTACCCGTACTGCGTCAGGCCGCCGCGAGCTCCCTCGCCACCCGCCGCGCCGAGGCGCGGGCCTTGCCCACCTCGGCGTTCACGGCCGTGTAGGTCCGCCCGAGCTGCCGCGCCGCCTCGCCGATCCGCTCGCCCCTGAGATCGATCCGGACGAGCGCGTCGGCGTGGTCCGGGCGGAGGCGGGAGAGGACGCTCCCGAGATCGCGGGCCGCCTCGACGCGGCGGTGCTCGGCGTCGATCCCCGAGGGGAGCCGCTCGTCGCGGAGGCGCGCGCCGGCCCGCACCCGGATGGCTCGCGCGCGGAGGTGGCCGAGCGCGCAGTTCCGCGCGATGGCCGCGAGCAGCGCCGCCTGCGTGCCGCGCGCGCCGTCGAACCGCGGGAGGCCGGAGGCCAGGAACGCCACCAGCGCGTCCTGCGCGCGGTCCTCGACGTCCGGGTGCGAGGGCGGCAGCCGCAGCACCGCGGCGGCGGCGACGCGCGCCGTCGAGAGCAGCGCGCTCCAGCGGGCGTGCTCGGCGGCCCGGGCGTCGGCGCGCCGGCGAGGTGGGTGAAGGTGGTAGACGCTCATCGGCTCCTCCTCGAGGCGATCGGCCGCCCCTCGATCCTTCAAACGCCACCGCGCCCGCTCCTGGCCACCGCGCACCCCGCCTCCATCGCCGAACCCCACAGCGTCCCTCGGGAATTTGCTCGATGCCGCCCGCGCGCGACGGTGCGCGGACGTGCTCCCACCCCGCCCCGTGTCGTAGGCTCGTGGGACGGACTGGGACGGATGGCGAACGAGACGGGCGAGCAGGAGCGGAGCAGCGTCGAGCGGCTGGTCGCCGAGGCGTACGACGACCTGCGCGACCGCGTCCGCGCCATGAGCCGCGGCGCGCCGCCCACGCTGGCCGGCACCGCCGGCCTCCACACCGCGCTCCTGCGCATCCTGAGCCGACGGACCACCTTCCGCGACCGGCGACACTTCACCGCCTACTGCCTGGTGCTCATCCGGCGGCTCTGGATCTCGCGCTGGCGCGCGACCGTCCGGCGCAGCCGCCGCGAGGCGGCCTCGGTCCTGCCGGTGCTCACGCTCCTCGCCGGCGAGCCGATCGCGCCGGCGGGCGACGAGGTGGTGCAGGTCCTCGAGCTCCTCGACCGGCTGCGGGCCGACCGGCACGTCTCGCGGCGCCGCCGCGTCGCGCGGGCGGTGGAGTGCCACCTCATCGCCGGCTTCACCCAGGCCGAGACCGCCGAGCTGCTCGGCGAGTCGAAGGCCATGGTCCAGCAGCGGATCGCGTTCTTCCTGGCCTGGGCGCGGCTCGCCCTGGCGCCGGACCTGCCGCGCCTGGAGCGCGCGCTCGAGGCGGCGGCGGAGGACCCGCGCCTCTCCCGCGGGCCGGCCATCGCCGAGATGGCGCGCCGCTTCTACCTCGGCGGCGAGCCGCGCGGCGCCATCGCCGCCGCCCTGGCGGTGCCGGAGGCGCGGGTGGAGCACGACCTGCGCCTCTTCGCGGCCTGGGCCGCGACGCGCGAGGCGCGGGGCGGGCGGGCGGGGGAGGCGGACGCGTGAGGCGGCTCATGGGCGCCGACCTGGTGGTGGACGTGGTCCTCAAGTACGACCGCGCCGACTGGCCGCGGCTCGTGCCCGAGCTGTGCGGCGGCGACGCCGAGCTCGAGGGGCTGGTGCACGGGCTGCTCGCCCACTACGACCGCCCCGACGCGCCGCTCCCCGCCGGTCCCTATCCATGCGAGCTCGGCCCGTTCACCCTCGAGCGCGAGCTGGGCGCCGGCGCCCACGGCAAGGTGTACCTGGCGCGGCGGGCCGCCCTCGACGGCTTCGTGGCGGTGAAGCTGCTCCGGCCCGGTCCGGGGATGAGCCGGTTCGTCGAGCAGGTGCGGCGCGAGGCGGGCCGGGCGCGGCGCATCCCGAGCGCGCACGTGGTCCCGGTCTTCGACGCCGGCCGGATCGACGGCGGCCCGTTCTACGTCGAGATGGCGGTCTGCGCCGATCCCGACGAGGGGAGCCCCGGCTCGATCCGCATCGGCCGCTCGCTCCGCGAGGCGCAGCCGGGGCTCGATCCGATCGAGGCGGCGCGCCTGGTGGAGGACCTCGCGCGCGCGGTGCACGCCGCCCACCGGACCGGCGTGGTGCACGGAGACGTGAAGCCGGACAACGTGCTCCTCACGCCGGAGACGCACCGGGTGATGCTGGCCGACTTCGGCATCGCCACCTCGCTCGCGGCCGCCGGGGTGGCCGCGCCCGGCTCGACGCCCACCGGCACGCTCGCCTACATGGCGCCGGAGCAGTACCGCGATCACCTGCCGCCCTCGCCGTCCTCCGACGTCTACACGCTCGGCGGCACCCTCTACTTCCTCCTCGCCGGCGCGCCGCCGCACCCCGGGCGCGAAGGCGGCGAGGACGGCCCGCCCGCGCCGCTGCCCGCCCGCGTGCCGCCGCGCCTGCGCGAGATCGCGATGCGCGCCCTCTCGCCGGAGCCGGACCACCGGCCCGCCGGCGCGGACGCGCTGGCCGAGGAGCTGCGCCGCTTCCGCGCCCTCGAGCCGACCTTCCACGACCGCCGCTCGCTCGCCCGCCGGGCGCTCCTCTTCGCGCGCCGCCACGGCCGCGAGCTCGCGGCCGGCGCGGGGGTGCTGGCGGTGCTCCTGCCGCTCGGCCTGGCCGGCTACCAGGAGCTCACCGCGCCGCGTGGGAGAGCTCCGGCAGCGCGAGGCGGCGCTGCGCGTGCAGATTGAGGAGCTCGACGGCGCGCGGCGGGCGGTGGAGCAGGAGGTGGCGCGGCTGGAGGGGGCGGCCGGCGCGAAGCAGAAGGAGCTCGCCCGCATCGAGGCGCGGCTCGACCAGCTGCCCGAAGCTCGAGCAGGCGCTGGGCGCGGCCCGCGCCGAGGCGGAGCAGGCCCGCGCCGCGGCGGAGCGCGTTGAGGCCGAGGCCCGCCAGGCGCTGGAGCGGGCCGCGGGCCTCGAGGCCCAGCTGGCGGGCGCGCGCGCGAGCCAGGCGGACGCGCAGGCGCGCGAGGCGGTCGCGGTGGGTCAGGCCGGCCGGGCGGGGGGCGAGCGCGACGAGGCCCGCCACCGCGCCGCGCTGGCCGAGGCCCAGGTGCGGTCGCTGGAGGAGCGGCGCACCGCGCTCGAGCGCGACCTCCGCGAGCGCGAGGCGGCGCTGGCGGCCGCCCGCGTCCACGCCGAGCGGGACGCGGCGGCGCGGGAGGCGGCGCGGCCCGCGGCGGGCCCCCGCGACGAGCCGCGGCGGGCGGTCGATCACGCGGCCACGACCACCAGCCGTTGAGGTCGCGGAGGGCCTCCCGGCCCGGGCCCGACCTCGCCGGCGCCTGAGCACGCATTGCAGTCGTCGGATCCGGGCGCGGGAGCCCGGCGCGCTCAGGCGGGGCGCCGGGCCGCCCGCGCTCCGGCGCGGCGGAGCAGGAACTCCTCCACGATCCGCATCGCCTGCGCGGGCTGGCGCTGCAGCAGCAGGTGCGGGGCGTCGAGCATCCGGATCTCCGCGTCGGGCCGGAGCACCCGCAGCTCGATGGGCAGGGCGGTGCGGAGCAACCGATCCGCTTCCCGCCCAGGAAGAGGAGCGGCACCGGGCAGCCGCGCACGGACGCGCTCGCGTCCACCCGCAGCGCCTCGCGCGCCCGCGCGGCCATCACGGGCGGCCGGACCGACGCCACCGCCGCCTGCACCTCCGCGACCAGGTCGTCCGGCGCGTCGAGCCCGCCGAGCAGGAGCCGGACGGCGTGCGCGGACAGCGGCATGCGGAAGAAGGCGGAGGAGAGCGGCTGGAGCAGCCGCACCAGCTTCGCGGCCGGCCGCGCGTGGAAGCTCGAGGCGAGCACCACGCCCACCAGCCCGGGCGGGCACGCCGCCGCGACGCGGAGCGCGAGCGGCCCGCCGAACGACTCGCCCAGGAGCGCGAAGGGCCGGTCCGCCGGCAGCTCGCGCAGGACGCGCTCGGCGAGCTCGGCGTAACCCAGGATCCGGTCGGGCGGGTACGGGAGGACGCGCGGCTCGAGCGCGCCGCTGCCGGCCGCGACGAAGCGCGAGAAGAGGGTGCCGGTCCCGTCGAGGCCGGGGAGCAGGAGGAGGAGGAGCGGCGCGGGCGCGGGCTGCATTTCCCTGCCGTGTCGTAGCACGTCGGCCCGGGCGCGTGCGCCCCGACCTGCCCCGACCCGCAGTCGCAAGGTCAGCGTGCTGCGTGGCCTCACCCGGGCGAGGGTCGCCGCCGGTGGGAGTGCGTCGCACGGCGTCGTGCAGCCGCCCCCTTGGCCGCGCGCGGCGATCCGGCGCGCACGTGCTTGCGCTCCCGCTCGACCTCGCCGCCCGCGCGGGCCTCGAGCGACGCGGAGACGGCCCGCACCTCGGCCGTGAGCGCGTCCATGCCTCCCCTGCGCCACTCGCGCTCGAGCTCGGCGTGGAGGGCGTCGCGTCGTTCGCGGACCAGCCGCGCGAGCGCGAGCAGGCCCGGGCGCGGGCTCGCCCGCAGCCGATCACGGACCTGTGCCTCCGCTCCGGCCGAGAGGAGGGCGTCGTGGACCTGGCGGGCCCGCTCCGCGGTGGCGTCCACCAGGACCTCGCGCAGCTCGCAGGCGAGCACGTGCGTGTCGTGCAGATCCCCGAGCACGTCCTGCAGCCGCTTCAGGTGATCGACGGAGTGGCTGGCGTCGGCGTGGCGGTGGCCTCGGAGCGGCTCGAGCAGGTAGCGCAGCCGCTTGCCCTCGATGCGCGCCCGGTGGACTGCCTCCAGGTCCGCGGCGTCCCGGATGGCGTCCATCCGCCCGCGCAGGGCCTGGACCTGCTCGCCGACGAGCGTGACGAGCGCGTGCCCGAGGCTCGCCTCGGCCCGGTCGCCTCGAGCGCGCCTCCGGAGCCGCCGCCGGAGCTTCTCCTCGACGCGCCAGTACCTCCGCGCCAGACGCGCCGTCCCGGGGCCTGCGCGCCGCCGATCCTCGAGTCGCTCGACGAGGAGGTCGAACCCCACGCGGCGTCGCTCCGACCCGAGCGCGCCGCGCTGGGTGTCCAGCCAGGTGCGCTGGACCTCGGCGTCGCGCGCCTCGTTGGTCGAGTGCGCGAGCCGCCTCAGCCGCTTCTCGTGCCGCGGCGCGACGCTCTCCCCGAGCCAGGGCCGGAAGGCGCGCAGCGCGCTCCGCAGGCGGCGAAGCGCCACCCTGAAGTCGTGCAGCACCTCGTCATCGGCGCCTGCGACGAGCCGCCTCGCAGCCTCGCTCGCCTCGGAGAGGAGCCCCAGCGCCACGGCGCGCGCGCCCTCCTCCACCGGGAGGCCGATCGTTCGCTCATCGATCCGCATGTGCTGCCTGAAGCATGCGGCCGAAGTCATCCTCGCGACTCGCCCCGTTCGGGATCGACGCGCTCCGTCACGCTCGAGGGCGACCCACCGCGAGGATTCGCCGCGTCCTGGCACGCTGGCAGACTGGACGGAGGAGGCTCGACCGTGGACCTGCTCGTCGTACGCCACGCCATCGCGGAGGATTGCGACGCCTCCGCCCGGACCGGAGAGGACGACGCGGAGCGCCCCCTCACGACGGAGGGGCGCCGAAAGTTCCGGCGCGCTGCCCGCGGGCTGAGGGAGGTGCTCGACCCGGTCGAGCTGCTCGCGACCAGCGCGCTCGTGCGCGCCGTCGAGACGGGCGTGCTCCTCGAGGAGGCCCTGGGGATCGAGGCGAAGGCGCGCCTGCCCGAGCTCGCCCCCGACGCGGACCCTCGCTCGCTCGTCCAGTGGCTGAGGCGTCGCCGGCGGCAAGGGCTCGTCGCGGTGGTGGGCCACGAGCCCCACCTCTCGCACCTGATCGGCTACCTGCTGTCGGGGCGAAGCCAGGGGCTCGTCGCGCTGAAGAAGGGCGGCGCGTGCCTGCTGGCCCTCGGCACGTCCCCGGAGCCCGGACGCGCGCAGCTGAAGTGGCTCCTCACGCCCAGGCAGCTGCGGCGCCTGGCACGCTGACGGGGCGAGTCGGCGCCGGCGGAGCGGGCACGAGCCGCTCACGGGGCGGGCTCGGCCTCCTTCACGTGCTGGAGCGCGAGCGAGTTCATGCAGTAGCGCAGCCCGGTGGGCGGCGGCCCGTCGGGGAACACGTGGCCGAGGTGACCGTCGCAGCGGGCGCAGCGGACCTCGGTCCGCCGCATGCCGTACGAGCGATCCTCCACGTCCGTCACCGCGTCCGGCCCGATCGGCCGGGTGAACGAGGGCCAGCCGGTGCCGGACTCGAACTTCTCGCCCGAGCGGAAGAGCGGGTTTCCGCAGCCCGCGCAGACGTAGGTCCCGGGCTCCTTCGTCCCGAGGAAGCACCCGGAGCCGGCCGGCTCCGTCCCGTGCCGGCGAAGCACGTCGTACTGCTCCGGGGTGAGCCGACGGCGCCACTCCTCGTCCGAGAGCACGAGCCTTTCCACGTCGAGTCCTCCTGCGCCTCCCTGGGCGCCGGACTCTCGTAACCGGGAGGCGCCGCCCCGCGCCGTGCTTCCTCCGCGGCCGGGCTGTTACCATCGGCGGACCACCCGACCTGGAGCCCCCGTGGCCGAGCTCGAGTTCTTCTACGACTTCGTCTCCCCGTACTCGTACCTCGCCTCGACGCGCGTCGAGGCGGTGGCGGCCCGGACCGGCGCCACGCTCCGCTGGCGTCCGTTCCTGCTCGGCGCCGTCTTCAAGGCCACCGGCAACCGGGCGCCGCTCGAGACGCCGGCCAAGGAGCGGCACATGTGGATCGACCTCGCGCGCTGGGCGAGGCGCCTCGGCGTCCCGCTGGTGCACCCGCCGGTCTTCCCGGCCGCCCCGATCCTCGCGCTCCGCTCGGCGCTCGCCGCGGAGGCGCTCGGGAAGCTCGTCCCGTTCACGCACGCGCTCTACCGGGCCTACTGGGGGGAGGGGAGGGACCTCTCGCAGCCCGAGGTGATCTCCACCGCGGCGGCCGCGGCCGGCCTCGACGGCGCGGCGCTCCTCGCCGCCGCTCCCGGCTTCAAGGACGCGCTCGCGCGGCAGACTCAGGAGGCGATCGACCGCGGCGCCTTCGGCGCGCCGGCGCTCTTCGTGGGGGACGAGCTCTTCGTCGGGAACGACCGGCTCGAGCTCGTGGAGGAGGCGCTCCGCGCGGTCGCCGCGTCCCGACCCTGAGCTCCGCCGTTCTCTTCCCAGGTCTTCCAGGCCGCCGCCGTCGCCCGGGCGCTCGCTCGCCCGGCGCGGCGAAGCGCTTGCTTCCAGAGCCGATCCTGCGATATCCGCCCCCTCGCGGGGGCGCTCCGGGGAGACGCCCGCCGGCCCGCGCCGAGAGGACCAATGGGACGCATCTTCGAGACCCGCAAGGCCACCATGTTCGCGCGGTGGAACAAGATGGCCAAGCTGTTCACGCGGATCAGCAAGGACATCGCCATCGCGGTGAAGTCCGGCGGTCCGAGCCCCGACCACAACCCGACTCTCCGCCGCGTGCTGCAGAACGCGCGCGCCGCCAACATGCCGAAGGACAAGGTCGAGGCCGCCATCAAGCGCGCCAGCGGCCAGGACCAGCAGGCCTTCGAGGTGGTGCTCTACGAGGGCTACGCGCCGCACGGCGTGGCGGTGGTGGTCGAGACCGCGACCGACAACGTGGTGCGCACGGTGGCGAACGTCCGGATGCACTTCAACAACCACGGCGGCAAGCTCGGCAACGCCGGCAGCGTGGCGTTCCAGTTCCAGAGGATGGGCGTGTTCCGGCTCTCGCCGGAGGGGCTCGACCTCGAGGCGCTCGAGCTCGAGCTCATCGACCACGGGCTCGAGGAGATGGGCGAGGGGAAGGGCGAGAAGGACGAGCCGCAGGTGATCGTCCGCTGCCCCTTCGCGAGCTTCGGGCAGCTCCAGTCGGCCATCGAGGAGCGGAAGCTGCCGCTCCTCTCCGCCGAGTCGGAGTACATCCCGCAGACCACGGTCGAGCTCCCCGAGGCGCAGGCGCGCGAGGTGCTCGAGCTGGTGGACACGCTCGAGCAGGACGAGGACGTCCAGCGGGTGTTCCACAACCTGGCGTGACGAGGCGCGCCTGGCTCCGGGCCGGGCGCGCGAGGAGGAGAGGCGGTGCTCGAGGCGGCTCCGGAGCGTCCCGTTCCTTCCGCGCCGGCCGCGCCCGCGGCGGGGCGCGGCCGCGCGGGCGCCTCGCTCGCCATCGCCGCCTGGCTCGCGCTCCACGCCGGCGCGGCGGCCTTCGTCCAGTTCGGCTTCCTGCACGTGGCGGAGGACGCCGACACCGACTACCACGTCGCGGTCGGCCGGCTCATCCACGACCACGGGATCCTCCAGGCCTTTCCCTGGACGCCCTTCTCGATCCTCGCCGACCACTACGCGGACAAGGAGCTGCTGTTCCACCTGCTGTTCGTGCCGCTGGCGGGGCTCGACGCCGCGCTGGCGGCGAACGTGGTGGGCACCCTCTGCGGCGCCGTGCTGCTCGGGGCGCTGTTCCTGGTGCTCCGGCGCGAGCGGGTGCCCTTCGCCGGGCTGTGGGCGCTCGCGCCGCTGCTCGCCTCCTCCGCCTTCCTGTACCGCTTCACGCTGGTCCGCCCGCACCTGCTCTCCATCGCGCTCGCGCTGGTGGTGCTCTGGGCGGCCGCGCGCGGGCGGCTCCGGGTGCTGGCGGTCGCCTCGGCGCTCTACCCCTGGGCGTACGTCGCCTGGCAGCTGCCGGTGGTGCTCGCGCTCCTGGCCGAGGCGGCGCGCGCGCTGGCGGGCCGGCGGCCCGGGTGGCGGGTCCCCGCCGTGGCCGCGGCGGCCGTGGCGGCGGGCGTGGCCCTCCACCCCAACGCGCTTCACCTGGTCCGCTTCAGCTGGACCGTGCTCTCCGACGTGCTGGTGGGCGGCGCCTGGGCGGGGCGGCAAGGGCATCGAGCTCGGGGACGAGTTCCGGGCGTTCACCCTCGGCGAGTGGGCGAAGCTCCTCCTCCCGCCGGCGGTCATGACCCTCGCTGCCCTCGGGCTCGCCTGGCGAAGGCGCCGCGACGACGCGGTGCCGCTCACCTTCGCGCTGGCGGCGTCCGCCTTCTTCCTGCTGACCCTGCGGACCGCCCGCTTCACCGAGTACTTCGTCCCGCTCTCGGTGGCCGCCTTCGCGCTGTCGGCCGGCTCGCTGCGCTCCCAGACCTGGCGCGCGCTCCGCCCGGCCGTGATCGTGGGCGTCACGCTCCTCGCCTGCGCCGTCTACAGCGTGCGCGAGAGCCGCGGCCTCCTCGAGGCGGTGGCCATGCGCGAGCCGCGCGTCACCGTCGAGGAGGTGCAGGCCCTCCGGTCGCGGATCCCCGAGGGCGCGCAGGTCTTCACCTGCGAGTGGGGGCTCACCGGCACGCTGATGCTGGCCCTGCCCGAGCGGCGCTTCATCGTCGCGCTCGATCCCACCCTCTTCGCCCTGAAGGACCCGGAGCGCTACGCCCTCTGGTACAGCCTCCCGCGCGTGGCGCCCCCCGGGCTGGCGGCCAGCATCCGCGAGCGCTTCGGCGCGCGCTACGTGGCGTGCCGCTTCGAGGAGCGGTTCAGGCCGTTCTTCGACCGGATCGTGTTCGAGCCGGGCGTCAACACAGTCCTGATGAGCGGGCTCTGGAACGTGTACGAGCTGCGGGAGCCCTGAGAGCTCGGCGCCTCGGCCGGACCGCGCTCGTGCACGGTGGCCGCCGGGACGAGCACACCCAGGGTGAACACGGTCCACAGCACCACCCACAGCACCGCCAGCGCGACCGCGACCCGGCCCTCCGACCGGCGCCGCGCCGCGCGCTCGAAGCGCGGCGGGCCGGCCGTCCGCCGCCTGGCGCGCGCCGGCGGCCGAGCGAGCGGGAGCGGGAAGGGCACCGGCTCCGCGTCGCGCAGGCCCACGTCACGCGCGACCCACCAAGGGGATGCCACTTTGTCCGACGCTGGGGAGGTCATGGCCTCTATCCTTTCGCCCGCCGCGTGCTCCGCGGCTCGTGGGAGGAGTTACCGTTGCCGAGGCCGACCTTGAAGGCGCAGTCAGGCGCCGCCCCCGCGCACGAACGCGCCGGCCTGGACTGGGGCCACCTCAGGTTCTTCCTCGAGCTGGTGCGGACCGGGAGCCATGCGCGCGCGGCGCAGCGGCTCGGGGTCGACCGCAACACCGTCGCCCGCCGCGTCGGCGCGCTGGAGGAGGCGCTCGGGATCGCGCTCTTCGAGCGAGGCCCGCAGGGCTGGTCGTGCACCGCGGCGGGGCAGGAGCTGGCCGAGCTCGCCTCGCGCGTGGAGCAGGACGTGCTCGCCCTGGCCCGCCACGTGGACGCGCAGGATCGCGCGCTCGTGGGCTCGGTGCGGCTCACCACCGCCGCGCACCTCGCGGCCCACCTGCTCGTGCCCGCGCTCCCCGCGCTCCGCGAGCGGCACCCCGGGCTGGTGCTCGAGATCGCCGCCGACCAGCGGACCTTCGACCTCACCCGCCGCGAGGCCGACCTGGCCCTGCGCATGGGCCGGCCGCGCGACGCCGGCCTGGTGACGCGCCGGCTGTCCGAGGTCGCCTACGGGCTCTACGCCGCGCGCCCGCGCGACGGCTCGCGCCGGCGCGAGGTGGACTTCGAGGCCGACACCTTCGTCGGCTTCGACGAGGGCCTGTCCGGCGTGCCGCAGGAGCGCTGGCTCGAGCGCGTGGCCCCGGCGCGCCGGGTCGTCTTCCGCAGCAACAGCTCCGCGTCGCTGCTCGCCGCGGCGCGGGCGGGGATCGGCGTGGCCGTGCTGCCGCGGTTCCTGGCGGACGACGATCCCGGGCTGATGCGCCTGGAGGGGCCGGAGCCGGTCCCCCACGAGCTGTGGCTGCTCGTGCACGGCGACCTGCGCCGCTCGCCGCGCGTGCGGGCGGTGATCGAGTGGATGGACGAGCTGGTCGAACGGGTGCGCCCCACCCTCACCGGGCGCGGCTGACCTTGCGCGGCGCGCTTATCCGCCGAGCGTGGTCCGGAGCGCCCGCCCCGCCATGCGCCAGAGCGCCCGCATGACCAGGAACAGGGCGACCAGCAGCGCGAGCGCGGCCGCCAGCGCGATGAAGGGGTGGTTCCAGACCGCCCAGGCCAGCGCGGCGACCACCGACAGCTCCGCCGTGGTCGCGGCGGCGTTCGTGATCGGCTCGGGCGACAGGTCCACCGCCGCGCGAACGCCGAGCTTGGTGGCGTGGGTGGCGAGCCCGAGCGCGCCGCCGAGCAGCGCCGCCAGGACGATCACGCGCGGGCTGGCGCCCCAGGCGGCCAGCGCCGCCAGCGCGCCGGCCGCCACCGGCCGGATGGCGGTGTGCACGGCCTCCCACGCCGTGGCGATCCCAGGCACCAGCGACGCGAGCACCTCGACGAGCGCGAGCGCCCCGGCGATCGCGATGACGATGGGGTCGCCGAACGCGTGGAGCGGCCCGGGCAGGGTCAGCCAGCCGAGCTGCTGGGCAAGGCCGGCGAACGCGACCGTCGCGTACAGGCTGATCCCGGACGCGAAGGCGAGGCCGAGCGACTGCGCGAGGAGCGTGAGGGCGTCCAGGGTGGAGCCTCCGGTCAGCGAGCGAGGGCGAGGAACCTCGGGTCCTCGAGCCGCAGGGTAGCGCGAACGCCGGCGTGATCGCTTGGCCAGAGGCACACCTCCACCCCCGCCAGGTTCACCCCGCAGACGCGGTCCGAGCCGTGGGTCCCGAGGACGGCCATCGCCTCCGGGGTGAGCGCGCCGCGGAGCATCACGAAGTCGATCCGCTCGTCGAGCGCGATCTCGGGCACGGTGAGGTCCTCGGGGTACGGGCTGGTGAAGCCGGCCGGGTCTTCGGGAGGCGGCTCGGGATCACCGGACAGCCACGAGAGCCACGCGTCCTCGAAGCCTGCCCCGGCGATCGCCAGGTACGCGTCCCGGTTGGCGGCGACGTCGTCCAGCGGATCCGAGTTGAGGTCCCCGATCAGCACGACGGGGCTCGTCTCGCCGACGAGCGCCGCGGCGAGGTCCTGCGCCTGCAGCGCGCGCAAGCCCGGGTGGAACGCCTCGAGGTGCGTCGACACGAGGTGGAGCGAGACGCCCTGGTGCTTCACGTCCACGCTGGCCCAGCCGCGCTTCACCTCGAGCGGCTGGCCGAGCACCGACAGCTGCAGCAGGTGTTCGCTGGGGAAGACGTGCGCCTCGGGGTTGGCCGTGCGCACGTCCCCGCGCGCCAGGATGACCTCGCTGTCGGTCCCGCGCACCGACGCGGTCACGAGGGGATCGACCGAGACCAGGATCGGCGCCTGGAGGTCGGTGAGCGTCGTGCGCGCGGCCACGCGGTACCGCAGCCCGCGGGCGGCGAGCTCGTCGAGCAGCGTCTGGACGTAGTCGTAGACGACCACCATCGAGTCGGGCGATTCGCCGAGGCGCCAGGTGTACGCCTCCTGCAGCCCGATCAGCTCGGGCCGCGCCGAGGCGATCTGGTCCGCGATCGCCGCCGCGCGCACCCGGAAGTCGTTCTTCACCACCATCGCCCAGGCCGCCGTGGCGGCGGCCACGAGCTCGGCCTCGCTGGTGGCGGCCATCACCGGACCGAGCTCGGCGCCGAGATAGAGGTTCCAGCTCATCACCGTGAGGCGCTTGTTTCCGCCGGCGTTGCCCGGATCCACGGCCGACGGGCTGATCGGCGCCGCGTCCGTGGCGGCGCCCGGGCCCGCGCCTCCGCAGGCGGCGAGGAGCGCGGCGAGGAGCGGGAGGAAGAGGATCGCGCGCCGGGTCCGGGTCGGCATGGTGCCCTCCTTGCCAGTCAGGGCTGGCCGGATGGGCGCGACGCTAGCCCCGCGTGCGGGTGGAGCGGGAGCGCCAGAAGGGGCGCTCCGCAAGGTCCCGATGGCCGCTTGGATGGGGACGGCACGCCCGGGAGCCCTCACCCCGGTCGAGCTGGCGCCTGGTCCTGCCCGGGCCCTCCGGCCCCTCAGGCCCGCTTCGCGTGGACGACGCCGACGATCCGCTCGTGGTCGTCGACCAGCCGCTCGTACTCGTCGTGAAACAGCGGACAGGCGACGATGAAGTCGGCCGTGGCGCGGTTGCACGCGGTGGGGATGTTGTAGAGCACCGCGATCCGCAGGAGCGCCTTCACGTCGGGATCGTGCGGCTGCGGCTCGAGGGGGTCCCAGAAGAAGATCAGCACGTCCAGCTCGCCGTCGGCGATCTTGGCGCCGATCTGCTGGTCGCCGCCGAGCGGCCCGCTCTTGAACCGGGTCACCGGCAGGTCGGTCTTCGCCTGCACGAGGCCGCCGGTGGTGCCGGTCGCGAACAGGTTGTGCTCCTTCAGGACGGCGCGGTTGTAGTGCACCCACTCGAGCAGGTCGGTCTTCCGGCTGTCGTGCGCGACGAGCGCGATGTTCTTCACCGTACCGAGCCTGAGCCGCTGGATCATGGGCACCTCGCTGCCGTGTGGGTGGGCCGCGCGCTGCCGCAGATCCGGGCAATCACGCCAGCTCAGTGCAGCGCCTGGGCATCCTCGACGCGAAGGTCGACGCGCCGGTCGAGGCTGCTGCACCGAGCGCCGGTACCTGTACCGCCCGGGCACGGCGCGCGCAACAGCCCATCCGCCACCGTGAATGCCGACCTCGCCGGCGCGACCAGCCGCTCGACGCGCCCACAGCGGCAGCACCTCACCCGCAGCAACATCGTGCCCGCCGTTCTATTCCGCTCCATGCGGCAGAGGATGAGCATGCGGCGTGCCATCGCCCGCTCCCTGCCGGGGATGCAGCGACCGGCCGGGGCCCTCAGCTCTCCCCGCGGAGCGCGCTCCAGTCCGCCTCGGTGTCGACGTCGCGCGCACCCTCCGGGAGCGCGATCGACACCACGCGCGCCGGGTCCTGCACGATCACGCGCTTCGCGCCGTGCTCGCCCTCGAGCGCGCGGAGCTCGTCGAAGACCACGCGCGAGAAGAGCGCGGGGACCCCCACCGTCTCGCCGTAGCTCGAGGCCGCGATGGGGTGCAGGCCATCCTCCAGCGCGGCCGAGAGCGCCGCGAGGTGTCTCGCCTCGACCAGCGGCTGGTCGCAGGTGGTGAGGAGGACCCCGTCCACCTGCGGGCGCAGCGTGAGGAGCGTCTCGAGCCCACACCGGACCGAGCTCGCCGCGCCCGTGCTGAAGGCCGGGTTGGTCGCGACCACGAACGGCCCGCCCGACAGCGCGGCGCGGACCTGGTCCGCCGCCGCGCCCACCACCACCACCACCGGCGCGTAGCCGGCCTCGGCCGCGGTGCGCGCCGCCCGGCGCACCAGCGGCTCGCCGGAGAGCTCCAGGAGCTGCTTGGGCCGGCCGAGGCGGGTCGAGGCCCCGGCGGCGAGCACGACCGCGCCGTGGCGCGCCGCGCTCACCGGTCCTCGCGCGGGTGGATGGGGCCGGCCTGGTCGCGCAGGAGCCCGCCGCGGCGGCCGGCGGTCACGGCCCGGATCTCGGCGGCGATGGAGAGCGCGATCTCCTCGGGCCCGTCCGCCCCGAGGTCGAGGCCGGCGGGGCCGTGGACGCGCGCGACCGACTCCGCCGGCAGCGCGCCCCGCTCGCGCTCGAGCCGGGCGAGGAGCTTCTCGGTCCTCCGCCGGGGTCCGAGCAGGCCGATGTAGGCGGCCGGGGAGTCGAGCAGCGCGCCGAGGATGGCGAGATCGTGCTCGAGGTTGTGGGTCATCACCACCGCCGCCGCGCCGGGACGGAGGCGGACCCGGGCCGCGGTCTCCTCGGGGTGGCACACCAGGAACTCGTCGCAGCGCGGCGCCGAGCCCGCGCCGGCGAGGGTGCGGCGGCTCGAGACCAGGGTGGTGTCCCAGCCGAGCGCGACGCCGAGCGCGAGGAGCGGCGGGACGTCGTACCCCTCGCCGAACACCGCCAGCTGGAGCGGCGGGGCGAGGTACTCGAGGAACGCCTCGGCGGTTCCGCCCTCGACGGCGTAGGCGTGCACGGCCGACCGCCGCTCCTGGAGCGCCGCCCGCGCGTCCCGCTCCAGGGCCGCGCGGAGCCCGGGGTCCCCGAGGTCGGAGGCGACCTGACCGTCGGCGTCGAGCGCCAGGCGTCCGCCGCACCGCGTGCCCCGCGGCGCGCGGACGACGGTGGCGAGCACCCCGGCCTTCCCGGCGCGCATCCAGCGGACGGGCGTGTCGACGGGGTGGACGGCGGCGCGGGGGTCCAGGCGCTCGAGGAAGATCTCGACCAGCCCGTTGCAGCCGAGCGCCAGCGCCCAGCCGGCCTCGTCGTCGGACCTCGAGTCGTACTCGACCAGCGCCGGCTCGCGCTCGGTCCGGAAGAAGGCGCGCTGCAGGAGGTCGCGCTCGACGCACCCGCCCGACACGCCGCCGGCGAGCCAGCGCTCCTCCGACACGAGCAGCCGCGCGCCCGCGCGCCGGTAGGTCGAGCCCTCCACCCGCACCACGGTGGCGAGCACGACCGGGTGGTCGTCCCGCCGCCGCTCCAGCGCCTCGGCGATGCGCCTCAGATTGCTCATCGGTCGTCCATGATGCCAGGGCCGGCGTCAGCCGCGGAGCCGGTAGCGCTGGATCTTGCCGGTGGCGGTCTTGGGCAGCTCCGCCACGAAGTGGATCTGGCGCGGGAACTTGTAGGGCGCGAGGTGGTTCTTGCAGTGCGCCATGAGCTCGGCCGTCAGGGCCTCCGAGGGGGCGAGGCCGTCGCGCAGCACCACCCACGCCTCCGGCTTCACGTTCCCGTTCGCGTCGGCCTGACCCACCACCGCCACCTCGAGCACCTTCGGGTGATCGACGAGCCGCGCCTCGATCTCGATGGGCGAGCACCAGATGCCGCCGACCTTGAGCATGTCGTCGTTGCGCCCGCTGTAGTGGAAGTAGCCCTCCCCGTCGCGCGTGAAGGTGTCGCCGGTCACGCACCACTCGCCGCGGAAGGT
This sequence comes from uncultured delta proteobacterium, assembly GCA_963733485.1. GTDB lineage: Bacteria > Myxococcota > Myxococcia > Myxococcales > Anaeromyxobacteraceae > Anaeromyxobacter. The sequence continues at coordinate 839,668 of CAVTDL010000002.1, read as the reverse complement.
CAGCGCGGTCTTCTCCGGATTGTTCCAGTAGTAGGCCGCCGTGGAGAGCCCCTTCACCTGCAGGTTGCCGGGCTCGCCGGGCGCGGCCTCCACGCCGTCGAGGGTCACGACGCGCGCCTCGTAGCCGGGCACCGGCTTCCCGCTGGTGCCCGGGCGGTGGTCGTCCGGCCGGTTGGTGATGAAGGGTCCCAGCACCTCGGTGGAGCCGATGCCGTCGAGGAGGGGCAGGCCGGTGTGCCCATGCCAGCGCCGGTAGAGGTCGGCCGCGAGCGGCTCGCCCGCCGAGTGGCACAGGCGGAGGAAGGAGAGATCGCGCGGCCGGGCGTCCAGCTCCTGGAGCTGCATCGTGTACAGGGTGGGGACCGCGAAGAAGGCCGAGGGGCGGAAGCGCTGGAGCGTGTCGAGCGTGTTCTGCGCCGTGGGGCGAGGCTCGAGCAGCACCACGGTCGCGCCCACCCAGAGCGGGAAGGTCATGCCGCAGCTCAGGCCGTAGGCGAAGAACAGCTTCGGCGCCGAGAAGAAGACGTCCTCCTCGCGCAGCCCCAGCGCCTCCTTGCCGAAGTACTGGCTCATCACCGCCATGTCGCGCTGGCGGTGGACGGTGCCCTTGGGCCTGCCGGTAGAGCCCGAGGAGTAGAGCCAGAAGCAGGCGGCGGTTGCCGCCGAGGGCACCGCCTTCAGCTCGGGCGACTCGGGCTCGAGGAGGTGCCGGAGGCTGCGCTCCGCGCCCTCCACCTGGAGCACCAGCCGCGGCCCGGGGCGCGCGGCCTTCAGGGCCGGCTCGACCTCGGCCGCGAACTCCGGCGAGTAGACCAGCGCGCTCGCCTGCGAGTCCTCGATCATGCCCTGGAAGTCGGCCGCGCGAAGGATGGTGTTGAGCGGCACCGGGATGACGCCCACCTTGATGGCGCCCCAGAACAGGTAGAAGAACTCGGCGCAGTCCTTCACCACCATGAGGAGGCGCTGGTTGCGCTCGAGGCCGAGCCGGAGCAGGGCGTTGCCGCACCGGTTCACGCTGGCGGCCAGCTCGGCGTAGGTCACGTCGCCGGCGGCGCTCCGGATGGCGAGCTTCTGGCCTCGCCCCTCCTCGAGGTGGCGATCGATGAAGTGCACCGCCGCGTTGAAGCCGGGCGCGAAGCGCAGCAGGGAGGGGGACTGGGACGTGTCGACGGTCACGGACGCGGTGCTCATGGACGCCTCCTGATCAGGCGGCGAGCTCGCGCAGGGCGCGGGCGGCGTACTCGGTCGCCACGCGCTTGCGCCAGCTCAGGGTGAGGTCGGTGTTCTGCACGGGCTTGGCCACCTTCGCGACGAGCCGGGCCGCCTCCCGGACGACCTCCTCGTCCCCGAGCGCGCGGCCGACCAGGAACCGCGCCGCGTCGGGCGCCGCCTGCGGGCGGGACCCCACCCCGCCGAGGAAGATGCTCGCCTCCTCCACCACGCCGGCCGTGCCCAGCCGGACGCGCGCCGCGATCCCCAGCACCGGGAAGTCGAAGGACGCGCGCCGGCGCACCTTGAGGTAGGTGGCCCGCTCGCCGGGGACGGTGGGCGGGAGGTGCAGCGTGGAGAGGATCTCCCCGGGCGTCAGGGTCAGGTGCCGCTGGCCGTCGTCGGCGAAGAGCGCCGCGACCGGGAGGCGCCGCGCGCCCGTCGCGGACACCACGCCCACCTCGGCGCCGATGGCGCAGAGCACCGGGGCCGTGTCGGAGGAGCTGACCGCCCAGCAGCGCGGCGAGCCCGGCGCGACCCAGCAGGTCTCGCCGTCCTTCTTGAGACAGAAGCCGATGGCCTCGCGCCAGGCCTCGCCCTGATCGTAGTAGGCGCAGCGCGTGTCGAGGCAGAGGTTGCCGCCGATGGTGGCCACGTTGCGGAGCGGCGGGGTCGCCACCACCGACGCCGCCAGCCTGAGCGCGGGCCAGGCGGCCCCGATGGCGTCGTCGCGCTCGAGGTCGGCGATCCGCGTCATGGCGCCGAGCGTGAGGCCGGTCCGTGGCTCGCCGGAGCGCGCCCAGAGCGCCGGGACGCCGCGGAGGCCGACCACGGTGGCGGGGGTCTGCTGGCGCCGCTTCATGTTGGGGAGGAGGTCGGTCCCGCCGGCGAGGAGCGCGCCCTCCGGCCCCGCGTCGGCGAGGGCGCGCGCCGCCTCGTCGAGCGAGCGCGGGCCGACGTAGCGGAAGCGGGGGAGCCGCATCATGGCTTCACCTCCGGTGCGCGCGCCCGGGGCGGGCGCCTGGGCTCGTTCGACGCGGTGCCGTCGCCGCCCTCCCAGGGCGGCGCGACCAGCAGTGGGTCCGGCCAGGGGACGACCGGGAACGCCTCGGGGCCGAAGCGGCGCGAGGGGGCCCTCAGCGCCTCGAGCACCTTGTCCGGCGTGATGGGCACCTCGTCGATGCGCACGCCGAGCGCGTCGTGGACCGCGTTCGCAACCGCCGGCGGGATGGGGAGGAGCGGCCCCTGGCCCACCTCCTTGGCGCCGAACGGGCCCTGCTGCCGCGGGATCCTCGATGAGGAACGTCTCCACCTCGGGCATGTCGACGCTGGAGAGCGACTTGTACTCGAGCATCGACGGCGTGCGGTGGACCAGCGCGGCGGAGAGCTTGGGGGGCAGGCGGCGGAAGTCCTGCTCCTCCATGAGCGCCTCGCTCAGCCCCATGTAGACCGAGCCCACCACCTGGCCGCGCGCCGCCACCGGGTTGAGGGCGCGGCCGATGTCGTGGGCCACCCAGATCTTCTCGACGCGCACCACGCCGGTCCCCTCGTCGGCCTCCACCTCGACCACCGCGGCGGAGAAGGAGTAGGTCGGGGAGGGGCCGACGCCGCCGCCCTTGTAGCGGCTGACCGGGCGCTCCGGCGCGTAGCTGCCGACGGTGCCGACCGTGCCGGCCTGCGCCTCGGCGCGCTGCACCGCCTCGGCGAAGGTGAGCCCGCGCTCCGGGTTCTCGACGTCGAAGACGCGGCTCCCGCCGAAGCCGATCCGGCCGGGCGGCACGTCGAGCTTCGCCCCGACCGCGACCGCCAGCCGCTCGCGCGCGCGGAGCGCGGCCTGGATGGCGGCGTTGCCCATCATGAGCGTGACGCGCGAGCTGTAGCTGCCGAGGTCGACCGGGCCGAGGGAGGTGTCGCCGGTCACCACCTTCACGTCGCCCACCTCGACGCCCAGCATCTCGGCGACCACCAGCGCCAGGACGTTGTCCGAGCCCTGGCCGACGTCGCAGGCGCCGCAGTAGGCGGTGACGCCGCCGCCGCGGTCGAGCAGGAGCTGCACGCCGGTGTGCGGCAGCTCGCTGAAGTAGATGGAGATGCCGGCGCCGGTCATGTAGGCGGACGCCGCGATGCCGAGGCCGCGCCCGCGTCCGAGCTTGCCGCGCCGCTCCTTCCAGCCCGACGCCTTCACCACCGCCTCGATGCAGGGCACCAGCCCGGTGGAGCGGACCTGCATCCAGTTGGCGGTGAAGCTGTCGGCCGGGACCGCGTTGGCGATGCGCCAGCTCGGCCGGATCGATCCCGAGCTTCTCGCAGATCTTGTCGATGTGGACCTCGAGCCCGAAGCGCGGCTGGGGCGTGCCGTGGCCGCGCTTGGGGCCGCAGGGCGGCTTGTTGGTGAAGGTGCGGCAGCCGCGGAAGCGGTAGCGCGGCATCTGGTAGGCGAGCGTCTCGAGCGCGCCGGTGTAGTGGACCGAGGCCACGCCGTAGCTGCCGTAGGCCCCGCCGTCGAGCAGCGTCTCGAGCGCGTGGCCGGTGATGCGCCGTCCTTCGCGACCCCGGTCCGCATCCGCATCAGGGTCGGGTGGCGGCCGCGGTGGCAGAGGAAGACCTCCTCGCGGGTGAGCGAGACCTTCACCGGCCGGCCGGTGAGCATGGCGGCCCGGGCGGCCACGATCTCGTGGTTGAAGGGATCGGTCTTGCCGCCGAAGCCGCCGCCCTGCGGCGGCGCGATCACCCGGACGCGCGCGGGCGAGAGCCCGAGCGCCTTCGAGGCGGCGCGGTGGACGTAGTGGGCCACCTGCGTGGAGGAGACGATGGTGACCCGGCCGTCCGGGTCCACGTAGGCGAGGGTGGCGTGCTGCTCGAGCGGGAGGTGGGTGTTGCCCTGGTAGAAGAACAGGTCCTCGAAGACGTGGTCGGCGGACGCGATCGCGCCGGGGACGTCGCCGAAGTCGAACGCGACCAGCTTGTGGACGTTGCCGGTGTCGCCGTACTCGTGCAGCCGAGGCTCGGGGGTGGCGAGCGCCTCCTCCGGCGAGGCGATGGTGGGCAGCGGCTCGTACCGCACCTTCACGAGCCGGGCGGCCTCCTCGACCGTGAAGGGGTCGACCGCCACCACCGCCGCCACCGGGTCGCCGACGAAGCGGACCCGGTCGGTGCAGAGCGGGTGCTCGTCCTGCGAGACCGGCATGATCCCGTAGGGCACCCCCGGGAAGTCCCGGGCGGTGAGCACGGCGCGGACGCCCGGCAGCGCGAGGGCCTCGGCCGCGTCGACGCCGAGGATGCGGGCGTGCGGCACGCGCGAGCGGACCAGCTTCAGGTGCAGCATGTTCGGCATCGACTGGTCGTCGGCGAAGCGCGTCTCGCCGGTCACCTTGCCGACGATGTCCACGCGGCGGAGCGGCTTGCCGACCACCGCGAAGCTCGCCTCGGGCGCACGCTGCGCGGCGGGGCGATCCCCGGCGCCGTCCGCGGCCGGGCGCTCGGTCCGGCTCGACTCACTCCGCTCGGCCATGGGACGCTCCCTGGTGGATGGACGCCAGCTTGGCGGGCGTGGCGGGCTCGCCGCGCAGCACCTTCGCGGCCGACTCGATCGCCTCGTAGATTTGTAGATATCCGGTGCAGCGGCAGAGCTGCCCGGAGAGCGCCTCGGCGATCTCCTGCCGGGTGGCGTCGGGCTTGCGGTCGAGGAGCCACTTGGCCGCCACCAGCATCCCCGGCGTGCAGTAGCCGCACTGCGCCGCGCCGTGGTCGGCGAAGGCCGCCTGCAGCGGGTGGAGCGCGGGCCCGTCGCGGAGCGCCTCGACGGTGGTGACGGCGCGGTCCTGGCACTCGACCGCGGTCACCAGGCACGAGAGCGCCAGCTCGCCGTCGAGCAGCACGGCGCAGGCGCCGCACTCGCCGAGCTCGCAGCCGTGCTTGGTGCCGGTGAGGCCGAGGTCCTCGCGGAGCACCTCGAGCAGCGTCTTGCAGGGGTCGACCAGGACGTCGCGCGCCTCGCCGTTCACGGCGAAGGCGAGTCGCAGCTTCTCGCGGGGTCCGGCGCGCAGCGTGACGAGCGGCGGGGTCATGGTTCCTCCGCGAGCGGCCGCTCGCGCCGTGGCGGGGTTGAGAGGCCCGCCGGTTCATCCGTAACGAATGAATGGTCATTCATATTGGTCCGTCCCGGGCCGTCTTGTCCACCAGGCCCGCTAGGGTAGGCGCGCGCCGAGCCGCGCCAGCAGGGCCATCAGCGTCTCCCGCTCCGCCGCGGAGAGGCCCCGGGCGATCTCCGCCTCGTGGCGCAGCACCAGCTTCTCCATCCGGCGCAGGGCCGCTCGCCCCGCCCGCGTGAGGTGCAGCGCGTGGCTGCGTCGATCCACCGGCGAGGCGAGGCGCTCCGCCAGCCCGCGCGTCTCGAGCTGGTGGATCACCGAGACGATGGTCGAGCGGTCCACGCCCATGGCCTCGGCGAGGCGGCTCTGGCACAGGCCGGGGTTCGCGGCGATCACCTGGAGCATGCCGAAGAGCCCGGGGGTGATGTCCTCCTCCGCCCCCACCACCTCGGCGAAGTGCTTGAACACCGCGGTCTGCGCGCGGCGCAGGTGGTAGCCGAGGAGCGTGGGGAGGAGGCCGGTGGAGAGCGCCTCGCCGCCCTGGCCGTCTCCCTCCGCTGTCCTCGTGGCCGGCTCGGCGCCTGCGCTCCGCATCGTCGCTGCCTCCATGACTCCGGGAGGATATTGTTGACTATACCAACATTCTTGGCAAGAGGGCCCGCCCAGGGGCGCCGGGTGCGCCGCGGGGGAAGTTGGATCAAGATGCAGGTCGGGGCGGAGAGACCGGCGCCCGCCGGCCCCCGGAGGAGCGAGGATGCAGCAGGCCACGCGGATGGAGATCAGGCGCTTCGAGGCGAGCGCGCCGGGGTCCACGGCCGAGCTCGAGGCGGTGTGCATCGGCTGCGGCGCCGACCTCGTGGTGGTCGTCGGCGGCGGCGAGCGCCACCACGTCGGCGCGGTCGCGCTCGGCCTCTCGCTCCCGAGCCTCAAGGACCCGTCGAGGCGCACCACGAGCGGCTACCTCGTCCCGGTGCCGGGGCACAAGGAGGAGGACCTGGCGCGCGAGGCGAGCCTCCGGCTCTCGAGGGCCCTCGAGCGGAACGTCGTGGTCACGGTCGGCATCCACGACGACGCGATCACGAAGGCCCGCGTGCAGGAGTACCTCGACGCCTTCCACCGGCTGGTCGAGGCGATCGAGCGGGCCTACCTGGGCCCGTCCACGGCGGCGCCGGTGGACGAGCCCGAGGCCTGAGGAGCGGCGCCGCGCGGCGGACCAGGCCTGCGCCGACGGAGCCCGTCGCTACGGCTTCACGGTGGGCTTCACCGTGGTCGACACGTCGAAGGTGTAGAGCACGCCCAGCCCGAAGCCCCGCGTGTCGGCGCCGGGCGCGACGGTGCCGAGCCCGGGGAACACGGAGTAGGCGGCCGACCGGTCGTTGCGGACCTCGTAGTAGGCCGCGTAGACGTCGGCGGCCTTCGCCAGCCGGTAGGAGTAGCCGGCCATCCAGGTCCGCGCGCCGAGCCCGCGCGTGCTCGCCGGGCCGCCGCCGACCCGGGACGCGTTCCCACGCAGCGCCTGGCCGTACGCGCCCCACAGCTGGTGATCCCCGAACCGCTGCTGGAGCAGCCCGTAGCCGGCGGTCCGGGTGTACCCATCCACCGCGCCGGCCGCCTGATCGTCCGAGTCGTAGCGGAGCCGCTCCCAGAAGGCCGAGAGCTTGGTGCCGGTCGGGAGCGAGATCCACCCGACCACCTCGTGCCCCTGGTCGGTCGAGGACCTGTTGGTGGGCGTCGCGCCGGGGGAGCCGCCCAGCTGCGCCAGGCCGAAGTAGTCCTCGTGGCGCTCGTAGCCGTAGCGCACGCCGAACGGGCCGCGCTCGTACATGACCAGCGCGGACCCGAGCTTGGGGCTGATGCCCGCGGCCGTCGCGGTGGGGGTGGTCTTGCCCTCGTTGACCGAGACGCCGAGGCGGGCCGAGAGGCCGTGGAACACGGGCGACCAGTACTGGACGCTGTTCCCCTGCCGGCGGCTGAACGTCGCGTCGGCCCGGCCGTTCTGCCGGCCGCTCTGCGTGGTGGTCCCGGGGACGTTGAAGCCCGGGTTGCCGACCAGCACGTTGTCGAAGGTGTTGAGGCCGCGGAGCGGGGTGGTGAAGAGCGTCGGGTACTTGTACGGCGTGTCCCAGCTCCCGTAGAACGCCCTGCCCCAGTCGCCGGCGAGGCCCACGCCGGTGTTCCTGCCCGACAGCACGTTCGGCGCGTCGCCGTCGGGGCTGATCGCGCTCTCGATCTGCCAGAACACCTGGAGGTGCGGGTTCACGTTCAGGCTCCCCCGGAACCCGAGGTTCGAGGTGCCCGAGGTGATCCGGCCGCGGTTCGGGAGCGAGGCGCCGGTGTAGGCGGCCGCCGGCACCTGCGCCGCGCCGCCGGTGTCGGGGGAGAGGCCGGGCCTGGTCGCCCCCGACGTCCGGACGTCGTCCAGGAACGGGAGGAGCGTCCCGTAGATGTGCACGTCCACCTCGAGCTCCTCGGCGCGGGGGGCCGCCGGGAGTGCGATCGCCCACAGCGCGAGCAGGGCCGCGGTCGTCCTGGGGGTGGGGCGGGGGATGCCTGCGAGCGGGCCGATCGGCCTCATGGTGAACCTCCACGCGAGACGGGTGCGTCCCGGCGCGAGCGATCGCGCCGGTGGGAGAGCGTGTTCCGCTGCGACCTGCGGCTGCGGGGACAGAATGAATGACTACTCACTCGCTAACAGGCAGAGCCGTACCAGATTGTCGCAGGCCGGATCAAGCCGCGGCGCGACGGGCTCCACCTGGGGGCCGAGCGCTACCTGGCGGGCACCACGCTGTCCCAGCGCGGATCGTCGGAGATCATCCGCTCGAGCCAGTCGGCCAGCGTGAGGCCACCCTCCACGTGCGACGCGACGTAGGACGCCGCGCCGGAGGGCTCGGCCGGCGTGAGCAGCATGTGCGCGTCGAGCGTGCCGCCGTCGGCGTCGTAGAACGCACGCGCGTTGGGGGTGGGGGCGAGCACCGCCGCCTCCAGGTGGCGCAGCGCCGCCTCGAAGGCGTCGGGCGTCGAGAGGGTGAACGCGCTCATCACCGGGTCGCGCAGGTGCGAGAGGAACGCGATCCGGTCGGCCGGATGCAGGGCGGAGAGCTCGCGGAACGCCGCCGAGAGATCGGCGCGGCAGTCGAGGCAGATGGGGTCGAGCGCCTCGCCGAGGGCCCAGGATCCGTAGAAGGCGGAGCGCAGGGCGCCCGGGAAGTCGCCGCCCACCAGCGCCGGACCGGAGTCGTCGATGAGGTAGCCCCGCGCGTCCGGCCAGTACCACCGGAGCGCCTCGTAGCTCGCCAGCGCGCCGAACCCGCCGGCGGAGGAGCCGGCGACCACGAGCTTTCGCGGGGACGGGAACGTCGGCGCCAGGCGCTCGAGGAACGCGAGCAGGTTGGCGTGGCCCATGTGCTGCCACGTGAGGTCCGGCACGCCGGGGAGGAAGGAGCCGTAGCTCGCCACCCGGCTGCCCCCGTGGACGTCGCCGGTGCAGTAGGGGACGAACACGATGGTCGCGCCGGAGAGCGCGGCCGGCAGGTGGGCGCGATCGGTGAGCGAGCTCGGGACGTAGTCGCGCAGCTCGAGGTCCCAGCTGGCGGGGCCGTAGGCGGCGTCGACGGCGGTCCCGGCGGCGCAGCTGGCGTAGTCCCAGCAGGCGCCGCCGCCGTCGAAGAAGACCAGGAGGTCCGGCCCGCTCCCGCGGTTCACCGCGAGGCCGGTGGGGGAGCCGTCCCCGCAGGCGGTGTCGTCGAAGGGAATGAAGGCCCAGCGCTCGAGCGGCAGGTCCACCTCGGCGAGGGGGGCGCCGAGGGGCGGCTTCCCGGAGTAGCCCTTCTTCTCGAGGGGGGACGAGGTCGACGACGCGCAGGCGGCGAGCGCGGCGGTGAGGGCGGCGACGAGGAGGCGGGTGCGCATGCGTTCCCACGCTGGCTGGAGAGCCGGCGATGATCGGCGCTGCCCGGGTGAGGAGTCGAGGGCGGATCTCCCACATGCCGACGTGAGCCGCGGAGCGCGCCCGGCCCGCCTCACGGTCCGGCCCGAGGCGATGTTCGCGCTGCCGGGTGGGAGCGGCGCAGCGGCCCCGTGGCCTGCGCTGACCGCGGCGCCTCTCCCGGCCGGACCACCCTCTCGCCGACGGGCGGTCGCGAGGGATGCCGGCGCAGTAGCCTGGGAGACCCGCTCAGCGCGCGGCGCTGTCCGACGCCGCGGGCGCCGGGTGATGCTCCGGCGCGGCCGCCGGCACGCCGCCCTCGAGCACGACGCGTCCCACCCTGCGCGGCGGAGACGCGCGGGCCGGGCGTGAGGATGCCGGCCAGGTTGAGCGGATCCGCCGCGGAGAGCTCCACCCGCTCGCCCTGGTCCGCTCCCGCCCGCCGCGCCGCGCGGAGCGCCTCGACCGCCTCAGGCGCCGCGAACTGCTCCCCGGTGAAGCCGGCCACGAATCGGCCGCCGCGGATGACGCCGCGGGCCTCTAGCGCCCGGTAGACGCGGACCAGCTCGCGCCAGGGCGGCGGCCGCGCCTCGCGGGCGAGCAGATCCCGGAGCACCACGCCGTAGCGCCTGAGGTACTGGTGCGCGAGCCGTTCGAGGGTGGCGTCCGAGGGCGCGGCGGGGCCGGCGCTCGCCGTGCGATTGGGCGGGGCCGACGCGCGGCCAGGAGGCGCGGCCGATCCCTGCGTGAGCTGCGTCCCCTCGGAAGGTCGCAGGAGCGCCCAGCGCCCGCCGGCGCCGGCCGGGCGCGACGCGCGCCAGCGGGAGGGCGCGATGAGCGCCCGGAGGCCGGCGAAGCCGTCGCAGGTGACGCGCCCGGCCGACACCAGCTCCCACAGCGCCTCCTCGGTCTCGCCGGGCGAGGCGCCGACCGCGGGGGCGAGCTCACCCAGGAAGGAGGCGCCGCGGCGCGCCAGGGTCTCCACCAGCGTGGTCGCGAGCGCCCCGAGCGGCGGAGCCTCGGGGGCGGAGGCGTCGAGGAGCCAGGCGAGGTCCTCGCGGAGCACGAGGGTCACAGGGGCGGCCCGCGTGGGCGCGCTCCTCCGGCGCGGTGCGCCTTCCTGCGCCGCCACCTCGAGCCGGCCCCACGCGACCTCGCCCGAGCTGCAGAGCGCGTCGAGGAGTCGCGGCTCGTAGCCCGCCACGCGGGCGGGGAGCAGGTCCCGCTCCCAGGCGCCCGCCGCGGCGTGGAAGCCCTGGAGCTGCCCGAGGACCTCGAGCAGGCCGCGCTCCCCGTGGAGGCGCGTCCCCGGCGCGGCGTGCTGCCAGCGCCCGAGGAAGCGAAGGAACGTGGCGGCGCTGACCGGCTCGATGTCCCGCCGCAGCCGGCCCAGGGTGAGCCGGTGGATGCGGGCCAGGACCCCGCGCTCGCACCAGTGCGGTGCGTCGGGGGACCAGGGCGCGCCCGGAAGGAAGGTCCCGCGAAGCACCCGTCCCTCGGCCTCGAGGGCGGCCAGCGCGGCCGCGGTGGCGGCCGGGGCGAGGCCGACGCGGGCGGCCAGGCCGTCGGCGGTGACGGGGCCGAGGTGGGGGACCCAGCCGCGGACGAGGGCGAGGACGGGGTCGGGGGGAGCGGGGGTCGAGGGCTGGGTCGGGAGCTGGGTCGAGGGGGGCAGGGCGACGCCGGACGGCGCGCGCAGGTCGGCCATCAGCGCCTCGGCGTGCGCGCGGTGCTCGGTGGCGACCCACCAGGCGCTTTCACCCAGCGTCATCGGAGCCGCTCGCCCGGCCGCGGCCAGCTCCGCGAGCCAGGCCTCCCAGCCCGCCGCCTCGGCAGCGGGCAGGATCACCAGGTCCAGCAGCGCGTCGTGCACCTCGTCGGCGTCGCGCGGCGCGGGCCAGACCTGGGTGGCCACCTCGGCGATGGCGGCGGGATCGAGCGCGCCGATCTCGCGCGCCTCGGCGGGCGGGAGCGCGCGCCGGACCGCCACCGCGCGGGCCCGCCGCTCCTCCAGCGGCGCGTCGTCGAGGTAGGCCCAGGGGCGGGCGTTCAGGATCTCGTGGGAGAGCGGCGAGGGCTCGGGCGTGTCCACCGCCAGGAGCCGAACGTCGCCCCCCGCGATCCGCTCGAGCAGCGACCGGAGCGCGCCCGAGTCCATCGCCTCGCAGAGGCAGTCGCGGAGCGTCTCCCGGACCAGCGGGTGATCCGGCAGCTCGATCGGCCCGGCGGGCGCGTTGTCCTGGCAGGCGACCTGCGCCGGGAACACCGCCGCGAGCAGGTCCTCGGCGCGCATCCGGGCGATGGGCGGGGGCATCCGCTTGCCCTTGAGGAGGCGCGGGATGGCGAGCGCGCGCGTGGCGTTCCAGCGCCAGCGCACGCCGAACATGGGCGCCTGGAGCACCGCCTGGACGAGCACCTCGTCGAGCGTCGAGGCCGTGACGTAGGAGAAGATCGACTCCAGCGGGAAGGCGTGCTGCGGCCCGAGCGAGAGGAGCACCCCCTCGTCGGTCGCGGCCGCCTGCAGCTCGAAGTCGAAGGTCCGGCAGAAGCGCTTGCGGAGCGCGAGCCCGAGGGCGCGGTTGGTGCGCGCGCCGAAGGGCGCGTGGACGACGAGCTGCATGCCCCCGGCCTCGTCGAAGAAGCGCTCCGCGATCAGGGTCTGCTGCGTCGGCAGCGCGCCCAGCGCGCCGCGCGCCGCCGCCAGGTAGTCGACCACCTGCCGCGCCCCGGCCGGCGGCAGCGCCGCCTCGGCCTCGAGCCAGGCCGCAGCGGCCGCGGGGTCGACGAGGCGCGGCTCGAGCTCCTCGCGGAGGGACGACACCTCCGCGGAGAGCGCCCCGCTCCGCCCGGGCGCCTCGCCGTTCCAGAACGGGACCCCCGGCGGCGCGCCGTGGGCGTCCTCCACCCGCACGATCCCCGCCTCGACCCGCCGGATCCGCCAGGAGGTGGTGCCGAGCAGGAAGATGTCGCCCGCCAGGCTCTCGACGGCCAAGTCCTCGTCCACCTGCCCCACCACCATCCCCTCCGGCTCGGCCACCACCGCGTACTGCGCGGTGTCCGGGATGGTCCCGCCCCCGGTCAGCGCCGCGAGGCGCGCGCCGCGGCGGCCCTTCAGGCGTCGGTTCACGCCGTCGCGGTGGAGCAGCGCGGTGGCGCGGCCTCGCACGGTCGCGATTCCGTCGGAGAGCATCCGCACCACCGCGTCGAAGTCCTCGCGCGAGAGGGCGCGGTAGGGCCAGGCGCGCCGGCAGAGCTCGAGGAGCCGGTCCTCCTGGATGGCGCCGCAGGCCGCCTCGGCCACGAGCTGCTGCGCGAGCACGTCGAGCGGCGCGTCGCGGACGGCGAGCGGCTCGAGCCTGCCGCGCCGGAGCCCGCGCACCAGCGCGGCGCACTCGACCAGCTCGTCCCGGCTCATGGGGAAGAGGCGCCCCTTGGGCGTGCCGCCCCGGACGTGCGCCGCCCGGCCGATCCGCTGGAGCCCGGTCCCGATCGCGCCGGGCGAGCCGAGCTGGACCACCACGTCCACCTCGCCCACGTCGATGCCGAGCTCGAGCGAGGCGGTGGCCACCACGGCCCGGAGCGCGCCCGCCTTGAGCCGCTCCTCCGCCCCGAGCCGGCGCTCCCGCGAGAGGCTGCCGTGGTGCGCGGCCACGGCGCCCTCGCCGAGCCGCTCCGAGAGCGCGTGCGCCGCCCGCTCGGCGAGCCGGCGGGTCCCCACGAAGACCAGCGTCGAGCGGTGCGCGCGCACGATCTCGGCCACGCGATCGTAGGTCTCGGCCCACAGCTCCTTCGACGCCACCGAGGAGAGCTCGTCGCGCGGGATCTCGATGGCGAGGTCGAGCGCGCGCCGCCGCCCCATCTCGACCACGGCGCAGCGGGGACGCCCGGAGCGGCTCACGCGCCCGGCGCCGACCAGGAAGCGTGCCACCTCCGCGACCGGCTCCACCGTGGCGGACAGGCCGACGCGCTGCGGCCGGCGCCGCGCCAGCGCCTCGAGCCGCTCGAGGGAGAGCGCGAGGTGCGCGCCGCGCTTGTCGGCGGCGAGCGCGTGGATCTCGTCGACGATCACGGTCTCCACGCCCCCGAGCGTGGCCCGCCCGCGCTCGCTGGTGAGCAGGAGGTAGAGCGACTCCGGGGTGGTGACCAGGATGTGCGGCGGTCGGAGGAGGAGGCTCCGGCGCGCGGAGGCGGTGGTGTCGCCGGTGCGGACCGCCACCCGCAGCTCGGGCGGCGAGAGGCCGGCGGCGAGCGCGGCGGCGCGGATCTCCGCCAGCGGCGCCTGCAGGTTCTTCGTGATGTCGTTCCCGAGCGCCCGCAGCGGCGAGACGTAGACGACCCGCGTGCGACCGTCGAGGCCGCCCGCGAGCCCCTCCTTCAGGAGCGCGTCGATGGCGTAGAGGAAGGCGGCCAGCGTCTTCCCGGAGCCGGTGGGCGCCGACACGAGCACGTCGCGCCCCGCCGCGATCTCGCGCCAGGCAGGCGCCTGGGGCTCGGTCGGGTCGCCGAACCGGCGGGCGAACCAGGCGGCCACGACCGGGTGGAAGGTCTCGAGCACGCCCGGATCTAAGCGGTCCGGCGCCAGGGCCGCCGCGCGCCGCGGCAGGCGTCGATCGTCTGGCCAGCGGCGGCCGTCCCGGAAGGTCACTCGGTCACGAAGCCCGGGAGCCCTGTCTCCTCTACAGCGGCAACCTGTCTTCAGAAGGAGACCGCCATGACCCGTTCGATCGCGCTGCTCATCCTCGCCGTCGGTGTGGGCGAAGCCCGCGCCGACGACACCTCGGCGGCGGACGACACCTCCGTCACCATCTCGCTCCCGGCCGAGCGCAGCGCCGGCTGCTTCGCCGACTCGATGCGCTTCCCGCGCGACCTCGTCGCTCCAGCTCCCCGAGCGCGCCAGCATCGCCTTCACCGTCGAGGAGACGGGCGCGATCCGCGACGTCCTGGTCGACGGCCACGACGCGGGCGCGCTCGCCACGCAGGTGAGGGGAGGGCTCTCCCGCTGCGCCTGGACGCCCGCAGCCGACGCCGCCGGCGTCCCGATGACGGTGGCCGTCCTGCTGCCGGTCCGCTTCGCGAGCGTCGCCTCAGCGGCGCTCGCGAGCGCCGCACGCGCGGAAGCCGGTGAGCTCGTGCTCGCCGCGCGCTGAGTCCCCGCAGACGCACAGCCCGCGCGGGCGAGCACTCCCGCCCGCCCGCCCCGCGCGAGCGCGCTCGAGATCCCGACCCCACGTCCTCACACCGAAGCTCTGGCGGTGCTTCGCTGGGGTCCTCCAGACGAGGATCGAGCGCTCGTCAGCCGCAGGGGGCCGGTGCGCCCCGAGAACCTCCCGCTGTGCGCCGGACGAACGCTTGCGCGGCCTGCCGGGGAACGAGGTGGACTCGCGTCCAGCTATTCTCGCGCAGGCACGGCCGGCCTCCAGCCGGCGGTGCGAACAGAAGAGGGAGAATCGATCATGCGTTGCGCGCGTTCGCTGGCAGGGGCTCTCATGGTGGTGCTCGGGCTGTACGGGTGTGGACCCGACGAGAGCGTATCCGAGAATCTCCAGCACACCTCGAGCCCCAACCACTCCTGGGGGAGCTATCACTGGGCGCGAACGTCCAATCCGTTCACGGTTCTGCTGGGGGACAACGTATCGTCGGATTGGGATTTCAATCTCGAAACGGCGTCCAGCGACTGGAGCAAGTCCACCGTGCTCGACACCACCATCGTGACGGGTGGTTCCTCGAACAGGAATTGCCGACGTACGAACGGCCGCGTGGAGGTGTGCAACGCGAAGTACGGCTTCAACGGATGGCTTGGGGTCGCCACCATCTGGATCAGCGGAGATCACATCACGGCGGGGACGGTCAAGGTCAACGACTCGTACTTCAACACCGCCACGTACAACACCATCCCTTGGCGACAGCTGGTGATGTGCCAGGAGATCGGCCACACCTTCGGGCTCGATCACCAGGACGAGAACTTCAACAACGCGAACCTCGGGACGTGCATGGATTACACGAACGACCCGAGCACGAACCAGCACCCGAACCAGCACGACTATGACCAGCTGGTGACGATCTACGGACACCTCGACAGCACGACGACGCTCGGGAGCCTGGTCGCGTCCGCGAACCTTCCACCGCAAGCGAGCGACGCCGCCGATGGCGCAGCGGATCCCGCCGCGTGGGGCAAGCTGATCCGGCGCAGCGCCGATGGTCGGTACGAGCTCTACGAGCTCGACCTCGGGAACGGGAACAGGATTCGCACCTTCGTGATTCGGGCGTAAGACGAGCTCGGCTCGCCGCCGACTCCGCAGTCTCGAGCGGAGCCGGCGGCCTCTCGACGGCGATGAGCGCTCTCGCCATGGCCCGGCAGAGCGCGAGCCCACCGCGGAGCCACTCGGCCTGCCTGGCGGCGGTGACGTACGGCTCGACCTCCTCGTCCGGCACGCTGCGTGCCCGGAGGGCTCGGCGAGTTCAGGATGACGAGCCGCTCGAGCCGCTGCGGGTACCGGTAGGCGACGATCCCGCCCCAGTCGTGCCCGACCACCGCCGCGCCCGGCGGGCACCATCGCACGCTGACGGTGCGCCCCTTCGCCGTCACTGTAACCGGTGAGCCCTCTCCACGTAGTGACCGGAGCACGCGGGAGAGCGGCGTCGAAAGGGGCGAGCCATGACGACGAGCAGGGTGAGGTTCGGCGGGACGTGGGTTCTCCACGAGAACGCGACGCTGCGGCTGCCAGCGGGAGGTAGCGTGGTCGTCCGGGTCGAGCGCGGCACCGTGCTCGTCACGCAGGAGGGCGACCTCGACGATCACGTGCTCGAGCTCGGTGACGAGCTCGTGCTCTCGCGCTCCGGACGCGCGGTCGCGTGGGCGTTCACCGACGCAGCGCTCTTCATCCATCCCGCGATCCACCGGATGGCGGCCTGAGCCTCTCCATCACCTGATCGTGCCGGTCGGCCCGGCTGGAAGCTCATGCGGGAGCGATTCATAGGCGACGACCCCGAGGGTCGAAGCGGAAGCGGGAGGACGGGATGGCAACGGAAGGCGAAGCGGCGTGGCCGAAGGGTGCTCCGAAGGTCGGTCAGCGGGCAACGCGCAGCAGACACGTCGAGGCCGAGGACATCAGGCGCTTCACGGACATGAGCGGGGACCGCAACCCCCTCCACTACGACGAGGCGGCCGCTCGGGCGTCGCGCTTCGGCGAGCTCATCGTCCAGGGCGGGGTCACGAGCGCGATCCTGAACGCGGTCGTGGCCGAGGATCTGCCCGGCCCTGGGACCGTGTTCCTGCACGTGGACTGGAGCTTCAAGGCGCCGGTCCGGCCCGGGGACGTCATCACGGGCGCGGTGGAGATCCTGAAGGTGCGAGAGGACAAGCCGATCACCGAGCTACGGACGAGCGTGACACGTGGTGACGGTGTGCTGGCGCTGGAGGGGACGGCGCTCTGCTACACGGTGCCCGTCTAGCACCATCTGGCCCGATCTCGGCGCCCCTCGGATTGGTGATGGGCGATATCTCTGGTGAACTGCGAGGCACGCCGCCGCGTGCGACAGTGAGTCGCGGCCGAGAGTCCCCGAGCTAACGGGACTGATCGAGCGAGACGTTCCGTGCCCGCTCATCGGTCGCGCCAGGACGGCGGCCCGGAGCGTACGGCGCAAGGCCCTGTGCCACGTCGACGAAGGGGACCCTGTCGAAGCTCGGGAGGGCGCGATCAGGGATCCGCGGCCTTCAGCGCCTCGCGCGCGACCTCGTCGAGCTCCGCTCCCGCCGCCCCGGCGGCGCGCCACAGCTCCACCGCGCGCTGGCGCCAGCTTCGCTCCGCGGCCGCGTCGCCCTGATCGCCCGCCAGGCCGGCGCGCTCGTGCATGAGGCGAGCGAGGGCGGCCATCCGCACCGGGTCGGCGAGGTGTCGCGCCACCGTGCCCGTGTCGACCGCGCCCGCCATGCGCAGGTCCATCCCGGCGATGCCGCCGGCGGCGTCCTCGGTCGCCCGGATCGCCTCCGCGAGGTTCCCCTTCCTGCGGAGCGCCAGGATCCGGGCCACCGCCTCGGCGAGCTGCTCGATGATGCGCAGGATGTAGTCGCGCTTCAGGGACATCGGTTCCTCCCATGGTCAGGGTCGAGCGCCCTCGGCACCGAACGCGTCGTCGCTGCAGCCCTGTTTGCCACCGAAGCCGCTCGACTGCCAGCCCCGAGGCGAGCGAGGCCTGCTCATCGCGGCCCTCGACATCACCGAGGCCACCGGCTGCCTCGCGGCGTGCTGCAAGTCCGTCCAGGAGGCGGGGATCGCTCCGGGTGGAGGTGACCCGGTGAGCGATCACAGCTCCAGGACGAGGGTGGCCAGGAACGCGGCCGTCGTGACGTAGCCCAGGACGACGTGGGTCGTGCGGAGGTTTCGCGGGAACGGGTCGGAGGCCGCCTTGCCGCGAACGCCGATCACCTGCGGGAAGGCAGAGACCAGGCCGAGGGCTGGCTGCAGGACCATGCCGCCCAGGTGGACGAAGGTGAGCGCGCGGTGCCACGGGCGCGCCGCCTCGCGGACGTTCCCCTGTGGGCCCGGGAGCGACAGCGCCAGGACGCCGTCCGCCGTGTAGAGCGTGGCAGACAGGATGGCGCTCGAGCCGTGCAGGGTCGAGAGCCCGCGGTCGCAGCCGTAAGTGCCCAGGACCGGTCCCCCGGTCAGGCAGCGGCCGTCGCCGAAGGCGGTGGGCTGGTTGATGGCGGCGAGCGTCCCGAGGGTGCTCGTCACGACGAGCGCGCCCGCGGTGCTCCACTTGAGGGCTCGCTCCCAGCGCCGGACCCGCGCGATCCGGCTTCCCTCCGGCGTCAGCTCGGGGTTGTCTGGTCCTCCTGGCGCTCGGTCGGCGGAGAGCGACAGGCGCGATCCCTCCAGCGTCAGCTCGCGCGAGCCCCAGCGCGGCGGCGGGGTGGACAGCTCGAGCTGGAGGGCGCCCGCCCCGCCTGGCGCGGGCGCCTGCACGCCGACCTCGCCTGCCGCCGAGAGCACCGCCATCACGGAGATCGCGAGCACGCTGGGCATGCCGCCTCCCTTCACGAGGGCCAGTACGTCGTATCCGCGTCGAGGCCGACGCGACTGCTCCAGCGCGTCCGGGAGCCGGAACGGGCCCTCGCGCCGCTGCCCTGCTCGGACGACACCCGACGGCCGGCGAGCGGGACGGACCGGATGGGCCGCCAGCGCTTTCCCTGGGTCCCGGTCAGGTCCGCCGGCGCCGCCCTCGGCGCGGTGTCCCGTCGCGCGCGGCTCCGGTGTCAGACGCGGTGGAGGTCGCGATGGAACCGATCACGTCGTTCAGGGTGGCCGAGGCACCGACGGACGAGGAGCTGGTCAGGATGGTCCACGCGGGCGCGTTCGCGGTGTTCGAGGTGCTGATGCGGCGCCACGCACCGAGGGTTCACCGCGCGATCCGATCGATCCTGCGCGACGAGACGGAGACCGAGGACGCCGTCCAGCAGACGTTCCTGCAGGCGTTCATCGCCATCGGGCGCTTCGAGGGCGCGTCCGCCTTCTCGACCTGGATCACGCGCATCGCCGTGAACGAGGCGCTCATGCGCGCCCGGCAGGCGCGCCGCCTCCCCGTGCTGGTCGCGCCGGATCCGGAGACGCTCCCCTCGGGCGAGTGCGGGCCGGAGCAGCAGGCCTCGGCGCGCGAGACGATCGGGGCGGTCCGCCGGGCCGTCCACCGGCTGCCGGCGCTCCACCGCGAGACCTTCCAGCTGCGCTACGTCGAGGGGCTCTCGGTGACCCAGGCCGCCGCCCGGCTCGGGACCACCGAGGCGGCGGTGAAGATCCGGCTCAGCCGGGCGCGCCGCGCGCTGCGCCGGGCCATCGGTGTGGACGACCGTCCCGCCGCATCACGCCCCGGATCGGTGGCGCGGGTCGGATAGAACTCGTTTACAGGAGAGACGCGAGGTTGGAGACGGGGGTGGTGTTCGCGGCATGGGTAGCGAACCGGCGTCGAACCGCGGCGAGCGGGTGGCGGCCCTCTACCGGGAGTACGGTCCGACCGTCTACCGGCGCTGCCTCCGTCTGCTCGGGGATCGCGAGGCGGCGCGGGACGCCACCCAGGAGGTCTTCGTGAAGGTGGTGCGCGACATCGGGAAGCTGGCCGAGCGCGAGACCGCGCTCCCCTGGATCTACCGGGTCGCCACCAACTACTGCCTGAACGTCCTCCGCGACGCCCGGCGACGCGGCGAGCGCCCGCCGGCCGATGCGCTCGACCTGATCCCCGCCGCGCCCGAGGGCTCCCCGGATCGCCGGCTCGCGCGCCAGGTGCTCTCACGCTTCGACCTGGAGACGCAGGCCATCGCCGTCGGGGTGCTCGTCGACGGCATGGAGCGCGAGGAGGTGGCCGGCCTCCTCGGCATCTCCCGGCGCACCGTTCACCGGAAGCTGACGAGGTTCCTCGACGGGGCGAGGGCCTGGCTCACGCGAGGCGAGCCGTGACGCGCTGCCCGACCGAGCTGGAGCTGGAGGCGTACCTCCTCGGGCCCGCAGGGTCGCGGCTCGAGCCGCACGTCGAAACCTGTGCGCGCTGCCGGGAGCAGCTCGAGGAGATGCGCCGCCTCGGCGAGGAGTTCCGGCGCGAGGTCTTCCCGGCGACGGTCGATGCGGTGGTGGAGCGGAGCACCGGGCGACGCGTCCCGCGCTGGTTCCTCGTCGCGGCGCCGCTGGCGGCGGCGGCCGCGGTCCTGCTGTTCGTGCGGGGCGTGCCCCCGCCGGGCTACCTGGGCGTGAAGGGAGGCGGCCTCGCCCTGACCGTCTTCGTGCAGGGGGCGGAGGGCGCCCGCGCGGTGGCGGACGGCCAGGCGATCCCCGCGGGCGCCGCCGTGCGCTTCCAGGTGCGGCCGGAGCGGGCTTGCCGGCTCTGGATCGTCTCGGTCGACGGCGCCGGGCAGGTCTCGCGCCTCTTCCCCGCCTCCGGCGAGGTCGCCAGCAGCGTCGCGGCCGGCGGGGCGCTCCCGGGGGGCGCGGTGCTGGACGGCCGCGCCGGGCCCGAGCGGATCTTCGCGATCTGCACGGCAACGCCGCTGGCGTTCGGCGAGGTGGAGCGCTCGGCGCGCGCGGCGGCGGCCGGGGGCGACGCCCGCGTGCGCTCGGCGGGCGAGCTGGCCGGCCTGCCGCGCGGCGCGACGCAGGCGACGATCCTCCTCGAGAAGCGCCCGTGAGGAGGCTGGCCGCTGCCCTCGCGCTCCTGGCGCTCCTCGTGCCCGCCGCCGCGCGGGCCGCCGCGCCGCGCTACGCCGTGGTGGTGGGGAGCAACCGGGGCGCGCCCGGGCGGCCCGCGCTCTGGTACGCGGAGAAGGACGCGGAGCGGTTCCGCCACGTGCTGCTCGAGCTCGGCGACTTCGCCCCCGGGAACGTGCAGCTCCTCGCCGGCGCCGGCGCGGGGCGCGTCCGCGCAGCCATCGCGGCCGCCGGAGTCCAGATCGAGCGGTCCCGGGCGGCGGGGGAGCACCCGCTCCTGGTCTTCTACTTCTCCGGCCACGCCGCGGCGGGCGGCATCGAGCTCGGGGCGGAACGGCTCTCCTTCGAGGAGCTGCGCTCGCTCGTGGTCGGCACCTCGGCGGACGCGAAGATCGCCATCGTGGACGCCTGCGAGGCGGGGCTCCTGACCCAGGTGAAGGGGGCCACCGCCGCCCCGGACCTCGACTTCGCCCTCCCGGCCGGCGACCCGGTGCGCGGGACCGCCTTCATCACCTCGACGGCGGTGGGCGAGAGCGCCCAGGAGTCCGCCGTGCTCGGGGGCAGCTTCTTCACGCACCACCTCGAGGTGGCGCTCCGCGGTGCCGGCGACGCCGACGGAGACGGGCTCGTGACGCTGGGCGAGGCCTTCCGCTACACCTCGGCGCAGACGCTGGCCGGCACGCTCGCGACCTTGGTGGGCGCGCAGCACGCGACGTACGAGTTCAAGATGTCAGGGCGCGGTGACGTGGTGCTGTCGGACCTCCGGCACGCGGATGCGCGGCTGGTCCTCCCGCGCGATCCCGGCTCGACCTACGTCCTGCGCGGCCCCATGAGCCTCCTGGCCGAGGTGGCCGGCGGCGAGAAGCAGGTCACCCTGGCGCTGCCCTCGGGCCGCTACCGGGTCGAGCGCCGGTCGCCGGAGGGGCGCGCCGGCGTCGACCTGGTCCTGGGGCGCGGGGTGGTGGAGCCGCTCCCGCCGCTCGCGCCGACCCGGTACGAGCTCGCGCGCGCCAAGGGCGGGCCGAAGCCGGGTCTCCTCTTCGCCGGCCTCGGCGTGACGGCGATCGGGTTGCCGGGCTTCGGGGTCGCGCCCGGGGCGCGGGTGGGCGTCCGGAAGGAGCTCGGCCCCCTCGGCGTCCGGGTGCGCCTCGACTACGTCGGCAAGGCGGTCGACGACGCGGGCGTGCGCTACGACCTCTCCTACGTGGGGGGAGCGGTGGCCGCCCTGTACCCGCTCAACGCCTCGCGCATCCTGGTGGAGGCCGGCCCGGAGGTCGGCTACGGGTATGCCTGGCAACGGCTGGCGGATCGCCGCAGCTTCGGGTCGAGCCTGGTACGCGCGGGCCTCGCGGCGATGATCACCGCGCCGCTCGGGCCGGCCCGCGTCGGCATCGACGCAGGGCTCGGCCTCGACGTGCTGCGGCTCGACTTCCGGCGGACGGTGAAGCCGGCGGCGTCGCTCTCGGTGCTGGCGCTGTGGGGTTTCTAGGGGGTCGCGGTGCGTCACGGTGACGGGATCGGCACGGTGGGGTGGCTCGCGGCGCTGGCGCTCGCCGCGGCGAGCTGCAACGACTCGCTGGTGGATCACCGCGCCGGCGACGCGGTGCTGCACCCGTCTCCCTGCGAGGTCGGAGAGGTCGCCTGCGGCGAAGTCTGCGTCACGGAGGACGCGGCGCACTGCGGGCCCGCCTGCACGAGCTGCCCCGCACCGCCTGATCCGAACGCCGGGCCCGTGTGCACCGAGGCGCACGCCTGCGCCGCCGAGTGCCGGGCCGGCTGGCTCCGCGTCGGGGACGCCTGCCAGCGCGCGGTCGCGGTGGCGGCCGGCTTCGCCCACACCTGCGCGATCACCAGCAGCGGGAAGGTGAAATGCTGGGGTGCGAACGAGCACGGGCAGCTCGGAGACGGCACGACGACCAACCGCGCGACCCCGGTGGACGTGGCGCTCCCGGCGAGCGCCACCGCGATCGCCGCGGGCTACGTCCACACCTGCGCGATCGCGGGCGGCGCTGCCTACTGCTGGGGCGACAACACCACTGGCTCGGTGGGCGACGGGACCACCACGCAGCGCACCAGCCCGGTCGCCGTGGCGGGGGCCGCCGGCGCGACGGCCCTGGCGGCCGGGGGCGGCGCGAACCTCGGCGCGGTCACCACCTACTACGGCCACAGCTGCGCGCTCGCCGCCGGCTCGATCTCGTGCTGGGGGAGCAACGAGTCCGGGCAGCTCGGCGACGGGACGTTCGAGCAGCGCCCGACGCCGGTGGCGGTCGCGCTCGGGAGCCTGGCCGGTCAGGCCAGCGCGGTCGCCGCCGGGGACCGGCACACCTGCGCCGTGATCGCGGGCGGGGTCTGGTGCTGGGGCGCGGCGGGCTCGTGGCAGCTCGGGGACGGCGGCACGTCGAACCAGTCGCGGCCGGTGCAGGCGCAGGGGCTCCAGAGCGGCGCCGCCGCCGTGGGCGCGGGGGCCGCGCACAGCTGTGCCGTGGTCTCGTCGCCCGCGCCGGCGCTGGAGTGCTGGGGCTCCAACTCGGCGGGGCAGGCCGCCGGCGGGGACAACTCCGCCCTCACCGTCCAGCGCCCGGCGGCGGTGGCCCTGGGGGCGGTGCAGCCGTCCGCGGTCGTGGGCGGCAACGCGCACACCTGCACGCTGGACGGGACGACGGGGTCCGTCACCTGCTTCGGCGCGAACGACGTGAGCCAGCTGAGCGGCGTGGCGACGCCGCGAGGGCTGGTGGAGGTGCCGCTGGCGCAGGCCGCCCTGTCGCTGGCGGCCGGCTACGATCACGGCTGCGCGCTCCTCGCCGACGGCGGGATCCAGTGCTGGGGCGCGAACGGGAGGGGGCAGCTCGGCAACGGCACGCCGAGCGCCTCGTCCCAGGCGCCGGCGTACGTGTCGGGGCGCTGAGCCGGGCCGCCGCGGCCGTGCCGGACCGCGTGTAGTGCCGTCACGCCCCACGCGCGCCGTTGAGCGCCGCTGAGGTGGGGGCTATGCCCGCTCGCACAGGAGGTCGTCATGGCGAAGAAGATCCTGATGGTGGTCGGCGACTACGTCGAGGACTACGAGGTGATGGTGCCGTTCCAGGCGCTGCAGGCGGTCGGTCACGTCGTGCACGCGGTCTGCCCGGGCAAGAAGGCGGGCGAGAAGGTGCGCACCGCCATCCACGACTTCGAGGGCGACCAGACCTACAGCGAGAAGCGCGGCCACGACTTCGCGCTCAACGCGACGTTCGACGCGGTGAAGACGCAGGACTACGACGCGCTCTGCATCCCCGGCGGCCGCGCGCCCGAGTACCTGCGGCTCGACGCGCGGGTGATCGAGACCGTGCGGCACTTTGCGGAGGGCGAGAAGCCCATCGCCGCCATCTGCCACGGCGCGCAGCTCCTCGCCGCGGCCGGCGTGGTGAAGGGGCGCCTCGTCTCCGCGTATCCGGCGTGCGCGCCCGAGGTCCGCCTCGCCGGCGGCGAGTATGCCGAGGTGGCGATCGACAAGGCGGCGGTGGACAGGAACCTCGTGACCGCGCCGGCGTGGCCCGCGCACCCGGACTGGATCGCGAAGTTCCTGCAGGTGCTCGGCACGCGGATCACCACCTAGCGTGCCGGACTCCCGCGCCGCGCGGGCCCGCCCGTGGAGCGCGCGGCGCGACGGGAACAGCGTGACGATCAGGTGAGCGGCGACGCATGGGCGAGCATGAAGCGCGCAACCCGCGCACGCACCAGGTCACGGTGCGTGAATATGCTCACGTGCTCTCCGCCCTCGATGGCGAGCAGCTCGGCGCGCGGAACCCTCGCCGCGAGCTCCTGGCCCTGGGCGAACGGCGCCGCGCTGTCCTGCGTCCCATGCACGACGAGGAGTGGCGCCGCGATGCGCTCGAGCGGGAACGAGAGGTTGCCGCGCGTGACGGCGACGTCGTTCTCCGTGCCGGGGAGGCGGAGTGGCATCCGGTCCAAGGTGCTCAGCTGCAGCTCCGGAGCAGCGGGCCGGCCTCGGGATCGCGGAGCGTGCGCGCGCGCACCGCTGGGTCCCGGATCGACCTGCGCGCCGCTCCCTCGGGATCCCGCTCCGCCTTCCTGCGCATCGCCGCGACCAACGGGCCGCAGCGAGCCGCCAGCTTCATCAGGTGCCACGCCAGCGGCAGTCGCGCCTCGACGCGCCGGCAGACCGACGAGACGATCACGAGCCCCCAGCAGCGATCGGGGTGGTCGAGCGCGAACTGGAGCGCGGATGGGCCGCCGCCGGAGACGGCCATCACCGCGGCCCGCTCGATGCCGAGCGCGTCGAGCAGGTCGCGGTACAGCTCCCCCTGCTCCGCGGGCGTCCTGCCCACGGACAGGGCCGTTCCGAGGTAGCCCGGGCGCGACGGCGCCACGTACTTCAACGCCCGAGGGCCGATGGTGCGCGCGAGCAGGAGTCCCTGATCGTGGCCGCCCATGGCGCCGTGAAGCGACAGCACCGCGGGACCTTCGCCGGAGATGGCGCACTCCACCGGTCCGCGCCGTGTGGGCACCAGGACCGGGCGGCCCTGCGCCGCGGCCGCCTTCGAGTCCAGCTGTCGTTCCGCTCGCATGCCGTCCTCCCGGAGAGCCCCCTTCCTAGCGCGCCTCGCGCCGAGCGGTCTTGTGAGAATGCGACAGACCGCGCCGGTCGGGTCGGGCGCTATGGCCGCACGCGGTGGACGACGCGCGTGCTCGCGCGCGAGAGCGTCCGGCTGCGGGCGACGTCCTTCTCGCCGGGAGGGCGGCCGGTCAGCGACCTGAAGTCGCGGATCAGGTGCGGCTGGTCCGAGTAGCCGCAGGCGTGGGCGAGGTCGGCCAGGGTTCCGAACCCGCCGGCGTGGAGCGCGCCCAGGAGGTGCCGCAGCCGGACCAGCCGTGCCATCCGCTTGGGCGTCATCGCGAAGCTCGCCAGGAACAGCCGCTCCAGGCTGCGGACGTGGAGCCCGAGCTCGGCGGCGAGCTCGTCGACCCTGAGCCGTCCTCTCCGCTGCTCCAGGAGGAGCGTGGCCCGGCCGGCCCTCGGGTCCTCCACCAGCGGTCGGGTCGCCTTCCGCACCAGGTCCTCGAGCGCGCGCTGCCGCGCGGCGACATCCGGCAGCGCGACGAGCCGCTCGCCGAGAACTCGACCGAAGTCCCGCCGAGCCGGGTGAGCTCCACCAGACCGTCGGTGAGCTCGGCGGACCGGACGTCCGCGAGTCGGGGTGCCTGTCCCGCGCGGAATCGGAGCCCGATGTACTCGGCGCCCGCCGCGCGCTCGACGGAGGCCAGCTCGGTGGTGGGGCCGAGGAGGACCAGCCGGCAGCCGGCGCGCGAGAGCCGGAGCACCAGATGCACCCCGGCGTCCGGGAAGAACTCGTGGAGTGACGTCCTCGCTCCGCCCGGGGCGCCGGCGGACCAGCAGAGATCGATCTGCCCAGCCAGGTCCGGGGCGGGCGCGGCGAAGGTGCCGGCGGGTGGGGTGGGCGCCGCGAACGTCCCTCGACCCGGCGCGGTCGCCACGGGACTCGGGTCGATGGTCTGTCGAGGGGCGCGCATGGTGACCGCGTCGAGCCGCCGGTCCCTGCTGCCTCCTCGTCCCGGCGCTGGCGGCGAGTCTACACGGTCGCGCCACGTTCCGACGGAGAGCGAGGAAGGGGATCTGGAGGCCCGGGGCGCGCGGCACTACGCTCTCGCCGTGCCCACCGCCTCCACCGGAAATCAGCGGCTCCTCGAGACCGTCCTCTCGCCGCGGCTCCTGGTCCTCACGCTCGGCGGCGACCGGATGCTCACGAGCTGGGGGACCAACTGCGTCGCGCTCGCCTCGGCGGAGGGGACGCTGCTGGTCGACCCCATGATCGCCCCCGCGCACGCGCGGCTCGTCGAGGAGGCGCTCCGGCGGCGCGGCTTCCCCGAGGTCCGACACGTCGTCCTCACGCACCACCACACCGACCACGCGCTCGGCGCCGGCTGGTTCGCGGCGCGGGGCGCGACCGTGATCGCGCAGGCGCGCTGCGCCGAGGCGATGGCCGCCCAGCACCCGGCCACCCTCGCCGCCCGCCAGCGGATGCCCGAGGTCGCCGCCCTCTTCCAGGACGCCGTTGCCTATACCCCCAGCGTCCGGTTCGAGGACCGCCACGTGATCGATCTCGGCGACGCGGCGGTCGATGTGCGCCACCTCGGGCAGGGCCACACGCCGGGTGACGCCGTGGTCCTCTTCGCCTCGGAGGATGCGGTGGCCTGCGGCGACCTCCTGTTCGCGGGCTATCACTTCAACTACGAGGAGGCGGACGCGGCCGTGCTCCCGCGGCGGCTGGATGAGCTCTCGGCGCTGCCCGCCTCGCGCTTCATCCCCGGCCACGGCCCACCCGGCGGGCGCGCGCTCCTCGAGGAGCAGGCGCGCTATCACGCCGAGGTCGCGCGCCTCGTCAGCACGGCCGCGACCACCGCCGAGGCCCGCGCGGCGATCGAGGCGCGCTTTCCGGGGTGGGCGCTCCCCGAGGCGATCCCCTCGGCCATCCAGGCCTTCGGTGGTGCCGGGGGCGAGCGCCCGGCTTAGGGGTGGCGCTCACCCCTCGCGCAGCGTCGCGGGCGTCCAGGCGCGGCGGCGGCGCGCGATCCGCTCGGCGGCGTCCTCGGCGTCGTAGTGGACGGGGACGGGCGCCCGCGTGAAGGCCTCTCGTCGCTCGAGCACGTTCGCGTTCAGCGTCGCGTACGTCGCGTCGTCGACGGTGCAGACCGCCGCCACGAACACCCCGCACGTGCGGCAGACGAGGAAGTCCGCGGTGCGAAGCCCGAAGCGGTAGCGCGAGACCTCAAGGGGATCGCGCAGGCGCACCTCAAGCTTCCCCGCCGGATCCGTGAGGGCCGTCGCGCCGTGGCGGCGGCAGAAGGTGCACCCGCACGCACGGAGCTGCACCGACTCGGGCGGCTGCGCCGTCTCGAGCGCGACCTCGATGTTCCCGCAGTGACATTTGCCGTCGTAGCGCATGGCGTCGTCCTAGCGCGCCGCGCGGCGCGGCGCCAGGTCGGGGCGAGCACGCCTCGGGAAGGAAGCGCGCATTGGCGCGCTCCCCGCGCGCAGCCTCGCGCGGTGCCGCCCGGCGCTCTCGCGGCCACTGTAACCGGTGAACCCTCTCCACGTAGTGAC
Source organism: uncultured delta proteobacterium (assembly GCA_963733485.1). GTDB lineage: Bacteria > Myxococcota > Myxococcia > Myxococcales > Anaeromyxobacteraceae > Anaeromyxobacter. The sequence continues at coordinate 812,131 of CAVTDL010000002.1, read as the reverse complement.
GAGGGACGTCCGCGGGAGAGCGGCGTCGAAAGGGCGAGCCATGATGACGAGCAGGACGAGGTTCGGTGAGAGGTGGGATCTCCCGAGGAACACCACGGCGCGGCTGCCCGACGGTTCGAGCTGCGTCGTTAGGGTCGAGCGTGGCACCGTGCTCGTCACCCAGGAGGGAGATCTCGAGGATCACGTGCTCGAGCGCGGCGACGAGCTCATGCTCACGCGCCCCCGGCACGCGGTGGCGTGGGCCTTCACCGACGCGGCCCTCTCGGTCCGCCCGTCCGTCCAGCAGCTGGCGGCGTGAGCTCCGCGATCGGATGGCTGGATTGCCCGGCGACTGGCCGACCCGCCGACCGGAAGAGATAAGGCCGGAACCCGGGCGACCAAGCCTACGAGTTCCGGCCTTCGAGATTGGAGCGGGAAACCGGATTCGAACCGGCGACCCTCAGCTTGGGAAGCTGATGCTCTACCAACTGAGCTATTCCCGCGTCAGGGAGTCAGTTTCTGCCGCGACGGCGGCCGGGAGTCAAGGAGATCGGGCCGGGTCACCGGAACGGGCGGGTGGCGCGCGGGCGGTGCGGGTCTGCCGGGGGTGGGATACAAGACGTCACCGACCGGAGGGAGCCCGTGGAAGACATCCAGCGGCGCATCGAGGTGGGCGTGGCCGAGCTGCGGGCGCGGTTCGGGGAGAAGATGCGCGCCACGCCCTCGCTGGCCGACGCGGCGCCGCGCGGCGAGGGGCCGGCGAACCGGCACGGGATGCCGAAGGAGCCGCCCGGGCAGAACGTCTTCGAGAAGCACGAGTGGCCGGTGCTCGATCTCGGCACCACGCCCTCGGTCAGCCCGGAGAAGTGGCGGCTGGTGGTGGACGGCGCGGTGGAGACGCCGCTCGAGCTCTCCTACGCCGAGCTGCTCGCGCTCCCGCAGGCCGACGAGGAGGCCGACTTCCACTGCGTGACGGGCTGGTCGATCCTCGACCTCGCCTTCCGCGGCGTCCGCCTCGAGACGGTCCTGGCGCTGGCGCGTCCGACCGCCGGCGCGACGCACGTGATGACCCACGGGCACGACGGCTACTCGACCAACCTCCCGCTCGAGGAGGCGCTGAAGCCCGACGTGCTGCTCGTCCACACGGTGGAGGGAGCGCCGCTCACGCTGGAGCACGGCGGGCCGGTACGGATCGTGGTCCCGCAGCTCTACGCCTGGAAGGGCGCCAAGTGGCTCTCGCGGCTCGAGCTGCTCACGACCGATCGCCGCGGGTACTGGGAGATCCGCGGGTACTCCAACACCGGGTACCCGTGGCGCGACGATCGGATGTGGTGAGCGCGCGCCGGGCGCGCGGACGGCGAGCTACTTCTTCCGGGCGAACGACTTGAAGAAGCCGACGATCTGCCCGGTCGCACCCTTCCAGTCGAGCTCCGCCGCCGGCTCGTCCTCGTTGCCGTCCACCCAGACCCCGCCGCAGGACTCGCAGGTGTCGTAGGCGAGCGAGCGCTTCTCGCCCCCCTCGACCACCACCAGGTCGACGTTGCACGCGGGGCACATGCCGGAGATCTCGTCGGCGTTCACGTACCCGCCGATGGTGGAGAGCGCGGGCAGGTTCGCGTGGAGCAGCATCTTGTTGAGATCGGCCACGTCGACCACCCAGATCCCCCCGCACTCCGCGCACCGCTGGACGGCGCTGTCATCCTGGGCAATCTCGGACATCTCGACGCTGCACCGCGGGCAATCCATGACGAAGCAGGTCCTCCTCGGACCTTGGTCGATACTCTGGCTAGTGAAGGGGGTTCAAGCGAACGCCGGTTCGGAACGGCACGGTTACGCCGATACTACGCAGAAGCTGCGCCCTGTTTCAACGGCCATCGGCGGTGGCGGCCCCCGCCACGACCGCGCCCAGGGCCTGGATCAGCCTCCGCAGCCGCTCCGCGTGGAGCTTCATCGCGACGCGGTTCACCACCAGCCGGGCCGACACCTCGAGGACCACCTCCTCGATCACCAGCCCGTTGGCCCGCAGCGTCTCCCCGGTCTCGGTGATGTCGACGATGAAGTCGGCCAGCCCGAGCGAGGGCGCCACCTCGATGGACCCGTGCAGCGGGATGATCTCGGCCGGGACCCCCTTCGCGGCGAAGTGGCGCGCGGCGAGCGAGACGTACTTGGTCGCCACCCGGGGGGCCACCCCCTGCGGGAGGGGCGGGGCACCCCTGGGCCTCGCGACGATCACCGTGCACCGGCCGATCCCGAGATCGAGGGGCTCGTACAGATCGCGCGGCTCCTCGCGCAGCACGTCCAGCCCGACGATCCCCACCGCGGCCGCGCCGTGCTCGACGTAGCTCGCCACGTCACCGGCCCGGATCGAGATGAACCGCAGGCCAGCCTCCGGCGCGTCGGCGGCGAGCTTGCGCGTCCCCTCGAGGAGCTTGCGCGGCGAGACGCCGATCGCCCGCTCGAAGAGCGTCGAGGACTCCTGCAGGAGTCGGCCCTTCGGCACGGCCACCGTGATCAGGTCGGTCTTCCCCGGCATCAGTCCTTCACCCTCCGGATGCGCGCCCCGAGGGGCGCGAGCTTCTCCTCGATCCGCTCGTAGCCGCGGTCGAGATGGTACACGCGCAGCACCTCGGTCGTCCCCTGCGCCGCGAGCCCGGCCAGCACCAGCGCCGCCGAGGCGCGCAGGTCGGTGGCCATCACCGGCGCGCCCGAGAGCGCCGGCACGCCCTTCACCACCGCGAGCTTCCCGTCCACCGTGATGTCGGCGCCGAGCCGCTGCAGCTCCTGCACGTGCATGAAGCGGTTCTCGAAGACCGTCTCGGTGATGCGGGAGGAGCCGTCCGCCATGCACAGCGGCACCATCAGCTGCGCCTGCATGTCGGTGGGGAACCCGGGGTGCGGCGCGGTCCTCACGTCGACCGGTCGGGGCCGGCCGTCGCCCACCACCCGCAGCCCGCCGTCGACCCGCGTGATCGTGGCGCCCACCGCGCGCAGCTTCTCGACCAGCGCCTCCTGGTGCTCCGGGACGCAGCCGTGGACGATCACGTCGCAGCCCGGCAGCGCGCCGGCCACCAGGAACGTCCCGGCCTCGATCCGGTCCGGGATCACCGTGTGATCGATGGGGCGGAGCGTCTCGACCCCCTCGATCCAGATCTCGTCGGAGCCGGCGCCCTCGACGAGCGCGCCCATCCGCACCAGCGCGTCGGCGAGGTCCTTGACCTCCGGCTCGCGGGCGCAGTTCCGCAGGAGCGTCTCGCCCTCGGCGAGCGCCGCCGCCATCATCACGTTCTCGGTGCCGGTGACGGTCTGGCCGTCGAAGGTGAAGACGGCTCCGCGCAGGCGCCCCCCCGGGACCCGCGCGAGCACGTAGCCGTGCTCGAGCCGGATCTCGGCGCCGAGCGCGGTGAGGCCCTTCAGGTGCTGGTCGATGGGGCGCGCGCCGATGGCGCAGCCGCCGGGCAGCGAGACCCGCGCCTCGCCCCAGCGGGCGAGCAGCGGCCCGAGGACCACCACCGAGGCCCGCATCGTCTTCACGAGCTCGTAGGGCGCCTCCGGGCTCACCGCCGACGGCACGCGGATCGCGAGCGCGCGGGGCGCGCCGGCGACGCGCTCCACCTGGCAGCCCATGTGGCCGAGCAGCCGCGAGAGCGTGCGCACGTCCGCGAGGTCCGGGACGTTCCGGACCACGTGGTCGCCCTCGGCGAGGAGCGACGAGGCGATGACGGGGAGGGCGGCGTTCTTGGCGCCGGAGACCTCCACCGTGCCGCGGAGCGGCACGCCACCTTCGACGACGATCTTGTCCAACCGTGACTCCGTTACGCCTGCGCGGGCGCTCCCGCGCGGTCGAGCCGCTGCAGTGAAAAAGCGCGCGATTCTACGCCGTGGCCTGCCCGCCCGCCATGTGGGCGACCACCAGGCGCGGCAGGCCGGCCAGATCCCGCTTCGCCTCGGCCCGCTCGAACCCCGCCGCCAGGCAGAGCCGCGGCAGGACCTCGAGGTGGCGCTCGTGCATCTCGACCACCAGCGCGCCGCCCGGGAGGAGGCGCTCCGGCGCGCCCGCGACGATGGTCCGGATGAGGGTGAGCCCGTCCGGACCGCCGTCGAGGGCGCCCCGCGGCTCGCGCTGCACCTCCGCCGACAGCCCCGCCAGCTCGCCGGTCGGGACGTAGGGCGGGTTCGAGACCAGGACGTGGAAGCGCTCGCCCGAAGGGACCGGGACGAACAGGTCTCCCTGGCGAAACTCGACCGTCGCGCCGAGGGCGGCCGCGTTCTCGGCCGCCACCGCGAGCGCGTCGGCCGAGAGGTCGGTCGCCACCACGCGGGCGCCCTTTCGCTCGAGGGCCAGCGTGACGCCGAGCACGCCCGAGCCGGTGCAGAGGTCGAGCGCGGAGCCGCCTTCCGGCAGCGCCGCCAGGGCCGCCTCGAGCACGAGCTCCGTCTCCGGGCGCGGCACCAGCACCCGGGCGTCCACCTGGAAGCGGCGGCCGTAGAACTCCTTCGCGCCGGTGAGGTAGGCGGTCGGCTCCCCCTCGCCGCGCCGCCGGACCAGCTCGCGGTAGGCGGCCAGCTCCGGCTCGGCCACCGGCTTGTCGAAGTCGAGGTAGAGGCGGACCCGGTCGCAGCGGAGCACCCGCGCGAGCAGGAGCTCGGCGGTCAGGCGAGGCGCATCGATCCCCTTCCGCGCGAAGAACTCCTGGGTCCAGCCGAGGAGCCGGAGCGGCGTCCAGGGCTCGGTCATCGTGCTTCCGTCTTGCTCACGCGCGCTTCTCGACCGCCGCCGCGTCGCCGCGCGAGGCCTCGCGGAGCGCCTGCGCCGCGTAGAAGGTCCGGCACGCGTCGATCAGGTCCTGGACGTCGCCGTCCATCACCGCCGGCAGGTTGTGGCGGGTGTAGTCGATGCGGTGGTCGGTGAGCCGGTCCTGCGGGAAGTTGTAGGTGCGGATCTTCTCGGAGCGATCGCCGGTGCCGACCTGCGACTTCCGCGCGGCGTCGCGCGCGCTGCGCTGCCGCTCCTGCTCGATCTCGTAGAGCTTGGCCCGCAGCATCTTCATGGCCATGGTCCGGTTCTTCAGCTGGCTCTTCTCCTGCTGGCACTTCACCACCAGGCCGGTCGGCTTGTGGGTGAGGCGCACCGCCGAGTCGGTGGTGTTGACCGACTGGCCGCCGGAGCCGGTGGACCGGAACACGTCCATCTCGATGTCGGCCGCGTTCACCTGCACGTCGATGTCCTCGGCCTCGGGCATCACCGCCACCGTGACGGTGGAGGTGTGGATGCGCCCCTGCGCCTCGGTGGCCGGCACGCGCTGCACGCGGTGCACGCCCGACTCGTACTTGAGGGAGGAGTAGACGGCGTCGCCCGAGATGGTGACGGTCGCATCCTTGATGCCGCCGAGCGCGCCGGCGGAGGTGTCCAGCACCTCCACCTTCCAGCCGCGCCGCTCGCCGTAGCGCAGGTACATGCGCATCACCTCGGCCGCGAAGAGCCCGGCCTCGTCGCCGCCCGCGCCGGCGCGGATCTCGACGATCACGTCCTTCTCGTCGTTCGGGTCCCTGGGGACCAGGAAGAGCTTGAGGCGCTCCTCGGCCGGCTCGACCAGCGGCTGGAGGCGGACCAGCTCCTCCTTGGCGAGCTCGCGCATCTCGGCGTCGCCGAGCAGCGCCACGTTCCCCTCGATCTCCTGGAGCAGCCGCCGGTGCTCGCGGAGCGCGTTCACGGTCGGCTCGATCGAGGCGCGCTCCTTGGCCACCTTCCGGAACCGGTCGCCGTTGCCGGCGACGGAGGGATCCGAGAGGAGGGCGGTGAGCTCCTCGAAGCGCTGCTCGATGCCTTCGAGCTTCTTCAGGACTTCTGGGGACAGCATGCGGGGAGTTCTTACCGTTCCCGGCCGGGGCGGGCAAGCCGGCCGCCCCATGCGCCACGGCATGTGCCGAGGCCGCTCCTCACCGGCCGCGCGTCAGGACCTCCGAGAGCGCCTTGATCGGCCCGACGTCGGCCCGCGCGGAGTCCACCAGCAGCTTCAGGACGTTCAGCGCCGCCCGCGAGAGGTCCGCCAGCACCTCGAGCCGCTTCACCTTGAACCGCGCCTGGCCCTTCACGGCCGGATCGACGTCGGCGAGCGCGGCCCGGACCTCGCCGAGCGATCGCTCGAAGGTAGCGAGGGCGGTCTCCACCGCGTGCCGCTCGCGCTCGCGCAGCACCCTGCCCACCAGCTTCCAGACGTTGGTCTCCGCCTCGAAGTGCTCCTTGCGGTCCCCCGGCACCTCGACGCTCCGCACCCCGCCCCAGCGGCGCAGCTCGGCCAGGCTCATCGAGAGCAGGCCGGTCGAGATCTGGAGCCGGTCGCACAGGTCCGGCGCGGCGAGCGGCCGGTCGGAGAGGAACAGCACCGCCCAGATCCGCCCGAGCTGCCGGCGGAAGCCCCACAGCTCCATGAGCGCGCCGACCGCGTCGGCCACGGCCAGGTCGACCCGCTGGAGCGCGTGCGAGGTGGGGGCGGAGCGCGGGGCGGAGACGTTCATGGATCGCCTCTCAGCGGAGCGCCAGGTCGGCGAGCGCGCAGGCGGCGAACGCCACCGACGCGAAGGCGTTGTAGTTGAAGAAGGCGACGTTGATCCGCTCGGGCCGGAGCGTGCCTCCCGGCGAGACGTACCGGTGCTCCGCCACGATGGTCGCGGCCAGGATGGCCCCGCCGATCAGCCAGCCCGGCCCCGCGCCGGCCAGCCCCCCGGCCGCGAAGATGGCCAGCACCGCCAGGGCGTGGAGGCCGCGCGCCCAGCGGAGCGCGCCGCGCACCCCGAAGCGCGCCGGGATCGACCTGAGGCCGGCCCCCCGGTCGTAGTCCATGTCCTGCAGCGCGTAGAACACGTCGAAGCCGGCGATCCAGGCGCCCACGCCGAGCCCGAGCACCACCGCGGCGAGCGGCGCCCCGCCGGTCAGGGCGATCGCGACGCCGATGGGCGCGAGCGCCTGCGCGACGCCGAGCCAGAGGTGGCAGGCCCAGGTGAACCGCTTCGCGTAGGAGTAGCCGAGCAGGACGGCCAGCACCGGCGCGGCCAGCCAGCCGCAGAGCGGGGCGATCAGCGCCGCGGCGAGGACGAACACCGCCGCCGAGCCGCCGAGGAGCGCCCAGGCCGCCGCGGGGGAGACCTCGCCGGTGACCAGCTCGCGCCGCTGGGTCCGCGGGTTCCGCGCGTCGAAGGCGCGGTCGGCGATCCGGTTCATCGCCATCGCCGCGGTCCGGGCGGCCACCACCGCCAGCGCCACCAGCGCGAGCCGCCGCGGGTCGAGCACGGCGTCGCGCCCCACCAGCGCCACCGCCGCCGCCACGAAGGGCAGGGCGAAGAGCGAGTGGCTGAGCTTCACCATCCGCGCCAGGGCCAGCACCGTCATGCCGACACCTCCGGCCGCTGCCGGCCGAGCCACGTGAAGGGCCGCTCCTCGGCGCCGAAGGCCGAGACGAGCCACTCGAAGGGGTCCTCCACCGCTGCGCCGTGGAGCGGCGCCGCCAGCACGCCGGGCGCGCGCCCGGGCGCGAGGCGGCCCACGTGCGGCGCGCCCACCGCGGCGCCGTTCCAGGCGAGCGCGAGGAGGCGCGCGGCGGGGACGGCCGGGAACTCGCGGTGGAGCACGGCCAGCTCGGCGAGCGGCGCGAGCGAGGGCGAGGAGGCGAGCGAGTCGGTGCCGACGGCGAGCGGGATCCCGGCGGCGAGCAGCGCCTCGAGGCGCGGGAGCCTCCCCACGATGAAGCGGTTCGAGCGCGGGCAGAGCACCACCGTGGCGCCGCTCGCGGCCAGCAGCCGGAGGTCCTCGTCGTCGAGGTCCACGCAGTGGACGGCGAGGTGGTGCGGGCGGAGCTCGCCCGCCACCGCGGCCACCGCCGAGCGGCCCGAGACCCGGAGCGCGCCGAAGCGGGCGCCGAGCGATCGGTACATCCGGCCGAAGGCGCCGCCGGACTCGGTCGCGCAGAAGGCCCGCTCGGCGGGGTCCTCGGCCAGGTGGAGCGAGCCAGGGCCGGCCCGGAGGAGCGCGCGGAGCGGCTCGGCGCCGGTGGAGTAGACGGCGTGCGGGCTCTCCACCACCCGCAGGCCCGGCGGCGGCGGCCCGGCCTGATCGCGGGCGGCGCGGGCGGCGGACCGGGCGGCCTCGAAGCGGTGCTCGGTGAAGCCGAAGACCTCGTGGAAGAGCGTCCCGGCCAGGCCGGCCTCGGCGAGCGGCCGCAGCGAGTCGAGGGTGTTGGTGACGTCGCCCACCGCGGCCACGCCGGCCCGGACCGAGATCCTCGGCCGCCATCAGCATGGCCTGCTCGGGCTCGCCCTCGCGCGTGCGCCGGCGCGAGGCGATGAAGAGCTGGATCCAGGCCGGCAGCCCCTCGCCCCCGGTCACCCAGCCCTTCATGTGCGAGAGCTCGAGGTGGAGGTGGGCGTTCACGAGCGCCGGCAGGATCACCGCGTCGAGGCGCTCGGCCGGGCCGAAGCGCGCCTCGACCTCGGCCCGCGGCCCGACCGCGAGCACCCGGTCGTCGTCGAGGGCGATCGCGCCGTCCGCGATCGCGTCCGCGGTGGCCGGGTCGCCCGTCAGCACCCACGGCGCGCTCAAGACACGCGTGCTCACGCGACGCCGCCCCCCACCAGCTGGTACTTCATGTTCCGCCGCGCGGCCCGGAAGCCGGCGTCGCGGATGTGCCGCTCCACCTCCTCCGAATCCATCTTGAAGGTGGTCCCGGCGGCGGAGACCACGTTCTCCTCGATCATCACCTGGCCGAAGTCGTTGCAGCCCATGTGCAGGGCGGCCTGCGCCACGCCCCCGCCCATGGTGACCCAGGAGGCCTGGAGGTTCGGGACGTTGTCGAGCACCAGCCGCGCCAGGGCGTTGGTGCGCAGGTAGGCGTGGGCGCTCCCGTCGCCCGGCTCGAGCCGGGTGTTCTGAGACTGGAAGGGCCAGCAGATGAAGGCGGTGAAGCCGCGGGTCTCGTCCTGCAGCTCGCGCAGCCGCATCAGGTGGGCGGTGCGGTGCTCGGGCCCCTCGCCCACCCCGAACATCATGGTGGCGGTGCTCTTCAGCCCCTTCAGGTGGGCCGCCTTCATGACGGTGAGCCACTCGTCGGTGGAGCACTTGAGCGGCGCGATGCGCCGGCGGATCTCGTCCTGCAGGATCTCCGCGCCGCCGCCGGGGATGGAGTCCATCCCCGCGGCCATCAGCCGGTCGATGGTCTCCTCGAGCGGGAGCTCGCTGGTCCGGGCGATGTGCCAGATCTCCTCCGGGGAGAGGGCGTGCAGGCTGATCACCGGCCACTTCGCCTTCACCCAGCGGAACAGGTCCTCGTACCACTCCACGCCGAGGTCCGGGTGCAGGCCGCCCTGCAGGAGGATCTCGATCCCGCCCAGCGCGACGGTCTCGTCGATCTTCTGCGTGAGCTCCTCGCGCGTGAGGACGTAGGCCTCCTGGTGCCCGCGCGGCCGGTAGAAGGCGCAGAAGTGGCACGCGGTGGTGCAGACGTTGGTGTAGTTCACGTTGCGCGAGACGATGTAGGTGACGAGGTCGCCCGGGTGGAGCGCCCGGCGGCGCGCGTCGGCGGCCAGTCCCAGCTCGAGGAGCGGCGCCTTCTCGTCGAGCAGCTCGGCCTCGTCGGCGTCGAGGCGCTCGCCGTCGGCGCCCTTCTGCAGCGCGGTGTCGAGCGAGACCTGGCGGCGGACCCGCTTCGAGCGGACCACGTCGTCCACGAAGCGGACGTCCATGGGCGGCAGGAACCCCTTCGCCGCGGCGCGCCGGAGGAACTCCTCCAGCCCCTGCAGCTCGTAGGGGCCGAGCCCGTAGCGGATCTTCTGCGTGAGGTAGCGCCGGTACTTCTCCGGGTCGCCGCCCTTCTGCGCGGCGAACCGCTGCGCCAGCTCGGTCCGGATGCCGAGCCCGTGCTGGGCTGCGCGGGTGAGCTCCTGGACGTCCTCGGGGGAGACCGCGCCGGGGCGGGCCGCCCAGCAGGCGAAGATCATGGGGAGGCCGCTGAGGTGGGTCCACTCGCGGCCGAGGTCGAGCACGTGGTTCGCGCGGACGTCGAAGCCCCGGTCCCCGATGACGAGCGCCCCCTTGGTCCCCCTGGCGCGGGCGAGCCCCTCGAGCGCCGGCAGGGGGGTGAAGGTCGGGTGGACGCCCATGGCGTCGAGGACCAGCTTGGCGAGCACGTGCGAGGTGCGCGAGGCCGTGTCGAGGAACACCTCGTCCCAGATGGCCGGGGACTGCTCGCCGGCCAGCACCACCGTCTGCACCGGTCCGTCGGCGCCGATGGCGATGCCGGGCACGATGTCGTAGCGCCCCTTGGTGAGGGCGGCGACCGAGACCAGGGCGAGGTCCACCTCGCCCGCCTCCAGCATGGCGGCGCAGCGTGACGGCTCGGCCAGCACGAGCTCGACGCGGTCGGAGCCCTCGAGCCCCGCGGTGAGGGGCCAGGCGTTCAGGAAGGAGACTGCGGCGGCGCGGATCTTCGGCATCTCTCGATCTCTGCTCTGTCCCTCGACCTCGGCCCCGCGGCGCGGGCGCTCCGGCTCGGGGCGAAACGGGTGGATCCTGCGCTAGGCGGTGACCTTCAGCGTCGGCGCGGGCGCGCCGTCGTGCACCTTGAGCACGCGGTAGAGGCTGTCGCGCTCGGCCGGGACGCGGCCGGCGGCGCGGATGAGCTGGTGCAGCGTCCGCTCCGAGAGCGCCTGCGGCACGGTGGAGCCGGCCATGTGGTAGATGCGCTCCTCGAGGACGGTGCCGTCGAGGTCGTCCACCCCGAAGGCGAGCGCGGTCTGCGCCAGCCGCTCGCCCAGCGAGACCCAGTACGCCTTGATGTGGTCGAAGTTGTCGAGGTAGAGCCGCGCCACCGCCAGCGTCCGCAGCGCGTCGTAGCCGGTCGGCTTGGGGAAGGCCTTCCCGATCATGTTGTGCTCGGGGTGGAAGGCCAGCGGGATGAAGACCTGGAAGCCGCCGGTCTCGTCCTGCAGCGCGCGCAGCCGGCGCATGTGGTCGACCCGCTCGTCCAGCCGCTCGATGTGGCCGTAGAGCATGGTGGAGTTGGTCTTGATCCCGAGCCGGTGGGCGGTGCGGTGGATCTCGAGCCACTGCTCGGCGGTGGCCTTGTCGTCGCAGATCTTCCGGCGCACCCGGGGAGCGAAGATCTCGGCGCCGCCGCCCGGCATGGTGTCCATCCCGGCCGCCTGCAGCTCGCGGAGCACCTGCTCGTAGCTCTTCCCGAACTTCTCCGCGAAGAAGTGGATCTCGATGGCGGTGAACGCCTTGATGGCGAGCTCGGGCCAGGCCTTCCGGATGCGGGCGAGCAGCTCGGGGTAGTAGTCCCAGGGCAGATCCGGGTGCAGGCCGGAGACGATGTGCACCTCGGTGATCCCGAGGGACCGCCGGGAGAGCACCTTCCCCACCGCCTCGTCGAGGGACATGGTGTAGCCCTCGGAGGCGCGCTGGTCGTCGAGCCGCGCGAACGAGCAGAACTTGCAGGACGCGACGCAGACGTTGGTCGGGTTCAGGTGGACGTTGCGGTTGTAGAAGGCGAGGTCGCCGTGGCGGGCCTCGCGGACGTGGTTCGCGAGGGCGCCCAGCGCGGCGAGGTCGGCCGCCTCGAGGAGCGCGAGCGCGTCGTCGTCGGAGAGGCGCTCGCCGGCGAGCACCTTGTCCCGGATCGGCCCGAGGCCGTCGCGCTCGAGGGCGCGCCGGGCGAGGGTGGAGAGGCTCATGGTTCGTCGCTCCCTGCCTGCGGTTCGGTGGCGCGGGGCGCCAGCCCGTCCCAGCGCTTCATGAGGTCGTTCGGCAGGCCCAGGCGGTCGAGCACCCGCGCGACCACCGTGTCCAGCAGCTGGTCCACCGTCTTCGGCCCCGAGTAGAAGGAGGGCGAGGCGGGCATCACGAAGGCGCCCGCCTCGATCACCTGCGTCATGGCCCGCGCGTGCACGAGCGAGATGGGCGTCTCGCGCAGCACCAGCACCAGCCGCTTGCGCTCCTTCAGCATCACGTCGGCGGCCCGGCCCACCAGGTCCGCCGAGATGCCGTAGGCGATCCGCGCGAGCGCGCCGGCGGAGCAGGGGATGACCACCATCGCGTCGTAGAGCGCGGAGCCGGAGGCGAAGGGCGCGGTGAGGTCCTGGTTCTTCCAGATCTTGAACGGGTAGCGCGGCTCCTCGCCGACCTCCTGCTTCCAGACCTGCTTGCCGGTCTGCGTGAAGACCAGGTCGACCGAGACGCCGTGGGCGGCGCCCTCGCGGGCGAGGAAGTCGAGCAGCCGCCGCGCGTAGGGGGCGCCCGACGCGCCGGAGACGGCCACCACCAGCTTCACGCCCGCACCCCGGTGACGAGCCCGCACACGCCGGGGAAGAGCGTCTCGCCGCGCACGTCGCGGAAGCCGGCCCGGCGCGCGGCCTCCTCGAACTCCACGCGCGAGGCGAAGCGCTCCATCGACTCGACCAGGTAGCGGTAGGCCTCGGGATCCGGCGAGAGGATCCGGCCGAGCACCGGGAGCGCCAGCTTGTTGTAGGCGCCGTGGACGAGGCGCGAGCCGGCCGACTCGGACCGGAAGAACTCGAGCACGCCGAGCCGCCCGCCGGGCCGGAGCACCCGCGCCAGCTCGGCCAGGCCGGTCTGGTAGGCGTCGAGGTTCCGCATCCCGAAGGTCACCGTGGCGAGGTCGAAGGCGGCGCCGCGGAACGGCAGCGCCATCGCGTCGGCCTGCGAGGCCGGCAGTCCGGTCTTCTCCACGCCGCGCCGGAGCATCTGCATCGAGAAGTCGGCGCCGGTGACCCGGAGCCCGGGCGCGCGCCGGCGGGCCAGGTCGGCCACGTCCATGGTCCCGGCGCAGAGGTCGAGCATCGCCTCGCCCGGCCTCGGCGCGAGGTCGGAGAGCAGCCGGCGCCGCCAGGCCTGGTCGACCTTCAGCGTCATGACGCGGTTGAGCAGGTCGTAGCGGGGCGCGATCCGGTCGAACATGGCCCGGACCGCCGAGCCGCGGTGCGCCTCGCCGGGGAGCGGGATGCTCACTGGAGGATCCCTCCGCGGCGGGGCTGCCAGGAGGCGGCCGCTGGCGCCTGGATGCGGGGACGCCGCAGCGGCGCCGCCCCGGGGACCAGCCGGTCGTAGAGCGCGTCCATCCGGTCGACCACCTCGGGCGGGTGGACGCACACCTCCGGCCACTCGCGCCCGCCCTCCTCGGCCCACTTCCGCGTGGCATCCACGCCGATCTTCCCGCCGTAGGCGAAGTGCGCCGCGGCGTGGTCGAGCACGTCCACCGGGCCGTCCGCCACCACCAGGTCGCGCCGCACGTCCACGTTGGCGAAGGCGCGCCAGGCGGCCTGCGAGACGTCCTGCACGTCCACGTCCTCGTCGAAGACCACCAGCGTCTTGGTCTGCGCCATCTGGCCGGAGCCCCACAGGCCGTGGATGACCTTCTTCGCCTGGCCGGGGTGCTCCTTCTTGATCGAGAGGAGGCAGAGGTTGTGGAAGACGCCCTCCACCGGCATGCACATGTCGACGATCTCCGGGGCGACGATCTGGAGGAGCGGGAGGAAGATCCGCTCGGTGGCCTTGCCCAGCCACTGGTCCTCGACCGGCGGCGGGCCCACCACCGTGGCCGGGTAGACGGCGTCCTTCCGCCGGGTGATGGCGACCACGTCCATGGCCGGGTAGTCGTCGGCGAGCGAGTAGAAGCCGGTGTGATCGCCGAAGGGGCCCTCGCGGACCAGCGGCGCCGAGGTGTCCACGAAGCCCTCGATGACGATCTCCGCGTCGGCCGGCACGTCGAGGCCGGTGGCGACCCCCTTCACCAGCTGGACCGCCTCGCCGCGCAGGAAGCCCGCGAAGAGGTACTCGTCCACGTTGGGCGGGAGCGGCGCCGAGGCGCAGTAGGTGAGGGCGGGATCGCCCCCCAGGGCGATGGCCACCGGCATCCGCTCGCCCCGCTTCTGGTAGGCGCGGTAGTGCGCGGTGGCGGTCTTGTGGAGCTGCCAGTGCATGGCGAGCCGCCGCGGGCCGAGCACCTGCAGCCGGTACATCCCGACGTTGCGGATGCCGGTCTCGGGATCGCGGGTGATCACCTGCGGGAGCGTGACGAAGGGGCCGCCGTCGTGCGGCCAGGTGGTGAGCACCGGCAGGATGCCGAGGTCGGGCTCGCGGTCGACGACCTCCTGGCAGGCGCCGGACGAGACGTGCTTCGGCGTCATCGCGGCGAGCTTCCCGAGCCTGGGGAGCAGCTTCAGCTTCTCCCAGAAGGACTGGGGGGGGGCCATGTGGAGCAGCGCCCGGAGCGCCTCGGCGTGCTCCTCGAAGTCCGAGGTGGAGAGGGCCCAGCTCGTGCGGCGGCGGGTGCCGAAGAGGTTCATCGCGACCGGCAGCTTGCCCGAGCGCGGGTTCTCGAAGAGGAGGGCCGGGCCGCCCTGCTTCGCGGCGCGATCGGCCAGCGCGGCCATCTCCAGCACCGGATCGACGGGGTCGGTGACGCGGACCAGCTCACCCGCCCGGTCGAGGCGATCGAGGAACTCGCGCAGCGAACGGTAAGCCATGGGCGCGGATTCTGTACTCCAGGTTCCCGCGGGTTTCAATTCTCGTTGAAAGGAGCTCCGGCGGCCGCGGACGGCCCGCCGCGAGGGGGCGTCGGGCGCGGATGCCGCACGTCGAGTGGAAATCGGAGACGCCCAGTCCTGCCGGGACTTGACACGTATCAAATGACCGAATGATGTAGGGGACCATGGATCGCCGATCCCGCGCGCGCGAGCTGCTCGAGCAGGCCCTGACCGAGGTCGAGCAGGAGCTGACCATCCGGCGTCACGAGCTCTGCCCGGAGCAGCTCGGCGCCTGCCGCAGCACCTTGCGCGGCTACCTCTCGTCGCTCGAAGGCGGTGCGCTGCCGCCGAAGCGCGAACGCGCCGAGGCGCTCGGCCGGCTGATCCTGGACTCGTGGTCGTTCGAGGTCCCGCTCGGCCAGGTGATCCTGCGGGCCGAGCGCGCCTGGCGGAACGCGTGACGCGCCCTCCCCGGCGTTCGTTGACGGTCGAATTACTCTGGGTAGGGGACGAAAACTACTCTGGGTAGGGAACGGCGAAGGACGCGGAATTCCTCGAAAGTTACCTGAAGTACGCCCCGAGTTGCTCTCGGTCCGGGCGGACGAATTACTCTGGGTCGGGCGTGAGAATTACTCTGGGTCGGGAGTGAGAGCGAGGCGCTTGAGCTGGGGCGTCAGGGACGCGGCGTCCCCCACCACCACGATCGCCTCCCGTCCCGTTCCCCAGGTCCGCGCCGCGGCGCGGAGCGCGTCCGGTCCGAGCGCGGCGGTCCGCGCGGCGAAGGTGTCCCACTCGTCGGCCGGCAGCCGGTGGACGAAGAGCTCCTGCAGGCGGAGCGCGTTCCGCCAGGAGGTGCCGAGCCCGTGCGCGGCCTGGCGGACCGCCCGCCAGCGCGCCCACCCGAGCCGCGCTCCGTCGAGCGGCCCGGGGCTCGAGGCCAGCGCCTCCAGCACCGCGCCGAGCACCTCGCCGGCGCGGTCGCGGTCCACCACCGTGGAGACGAGCAGCGCCGCGCCGAGCGACTGCTCGAGCACCGAGGTCGACACGCGGTAGGTGAGCCCGCCGCTCAGCCGGAGCCGCGCGGTGAGCGCGTGCTCGAGCTCTCCCGCGAGCGTCCGGAAGGCGGGCTCGTCGCGCGCGCCGCGCGGCGGGACGCGCACGCCCACCACCACCTCGGCGCTCGGCCAGCCGGGCCGGTCGACCACCACCACGTGCCGGGCGGTGGGCTCCGGCGCCGCGGCGCGCGCCGGCAGCGCGCCGTCTCCGCTCCGTGGGCGCCAGCCGCCGAAGCGCCGCTCGACCGCCGCCCACAGCCGCCGGTCGGGCACGAGGTCGCCCACCACCACCAGCGCGGCGCGGTCGGGCCGCACGCTCGCCGCCAGCCACCTCGTCGCCTCGGCCGCGCTGAAGGAGCGGACCCGCGCTGGCGTCACCTCCGCGGCGTAGGCGTGGCCCGGATAGAGCCGCTCGATCAGCGCCTGCCCGGCCCGCTCGTGCCGCGCCGGCGGCGAGCGCTCCAGCGCCTCGGCGAGCTCGTCGCGGGCCCGGTCGAAGGCCGGCCCGTCCACGCTCAGCGCGCCGGCGCGGCAGCCGACCTGCGCGAGCGCCTCGCTCAGGAGCTCGGTGGGGGCGCGCGCGCCGAACTCGAGCCGGTCGCCGGCCACCGTCGCGGGGAGCTCGGCGCAGGTCGCGGCGCGGAGCGCCAGCACCTCGAAGACGCGCTGGAGGGGGCCGGCCGGCTCGGTGCGCACCACCAGGTGCGCGGACAGCACCCGGTAGCCGGGCCGCGGCGCGATCACCACCTCGAGCCCGTTCGAGAGCGTGCGCCGGAGGGCCGCGTCGAGCCGCGGCGCGCGCATCCCGAGCGCGGCGTCGGGCGCGGGGCCGCTCTCGTCCGTCGCGCCCGGGTGCGCCTCGCCGTCGGACAGCGCGCTCGCGCCGGCCAGCCGGCCGGCCGGGTCCTGAGCCGGCGCGCCGCCGGGCACCACCGAGAGCGCCACCAGCCGGTCCTCGCGGAGCCAGCGCGACACGTACGCCCGGCCATCGCCGGAGAGCGCCTTCCCCACCGCCTCCGGCAGGCCGGCGAGGTAGTCGGCGCGACCGGTCAGCCGGACCCAGCGCGCGATCTCGGTGGCGTCGAGCCCCTCGAGCTGAACGTGCGCCTCGAGGACGAGCCGATCGCGCAGCCGCTCGGCGGCGAGCTCCTCCGCCCCCTGCCACCCCCGGAACCGCAGCTCCCCGCGCAGCGCCTCGAGGACCGGGCCGGCGTCCTCCGCGCGGCGCAGCCCCACGCGCGCAACGGCGAGCGAGGCGCCGTCCATGCCGTGCGCGTGGAGCCCCAGCGAGACCACGCGCGCCTTCTCCTTCCCGGCGAGCGCGCCGTCGAGCCGCGCCTCGAGCTGGCGCAGCGCCGCGAACACCGGAGCGTTCCCCTGGGCCGCGTCGCCCGGCACCGCCCAGGCGATCCAGAGCACGGGGCGCTCCACCGGCGCGCTCCGGGTCTCTAGGGTCCGCGGGACCGACGCGGAGAGGTCGGGCGGAGGCACGGGCGGCGTCGCCGGCGCGGGGGCGCTCGCCGCGAGCGCGCCGAGCGCGGCGGCCGCGTGGCGCCGCACCTCGTCCGGCGACGCCGGCCCCACCACCACCAGCACCACGTTGACGGGGGTGTAGTGCGCGCGCACGAAGGCGCGGACGTCCTCGAGCGTGATGGCGCCGAGCGAGCCGGAGCTCTCGGCCCGGCCGTAGGGGTGGCCCGGGAGCGCCCGCGCGGTGAGCCACTGCACCTGCGCGGCCGCCGACGACGGATCGGCGCGGAGCGCCAGCTCCTGCACCATCACCTCCCGTTCGCGCCGGAGCTCCGCCTCGCCCACGCCGGCCAGCGGGTCGCGCAGCCGCGCCGCCTCCACCGCCAGCAGCGCGTCGAGCTGCTCCGGCTCGCCCACCGCCTGGAAGTCGGTGGCGTCGGCGCTCGTCCGGCCCTCGAACTCGACCCCCGCGGCCTCGAGCCGGTCCCAGAGCGTCGGACCTCCGCCCGGCCGCGCCCGGAAGGCGAGGTGCTCGACGAGGTGCGCCAGCCCCTCCTTGCCGGGCGGATCGTGCCCGCTCCCCACGCGATAGGACGCCGCCACGAGCACGTCCGGCCGATGCGGCAGCCCGTACGCGACCAGGCGGACGCCGGAGGGCCAGGTCTCGGAGGCGGTCTCGTGGGCCGGCGTCGCGAGTCGCGGGCGGCCCGCGGTGGCGCAGGCAGCGACGAGCAGGAGGCAGGGCAGCGCGGACGGGGCCCGCATGCGCAGCCATGCATAGCCGCGCGGCTCCGCGGCGCGGGTCCCAGGGGAGGGGGTCACCCTTCGGCAGGGAGGGGGCCCCGCGCAGCGGGGGAGGGGCGCAGCCCCTCACCGCGGGGACCTCGCGGGAGCCCGCGGAAGCGGGCCCGCGAGGTCACGGGCCCCGCGCAGCAGGGGTGGGGCCCCGACGGCTCCGCCGGCGGGGCGGGGACGCAGTCCCCGTCAGATCAGAACGCCCGCTCGGTGAGCGCCAGCGCCGCCTCGCGGAGCGCCTGGCGGTGAACGCCGTCCGGCACCTCCTCGAGCGCGGCCAGGGCCCGGCGGGTGTGCTCGCGGGCCAGCGCCCGCGCGGCGTCGACGCCGCCCACCCGCTTCACCACCTCGATCACCTCGCCGGCGGCGGCCCGCACGTCGCCCTCGCCCTCGGCCACCGCGGCGAGCCGCTCGCGGAGGCGCGGCTCCGCCTCGCAGGCCCGGATGAGCGGCAGCGTGGCCTTGCCCTCGACGAGGTCGGCCCCGAGCCGCTTCCCGAGGAGGTCGGGATCGGCGGCGTAGTCGAGGGCGTCGTCCACCAGCTGGAACGCGATGCCGACGCCCTCCCCGAAGCGGACCAGCGCGGCCGGGACGGCGCCGGTGACGCCGGCCGACCACGCGCCGGCGGCGGCGGCCCAGCCGAAGAGCGAGGCGGTCTTGCCGAGCACGATGGCCAGGTAGTCCTTCTCGGTCGCCCGGAAGCCGCCGCGGAAGGAGAGCTGCAGCACCTCGCCCTCCACCAGCCGCCGCATGGTGGCGAGCAGCGGCGGGAGGGCGGTGGCGCGCGCGGGCGCCCCCGCCACGATCTCGAGCGCGCGGGTGAGGAGCCAGTCGCCGGAGAGGACCGAGACCGCGTTGCCCCAGACCATGCGCGCCGCGACCTGGCCGCGCCGCTCGGGCGCGTCGTCGAGCACGTCGTCGTGCAGGAGCGTGGCGGTGTGGGTGAGCTCGGCGGCCACCGCATAAGGGACAGCGGCCACGAGCTCGCCGCCGCAGGCGCCGGCGGCGAGCAGCGTCACCACGGGCCGGACGCGCTTCCCGCCGGCCGACACGAGGTGGCGCGCCGCCGCCTTGAGCTTCTCCTCGGCGTCGTCCGTGGCGCGCGTGAGCTGCGCCTCGAGCTCGAGGAGGTTCTCCGGCAGGCTGGCGATCCCGGCGAGGGCCGCCTGCGCCCGCTCGGGCCGATCGCCGCGGCTCGCGCTCGCCTCGAGCTGCGCCAGGATGGCCTCGTCGTTCGCCATTTCCGCGGTCTCCGGGGGGATCTTCAACGAAAGTTGAAGCGGCATATAGCGCGGCTCGCGCCGCGGGGTCAACGAATGCGGGCCGCACGGACGGCGCCGCTCACCTCGCGGCTGCCGCGCGCGGCTGTTCGCTGATGCGCTGAGCCTCGACCGGCCTCCCCGCCGCGAGCCCGCGGCCTCGCGTGCTACCTTCCTTTCCGTGCCGGTGGTGAAGCTCGTGCTCGAGTACGACGGGACCCGCTACGTGGGCTGGCAGGTCCAGCCCAACGGCCCGTCCGTCCAGGCCGAGGTCGAGCGGGCGCTCGCGACCCTGCACAAGGCCCCGCGGCGCGTGACCGCCGCCGGCCGGACCGACGCGGGCGTCCACGCGCGCGGGCAGGTGGCCTCGTTCCGCGAGGATCGCCCGCTGCCGCTGAAGGCCTACGTGCAGGGGATGAACGCGCTCCTGCCGGCGGACGTGGCGGTGCGGGCGGCGAGCCTCGAGCCGGACGGCTTCGACGCCCGCCGGAGCGCCCGGGGGAAGCGCTACCGCTACGTCATCGAGAACCTGCCCACCCGCGCGCCCCTCGGCCGCCTGCAGGCCTGGCAGCTCTTCCACCGGCTGGACGTCGGCGCGATGCGGGCGGGGGCCGTCCACCTGGTGGGGCGCCACGACTTCGCCGCCTTCCAGGCCTCCGACTGCGCCTCGGACCACGCGGTGCGCGAGGTGCGAAGGCTCGAGCTCCTCGGCGAGGCGGGGGGCCGGATCGAGGTGGTGATCGAGGCGACCGCCTTCGTGAAGCACATGGTGCGGAACATCGTCGGCACGCTGGTGGAGGTGGGGGAGGGGAAGCGGTCGCCGCTCTCGATGCCGTCGCTGCTCGAGGGGCGGGACCGCACCGCGGCCGGCCGGACCGCGCCGCCGCAGGGGCTCTTCCTGGAAGAGGTCTTTTACTGACCACGCCTCGCGCCTGACCGCCGAATCTACGCCGGGCCGCCGGCCGGGGTGAGGCACGCCCCGCCTCGCCGTGCTACCCTCGCACCCCTTTCCTGAGGCGTTTCGCCCCTCCGCGGAGAAGAAGAGGAGCCATGAGCCAGAAGAAGCTGCGCGTCGGCGTGCTCGGCGCGACCGGGATGGTCGGCCAGCGGTTCGTCGCGCTGCTCGAGAACCACCCCTGGTACGAGGTGACCCTGGTGGCCGCCAGCGCCAACTCGGCCGGCCAGAAGTACGCCGACGCCGTGAAGGGGCGCTGGGCGCTCAAGACGGCGATCCCGGCCGCCACCGCCGCCCTCACCGTGAAGAACGCCTCCGACGTGGCCGCCATCGCCGACCAGGTCGACTTCGTCTTCTGCGCCGTGGACATGTCGCAAGGAGGAGACGGCCAGGCTCGAGGAGGACTACGCCAAGGCCGAGACGCCGGTGGTCTCCAACAACTCGGCCCACCGCAACACGCCCGACGTGCCGATGATGGTGCCGGAGATCAACCCGGAGCACGCCGACGTCATCGAGCTCCAGCGCAAGCGCCTCGGCGCGACGCGCGGCTTCATCGCCGTGAAGCCCAACTGCTCGCTCCAGAGCTACGTGCCGGCCATCCACCCGCTCATGAAGTTCGGGCCGAAGAAGATCGCCGTCTGCACCTACCAGGCGATCTCCGGCGCCGGGAAGACCTTCGAGAGCTGGCCGGAGATGGTCGACAACCTCATCCCCTTCATCAAGGGGGAGGAGGAGAAGAGCGAGAAGGAGCCGATGAAGATCTGGGGCCGGATCGAGGGCGGCAAGATCGTCGCCGCCCAGGAGCCGGTCATCACCGCCCAGTGCATCCGCGTGCCGGCCTCCGACGGCCACATGGCGGCGGTCTTCGTGCAGTTCGAGAGGAAGCCCTCGAAGGAGGACATCCTCGGGCTCTGGAAGAGCTTCGCCGGGAAGCCGCAGCAGCTCGGCCTGCCGAGCGCGCCGAAGCCCTTCCTCCAGTACTTCGAGGACGAGTCGCGGCCGCAGACCCGGCTCGACCGCGACGCCGGCAACGGCATGGCGGTGACCATCGGCCGGCTCCGCCCCGACGCGCTCTTCGACTACCGGTTCGTCTGCCTCTCGCACAACACGGTGCGCGGCGCGGCCGGCGGCGCGGTGCTGACCGCCGAGCTGCTCACGTCGGACGGGTACATCCAGGCCAAGTGAGGCGAAGCGCCTCTCCCGTCGCCGGGAGGGGCCGCCCACCTTCCGCCGGTCGCGCGCCTCCCCGGCGGGGAGCGGTGCACCGCGCCGCGCGCCGGCCGATGCCCAGGCGAGGGGCGCCGCCCGCGGTTAGATTGATCCTCGCCGCGCGTCCCTCCGGACCCGGCGGGAGGCTCCTCGCCGATGGGCTTCATCGACGCCTCGCAGGTCCCAGAGCTGCCGCTCGCGTTCATGAACGCGGACCACGCCCAGGAGATCCAGCTGCTCGAGGACCTCGGCGAGGCGCTCACCGCGCACCGGACCGATCCGCGCCGCCTCGACAGCGTGATCGAGCGGCTCTCGCTGCTCGCCGTGCAGACGCGCGAGCACTTCCTCCGCGAGGAGCAGGTCATGCGCGAGACCGGCTTCCCCGCCTACCCGATCCACAAGGCCGAGCACGACCGCGTGCTCGCGGAGATGGACCTCGAGGCGCGCCGCTTCCGCGAGGGCGGCGACCCGGACCGGCTCTGGACCTACCTGTTCAAGACCGTGCCAGCCTGGTTCGTTCACCACATCCGGACCATGGACCGCGTCACCGCCCAGCACGTCTCGACGCACCCGAGCTGGCAGGAGCCGGTGGAAGCCTGATGCCCGCGGCGCCCGAAGGACTCGGCCCCGGCCCCGATGGGAAGCTCCGCTGCGGCTGGTGCCTCACCACTCCGGAGTACGTCCGCTACCACGACGAGGAGTGGGGCCTCCCCACGGCCGACGACGCGTACCTGTTCGAGAAGATCTGCCTGGAGGGCTTCCAGGCCGGGCTCTCGTGGCTGACCATCCTCCGCAAGCGCGAGGCCTTCCGGCGCGGCTTCGCCCGCTTCGACATGGCGAAGGTGGCGCGCTTCGGGCCGCGCGAGGTCGAGCGGCTCCTCGCCGACGCCGGCATCGTCCGCCACCGCGGCAAGATCGAGTCGGCCGTCAACAACGCCCGCCGCGCCTGCGAGGTGGCCGCCGAGCACGGCTCGCTCGCCGCGTACCTCTGGCGCTTCGAGCCGGGCCGCGCCGACCGCCCGCGCCGGCTCGCCTGGGCGACCCTCCGAGCCATGACCACCACGCCCGCCTCGGTGGCGCTCTCGAAGGACCTCAGGAAGCGCGGCTTCACCTTCGTCGGGCCGACCACCATGTACGCGTTCATGCAGGCGGTCGGGCTGGTGGACGATCACCTCGACGGCTGCGCGCTCCGCCCGGGCGCCGAGCGGGCGCGGACGGCGTTCGTGCGGCCGGGCTTGCCGCGCGTCGCCGGGTGAAGGACGTCGCCGTCGGGGACGCGCCTCGTGCTCTGGCCCTACACCCCGTGGTCCAGGCCCAACCGCCCCGCCGCGGCCATCGACCGCTGGTTGCCGCCCACCGCGCGCCGGCTCGAGCACCACGCCCTCGAGGTGCCGGGGCCGCCGGACGCGGCGCTGTCGGCGCTGCAGGCGCTCACGCTGCGCGAGCTGCCGGCCGTCCGCGCGCTGTTCGCGCTCCGGGGCCTCCGGTCGGATCCCGCGACCACTCTCGGCGGCTTCTTCTCCTCCCCGCCCTTCACGATCGTGGAGGAGGACCCCGGACGAGAGGTGGTGTTCGCGGTCGGCGCGCCGCCGGCCCGATGGAGGCCGGTGCGCGAGGAGGCGTCCCGGAGGCACGCTGCCGACTCGTTCCGCCAGGCGGCGGGGCGCCTCCCCTTCGTCGCCGTCGGCAACTTCCGCGCCGAGCCGGCCGGAAGGAGCGCGCGGCTGTGGACCGAGACGTGGGTCTCGACCTCCGGCGCGCCCGCGACGGCGGCGTTCACCGGCTACTGGCTCGCCATCGCCGCGTTCAGCGCGTGGACGCGGCGCTCGTTCCTGCGGGGCGCCCGGGCGCGCCTCGGCTGAAGGACGGCTCCCGATCCGGAGGCGCGGCCTTCGGATTCGCCGGCCGGCGAATCCTCAGTCCTGCCGCGGCCAGGTGACGGTGAGGAGGAAGGCGCTGTCCTCGACGGCCTCGAGCTCGTGCGCGATGCCGCGGTCGAGCACCGCGAACCCGCCCTCGCCGATCTCCTCCTTGGTCCCGAACGGCAGCCACAGCCGCACCCGCCCGACCATGACCTGGATCGCGATCCGCTCGTCGGTCTCGTGGGTGCGGACCCTCGACGCGGCCTTCAGCGCGGTGAGCACGACGCGGGTGTCCGGGTACTTCGCGAGCGTGCGGGCGTTGTGGCCGGTCCGCGCGTAGGTGTCCTCCGTCTGGAGCCGCGCCAGCTCGTGGGGGAGGTCGAACGTGAGGCAAGGGCCCTCGAGCGGACGCTCGAGGCTGACCCTCGACGGGTGGGACTCGACGGGCGTTTCGGAAGGCATGGCGGGACCTCCGGAGGACGACGTGAGATGCATCGCCGATCTATCCACGGTCCGCCCCGGCGCGCCGCCCCCGCACGGGAGCAGGCGAGCAGCCGCGACGGCCATGGCGGGCGGCGGCGGGCGCCGTTACGGGACCGTGCGCCCTGGCGGCGTGACCGGTGGAGACTGCGGCGAGCTCATCGCTCGTGGACCCGGCCGACACCGCGGGGGCCGAGAGGGCGCCCATGTTCGCGACCACCATCCGGTTCACGATGCCGGCCGACACCGACTGGGAGCAGCTCCGGCGGCTGGCGGTCCAGCGGGCCTTCGACCTCTATCGCAGGATCCCCGGGCTCCACGCCATGGCGTTCGTCTTCTCGCCGGAGCGGAGCGAGTACGGCGGCAACTACGTCTGGGAGACGCAGGACCACGCGGAGGCGTTCCTGCGCTCGGAGGCGTGGCGCAAGGTGGTGTCGCTCTTCGGCGAGCCGCGCATCGAGCGGACCGAGATCTGCGCCTACATCGAGGACGGCGACCTGGTCTTCCCGCCCGACCGCGATTCGCAGTCCCCGGCCGCGCCGGGCGGTCTGGCGCCGGCGCCCGGCTCGGCGGGGTGAGCGGAGTCCTCGTGAGCGGCCGTCGAGGTCATGCGGGCCGCCGCCTCCGCCGTTAGGGGACGATCACCCGTGCTGGCGCGGGCCGACGAGCGCTGCGCGTCAGGGTGCCAGCCGCTCGCGGCGCGGAGGCTCGCGGGTCGAAGGAGGAGCCGTCATGTTCGCGACGACGACCCGCTTCACGATGTCCCCCGACACCGACTGGGAGGAGTTCCGGCGGCTGGCCGTCCGGCGGGCCTTCGAGGCCTACCGGAGCGTCCCGGGGCTCCGCTCCAAGGCGTTCGTCTACTCGCCGGAGCGCGGAGAGTACGGTGGCAACTACGTCTGGGAGACCCAGGACGACGCCGAGGCGTTCCTGCGCTCCGAGCTGTGGCGCAAGACGGTGGCGCTCTTCGGTGAGCCGCGCACCGAGCGCTGGGAGATCAGCGCCTACGTGGAGGACGGCGATCTGGTCTTCCCCCCGGGCTACGACGTGCGGACCCCCGCCGCGTCGGTGGAGGGTGCGCCCCAGGCGTCGTGAGCGAGGCGTGCGGCGCCGCGAGACCGGCCGCCCGCCCCGCCGCCGTCAGTGCACCGTCGCCCGCGCCTCCGCCGGGCGGGTCCCCTTCACGAAGGTGATGCTCCCGTCCTTCCCCTCGTCCACCACCACGTGGTCGCCGGCCTTGAACTCGCCCTTCAGGAGCGCGGTGGCGAGCGGGTCCTGGACCATCCGCTGGATGGCGCGCTTGAGCGGCCGGGCGCCGTAGACGGGGTCGTAGCCGGCGTCGGCGATGGCCTCGCGGGCCGCCTCGGTGAGCTCGAGCGTGAGGTGCCGCTCCTCGACGCAGCTTGCGCAGGTGCCCGAGCTGGATCTCCACGATGCGCCCGAGGTCCTCGCGGCCGAGCGGGCGGAACACCACGATCTCGTCGACCCGGTTCAGGAACTCGGGGCGGAACTCGGCGCGCAGGTGCTCGAGCGCCGCCTCGCGGATCTGCTGCACGTCGGCGCCGGGTCGGCCGGCCAGCCGCTGGATCTCGGCCGAGCCGATGTTGGACGTCATGATGATGACGGCTGTTCCGGAAGTCGACCGTCCGCCCCTGGCCGTCGGTGAGCCGGCCGTCGTCGAGGATCTGGAGCAGCACGTTGAAGACGTCGTGGTGCGCCTTCTCGATCTCGTCGAAGAGGATCACCGAGTAGGGCCGGCGCCGCACCGCCTCGGTGAGCTGGCCGCCCTCCTCGTAGCCGACGTAGCCGGGGGGCGCGCCGATCAGCCGCGAGACGGTGTGCTTCTCCATGTACTCGGACATGTCGAGCCGCACCATGGCCTGCTCGTCGTCGAAGAGGAACTCGGCCAGCGCCCGCGCCGTCTCGGTCTTCCCGACGCCGGTGGGGCCGAGGAAGATGAACGAGCCGATGGGGCGGTTCGGGTCCTGCAACCCGGAGCGCGCGCGCCGCACCGCCGCCGCGACCGCCTGGATCGGCTCCTCCTGCCCGACCACCCGCTGCGCGCAGCCGCTGCTCCATGCCGAGCAGCTTCTCCACCTCGCCCTCCAGCAGGCGCGACACCGGGATGCCGGTCCACTTGGAGACCACCTCGGCGATCTCCTCCGGCGTCACCTCCTCCTTCAGCATGGCGCCGCCCGACTGCAGCTCGGCCAGGCGCTCCTCGGCGGCCTTCAGCTTGCGCGTCACCTCGGGCAGCCGGCCGAACTTGATCTCGGCGGCCTTCTGGAAGTCGGCCTCGCGCTCGGCCCGGGCCTGCTCGACCTTGAGCGCCTCGACCTCGCCGCGCGCCTGGCTCTGCTCCTGGATCGACCGCCTTCTCGGTGTCCCAGCGGCTCTTCAGCCCGGCGAACTCCTCCTTCCGCGCCGCCAGCTCCTTCTCCACCGCTGGCGAGCCGCGCGCGCGAGGCCTCGTCCTGCTCCTTGCGCAGCCCCTGCCGCTCGATCTCGAGCTGGGCGATGCGCCGGCGGACCTCGTCCACCTCGGTCGGCATCGAGTCGATCTCGATGCGCAGCCGGCTGGCCGCCTCGTCGATGAGGTCGATGGCCTTGTCCGGGCAGGAAGCGGTCGGTGATGTAGCGGCTGGAGAGGCGGGCCGCGTCCACCAGCGCCGCGTCCTGGATGCGCACCTTGTGGTGCAGCTCGTAGCGGTCCTTGAGGCCGCGCAGGATCGAGACGGTGTCGGCCACCGACGGCTCGCCCACGAAGACCGGCTGGAAGCGGCGCTCCAGGGCCGGGTCCTTCTCGACGTGCTTGCGGTACTCGTTCACCGTGGTGGCGCCGATGGCGTGCAGCTCGCCGCGGGCCAGGGCCGGCTTCAGCATGTTGCCGGCGTCCATGGCCCCCTCGGCCGCGCCGGCGCCGACGATGGTGTGCATCTCGTCGATGAAGAGGATGATCTGCCCCTCCGAGCCGATCACCTCCTTCAGCACGCCCTTGAGCCGCTCCTCGAACTCGCCGCGGAACTTGGCGCCGGCCACCATGGCGCCGAGGTCGAGCGAGAGCAGCCGCTTCCCCTTCAGCCCCTCGGGCACGTCGCCGTCCACGATGCGCCGGGCCAGCCCCTCGGCGATGGCGGTCTTGCCGACGCCGGGGTCGCCGACCAGCACCGGGTTGTTCTTGGTGCGGCGGGAGAGGATCTGGACGACGCGCCGGATCTCCTCGTCGCGGCCGATGACCGGGTCGAGCTTGCCCTGCCGGGCGAGCTCGGTGAGGTCCTTGGCGTACTTCTCGAGGGCCCGGTACTGGCTCTCCGCCTCCGGCGAGGTGACGCGCGCGCCGCCGCGCACGTCCTTGATGGCGCGCGCGGAGCCGGTCGGGGGTGGCGCCGGCGGCGCGCAGGGCCTCGCCGGCGCCGGTCTTCTCCTCGGCGGCCGCGAGGAGCAGGTGCTCGCTCGAGACGTACTCGTCCTTGAGCTTCCGCGCGAGGTCCTCGGCGCGATCGAGGAGCTTCATGAACCGGTTCGACGGGTAGGGCTCGGCGGCGCCGGAGACCTTCGGCACGCTCCGGAGCTCGTCCTCGACGCGCGAGGCGACCAGCCGCGGGTCGGCGCCGATCTTCTCCAGCACCGGCCGGGCGATCCCCTCCTCCTGGGAGAGGAGCGCGAGCAGGAGGTGCTCGACGTCGATCGCCTGGTGATCGCGGCGGCGGGCCTCGGCCTGCGCGGCGGCGACGGCCTCCTGCGCCTTCACGGTGAGCTTTTCCATTCGCATGCGCGGAACGTAAGACCGGAGGGAGCGCTGGCAAGCGGCCGGCGGCGCCCGCTCCGGCCAGCAGGGTTCCCCCGATCGAAGGTCGCGGATCCGTGCCGCGCGGCGCTTCGCCGCGGCGCGCGAGGCCGCTCTGACCGGCCGGCGCCCGTCCTCCCCGCGCGGACCTTGAAACCTCGCCCCGGGACGCGCATCCGTGCAGGAGGCTGCCCATCCATGGATGACCTCTCGTCGACCGCGCGCGCACACCCCTCGATCCTCTCGGTCGGCCGGGCCCTCCCGCCGCACCACGTCGACCAGGAGACGCTCATCGCCGCGCTCTCCGCGTACTGGGGCGAGAAGCACTTCAACGTCGAGCGGCTCGCCGACCTGCACCGCGCCACGCGGGTGGGCGGCCGCCACCTCGCGCTGCCGCTCGCCGAGTACCCGGGCGCTCGACACCTTCGCGCAGCTGCAACGACGCCTTCATCCGCGTGGGCGCCGAGCTGGGCGAGGCGGCGATGCGCGACGCGCTCGCGCGCGCCGGGCTCTCGCGCCGGCGACGTCGATCACCTCTTCTTCGTCACCGTCACCGGCGTCGCGACGCCGTCGCTCGACGCGCGGCTCGTGAACCGGCTCGGCCTGACGCCGCTCGGTGAAGCGGACGCCCATCTTCGGCCTCGGCTGCGATGGCGGGCGCGGCCGGCGCTGGCGCGCGCCTCGGACGTGCTGCGCGCCTACCCGGGCGAGGTGGCGGTGCTGCTCTCGGTCGAGCTCTGCTCGCTCACGCTCCAGCGCGAGGACGCTCTCGGTCGCGAACGTGATCGCCTCCGGCCTGTTCGGCGACGGCGCGGCCGCGGTGGTGCTCGCGGGCGGCGCGGCCCGCCCGCGGCCGCCCGGCGGCCGCGCGTCGTCGCGACGCGCTCGGTCTTCTACCCGGACACCGAGTGGGTGATGGGCTGGGACGTGGTCGACACCGGCTTCAAGGTGGTGCTCTCGGCGAAGGTGCCCGAGGTCATCGAGGCCCGCATCGGCGCGCGACGTGGACGCCTTCCTCGCCGCGCACGGGCTCGACCGCGGCCGACATCCGCCACTGGATCGCGCACACCGGCGGGCCCAAGGTGCTCGAGGCGTTCCGCGCGCGCGCTCGGCGCTCCCCGACGGCGGCGCTGGCGCGCTCGTGGCGCTCGCTCGCGCGAGGTGGGGAACCTCTCCTCCGCCTCGGTGCTGTTCGTGCTCGGCGACCTCCTCGACGCGGGCGAGCGCGCGGCCGGGCGACCTCGGCCTCCTCGCCGCCATGGGCCCGGGCTTCTGCGCCGAGCTGGTGCTCCTCGCGTGGTGAGCGCCGCTCGCCCTCGGCCTCGGCCTGCCTCGCGCTCGTCGCCGCTCGAGCGGCTGCGTCGAGCTCGCGTCGTCTCGGCCGGAACGCGCGCCGCGCTCCTCGCGCGCGGCGGGGTCGAGCGCGGGCGCGGGCCACTACCGGCCGATGGTCGCTCTTCCACGCCGCTGTTCCTCGCCGCCTGCGCCGCCGAGCCGCTGGCTCGCGCCCGCGCGGCCTGGCCGCGCCTGGGCCGCGCCTCGCGGCCGCGGCCGCGGTGCTCCTCGCGCAGGCGCTCCGCTGGTGGGCGATCGCGTCCCTCGGCGCGCGCTGGATGCACGCGCATCGTGGTGCTGCCCGGCGCGCCGCCCGGTCACCGGCGGGCCGTACCGCTCCTGCGCCACCCGAACTACCTCGCGGTGGTGATCGAGCTCGCTGCGCTGCCGCTCGCGCTCGGCGCGCTGGCGCACCGCGCTCGCTCGCCACGCTCGGCGAACGCCGCGCTCCTCGCCGTGCGCATCCGCGCCGAGGAGCGGGCGCTCGGCGCCGCGCTGGGCCGCGCGCCGTTCCGGGACCGGCCGCGCCTCCTCCCGGCGGCAGGCGCCGGGTGAGCGAGCCACGGAGGCGCACGGAGTCGCGGCGGAGATCCTGCGCATCGCGCGCGACGAGCTGCGATCTCGAGCGGAGGCAGCCGCGCCGGGCGAGGCGCTGGCCGCGCGGCTCGACTCGCTCGCGCTCCTCTCGCTGGTGGTGGCGGTCGAGGACCGGTTCCGCGCTCGTGCTCACCGACGACGACGCGGCCGGCACCCGCTCGCTCGAGGACCTGGCGCGGCTGGTCGCGGTCCGCGCCAGCCCGGAGCTCCTGCCGTGAGGGCGGACCGTGATCCTGCCGCGGCCCGCCGCAGCCGCCCGCCGCGCCACCCGACGCTCGTGCACGCGCTCCTCGCGGCCGCGCGTCGATCCGAGCGGCGTCACCTTCGTCGACCTGCACGAGCACGAGACCGTGACCTCCGCTGGGACGAGGTGCGCGTGCGCGCCGAGCGGGCCGCCGCGAGCCTCGCCGCACCTCGGCGTCGCGCCCGGCGACCGGGTCGCCATCGTGCTCCGCACCGAGCCCGCCTTCCTCGACGCCTTCTTCGGCGCGCTGGCTCGCCGGGCGCGGTGCCGGTCCCGCTCTACCCGCCGGTGCGGCTCGGCCGGATGGACGAGTACGTCGCCGGCACCGCGCGGATGATCGCCGTCTCCGGCGCGCGGCTGGTCGTCTCCGCCGGCGGCACGCGCCGGCTGCTCGGCGAGGCGGTGGAGCGGGGCGCGCCCCGCGCTCGGGCTGCGTCGACGCCGCCGACGCTCCGACGCCGTCCCGGCGCGAGCTGGCGCCGCGCGGCCGGCGCCCGACGACCTCGCGCTGGTGCAGTTCTCGTCCGGCTCGACCGTCGACCCGAAGCCGGTCGCGCTCACGCACGCGGCGCTCGCGGCCATGGCCGACGCGCTCCTGGCCGCGATCGCGGCCCGACGCCGAGGACGTGCTCGTGTCGTGGCTGCCGCTCTACCACGACATGGGGCTCATCGGCGGCCTGCTCGCGCGCGATGAGCTACCCCGGCCCGCTCGTGCTGATCGCGCCGGAGCACTTCCTGGCGCGCCCCGCGCTCTGGCTGCGCGCCATCGGCCGCCACCGCGGCACCATCTCCGCCGCGCCGAGCTTCGCGTACGCCTACGCCGCCGACCGGGTGAAGGACCGCGACCTCGAGGCGGATCTCGCTCTCGAGCTGGCGGCTCGCGCTCGACGGCGCCGAGCCGGTCTCCGGCGAGGCGATGCGCCGCTTCGCCGACGCGCTTCGAGCGCCACGGCTTCGACCCGGCCGCGCTGCGTCCCGGTGTACGGCCTCTCCGAGGCGGCGCTGGCGGTCACCTTCGCGCGCGCGCGGCCCGCTGCTGGCGGGCGCGGCGCGTCGACCCGGTCGCGGCTCGCGCGCGACGGCGTGGTGGTCGCCCGGCGACGCGCGAGATCGTCTCGGTGGGCGCGCCGGTCCCCGGCGTCGAGGTGGAGGTGCGCGGCGAGGGCGGCGCGCCGCTCGAGGAGGCGCGGCTCGGACGGATCTGGGTCCGCGGCCCGTCGCTCATGCGCGGCTACCTCGGCGATCCCGCCGCCACCGCGCGCGGCGGTCCAGGGCGGCTGGCTCGACACCGGCGACCTCGGCTTCGTCCTGGACGGCGAGCTGTACGTGCACGGCCGCGCCAAGGACGTGGTCATCGTGCGCGGCGCGAACCACGCGCCGGACGAGTTCGAGGCGCCGCTCGCGCGCGTGCCGGGCGCTGCGCCCCGGCTGCGCGGTGGCGGTCGGCTTCCCGACGGACGACGGCGGCGAGGCGCTGCTGGTGCTGGCCGAGCGGGCCCGGGACGCGGACCGGGACGACGCCGCGCTGGAGGGCCGGGTCCGCCGCGCGGTGCTCGAGTCGACCGGCGTGGCGCCGCACACGGTCCGGATCCTCGCCCCCGGGACGCTCCCGCGGACCTGCTCCGGGAAGCTGCGGCGGCAGGAGGCGCTGCGCCGGTTCGTGGCCGGCACGCTCGAGCCGCCGCGGCCGGTCAACGTCGCTCCGCCTCGCGCATCGAGGCGGCGCGCTCGCGGCTCGCCTACGCGCGGGCGCGGCGGCGCG
Organism: uncultured delta proteobacterium; assembly: GCA_963733485.1. Taxonomy (GTDB): domain Bacteria; phylum Myxococcota; class Myxococcia; order Myxococcales; family Anaeromyxobacteraceae; genus Anaeromyxobacter. Next base: position 780,810 of record CAVTDL010000002.1, on the reverse strand, counting down.
GGTGAGCTCCGTGATCGAGCGCGCGCGTGCCGCGGGCTCGGAGAGGTGCCTGACGTGCCCACCTCCACGACGCGTGGTGGTGGGTGGCGGCCCGGCCGGCCTGGCCTTCGCCGCGGCCGCCGCGGCGCGCGGGCTCGACGTGGCGGTGCTGGAGCGGCGCGCGGGCGCCCTCGACAAGGCGTGCGGGGAGGGGATCCTGCCGGCCGGCGTGCGCGCGCTGGAGGCGCTCGGCGTGCTGCCCCGCGCTCGGCCCCGACGACGCCTCGCCGCTCCGCGCGCTCCGCTGGATCGACGCCGGCGGCGCCGAGGCCCGGATCGCGCTGCCGGCGCCGGGCGGCCTGGGCGTCCGGCGCACCGCGCTCTCCGCCGCGCTCCGGGCGCGGGCGCGCGCGGCCGGCGCCGAGATCGTCGAGGGGGCCGAGGTGGTCGTCGCACCGGCGCCTCCGCCGGCTGCGTGCAGGTGGGGCTCGCCGGCGGCGAGGCGCGCGCGGCCCGGATCGTGGTGGCCGCCGACGGCCTCGCCTCGCCGACGCGCCGCCGCGAGGGGCTCGATCGCCCGGTGTCCGGCCCGCCGCGCTTCGGCCTCCGCCGCCACTTCGCCCGCGCGCCCTGGGCCGACGCCGTCGAGGTGCACTTCGGCGCCGGCGCCGAGGCGTACGTCACCCCCTGCGGCGCCGGCCGGGTCGGGGTGGCCTTCCTGTTCGAGCGCGGCGCGGGCGGCCGCTTCGAGGATCTGCTCGCGCGCTTCCCGGCTGCTCCAGGCCCGGCTCGCGGGCGCGCCGCCGGACTCCGAGCCGCTCGGCGCGGGGCCGCTGGCGCGCGCGGCGCGGTCCCGCACCGCCGACCGCCTGGTGCTGCTCGGCGACGCGGCCGGCTACCTGGACGCCGTCACCGGCGAGGGGCTCTCGCTCGCCTTCGGCTGCGCCCTCGACCTCGCCGCGCTGCTCCCCGAGGCCCTGGCCGCGCGGCGCGACGCGCGAGGCGCTCGCGCCGTACGAGGCCGCCTGGCGCCGCCGCTTCCGCCCCTACGCCGCCTGGACCCGGCTCGTCCTGTCGCTCTCGCGCCACCCCACGCTCCGCCGGCGGGTGCTCGCGCTGGCCGCCTCCGCGCCGCGCCCGTTCGAGCGGGCGGTGGCCGCGGCGGTCGGTTAGGGTCGACGCCGGGCGGCCGCCGTGGTTGGTATGGCGCCGCCATGTCGAAGCTCGTTCCTCTGGTACCTGCCTCACCCGGCTCACCGGGAGCCCGCTCGCCGCCCTCGGCGTCCTCCTCGCTGATCTGGTGGATCGAGCGATCGCGCCACCTACCGGCTCCTGCCGGATCCGCTCCGTGCGGTGACGCGCCTGCGCCGGCGCTGGGCGCTCGAGGGTACGCTGAGGGTGAACCCGCACGATCGCCGCGCCCGCTTCGAGCTGGCCGAGCTGCTCCTCGAGGCGCCCGCCGGCCGGCGCGCGCCGCCGAGGTGCTCCGCCCCAACGTCGAGGCGGGCGACGAGGACGCGCACACCGCCTTCGTGATGGGGGCCGCGCTCGGCCGGAGCGGCCACTTCGACGCGGCGGAGCGCGCGCTGGAGGTGGCCCGCGCGGCCGACCCTCGCTTCCGGGCGGGCGAGATCGACCTCGAGCTGGGGCGGCAGCGGGTGGCCCGCGGCGACTTCGCCGGGGCGATCCCGCGCGCTGGAGCGGCTCCTGGTGGAGCGGCCCGGCACGGTGGAGGGGCGCTACTGGCTGGCCCGCGCGCGGGAGCGCACCGGCGACGCCGCGGCGGCGCGCCGGTTGCGCGACGAGGCCTGGCGCGAGTACGCGACGCTCCCGCGCTTCCACCGGCGGCACGAGCGGCCGTTCGCCTGGCGCGCCAACCCGTCGCGCCCCGCCGCGGTCGGCCTCGCGCTCGCGGTAGGCGTCGCGATCGCCGCCTCGATGGTCTGCCGCTCCCCCGGCGCCTTCTGACGCGCTGCGCCGTCGAGATCCCGAAGGAAGGATCCGGAGAATCCTCGCCGCCGGGCGCCCGGACCCTGACTAGGATGAGCACGAACCGACAAGGAGATCTCACCATGCGTTGCACCGTCCTCGGCAGCGGCTCCTGGGGTACCGCCCTCGCGGCGCTCCTCGCCGGCAAGGGCTTCACCGTCACCGTCTGGGACAAGGACCAGGCCGTCCTCGAGGACATCGCGAAGCACCACCGGAACGAGCGCTACCTGCCCGGCGTGACGCTGCCGCGGACCCTGCACGCCTCCGCCGACGTCGCGAAGGCGCTCGAGGGGGCCGAGCTGGCGGTGCTGGCGGTGCCCTCGCACGCGGTGCGCGGCGTGGTGATCGAGGCCAAGCGGCACGTCCACGCCGGCGTGCCGATGGTCTGCGTCGCGAAGGGCATCGAGCTCGAGACGCTCATGACCATGAGCGAGGTGATCGAGGACGTGCTGCCGGTGCCGCTCCACCCGTACATCGCGGTGCTGTCCGGGCCGTCGTTCGCGAAGGAGGTCGCGAAGGGGTTGCCGACCGCCGTGACCGTGGCGGCGCGGTGGGAGCGGATCGCGAAGACGGTGCAGGACGCCTTCCACACGAACACCTTCCGGCCCGTACACCTCCGGTGACGTGGTGGGCTGCGAGATCGGCGGCTGCGTGAAGAACGTGGTGGCGATCGCCGCCGGCATCGCCGACGGGCTCGGCTTCGGCGCGAACGCCATGGCCGCGCTCATCACCCGCGGCCTCGCCGAGATCAGCCGCCTGGCGGTGCGGAAGGGCGCGAACCCGCTCACCCTCTCCGGCCTGTCCGGCCTCGGCGACCTGGTCCTCACCTGCTCGTCCGACCTCTCGCGCAACCGGACCGTCGGCCGCGGGCTCGCCGAGGGCAAGACCGCCGACGACATCCAGCGCGAGCTCGGGCAGGTGGCGGAGGGCGTCCGGAACGCGAAGAGCGCCCGCGAGCTGGCGCGGCGGCTCGGCGTGGAGATGCCCATCACCGAGGCCATCTACCGGGTGCTGTACGAGAACGTCTCGCCCAAGGAGGCGGTGACGGCGCTCATGATGCGGGAAACGAAGCCCGAGATGTGAGCGAGCGAAGCGAGCCCGCCGGGGCGCTGCCGCGGAAGCGGCGAAGCCGCTCGCGGCGGCGCAGGGGACCCGGCGAGCCGGGGTGGGGCCCCGACGGCTCTGCCGGCGGGGCGGGGCGGCACGCCCCGTGGCAATGATGCGGGAGACCAAGCCCGAGATGTAGTCCCCGCCACGGGGCCCGTGCGACCGGGCCGCGCCCGAAGTAGACATGGGGGCCATGCCCGCCTCTCCCCTGCGCCCCGATGCGTCCCGCGAGCTGTGCGGGACCCCCGACGCCTTCACCGCCGGCTGCCGACGAGACATGGATCGCGCCCGCGCCGACGCCGACCGCGCCCGCGGCCTCGGTCCCGCCGGCGGCCTCGCCACGCTCGAGGCCTTCGACGCCGCCTTCGCGGCGCTCTCCGAGGCGGCCTCGCGCGCCAGCCTCGCGCGCAACGTCCACCCCGACGCGGCGCTGCGCGACGCGGCCGAGGTGGCCGAGCAGGAGGTGGACGCGCTCTCCACCGAGCTCTCGCTGGACCGCGGCCTGTACGACGCCCTGGCCGGCCTCGACGTCTCCGGCGCCGACGCGGCCACGCGCCACCTGCTCGAGAAGAGCCTGCGCGACTTCCGGCGCGCCGGCGTCGACCGGGACGAGGCGACCCGCGCGCGCGTGCGGGCGCTCCGCGACGAGCTGGTGCGGATCGGCCAGGAGTTCGGGCGGAACATCAAGGACGACGTGCGCCGCCTGGAGGTCGAGCCGGCCGAGCTGGACGGGCTGCCCGAGGACTGGCGGCGCGCGCACCCACCCGGCGCGAGCGGGAAGGTGACGCTCACCACCGACAACACCGACTACGTGCCCTTCATGACCTACGCGCGGAGCGCCGGGGCGCGCGAGGCGCTCTGGCGGCTCTACCGGCTGCGCGGCCACCCGATGAACCTCGACGTCCTCTCCCGCATGCTCTCGCGGCGGGCCGAGCTGGCGGGCCTGCTCGGCTACCCGACCTGGGCCGCCTACGTCACCGAGGACAAGATGATCGGCAGCGAGTCGGCCGCCGCCGCGTTCGTCGAGCGGATCGCCCGGGCCGCCGGTCCGCGCATGGAGCGCGACCACGACCAGCTCCTCGAGCGGAAGCGGCAGGACGCGCCCGGCGCCGGGCGGGTCGACCCGTGGGACTCGGCCTACCTGCAGGAGCGGGTCAAGGCGGAGCAGTACGGGTTCGACTCACAGTCGGTGCGCCCCTACCTCGAGTACCGGCGCGTGAAGCAGGGCGTGCTGGACGTGACCGCACGCGTCTTCGGGATCGCCTACCGGCCGGTGCCGGACGCGCCGGTGTGGCACCCCGAGGTCGAGGTGCTCGACGTGGTGGAGGGGGAGGCGCTGCTCGGCCGCGTGTACCTCGACATGCACCCGCGCGACGGCAAGTACAAGCACTACGCCCAGTTCACGCTCGCCTCCGGCCAGGCCGGCGCGCGTCTTCCGGAGGGCGTGCTGGTGTGCAACTTCCCGCGCCCGGCCGGCGGGGCCCCCGCCCTCATGGAGCACGGCGACGTCCGCACCTTCTTCCACGAGTTCGGCCACCTGCTCCACCACGTGCTGGGCGGGCACACGCGCTGGGCCGGCCAGTCGGGCGTGGCGACCGAGTGGGACTTCGTGGAGGCGCCGTCCCAGATGCTCGAGGAGTGGGTCTGGGACCCGGAGGTGCTCGCCACCTTCGCGCGCCACCTCGAGACCGGCGAGCCCATCCCCGCCGAGCTGGTGCGTCGCATGAAGGCCGCCGACGAGTACGGCAAGGGACTCATGGTCCGGCAGCAGATGTTCTACGCCGCGACCAGCCTCGAGCTGCACCGGCGCGACCCGGCCGGCCTCGACACCACCGCGCTGGTGGCCGAGCTGCAGGAGCGCTACACGCCCTTCCGCCACGTGCCCGGGACCTACTTCCAGGAGTCCTTCGGCCACCTCGACGGCTACAGCGCCATCTACTACACGTACATGTGGTCGCTCGTGATCGCGAAGGACCTGTTCGGCCCGTTCCGGGCGGCCGGGCTGCTCGATCCGGCCCCCGCCCGCCGCTACCGCAAGGCCGTCCTCGAGGCGGGCGGCTCGAAGCCCGCCGCCGAGCTGGTGGCGGACTTCCTCGGCCGGCCCTACGCCTTCGACGCGTACGAGGCCTGGCTGAACGCCTGACGGCGCCCCGCCGCCTTTTCGGTTACCTTCCGCCCCGGTGACCCGCACCCTCCGCGCCTTCCCCACGCTCCTCAAGGTCGGCTTCGCCGAGGCGGTGGCCTACCGCGCGGAGATGTTCGTCTGGCTGCTCTCCACCAACATGCCGCTCGTCATGCTGGCCCTCTGGACCGCGGTGGCCCGCGACGCGCCGGTGGGGCGCTTCGGCCAGAAGGACTTCGTCGCCTACTACCTCGCCACCCTGGTGGTGCGGCTCCTCACCGGCGCCTGGGTGATCTGGGAGCTCAACTTCGAGATCCGGCAGGGCACGCTCGCCTTCCGGCTGCTCCGCCCGGTCCACCCGCTCCTCGCCTACGCCGCCGAGAACCTCTCCGCGCTCCCGGTCCGGATGCTCATCTCCTTCCCCATCGCGGTGGTCGCGCTGTGGGTGGTGGGCGGCGAGCGGGTCACCCACGATCCGGTCTTGCTCGCGATCCTGCCGCTCACGGTCCTGGGCGCCTGGCTCATCACCTTCCTCGCCATGGCCATCATCGGCTCGCTCGCGTTCTGGGTGGACCAGGCCGGCTCGCTGTTCGAGCTCTGGCTCGGCCTCTTCGGCGTCTTCTCCGGCTACCTGGTGCCGCTCGAGCTCTTCCCGGGCTGGGTCGAGGCGGTCGCGCGCTTCCTGCCCTTCCGCTACATGCTGGCCTTCCCGGTGGAGATGGTGATCGGGATGACGCCGCGGGCGGCCGCGCTCGGCGAGCTGGCCGTGCAGTGGGGCTTCGTGGGGCTGCTCGGGCTCGGCGCCCGGCTCACCTGGCGGCTCGGGCTGCGCCGCTTCGCGGCGTTCGGAGGCTAGCCGGTGCTCAGGTACCTCCGCCTCCTGGCCGTGCAGTTCCGCGCCTCGTCGGCCATCGCCATGCAGTACCGGGTGCAGTTCCTGGTGGAGGGCGTGCTGGCGCTGTTCTGGACGGTCTGGTCGCTGGTGCCGCTCCTGGTGGTCTACCAGGGCCGCCCCTCGGTGGCCGGCTGGAGCTTCGACGAGGCGCTGGTGGTGATGGGCTGGTTCACGCTCATGAAGGGCGTGCTGGAGGGGGCGGTGAACCCCTCGCTCACCACCGTGGTCGAGCACATCCGCAAGGGCACCCTGGACTTCGTGCTGCTGAAGCCGGCCGACGCCCAGTTCCTGGTCTCCACCGCGAAGTTCGAGCCGTGGCGGATCGTGGACGTCCTGGGCGGGATCGCCATCTTCGCGGTGGCCTTCCACCGGATGGGCCGCCTGCCCACCGCCGGCGGGGTGGGGGCGGCGCTGGTGCTGCTCGCCTGCGCCTCGGTGATCCTCTACTCGCTCTGGATCCTGGTGGTGGCGGCCGCCTTCTTCGTGGTGAAGGTCGACAACCTCTCCTTCCTGTTCGCCTCCATCTACGACGCCGCCCGCTGGCCGTCCGACGTGTTCCGCGGGGTCTTCCGCTTCGTCTTCACCTTCGTCGTGCCGCTCGCGGTGATGACCACCTTCCCGGCCGAGGCGCTGCTGGGCCGGCTCGCGCCGCTCCGGGCCGTGGCCATCGCCGCCGGCGCGGTGACCTTCGCCGCCTTCGCGCGGGTGGTGTGGCTCCGGTCGATCGCGCGGTATACATCGGCGAGCTCCTAGCGCCGCTCGCCCGCATGCTCCGCCTGACCTTCCTCGGCACCTCGGCCGCCCAGCCGACCATCCGCCGCAACCTGACCGGCCTCGCGGTCCGGCGCGAGCGCGAGCTGTTCCTGGTCGACTGCGGCGAGGGCACCCAGCGGCAGCTCATCCAGTTCGGCGCCGGCTTCGACGTGGCCGCCATCTTCTTCACCCACTTCCACGCCGATCACTACCTGGGCGCCATCGGCTTCCTGCGCACGCTGTCGATGCAGAACCGCACCGAGCCGCTCGACCTCTACGGCCCGCGCCCGGCCCGCCGCGTCCTCGAGACCATGCTGTTCTTCGGCGCGGAGCGGTTCGCCTACGACGTCCGGATCCACGAGGTCCGGCCGGGCGAGGAGGTCCGGCGTGACGGGTGCGCGGTGGTGCCGTTCCAGACCGACCACCGGGTCCCGTCGCTCGGCTGGGCCCTCCGCGAGGACGCGCGCCCCGGCCGCTTTCACCCCGAGCGCGCGGCGGCTCTGGGCGTCCCGAAGGGCCCGCTCTTCGGCGCGCTGCAGCGGGGCGCAGGCCGTGCGCCTCCCCGACGGCCGCGAGGTCCGGCCGGACGAGGTGGTGGAGCCGCCGCGGCGCGGGCGCGTCGTGGCCGTCACCGGCGACACCCGGCCCTGCGCCGGCACGGTGGAGGCCGCCCGCGGCGCCGACCTGCTGGTGCACGACTGCACCTTCGGCGACGCCGAGGCGGCGCGCGCCGCGGAGACCATGCACTCGACCGCCCGCGAGGCCGGGAGGGTGGCCCGCGAGGCCGGGGTGGGGCGCCTCGTGCTGACGCACCTCTCCACCCGCTACGACCGCGACTGGAAGCCGCTGGTCGAGCAGGCGCGCGCGGAGTGGCAAGGCCCGCTCGAGGTGGCGCAGGACGGGATGGTGCTCGAGGTGCCGCTGCCGGAGTAGCTGCCGCCGGCCGGGGCCCCCGCGGTCGCGGGTTCACGGGCGGCGCAGACCCCGCTCCGGCGAGGGGCCACTTCCATGGCCTCGACCGCGCTCCACGCGTGGTTACGTAATCGCGGAGGAGAAGACGATGATCACCGTCCGCAAGGCCGAGGACCGCGGCCACTTCGACCACGGCTGGCTCGACACCCGCCACACCTTCTCGTTCGCCGACTACCACGACGACGAGCACATGGGCTTCCGCGCGCTGCGCGTCATCAACGAGGATCGCGTCGTCCCGGGCGAGGGGTTCGGGAAGCACGGCCACCGGGACATGGAGATCATCTCCTACGTCCTCTCCGGCGCGCTCGCGCACCGCGACTCCAGCGGCGGGGACGGCGTGCTCCGGCCGGGCGAGGTGCAGCGCATGACCGCTGGCACCGGGGTGACGCACTCCGAGTTCAACGGCTCGGACCGCGAGCCCGTCCACTTCCTGCAGATCTGGCTCCTGCCCGACCGGCACGGCCACCGGCCCTCCTACGAGCAGAGGCCGTTCCCCGAGGCGGAGCGGCGTGGGAAGCTCCGGCTGATCGCCTCGCCCGACGGCGCCGACGGCTCGACCACCGTCCACCAGGACGCGCGCGTCTTCGCGACGCTCCTCGGCGCCGGCGAGGCGGCCGCGCTCGCGCTCGCCGGGGGCCGGCACGCCTGGGTCCAGGTGGCGCGCGGCGAGCTGGAGGTCAACGGGGTGCGGCTGCGCGCCGGCGACGGCGCGGCCCTCTCCGGCGAGCGTTCCGTCTCGCTCACCGGGACCGGCGACGGGCTGGCCGAGGCGCTCGTGTTCGACCTCGCGTGAGCGGGGGCGGCTGACGCCGCCCCCGCTTCGCGCTACAACCCGACCCCGTGCCGCCCAGCCCCGCCGACGACCTCGAGCGCTCGATCCCTCGCCTGCTCGCCACCTGGCGCGCCGCGCGCAAGGGGCTGCCGCGCCGCGGCCCGCGCCCGCCGCCCGACGCGCTGCTGCCCGACGAGCTCCGCGAGGTCGGGGCGGCGGTCGCGCGGCTGTCGAGGGGGCTCACCCGCGACCGCGCGCTCGCCGGCGCGCGCTACATGGACGAGGAGAAGCTGCTCGGCGCGTACCTGCTCTTCTACTGGCCGGTCTCCTACCTCCAGGCGCGCGGCGTCCTCTCCGAGCTCCCCTCGCGACCCGGGAGCGCGCTCGACCTCGGGAGCGGCCCGGGCCCGGTCGCCTTCGCGGCGCTCGACGCCGGCGCGCGCGAGGTGATCGCCGCCGATCGCTCGGTCCGCGCGCTCGCCTCCGCCCGCGAGCTGGCCCGCGCCGCCGGCGAGGCCCTCGCCACGCGCGAGTGGAACCCCACCCGCCGCGGCGCGCTCACCGACCTCGCCTCGGGGCGGCGCTTCGACCTCGTCGCGATGGGCCACGTCCTGAACGAGCTGTGGAAGGGACAGGACGAGGACGCCCGCCGGGCCGACCTGCTCGAGGAGGCCCTCGGGCTGCTCGCGCCGGGCGGCTCGCTGCTGGTGATCGAGCCGGCGCTCCGCGACACCTCGCGCGCGCTGCTGCGCGTCCGCGATCTACTGGTCGCCCGCGGCCACGCCGTCCGCGCCCCCTGCCTGTTCCGCGGCGCCTGCCCGGCGCTCTCGCGCGAGACCGACTGGTGCCACGCCGAGCGCCCGGTGGATGCGCCCGCCCTGGTGACCCAGATCGGCAGGGCCGCCGGCCTGCGGAAGGAGGCGGTCAAGATGAGCTACCTCGTGCTCGCGCCGAAGGGCGAGGCGTGGGCGGAGCCGCCGCCGGGCCGCGTGTTCCGGATCGTCTCCGAGCCGCTCCCCTCGAAGGGACGGCTCCGCTACATGGGCTGCGGCCCGGAGGGGCGGATGGGGCTCTCGCTCCAGGAGAAGCACGTCGTCGAGGCGAACCGCCGCTTCGCGTCGCTGCTCCGCGGCGACGTGGTGGAGATCGCCGGCGCCGAGCCGCGCGGCGACGGCCTCGCCCTCGGCGAGGGCTCGACCGTGAAGGTGATCGCGCCGGCGGGGCGCCCGGTGCCGGGCGAACGCCAGCGCTGAGGCGCCGCACCCTTCCGCGGTTGCGCGGAACAGTCGCGTGGTGTCTTTCACGGACAGAGAGGGGACCGATTCTCGGGTCCGTCTCACGGCTCTCTCATCCTGGGCCACTAGCATCGATGGATGACCGTCAGTGATGCGAGCGTCCCGCGACTCGCCGGCCTGGATCTCCTGCGAGCCCTCGCGGTCATCCTGGTCGTCTTCCACCACGGCATCCACGATCGGCTGCTGGCGGGCTGGCCAGAGCTCGCCGCGGGCGTCGCGCGCTTCCTGGCCCGCGGCGGATGGATCGGCGTGGACCTCTTCTTCGTCCTGTCCGGCTTCCTGGTCTCGGGGCTGCTGTTCGGGGAGTACCGGCGCCGGCGCGTGCTCGACCCGGTCCGCTTCCTGGTGCGCCGCGGGTTCAAGATCTACCCCGCGTTCTATGCCCTCCTCGCCTTCACCATCGGGAAGGCCCTGATCGAGGGGCTGCGCGTCGACGAGATCTCCTGGGGCAACGTCGCCGCCGAGGCCTTCTTCGTCCAGAACTACGCGCGCGGGGTGCTCCCGCACACCTGGTCGCTCGCCGTGGAGGAGCACTTCTACCTCCTGGCGGCCGTGACGCTCGCGCTGCTGGCGAGGAGGGGTGGCGACGATCCCTTCCGGCGCATCCCGTGGATCTTCGGCGCCCTCGCCGCGTTCTGCCTCGGCGCCCGGGTGCTCGCGGCCGCCGGGGCCCCGGCCTACGACGGCTACCTCCACCTCTTCCCGACCCACCACCGGCTCGACGGTCTCGCCTTCGGCGTCCTGCTCTCGTACGTATTTCACTTCCACCGCGGCTGGCTGGACCGCGCGGTGGGCGGGCGGGAGGCGCTGCTCGCCGTCGCCGGCGTCGCGCTGCTGCTCCCGGCCTTCCTCTACACGCACAGCGAGACGCCCGCGATCTACAGCGTGGGCGTCTCCGCCTTCTACCTCGGCAGCGGGCTCCTGGTCCTCGCCCTGGTGCTCCGCCCGCCCGCGGAGTCGAGGCCGGTCCGGGCCATCGCCTACCTCGGCCGCCACTCCTACTCCATCTACCTCTGGCACCTCACCGTCATCGTGAACGTGTGGAGGTTCACGGACGGTCCAGGGATCACCACCCCGGGCCGCTTCGCGGCCATGGTGGTGCTGTCGGTGCTGGTCGGCGTGGCGGCGGCGAAGCTGGTGGAGCTGCCCTTCCTCCGGGTGCGCGATCGCTTCTTCCCCGCCGTGGGCCGGCTCCCGGCGGTGCTCCCTGCGGCGCCCGACGTCGCCGCCTGAGCGCCGCAGGGCGCGCGGTGCCGGACGGTGCGCGTTCGTAGCCGGCAAGGAACGGCCGGGCTGGCGTAGCCGGCAAGGAGCGGCCGGGCACACTTCGCTTCGCGAACTGTGCCTCGGCCGGACGTGGAGGCCGGCTAGTGCCTCGGCCGGATGTTGGAGGCCGGCTACCCCTCCGCCGCCTGCTTCGACGCCCGGAAGAGCTCCGAGAAGACCTCCTCGAGCGGCGGGTCCTCCACCGTGAGGTCCGCCACCGGCAGCGCCGCCAGGATCCGCGCCACGGCCGGCGAGACGTCCTCGGCCGCCACCTGGAGCACCGCGCGCCCCGGCTCGGCCGAGACCACCTTGCCGAAGCGGGCCAGGTCGTCCGGCGAGGGCGCGGCGCCGTTGGCGCTCGCGAGCCGCAGCACGATCCGCTTGTCCGGGCGGATCCGGAGGGCGAGGGCGCGCAGGTCGCCGTCGTAGATGATCCGACCGCGGTCGATCACGATGACCCGCGGGCAGAGCTGGAGGACGTCCTCCATGTAGTGGCTGGTCAGGATCACCGACGCGCCGTAGCGCTCGTTGTACGCCTTCACGAACTGGCGGACGGTGGCCTGCATCGAGACGTCGAGGCCGATGGTGGGCTCGTCGAGGAAGAGCACGCGCGGGCGGTGGAGGAGCGCCGCGGCCAGCTCGCACTTCATCCGCTCGCCGAGCGAGAGCTGCCGGGTCGGCTTCTCCACCAGCGTCCCGAGCTCGAGCAGGTCGGTCAGCTCCGCCACCGTCTCGCGGAACTGCGCGCGGGGGAGATCGTAGACGGCGCGGTTCAGCTCGAAGGTCTCGGCCGGCGGCAGGTCCCAGAGCAGCTGCTGCTTCTGGCCCATCACCAGGGTGATCTTCTTCAGGAACTCGGGCTCCCGCCGGCGCGGGACGTGGCTCGCCACCGAAACCTCGCCGGCGGTGGGGTGGAGCAGCCCCGAGAGCATCTTGAGGGTGGTGGTCTTGCCGGCCCCGTTCGGTCCGAGGAAGCCGACCCGCTCGCCTTCACCCACCGAGAAGTCGATCCCGTCCACCGCCCGGACCGTGTCGTAGCTGCGGTGGAACAGGGCGCGGACCGCGGCGCCCAGCCCGGGCGGGCGGCGATGGACCTGGTAGTGCTTGGAGAGGCCGCGGACCTGGATCACGGGGGCGAGATATTGCGGCCGCGCCCTCCCCGGGGCAACCCCCGTGTTCCGGCCGCCGATTACCATGCGTTCATGGCCACGAAGAAGAAGCGTCCGGTGACGAAGAGCGGCCGGCCCCGCGCCCGCAAGGGGGTGAAGCTCGTGCCCACCGAGCTCGGCCCCGCCGAGCTCGCGCTCTCCGAGCGGCCGCCCGAGCTGGACGCGCTCGCGCGGCAGGTGGAGGCGGACGGCGGCGCCGTGCTGGCGGCCTACCGCGAGCCGCTCGGCGGCCACGCGCTCCTCTTCGTGGCGCTGCCGGTCGAGAAGGTGGAGCGGACGCCCTTCCAGCGCGACGTCTCCGACGCGCACGTGCGGCGGCTCACGCTCGCGATGGACAAGACCAAGCGGTACCTCGATCCCATCGTCGCCGTGCGCGACGGGGACCGGTACCTCTCCCCGAACGGCGGCCACCGGCTCACCGCGCTGAAGGAGCTCGGCGCGAGGGCCGTGCTGGCGCTCCTCGTCCCCGAGCGCGAGGTGGCCTACCAGATCCTCGCCCTCAACATCGAGAAGGCGCACAACCTCCGCGAGAAGGCGCTCGAGGTGGTCCGGATGTACCGCGACCTGGCCGGCGGGCTCGATCCGACCGAGGCCGAGCTGGCGCTCGAGTTCGAGGAGCCGGCGCTGGTGACGCTGGGCTTCGCCTACGAGGAGCGGCCGCGCCTCTCCGGCGCCGCCTACGCCCCCATCCTGCGCAAGGTGGACGCCTACCAGGAGGCGAAGCTCTCGAAGGCCATGCCCGAGCGCGAGCGGCGCGCCGGGGTGGTGCTCGCCTTCGACGACGCGGTCTCCGAGGCGGTGGCGCGGCTCAAGGAGCGCGGCTTCGACTCGCCCTACCTCAAGACCTTCGTGGTGGCGCGGGTGAACCCGCTCCGCTTCATGAAGGGCGCTCCGCCCGGCCTCGACGAGCTCTTCGCGCAGATGACGAAGCGGGCGAAGGGGATGGACCCCGGGAAGATCAAGCGCGACGACGTGGCCCGGAGCGGCGGGGCGCCGGCCGAGGCCGAGTAGCCGGCATTCGACCTGTGCGTAGCCGGCAAGGAGCGGCCGGGCCGAGCGCAGCCGGTAGGGGGCGGCCGGGATGTTGGATTCCGGCTGGTGCCTCGGCCGGATGTTGGAGCCGGCTACCGCCGCTCGCTCCGCGCGAGGACCAGCCGCCGCTCCAGCTCGCCGCCGATGGTGGCGAGGGTCGCCTCGTCCACGTGATCCTCGGCGTACGGGAACAGCTCCCGCTCCTCCCAGCGGATGTGCCGCTCGATGAGGTCGGCGAACCCGTGCAGCGCCGCGCGCAGCTCGGGCGGCCGGGCGGAGCGGGCCGACTCGAGGAACTGGACCAGCTCGCGGTGCTCGGACTCGAGCCGCCGCATGTCCGCCGCGACCAGGTACTGGCCGAGCACGTCCTCCTCCGCCCGGAGGTGCGGGCGGAAGACCTGCTCCTCGAACCGGCGGGCCAGCGCGAGCAACCCCGGGAGATCCCTCGGCGCGCCCGCCGACTCGGGATGTCCCTCGAGCCCCTTCTTGAGCTGGAAGGCGACCAGCAGGGCCTGGTGGTGCTCGCTCGAGAGCGGCTTCAGCTGGCGAGAACGCCTCATCCCCGAATGGTGCCCGCGCGGGCCCCGTGGCGCAAGGCGCCTGCCCGGCCGCCTGCGCCGGCGGGGGCCCCACCTGGCAGCCGGACATTCTTGTTTGACGCTCCGCGGCATGGCAAATAAATCGTTCGCGCAGCCGACCGATTCTCCGGTCAGCGGGAGCCTCGCCATGTCCAACAGCGGTTCCCCTCCTCCCGGCCGCCGGGCCGCGGTGATCGCGGGCCTCCGGACGCCCTTCGTGAAGGCCGGCACCGACTTCAGGGACCTGTCCGCCGTCGACCTCGGCGCGCTGGTGGTGAACGAGCTCCTGGTCCGGAGCGGCATCCCGCCCGCGGAGTTCGACTCGGTCGTGTTCGGGCAGGTGATCCCGTCCCCCACCGTCACGCTCATCGGCCGGGAGATGGTGCTGCGCACCCAGCTCCCGCGCTCGGTGCAGGCCCACACGGTGGCGCGCGCCTGCGCCACCTCTATCCAGGCCACCAGCGACGCGGCCGACCAGATCCGGCTCGGCCACTCCGACTGCGCCATCGCCGGCGGCGCCGAGTCGATCTCCGACGCGCCCATCTTCGCCTCGCGACCGCTGGCCCAGGCGCTGGTGGACTTCTCGAAGGCGCGGCGCGTGGGCGAGCGGGTGAAGATCCTCTCCGGCCTCCGCCCGAAGGACTTCACGCCCAACCCGCCCGCGCTGAAGGAGCCGACCACCGGCCTCACCATGGGCGAGAGCGCCGAGAAGATGGCGCAGGTGAACGGGATCTCCCGCGAGGCGCAGGACCGCGTCGCGTTCGAGAGCCATCGCCGCGCCGCGGCGGCCTGGGAGGCCGGCCGCTTCGACGACCAGGTGATGCACGTCCCGGTGCCGCCCCGCTACGCGAGGGTCTCGGCGCGCGACAACATCGTCCGCGACGACACCACCGTCGAGGCGCTGGCGCGGCTCAGGCCGGTGTTCGACAAGCGCTACGGCACCATCACCGCCGGCAACGCCTCGCCGCTCACCGACGGCGCCGCGGCCCTGATCGTGATGAGCGAGGAGAAGGCCCGCGCGCTCGGGCTCCGGCCGCTCGGCTTCGTGCGCTCCTACGCCTACGCCGCGCTCGACCCCCGGGATCAGCTGCTGCAGGGCCCCGCCTACGCGGCGCCGGTGGCGCTCGACCGCGCCGGCCTCGCGCTCGGCGACATGGACCTCGTCGACATGCACGAGGCCTTCGCGGCGCAGGTCCTCTCGAACCTGCAGGCGTTCGCGTCGAAGAGGTTCGCCGAGGAGAAGCTCGGCCGCGCCGAGCCGCTCGGCGAGATCGACCCGGGCCGGCTCAACGTGAACGGCGGCTCGATCGCCCTCGGCCACCCCTTCGCCGCCACCGGCGCGCGGATGATCCTGCAGACGCTCCGCGAGCTGGGGCGCCGCGGCGGGCAGCACGCGCTGCTCACCGTCTGCGCGGCGGGGGCGCTCGGCGCGGCGATGGTGCTGGAGCGGGAGTGACGGACCGCCCGCCCCGCGTCCGGGGCGGGCCTGACGAGCGAAGCGCGCGCGAGGAGGCACCATGTCTGCCGAGGCCAGCAACGCGAGCACCGGCTCGCCCAGGTTCTTCCGCGTCGAGACGGCGGACGGCGTGGCGACCCTCCTCGTCGACGACCCGGCCGAGAAGGTGAACGTCATCCACCCCCAGCTGATGCTCGAGTTCGCCGGCCTGCTCGACTCGCTGGAGGCGGACGACGGCGTCCGGGCGCTGGTGCTCGCGAGCGGCAAGCCGGACGGCTTCGTGGCCGGCGCCAGGATCGAGATGATGCAGGGCGCGAAGGACGCCGCGGCCATGACCCGGCTGTCGCGCGACGGGCAGGCGGTCTTCGATCGGCTGGAGCGGCTGCGCAAGCCGGTGGTGGCCGCCATCCACGGCGCCTGCCTGGGCGGCGGGCTGGAGTGGGCGCTCGCCTGCCACTACCGGATCGCCACCGACGACCCGCGCACCGCGCTCGGCCTGGTCGAGCTGCAGCTGGGCCTGATCCCGGGCGGCGGTGGCACGCAGCGGCTGCCGCGGCGGGTGGGGATCCAGGCGGCGCTCGACCTCATCCTGTCCAGCCGTCGCGTGAAGGCGCGCAAGGCGCTGAAGCTCGGGCTGGTGGACGAGGTCGTGCCGCCCTCGATGCTGCTCGCGGTGGCGCGGGACCGGGCGCGGGCCCTCGCCTCGGGCGGGCTGCGGCGCCCGGCGCGAAGGCCCACCGCCTCGGTCGAGGGCGTCACCCGGCTCGCGCTGGAGGAGAACTTCCTCGGTCGCGAGCTGCTCTTCCGCCAGGCGCGCAAGACGGTGCTCGCGAAGACGAAGGGGCACTACCCGGCGCCGCTGGCCGCCATCGACGCGATGGAGCACGGCTACCAGAAGGGCCTGGCGCGCGGGCTCGAGCGGGAGGCGGAGCTGTTCGGCGTGCTGGCGCTCTCGCCGGTGGCGCGGCGCCTCATGGAGCTCTTCTTCGCCACCACCGCGCTCAAGAAGGACAGCGGGGTGGACGACCCCGCGGTGAAGCCGCGCGCGGTCGAGCGGGTGGGCGTGCTCGGCGGCGGGCTCATGGGGAGCGGGATCGCCTTCGTGACCGTGAACGCCGGGCTGCCGGTGCGGCTGCGCGAGCGGGACGACGCCGCGGCGGCGCACGGCCTCGGCGCGGTGCGCGCCCTGCTCGACGAGCGCGTGAAGCGGCGCTCCATCGACCGGCTGGAGCGGGCCGAGAAGATGCGGCTGCTCACCGCCACCACCGGCTGGTCAGGGCTCGAGCGGGTGGACGTGCTGGTCGAGGCGGTCTTCGAGGACCTCGCGCTGAAGCAGGAGATGGTGCGGGCCTTCGAGGCGGTGAACCCCACCGGCATCTTCGCCTCCAACACCTCGTCGATCCCCATCGCGCGGATCGCCGAGGCGTCGGCGCACCCCGGCACCGTGCTCGGGATGCACTACTTCTCCCCGGTCCAGAAGATGCCGCTCCTGGAGGTGATCGTCACCGACCGCACCTCGCCGGAGGCGACCGCCACCGCGGTGGCCCTCGGGAAGCGGCAGGGGAAGACCGTCATCGTGGTCCGCGACGGGCCCGGCTTCTACACGAGCCGGATCCTCGCGCCCTACATGAACGAGGCCGCGCATCTACTGGTGGAGGGCGCCGCGGTCGAGGACCTCGACCGGGCCCTGGTCGACTTCGGCTTCCCGGTCGGCCCCATCACCCTGCTCGACGAGGTGGGGATCGACGTGGGGGACAAGGTCGGCAAGATCCTCCACGAGGCCTTCGGCGACCGCATGGCGCCGCCCGCGGCGCTGCACGACGTGGTGGCGGCCGGCCGGCTCGGCCGGAAGAACGGGAAGGGCTTCTACACCTACGGCGGCAAGGAGAAGCGCGTGGACGAGACCGTCTACGACCTCCTTCCCGGCGGCCGCGCCCGCAAGCGCATCCCGGCCGCCGAGATCCAGGAGCGCGTCGTGCTCCAGATGGTGAACGAGGCCGTCCGCTGCCTGGGCGAGGGGATCCTGCGCAGCGCGCGCGACGGCGACGTCGGCGCGGTCTTCGGGCTCGGGTTCCCGCCCTTCCGCGGCGGGCCGTTCCGCTGGGCCGACACGGTCGGCACGAGGACGCTCCTCGGGAAGCTCGAGCGGCTCCGCGAGCGCCACGGCGAGCGGTTCGCGCCGGCGCCGCTGCTGGCCGAGCGCGGCGGGGCGGACCTGCCGCTCCACGGCTAGCGAGAGGGATATCCTCAGGTCGGGAACGGGCGAAGGAATTGCCCGACCGCCGGCGCCTGCGAGAGCCACGGTTGCGCGCTATTGCACGCGCGATCGTGCGCGCGCGATCCTGCGCGGCATCTTCGAGGTCTGGCCATGGCCGGATACTTCAGCAAGTTCCAGCTGTTGCGCGGCAGCCCTCCGAACGAGCGCGGCGGGCGGTCGCAGTCCGTCGCCCTGGAAAAGCGATCCCGGTCGGCGTGTCGCAATTTCGTATTGCGCGGCCGAATGTCGCCTTCGGCGGGCCCCCTGGCCCTCCGTTCCAGAAAATAGGCTCA
This sequence comes from uncultured delta proteobacterium, assembly GCA_963733485.1. Classification (GTDB taxonomy): domain Bacteria; phylum Myxococcota; class Myxococcia; order Myxococcales; family Anaeromyxobacteraceae; genus Anaeromyxobacter. The sequence goes on along the minus strand of CAVTDL010000002.1, from coordinate 762,875 downwards.
TGTTACGGCCAGTTAGCGGCGATATCTGGGGCCTGTCCAGATGGGTGCTTCATGCGCGGATTCGCACGGGATCCAACCATGCGTATTCACATACCAACTCCTATTGTGCTTGGTAATTGTTGACGTCTTCGCGTGCGCCGCCTGTCATGCCTGCCAGTCAGCAAAGATCGTCGGCGGTCCAGCCTCGTGATTCCTCGCCGGGCAAAGCCGACGCAGCGTTCATCGAGGCGTGAAGGGGGTCACAATGGGGCAGCAGATGCGGAAGCTTTCAGGCAGTCTCCTGAGCGGCATCGCGGCGCTCGCGTTGTCATCGACGCTCTATGGATGCTCCGGCGACGCCGGAGCGAAGGGCGATCCGGGGCAGACGGGAGCGGATGGAACCCCTGGCGCCGAGGGGACGCCCGGCACCCCCGGGACGCCCGGAGCGCCCGGGACGCCTGGGACGCCCGGCGCCGACGGCGGCAACGTCGCGATCGCCCAGCTCCACGGCGTCGCCGCCGTGACGGCCGAGGACGAGCTGCAGGGCGCGCCCGCCAACCCGAAGTACCTGGCGAACATCGCCATCACCGGCGCGACCGCCGACGCGGCCGGCGCGGCCACCGTGACCTTCACCGTGAAGAAGAAGGACAATGTCACCCCGGTCACCGGGCTCACCGCCGTCGGCGCCGGCATCTTCAAGCTGGCGCCGCAGGAGGCAGCCGGCCGGAACTACAACCGGTGGGTCCCCTACATCTACCGGCCCGGCAGGACGGTGAACGCCGGGTACCGCGAGGGCAGCTCGAGCGCGCTCGCCACCGGCGCGACCCTCACCGAGAACGGCGGCGGGAGCTACACGTACAAGTTCGGGACGAACCTCGCGACGGCGACCTTCGCCTTCCCGATCAACGGCGTCTCGCTCGTGGGCTACGACCGTGCCCTGACCCATCGCGTGAGCATCTACCTGGGTGGTCACTCCGGCCCGACCGGTGAGGCCGACTTCGACTTCGTGCCGGACGGCGTCACCGCCCTGCAGACGCGCGACATCGTCAAGACCGCGACCTGCAAGAAGTGCCACGGCCCGGAGTTCCACGGCCACGGCGGCGATCGCGTCACGGTGGAGGGGTGCAACACCTGCCACAGCCCGGACAGCGCGATGGTGAACAGCGCGGCCAACGGCGGCAAGACCGAGAGCATCGAGATGGCCGTCATGATCCACAAGATCCATGCCGGTCGCGAGCTGGCGAGCGCGCCGGGCGCGGATGGGCTCTTCTACGACGACCCCGCCACCGCCGAGGACGAGTCCGCCGACAACGGCACCTACACCGTCGGCAGCCTCGGCGCGACCTGGAGGTCGGCCGCCTTCCCGGCCGGCATCGAGAACTGCCAGGTGTGCCACACGGGCGGCGGCGCGGACGTCGACAACTGGAAGACCGTCGCCTCGCGCGCGGCCTGTGGCTCCTGCCATGACCTGATCGACTGGACCTCCGGCGTGGGACACGCCGGTGGCCCCGAGACCGACGACCACGCCTGCCGCTTCTGCCACGCCAGCGAGGGCAGCAGCCTGGGCAAGAGCGTGGTCGGGGCCCACGACTTCATGATCAAGGACATCCGCAACGTCCAGGAGTTCGACATCAGCGTGACGACCTCGGCCCCCGCGAACGGCAAGTTCTTCGTGGCGGGTGAGCGCCCGGTGATCAGCGTCGTCCTCAAGGACCCGACCACCGGCGTCGCGATCGACCACACCGGCGTGAAGGAGGACGGCACCGCCGAGGGCTGCACGCCGAACGCCGGCGGCACGGCCTGCAACCAGGCCGCCGACGGCCTGTTCCGGAGCGCCAACATGTACGTCACCGGGCCGCGCGCGCTGCGCATCCCGGTCCTGACCACCGCCGCCCGGGCGAAGGTGCTCAGCGCGACCGTCGGGCCGTGGGACCTCAGCGCCGGGGCCTCCCTGCGCGTGGTGGTCGACTCCGGCAACTTCGTCGTCGAGCGCGATCACCTCACCGGCTCGTTCCTCGAGGACGTGCTCGTCCCCGGCGACTTCACGGTCACGCTGCCGGCCGCCAGCGCCGCGTTCGCGGATCCGGCCAATGCGACGGCCGCCGAGGTCGTCGCGTGGCTGAACGGCGACACGGCCACGTTCGACTACAACGAGCGGGAGTTCCGCTTCGGCGACAGGGCCATCGCCTACGTGGACGAGGCGACCGGCAAGCTGGCGATCCGCACCCGCGCGCTCGGCAGCTCCAACCCCAGCGCCCAGGTTCCGGATGCCACGAAGGGCCTCGGGATCTTCACCAGCACCGCCGTCGCGGTCCCTGGCTCCGCCGTCCAGCTGCGCCAGCGGACCACCGCGTCGAACAACGATCCCAAGCTGTCCTGGACCACGGGGAGCCTGGCGTACGAGCTCGACCCGGTCGACGACCTCGTCCCGGGGACGTACATGATCAACGTCGAGTTCGCCGACCGCGGGCGCGGCACCACCTCGGACTCCTACCGCACGCCGTCCATCGCGGTGGCCACGTTCCAGGTCAAGCAGGAGGCCGTGGAGAAGCCGATCGCCGACGGCTGCACCAAGTGTCACTGGAGCTCGGACGAGGTCGGGCAGGGGGTGGGCTTCACGCTCGACTTCCCCCGTCACAACAAGCCGTTCAACGCGCAGGCCCTCGACCAGTGCGGCGGCTGCCATAACTACAAGTCCGGCGAGACCGTCGCTGCCCGGACCTGGACCACCGGTGGCGGCACCAAGCCCATCGGGAAGCGCGTGCATGCGGTCCACCGGGGCGCGAACCTCGTCTACCCGGTCATCACGGTGGACCACGAGGACACCACCATGGGCCGCGCCTGGCAGATCACGTATCCCCAGGACATCCGGAACTGCGAGTCGTGCCATCCCATGGACAAGGACGCCAAGGGGAACCTCACCAAGATCAGCGGCACGTGGCTGACCAATCCGAATCGCATCGCCTGCATGGGCTGCCACGACACCGACGCCGCCACCGCGCACATGCGGCTGCAGGTCTACGACCCCACGCCGACGGCACCCTGGAGCGGCGACGAGTCTGAGGCTTGCGCGACCTGTCACTAGCGAGGTGACGCTGCCGAGCGGGCAGGGCCGCCGCTCGGCGGCGGGTTGCTGAACCGGGAGGGGGGCGGCATGATCTCATGCCGCCCCTCTTCGATTTCCTCACGAGGTGAGTGACCTTGAAAACGCCCGCTCCTCTCCGTCGGCTTCGTCTCGATGGCCTTCCTCGCCTCCTGCGGGGAGAGAAGAGGGCCACCTCCGAAGCCGGCCGCGGCCCAGGTGAAGGTCCTCGCGACGGTCAACGGCGTGCCGATCACCGAGCACGACGTGAACCAGCGCTCGAGGATGGCAGTGACGGGTGGCGGCCCCGCGCACGACCTGAGCGGCAACGTGCTCGAGACCGTCGTCCGCGACGAGCTGATCTCCCAGAAGGCCGTCCAGCTCGGGCTCGACCAGGACCCGGGATACCGCCGGCGGGTCGACGATCTGGAGGCGCAGCTCCGTGCCTTCAAGCGGCAGGAGCTGTCGGCCCTCTACCGGAGCTACGTCCAGGAGCACGCCGCCGTCACCGACGCCGAGGCGCAGGCGTTCTTCGAGCGGAACGCGGGATTCGTCCAGACGAAGCTCCACGTCCTCCAGATCTTCTACAAGGGCAAGTCGCCGGACGTCCTGAAGGACCACGAGGACGTCAGGAGCGGGATGCCCTTCGAGGAGGTGGCAGCTCGGAGATTCCAGAGCCTGCCCGCGAACATGAAGCCGCCCTGGGATCTCGGCGAGCTGCGCTGGAATCAGCTGCCGCCATCGTGGCGCGGCATCGTGGATCGCCTGGAGCCCGGCCAGGTCTCCGACGTCATCAAGGGGGAGAACGACCGGTACTGGGTGATCAAGCTGGCGGGCAAGACGACCGATCCCGCGATCACCTTCGCCACCGAGAAGGAGCGGATCGTCGAGGTGCTGCGCCAGCAGAAGGCGGCCGAGCTCCACGACGCCATGCTGGCGGACATGAAGGGAAGGTCCAGCATCACCTACTCGAAGTAGTCCGGCGAGGCGCGGGCGGCCGCGCGCCATCCCCGCTAAGATGCCGCGGAGAGGCCCCAGACCCCGCGATGAAGCTCCGCCACGTCCTGCCGCTGATCATCGGCTTCATCTTCGTCCCCGCCGCGCTCATGCTGACGGTGGGCATCCTGATCCTCGTCTACGGCTCGGTGGCGCGGGACTACGTCTTCGGCATCCTGATCGTGTCGCTGGTGGCGACCACCCTCATCGGCAGCGCGGCCACCCTGGCGGTGCTGCTGCGCGAGGCGCGGGTCGCGAAGCTCCAGACCGACTTCGTGAACAAGGTCTCCCACGAGCTGCGGACGCCGCTCACCTCGATCCGCATGTTCGTGGAGACCCTCCAGCTCGGCCGGCTGCAGGACCCGCAGCGGCAGCGCGAGGCGCTCGAGATCGTGGCGGACGAGACCGCCCGCCTCTCGGCGCTCATCAACCGCCTCCTCGACTGGGCGCGCATGGAGTCGGGCCGCCGCACCTACGAGCTCACGCGCCAGCCGCTCGGCCCCATCCTCGACGCGGCGCTGCAGGCCTTCGAGCCGCAGATGCTGCACCAGACGGTGCACCTGACGCGCGAGATCCCGCCCCGGCTGCCGACGGTCATGGCCGACCGTCCGGCGCTCTCCGAGGCCATCCTCAACCTGCTCAACAACGCCTACAAGTACACCGGGCCGGAGAAGCGGATCCGCGTGTCCGTCAGCCTGCAGGGACCGAGCGTCAGCATCTCGGTGACCGACAACGGCCCGGGCATCCCGCAGCGCGACCAGAAGCACGTGTTCGACAAGTTCTACCGGGCGAGCGACCCGCTCTCGCGCACCATCGAGGGCACCGGCCTCGGCCTCGCCATGGTGAAGCACATCGCGGTCGGCCACGGTGGCCGCGTCTCGGTCGAGAGCGAGCTGGGCCGCGGCGCCACCTTCAACGTCGTGCTGCCGGTCGCATAGAGGCGATCAATGGCCGAGCGCATCCTGGTGATCGAAGACGACCCCTCCATCCTCCGCGGGCTCCAGCTCAACCTCGGGATGGAGGGCTACATGGTCCGCTCCGCCTCGGACGGCGAGACCGGGCTGCAGCTGGCCCGGTCCGAGCGCCCGGACCTGATCGTCATCGACGTGATGCTCCCGCGCATGGGCGGGCTCGAGGTGGTCCGCGAGATCCGCAAGGACGATCCCGACCTGCCCATCCTGGTCCTCTCGGCCAAGGGCCAGGAGACCGACAAGGTGGCGGGGCTGCAGCTCGGCGCCGACGACTACATGGTGAAGCCGTTCGGGCTGAAGGAGCTCCTGGCCCGCATCGACGCGCTGCTGCGCCGCCGCCGCGCCAAGGGCGAGCCCGCCGCCAGCGACAAGGCGGTGCGCCGGGCCGGGGACATCGAGGTGGACCTCGACGCCCGGCGCGCGTCGGTGGCCGGGCGCGTGCTCGAGCTCACCAGCCGCGAGTTCGACCTGCTCGCCTTCTTCGTCTCGCACCCGGACCGCGTCTACTCCCGGGAGCAGCTGATGGAGTCGGTCTGGGGCTCGCGCTACTTCGGGACCGCCCGCACGGTGGACAACTTCGTGGCCCGGCTGCGGGCCCACATCGGCGACGACGCCGACGATCCGCGCCACCTCGAGACGGTCCGCGGGATCGGCTACCGCTTCAACCCGTGACCGGCGAGCAAAGCGCGCCGGGCCCCGCCGCCCTTCGACGGGCTCAGGGCGGGCGGCACGCCCCGTGGCGAACTCACAGCGCGCCGCGCACCGCCGCGAGCAGCGCCGCGTCCTCGCCCGGGAGCACCGTGCGCGGGTCGAGCACCACCCGATCGTCCTCGATCCGCCCCACCACCGCCGGATCGGCGGCGCGGAGCCGGGCCGCCAGGGCATCCGGCGCGCCGGGGGGAAGGGCGAGCACGTAGGTCGGGAGCGTCACCTCGGGGAGCGAGCCGCCGCCCACCGCCGACCGGCCCTCGCGCACCTCGCAGCCCCGCCCGGCATCGCCGAGCGCCGCGAGCCAGCCGCGCGCCCGCTCCGCGAGCGTCGCCAGGGGCGCCGCGATGGCCCGCCACACCGGCACCGCCACCGTCGCCTCGCCGCGCTCGTAGTGGGCGAGCGTGGCGGAGAGGCCGGCCAGCGTGACCTTGTCCACCCGGAGCGCGCGCATGAGCGGGTGGCGCTTGACGCGCCCCACCGCCTCGGCGGTTCCGCAGAGGATGCCGGCCTGCGGGCCGCCGAGCAGCTTGTCGCCGGAGAAGCAGACCAGGTCGGCCCCCGCGCGGACGCGCTCCTGCACGGTCGGCTCGACGCCGAGGCCGAAGGGGGCGGTCTCGAGGATCGTGCCCGAGCCGAGGTCGTCGACCACCCAGAGACCGCGCGCCCGACCGAGCTCTGCCAGCGCCTCGAGCGGCGTGTCGTGGACGAAGCCGGTCAGCTGGAAGTTCGAGCGGTGGACGGCGAGGAGGATCCGGGTCCGGGGGGTGATGGCCGCCTCGAAGTCGCGCAGGTAGGTGCGGTTGGTCGTCCCCACCTCGACCAGCGCGGCGCCGGAGCGGCGGAGCACGTCGGGGATCCGGAACCCCCCGCCGATCTCGACCAGCTGGCCGCGCGAGACGATCACCTCGGGCCGGCCCACCCCGCCGTCCGGGAGGGGCAGCGCCGCCGCGGCGCCCGGTCGCGGCGACTCCATCAGGGCCGCCAGCGCCAGCATCACGGCGGAGGCGTTGTTGTTCACCACCACCGCCGCCTCGGCGCCGGAGAGCCGGCAGAGCGGCGCCTCGGCGTGCCCGTACCGGTCGCCGCGCTCGCCGGCCTCGAGATCGTACTCGAGGTTGGCGTAGCCCTCGCCCACCCGGCGCATGGCGTCGAGGGTGGCGGTCGAGAGCGGAGCGCGGCCCAGGTTCGTGTGGATCACCACCCCGGTCGCGTTCACGACCGGCCGGAGCGATCCCCGCGCGCCCTCCGAGAGGTGGGACAGCACCTCGGCCTCGATCTCCTCGGGCGCGGGGCAGGGGGCGCCCCCGAGGACGGCGCGGCGGTGCCGCTCGAGCACCGCGCGGACGCCCTCGGCGACCGGCGCGTGGCCGAGCCGCGCGACCAGCCCGGCCCGATCTGCCGCCTCGATCAGGCGATCGGTGCGCGGCAGGCCGCGCACGCCCGGATCGGCCTCGGGGGACCCGTATTTTGGAGCGGTCATGTCCGCATGCTCCCGCAGGTTTTCGGCAGACAAGCCCCTTGCCCAAGCCCCTGTAAGAAGGTAATCCTTCGCCCCACCCTATGCCCTCGATCGTACCCTCTCCCGCGGCGGCAGAGTCCTATCTGTGGGCCATCATCCTGTTCCCCTTGGCCGGGGCCCTCTTCAACGGGCTGGCCGGTCGCCGGATCGGCAAGGGGAACGTCACGCTGGTGGCCATCGGCGTGATGGTGGGCGCGTTCCTGGTGTCGACGCTCGCGTTCTACCATGCGCTCTCCGGGACGGTGCTCCGGTTCAGGGGTGAGCCCTGGATCCAGGTGACCGGCCAGGACGGCCGCGCGATCGTCTCGATCGCGTGGGGCCTCCTGGTCGACCGGCTCTCGGCCACCATGATCATGGTGGTCACCGGCGTCGGGACGCTGATCCACATTTACTCGGCGTCTTACATGTCCCACGAGGACGACGCCGGGTACGCCCGCTTCTTCACGTACCTCAACCTGTTCGTCGCGGCGATGCTCACGCTCGTCCTCGGCGACTCGCTGATCCTCACCTTCGTCGGGTGGGAGGGCGTGGGCCTCTGCAGCTACCTGCTGATCGGGTTCTGGTACACGGACCCTGCCAAGGCGTTCGCGGGCCGCAAGGCCTTCGTGACGAACCGGATCGGCGACTTCGGCTTCCTGATCGGCGTGTTCGCGCTCTTCTCGATCTTCGGGACGGTGAGCTACGCGGACATGCAGGCCCTCGCCCACGGCCTGGATCCCTCCACCGCGATCGCCACCGGCGTCTTCGCCGGGAAGACCTACCAGGCCGCGCTCACCTTCGCGATGCTCGGGCTGTTCGTGGGCGCCTGCGGAAAGAGCGCCCAGCTGCCGCTCTACGTCTGGCTCCCGGACGCGATGGCCGGCCCGACCCCGGTCTCCGCCCTCATCCACGCCGCCACCATGGTGACCGCCGGCGTCTACCTGGTCGCGCGCAACAACTACCTGTTCGCGCTCTCGCCGGTGGCCATGGCCACGGTGACGCTGGTCGGCGCCCTGACCGCGCTCTTCGCGGCGCTCATCGCCTTCGTCCAGAACGACATCAAGAAGGTGCTGGCCTACTCCACCGTGAGCCAGCTCGGGTTCATGTTCATCGGCGTCGGCTGCGGCGCCTGGTGGGCAGGCATCCTGCACCTCGTCACCCACGCCTTCTTCAAGGCCTGCCTGTTCCTCGGCGCCGGCTCGGTCATGCACGGCATGCACGAGGACACCGACATCCGGAACATGGGCGGTCTCTGGAAGAAGATGCCGCAGACCGCCATGACGTTCGGGATCGCGACGCTCGCCATCACCGGGTTCGTGCCGCTGTCCGGCTTCTTCTCCAAGGACGCCATCCTCGGGAACGCGCTCTTCAGCCACAACCCGGCCTGGCACCAGGTCGGCCAGCTCGCCTACGTGCTCGGGTCGCTGGCCGCCCTCGGCACCGCGTTCTACATGTCGCGGCTCTTCTTCCTCACCTTCGCGGGCAAGCCGCGCACCCACGCCGCCGAGCACGCGCACGAGTCGTCGCCGGTGATGTGGGGGCCGCTCTGGGTCCTCGCCATCCTGGCGGTGGTGGGGCTCTTGCTCGGCCTCCCGGGCCACGGCCCGCTCGCCGAGGTGTTCGCCCGGTTCACCGAGCCCGTCTTCGGCCCGGGCACCGAGCACCTCCACGAGGTCGGCCAGCTCCACGCCGCCGCGCACCCGTCCTGGCCGTTCCTGGTGGCCTGGCTGCTGGCCGCCGCCGGCACCCTGGTCGCCTGGCTCATGTACGCGGGCGCGGCGCGCACCGCCCCCGCGGCGCTCGCGCGCGCCTTCCCGCGGACCTACGCCTTCGCGGCGGACAAGTTCCGGGTGGACGAGCTCTACCAGCTGCTCGTCATCGAGCCGGTCCGCTACGGCGCCTACATCCTCTGGCGGGTGGTCGACGTCTTCGCCATCGACGGCCTGCTCGTGAACGGGGTCGCGCGCGCGGTCGGGTTCTTCAGCGCCACCTTCCGGATGGTCCAGAACGGCGACGTGCAGCGGTACGCGGCCATCATGGCGGTCGCCGCCGCGGTCATCCTCTGGACCGTCCTCGGCGTGGGAGGGCACTAGCCCGTGAACCTGCTCACCGTCGTCACCTTCCTGCCGCTGCTGGGCGCGCTCGCCCTGGTGGTGGTCCCGCGCGACGAGGCCGGCCAGCTCCGCGCCATCGCGCTCGGGACCTCGCTGCTCGCGTTCGCGCTCTCGCTCGCGCTGTGGTTCGGGTTCGACGCCGCGCCCGGCGCCCCGGAGTTCCAGTTCGAGCTGATGGTCCCCTGGATGCCCAGCATCGGCATCGGCTTCCACGTGGGGCTCGACGGCGTGGCGCTGCTCCTCTACATGCTCACCACCGTCCTCTCGCCGATCGTGATCCTCTCGGCGTGGACGGCGGTCACCGAGCGCGTGAAGGAGTTCATGATCGCGCTGCTGGTGCTCGAGTCGGCGATGCTCGGCACCTTCATCGCCCTCGACCTGGTCCTCTTCTACGTGTTCTGGGAGGCCATGCTCATCCCGATGTACCTGCTCATCGGGATCTGGGGCTCGCAGAACCGGCTGTACGCCACCATGAAGTTCTTCGTGTACACGTTCGCGGCCAGCGTGCTGATGCTGCTCGCCATCCTCTACGTGTACTTCCACGACGGCGGCACCTTCGACTACGTCGAGGCGCGGCGCTCGCTGCAGGTCGCCCCCGGCACGGCCAGCTGGCTGTTCCTCGCCTTCGCGCTCGCCTTCGCGGTCAAGGTGCCGATGTTCCCGCTGCACACCTGGCTGCCGGACGCGCACACCGAGGCGCCCACCGCCGGCTCGGTGATCCTGGCCGGCGTGCTCCTGAAGATGGGCACCTTCGGCTTCTTCCGCTACGCCCTCCCGCTCTTCCCGGAGGCGGCCCTCCAGCACCGCACGTTCATCGCCGGGCTGGCGGTGGTGGGGATCATCTACGGCGCGCTCATGTCGCTCGTGCAGACCGACATGAAGCGGCTGGTCGCCTACTCCTCGGTGTCGCACCTGGGCTTCGTGATGCTGGGCATGACGGCCCTCTCGGCCGAGGGGCTCACCGGCTCGGTCTACCAGATGCTGAACCACGGCGTGTCCACCGGCGCCCTGTTCCTCCTGGTCGGCATGCTCTACGAGCGGCGCCACACCCGGCTCATCTCCGAGTACGGCGGCATCGCCAAGCGGGTGCCGCTCATCGCCACCGTCTTCGTGATCGTGACGCTCTCCTCCATCGGGCTGCCCGGCACGAACGGCTTCGTGGGCGAGTTCCTGATCCTCTCGGGCACCTGGCTCTCCCGGCTCCGCTCGTCGGCGGCCTTCGCCACCGTGGCCGCCGTCGGCGTGATCCTCGGCGCCGTCTACATGCTGCTCCTGGTCGAGAAGGTCTTCTTCGGCCCCATCCACAAGGACGCGAACCGGTCCCTGCGGGACCTCACGGTGCGCGAGGGGTTCGTGCTCGCCCCGATGATCGTCCTCATCGTGGTCATGGGCCTCCTGCCCGGGCCGTTCCTCGCGCCCGCCAAGCCGGCGGTGGATCGGCTCATCCAGCGGTTCCAGGTGGCCGAGGCGCGCATGGGCCTCGGCCCGCAGGTGGGCACGGCGGTCCCCGCGGTGACGGTCCGCGCCCCGATCCCGACGCTGCCCGGCGCCCCGGCGGTCCCGGCGCCGGCCGCCCCGCTCCTGCCGCCCGGAGGGCTTCACTGACATGACCGGCTTCCCGACCCAGGACTTCGTCGCGCTCATCCCCGTGGCGATCCTCACGCTGGGGGCGCTGGTCCTCCTGCTCTCCGAGGTCTTCCTCGTCTCCGGCAAGCGGGGCTACCAGGCGTGGGTGACGGTGGTGTTCGCGGCCGCGGCGGCGCTGGTGGCCGCCTCGGCACCGGCGAGCGGGCACGTCTTCGGCCGCCAGGCGGTGGTCGACAACTTCTCCGCCTTCGTGACGGTGGTGGTCTGCGCCGGCCTCGGGCTCGCCGCCCTGGTGAGCGCCGGCTGGCTGAACGCGCGCGGCGCGGAGCGCGGCGAGTTCTACGCCCTCGCCACCTTCGGCGCGACCGGCATGGTGCTGCTCGGCATGGCGACCGACCTGCTCGTCGCCTTCATCGCCATCGAGGTGATGAGCCTCTCCACCTACTGCCTGGCCGCCTACCTGCGGCGCGGCCAGCGCCCGGCCGAGGCCGCCTTCAAGTACCTCGTGCTCGGCGCCGTCTCCTCGGCGCTCCTGCTCTACGGCACCGCGCTCCTCTTCGGCGCCACCGGCTCGACCCTCCTCGCCGACCTGCCGAAGGGCCAGGGGTCGTCGCTCTACCTGGCCGGCCTCGCGCTGGTGATCGCGGGCATCGCCTTCAAGGTCGCGGCGGTCCCGTTCCACGCCTGGACGCCCGACGTCTACGAGGGCGCGCCCACGCCGGTGACCGCCTTCATGGCCGCCGGCGTGAAGACCGCCGCCTTCGCCCTGCTGGTCCGGCTGTTCCTCGCCACCGAGAGCGGCGCGGCGGTGGCGTCCACGCCCATCGGCGGGGTGGTCGCCGCGCTCGCCGTCCTCACCATGATCTTCGGCAACCTGCTCGCGCTGCCGCAGCGGAGCGTGAAGCGGATGCTGGCGTACTCCTCCATCGCGCACGCCGGCTACCTGCTGGTGGGCGTGGTCGCCTCGGCGGTGGCCGGGGCGCGCGAGAAGGCGCTGGCGGGGATCCTCTTCTACCTGGCCGCCTACACCGCCACGGTGATCGGGGCGTTCGCGGTGGTGGGCGCGCTCGAGCGGCCGAACCGGGGCGACCTCGAGTCCGCCGATGCCTGGGACCTCGACCGGTTCGCCGGGCTGGGCAGGCGCCGCCCCGCCCTCGCCTTCGCGATGGCGGTGTTCCTGTTCTCGCTGGCCGGCGTGCCGCCGACCGCGGGGTTCATCGGCAAGCTCTACATCTTCAACGCCGCCATGGGCGCCCAGCTCTACGGGCTCGCGGTGCTGGGCATCCTGACCAGCATCCTCGGCGCCTACTACTACCTGCGCGTCATCCTCTACATGTACTTCCTGCCCGCCAAGGGCGAGGAGGCGGCGCTCGCGTCGCCGACCCTGTCGATCGCGCTCGCCGCCGCCGTGGCCGCGGTGGTGCTCTTCGGCATCGTGGCCGACCCGATGGTGCGGCTCGCGCAGGCGGCGAGCGCGCTGTAGCCAGCCGGCTTCGATCTCCGGCCTCACCGGCTACGGGTGGGAGCCGGCGGGATTCGAGCTCGGCGACCCGGAACGGCTTGGGCAGCGGCTCGGCGCCCGGGTGGCGGCGCACCGCGTGGGCGAGGAGGTCGGGGTAGGGGCCCGTGACCACCGCCCGGATGCGGACGCGCGCGGCGGCCTCGAGCAGCGCGTCAGCGCCGGAGAGGTGGACGTCCACCACGCAGCAGGAGATGTCGCCCTCGAGCCGGCCCAGCGCGTCCTCGGCGCTCTCCGACACCACCACGCGGTGGCCGTCGAGTCGCAGCGCGATGGCGAGCGCCTCCCGGAAGTTCCGGTCGGCGTCGGCGATCAGGTAGGACGACATGGTCAGGAGAAAAAAAGAGAAGTGCAAAGCGCAGCTGAAGTGGCGGGGGGGTACCTACTTCAACAGGCTGCTTTGCACTTCTGCCCTGTAAGCCAAGCAACGCCGGTGCCACGCACCTCGCCGGCAGGACTCCTGGCATGGGGGCCTCTTTCCGGGCACTTGCATGCTGGATTGGCGCGCCCAAGCAGCATGGCGCGGTCCGGAAGGGCAGGCGTCGTGCAGAAGTGAAATGCGCTCTGCACAGATGAAAATCCGCTTACTCGAACCAGGGGTTATCCCGGCGGCACCAGGTCGCGGGCCTCGAGTCCCAGCCGCTTCATCTTCCGCCACAGCGTGGTGCTCGAGACCCCCAGCGCGCGGGCCACCCGCCCGAGGTCATTGTCGCAGCGGATCAGGGTGGCCTCGATGGCGCGACGCTCCGCGTCCTCGACCGCCTGGGCCAGGGTGACCGCGCTCCCGCCGCGGCCGGCCGAGGGGAGGTGCTCGGGCTGGACGTCGGCGGCCCGGATCTCGCGCCCCGGGGAGAGGGCCGCCGCCTGCTCGATCATGTTCTCGAGCTCGCGGACGTTCCCGGGCCACTCGTGCTCGAGGAGCCGCGCGACCGCCTCCGGCGTGAGGAGCTTGTCCCCGCCGGTCCGCTGGTTGAAGCGCTGCAGGAAGTGGATGGCGAGCAGCGGGACGTCCTCGCGGCGCTCGCGGAGCGGCGGGATGCGGATGGGCACCACGTTCAGCCGGTAGAAGAGGTCCTCGCGGAACCGCTTCTCCGCGATGGCCCGGCGCAGGTCCTGGTTGGTGGCGGCGATGACCCGGACGTCCACCTGGATCGGGGTGGACTCGCCGACTCGCCGGATCTCGCCGTCCTGCAGCGCCCGCAGCAGCTTCGCCTGGAAGCCGGGGGCCGTCTCGCCGATCTCGTCGATGAAGAGCGTGCCGCCGTGGGCCTCCTCGAACATGCCGCGGCGGGCGCGGGTCGCGCCGGTGAAGGCGCCGCGCGCGTGGCCGAACAGCTCCGACTCGAGGAGCGTCTCGGTGATGGCGGCGCAGTTCACCGGCACGAAGGGCTTGTCGCCGCGGCGGCTGGTGACGTGGAGCGCGCGGGCCACCAGCTCCTTGCCCGTCCCCGACTCACCGGTGACGAGGACGGTCGCGTCGGTGGGGCCGACCCGCAGCACGCGGTCGAGCACCTCGCGCATGGCCGGCGAGCGGCCCACGATGTGCTCGAGCCCGTACCGCTTGCGGAACTCCTCGGCGAAGAGGCTCACCGCGCCGAGGAGCCGGCGCTTCTCGAGCGCCTTCGCCACGCGCAGCAGGACCTCGCTCTCCTTGAACGGCTTGGCGAGGAAGTCGTAGGCGCCGCGGCGGATGGCCTCCACCGCCGACTCGATCGTCCCGTACGCGGTCATCACGATGACCTGCGTCTCGGGCGAGGCCTGCTGGACCGAGCGGAGCACCTCCATCCCGTCCACGGTGGGCATGCGCAGGTCGGTGAGGACCACGTCGAAGGTCTCGTGCTGCACGCGCTGGACCGCCGCGGCGCCGTCCTCGGCCTCCTCCACCGCGTGGCCGGCCTGACGGAGCAGGAGCGCGGTGGTCGCGCGCATGTTCTTCTGGTCGTCGACGACCAGCACCTTCCCGACCGCGACGGGGCCCGGCCGCCGCGCCTCGAGGTCGTCCACCTGGTTCGGCTCCCCCATGCCGCCCGCCATCTCAGCCAATCCCCGCCTCCGTTTCAACCGCAGTATCGTCCTCCCCCGCCCGCGGGTGCAGGGGGAAGCGCAGCGTGAAGGCGGCGCCCGCCCCGGGGGCGCTGCGGACCGAGACCTCGCCCCCGTGGCCGTCGACGATCCGCTTCACCACCGCCAGGCCGAGGCCGGTGCCGCTCGCCTTGGTGGTGAAGAACGGCTCGAACAGGTGGTCCCGGACCTCGTCCGGGATGCCCGCCCCGGTGTCCTCGATCTCGATCAGGGCGCTGTCGCCGTCGCGGGCGGTCCGGACCGTGAGCCGGCCGCCGCGCGGCATGGCCTGCACCGCGTTCACCGCCACGTTCACCACCGCCTGCCGCACCAGCCGGGCGTCGAGCGGCACCGGGGGCAGGCCGGCCTCGACCTCGCGGCGGACCTCCACCGAGGAGGCGTTCTGGGCGAGCGCCGCGGCCACGGCCTCGTCCACCACGCGCTCGAGCGGCTCGCGCCGGAGCGTCGGCGTGGAGGGGCGGGCGAAGTCGAGCAGGTCGCCCACGATCCGGTTGAGCCGGTCGGCCTCCTCGCCCACGATGTCGAGCAGCATCCGCGCGTCGCCCTCCGGCCGCAGCAGCCGCCGGAGCGAGCCGAGCGAGTTGAAGATCACGCCGAGCGGGTTGCGCACCTCGTGGGCGACCACCGCCGAGAGCTCGCCCAGCGCGGCGAGCCGCTCCCGCTGGATGAGCTGCCGCTGCGCCTGGGCCAGCTCGGCGTAGCTCCGGCGCAGGTCCTCGTACAGGCGCGCGTTCTCGGCGGCCACCGCGAGCTGGTTGGCCACGGCGGTGGCCCGCTCCACCTCGGCGGTGCCGAAGCGGCGGACGCCGCGCGTCTCGACGATGATGGCCGAGCCGATGTACCGGTCGCGCACCACCAGCGGGAGGCCGAGCACCGCGCGCACCGAGGGATCGCGGACCAGGTCGTTCTTCACCCGCGGATCGTTGCGCGCGTCCTCGACCGCGAGCGGCTCCCGCCGGTCGAACACCGCCGCCGCCAGCGACGGCTCGCCGGGCTGCACCGGGATGCGGACGCCGAGGAGCGAGCCCGGCAGCCCCCACTGCGCCCGCACCTGCAGCTCGGCCCCGGCGCCGTCGACGAGCGCGATGAGCGCGCGCGGCGCGTCCACGATGCGGGCCAGGTTGCGCGCGCCGGCGTCGAGCACCTGCTCGAAGTCGAGCGTCGCGACCAGCGAGCGCCCCACCTCGTGCAGCACCCCGAGCTCCTCGGCGCGGCGGCGGGTCTCCGAGTAGAGCCGCGCGTTGTCGACCGCCACCGCCAGCTGGCTGGCGATGGCCATGGCCCGTGCGAGCTCGCCGGCCGAGAAGGTCCGGTCCCCGCTCGCCCCGGCCACCAGGGCCACGCCCACCGGCTGGTCGCGGACGTGGAGCGGCACGGCCAGCAGCGCCGCCTCCCCGCCGTCGGGGGCGGGGACCCGGCCAGTCACCGGCGCGCGCGCCTCGAGCGCCTCGCGGGCCAGGGACGGATCCGCGAGCGGCAGGATCTCGGGCCCGATGGGCGCCCCCCGGGCGGCGGCCCGGCGGAGCTCGCGGCGCCGGTAGTCGTCGAGCAGGATGGTGCAGGCGGAGGCCTGCAGGGTCTGCTTCAGGTGCTCGGCGCCGGCGGTGAGCACCTGCTCGAGGTCGAGCGAGGAGGAGACCACCCGGGCCACGTCGATCACGGTGGAGAGCTCGTGGAGCCGGCCGCTCGCCTCGGCGTACAGCTGGGCGTTCTCGAGCGCGACCGCCAGATGGTTCGCGACCGCGGTGAGCCGCTCCACCTCGGCCGGCTGGAAGCGGCGGTTGCGGGTCCCGTCCGTCACCGCCAGCACGCCGAGCGGCTCGCCGCGGAGCAGCATGGGCGCGACCAGGAGCGAACGGACCCCGTAGCGGCGCCGGAGGCCGGGGTTCACCTCGGGGTCCGCGTCCGCGTCCTCGACCGCGATCACCCGGCGCTCGCGCACCGCGCGCCAGCTGACGCCGCCGGCGCCGAGATCGGCGCTGTCCCGCTCCGCCGCGGCCCGGTCGCCGCCGGTGGTGGCCGCCACCCGCAGCGTGCCGCGGACCGGGTCGTGGAGGATCACCTGGCCGTGGTCCGCGCCGACCAGCCGGCAGGCGGCGGCCAGCCCCTCGGCGAGGACGTGATCGAGGTCGAGCGAGCCGGCCACCGTGCGGCCCACCTCGTTCAGCAGCGACAGCTCCTCCACCCGGTGACGCGCCTCGGCGTAGAGCTCGGCGTTCTCGAGCCCCACCGCCAGCTCGCCCACCAGGGCGTTGGCGAGGGCCAGCTCGGGGTCCGTGAAGGCGCGGCCGGGATCGTCCCACAGGTAGACCACGCCGCGGGTCGCCTGACGCGAGGTGAGCGGCACCGCGAGCACCGCCATGGGCGCGACGTCGGCGCGGCCGCACAGGGCGCTCCGCGGATCCCGGATCACGTCCGGCGACCACGCTGGCGCGCGCAGCCGGATGGCGTCCTGCGCGAGCTGATCCTGCGCGAGCGCGACGTCGAGGCGCCGCGGGTCGAAGGGCGCGCCCTGGCCCGCCACGCCGGTGAGCCTGCGCCCGTCGGCGCCGAGGAGCGCCACGATCCCACCGCGGCAGGAGAGGGCCCGCGCCAGCTCGCCGCATGCGTCCTCGAGGAGGGCCGGCACGTCGCCGGCGGCGTTCCCGAAGATGCGCAGCGCCAGCCCGTGCACGGCCTCCAGGTCGGAGAGCCGCCGGCGCACGTCGGCGAACAGGCGCGCGTTCTCGACCGCCGCGCCGAGCTGGAGGCCCGCCGCCGAGAGGGTCGCCATCGCCTCGTCGGTCACGGGCCGCGCCGTCCGGCGCGCGAGCACGAGGGCGCCCACCGCCGCCGACTTCGCGATGAGCGGGATCCCGATGGCCGCCCGGGTCCCCTCGACGCGGAAGATCTCGGACGCGGTGGGATCGCCCGTCGCGTCGGGGGCGCGCACCGGCGCCAGCCGCTGGAAGGCGAGCCCGGCCAGCCCCTGCCCCGGGCGGAGGCGGGCGATGAGCCGGACCCCCTCGGCGCTCATGCCGCAGGAGGCGACCATCGACAGCCCCTCGCCGTCGTACAGGAAGGCCGCCCCGCCGTCCGCCTGGAAGGTCTCGCACATGCGCCGGAGGACGCTCTCGAGGAGGACGACCGGGTCCAGCTGCGCGCTCGCCGTCGCCACGTCGTTCAGCAGCGTCAGCTCGTCCACGCGCCGGCGCAGGTCGGCGACCAGGCCGTGCGACTCGACCGCGCTCGCGAAGTGCGCGCCCACCGCGACCAGGAGCTCGAGGCGGAGCGACGCCGCCTCCTCCGGCCCGCCGGAGAACCCGACCGCCATGGCGCCGATGGCCCTCGAGCGGGCGACGAGCGGCACCCACGCCACCCGGTCGAAGCCCGATCGTCGCATGCACTCCCGCCACCCGCCGGCCTCGTCCCCCTCCTCCAGCTGAACCACCCGCGCCGCCCGGTCCCGCAGCACCTCGGCGAGGACGCCCGTCCCCGGCAGCCGCTCGAGCCGGGCCCGGACCTCCGCCTCCAGCCCGGCGTCCCAGGCGCGGACGAGCTGACCCTCCAGCGGATCGAGGACGAAGACCGCGAGGCCGCGGCAGCCGGAGGTGACGCGGAGGATCTGGCCGGCTTGCTCGAAGAATTCCCCGAGGTCGCCCGCCTCCCCCAGCAGGCCGCCCACCCGGTTCACCGCGGCGAGCTCCTCGTTCCGGCGCGACAGGTCGGCGATGGTGCGCGCCCCGTCGAGCGCCGCCCCGACCTGCGCGCCGAAGAGCCGCACCGCCGCGAGGTCGTCGCCCCGCAGCCACTCGCTGATCAGCACGAGGTAGGAGCGGGCGCCGGCGCGCTCCTCGATCCGGACGCCCACCGCGCGGGAGAGGCCGAGCGCGGCCGCCGTGGCGCGCGCCCGCGCCGCCAGGGGCTCGCCGATGAAGGCGGCCGCCACCGAGGCCCAGTCGTCGCAGAAGGCGGCCCCGTCCTTCCAGAGGGCGCGGGCGAAGGGCGTCCAGCGCCCCTGCAGCCCCTCGAGGCGGCCGGCCTGCTCCTGGAAGGCGCGGTGCACCTCGGGCGGGAAGACGGCCCACGTCATGCGGGGGCCGTCGGTGTTCGGGGACAGGAGCACGCCGGCGAGCGAGAGCCCGGGCAGCGCCTCGCGGATGCGGGCGTGCACCGCCTCGGCGGTGGGCTCGCGCTGGATGGCCACGCCGAGGGCGGCGAGCCCCTCCAGCCGCGGCCGGCGCGCCGCCACGCCGGAGAGGTCGTGGAACTCGACCACCGTGTCCTCGGCGCGGATCTCGACGTGGAGCTCCACCGCGCGGCGCGTGCCGTCGGCGCGCAGGAGGAACGTCTCGTACTCGGACGGCACCGGCTCGCCGCGGCGGCGCCGCTCGTTCCGGTCCCGGACGCGCTCGCGCTCCTCGGGGGCGACCAGGTCGAGGACCGGCATGCCGTGGAGGGCCGCCGGGGCGTAGCCGGCCAGCGCGGCCGCGCCCTCGCTCGCGTACACGATGCGCAGGCCGCGCACCACCAGGAGCCCGCTCTGGTAGCGCAGCTCGGTCATCCGCGCCCCTCGCCCCGCAGGACCCGGCGCTCGCCGACCCGGAGCGTGACCTTCTCGCGATCGAAGAACTCCGCCAGCGGGATGACGTGCTTGCGGGTCGCGCCGACCAGGTCCTTGAACTCCTGCGTCGAGATCTGCTTCCGTTCGCGCAGGAACGCGACCAGCCGCGCCTCGAGCGCCTTCACGGCGCCCGCGTCGAAGTAGAGCTCGGACGAGACGCGCACCACCCGGCCCTCGGAGAGGAGCAGCTTCAGCACCGCCTGCACGTCGGCGGCGGTCCCGCCCACCGCCCCGGGGAGCTCGGCCAGCCAGGGCGGCGTGAGGCCGCCGCGGGCGAGCGCGCCGGCCACGCCCTCCTTCAGCGCGCCGCCGGCCGCGCCGCTCGCGGCCGCGTGGCCGTGGGCGCGCACGTGGTCGCCCTCCACCACCAGCTCGCCGCGCTCGGCGGCCTGCGCCACCAGCCGCTGGAAGAGGCGCGGGTCGGTCACCGGGGGCAGCCGGCCGCGCAGCTCCTCGCGCCCGACGCCGGCGGCGAGCGGGTGGCCGAGGTGGAACGCCGCCACCGCCGCGCCGAGCCGCCGCGACAGCTCCTGCGCCACCGGCCCCGCCACGTAGGCGCGCCGCTCGCGGTCGAAGAGGAGCGCCGCGCCGCGGGCGCCCAGCCGGTCGAGCGCGGCCTGCGCCGCCCTGGCGGACAGCGCCGTGCGGCCCACCAGCGCCGGCAGGTCGAGGCCGGCCGGCCCCGCCATCGCGAGCACCGCGCCCACCCGCTGATCGGCGTCGGCCCCGGCCAGGATCCCGAGCTGCTCGAGCGCCTCGGGCCGGCCGCGGCGCCGCTTCGGCGCGGCCACCGCGAGGACGCGGCCGCCGCCCACCGTCCGCCCGCGCCCCTCGAGCACCGCGAAGCCGCGCAGGATGAACCGCTGCCCGGGCAGCGCCGCCACCGGCTCCGAGAGCCGGAGCTGGGCGAAGGCCGTCGCCCCCGGCGCGAGCTCGCCCCGGTCGAGCAGCGCCACCGTGGCGCTCACCTGCGTGGTCCCCACGTGCAGGAGGAGCTTGGTGCGGTGACGCAGCGGCCGCGCGGCGGCGGGGAGGAGCTGCAGCTCCACGTCGAGGAGCGAGGAGGGCGGGACGACGCCGGGCTGGACCAGCACCTGCCCGCGCCGGATGGCCGCGGGCTCGACGCCCGGCAGGTTCACGGCGGTGCGCTGGCCGGCCAGGGCGCGGGGGGTGCCGCGGCCGTGCACCTGCACGGTGCGGACCCGCAGCGCCGCGCCGTGCGGCGAGGGCGGCAGGAGCGCGGCGGCGTCGCCCTCGGCGACCTGCCCGGAGAGGATGGTGCCGGTGATCACGGTCCCGAAGCCCTTCATCGAGAAGGCGCGATCCACCGGCAGGAAGAGCGGCCCGTCGGCGGGGCGCTCCGGCACCTCGGCGGCGAGCGCGGCGAGGGCGTCCCGGAGCCGGTCGAGCCCCTCGCCGGTGGCGGCCGAGACCGGGACCAGCGGCGCGCCCTCGAGGAAGGTGCCCCGCGTCGCCTCGCGCACGTCCTGCTCCAGCAGCGGGAGCCAGTCGGCGCCGAGCGCGCCGAGGAGATCGGCCTTGGTGATCGCGACGAGCCCGCGCGGCACGCCGAGCAGCCGGCAGATGTCCAGGTGCTCGCGGGTCTGGGGCATGACGCCCTCGTCCGCGGCGATGACCAGCACCACCAGGTCGATGCCCCCGGCCCCGGCGGCCATCGAGCGGACGAAGCGCTCGTGGCCCGGCACGTCCACCACCCCGGCCACCGTGCCGTCCGGCAGGGCCAGGTGGGCGAAGCCCAGCTCGATGGTGATCCCGCGCCGCTTCTCCTCGCGCAGCCGATCGGTGTCGATGCCGGTGAGGGCCCGGACGAGGGAGGTCTTCCCGTGATCGATGTGACCGGCCGTGCCGATGACGACGCGCTTCATGTCACCCGGGGCCGGAGGGGGCAGCTCCCCCTAGACCCCGACCTCGCCCGGATCCGACCGGGCCAGCTCCCACGTGCTCGAGCTGGTAGTCCCAGCCGAAGAGGATGAGCGCCTTCGTCTCGAAGGCGAAGTAGTCCGGGTGCGCGCCGTCCGGGCGGACCACCAGCACCGCGGTCCGCACCTCGCGGGCGCCGGACCTCCGCGCCAGCGCGCGGGTCTTGGCGAGCGTGGCGCCGGTGGACGCGACGTCGTCCACCACCAGCACGCGCTTCCCGCCGAGCCGCGGCAGCTCGGTGGACGCGTCCACCGGCAGCGGCCCCGGGTCGCGGCGGCGCTTCTCGATGCGGATCGGGTGGAAGTCCGCGCCCAGCGCGGCCGCCAGGGCCCCGCCCACGAAGACGCCGCCCTTGGCGATCCCGACCACCACGTCCGGGTGGAAGTCCTCCGCGATGCGGCCGGCCAGGGCGCGCGCGACCTCGCCGAAGGCGGCCCAGCCCATCTCGTGCACCGCCTTCTTGGGCGCGCGCCGCGCGCGGGCCGGCGCGGAGAGGCGATCCATCGCGAACCCGTCGGCCACGCCCATCCCGAGCGGCTGCTCCGCGATGTGGCGGCGCGACGGAGCGGCGCCGCGCCGTCGCGGGCCCTTCGCCGCCGCCGTCTTCCGGGCCGGGGCGGGCTTGGCGCGCGCGGGCGGGCGCCTGGCCTTCGCGCCGGCCTTCACCCCGCTCCGGACCTTGGCCGGACGGGACCGGGTGTCTGCTCCGCTTCCTCGAGGTGGCGATGGTCGTCCCTCCGGGACTGGGCCGGATGCGCGGCCGAGTTGGGATCGGAATCTACCACGCGGCGCGACGAGGTGGCGCCCGGTTGCCGGTCTGCGCCGCGTAGCCGGCAAGGAGCGGCCGGGCTTCTCGCAGCCGGCTAGGAGCGGCCGGGCACACTTCGCTTCGCGAACTGTGCCTCGGCCGGACGTCGAGCCGGCTGGTGCCTCGGCCGGATGTCGAGGCCGGCTACCCTTCGGCGGCCCGGTCCGTGAGGCGGCGCGCGAGGTCGTGCAGCTCCTCCTCGGTCACCACGTACCGCGTCCGGCAGAACTCGCAGGTGATGACGGCCTGCTTCTCCTCCCGCAGCACGTCGGCGATCCCCTGCAGCCCCAGCGCCGACACCGCCGCCCGCGCGCGCTCCTGGCTGCAGCCGCACCGGTAGGCCACCTCGAGGTCGCCGAGCAGCTCGAACCCCTCGCCGGCCAGGTCGCGGATCACCTCCTGGGGGCTCGCGCCCCGCGCCAGCCCGGCGGGGAGCCCCCCCTCGGCGAGGCGCTGCCGCACCGCCGCGAGCGCGGCCGCGTCGCCCTCGGGGAGCTTCTGCACCAGCAGGCCCGCGACCTCGCCGAGCGCCTCGCCGCCGCGCGGAACCACCGCCAGGTCGAGCGCGGTATCGACCTGCTCGCTCGCCGCGAACCAGCGGCGCAGGTCCTCGGCCAGCGAGAACGCCTGGAGCTCGACCGCGCTCCGGTAGAACTGCCCGCCTCCCTGGTCCCGCAGCACCGACAGGTACCCGGTCCCGCCCAGCGCGGCGCGCGCGGCGCGCGCGGGGTCCCCCGGGAAGTGCACGGCGGGGTGGCGCACGTAGCCGCGGACGTTGCCGTCCAGATCGGCGTCGACGAAGATCCCGCCGATCGGTCCGTCGCACTCGAGCTGCAGGTTTACGCGCCCGCGATCCTTCTGGAGCGAGGCGACCAGGGCCGCGCGCGGCGAGCCCCTCGGCGAACAGGTGGGCGGCGGTGGGGTAGAGGCCGTGGAGCATGCGCGCCATGCGCGCGGTGTCCCCGACGCGGACGAAGACGGCCCTGAGCCCGTGCGGGAGGAGGCCACGACAGAGGCGATCGGTCATCGCCGGTGATTCTGTTCGGAAACGACGCGCCGCGCCACACGGCGGACCGGCAGCCGGGTGGCGGCGCTCAGCTCGGCAGGATGGCGACCAGCGCCAGCGCGAACTGCGGGAGCGGAGGGGACGCCTCCGCCGCCGCGCCGATCAGCGAGAGCGTGGCCTTGGCAGAGGACGGGAAGGAGGCGCCCGGGCGCAGGCACCCGAAGTTCCCCCGGAACGAGCCGTCGCGCTTGCGGACCAGGTCGAACGAGCACTCGCCGAACCGGCCGCGCAGCCGCTTGGCGTCGAGCGTCACGCGGAACCGCTGGTTGAAGAAGAGCCCCTCCACCGAGGTGAGCCCGTCCTTCTGTGCCAGCGAGAGGCTGACGTTCGGGCCGGACACGCGCCGGTCCGAGACCTCGAGGTCCATGTTCTGGCCCGCCAGGTCTCCCGCCCAGGTGCCGTCCTCGCGGCGGGTGAGGTTCACCGTCGCTCCTACCAGGCGCTCGCCGTCGAAGGACGCGCTGGTGCCGGTCGAGCCGTAGCCGAGGAAGCGGACCTCGCCGGTGGGCTCGAACGGCGGAGCCTGGGCGGCGGCGGGGAGGGCGGTGAGCAGGAGGGCCGCCAGCGCGGCCAGGGTCGACCGGATCATGCGGCGATCATAATCGCCCGCGCGGCTACAGCACGCTGCGGATGGTGTCGCGCAGCGACCAACTCGGGCTCCACCCGGCGTCCCGCGCGAAGCGCGAGCCGTCCACCACGCAGAGGTACTGGATGTGGTCCACCTCCCCTGGTGGGAACCCGGTGAGCCGCGCCTCGAAGGCGCGCCGCAGCAGCGGCCGGATCAGCGGGTGCGGCACGGGGAGCGGGCGCCGGCCCAGCTCGCGCAGCACTGCCGAGAGCGGCACCTCGCCCGGTCCGGTCACGTTGTAGACGCCGCGCAGGCCGGGGCGGAGCGCGAGCACCAGCGCCCGGCAGACGTCCTCCTCGTGGATGAGCTGCACCATCGGGTCGAAGCCCATCACCGTGAGCGGCGACTCGAGCCGGAGGTAGTTCGAGGGGGCGTTGCGCACGCTCGGGCCGACGATGTTGACCGGCCGGAGGATCACCGTCTCGAGCTCCGGGTGGCGCCACATGAAGGACTGCGCGTACATGTCGACCTCGATGAGGTCGCGCACGTCGCTGACGCGATCCGCCGCCATGAGCGGCGCCTCCTCGGGGAGGAAGTTCGAGTTGTCGGGGCGCGGTCCGTAGACGTTCGCCGAGGAGAGCACCACCACCTTGCGGACCCCGTGCCGGATGCACAGGTCGAGGATCCGCTGCGTGCCCACCACGTTGAAGCTGTGGGCCTCGCTGAAGGGCATGCGCGGGTCGTGCATGATGCCGAGGTGGATGAGCGCGTCGACGCGGCGCCGGCGGAACGCGTCCTCCACCCGCGCCTTGCGGAGGTCGACCTGGAAGTGGTCGATGTCCTTCGGCTTGCCGGCGAACGGGCGGCGGTCGACGCCGATCACGCGCGCGTCGGTGTGGAGCTGCTTCGCGAGCGCGCGCCCGAGGTTCCCGGAGATCCCGGTGACGAGGACGGTGCGGGGCATCCCGGGGGAGGTGGCGGGCTCGGGGGACATGGTCACCAGAACACGTGCTTGCGCTCGGCCAGCCCCCGCGCGAGCAGCGCCCTGACCGCGTCCTCCACCTGCTCGACCTTCCGCTCGAGCACCTCGTCCTCCTCGTCCGGCGAGCCCTGGAAGCGCATCGGCTCCCCGAAGTGGATGTGGTAGCGGGCGGGGAGGGGCAGGGGCAGGAGGGTGGGCGTGATCGGGAAGGAGGGGAAGGAGAGCAGCCTCGCGAGCGGCTTCACGTCGAACAGGGCCGGCGCCTGCTCCTCCGCGCCGACCACGCCGATGGGGACGATGGGCGCGCCGGACTCGAGCGCGAGCCGGAGGAACCCCGGGCCGAACCCCTGCAGCTGGTAGCGCTGGCTGAAGGGCTTGTTGAGGCCGCGCACGCCCTCGGGGAAGACCAGGATGGCCTCGTCGGCGGCCAGCAGGCGGCGGCAGTTCTCCGGCGTCCCGACGATCTGGCCGCAGCGCGCCATGAAGGTGGAGACGAACGGGAGGGTGGGGACCCAGCGGTCGACCAGGGCGCGGACGGCGCGGGGCGGGTCCTTCTCGATCAGGCAGGCCACCTCGATCATGGCCGCGTCGAAGGGGAGCTGGCCGGAGTGGTTCGCGACCAGCACCACTCGCCCCTCCGACGGCACGCGCTCGATCCCGTGGAGCTCCACCCGGAAGTACTTCCGGTAGAGCCAGAGCAGCGGTGCGACGGCGGCCACCGCGAACTCGGCGTCGAAGCCGTACGGATCGATGCCGTACTCGTTGCGCGGCGGCGTGAGCTTCTCGAGCCGCGCGCGGGTCCCCGGGCCGCCGAGGGCGAGCGTCCACGCCCGGAGCCTCTCCCTGAGCGCGTCGGACAGCTCGGCCATGCCCCCGTTTACCACGCGGCCGGCGCGCGCGGGCCGGCCGCTCATGTCGCCTTGAAGGGGCGCGGGGCGCGGTGTTACCGTCCCGCCACCTCGAGGAATTCCACTGGTCGAGATGCCGCGGAAGCCGCGCGCGAGGGACACGCGATGAGGGTGGACTGCCCGCACTGCCGGGCGGCGTACGGCATCGACGACCAGCGGATCCCCGAGCGCGGCGCCAAGGTCCGGTGCCCGCGGTGCGGGAAGCCCTTCGTGGTCCGCCGCGACGCCGGCGAGCCGGCGGCCGGGACGCCGCGGCCGGCCGACGCCGCGACCCCGCCGTCGCCCGTCGCCCCCCCCACGTCCTCGGCGCCGCCCGCCGCGTCCTCGACCGCCGCGGACCTGGCCGCGGCGGGGACGCCCTTCACCGCGTCGGTGTCCCCCCCCGCCTCACGGCCGGCGGCGGCCGCGCCGCCCCCTTCCGCCGAGCCGAGTGCGCCCGCGGCGCCCGCCAGCGCGACGCCGGAGGCCGCCGCCGCGCCCGCGCCCGGGCGGGCGCCGGACGCCGGCGCCTCCGCGCTCGGCTTCGGCGAGGTGGAGCTCGACGCCCCGTGGCCAGCGCCCGAGGACGGGCCGCTCCCGGCCGGGCCCGCGGCGGAGCCCTCGCCGGTCGGCGCCGACGATCTGGTCGAGGACGCGCCGCCCGGCCCGGCGCGCGCACCGCCCTCGCCGCCCGCCGCTGGGCCCGGGCCGGTCCCCTCGCTCGCCGCCCCGCCGCCCGGCGCCGCGGAGGAGCTCGAGGCGCTCTTCGGCGAGGAGCCGTCGCGCCAGCCGGTCCCCGCCGCGCGCCCGCCGCCGCGCCGCGAGGGCAGCTACGACGTCCGGCGGCGGTCCGGGAAGGTGTTCGGCCCCTTCGCGCGGGCGGAGATCGTCGAGATGCTCGAGAAGGGCGAGCTGCTCGGCAATGAGGACGTCTCCTCCGACGGCGAGCACTTCCAGCCCATCGGCGCCGTGCCAGCCTTCGTGGAGGCGCTCGGCCGCGCGGCCGGGCCGGAGCTGCCGCCGCCGGAGCCAGCGCGCGACGTCGCGGTCCCCTTCGGCGACCGGATGGCGGCCGCCAAGGTCGTGGGGGGTGTGACGCGCGGCCGCCTCACACGCTCGGTGAAGCTCGCCCTGGCGGTCGGCCTCGCCGCCGTCGCGGTGGTGGCCGTGGCGGGGGTCCTGCTCGGCGGGGCGGGCCGCTCCTTCCTCGGCGCGCTCCGCGGGCCGGACCGCGCCGCGCTGGCGTCTCACCTGGCGGGCGCGCGCGCCGCGCTCGCGCGGGGCGACTACGCCTCGGAGCGGTCCGCGCTCGACCTGGCCGGCCGCGCCGTGGCGGCCGATCCGGGCTCCGCCGAGGCCGCCGCGCTGCACGCCATGGCGGTGGCCGCGCTCGAGCAGCGCCACGGCGCGCCTGGACCGGCCGTCGAGCAGGCCTCCCGGGCGGCCGACCGGCTGGAGCGGGACGCCGGGGGCGCGGTCCCGGCGCTGGCGGCGCGGCTCGCGGTCTCGCTCGCGCGCGCGCCCTCGGCCGGCGCGGCCCAGCCCGCGCAGGAGCGGGCCCTCGAGGCCGCCGCGGCGCGCGGCGCGCCGGACGCCGAGGTGGTGGCGCTCCTCCTCCAGGCCGCGCTCGCGCGCGAGCGACGCGGAGCGCGCCGGCGCGCTCGCCGCGCAGCTCGCGGGGATGGAGCAGGGACCGCGCGGCCCGCTCGGCCGCGCGCTCGCGGCGCGCCTCGCGGGGCGGAGCGGCGAGGCGCGCGCCGCGCTCGACGCGCTGGTCGCGGCCGCGCCCGGCCACCTGCCGGCGCGCCTCGAGCTCGCGGCGCTCGACGCCGCGGCGGGCGACGCCGGCGCGGCGTCGCGCCGGCTCGAGCCGCTCCTGGCCGAGGGCACGGCGGCGAAGCTCGGGCCAGCGGAGCGGGCGCGCGCGCTCGCGCTCCACGGCGCGCTCCTGGCGCGGCGCGGGGGCGCGGCGGCGGAGGCCGAGCGCGCCCTCGAGGCGGCGGTGGCGGCCGATCCGCGCCTCCTCCCGGCGCGGGTGGCGCTGGCCCGCCACCGGCTCCAGCACGGCGACGCGGCCGGCGCGGTGGCGGCGTCGGATCCGGCGCAGGCGCCCGCGCAGGACCCCGAGCTCGGCGCGCTCCGCATCCGCGCCCTGGCGATGGCCGGGCGCGCCCTCGACGCGTGGCAGCTCGCCGAGCAGGCCCTCCGCGCCGCGCCGGGATCGCCGGCGCTGCTCGCCGCGAAGGGCGCCGCCGCGGCGGCCGCGGGGAAGGCGGACGAGGCGGAGGCGCTCTACCGCGAGGCCCTGGCGCGGGAGCCCGCGGCGGTGGAGCCGCGGGTGGCGCTGGGGCGGCTGGCGCTGGCGCGGCGCGACCTCGCCGCGGCGCGCGCGGCGCTCGCCGGCGCGGTGGAGGCGGGGCCGCGCGACGCCGGGGCCCACGCCGCGCTCGGCGATCTGCGCGCCGAGGAGGGGGACGCGGGCGGGGCGGAGGCCGCCTACCGCCAGGCGCTCTCGCTCGATCCCGACCTCACGCTCGCGGAGATCGGGCTCGCGCGGCTCGCCCTCGCGCGGGGCGACCCCGGGGCGGCGCGCGCCGCGCTCTCGCGGGCGCTGGCGCTCGATCCGCGCAGCCCCGAGGCGCAGCTGGCGAGCGGAAACCTGCTCCTCGCCGCCCGCGACCTCCCCGCGGCCGAGGCCGCCTTCCAGGCGGCGGTGGGGCTGCAGCCGCGGAACGCGCTGGCGCTCTCGCGGCTCGGCGCGGTGAAGCTCGAGCGGGGCGACGTGGAGGGCGCCCTGAAGGCGCTCACCGCGGCGTCCAACGAGGACCCGAAGCTGGTGGAGGCGCGGCTCGGGCTGGGGCGGGCGCTCCTCGCCCGCGGCGAGGCGCCGGGCGCGCTGGCGCAGCTGCGCCGCGCCGTGGAGCTCGCGCCCTCGGATCCCGAGGCCCTGCTCGAGCTCGGCGCCTGCCAGGAGCGGTCCGGCGCGCTCGGCGAGGCGATCGAGTCGTACCGGGCGGCGGCGGCGGCCGCCCCCACCCTGGCCGAGCCGCACCGGCGCCTGGCGGCGCTCTACACCGCCCACGGGCGTTGCGATGAGGCGGTGCCGTCCTGGCGGCGCGCGGTCGAGCTCGCGCCGCGCACCACCGCCCTCCGCGTCGGGCTGGGCGAGTGCGTCGCCGTCACCGGCAAGCCGCAGGAGGCGGTCCGGATCTACCGCGAGGTGATGCGGCTCGACCCGGCGGCGGTGCAGGTGCTCTACCTGCTCGCGCGCGCCCTGCACGAATCGGAGGGCGCGCGGGCGGCCCTCCCGTGGTACGAGCGGGCCGCCCGCGAGGAGAGCCGGAACCCGATGCCGCACTACTACCTTGGCTATGCGTACAAGGAGCGGGGTCAGCGGCGGCGCGCCGTGGAGGAGTTCCGCGCCTTCCTCGGGCTGCGGCCTGACGCGCCCGAGCGCAAGGACATCGAGGCGGAGATCGAGGACCTCGGCGGCACCTAGCCGCGCGCCCGCCCCTTCCGGGAGCGCGCGCCCGCGAGGCACCTCGCGGTAGCACCTCGCCACGCCAACGACGGCGGAGGAACCATGAATGCCCTGACCACCCTCGCGCTCGCACTCGCGCTGGCCCAGGCGCCCGGGAGCGCCCCGGCGCCCTCGGCACCCTCGGCGCCCCCCGCCGCGCGCGCGGCCGCCACCCCGCCGGCCGAGTCGAGCCAGCCACCCGCGCCCGCCGGGCCGGTGCTCACGCTCGACGAGGCGCTCGCGATCGCGGAGACGCAGAACCTCGACCTCAAGGCGGCGCAGGCGCGGCTCCGGCAGGCGGACGAGCTCTCCTGGAAGGCCTGGTCCGGCTACCTGCCGCAGCTCACGGCCACCGGCGCGTACACGCACAACCAGGTCGAGGCGGTGATCCCGGCCGGATCGCTCGGGACCGGGTCGCCCGAGGTCACCGTTCAGGCGCAGGACCAGCTCGCCGGCCAGCTGGAGGCGACCCAGGCCATCCTGGCGCCGCAGCTGCTCTTCGCGATCCCGAACGCGAGCCGCGGGGAGCGGATCGCGGGCCTCGACCTCGAGGGAGCGCGGCGCGAGGTGCTCTTCGGCGTGGCCCAGGCGTACTACGGCGCCGCCTCGCTGCAGCGGGCGCGCGAGGTCTCCGAGCGGCTGCTCGAGATCGCGGCGCGCCAGGAGAAGGACGCGCGGGTCCGCTACCAGGCCGGCACCATCGCGAAGGTCGGGCTCCTGCGGGCCGAGATCGACCGCGCGCGGGCGGAGCAGGACCTCAAGCGATCGCAGAACGCCTTCGCCTCGGCGCGCATCGCCCTCGCGACGCTGCTCGACCGCCCGCCCGCGTTCGAGGTGGTGGATCCGCCCGAGCCGGTGCTGGCCGCCGAGGCGGCCGCCATGGAGGAGGCGGCGCTGCGGGATCGGACCGACGTGCAGGCCGCGCGGCTGAACGTCGACCTGCAACGCGGCGGGCGCAACCAGGCCCTCTCGCGCTACCTCCCGAACCTCGGCGCGTTCGGGCGCTACCAGCTCGCGAACGAGGCCGGCTTCACCGGCCAGAAGGACTCGTGGGCGGTGGGCCTCGTCGCTGCAGTGGCGGATCATCGACGGCGGCCTGCGCGAGTCGGACGTCCGCGAGGCGGGCGCGAAGATCGACGAGGCCCTCGCGACCGAGCGCGGGCACCGAGCTCAGGGCGCGCCAGGAGGTCCAGCAGGCCTGGCTCGACCTCGACAGCGCGCGGGCGAACGCCCGGAAGGCCCGGGAGCAGCGCGATCTCGCCGCGGAGAACCAGCGGCTGGTCGACGTCGCCTACCGCGCCGGGACTGCCACCGCGGTCGAGCAGGCCGACGCCACCGCGCAGCTCCGCAACGCCGAGCTGGGCGAGGTCACCGAGGCGCTCGAACGCCCAGCTCGCGGCGCTCCGCGTCCTCAGGGCCGCCGGCGCGTTCCACCCGACGAGGCGGTAGCGAGCCGGCTCCAAATCGCGGCCGAGGCACCAGCCTGGCCTCGAACCTCCGGCCGAGGCACGTTCGCGAAGCGAAGTGTGCCCGGCTCGCCTCCTCTCCGGCGCGCACTGGCCAGCCGCTCCTCGCTGGCTATGCGGATGGGCGGCTGACCGCGCCTCGTCGCGGAGCCGCGGCGCGCTCGAGCGCCTGCGCCACCTGCTGCGCGACGGTGAGCACGAACCGCTTCTCGTCCGCGTCGAGGTCACGCGGGTACGGGAAGCCGAGCCCGAGCGCGCCGACGGTGCGGCCGTCGCAGCGGAGCGGGACCGCGCACCACGCCTTGTCGCCGACCCGCAGCGCCAGCTCGGCGGCGTTCGGGTAGCTCTGGGCGAGCGCCTCGGGGCCCGGCACCCAGATGGCCGTCTGGATCCGGTACGCCTCGGTGATCAGCGCCGGCGCGTCGATCGGCAGCTGCCGGAGGTCGCGCATCAGGTCGTCGGGCCAGCCCTGGACGTGCAGCATCTCGAGCACGTTGCCCCCGGGGGCGGCGCGGGCCACGGTGGCGGTCGACGGCTCCAGCGCCGAGAGGCCGTTCTCCATCGCCACGCGGGCGATGGCGTGCGGCGAGAGCGTCGACGCGAGGCTCGCCGAGATCGACTCCAGGCGGCGCAGCCGGAGCACGCCCTTCTGCGCCTCGACGCGGTCGTGGCGCTCGCGATCCGCCTCCTCCAGCGCCGCCACGCGGCCGGCCTTCTCGGCCTGGAACCAGCGGGCGTTGTCGATCGCCAGCGCGGCCGGCTCGGCCAGCGTCTCGGCGAACACCAGGTCGCCTTCGTCGAGGCCCGGCGTCATGGTGGAGCGGATGAGCGTGATGGCGCCGATGGTCCGGTCGCGCGCGACGAGCGGCACCGCCAGGAGCGAGTTGGGGCGGATGGCGCGCAGCACCGCCAGGTGGCGCTCGCCGTGGGTGGCCCACTCCATCACCTCGTTCGACACGTCGCGGAAGAGCCGCGGCGCGCGATCGCGGATGGTCTGTGCGCCGGGCGTCGCCCAGCCCGGGCCGAAGGCGATGGAGCGCATCTCCTGGGCGAGGTCCGCCTTGGCGGGATCGCCGTGGGCCACCTCGACCCGGCGCGGGATGCCGTCGCCGTCGATGAGGTCCACGAAGCACCAGTCGGCGAAGCGCGGCACCACCGCGGACACCAGGACCCGGAGCGTCTGCCGGAAGTCGAGCGCCGTCTGGAGGAAGGCCCGGGAGATGGGGATCTGCCGCTCGGGCCGGCCCTCGGCCAGGGCGCGCTCGGCGCGCTGCGCCTGCGTGAGCTGGGACGGATCCGCCGCCGGAGGGCTCGGCTGCTCCGGCAGGGCGGAGACGTGGACCACGCCGTCCCGCGCGTCGTGAGACCCCATACCTGGATGCCTCCTGGAGCGCCGCCGGACCGCGCCGTCGGGCCGCGCCGCGAGAGCGGGCGCGGCCGGGCGCGGCGGGAGCGCGGCCGGAGGATTGCAGGCAACCCCACCAGCGTCAAGCCGGCCTGCCGCGCGGCATCGCGCCGCGCGAGCGGCCCTCGCTCACGTCGGGAGCGGCGTCGGGGCGGGGCGCATGGGGAGCGCCACCACGGTGTTCCGGCCCGCGTGCTTGGCCAGCCTGAGCGCCTGCTCCGCGGCCGCCACCGCCTCGCGGGCGCCGCGCCCGGGCGCGAGCTCGGCCACGCCCACCGACACCGTCACGCCGATAGACACGGTCGGCGCGTCGTCCTGCGCCTGCCACGCGCAGCGGCTGCGCTGGACGGCCCGGCGGATCCGCTCGGCGAGCGCCCGCCCGCCCGGCAGCGCGGTCTCGCGCGCCACCACCAGGAACTCCTCGCCGCCGTGCCGGGCCAGCACGTCCTCCTTGCGGATCGCGCCGCGGAGCACGAAGGCGAGCATCTTGAGCGCCTCGTCCCCGGCGGCCTGGCCGTGCGCCTCGTTCACCTCGCGGAAGCGGTCCACGTCCACCAGCAGCACCGACAGCGCGCGTCCGTGGCGCTGCGCGGCGGCGATCTCCGCGGCGAGCCGCTCGTCCACGTGCCGGCGGTTGTACACGCCGGTGAGCGGGTCGAGCAGCGCGCTCTCGGCGAGCTTCATCTGCCAGCGCGCCTCCAGCTCGTCGGCCCAGGCGAACTTGAGCACCGTCCCCCCGCCGAGCGCGACG
The DNA here is from genome assembly GCA_963733485.1 of uncultured delta proteobacterium. Taxonomy (GTDB): domain Bacteria; phylum Myxococcota; class Myxococcia; order Myxococcales; family Anaeromyxobacteraceae; genus Anaeromyxobacter. The sequence continues at coordinate 730,339 of CAVTDL010000002.1, read as the reverse complement.
CGGTTCCCGTCGGCGAGCCGCGCCTCGTCGGTGCGCGCGCCGTCGACCCAGGTGCCGTTCGCGCTGCCGAGGTCGCGGAGCAGGGCGCCCTCGCCCTCCACGCGGATGCTGGCGTGGCGCCGCGAGACGCCGTCGTCGCGGATGGGCACGTCGGCGTCGTCGCGCCGCCCGATGACGAGCTCGCGCCCGGGCTCGAGGGGGAAGATGTCGCCGAGCTGGGGGCCGGCCAGCACGAGCAGGAACGCGTGGCGCGCGCCCGCGGCGGGCGCGACGGCGCGCGCCGTCCACGTCGGCGGGGTCGGCTGCTGCTCGCTCTGCGTCTGCTCCGCGGGGTTCACGGCGGCGGATTCTACCCCGGTTGCCGGGGCGCGGCGCCGTCCCCCGGGCACGGGTTGAACGGACGATCACCCTCCGTTAGGCGAGCGGGGTGATCCGCTTCGGGCCGGCGGGGTGGGAGTACGACGACTGGGCGGGCGTCGTGTACCCGCCAGCGACGCGGCGTGGCCTCGATCGACTGGCCTTCCTGTCCCGCTACTTCGGGACCGTGGAGGTGAACGCCACCTTCTACCGGCCCTTTCCGGCGGAGGTGGCTGCGCGCTGGTGCGAGCGGGTGCGCGAGGCGCCCACCTTCCGGTTCGGCGCCAAGGTTCACAGGAAGTTCACGCACGAGCGCGAGGCGTACGGGGCCGCCGAGGTGGCCGAGGCGCGCGCCGCGCTCGATCGGCTGCAGGCGGAGGGGCGGCTCGGCGCGGCGCTCCTGCAGTTCCCGTGGTCGTTCAGGCGCGGTCCGGCGGAGGAGGAGTGGCTCCGCGGGCTGTTCCGCGCCTTCGCCGGGCTGCCGCTCGTCCTCGAGGTGCGCCACGCCTCCTGGGACGATCCCGCGGTGCTGGCCGAGCTCGCCGAGGCCGGTGTCGGGATCGTGAACGTGGACCAGCCCCGCTTCCGCGACTCCCGCGGGCCCGGCGCGGCGGTGACCGCCGGGGTCGCCTACGTGCGCGTGCACGGGCGCAACTACCGCGACTGGTTCCGCGCCGGCGCGGGCCGCGACGCGCGCTACGACTACCTCTACAGCGCCGGGCAGCTCGAGCCCTGGGCCGAGCGCGTCCGCGAGATGGCCGGCTCGACGCGCGCGCCCGACGTGTACGTGATCACCAACAACCACTTCCGCGGCCAGGCGCCGGCCAACGCGAAGATGCTCGAGGCGATGGTGGAGCGGCGGCGCGTGGAGGTGCCGCCGGAGCTGCTCGCCGCCTATCCGGCGGCGCTGGGACCCTTCGCGGACGCGCCCGCGCCGGCCCCGGGCCCGCCATGAGCGGGCCCCGCGCGGCTAGCCGAACTCGGCCACCACCGGCGCGTGATCGCTGGTCCCGAAGTCGGCCAGCACGGTGCAGCGGGTGGTCCGGCTCGCCAGCGCCGCGCTCGCGAGCACGTAGTCGATGCGCCAGCCGATGTTCCGCTGGCGGAGGTTCCGCCACGGGGCCCACCAGGTGAAGAGCCCCTCGTTGGCGGGGTCGACGGCGCGCCCCAGGTCGACGAGCCCGTGCGACAGCACCTTCTCGAGGAGCGCGCGCTCCTCGGGGAGCTGCCCGATGGCGCCGACCTTACGCTCCTTCGGGTGGACGTCGAGGTCGGTGCGGGCGACGTTCAGGTCGCCGCAGATCACGATGGGCCGGCCGGCCGCGGTGGCCTCGGAGGCCCAGCGCTCCAGCGCCTCCAGGAAGCGCAGCTTCGCGGGCAGGTCCTTCCCGCCGTTCGGCACGTAGACCGAGGCCACCGTGACGCCCGCCACCACGGCGGTGGCGATCCGCGTCTCGAGGTCGAAGGGCGGGTGCAGGAAGGTCGGGCGCTCGGGCGCGACGGCCTTCCGCACGTGGAGGCCCACGCCGGAGTAGGCGGTCGCGCCGTGCCACAGGCACCAGTAGCCCTCGAGCTCGCACAGCGAGGGCGGCACCTTGGAGGGCGGCGCCTTGATCTCCTGCAGGCAGATGACGTCCGGTCGCTCCCGGTCGATCCACTCCGCCACCTGCGCCTCGCGCGCGCGGATTCCGTTGACGTTCCAGGTGCCGATCTTCACGCGGCCGCGCCCCCAGGCTCCACGTTTAAGCCGGGCGGCCCGGGTTGTCCTGTCCGGATGGCGAGACCCTCCGTTCGGAGGCGCCGCGCCGCGCGGCGCGTCCGGAGCGCGGGTGAGAATCCCGCCCGGACGCCGGCGTTCCTCGCCACGACGACGGCGCCCGCACACGCCTCGACGGCGGCGCGCACCGTGGTCGCGGGGCGGCGGCGTGTCCGTCGCCGCGCTAAACCTGGCTGGTGACCGATCTCGCGCACGCCCTGGAGATCGCGGTCCGCGCCGCGCGCGCGGCCGCGGACCTCCTCCGCGCCGAGCTGTTCCGCCCGGGCGGTCCCCGCGGCGACTCCGGTCACTGCCCGGTCGACGAGGAGGCGGAGGACGTCATCCGCCGCGTGCTCGACCAGGCCTTCCCCGCCTTCGGCGTGACCGGCGAGGAGCGGCCCGAGCGCAACCGGTCGCCGGCCGCGGGCGAGGCGTTCGCGTGGGCGATCGACCCGAACGACGGGACCGCCGACTTCCAGCGCGGCCACCGCGGCGCCTCGGTGTCGATCGGGCTCGTGCGCGCCGGGATGCCGGTGCTGGGGGTGGTCCTCGCCCCCACCCCGCCGCACGGCGGCGAGGACCTGTTCACCTGGGCGGAGGGGCTCGGCCCACCCCGGCGCAACGGCGCGCCGCTCGCGCCGCTCGCGCCGCGCGCGCTCGGCCAGGGCGACGTGGTGCTGGTGTCGAGCGCCGCGCCGCGCCGGGCGCTCGCCTACGCGTCGGCGCTCGCCCCGGCGCGCTTCCGGCCGCAGAGCAGCATCGCCTACCGGCTGGCGCTGGTCGCGGCGGGCGAGGCGCGGGGCGCCATCTCCCTCCACCGGCCCCGCACGCTCGACGTGGCGGGGGGCCACGCGATCCTGCGCGGGGTGGGGGGCGTGCTGCTCGACGAGGCCGGCGCCGAGGTGCGGTACGCGCGCGACGGGGGCGGCTGCGTCGCCGCCTGCTTCGCGGGGGCGCCACCCGCCGCGGAGGCCCTGGTGCGGCGGCGCTGGCGCCCGGTGCTGGAGGGGGCGCACGGGCCGCGGCTGCTCGCGTCGTTCGCGCCGGGACGCAGCGTCCGGGACGAGGGCTTGCTCCGGCGCGCGCAGGGCGCCCTGCTCGGGCAACTCGCCGGCGACGCGCTGGGCGGGCAGGTGGAGTTCTCGACCCGGGAGGAGATCGCCGCGCGGTACCCCGGCGGCGTCCGCGACCTCGCCGACGGCGGCACATGGGACACGCTGGCGGGCCAGCCGACCGACGACTCGGAGCTGGCGCTCGCGCTGGCCCGGGCGCTGGTGCGGGCCGAGGGCTTCGACGCGGGGATCGTCGCGGAGGCCTACGCTGGCTGGCTCGAGAGCAAGCCCTTCGACGTGGGGAGCACCACCGCCGCCGCGCTCGAGCCCGCGCTCCAGGCCCGCGTCCGCGGGCTGGCGCCGGCCGGCGTGGCGGCCGCGGCCCGCGCCGCCGCGCGCCGGGAGAGCCTGGCGAACGGGGCGCTCATGCGGATCGCGCCGCTCGGCGTCCACGCGCACGCCGCCCCCGCCGCCGAGGTGGCCCGCCGGGCGCGAGCGGACGCCGCCCTCACGCACCCGCACCCCGTCTGCCAGGACGCGAGCGCGGTGTACGCCGCCGCCATCGCGCACGCGGTCGCGACCGGGGCCGGGGCCGAGGAGACCGCCGATCGGGCCGAGGCGCTGGCCGACGAGCTCGGCTGCGCCGCCGAGGTGCGCGCGGCGCTCCGCGCCGCCCGCGCGGGCCCGCCTCGCTTCGAGCCCGACCGAGGGCTCGTCACGATCGCGCTCCAGAACGCGTTCCACCAGCTGCGCCACGCGCCCACGCTCGAGGCCGGGCTGGTGGACACGGTCGCCGGCGGCGGCGACACCGACACCAACGCGGCCATCGCGGGGGCGCTCCTCGGCGCCGTGCACGGCGCGCTGGCGGTGCCGCTCCGGTGGCGCGTGGCGGTGCTCTCCTGCTGGCCGGTCGATGGCGCACCCGGAGTGAATCGCCCGCGGCCGGCGGCGTGCTGGCCCGGCGACGCGCTGGTGCTGGCGGAGCGGCTGGTGGGGGGGTAGGGGTCTGGACACTCGGCGGCGCGGGGCGGACGCCGCGCTGCGCTCGGGGTGAACGGTTCCGCGGCGAGGTCGAGGATGGAGGTCGCCGGGCTGAGCGCCTCCTGCCGCGGGTGCGGGAGTTCTACCCCTCAGCCGGGGAGCAGCACCCGGCTCCGCCCCGCCGACACCCGCTCGACCGTGACCTGCACGCCGATCCGCTCGTGCAGCTCGGGCACGTGGGAGATGACGCCGACGGTGCGGCCGGTGGCGCGCAGCCCGTCGAGCGCGGCCATGGCGTGCTCGAGCGTGTCGCGGTCGAGCGTGCCGAACCCCTCGTCGATGAAGAGCGTCCGGGCGTGGACCGCGCGGGTGGAGAGCGAGGCCAGCCCGAGCGCGAGCGCGAGCGAGACGAGGAACAGCTCCCCACCGGAGAGGCCGTTCACGGTCCGGACCTCGTCGGCCAGGTCGTGGTCCACCACCTGGAGCTCGAGGTCGGCGCCGGGCACGCGCATCAGCTCGTAGCGGCGGGCGAGCTCGCGCAGGTGGACGTTGGCGGCGCGGAGCAGGGTGTCGAGCGCGAGCCCCTGGGCGAACACCCGGAATCGCTTGCCGTCGGCGGCGCCGATGACGCGGGCCAGCCGCTCCCACCGCTCGGCCTCGGCCCGCTTGCCCTCGAGCCTGGCCGCGAGCTGGGCGTGCCGCTCGCGGCCGGCCGCGTCGGCGTGGAGGGTTGCCCTCGCCTGCGAGAGGTCCTCGGCCGCGCGCGCCTCGTCCGACCGGGCCGCCGCCTCGCGCGCCCGCGCGCCGTCGAGGTCGCCGGCAGGCCGCCCGGCCTCGTGCGCGGACGCCTGGCGCCGGCGCTCGGCCAGCACGCTCGCGGCGTTCGCCGCCGCCCCCGCCTCGCGCTCGACCGCGGCCCGCGCCTCCGCGATCCAGGCGGCGCCGCGGCCGAGCCGGGCGATCAGCGCGGCGCGGTCGATCCCGAGCGCTCCGAGCGACGCCCGGAGCGCGTCCTCGGCGGCGGCCTCGTCCGCGCGCGCCTGGGTGAGCCCGCCCTGGGCGGCGCCCTCCTCCTGCTCCGCCGCGGCGAGCCGCTCGGCGGCGCCTCCGCGCGCGGCCCGCGCCGCCTCGAGCCCGCCCCGAGCCCGGGCGGTGCCCTCGCGCAGCGCGCCCTCGACCTCGTCGGCCGGGCGCCCCGCCAGCGCCCGACCGCGGGCCGACTCCGCCTCGACCCGCCGCGCCCGCGCTCCGGCCGCGTCCTCCCCGAGCCGCGCGGCCCGCGCGGCTCGCTCCGCGGCGAGCGCCCCGGCGGCCTCGACGTCGGCCGTGGCGTTCGCGACGTGGCCGGCCGCCTCGTCCCGCGCCGCCGACTGCTCCGCATGGGCTCGCGCCCGGCCCGCGCAGGCGGCCAGGAAGGCCGGCGCGTCGCGCCGCGCCGTCGCCCGCCAGCCGCCCAGGAACGCGAGCGCCGGCTCCAGGTCCGTCTCGAGGCCCTCGCGGGCGTGGTCGAGGCGCGCCGCCTCGGCGGCGAGGCGCCCCGCCGCCTCGCGCCGTTCCCCGGCGCTCCGCTCGAGCCCGCGGTGCCGCGCGCCGGCCGCGTCGAGCGCGCTCCGGGCGGCGTCGGACGCCTGCCGCGCCCGGGCGGCCGTCCCGGCGCGCTCGTCGACCGTCCGCCGCGCCGCCTCGGCGCCCGCGAGCGCCGCGTCCGCCTCGCGCAGCAGCGCCCGGACCGCCTGGTCCGCCGCGCCGGCGTCCTCGGGCAGCCCCGCGTCCGGGAGCCTTCCACGCGCCGCCTGGTAGGCGCTGGCGTGCTCGGTCCGCTCCGCCTCGGCGGCCGACCCGGCCTTGCGGGCCGCGGCGGCCTCACGCTCGTGCCCGACCACCGCGGCCGCCGCCGCCTCGCGCCGGCGGCTCGCCTCCGCGGTGGCCTCGGCCGCGCCCTGGGCGGCGCGCCGCTGGTCCGCGAGCAGCGTCGCGGTGGGCGCCCCGCGCGCGAAGGGGTGCTCGGTCGCCCCGCAGAGCGGGCACGCCTCGCCGTCCACCAGTTCGGACCGGCGCGCGGCCAGATCCAGCGTCTGCTCGATCCGTCGCAGCGCCCCCTGCTCCGCCGCCAGGGCGGCCTCGGCGACGGCCGCGGCCGTCCTCGCGGCCTCGAGCGCCGCGCTCGCCTCCGCGGCCTCGGAGAGGGCGCGCTCGGCCTCGCGGTCGGCCTCATCCCGGCGTGCCCGCGCGCGGGCGGCGTCGGCCGCGGCTCGCCCGGCGTCGGCCAGCGCGTCGCGCCGCGCGCGGAGCCGAGGCGCCTCCGCCGCGAGCGCGCGGAGGTCCTGTGCGTCGGCGGCGGCCGAGGCCCGGTCCGCCTCGGCGCGCGCGCCGGCCGCCCCGGCCGCGCACCGCTCCACCTCGGCGGCGGCCTCCGCCAGCGCCTCCGCCGCGCTCGCCTCCAGGCGGCGGGCCTCGGCGAGCGCGCCCTCGGTCCGCGCGAGGTCGACCGTGGCCGAGGCGTGCTCGCGGAGCCGCGCCTCCCAGCGCCCCCACTCCGCCGCCAGCGCGCGCTCCGCGGCGTGTGCCGCGAGCCACTCCTCCGCGCGCCGCCGGTCTCCCTCGGCCGCGGCCCGCGCGCGCACCGCCTCCGCCGCCGCGCGCGCGGCCTCCGCCGACTCCTCGCCGCCCCGCGCCGCCGCCCGCGCCGCGCCCTCCTCGACGCGGCGCGCCTCGGCGAGCGCGAGATCGAGCCGGCGCGCCTCGGCGAGCTCCGGCCGCGCCGCCTCGTCGGCGGCCTCGGCCGCAGCGAGGGCCTGCTGCGCGGCGCGCTCGTCCGCGGCGCGCGCCTCGCGGGCGGCCAGCGCGCCCCTCCGCCCTTGCTCGGCCGCGTGCGCCCGCACCTCGGCGAGCGCCCGCGCGCGCGCGGTCCGCTCGGCCTCGGCGTGGACGGCGCGGTGGGGCTCGGCCGCCTCCGACCGCGGCGAGCTCGGCCTGGCCGGCCGCTCCGGCCTCGACCACCGCGATCGCGCGCGCGTGGGCGATCTCGGCGTCGGACACCCCCTTGGCGAGCGCGGCGGCGCGCTCGTGCCAGCGCAGCTCCTCGGAGGCCCGATCCGCCCGCTCGCGCGCGTCCCTCTGCAAGACCTCGAGCGCCCCGCGGCGGGCCTCCAGCGCGGCCCGCTCGGCGTCGTCGAGCAGCCGCACCCCGCCGGCCTCGGCGGCCAGCCCGTCGCGCTCGACGGTCAGGCGGGTCATCCGCTCGTGCGCGGCCACCGAGAGGCGCGTGTAGACGTCGGTCCCGGTGACGCGCTCCAGGATCGAGGCGCGCACGTCGGCGTCCGCGCGGAGGAAGTTCGTGAACTCGAACTGCGGCAGCACCACCGCGCGCTTGAACTCGTCGAAGGTGAAGCCCACGGCGCGCTCGTTCTCGGCCACCGCCTGCGAGACCTTCTCGGCCAGCACCTCCCTCGAGTCGAGGTCCTCCAGCGTCATGGCCTGCGCCTGCAGCGCGCCCTCGGGCCTCCGCCGCGCCCGGTGGACGCGCCAGCTGGCCCGGTAGCGCCGGCGGTCCACGCCCTCGTAGTCCACCTGCGCGAGCGCGCTCACCGCGCCGCGGGAGACCAGCGCCCGCGCGTCGTTCGTGTCGAGGAGCTCGCCCTCCTCGCTCCAGCCGACCAGCACCTTCTTGCCGCCGGCGTGATCGCGCAGCCGGGGCGTCTTCCCGTAGAGCGCGAGGCAGAGCGCGTCGAGCAGGGTCGACTTCCCGGAGCCGGTGGCGCCGGCGATCGAGAAGATCCCCACGCCGGCGATCGGCCCGCGGTCGAGCGGCAGCTCGAAGGGGCCGTAGAGGCTGGCCAGGTTCTCGCCGCGGATGGCCAGGATCCTCACGCCGCGACCTCCTGCGCCTCGACCTCTCCCGCCTCGACCTCCACGAGCAGCGCGCGGAAGGCGGCGAGGAGGTCGGCCGGCGGCGGGCCGCCGAAGTCGGCGGCGTACTTGCGGAGGAAGACCTCCTCCGGCACGAGCTCGCCGAGCGCCCGCTGCTCGCCGTCGCCGAGCGCGCGGCCGTCGCCCTGGAGCGCGGTCGCGATCCGGACCAGCCGCGCCTCCCTGCCCGCCGTGGCCTGCTCGAGCAGCGCGCGGAGCGCGGGCTCCGGCCGCTCCAGCCGGATCCGCACCTCGAGCAGCGGCCGCGCCGCCTCCGGGCCGTCGCCGCGGGCGGGCAGCGCCGCCACCGCGCCGAGGACCTCGTCGAGCGGCGCCGGCTCGGCGCCGTCGGGCACGCTCAGGAGCTCGACGAAGCGCGGGATGCGGACGATCCGGTGCGACCGGAGCGCCTCGCCCTCGAGCTCCGCGATCACCACGCCGTGCCGGTACGCGCGCTCGCCGAAGGAGAGCGGGAGCACGGACCCGGCGTAGCGGACGTTGTCGCGGCCGCCCACCGGCTGCGCCAGGTGCAGGTGGCCGAGCGCCACGTAGGCGAGGTCGAGCGGGAACACGTCGGCCGGCACGGCCGACTGGAGCCCCACCGCGAGCCGCCGCTCGGAGAGCTCGGAGACCTGACCGCCGACCGCGTACAGGTGACCGGTGGCGAGGAGCGCCACCCCCGGCGCGCGGCGGGCGCGGGCCCGCTCCAGCACCTCCGCGTAGAAGCGGCGCGTCGCCTCCGCCAGGTCGGCGTCCGCCGCCCCCGGGCCGAGATCGGCGGCGCGCAGGTAGGGAACGGCGGCGACGAGGGCGGCCGGCCGCCCGTCGGCGCCGTCGAGCGGCACGATCAGCCGGTCCAGCTCCGGCGCGCCGCCGCGGCGGGCCACCCCGCCCACCACGTGCAGCCGGCCCATCTCGCGGAGGAGCGGGTCCACCGCGTCGAGCCGGGAGGCGGAGTCGTGGTTCCCGCCCACCACCACCACCTGGAGCCTCGGCAGGCGCCGCCAAGCCTCCGCCAGGAAGCGGTACCAGAGCGCCTGCGCGTCCGCCGGCGGGTTGGCCGCGTCGAAGACGTCGCCCGCGACGATCACCGCGTCGATCCGCTCGGCCTCGACCGTGTCGAGCAGCCAGCCCACGAACCGCTGGTGCTCGGGGAGCCGATCGACGCCGTGGAGGGCGTGCCCGAGGTGCCAGTCGGCCGTGTGGAGGATGCGGAGCGCCATGGCGACGGAGGGAGGATACGCGGCGGTCGGACATCACCCCTCGGCACGACCTCCCTCGCAGGGACCGGTCCGCCGCTGTAGGCCGGTGTGGGTACCTCGGGCCGATCTGTCCCCCTTGGAGGTGCGAATCCCACGTCGTACAGGACGCAGCGTGAGGACCGGAGGGAGATCTGCCCCGCGCGAGCGCAACGCAGGGCGCCGGCCCGTGTTCCCAAGTCGCGAGGCGGCCAACGCCGCGAGGAGAACGGGGATGCGCGGACATCGCAGGCGCAGGACCGAGCGGATGCGTGCGCTGCTCCTCAGGGAGACGCAGGTCCACCTCGTGTTCGAGTACGTGTCGCGGCCGGACGGGAGCTGGGTGGCCGTGTGCGGGATGCCCGAGGCGCAGGCGGCGGGCGCGAGCTACCTCGACGCGCGCGAGCAGCTCCGCCTGCGGATGGTCGAGCTGATGGGCAACGCGGCGGTCGGCCAGGCCACGCTGATCGAGGACGTCCCGTTCGGCGCGATGGACGAGGACATGGCCTACTAAACGACAGTTCGTGATCCGCGATCACCTTCGGTGTCGCGGATCACGCTGTCGTTTAGTCATGATCCCAAGGGGGCGGCGCCCCCTCCCCGCCGAGCAAGCTCGTCGGGGCCCCTCCCCTGCTCGCCGGGTCCCGTGCGCCGGCGCGAGCGGCTGCGCCGCTTCCGCGCCGGCGCCCCCGGCGGGCTCGCTCCGCTCGCCTGTTCACGAATCATGATCGGTCGTCTTGAGGTCGCGAGCGCCGCGGCGAGCCGGCGAGGTGTCGGCTCGCGTCCGGGCTCAGCCGCTGATCTCCGGCAGGCCCGCCGCGCGCCAGGCGATCATCCCGCCCGCGAGCTGCACCGCCTCGAAGCCGCGCTCGCGGAGCAGCCGGACCGCGGGGACGCTGCGGTGGGCCGAGAGGCACACGGCCACCACCGGTCGGGCCGGGTCGAGACCGAGCGCGTCGAGCCGCGACGGCAGGCTGGTGAGCGGCACGCTCACGGCGCCCGTGATCCGCCCTCCCTGGAACTCCGCCGGCGTCCGGACGTCGAGCAGCTGGGGCGCGGAGGCACCGCGGAGGAGCTCGGCCAGCTCGGACGCGCCGATCTCGGGGACGTTCCCGACGGGCAACCACCACGGGAGCTTCATGGCGGCTGAGAGCCGCCCGGCGGGCCACGGGTTCGCGGGCCCCGCCGGGCGCCGCGGCTTCAGTGGCGCGTCGCCTCGATCTGGGCCAGCACCGCGTGCACCAGCCGGTTGCACCGCGGCGCCAGGAACTGGAACGCCTGCGTCGAGGCTGGCGCCCACCTCCTCGGAGAGCACGTCCCGGAGCGCGAGGCGGGCGCGGTGGAGCCGGACCTTCACGGCGTCCTCGCTGAGCGCCATGACCTCGGCGGTCTCGGCGGTGGAGAGCTGCTCGACCTCCCGCAGGACGAACACGGTCCGGTAGTGCAGCGGGAGGCGATCGATCGAGCGCTCGAGGAGCCGTCGCGCCTCCGCGGTGGCGGCCTGCTCCTCCGGCGAGTCGTGAGGTCGGCTCATGACGCTCTCCGCAACCCCGCTCAGGTCCGTCACCACGGCGCCGCGCGCTCGGCGCCTCAGGCGGCCGAGCGCCTCGTTCACCGCGATGCGCACCAGCCAGGTGGAAAGGGCGGACGCCCCCGCGAAGTCGGCCAGGCTCGCGTAAGCGAGGAGCCAGGTCTGTTGCATGGTGTCCTCGGCCTCCGCCTCGTCGCGCAGGACCGAGCGCACGGCGCGGTAGACCCGCTGGTCGTGCCGCCGCATCAGGAGCTCGAACAGCGCCGTCTCCCCGGCGAGCACCCGCCGCACCACCTCCGCGTCGTCCGGCCCGATCGCGCCGCGCGCCTCCGGGCCCACGCTCTCGATCCGCATGCTCGCCTCCCTGCGACCCGTTGGATGCGCGATCCACCCCGGTGGTTACGCGCGTCACCGCGCGGCCGCCCGGGAATCGAAGGGGGTGAGGGAGCGAGGAGGAACGTCATGGAGCAGACCGAGCTGGACCGGAGCGCGAGGAGCGCCTACTGGGCCCTGCGGGTGGCGCTGGGGGTGGTCCCCATCGTCGCGGGCCTCGACAAGTTCACCAACCTGCTGGCCGACTGGCAGGGCTACCTGAGCCCGGTGTTCGGGCGGCTCGTCCCGATGAGCGGCGGCGCGTTCATGGAGCTGGCCGGCGTGGTCGAGGTGGTGGTGGGGGCGGCCATCCTGCTCGGGTTCGCCCGGGTGTTCGCGTGGGTCGCCATGGGCTGGCTCGTCGCCATCGCCATCAACCTCGTCTCGATGGGCGCGTTCCTCGACGTGGCCGCCCGCGACCTGGTCATGGCCACGGCGGCCTTCGCCCTGGCGCGGCTGGCCCACGCGTGCGAGCCGGCGCGGGCGCGGGCCCGCCAGGGAACGCCCGGGACCGCCCGGACGACGGCCGCGGCGAGGGCCTGACCGGCGACGCGGCGGCGCGCGGGCCGGACGACCGGGGCCCGGGCGCCGCCGGAGCCGCGGTCAGTCGTCTTCCTTGAGCTGCTCGGAGAGGTAGTTCTGCACCCCGACCTGGTCGATGGCGGTGAGCTGCGTCTCGAGCCAGTTGGCGTGCTCCTCCTCCTCGACCAGCATGTCCTCGAGGAGCTCGGCGGTGCCGTTGTCGCCCACCTTGCGGCAGAGCTCGATCCCCCGGTTGAGCGTGGGGATGGCCACCCCCTCGAGCTCGAGGTCGATCTTCAGCATCTCGGGGACCTTCTCGCCGACGTTGATCTTGCCGAGGCGCTGGACGTTGGGCAGCCCCTCCAGGAAGAGGATCCGCTCGATCACCTCGTCGGCGTGCTTCATCTCGTCGATCGACTCGGCCCGGATCTTCTTCCAGAGCCGCTCGTAGCCCCAGTTCTCGCACATGCGGGCGTGCAGGAAGTACTGGTTGATGGCGGTGAGCTCGTTGGTGAGCACCTCGTTCAGCAGATCGATCACCTGCGGGTCGCCCTTCATGCGTTCACCTCGGTGGGGGTCGAGGCCAGAACGTACGAGGCGGAGGCCCAGGCGTGGTGTCACGGATGTGGCGTGGACGCACGCGGGGGTGAGCCTGCTCGCAGCGCACCGCGGGTGACGGATCAGGCGGCCTTGCCGGTGCCCCTGGCGGCCTCGGCGGGCTGGGCGGCGGCGGCCGCGGCCCGCGCCTCGGCGGCGTGGATGCGCGCGACCGCGAGCACGCAGGTCCCGCAGCCGGACCCGGCGCCGGTCTCGCGCAGCACTGCCTCGAGCGACTTGCCGGCCCAGGCGCCCTCGCGGATCGCGCCATCCGAGACGTTCCTGCAGACACACACGATCACGATGCTTCCTCCTGCCGCTCCCGGGGCTCCCCGCCCCGGTGCGCCGCCGACCGCTGGCGGCGCGCTGAACCAATCCTGATACTCATTCTCAATATCACGACCGTCCGCCGGGATGCAACCACCCCCGCGGCGCTGGCGCTTCTCCGCGGAGGAGCTAGTCTCGCGGGCCCCGGGAGGGAGCTGGAGCGCGCATGCACACCGAGCACCTGGAGCACTGGCAGCACTCGCACGCCTATGGCACCGACGCGATCGCGAGCGGTGAGCGGCGGACGCGCTGGGTGGTGGGGATCACCCTGGTGATGATGGTGGCCGAGATCGCCGCCGGCCTCGCCTTCGGCTCGATGGCGCTCCTGGCGGACGGCTGGCACATGGGCACGCACGCGGCCGCCCTCGGCGTGGCGGCCTTCGCGTACGCGTACGCGCGCCAGCACGCGCGCGACCCGCGCTACAGCTTCGGCACCGGCAAGGTGGGCGCGCTGGGCGGGTTCGCGAGCGCGGTCGGGCTCGCGGTGGTGGCGCTGCTGGTCTTCGGCGAGAGCGCGGCGCGGCTGGCGCGGCCGGTGAGCATCCACTTCGATCAGGCGATCGGCGTGGCGGTGCTGGGGCTGCTGGTGAACCTCCTCTGCGCCTGGCTCCTCCGCGACCACGACCACGGGCACCACCACGGGGCCGGCGCCGGCCACGAGCACGAAGGCCACGACCACGATCACGACGACCACCCCCACGAGCACGACCACGCCGCGGACCACGCCGCGGCCCACGGCCCCCGCCTCGAGCACCGCGACCACAACCTCCGCGCCGCCTACCTCCACGTGCTCGCCGACGCCCTCACCTCGGTGCTGGCCATCACCGCGCTCCTGGCCGGGAAGGTGCTCGGCTGGAGCTGGATGGATCCGGTGATGGGGATCGTCGGCTCGGTGGTGATCGCCCGCTGGTCGGTGGGGCTGCTCCGCGACACGGGCGCCGTGCTGCTCGACGCAGAGGTGGGGGCGGCCCGCGCCGCCGCGATGCGGGCGGCGATGGAGGCGGGGAGCGACGATCGCGTGGCCGACCTCCACGTCTGGCGCGTCGGCCCGCGCCACCTCGCGGCGATCGTGTCGGTGGTCTCGAGCGCCCCGCAGGCGCCCGACCACTACAAGACCCGGCTCCGCGCGTTCCGTGACCTGGCACACCTCACCGTCGAGGTGCAGCCCTGCGAGGACCGCGGCGCGCGGGACGCCGCCTGAGCGCTCAGCCGCGCTCGGCCGGCGGCCGCGCCTCGGCCTGCCTGGCCGACTGCGCCAGCGCCTCGGCGGCGGTGCGCAGCACCCGCGGTCCGTCGTTGTACGCCGCCACCTTCACCGGCGGATAAGCGGTCATCCGCGCGACGATCTCCGCCGCGCGCCCGGCCAGCAGCGCGTCGCAGGTCTGGTACAGCCCGCCGGGATCCTCCTCGAGCAGGTTGTGCGGCTCGAGGATCTTCCGGATCTCGGCCACGATCTCGGCGGACGGGGTGGGGACCAGCAGCGAGGCGATGGCGCCGTGCTCGATCCGCAGCCGCCGGGCCAGCGGCAGCGGCTCGCCGCCGCGCGCCTCGCGCGCCGCGGGGAGGAGCACCTTCTCCTCGATGCCGATGTGCCTGAGCAGCCCGCCCCGGAAGGCGTCGAAGGCCGTCCGGTCGAAGGCCCCGGGCGAGGCGACCGCCTGCCGGAGCAGGGCATCCAGGCGGACGTGGTCCTCCGAGAGCAGGCGCTCGATCGGTCCCGGGACGCGCGCGGTGGTCATGGCTAGCCCTCGTCCTCGTCCTCGGACTCGCCCATCAGCAGCCGGTGCTGCGCCTCGCGCACCATCCGGTCCACCACCCGGAAGGCCGCGTCGGAGAGCTCCTCGTCCGCACGCCCGGCGTCGCCCTCGCGTCCGGCCGCGAGCAGCGCCAGGAGCGTCCACTCCTCGCCGGCGATCTGCAGGAAGGCCTCGGGCCGGTAGCCGTCCGCCGACGCGCGGAACGGCTCGTTGTCGCCGTGCGCCGGGCGCAGCACCAGGAGCCGCCCGCGCGCGCGATCGCGGTGCGCCTCCACCGTCCACTCGCGCCGCGCCGAGTCGCGGATCCGCGCCGCGCCGAGGAGGCCGCCGCCGCCCCCCGTCACCGCCGACCAGGCCGCGGCGGCGTCGGGGGCGAGGGGCTTTCCGTTCGGGTACGCGGTCGCCCCGGCGGCGTGACGCTCCAGGATCTCGGCGGGGGAGTAGGGCATGGCGGCTCCTGGCGCGGGAATGACGAGGAAGCATCCTAAGCGACGGCGGGGCGACGCGCTCCCGCGGGTGCGGGGTCGCGTCGCCCGGTGGCGATCCTCGCGTCGCTCGGTCCCGCGCGCTCGATCAGTGCTCGTGCGGCTTCCCGGCGGGGCCGGTCTGGCCCGCCTCGCGGTGGCCGGCGGTCGCCTTCGGCGTACGGGCCGCCTCGGCGTGCCCGGCGTGGGCCGCGTGCGCGTCGACGCCCGCGCTGGCGGCGCCGTTGACCGCCTCGACCCAGTGCATGAGGGGGACGTAGGCCGCCACCCAGCGCCGGCCGGCCGCCACGTCGTCGGCCGGCGGCTTCTCCGCCGCCATCCGGGTCCAGCGGGCCTCGAGGCCCTGGTGGATGGCGCTCGCGAGGAGCTGGTCGATCACCTTCGGATCGCCCTTCGCGATGGCCTGGTCCGTGGCGGCGATGCCGGGGTCCACCTGGCCGGCCGGCTTCAGGCCGGTGTAAGGCGCGCCCTCTCCGGCGCGGTGGACGCGGACCAGCGTCTCGAAGAACCAGCGATCGGCCACCTCGCGGGACTCCTTGCCGGCCTTGCGGGCGGCGCGGGCCTTCGCGAAGGCGTCGCGGATCTCCGCCTCGTCGGCCGGCTGGACCCAGGCCAGCACCGGGTTCAGCTTGCCGGTCTCGAGCGCGGATCGCGCGGCGACGACCACCGGGCCGTCGAGCGTGTCGCAGTGGGCGCTCGTCACGGCGGGAGAGAGGAGGAGGGCTACGACGGCCAGCGGAAACAGGATCTTCGTGTTCACGTCACGTCACCTCGTGCTCGCAGCATTGGGTCGTCCGGGGGCTCGCGGCGGACGACGGACCGCGCTCGGCAGGCGGGCCCTGGGCCCGCGGAGCAGCGCCTCGAGCGCGCGCCAGACGCGCTCGGGCAGATTGGCCGCGCCGCCCGGCGGGGCGGCGGCGGTGTGCGAGAGGGCGAGGAGCGCGCCCACCACCAGCAGCGCGCTCTCCTCGGCGCCGAGGCCCGGCGCGAGCCGCCCCGCCCCCTCGGCCTCGGCCACGCAGGCGCGGACGAAGCCCATCGAGCGCGCCCGGAACGCGGCCAGCCTGCGCACGCCCTCCGCCGGCGCGGCGTGGGAGAGCTCCTCGGAGGCGAACAGGCGCGCGATGCCCGGGTTCATCCGGATCACCGCGGCGCGCCGGCGGAAGAAGCCGCCCAGCCGCTCCAGCGGGTCCGCCCCCTCCGGCGGGAAGCCCTCGAAGAGCAGCTCCTCGACCCGGTCGATGGCGCCGAGGACGATCGCGTCCATGCTCGCGAAGTGGCGGAACAGCGCCGCGTCGGTGAGCCCCACCGCCTCGGCCACCGCGAGCGCGGTGAAGCGCCCGAGCCCGTGCTCCGCGATGACGCGGAGGGCGGCGTCGGCGATCTCGCGGCGGCGGTCGGCGCCGGGCTTCCGCTGCGCGTGCGGCTGGTGCGGGCGGCTGGGAGGCATGGGCGGTATGTTAGTAAGTACACACTTGCTTGCAAGCAAACCCCCGGGGCCACCCCTCCCGGTGCGGCACGAGTGGCACGAGGTCGCAGAGCGGACGCCAGCAGGGAGGGTCCTCCGCGGTACGCGGGGGAGGGGCGCAGCCCCTGAGCGCGAAGGTCACCGGCCCCGGCAGCTTCCAGGCGAGCGAAGCGAGCCAGAGCGCGGGAGGGGGCCCCGCGCAGCGGGGGAGGGGCGAAGCCCCTCACCGCGGGGACCTCGCGCGAGCCCGCGCATGCGGGCGCGCGAGGTCACGGGCCCCGCGCAGCAGGAGTGGGGCCCCGACGGCTCGGCCGGCGGGGCGGGGGCGCAGCCCCCGTCTTAATGTCCGCAGCCCCCGTTCTACAAATGCGCGATCCGCGGCGGCTCCGGCCGCTTCTCCTCCCGGAGCGTCCGCTCCAGCGAGCGCGTCACCACCTCGCGCGAGCCGAGCCCGACGGCCAGGGCCAGCGCGAGCACGATCCCGCCGAACAGGATGGCGAAGGAGATGGTGAGCAGGACGCCGCCCACGCCGAGGTGCTGCAGCGCCATGGCGGTGCCGAAGATCGCGACCAGCCACTTCGCCCCGGTGGCGAGCAGCCGCGCGAAGCGGAGCTGCATGTTCACGGCGCTGACGAGCACGCTCCCCTCGACGTAGCGCGACAGCGCGATCGACGCGCCGAAGATGAGCCCCGCCGCGAGCACGCTCGGGACGTAGGCGAGCACGAGGTCCGCGAAGGTGCTGGTCCAGTACGACTCCACCGAGGTGACGCTCAGCGCGACGCCCACGGCGAGCGTGAGCCAGAACACGAACCGGCGGGCGAGGACCGTGGGCGAGGGGCCCGTCGCGCCGCGGTCACCCGGCGGCGACCAGCGGCGGAGGTGCCGGTCCAGCTGCGCCGCCTTGCAGAGGCGACCCGTCACGCCCGCGGCTGCCCAGGCGAGCCCCAGCGAGACGGTCAGGAAGACCAGCATCGCCACCACGTGGGGCAGGTGGCTCGCGGCGTTGAGCGCCAGGCGCTGGAACGATTCGCGGAAGGTCTCTACGACGGCGTCCCACATGGGCGGCCTCCGGCGTGGGGGGGGACGACCACGGTACCGCCCGGATGGTTGGCGGTCAAAGCGTGCCCTGGGTACGGTACGATCGGGATCGACGGCTGCGCCCACACCCGCCGTGGAGAGCCCACAGGAGCGCGATGCCCCGAACCCTCGTCGTCTCGAACCGGCTGCCGGTCACCGTCCACGCGGAGGGCGGCACGCTCGAGATCCGTCCGAGCGTGGGAGGGCTCGCCACGGGCTTGCAGGCGGTGCACGAGCGCTCCGGCGGGCTCTGGATCGGCTGGCCGGGGATCAGCGGCCCGCTCGAGCGCTCGCTGGTCCGCCGGCTGGTCGAGCAGCGGCTCGTCGGGGTAGAGCTCTCCGCCGAGGAGATCGCCCGCTACTACGAGGGCTACTCGAACGGGGTCCTGTGGCCGGTCTTCCACTCGTTCACCGGGGAGCTGCCGCTCGATCCCGGTGGCGCCGACGTCTACGAGCGCGTCAATCAGCGCTTCGCCGAGGCGGTGGTGGAGCACCACCGGCCGGGCGATCGCATCTGGATCCACGACTACCAGCTGCTGCGCGTCCCGGCGCTGATCCGCGAGCGGATCCCGGACGCGCGCATCGGCTTCTTCCTCCACATCCCGTTCCCCAGCTCGGAGATCTTCCGCGTGCTGCCCGAGCGCGTGGCGCTGCTCGAGGGGCTGCTCGGCGCCGACCTGGTGGGCTTCCACACGGCCGGCTACATGCGCCACTTCTCGTCGGCGGTGCTCCGGGTGCTCGGCGCCTGGACCGACGTGGACCGGGTGCGCTGGCGCGGGCGGGAGGTCCGCGTGGGGGTGCTCCCCATGGGCGTCGACGCCGCCTCGTTCGCGGCCTCGGCGGAGGCGCCCGGGGTGGCGGACGAGGTCCGCGCGCTCCGCGCCGGCGGCGTGAGGCTGCTGCTCGGGATCGACCGGCTCGACTACACCAAGGGCATCCCCCGGCGCCTCCTCGCCTACGAGCGGCTCCTCCAGGACCGGCCCGATCTTCGCGGCCGGGTGAGGCTGGTGCAGGTGGCGGTCCCGTCGCGCACGCAGGTCGGCGCCTACCGGGACTTCCGCACGCAGGTCGAGACGCTGGTGGGGAGGATCCACGGCGCCTTCGCCACCGCGGACTGGTCGCCCATCCACTACCTGTCGCGCGGCCTCTCGCGCGAGGAGGTGGTCACCCTGTACCGCGCCGCCGACGCCATGCTGGTCACGCCCCTGCGCGACGGGATGAACCTCGTCGCGAAGGAGTTCGTGGCGGCCCGCACCGACGGTGACGGCGTGCTGGTGCTCTCCGAGTTCACCGGCGCGGCCGCCGAGCTGGCCGAGGCGCTCCACGTGAACCCGTACGACCTCGCCGGCACGGCCGCGGCGTACCTGCGCGCGCTCGAGATGCCGGAGGACGAGCGCCGGACCCGCATGGCGGCGCTGCGCCGGCGCGTGGTCGCCTACGACGTGGACCGCTGGGCCGGGACCTTCCTGGAGCGCCTGGAGGCGGCCGGCGCGGCGCCGCCGCCCGAGCTCGGGGCCTCTCCCGCGGCGGCGATCCGCGAGGCGGTGGAGCGGATCCGGCGCGCGCCGCACGCGGTCTTGCTCCTCGACTACGACGGCACGCTGGTCCCGTTCGCGGCCGCGCCCGAGCTGGCCCGCCCCGACCCCGAGCTGCGCGCGCTGCTCCGCGACCTCGCCTCGGCGCCGGGCCGCGAGGTGCACCTCGTCACCGGCCGGGGGCGGGAGAACATCGAGCGGTGGCTGGGCGACCTCCCGGTCGGCCTCCACGCCGAGCACGGCTACTGGTCGCGCGCCGCCGGCGGCGCGTGGATCGGCGCGCGCCCCGCCGCGGCGCCCTGGCGCGAGCGCGTCCGCCACATCCTGGACGACTTCGCGGCGCGCACCCCCGGGTCGATGGTCGAGGAGAAGACGGTGGGGCTCGCCTGGCATTACCGCATGGCGGACCCGGACTACGGGGCGGCGCAGGCGCACGACCTGATGGTCCACCTCTCGGCGGTGCTCACCAACGCGCCGGTCGAGGTCCTCCCCGGCGCCATGGTGGTCGAGGTCCGGCCGCAGGGGGTCGACAAGGGCGCCGTGGTGGCCGCCGTCGCGACGGCCGCGCCGCCGGGGAGCCTGGTGGTGGCGGTCGGCGACGATCGGACCGACGAGGACATGTTCGCCGCGCTGCCGCCCGGCGGCGTGGCGGTCCACGTGGGGCCGGCGCCGAGCAAGGCCGCCCTGCGGCTGCGCAGCGTGGCCGAGGCCCGCGCGTTCCTGCGCGCGCTCGTGTAGTCGCGCCGCCGGCTGGGTCGCGCGCCGGGCCGGCGGCGGGGACCGGCCGTCGCGGTCAGTGCCGGGTCTCGTTCCCGAGGAGCTCGTTCAGCTCCTGCCAGGCGCGGTCGAAGCGCTCCTTCACTTTCGCCAGGCCTGCGCCGCCGGCCGTGGCCAGCTCGTCGATGCGTTCATCGAGATCCTCGCGGAGCGCCTCCAGCCGGGCGGCGCGCGTCGGATCCTGGGTCGAGGTCCGTTCCATGGCGTCCTCCTGTCCCTTCGATCCATTCCTTAGGTGAAAGTTACTCTCCGCGCGTCCGCTCGGTCGCCGCGCCCGGGGTCGCCGATGGGGCGTCGCGAAGAAGGCGCTCCATCTGGCCGAGCCCAGGTGGTCCGCGCGCGAAGGAGATCGGCCGGGGATCGGCTGCCGGGCAGCCGGGCGCGCGGGGCGTCCCGCCGTGACACGCCCATCACACGCCGCCCCTAACCAAGGGGTCCCCTGTCAGAGCGAGGTGTCCGAATGCTGTACCCGGAGCTGTTCAGGTCACTGGAGCGTGCCCGCTGGAGCCTCGAGGACGACGTCCCCTGGGAGCGCTTCGACCGCGCCCGGCTCACCGACGAGCAGGCGCTGAGCGTGAAGATGAACGCCATCACCGAGTGGTCGGCGCTGCCGGCGACCGAGATGTTCCTGCGGGACAACCGGCACGACAGCGACTTCTCCGCCTTCATGTCCATCTGGTTCTACGAGGAGCAGAAGCACGCGCTCGCGCTCATGGAGTACCTCCGCCGCTTCGCGCCCGCGCTCCTGCCCACCGAGGAGGAGCTGCACGCGGTGCGCTTCGAGTTCGACCCGGCCCCGCCGCTCGAGACGCTGGCCCTCCACTTCTGCGGCGAGATCCGCCTCACCCAGTGGTACCGCCGCGCCTCCGCCTGGCACTCGGAGCCGGTGCTCAAGCACCTGTACGGGCTCGTGTCGCACGACGAGGCGCGCCACGGCGGCGCCTACCTCCGCTACATGCGCCAGGCCATCGACCGCCACGGCGACGCCGCGCGGGCCGCCTTCGCGAAGATCGGCTTCCTGATGGCGAGCAGCGGCCGGAGCGGGAAGCCGCTCCACCCCACCAACCTGCACGTGAGCGAGCGGCTCTACCCGCGGGACACCGTGCAGAGCCGGCTGCCCGACCCCGGCTGGCTGGAGCGCTGGCTGGACGGGCAGATCCGGTTCGACGCCGAGTGCGAGCGGCGGGTGGTCCGGACCATCCTGCGCAGCCTGGGCGCCCTCATGGGCCAGGAGTTCGGGACGATCCGCGACCTGAACCGCTACCGAAAGGCGCTCGCTGCCCCGCGGGCGGAGGCCGCGGCGCACGCCGGCGCCTGAAGGATCGTCCGGGGACCGCGCCCATCCGCTTGCGGCCCGGCCCGCGGCCGGGTACTTCCACGAGGTGACGACCGCAATCCCTGCAGGCGCGCGGCGGAGGAAGCCAGGCGACCTCCGGCGGCGCGAGATCGCCGACGCCGCGCTCAAGATCATCGCCGAGCAGGGCCTGGGGCGGTTCACCGCGCTGGCCATCGCCCGGGAGACCGGGCTCTCCGACGGCGCCCTCTTCCGTCACTTCGCCAGCAAGGAGGACATCGTCCTCGCCGCCATCGACCGGGTGGAGGAGATCCTCTTCGAGGGCTTCCCTCCGGCCGAGCCGGACCCGGTGGCGCGGCTCGGGGCCTTCTTCCGCCGGCGCGTCGCGGTCATCGCCGAGAACCCGGGCGTGGCGCGGCTGGTGGTCTCCGAGGACCTGGCCCGCGCCGCGCCGCCGGCCGGGGTGAAGCGGGTGGCCGCCTTCCGCCAGCGCTCGTCCGGCTTCGTGGTCGAGTGCCTGCGGGAGGCCGCGGTGCAGGGGCTGCTCGGCCCGGGCGTCGTGCCGGCCGAGGCGCGGGTGGTGGTGTTCGGCTCCTTGATGGCGCTGGCGCACGCGCCCAACCTGGCCGCCGCCGGCGCAGCGCCGGCGCGGCTCGCCGCCGACGTGTGGGCGACGCTCGAGGGCTGGCTGCGCCGCGGGATCGCCCCGGCGGCGCCGCGCGCCCGGAGCCAGGGCGCGCGGCGGGCCAGGACCCCGCGTCAGCAGGCGATCTCGGCGCGCGGCCGCGCGTAGAACCACCACGTCACCGCGATGCAGGCGGCGTAGTACACGACGAACGCGTAGAGCGCCCAGGCCGCCTGCCCGGTGAGCTCCACCGAGAGGCCGAAGGTCCGCGGCACGAAGAACGCGCCGTAGGCCGCGATGGCCGAGACGAAGCCCACCACCGCCCCGGCCTCCTTGGTCGCGGCGCGCTGGGCCTGCGCCTGCGCGAGGTCGCCCGGCCCGGCCAGCCGCTGGTGGAACGTGGAGAAGACCACCGGGATCATCCGGTAGACCGAGCCGTTGCCGATGCCGGTGGCCGCGAAGAGCACCACGAAGGTGGCGAGGAAGCCGCCGAAGCTGCCGGCCGCGCCGTCGCGGGGGAGGAAGGCCCCCACGCCGAGGGCCGCCACGGTCATGACGACGAAGGTGGCCAGGGTCACGCGCGCGCCCCCCAGCCGGTCGGCCAGCCAGCCGCCCACCGGCCGCGCCAGCCCGCCGATCAGCGGGCCGACGAAGGCGTAGCGGGTCGGGTCCACCTCCGGGAAGGCGGCGCGGGTGAGGAGCGCCATGCCGGCCGAGAAGCCGATGAACGAGCCGAAGGTGCCGAGGTAGAGGGTCGAGGCGAGCCAGGTGTGCTTGCGCCGGAAGATGACCGACTGATCGCGGAACGAGGCCTTCGCGCTCGCCACGTCGTTCATGCCGAACCAGGCCATCACGGCCGAGAGGACGATCAGCGGGACCCACACCAGCGCGGCGTTCTGGAGCCACACCTGCCCGCCGCCCTTCACCAGCGTCTGCGGCCCGCCGGCCGGCCCGCCGAGCACCGAGCCGGCGATGACGAGCGGGACCAGGAACTGCACCCCGGAGACGCCCAGGTTCCCGAGGCCCGCGTTGAGCCCCATGGCGGTGCCCTTCTCCGACCTGGGGAAGAAGAAGCTGATGTTGGACATGCTCGAGGCGAAGTTCGCGCCGCCGAGCCCGGTGAGGAGGGCGAGCGCGAGGAAGGTCCCGTAGGAGGTGGTGGGGTCCTGCACCGCCAGGCCGATGCCGATCGCCGGCAGGAGGAGCGAGGCGGTGGAGAGCGCCGTGAAGCGCCGCCCGCCGAAGATGGGCACCGCGAAGGCGTAGAAGATCCGCAGCGTGGCGCCGGAGAGCCCGGGCAGCGCGGCCAGCCAGAAGAGCTGGTTGGTGGTGAACGCGAACCCCACCGAGGGGAGCTTCACCGCCACCACGCTCCAGACCATCCAGACCGCGAAGGCGAGGAACAGGGCGAAGATGGAGATCCAGAGGTTCCGGCGCGCCACCGCGCGCCCCTCCGAGCTCCAGAAGGCCCGGTCCTCCGGGTTCCAGACCTGGAGCGTGCGGGCGGCGCGGCGGCGCGGCGCGGGCGCGCCGGACGAGGGTGGAGCGGGGATGGGAGCGGTCGTCATGGCAGCACCTCCCTGTCCGGCGCCGGCGGGCGGCGCCAGATCACCACCTGCGGCGGACGCCACAGGTACGAGGCCGGGAAGCTCACCACGTGCACCAGCCGGGTGAGCGGCACGAGCGCGATCAGCACGAAGGCGTTCACCGCGTGGACCTTCACCACCGGCGGGAGCACCGCCATGAGGTCCACCTGCGGAGAGAGCCGTCCCAGCGAGGCGAGCCACGGGGTCGCGGTGTGCAGGTACCAGACCGAGCCCCAGCGCAGCGCGTAGGCGATGTAGACGCCGGTCGCGGCCTGCAGGAGCAGGAGCGCGAGCACCAGCCAGTCGCGCGCCCCGGTCACCGCGCCGAGGCGCGTGCGGCGCGCCAGCAGGATCGCCAGGCCGATCACGGTGAGCGCGCCGAGGCCGAGGCCGGTGATCTCCAGCGCGTAGAGCCGTCCCGGCGCCCCGAGCAGCCACCCGAACGCGCCGGGGAACAGCGCCGCGCCGAGGTGCGCCGCCAGGATGAGCAGGATCGCGCTGTGCCACGGCACCGAGCCCCAGTACTGGGCGCGGCCCTCGAGGAGCTGCGAGGAGCGGGCGCCGAGCGTGTCGCGGAGCGCCCGCCGCCGGTAGATCGTCCCGCCCACCGCCAGCGCGACGGAGAGGTAGGGGAGCACGCCGAACAGGAACAGGTCGAGCATCACGGCACCTCCGCGCGCCGCGGCGCGTCGGCGAGCACCGCCGCCGGCCGGAGCAGCTCCAGGATCGCGAGCAGCAGCTCCCGGTAGGGGTTTCCCGCCGCCGCGAGCGCGGCGATCATCCGGTCGACGGTGGGGAGCAGGCCGTCGCGCAGGAGGTCGTCCCGCTCGGCGCCGGGCCGCGCCACCGCCAGGAAGCGCGAGCACCTCGGCGACGTGGTCGCCGAGCTCGTCCCGCGGCCGGAACCCGTCGGCGGCGTGCAGCTCGGCCAGCTTCGCGAGCAGCGGCCCGCGCTGCGGCCCCTCCCCGAGCAGCTGGTGGCCCACGTACGGCGCGCAGGCCGGCTCGAGGTCGAAGGTGTCGGTGTAGAGCTCCTGCATGGCCGCGAGCCCGGTCCGCCGCGCGGCGGCGGCGAAGGACGCGAGCGGCTCGGCGCCCGGGTCGGCCGGGCCGACCAGCGCGCGGGCCCGGTCGGCGGCGGCGGGGAGGCCGTCGCCGGGGTAGCGCAGCAGCTCGGCCAGCGCGGCGCAGAGGGGGCGGGGGAGGGCGTCGAGCATGGCCTCACCCTCTCCCGGCCGGCGCAGGTAGGCGAGCCCGGTCGCGTACTGCGGCTGCGGCTCGGCGGGCGCGTCGAGCGCGACCTCGGTCTCGAGCTCGCGGGCGAGCGGCGGGATGACGATCCGCTCCTGCATCGGCGCGAGCGCGGTGAGCCGGTAGATCTCGTCGGCCTGCGCCGCGGTGATCCCGGCGCCGCCGAGCGCCGCCGCGGCGGCCTCGGGCGCGAGATCGCCGACCTGGGCCGCGCGCCGGTGCACCCGCACGGCCATGAGCCGGCGGTAGGCCGCCCGCAGCACCTCCTCGTTCCCGGCCGAGAACAGGCTGGCCAGGTAGCGGATGGGCAGCCGCGCGTCCTCGAGCGAGGTGAAGAACCGCTCCCCGGCGGTGGCGACCGACGCGGCCAGGGCCGGCAGGAGCGGCGGCACGTAGAAGAGCATGGGCAGCGTGCGGAACTCGGGGCGGAGCGGCAGCGCCAGCCCCCACTCCTTCACGAACCGGTAGACCGGCGAGCGCCGGGCGGAGTCCAGGATGGCCTCGCTGACGCCGCGCGCGCGGGCGCCGGCGATCACGGCCGGGTCGGCGGGGTCGAGGATCAGGTCGCGGTGGGCGGCCACCAGGTCGGCGTCGGGGCGCGCGGCGGCCTCCCGGAGCCGGTCGGCGTCGTAGAGCAGCACGCCCAGGTAGCGGATGCGGCCCACGCAGGTGTGGAAGCAGGCCGGGGCCTCGCCCACCTCCAGGCGCGGGTAGCAGAGGATGCACTTCTCGGACTTCCCGGTGGCCCAGTTGAAGTAGATCTTCTTGTACGGGCAGGCCGAGACGCACATGCGCCAGCCGCGGCACTTCTCCTGCGAGATGAGCACCACGCCGTCCTCGCCGCGCTTGTAGATGGCGCCGGAGGGACAGGCCGCCACGCAGGCCGCGTTGAGGCAGTGGTTGCAGATGCGGGGCAGGTAGAAGAAGGCGAGCCGCTCCACCTCGAGCACCTGCGCCCGCTCCTCCGCGGTGAGCGCGTCCAGGGCCGGGATCGTTGGCCGCGTAGCGCCCCGAGCCGCCCAGATCGTCGTCCCAGGCCGGGCCGGACCTGGATCTCGATGGGCTTGCCGTCGATGAGCGAGATGGGGCGCGGCGGTGGGCTGGGTGTCGCCCTGCGGCGCCTGGAACAGCTCGCCGTAGTCGTAGGTCCAGGGCTCGTAGTAGTCCTGCAGCACGGGGAGCGACGGGTTGTGGAAGAGGCGGGCCAGCGAGGCGACGCGCCCGCCCTGGCGGAGCCGGAGCTCGCCGCCCTCCGCCACCCAGCCGCCGCCGTACTCCTCCTGGTCCTCCCACCGGGCCGGGTAGCCGACGCCGGGCTTGGTCTCGACGTTGTTCCACCAGGCGTACTCGGCGCCCCGGCGGTCGGTCCACTGGTTCTTGCAGGCGATGCTGCAGGTGTGGCACCCGATGCACTTGTCGAGGTGGAACACCGACGAGATCTGCGCGCGGACGTCCATGGTGTCCTCGGCGGGCCGCTACCAGCGCGGCTCGCCCTCGAGCCGGCTCACCCGCACGGAGCCGTCGCGGTTGTTGCCGGTGGGGCCCCAGTAGTTGGCGGCGTAGGTGAACTGCCCGTAACCGCCGAGCATCAGCGTGGGCTTGAGCCGGACGCGGGTGAGGCTGTTGTGGCCGCCGCCGCGCTGGCCGCCCCGCGACGGGCGAGCGCGGCACGCCGACGGTCCGCTCCGGCGAGTGGTAGAGGAAGCACAGGCCGCGCGGGATGCGCGCGCTCACCACCGCCCGCGTCACCACCGCGCCGTTGTCGTTTACCGCCTCGACCCAGTCGTTGTCGGCGACGCCGATCTCGCTCCGCGTCCCGGTCGTTCAGCCAGAGCGGGTCGATGCCGCGCGAGAGCGTCAGCATCCGCAGGTTGTCGCCGAAGGTGGAGTGGATGTCCCACTTGCCGTGCGGCGTGAGGTAGCCGAGCGTCATGGAGCGGCGTCCGTCGGGCGTCGCGGCCGAGGTCCTTCACCGCCACCGGCTTCGGCTTGTAGGTGGGCAGCGTCTCGCCGAAGGCGATGTAAGCCGGGGTGGTCGAGGTAGAAGTGCTGCCGCCCGGTGAGCGTCCGCCAGGGCACGAGCCGCTCCACGTTGAGGCAGTAGGCCGAGTAGGTGCGGCCGCCGCCGGTGAGCCCGGTCCAGCACGGGCTGTCGAGGAGCCGCCGCGGCTGCTGGGCCAGGTCGGCGAAGCTCACCCGCGCGCCGCGGTTCTGCTCGGCCAGGTCCGCCAGCGGCAGGCCCATCTTCTCCTCCTCGGCCGGAAGGCCCGCTAGGCCGACCTCGCCGTTGGTCTCCGGGGCGAGGTGGAGGATGGCGTTGGCGGCGTCGCGCGCCTGGGCGATGCGACGGGTAGCGCGCGCCGCCCCACTCGACGGTGGGCCGGTCGCGGAGGAGCTCGTCGTAGAGGTCCTCCACCGGCCAGGTGATGCCGTGGGCGGAGAGGCCGAGCTTTCGCACCAGCGGGCCGAGCGAGGTGAACCGCTCGTGCAGGTGGGCGTAGTCGCGCGTGACCACCGAGCAGGCCGGGCATGGTCTTCCCGGGGATCGGCTCGCACTCGCCCCTGGCCCAGTCGCGCACCTCGCGCTGGGCCATCTCGGCCGGCGTGTCGTGCGCGAGCGGCGCTCGCCACCAGGTCGCGCACCGGCTCGGGCAGGTGCACCTTCGCGAGCTCGCCGACCTTGCGCGCCAGCGACTTGAAGATGTCCCAGTCGCTCCTCGACTCCCAGCAGGGCGGCACCGCCGCCTGCAGGGGGTGGATGAACGAGTGCATGTCGGTGCTGTTGAGATCGTCCTTCTCGTACCAGGAGGCGGCCGGCAGGATCACGTCGGAGTAGAGCGCCGTCGTGTCCATCCGGAAGTTCAGGTCCACCACCAGGTCGAGCTTCCCGCGCGGCCGGCTCGTCCCGCCACTCGGCCTCGCGCACCGCTCCCTTCCCCGCCTCGGGCGCGACGCTGCCGTGGTGGGTCCCGAGGTAGTGCTTCAGGAAGTACTCGTGCCCCTTGGCGCTGGAGAGGAGCGCGTTGCCGCGCCAGATGAACCAGAGCCGCGGCCAGTTGCCGGGCGCGTCGGGGTCCTCCACCGCGAAGCGGAGCGTCTTCGCCTTGAGCTGATCGACCACCCAGGTCACCACCTCGGCGTCGGTGCGGGCGCCGGCCCGCTCCGCGTCGCGGACGAGCTCGGAGGGGCTCCGGTCGAACTGCGGGAAGAAGGGCAGCCACCCGAGCCGCACCGCCCGCACCTGGTGGTCCATGGTGTGGCCCGCGGCGAGCGGCGCGCGCGCGGCCACCGGGTTCAGCGCCTCCGCCTCGGCCGCGCCCTCGTAGCGCCACTGGTCGGAGTGGACGTAGTGGTAGCTGGGCGCGTTCTGCAGGCGCGGCGGCCGGGCCCAGTCGAGCCCGAAGGCCACCTGCGACCAGGGCGCCACCGGCGCGAGCTTCTCCTGGCCGACGTAGTGGTTGAGCCCGCCGCCGTTCCGCCCCACGCAGCCGCACAGCACGAGGCCGGTGATCACGGCGCGGTAGGTCGAGGTTGCTGTGGTACCACTGGTTCACGCCGGCGCCGATGATGACCGAGCACTTGCCCTCGGTCTTCTCGGCGGTGGTGGCCAACTCGCGGGCGAAGCGGATCACCGTCGCGCGGTCGATGCCGGTGTAGCGCTCCTGCCAGGCCGGGGTGTAAGGCGCCCTCCTCGTCGTCGTAGCTCGTCGGGTAGTCGCCCGGCGAGCCCGCGCGACACGCCGAGCTGGGCGAACAGGAGGTCGAGGACGGTGGTCGACCAGCACCGGCCCCTTCGGCGGTCTCGACGTCGCCTGCACCGGGACGCGCCCGCCGCGACGACCGTCGCCGGCGCGTGGTCGACGAAGCGCGACCTGCAGCGACGTCGTCCCGGCGCCGAGGAAGCGAGAGCGCGCGGCTCGATCGGCGAGCCGTCGAGCCCGTCCTTCATCTCCAGGTTCCACTTGCCCTTCTGGTGCTGCCAGCGGAAGCCGAGGCTGCCGCGCGGCATCCGCGGGGCGCCGGCGGTGTCGGTCCCAGACCAGGAACTTCCAGTCGCCGTTCTCCTCGGCGGCGTAGCGCGCGAGCTGGCTGGCCGCGCAGCAGCCGCCCGGCGGCGAGGGCGCCGTCCCGCTCCTCGAGCTCGACCAGGAAGGGCGCGTCGGTGTAGCGGCGCACGTAGTCGACGAAGTAGGGGACCGGCCGGTCGGCGTGGAACTCCTTCAGGATGACGTGGTCGACCGCCAGCCAGAAGGCGCCGTCCTGCCCGGCGTGCACCGGGAGCCACCAGTCGGCGTACTTCGAGACCTGCTGAAGTCGGGCGAGAGCACCACCAGCTTCGCGCCGTCGTGGCGGGCCTCGGCGACGAAGTGGACGTCGGGCGTGCGCGTCATGCTAGGTTCGAGCCCATCGAGACGATGTACTTGGAGTTGTACCAGTCGGCGCTCTCGGCCACGTCGGTCTGCTCGCCCCAGACCTCCGGCGAGGCGTTGGGGAGGTCGCAGTACCAGTCGTAGAAGCGAGCAGGTTCACCGCGCCGAGGAGCTGCAGGAAGCGCGAGCCGCCGGCGTAGGAGAGCATCGACATGGCCGGGATGGGCGAGAAGCCGACGACGCGGTCGGCGCCGTGGCGCTTCAGCGTGTAGATGGTGGAGGCGGCGATCAGCTCGAGCGCCTCCTCCCAGCTGGCCCGCCGGAGCCCGCCCTTGCCGCGGGCCTCCTGCCAGCGCCGGCGCGCCTCCGGGTCGTCCACGAGCGACGCCCAGGCGTCCACCGGATCGGCGTGCCTCGCGCGGGCCGCGCGCCACAGGTCGAGCAGCACGCCGCGCAGGTACGGGTACTTCACCCGCAGCGGGCTGTAGAGGTACCAGGAGGCCGAGATGCCGCGCTGGCAGCCGCGCGGCTCGTAGCCGGGGACGTCGCAGCGCGAGGCGCGGGTAGTCGAGCGCCTGGGTCTCCCAGGTCACGATGCCGTCCTTCACGTGGACGTTCCAGGAGCAGCCGCCGGTGCAGTTCACGCCGTGCGTGCTGCGCACCACCTTGTCGTGCTGGCAGCGGTTCCGGTAGAACTCCTCCCAGCTGCGGTCGCCGGGGCTCGACGATGTCCTTGATCCAGCTCATCGCGCGCCTCCGGCACGTCCAGGGGTGGGTCCGCGGTCGACCAGCCGGGCCCGCGTCGAGCCCTTCCGCTGCCGCGGCGGCGACGGCCATCCCGGCCACGCAGGCGAGCGCCACCGCCGCCGCGTAGCCGGCCACCGCCGAGCGCGCCCGGGCGGCGGAGCGCCGGTCACCTGCCCGAAGAAGGCCGCGAGGTCGGCGCGCTCCGGCGCGGTGAGCGGGTGGCCCGCGTAGACCGGGGCCATGCTGGGGAAGGGCAGGTCGGTGAGGAGCGAGTCCACCGTCGGTGGATCCATGCCCCTCGAAGCTCCGCGACAGCTCCGGGCCCATGCCGGCGGCGAAGGCGCGGCCCTGGCCGCCCACCGCGTGGCAGGCGCCGCACGGGGAGCCGCCGTTCTGGAAGCGCGCCGCGCCGATGAAGAGCGCCCGCCCCCGCAGCGGATCGCCGGGCGCCTGCGGCGGATCCGCGGCACGCGCGAGCGCGGCCCAGGCGGCGGCGAGGAGCACGGCGACGGCGAGGGGGGAACGCGACCTCCGGGACATGGAGGGCTCCTGTTCGTCGAGGGTGGGCCGAGGGTGTTCGACGTGTTCGGGGCGCTGCGCCGGGCCTGCGTGGAACGGTAGCCCACGGCTCGCGCGCTTTGCAAGTAAGCACTAGCTTAGACTCCCGAGAGGGGCGGGGGGACGGAGGGTTGGATTCGGGCCATGTACAGCCGGTGAGGAGCGGCCGGGCACATTTCGCTTCGCGAAAAGTGCCTCGGCCGGAGGTCGGATTCCGGCTGGCCGCGCGCTCGGCGCCTCACGCGGGGGCAAGGGCGCGGTCGCGCCTCAGCGGCCAGCCGCCTCGAGCTCGTAGAAGAGGAGGCCGCTCCGCCGCGACGCCCACAGGCCGGCGCCGACCTGCACGAAGTGGCGCTCGAGGCGGCGGCGGTACCACCTGCCGGTCCGCGCGTGCACGGCGGTGTCGGTCCGCGCGACGTCCACCACCTCGAGGTCGGCCCTCGTGATGGCCTCGAGGTAGAGCAGCCCGCGGCACATCGCGCCGAGGTTGTCGATGGCCCGCGCGGCGCCGGCGTCGTCGAGGTACTGCAGCACGCTGTGGCAGATCACGAGGTCGAAGCGTTCGCGCGCTCGCCACTCCGAGATGTCGCGAAGCTCGTGCCCGTAGGTCTCGCAGGCGTAGGGCGACACGTCCACCGAGCGGTACTTCACGCGCGGGTGGCTCCGCTCCAGCCAGGCGCGCCACAGCCCCAGGCCCGCGCCCACGTCCAGCACCGCGCGGATCTCGAGGCCGAACCAGCCGGCCAGGCCGAAGATGCCGCCGGCGAGGTGGCCCACCTCGCGGGCCGTGTGGACGCGGTCCGCGCCGACGTAGTGGCGGTGGTAGTAGCCCGCGTCGAAGCGGTCGGTGGGCGGCATGCGCGACAGACAAGCCGGGGACGGCGGCCCACGTCAAGCCCGCCCGGGACCTCCGGCGAGGCGAGCGCCGCGCGGCTCGCCCAGCGAGCCTTCCCGCTCGGCCCGGCCCGCCTGGGCCCGGATACCTGCGAGCGCGGCGCTCATCCAATGAGCAACCGGCCGTGCGTGGCCGGCCGGAGGACGTCATGAGGCTCGCGAAGCTCTTCGCCGCCAGGTCGCTGGCGGTGCTCTCGATCGCCGTCGTGGCGAGCGTGGCCGTCGCGTGGGGGTGCGGCGGCTCGAGCTCGAACGACAACCGGCTGGGGCCGGGGTACTACATCTCGATCTCCGGGATGAGCTTCTCGCCGCTCGACCTGCCGGTGCCGCCCGGCGCCACCGTCACGGTGGTGAACCCCGCCATGGAGCACTCGGTCACCAGCGAGGCCACCGCCGGCGCGTTCACTCCGGGTGCCGTGGGCGGCGTCTCGTTCGACACCGGGGTCTTCATCGGCCAGAAGAGCTTCACCATCCCGAGCACCGCGACGGAGGGCACGGTGATCCCGTACTACTGCCGGAACCACCTCGGGACGATGACGACGCCGACCGGCACCATCACCATCCGCGCCGCCGCGACGCCGGGCCAGCCGCCGGGCGGCGGGAAGGGCGGCGGTTACTGAGGGTGATGGTCCTCGCCCGGCCGGGCGGCCCTCAGGCCGCCGGGCTGGCCTCGGGCTCGGGAGCGCCCTCGGGCTCGGGGGCGTCCTCGAAGTCCGCGGGGACGGTGTCCTCGGCCTGTAGCGCCTCGAGCGGCGCCAGCACGGCCCGGGCGCGATCGAAGGCCCGCCGGAAGAAGGCGCCGGCCAGCTCGCCCTCGGCGCGCTCGGCGAGGTAGAGCGCGCCGAGCGCCGCCACCGCCTCCGGGACGCGGCGGGACGGCACCTTGGCGGCCAGCTTGCCGAAGGTCGCGCCGCCCTCGTCCACCCCGCCGCCCAGCAGCACGAAGGACTGCGGCACGGCTCGGTCCCCCACCTTCCGCAGGCTCCCCTGCAGGCCGATGGCGGCGAGGTGGTGCTGGCTGCAGCCGTTCGGGCACCCGGAGGCGTGCACCGGGAGCCGCGCCCGCGCGCCCTCGTCGCCGAGCCGGGCCCGCACCGCCTCCTCTATCCGGCGGGCCAGCCCGCGGGTGCGGGTGACCGCCAGCCCGCAGCTGTCCGCGCCCGGGCAGGCCACCACGTCGGCGGCGCTGCCGACGCCGTCGCGGCCGAGGCTGGCCGCCGCGAGCCGCGCGAAGAGCGCCGGGACCTCGGCGGTCCGCACCCAGCGCAGGTGCAGGTGGCCGGCGTTCCCGAGCCGCACCGCGCCGTCGCCGTAGGCGAGGGCGAGGTCCGCCACCGCCTCGAGCTGCGCGGACGTCACGTCGCCCTGGGGCAGGCGCAGCGTCACCACCGAGAAGCCCGCCTGGCGCTGCGGGCGGACCTGGGTGGCCTGGAACCGCGCCAGGTCGAGGGCGGTCGGCGCGAGGTCGCTCGCGAGCGCGGGCGGCTCGCCCGGGCCGCGGAGCGGCGCCGCCGCCAGCCGGGCCGCCAGCGCCTGGGGGCTGGGCGGGGGCGGGCGGTCGTGCGAGGGCGGCGCCTCCTCCGGCGGCCGCTCGGGATCGAAGGGCAGGCGCGGCGCCCCCTCGGCGCGGACCGCCGCCAGCGCCTCCTCGACCAGCGCGCGGAACGGCTCGAACCCGAGCGTGCGCACCAGGAACTTCATCCGGTTCCGCTTGCGGTTGACCCTGTCCCCCCGCGCGTGGAATACGCGGATCACCGCCTCGCAGAGGGCGAGGAGGTCGGCGGCGGGCAGGCGCTGGACCAGGAGCGACCCGGAGGTGCAGGCGGTGGCGGTGCCCCCCGCGGCCGCGACCTCGAAGCCGCGCGCGCCGCCCGGGCCCAGGCGGGCGCGGAAGCCGAGGTCGTGGATGGCGGTCGCGACGTGGTCTTGGGCGCAACCCTCGAAGGCGATCTTGAACTTTCGCGGCAGCGCGTCGCCGAGCGGGTGGCGCAGGAAGTGGCGGGTCACCGCCTCGGCGTAGGGCGAGACGTCGAACGGCTCGTCGAGCGCGACGCCGGCGAGCGGGCAGGCCACCACGTTCCGGACCGTATTCCCGCAGGCGCCGGAGGTGGTGAGGCCGGCCTCGGCGAGGCGCCGCATGGCCGGCTCGAGGTCCGCGGGCCGGACGAAGTGGAGCTGCAGGTTCTGGCGCGTGGTCACGTGCCCGAAGCCGCGCGACCAGCGGGTGGCCACGTCGGCCAGCGCGCGGAGCTGGGCGGCGCCGGCGATGCCCTGCGGGATCTTCACCCGGAGCATGTGCACGCCCGCCTGGCGCTGGCCGTACGCCCCGCGCCCGAGCCGGTAG
The DNA here is from genome assembly GCA_963733485.1 of uncultured delta proteobacterium. Classification (GTDB taxonomy): domain Bacteria; phylum Myxococcota; class Myxococcia; order Myxococcales; family Anaeromyxobacteraceae; genus Anaeromyxobacter. The sequence continues at coordinate 696,929 of CAVTDL010000002.1, read as the reverse complement.
AGGCGCCACTGCTCCGCGTCGATCTCGCCGCGCTCGAAGCGGCGCAGCATGGCGACGAAGGCGTCAATCTCGCGCTCGTCGGCGAAGGTGGGGCGGTCGTTCGGGGTCACGCGTGCTCCTGCTGCCGGGGGGGACGAGGTCGTGACTAGGCGCTCTTCACGGCGCGCGCCGGGGCCCGCTCGGCGCCGAGCGCCAGCGCCGCCACCGCGCCGATCACGAGGGTGCCGGGGAGGTCGGCGCGCTCCGGCGGAAGCGGCGCCTCGCCCAGGCCGGAGAGCGTCCCGCGCCAGGTGAAGGCGGCGTCGCTCGAGGCGCCCAGCACGAGCGCCGCGGGCGTGCCGGCCGGCCAGCCCCGGGCGGCCAGCCGGGCGGCGATCCGCGCCCGCTCGGCCACGCCCATCAGCACCACCACGGTGAGCGCTCCCGGCGCGAAGCCGTCGAGGACCGGGCCGTAGGTCTCCTCGCGGTGGCCGGACACCACCGCGAAGGCGGCCGAGAGGCCGCGGTGGGTGACAGGGATCCCGGCCAGCGCGGGGGCCGCCAGGGCCGAGGAGACGCCGGGGACGACCTCGAAGGGCACGCCGGCCTCGGCGAGCGCCAGCGCCTCCTCGCCGCCGCGCCCGAGCACGAAGGGATCGCCGCACTTGAGCCGCACCACCCGCTTCCCCTGCCGGGCGGTCCGGACCAGGAGCCGCTCGATGGCGCGCTGGGAGACGCTGGGGCGGCCGGCCCGCTTGCCCACGCTGAAGCAGTGGGCGCCCGGCGCCAGCTTCAGCGCGTCGGCGTGCACCAGCGCGTCGTACAGCACCACGTCGGCCTGGCCCAGCCGGTCGGCGGCGAGCCGGGTGAGCAGCGCGGCGTCGCCCGGGCCGGCGCCGATCAGGGAGACGAAGCCGGGCGGCACCGGCGGGCGGCCCGAGTCGCCGGTGTAGAGCGCGCCGAGGGTCCGGAGCAGGAGCGGGCGGCGGGTGGCGAGCGGGACGCGCTCGCGCTTCCAGGCGGCGCGCGCCGCCTCGCCGGCCTCGACCCACGCGCCGAGATCGCGCGGGAGGACCGCGTCAATCGCCTCGCGGAGCAGCCCGGCCAGCGCCGGGGCGCGGCCCCCGGTGGAGATGGCCACCGTGGCGCCGCCGCGGCGGATCACGCCGCCGGTGTAGGCGGTCGCGGTGTCGGGATCGTCCACCGCGTTCACGAGGACGCGGCGCGCCTCGGCGGCGCGGGCCACCTCGCGGTTCACCTCCGGCGTCGCGGCAGCCACGGCGAACCAGGCGCCGTCGAGGTCCGCGGGAAGGAACGCGCGCCGCACCACCACGGCCGCGCCCGCCGCGGCGTCCTCGCGGAGCTCCGGCGCCACCACGGTCACCCGGGCGCCCGCCTCGACCAGCTGCCGGACGCGCGCCGCGGCCATCGCGCCGCCGCCCACCACGACCACCTCGCGGCCAGCGAGCTTCACGAACAGCGGCAGGAGCGGAGCGGTCACGTTACCTCCCGGCGCGCCGGGTGTGCGAAAACGCGCAGCGGAAGCCGGCATCCTAGATGACGGACGAAACTCCTGTCAAACGGACAACGGATGGATGTCCAGTTTGACGGATGAGGCTCCCTGAAGGGGGAGGGCCGCGGCCGGGCGGGCGCCCGGCGCGGCCCTCGATCCCGTGACGCGGCGAGGAGGGGGCCGCGCGCCACGGGATGAAGACGGGCTGCTGACTACGGGATGAAGACCACGCCGCTGATGTGGTCCATCCCGCAGGCGTAGCGGACCTCGCCCGACTTCCTGGCGGTGAACTCGACCGTCACGGGCTTGTCGAGCGGCAGCGGCTGGTTGATGGCCGCCTCCTTGATCACGATCTCCTTCGCGCAGGTGCTGTCGGTCTTCCGCGTCACCACGAAGCGGACCTTCTCGCCCTTCTTCACCTTCACCTTCGACGGGACGAAGCCCTCGTCGGTGACGGTCATCTCGACCACGCGGACGCCGTTCTTCACGGTGCCCTCGGCGATGCCCGCGGCGGCGGAGGGCGCGGCGGCGTGGTGCATGCCCTGGCCGTGATCCGCGTGCTGCGCGAGGGCGGGGCTGGCGACCAGCGCGAGCGCGGCAGCGAGGGGCGTGAGGAAGGAGCGGGTGTTCATCTGGAGGGTCTCCGGTCGTGTTGGCGCCCGGGGCGGGCGCGGTTCGGGCGGGAGTGGAGCACGTTGCGTGCCGGCCGCCGAGGCTCCAAGTCTCCGAAAACTGGAGCCCCGCCCCTGGTCACGGCGCGCCCGAGCGCCACAGTGTGACCCCGGCCGTCACGGATTGGCGGGCCCGGGTCCGCGGCGGCGGGACGTCGGAAGCGGACGCGCGCGTGGACGTCGACGTGCCGGCGGTCCGACGGCTGCTTCCGCCGCACCCGTTCCGCCTGTGCGCGGGCGCCGGGGCCCTTCGGGTAACGCACCCTTGGTGAATGCACCTGACAGGGGTCAACGCCGGTGGACGAACGTTGACGTCAAGTGAACATTCGTCGCGTTCGCCGAACCGGGGGTCCACGTGTCGAGCTCGAACCGCCTCCACGCCGCCTCGCTCCTCGCCCTCGCCCTGATCGCCGGCCTTTCGCCGGCGCCTGCCGGCGCGCAGACCACCTGCGACCCCGCCGCGTCGGCCCTGGGCGCCCACCTGAGCCACACGCGCGACTCCCGCTCCCGGCGCGCCCTCGCGTGCACGGAGTGCCACCCGGCGGTCTGCACGCCGAGCCAGCCCTCCAGCGTCGTGTTCGGCGCGCTGGCGGCGGCGCGCGGCGCCTCGCCGGCCTGGACGGCGTCCACGCGCTCCTGCGCCGGCGTCTACTGCCACGGTGCCCGGGAGGCGATCTGGACGTACGTGGACCCGGCGGTGGTGACGCCGCCGGCGGTGCTCTGCGCGAGCTGCCACGGCTACCCGCCGGCCGGCCCCCATCCCCAGGTCACGGGCTGCGCCGGCTGTCACCCCGACACGGTCCGCGCGGACGGCGCCGTGGACCTCGCCGGCGGCAAGCACGTGAACGGGGTGCTCGACCTGGTGGGCGGCACCGGCGGCTCGGGCTGCGCGGCCTGCCACGGCTTCCCGCCCGCCACGGGCGCGCACGTCGCCCACTTCGGCCTGGCCGGCGCCGAGGCGACCGGCAGCTACGCCGACGTGAGCGCGCTCGAGGAGCGGCTGCCGGGCGCCACGCCCACCGACGCGCCCGCGGTCTACGCGTTCGGCTGCGCCACCTGCCACTCGGTGGACGCGCAGCGCCACATGAACGGCACGGTGGACGTGATCCTCTACGAGGCCGCGGCCCCGGTCGCCAGCGTGAAGGGGCTCGCCTCGCCGGCCGCCGCGTTCGACCGCGCCACCGGGACCTGCTCCGGGACCTACTGCCACTCCACCGGCCAGCAGGCGCCCACCTTCAAGATCACGCCCGCCTGGACCTCGGGGGCGCACCTCGGCTGCACCGGCTGCCACGACAACCCGCCCGCCTACCCGAGCGGCGGCGCCGCCACCACCACGGCCAACAGCCACCTCGGGCTCGCCGACGACGGCTACGAGTTCGGCCACTTCCTCGGGATGCCGGGGCCGTTCCACTCCAGCAAGCACGGCCGCACCTGGGGCCCGACCGAGGACGCGAGCCCGATCACCTGCCAGACCTGCCACTACGAGACCACCGACCCCGCCAACACCGGTCCCGGCGGCTTCTACTACCTGGACACCACCGGCGCCTACGCGGTCCCGGGCGGCGACGCCTACCGCATCGCCTCGGGCTGGCAGGCGGCGCAGCAGTGCAGCGCCTGCCACGGCCCGGGCGGCGCGGCGACCGGCGTCGGGAAGGTGCTCCCGCTCCGGCACGTGAACGGCCTGCGCGACGTGGTCTTCGACCCGCGGAGCACGCTGCCGGCGCTCTCCTGGCTGCCGGCCGCGCCGAACGCACCCTCGCGCCCGAGCTGGATGACCGGCACCGGTCCCACCCTGCCCTGGCCGGCCGACGTCGCCTGGTCCGGCACCACCGTCTCCTTCGGCCTCGGCGGCGCCACCTGGAACCCGGCCACCAAGACCTGCGCGAGCGTGGCCTGCCACCTGGCCGACCCGCAGCCGGTCTGGGGCCGGCCCTACGAGTACTTCACGAACGGCGCGCCCACCTGCTACCGCTGTCACCCGATGTGAACCTGCGGGGTGCCGCGCCCCGACCCGCGCCTCGCCACAGGAGGGAAGCCATGACCACCACCCACCTCGCGCACCGCACGACCGCGCGCCGGCTGGCTCGCTGGCTCGCGCTGCTCGGGCTCGTGCCCGCGCTCGTCCACGCGGCGCCGCCGGCGGCGCCCCCGATCATCCTGGGCGCCACCATCGATCCTGCCGCGGCGACGCTCACCGTCCGGGGCCGTCACTTCGGCCCGGCCCTCCCGACGGTCCGCCTCTCCGGCGTGACCCTGGAGGCGATCTCGAGCGACGAGGGCACCGTCCTCGCGCGCCTCGCCCGCGGCACCGGGCCCGGGCGCGCCGTGGTCCAGGTGGTCCGGGCCGACGGCGTGGCGGCCTCGCGGCCGGTGACCTTGCGGCCCGCCACCGCCACGCCGCCGCGCGTGCTCGGCGCCCCGGTCATCGACGACGCCAGCGCCAGCGGGCTCGCCGCCCTCACCGTCCGCGGCCGGAACCTCGGCCCCCGCGCGCCCGCCGTCGCGCTGGACGGCCGGCCCCAGCGGCTCCTCACCTTCGACGGCAGCGTCGTCACGGCCAGGATCGGCCCCGACGTCGGGCCGGGCACTCACCTCGTGACGGTGACCACCGCGGCGGGCGCCGCGGTGTCCACCAGGATCACGCTGCGGCGCTGAGGGCGGCTCGCTCAGCCGCTCGCCACCAGCGCCGCGCCGGCGACCACCAGCGCCGCCCCGAGGAGCTGCCGGCGCGGCACCGCCTCGCCCATGGCGAGCGCGAGGAGCTGCGCGAACACGACCGAGGTGTTGCGGAGGGTGAGCGCCGGCCCGGCCCCGCTCCGCGCCAGGCCGCCCAGGAACAGCAGGAACGAGGCGGTCGCGAGCGCGCCGGCGAACGCCCAGCGCAGCGGCGTCCGCCAGCCGCCGCCCCACCCCGCGCCGGCGCCGCCGCGGCGGGCCCAGCCGAAGACGCAGGGGAGGGCCACCGCGAAGGCGACGGCGAAGAGCGGCGCGGGCGCCGCGCCGGCCAGGAGCGCGCGGTCGTAGCAGAGGTGGTAGCCGGCGATGCTCGCGGCGCAGGCGACCGCGAGGCCGATCCCGCCGCGGGTGGCGCGCTCGCGCCCGGCCACCGCCACCAGCGCCACCCCCAGGCCCACCAGCGCGGCGCCGGCCGCGCTGCGTGCCGTCACCGGCTCGCCGAGCAGGAGCGCCGCCGCCGGCCACACCACCAGGAGCGCGCCGCCGCGGGCGATGGCGTACACCGCGCCGTAGCTCGCGCGGGCGAGCGCCTCGCCGAGCGTGACGAAGTAGACGGCCTCGAAGCCGCCCGCTCCAATCGCCCAGCCGAGCGCGGCCCCGCGCGGCAGCGTCGCGCCGGGCCAGGCCGCGACCGCCACGGCGGAGAACGCCACCGCCGCCGCCAGCACGCCGAGCGACGCCGCCTGCGGCGAGCGCTCGCGCTTGAGGAGCGCGTTCCAGGCGGCGTGGAGCAGCGCCGAGACGACCAGCAGGGCTGGACCGGTGCTGGGCGCCGCCATGCGGGCCTCCCGGCGAGCGTGCCGCCCGGCGGAGCCCACCCCCGGCGCGCCGCGCGGGGGTGGGGCGCTCACCTCAGCGGTACAGCGCCTGCGGCAGCCACAACCCGATGCCCGGGAACAGGTAGAGCAGCGCCAGGGCCACCAGCTGGATCACCATGAACGGCATCATCCCCGCGAAGATCTGGTTCAGCGTCACGTGCTTCGGCGCCACGCCCTTCAGGTAGAAGGCGGCCATCGCCACCGGCGGCGAGAGGAATGCCGTCTGCAGGTTGAGCGCGACGAGCAGCCCGAAGAAGAGCGGGTCGATGTTGAAGTGGCCGAGCAGCGGGATGAAGATCGGCATGAAGATGACGATGATCTCCGTCCACTCGAGCGGCCAGCCGAGCAGGAAGATGATGGCCTGCGCGAGGAGCATGAACTGGATGGGCGTCATGTCGAGCCCGATCACCCAGCGCTCGATGAGCCCCTGCCCGCCGAGCAGCGCGAACGCGGCGGAGAAGATGCTCGACCCGACGAAGAGCCAGCAGACCATGGCGGTGGTCTTGGCGGTGAGGAACACCGCCTCCCGCACCACCTCCCACCGGAACTGGCGGTAGGCGGCGGTGAGCAGCATCGCCCCCATGGCGCCGAGCGCCGCGGCCTCGGTCGGCGTGGCCCACCCGAAGATGATCGACCCGAGCACGGCCAGGATGAGGACCGTGAGCGGGAAGAACGAGGTGAGCAGCATCTTCAGCACCTCGAGCCGCTCGAAGGTGAAGATGGCGAAGTGGCCGACCAGGAGGAGCAGCGCCACCAGCACCCCGACCCAGAACAGGCGCGGGATGGGCCGTCGCTCCCCGGTCTCCTCGGCGTGGGCCGCCCCCGCGGCCTCCTTCGGATTGACGGCGGCCGACGGCGGGGTCCCGGCCGTTGCGCCCGGGGGCTCCTGCACGCCGCCGGCGACGGGCGCGGCCGGCGCGGGCGTACCCGCCGCGCCAGGCGGCTCGGCCACCCCGCCCGCCTCCTCGGCGGTCGGCTCCTGGACGCCGGCGTAGGCGGTGTCGCCGCCGCCGCCGGTCTCGCCGATCTCGGAGAGCCCGCCGGTCTCGATGACGCGCACCGCGGTGGTGACCTCCCACGCGATCCCGAACCCGACCAGCAGCACGAACGCGGGGAGGAGCGACACCAGGAGCTGCCCCGCGACCCTGCGCCGCGGCACGCCAGCGGGCGGGCGCCCCAGCGCCGAGAGCAGGCGCGGCAGCGCGCGGCGGCGCGGGCCGCCGGCGACCGACTGCACCCACTCCGGCACCTTCACCGTGCGCTCCTCCAGCGGCGGCACCGGGGCGAGCGACGGGCGGAGCTTCACCCGGACGATCACGTACGCGATGTAGAGCCCGGCCAGCATGAGCCCGGGGAAGAAGGCGCCCGCGTAGAGCTGCACCACCGAGACGCCGGCGGTGGCGCCGTACAGGATCAGCATGACCGAGGGCGGGATGAGGATGCCGAGGCACCCGCCCGCGGTGATCGCGCCGGCCGAGAGCTTGATGTCGTAGCCCGACTTGAGCATGGCGGGGAACGCCAGCAGGCCCATGAGCGTCACCACCGCCCCGACGATGCCGGTGGCGGTGGCGAAGAGCGCGCAGGTGGCGAGCGTCGCCACGGCGAGCGAGCCCGGCACGAACGACATGGCGAGGTGCAGGCTCTTGAAGAGGCGCTCGATCAGGTTCGCGCGCTCGACCATGTAGCCCATGAACACGAAGAGCGGGATCGAGATGAGGACGTCGTTCGTCATCACGGCGTAGGTCCGCTGGACCATCAGGTCGAGCGTCTGCTGCGTCGCGATCGCGGGATCGCCGAAGCGGTAGGCGAGCCACGCGAAGAGCGTGCCCATCCCCATCAGCGTGAAGGCCGTGGGGAACCCCACCATGATCGCGACCACCACGAGCGACAGCATCAGGAGCCCGAGGTGCGCCGGCGTCATCTTCGAAGGCGCCGGCATGATCACGAACGTCATGAGGATCAGCAGCCCCATGAGGATGAGGCCGAACCAGAGCTCCTTCCTCATGGCCGCTCCTCCTGCTGCTGGCGCCGCGCCACCACCTCGTCGAGCGCTTCGAGGTCCTCGTCCTTCACGTGGACCAGCTCCTTCAGCTTGTCGACGTCCACCTCCTCCACGTCCTCCTCGCGCGACAGCCACGCGCCGGTCCGCAGCGCCACCACGCAGCGGACGATCTCGACCACCCCCTGCAGCAGGATGAGGGCACCGGCCAGCGGGATGATGAACTTGAACGGATAGACCGGCGGGCCGTCGACCGTGATGGTCGAGTGCTCGCGGATGGCCCACGACTCGAGCGCGTAGGTCCAGCCGGCGTAGACCATCGCGATGCTCCCCGGCAGGAAGAAGAGCAGGTACAGCGCGAGGTCGAGGCCCGCCTGCAGCCGGACGGGGAAGAAGCCGTACAGCACGTCACCCCGCACGTGGCCGTTCTTCGCGAGCGTGTAGGCCCCTGCCATCATGAACAGGGTGCCGTACAGCATGATCTGCCCGTCGAACACCCAGGCGTGCGGGGTGTCGAGGAACTTCCGCGAGAGCACCTCCCAGGTGATGAGCGCGGTGAGGACGACGATGAGCCACGCGAAGGCGTGGCCGAGCATGGTGGAGAGCTTGTCCACCCCTAGGAGGAGCCGCTTCATCTCGGTCTAGGCCTTCTTCTTCCCGAAGAAGTGGTTGTAGGCCATGCGGAAGTCCACCAGCGTGTCGGCCTGCCAGCGCGCCGTGCGAGCGGCGAAGGCCCGCTGCGAGTCGAGGACCTTCTTGAACATCGGGTTCTCGGCGGAGCGCTTCGTCATCACCTCGTCCCAGATCTCGAGCTGCCGCTTCAGGATCGCGTCCGGCGTCTTGTAGAACTTCACGCCCTGCTTGCTCTGCATCTCGAGGTAATCGGTCGAGTACCGGTCGATCGCCTTCCAGGACATGTCGGCCGAGGCCGCCTGCGCGGCGTGGCCGATGATGGTGCGGATGTCGGCGGGGAGGGCGTCGAGCCGCTTCCTGTTGAAGAGGATCTCGAACTGCTCCGAGCACTGGTGGAAGCTCTGCAGCATGCAGATCTTCGAGACGTCCGGGAACCCGAGCATGCGATCCGACGAGGCGTTGTTGAACTCGGCCGCGTCGAGCAGGCCGCGGTCGAGGGCCGGCACGATCTCCGCGCCGGGCAGCGCGTTCACCGCGGCGCCCAGGCCGTTGAAGATGTCGATGGAGAGCCCGACGGTGCGGAACTTCAGGCCCTTCATGTCCTCGGCCTTGGCCACCGGCTTCTTGAACCAGCCGAGCGGCTGCGTCGGCATGGGCCCGTACATGTACGAGACCACGTCCAGGTTGAGGGACTTGTAGATCTCCGCCTGCAGGTCCTTGCCGCCGCCGTAGTAGTGCCAGGCCAGCAGCATGTTCGGGTCCATGCCGAACGAGGGGCCCGAGCCCCACAGCGCGAGCGCGGTGTTCTTGCCGTACCAGTAGGCGACCACGCCGTGGCCGCCGTCGAGCGTGCCCTTCGAGACGGCGTCGAGCAGGTCGAACGCCTTCACCACCGAGCCGGCCGGCAGCACCTCGATCTTGAGGCGGCCGCCGGTCATCTCGTTCACCTTCTTCGCGTAGTCGAGCGCGTACTCGTGGAAGATGTCCTTGGTCGGCCAGGTGCTCTGGAAGCGCAGCGTCACCGGCGCCTGCGCGACGTGGATGGTCGGGGCGGTCGCCACCGCGGCGCCGGCCGCGCCGAGGGCCGCCTTCTTGAGGAAGGAGCGGCGGGTGGAGTTCGGGCGGGGCGCGCTGCGGGCTTCCTTGGCCTTCTTCATGGTCGCTCCTCGGAGTGGGAGGGTCAGAGAACGTTTCTCTGGCTCTCGAATCGAATCCGGCAACGGGCCGCCCGGGTACAGGCTCGGATTTTTATGACCTCGCGCGTCACGGAGCGGGCTCGGCACTCGCACCTTCGGGGGTGCGCCGCGCCCCGCCACGGAGTCAGTCACTTGACCATCCGTGCGCACGGCGGCCCGCCCGGTCACTCCGGCCTCCTCTCACCCGCCCCCGGCGCCGAGCTGGTGGCTGGCCAGCCGCTCGAGCGCGAGCAGGAGCGCCGAGTGGTCGAGCTTCGCCCCGCCCGCGGCGGCGACGGCGTTGAACAGCTCCTGAGCGGCGGCGGTGGCCGGCAGCGGCAGTCCCATGGCCCGGGCCCCGGCGAGCGCGTTGCCGAGAATCCTTCTGGTGGAGCGCCACCCGGGCGCCGGGCTCGAAGCGCCGCTGCAGCATCCGCTCACCGTGAACCTCGAGCACGCGCGAGCCGGCGAAGCCGCCGAGCAGCGCCTGCCGCACCTTGGCCGGGTCGGCGCCCGCCTTCGACGCGTAGAGCAGCGCCTCCGCGACCGCCTCGATGGTGAGCGCGACCACGATCTGGTTCGCGACCTTGCAGACCTGGCCGTCGCCGACCCCGCCGACGTGGGTGATGCTCCTGCCGAGCAGGCCGAGGAGCGGACGCACCCGCTCGAACGCCGCTGCGTCGCCGCCCACCATGATGGTGAGCGTCGCCGCGCGCGCGCCCACGTCGCCGCCCGACACCGGCGCGTCGAGGTAGTCGCAGCCGAGCGCGCGCACCCGCTCCGCGAAGCGGCGGGTCTCGATGGGCGAGATCGAGCTCATGTCGACCACCGCCTTGCCCGGCCCGAGCCCCTCGGCCACCCCGCCCGGCGCGAACAGCACCTTCTCCACGTCCGGCGTGTCCGGGACCATGCAGAAGACCACGGCGGCGCGCTCCGCCACCTCGCGCCCGCTCTCGCAGGCGCGCCCGCCCAGCGCCTTCAGGTCCTCCGGGACGCCGCTCCGCGAGTGGAGGTGGAGCGTGTGCCCTCCCTTCAGGAGGTTCGTGGCCATGGGCCTGCCCATGATCCCGAGCCCGACGAAGCCGAGGTCCATGCGTCCTCCGGGGCGCCGAGCGCCATCCGCGCCACGCGGTCGAGCGAGCCGGCGGGGAGACGATAGCGGCGGGGCGCCGGCCGCGCGGCGCCCCGCGCCGGGCCATCCGCGCCCGGGCCATCGGCGCCACCGCCTGCGGCAGTTCGGCCGTCTAGAAACTCTGCAACGCGTTGCGATCCTCGCCACCGGCGCGATCCAGGCCCAAGTGCCGGGAAAGGCTGCGGATCGCGGCGGGGAGCGGCCCCGCGCCGCTGCTGCTCTCACCAGTCCGGCCGTGCGCTCCGCGGCGCCCGGCTCTCCGCGCGCCGGAGGGGACCGGCGCAACCGCGCGGATCCGCGTGGCGATCTCGACGGCGGCGGCGCGTGGGCCAGGCTGGCCCGCGCCTTGCGATGAGGAGAGGTCGAAGGAACGCAGCGAGGTGCCACCCGCAGGAGCTGGAAAAGGAGCGACGTCATGATGTTCGCACTCGCGCTGGCTCTCATCGGTTTCGCGGTCGTCCCGGCCCTGAACTACTGCGCCTCGCGCTGACCTCGGTCGGCGACTGCGCAGGTGCACGTGAAGGAGGCGTCATGGCTTACGATCTGCTCTCCGTGTACCCGGCGAAGCTCCTGGAGTACGGCCTCGGAGTCGGCTACCTGCTGCTCTTCATCCCGTTCTGGCGGTACGTGCAGGGCAGCCGCCGCGAGGTCCGCGAGGTGGTGCGGGTGTCGGCGCCGGCGCGCGCGGCCGTGACCGCCGCGAGCGCGTCCGCCCGCCCGGCCGGCGCGACCGTCCTCCCGCGCCCCGCCTCCTCCGGCTGGTTCCACGTGCCAGCGGGCGTGCACCTGCACCCCGGGCACACCTGGGCCCGCCTCGACGGCGACGGCCTGGTGTCGGTCGGCCTCGACGACTTCGCCCACAAGCTGGTGGGACCGGCCGTGGTGGAGCTGCCGGCGGTCGGGACCCGCGTCGCTCAGGGCGAGCCGGCCATCGAGCTGCGCGACGAGGATCGGGGCGTCGCGATGCTCTCGCCGGTCGACGGGACGGTGGTGGCGGTGAACCCGCGCGTGCGCGGCCATGGCGGGATCGAGGACTCCGTACGGCGCCGGCTGGCTCTTCAAGGTGAAGGCGCCGCGGCTCGTCGCCAACCTCCGCCAGCTCCACGCCGACGCGCCGGCGCGCCGCATGCTCGACGCGGCGGGCGACACGCTCGCGCTGCGGCTCGCCCCCGAGCTCGGGCAGGTCCTCCAGGACGGCGGCACGCCGGTGCACGGCATCGCCCGCGCGCTCGCTGGCGAGCGCTGGGACGAGCTGGCGCGGGAGTACTTCCTGACCTGACCGCCGCCTGGCGCGGCGTGGGCGAGGGCCGGCGCGGAAGCGCCGGCCCTTTCCCGATTCCAGGGCCTCGCCGACGGCCTGCCGGCGCGTTCTGGGGGCCGTCCGCGCGTCCAGCCGCACGACCCCCTCGGCGGACCTCCGAAAGAGCACCTCGACGCGGGGCATCCCGCGGGCGGATGCTCGCTCCGGTGGAGCCGCACGGAGCGACCCCATGCAGGCTCGCGGGTGCGCCATGCGCGCGACCGACGTCGTGCGGGTGAGGTCCTGGCTGCAGCGCCGCCGCCGGCTGATCCTCGAGACCAGCCGCCGTCCGCCGCCGACATCGACGAGCTCCGGGGCGCCCAGCGGGTGCAAGGAGCTCGAGGAGTCGTCGCAGAGCGAGCAGGCGCAGCACGGGCTCGAGCGTGCTCGGCGAGGTGCGCGCGGGGCGAGCTCGCGCCAGGTCGACGCCGCGCTGGCAGCGGCTCGAGGCGGGGCGCTACGGCACCTGCCGGACCTGCGGCGACGAGATCGACGAGGCCCGCCTGGAGGTGCTCCCCTTCGTGCTCGACTGCGCCGCCTGCGCCACCGATCGCGAGGAGGCGCTGCGCGTGGCCCGCGAGCGCGAGCTGCCGGTCGCCCGGCATCGCTGCGCGGCTGATCCCCGCCGGATGAACGGGGAGGATCCCGTTCGATCCGCCGATCGGTTCCTGTGCTGGACGGATCGTCGCGCGCGTTTCGCGCATGGTCGCGGTGGTCTGCCGCGCGCGGGCGGGCCGCACGCGCCCGGGTGCGCGGTGCCGCCACGGCCGATTGGCCAGATTGATGAATTATTATGCGGAATTGCGTGATCGTCCGCAATCCATTTGCCACCGGTGACTGCTACGATGCTCACGCCCGGGGGATGAGATCGTCCGCGGGTGGGGTCCACCGACGGTGGAGCCCGACGCGGGGCGGGGCAACGGGCTCGATCGCCGGAGGGGACATGAAGATCACTCGCAGAGGGTTCCTGGAAGCCGCGGGCGCGACCGCCGCGGGCGCAGGGCTCCTCGGCGCGCCGATCGGGCGCACGCCGCCGCCGGGCACGCGACGCGCGGCTGGCCCGGGCGTCCTGGTGGACACCACGCTGTGCGTCGGCTGCCGCGCCTGCGAGGCCGCGTGCTCCGAGGCGAACCGGCTGCCGCCGCCCGAGGAGGGCGACGCGGAGGTCTTCGCGCGACGCGCGACACGTCGCGAGCACGCCTTCACGGTGGTGAACCGGGCCGAGAAGGCGCCCGGGGTGGAGCGGTTCGCGAAGAAGCAGTGCATGCACTGCCTCGCGCCGGCCTGCGCGTCGGCCTGCCCGGTGCGGGCCATGGACAAGCTGCCCAGCGGTCCGGTGGTCTACGACGCGTCGAAGTGCATGGGCTGCCGCTACTGCATGATCGCCTGCCCGTTCGACATCCCGAAGTACGAGTACGGCTCGAACGCGCCGCGGGTGCGCAAGTGCTCCTTCTGCGCGGAGCGGCAGGCGAAGGGGCTGAAGCCGGCCTGCACCGAGGCGTGCCCCTCCGGCGCGCTCACCTTCGGGAAGCGGGCCGAGCTGCTCGAGGTGGCCAAGACCCGCATCTACACCAACCCCGGCCGCTACCTGCACGAGGTCTTCGGCGAGCGCGAGGCCGGCGGGACGAGCTGGCTCTACCTCACCGACGTCCCGCCGGAGCAGCTCGCGCTTCCGCACCGACATGGGCGAGCGGCCATACCCGGACCTCGTGGCCGGCGCGCTGGGCGCCCCGCCGTTCGTGATGACGCTCTGGCCGCCGCTCCTGATGGCGCTGTACGCGTTCTCGCACCGCAAGGAGAAGGTCGACGAGGACACCCACGGAGCCGCCGGCACCGCCAAGAAGGAGGATCACCATGGCTAGCCGGAACCCGACACCCGACCGAGGCACTCTTCGCGAAGCGAAAGGTGCCCGGCGCTCCTTGCCGGCTATGCGGAACAGCCTGGCGGTGAGATCGCGGCGCAGCCGTCGTTCTTCAGGGAGAAGATCCTGCTCGGCATGAGCATGCGCGAGTACCTCCGCTCGCTCCTCACCCCGGCGAACGCGGTGGCCGCGTTCATCCTGGCGGTGGGCGTCCCGCTGCTCGTCTACCGCTTCGCGGTGGGCCTGGGGGCCACCACCAACCTGACGCAGAGCGCGCCCTGGGGCATCTGGATCGGCTTCGACATGATGACCGGGATCGTGCTGGCCGCCGGCGGCTTCACCATCGGCTCCACGGTGCAGCTGTTCGGGCTGAAGGACTACCACTCGATCGAGCGGCCGGCGATCCTGACCGCCTTCCTCGGCTACGTGATGGCGGTGATCGGCCTCCTGGCCGACCTGGGCCGGCCCTGGAACATCGTCCAGGCCATCTTCAACTACGGGACCGCCTCGGTGCTCTTCGAGGTCGCGTGGTGCGTCATGTGCTACACGACCGTGCTGCTGCTCGAGTTCACGGTCCCGCTGTGGGAGTGGCTGGGCTGGCGGAAGATCCACGCGGTGGCGAAGAAGCTGCTCATCGCGCTCACGGTGCTCTCGGTCATCTTCTCGACCATGCACCAGTCGGCGCTCGGGTCGCTCTTCCTCCTGGCGCCGACCAAGCTCCACCCGCTCTGGTACACGCCCTACATCTTCATCTTCTTCTTCATCTCCGCGATCATCGCCGGCCTGTGCATGGTCATCGTGGAGGGCGCGCTCTCGCACCGCGCCTTCGCGAGCCAGGTGGGCGGCCACAGCGTGGACGGGCTGACGCTCGGCCTCGGCAAGGCCGGCGCGGTGGTGATGTTCGCCTACTTCTTCCTCAAGCTGCAGGGCGTGGTCGACGGGCACGCCTTCGGCTACCTCGCCACCGGCTACGGCGCCTGGTTCCTGGTCGAGATCCTGGGCTTCGTGCTCCTGCCCTCGTTCCTGTTCGCCTACGGCGCGCGCAACGGCAAGGTGACGGTGGTCCGGGTGGCCGCCGTGATCGGCGTCCTCGGCATCGTCCTGAACCGGCTCAACGTGTCGGTCATCGCCTTCAACTGGAACCAGCCCGTCCGCTACGTGCCGAGCTGGATGGAGATCTGGGTCTCGGTCGCCCTCTGCACCATCGGCGTCCTGGCCTTCCGCTGGGTCGTCAACCGCATGCCCATCCTGCGCGAGGCCCCCGGCTTCCCGCAGGAGCACTGACCGCACGACCGCGCCTGCGCGGGCCACCGCCCTCCCTCGGCGACGGGGGAGGGCGGTGTCGTCTCGCGTCCGCCGCGTCGGGGAGGTGAGGCGTCGCGGATCTCTGCATGCTGTTGCGCTCCTCGTCACCCGCCCATCCTGGCCGCAACCCCCCGGATCTCCTGAGGACCGCGCGTCGCGTGGCCCCCCGACCGCTGCGGATGTCAGCGGTCGGAGCGCCGGCGCCCGCCCGCGCCTCCAGGGCGCACTCACGCGCAAACCCCTGGAAGGCGGGGCGATCCGCGCTCGCGGCGCGGCGGCCCGAGCGTTGGCCCCGCGCTTGCGATGTGGAGAGGGCGAAGGGACGAAGCGAGCGAGTCGCAGCCCACGCAGCAAGAGCCCAGGGAGCACGCCATGATGTTCGCCTTCGCGCTGGCCATCGTCGGAGTCGTCGTCCTCGCCGCCATGAACCACGCCGCCGCGCACGCCAGCTAGCACAGGCCCATCGCACGGAGCGCAGCACCGAGCACCACGCAGCCCGAGGATGCCATGGCCTACGATCTCCTCTCCGTCTACCCCGCCAAGCTTCAGGAGTACTGCCTCGGCATCGCCTACCTGCTGCTCTTCATCCCCTTCTGGCGCTATGTGCAGGGCGCGCGGCGCGCGGCGCCGGTCCTCGAGGTCGGGGCCCAGCGGCGCACGGCGCGCCCCGCCGGCGCCACCGCGCTGCGCCCGGCCGTCGCCGGCTGGTTCCACGTGCCGGCCGGCGTCCACCTGCACCCGGGCCACACCTGGGCGCGGCTCGACGCCGACGGGCTCGTCACGGTCGGCCTGGACGACCTCGCGCAGAAGCTGGTCGGTCCAGTGAACGTGCACCTGCCCGCGCCGGGCGCCCGCGTGACGCAGGGCGAGGTCGCCATCGACCTGCGCGACCGCGACGGCAGCGTCCCGATGATCTCGCCGGTCGACGGCACCGTGGTCGCGGTGAACCCCGCGGTGAAGGCCGGCACCGCCCCGCAGGACGATCCGTACGGCGCGGGCTGGCTCTTCAAGGTGAAGGCGCCGCGGCTCGCCGCCAACCTGCGCCAGCTGCACGTCGGCGCCGCCGCGCAGCACCTCCTCGAGGACGCCAGCGACGCGCTGCTCCGCCGGATGGAGCCGGAGCTCGGGCGCGTGCTGCAGGACGGCGGCGCGCCGGTCGACGGGATCGCGCGGGCGCTGGCCGGCGACCGCTGGGAGGCGGTGGCGCGGGAGCTCTTCCTGACCTGAGCGTGGATCGAAGGACGGAGACCACGGGGGCCCGGGCGTCGCGCCTGGGCCCTCGCCGCGTCAACCCGCGGTCAGCGAGTCCACCGTCGAGATCGCGTGGAGCAGCTCCGGCGTCGGCGCGCGGCCCCGATCGGCGTGGCGGAGCAGCCGCCGGGTCCGGTCGATGGCGCGGGCCAGCTCGACGTTCTCGAGGATGCTCGAGGTCCCATGCTGCTGGAGGAGCTGCTCCGCCGACCGGAGCCGCTTCTTCACGTCCGCGAGCGCGTCGTTCACCGTGTCCTCCTCTTGCGCGGGCCTCGCGCGGGCGGTGACGGCTGCCAGCGGAGGGTCCTTCGCCGCGGGCGGCCCGACCTATGCCCGCGCCGGGCCGCGAGGCCCAGCCTCTCGATCATAGCTGGAATCGCGGGGCGCGCTCGTCCACGACCGCCGGGGTGACGCTCTCCGGCGCGCCGCGACGGCGGGTCACCCCCCGGTACGGTGCGTCGATCGAGGATGTTGCACCTGCTGGCCTGTTGACACAGAGTGATCGAGAGGCGACCGTCCCTCGGGCCGGTCGCCAGCCCCCTCGTCACGCGGGGGCGAGCCGATGGGCCAGCCGCCGGAGGCGGCGAGCATGGCGGGGAAGACGGTGCGCAGTCGGCTTCGGGCGGCGCTGTTCGAGGCGCGGGCGGCCATCACCTTCGCGCTCGTGGACGTCGCCGCGATCGCCGCCGCCACCGTCGCGCTGCTCCCGCTCGCGCTGCGCGGCAGGCCGGCCGGCACGCGCTGGCGCGCGCCCGAGCCCGCCCGGCCGACCGACGAGGCCGAGGTCGCCGAGGACGCGGGAGAGAGCCCGGCCGGGTCGCCCTGAGGGCGCGCGACTGCCTCCTCGCGAGGCCGCTCCACGGGGAATCGCGGGGTTGGAGCGTCCCGGCCCCGTGTCTCGGGTGATCGCCCGAGGCGCGCCTCGGGCGTTCCCCCGGGCCCGCCTCCGGAGCCGGGGGCGCGCCCTCCGCGGCGTCCCGGCCGCTCGCCTCGGTGGCCGCGGGGGCCGGGAGCCCGGTGTCGGTCCGCCGTCTCCCGCGGATTCTTTCCCGCGCGAACCGGGACCCGTCCCGATTTCCACCGGAGCGTGAACGCGAGAGATTGCAATCAGGAAGGGAGACGAACATGACGAGCGCAATCCACGGCGGAGCGGCGGTTCACGGCGGGTACTACTTCAACGCGTCGCGCTGGGCCATCGAGGTCGTCGAGCACGACGGCAAGCGGCTCCCCGAGGGCGCGGGCTGCTGGCGGCGCATCCCTGCGGCGGCGGCGCTGGCCCTGACGCCGGTCCTCGGCGCGATGTTCCTGGTCGCCCTTCCGTTCATCGGCTTCGGTTGCATGCTCCACGCACTGGCGCGCGGCGCCAGGGAGGCGGTCATGGCGTACACGGGTGGATCCGAGGTGAAGGCTGGCTACTACTGGTCCCCGCGGTCCTGGAAGGTCGAGGTGGTGCCGCCCGAGGGCGGGCGCCTCCCCGGTCCCGGCGGCGCGCGGTACGTGAAGGTCCCCTTCCCGCTGCTCCTCGTGGTCGTCCCGGTGCTGGGCGCCCTCTTCCTGGTCTTCCTCCCGCTGGTCGGGTTCGGGATCTTCGCCCAGGCCATCGTGCGGCGGCTGTCCGGCAGCATGCGCAAGGGCGCGGACGAGCTCGCCTCCACGCTGACCCCGGGCTGGCGGCCCGGCGAGGCGCACTTCACCGGCAAGGCCGGCGAGGAGCTCCCCAGCGCCGAGAGCAAGGTGACCCGGGAGATCGAGGAGCTGGAGAAGGAGATCGAGGCGAAGCGCAGCCGCAAGGAGGATTAGGCCGGGGACGGGAGCAGGGCAGGGCGGGGTCGGCCTGGTGGCCGGCCCCGCTTGCTTCTGGGGGCGAGGGCGAGGATCCGGGAGCTCCGCCGGTGACTCCGCCGAGCGCTTGTGCTCTCCTCTCGCGCCGAGGCCCTCCCGACCTTGACGCGCACCGAGTACATCCAGCGTCAGCGCGAGCTGCACGGCCGGCGAACGGTGGCGGTGCTGCCGGTCCACCACCCGAAGCAGCTCCTCACCGCGCTCGACGTCCTCTCGGTGGAGCTGTGGGGCCCGCCCGGCCCGCCGCGCGGCGACGCGGCCGGACGGCTGCAGCCCTACGTCTGCGCCGTCGCGCGGAACGCCCTCGCCTTCCTCGCCGCCGCCGGCGCCGACGCGGTCGACGCCGTCCTCTTCCCGCACACCTGCGACTCGATCCAGGGGCTGGCCACGCTGGTGACCGATCTCGGCGGGTGGAGCAAGCCGGCCCTCACCTTCCTCCACCCCAAGGGGCTCGAGCGCCCCGGCGTGCGCGCCTTCCTCGAGGCGGAGCTCCGCGCGCTCGCGTGCGCGCTCGAGGCGCTGGCGGGGCGGCGGCTCGAGCCAGCGCGCCTCGCGGCCGCCGTCCGCCTGCACGACGAGATCGACGCGGCGCGCGCGGAGCTGCTCGACGGGCGCGCGCGCCTCGACCTCTCCGACCCCGAGCTGTACGCGCTCCTCCGCCGCGGCGAGTGGCTCTGGCCGGAGGACCACCTGGCCGAGCTCCGGGCCGCCCGCGCCGCGCTCCGGCCCGCGCCGGTCCAGACCGGCGTGCCGATCCTGGTGTCGGGCTACGTGCCGGAGCCGGCCGCGATCCTGGAGGTGCTCCGGGACGCCGGGGCCTACGTCGCGGCCGACGACTACGCCGCGGTGGGCCGGCGGGTGGTGCGGGCGCCGGCGTTCGAGGGTGGAGATCCCTGGGCGGCGCTGGTCGAGCGGCACCTCGCGGCGCCGCCCTGCCCGACGCGCGCGGCGGAGCAGGGCGCGCGGATCAGGCACCTCGAGGCGCTGCGGGAGCGCTCGGGCGCGCGGGGCGTGCTCCTGCACCTCGTGAAGTTCTGCGAGCCCGAGCTCTTCGACGTCCCGGCCATCCGGGCCGCCTTCGCGCGCCGGGGCGTCCCGGTGCTGGTGGTGGAGGGCGAGCTCGAGGCGGCGCTCCCGGCCCAGGTGGTGACGCGGGTCGAGGCGTTCGTCGAGCTGCTCTCGGCGGGGAGGGCGGCGTGATCCTCCGGCGCGTCCGGTACGAGGCGGCGGGCCGGGTGATCGGGCCGCTCCTGGCGTCGCTCGAGGCGTGGCAGCGGCAGCTCCGGCGCCGCGGGCGCGCGCGGGGCGGCGGCCCCTTCGGCCCGCCGCTCGAGTCGGCGCGCAAGCTGAAGGAGCTCATGACCGTCCACTACTACCAGGGGCGCCACGCCGACGGCGCGGTCCCGGTGGCGTGGGTCACGAGCGGCTTCCCGGTCGAGCCGCTGCGGGCGCTCGGGTTCCACGCGGTCTACCCGGAGAACCACGCGGCGCTCTGCGGCGTGCAGCGGCTCGTGACGGGCCTCTCCGAGGCCGCCGAGGAGGCCGGCTACTCGCGCGACCTGTGCAGCTACGCGAGGGCCGATCTCGGGAGCGTGCTCACCGGCCGGACGCCGGTGGGGCGGCTGCCGCGGCCCGACCTCCTCGCCTGCTGCACCAACATCTGCCAGACGGTGCTCTACTGGTACCGCGCCCTGGCCGAGCACTTCCGCGTGCCGCTCGTGCTGATCGACACGCCCTTCGTGTACGGCCACGCGCGCGAGCACGACGTGCGCTACGTGCGCGACCAGCTGGACGAGCTGGTGCGCGTGGCGGGGCGGATCTCGGGGCGCCGCCTCGAGCCGCAGGCCCTGGTCGAGGTGACGCGCCGGGCGAAGGAGGGGAGCGACCTCTGGGCGGCGTGCCTCGCGACCGGCCGTCACCGCCCCGCCCCCTGGACCGCCATCGACGGCTTCTTCCACATGGCGCCCATCGTGTCGCTCCGCGGCACCGAGGCGTGCAACGCGTACTACCGCCAGCTGCGCGACGAGCTCGAGGATCGGGTGCGGCGCGGGGTGGGCGGTGTGCGCGAGGAGCGCCACCGGCTGCTCTGGGACAACCTCCCCATCTGGTTCGCGGTGCGCGAGCTCTCGACGCTCTTCGCCGAGCGCGGCTGCAACTTCGTCTGCACCAGCTACACCAACGCCTGGGCCGAGGCGGGGGCCCGGATCGATCCCGCCGATCCGCTCGGCTCGGCGGCCGACGCGTACACGCACGTCATCCTGAACCAGGACCTCTCGAGCCGGCTCGCCACGCTGCGCCGGCTCGGCCGCGCCTACCAGGTGGACGGCGCCGTGCTCCACTCCGACCGATCCTGCAAGCCGTACTCGATCGGCCAGGTCGACCTGAAGGACCGGCTCGCGGCCGAGCTGGGCGTGCGCGTCCTGCTCCTCGAGGCGGACCACGGCGACCCGCGGGCCTGGGCCGCCGCCCAGGCGGAGAACCGGCTGGTCGCGTTCATCGAGGGCTTCGCGTGAGCCGGGCGGTGGCGCTCGGGATCGACGTCGGGTCGCACCACCTGCAAGGCGGTGGCGCTCGACGCGGAGGGGCGGGTGGTGGCGAGCCGCGTCGAGCCGGCCGACCCGCGCGTCGAGCCGCAGGTCGAGCGCCTCCTCGGCGCGCTGCGCGCGGAGGCCGGCGCCGGCGCGGAGCTGCCGGTCGGCGCCACCGGCTACGGCCGGAAGCGGGTGCGGGCCGCGCGCGCGATCACCGAGATCACCTGCCACGCGCGGGGCGCGTTCGCGCGCACCGGGCGACCCGGCCTGCTCGTCGACATGGGCGGGCAGGACACCAAGGTGATCCGCATCGGCCCCGCCGGCGAGGTGGTCGACTTCGCCATGAACGACAAGTGCGCCGCCGGCACCGGGCGCTTCCTCGAGGTGATCCTGGCCCGGCTGCGCGTGCCGCTCGAGGAGGTGTCCGAGCAGGTGGCGCGCGCCGCGCGCGGGGTGACGGTCTCGTCGCACCTGCACGGTCTTCGCCGAGAGCGAGGTGATCTCGCTCGTGGCGGCGGGGGAGCCGGTCGAGGGGATCGTGCGCGGCCTGCACCAGGCGCTCGCCGCGCGCGTCGCGGCGCTGGCGCGGAGCGCGGTGAGCGGCGGCGGCGAGGTCCACATGAGCGGCGGCGTGGCGCTCAACGGCGCGATGCGCGCGGCGCTCGAGGACGCGCTCGGGCGAGCAGGTCCGGGTGGTCCCGGAGCCGCAGCTGGTCGGCGCGATCGGGGCCGCGCTCTCCGTGCTCGCGCGGGCCGGGTAGCGGCGAGCGGTCGGCCGCCGCGTGCGCCGGCAATCACGACCAGTTCGGTCGACGCGGACGCGCCGCACCGCGTCGCGAAGATCGCCCGCGAGATCGGCCCAAGCCCTTGCCCGGAGGGGCCCGGCCTTGTCAGAATCCCGTTCCTTTTTCGAACCCCCCGACCATCCATCGGCACCTCGCGGTGGCGGTGGGGACGGTCACCAGCGCGGCGCGCCCGCAACTTCCTCGAGAGGTCACGAGCCACATGTCCACGAAGGCGATCCGACCGATCCTCACCAACCCCCTCGATCCGCCGGAGAAGGTGGAGTTCAACATCCCGGGCGAGATCGTCCGCGCGACCGGCGGCTACGAGGAGGCGATGAAGGAGGGGCACGACCTCATCCAGCGCCCCGTCCGCTCGGTCAGCATCGACCAGATCGAGAAGCAGCACCTCAAGAAGCGCATGACGGTCTGGGAGCGGCTCCGCGTCCTCACCGACAAGGACCCGATCGTTCTCTACCAGAACTGGGGCAAGAACCTCGACGGCGCCTCGCTGGTCACCTGCATCCTGAACATCGACGGGCGCGACGTGGCCTGCTACGGCCACGACTTCACGGTCCGCGCCGGCTCGATCGACGCCACCAACGGCACCAAGCTCGCCAACATCTTCCGGCTGGCGGGCGAGCGCGGCATCCCGCTCATCGGCATGAACGACAGCGCCGGCGCCTACGTGCCGGCCGGCGTGGGCGGCCTCGACGGCTACGCCGAGGCGTTCACCGCGCTCCGCAAGATCAGCGGCGTGGTCCCGACCATCATGTGCATGTTCGGCTTCAACGCCGGCGGCGGCTCCTACCTGCCGCGCCAGGGCAGCTTCGTGATCCAGCCGAACGACACCTTCTTCGGCCTGACCGGGCCGGGCGTGGTGAAGTCGGTGCTCGGCGAGGACATCACCCCCGAGGAGCTGGGCGGGCCCAAGGTCCACGGCGCCAGCGGCGTGGCCGACCTGACCGTGGCCGACGAGCTGGCGGCCCTCCGCCAGGCGGTCCGCGTCCTCGGCTACATCCCGGACAACAACTCGGTGGCGGCCCCGTTCCTGCCCACCACCGACCCGCTCGACCGCAAGACCTGGGAGATCAACACGCTGCTCAAGAAGGCGTTCAACTCGCCCACCGGGTTCAACACGCCCTTCGACGTGTCGATCGTCATCCAGGCGGTGTGCGACTACGGCGACTACTTCGAGATGCAGCCCGAGCGCGCCCGGGAGGTGGTCACCGCCTTCGGCCGCGTGGGCGGCTACGTGGTCGGCTTCGTGGCGAACAACAGCGCGGTCGCCTCCGGCCAGATCGACTGCGACTCGGCCACGAAGATCGCGAGGTTCGTGCGGTTCTGCAACATCTACAACATCCCCATCATCTTCATGGAGGACACCACCGGCTTCCTGCCCGGCCGCGAGCAGGAGGCGCGCGGCATCGTGCAGGCCGGCCGCTCCATGCTCGACGCCATCGTCGACGTGCGGACGCCGCGCATCCTCCTCATCCTCCGCAACGCGTTCGGCGGCGCCTACGCGTCCTACAACAACTACCCGACCGGCGCCGACCTGGTGCTGGCGCTGCCCACGACGCGCCTCGCGGTGATGGGGCCGGCCGGCAAGGAGTTCGTCTACAAGGACGAGCTCCGCAAGATCCGCGGCACCGCCGCGGAGATGGTGAAGAAGGGCGTGCAGCAGCGCACCGCCGCCGGGATGGACGGCGCCGAGGCCAGGAAGGACGCCGAGAAGGAGGCCGCCGAGTGGCTGAAGCTGCAGGAGGGGGCGCTCAACCGGCGGTACGAGAAGGAGCTGATGAACCCGAAGGAAGGGCTCGCGCTCGGCTCCATCTCCTCGCTGGTGATGCCGACCGATCTTCGCCAGGTGCTCGGGGAGAACCTCGGGTTCCTCATGCGTCACTACAAGCCCAGCGCCATGACCGGCCCGCAGCGCGAGTTCCATTAACCGGCCTCCAACCTCCGGCCAGGGCACAGTTCGCGAAGCGAAGTGTGCCCGGGCCCCTCCCCACCGGTTACGCACGAGAGAAGTTAGGAGACACGGACCGATGCCGACCGTCGACTGGTACAAGGACAACCCGCTCACCCACCGCGACCGCCGCCTGGCCGGCGCCGACTCGGCCTGGGTGCGCTCCTTCGCCTGCGAGGACCTGAAGCCGCTCATCGTCTGCCGCGGCCCCATCCGCAAGGAGGCCATGGACGTCTTCGAGGAGATGGGGATCGCCCACTACGGGATCCTCCTCTCCGAGAAGGACTCCATCGTCTACCCGAACGCGCTCGCCCCCGAGCTGCGCCAGCTCAACGACACCTCGCGCGTCCACCGGGTGCCGGACTACACCGGCGCGACCAAGGAGGAGCGCGTCGAGCGGATGAACCAGATCGTCCAGATCGCGCTCGACAACGGCTACGACTCGGTCTTCGCCGGCTACGGCTTCATGGCCGAGGACGAGGAGTTCGTGGCGACCGTCGAGCGGGCGGGCCTCAAGTTCATCGGCCCGAACTCGGGGACGCAGGCCCGCGCCGGCAAGAAGGACGAGGCCAAGCGGACCGCCCTCGAGGTGGGCGTGAGCGTCACGCCGGGCGTGAACGACGTGGCCGCCCGCACGCTGCTCTCCAAGCACAAGACCCGCAAGCAGCTCCTGGCGCTGGTGGAGGCCGAGGGGCTGGCGGTCGACCCCGCGGTGCTGGAGGACGCCAAGCTCCAGCTCCCGGAGCTGGCCGACAAGATCCTGATGGCGTCCTACGCCAAGGGGATCGACCTCTTCGGCGTGGCGGAGCTCGGGGCCCAGGTGCAGCGCGAGGTCACCGAGATGTTCCAGAAGTTCCCCAACAGCCGGGTGCGGCTCAAGGCCATCGGCGGCGGCGGCGGGAAGGGGCAGCGCATCCTGGGCGGCGCGCTGCTCATGGCGAAGAGCCCCGACGCGAAGCTGGTCGCCGAGGCGGCCGCCGAGGCACCCGCGCTGGTGCGCGAGGTGCTGAACGAGGTCAAGGCGACCGGCGTCGGCGACAACAAGAACGTCCTCATCGAGCTCAACATCGAGCAGACGCGGCACAACGAGATCCAGCTCCTCGGCAACGGGAGCTGGTGCGTCTCGCTGGGCGGGCGCGACTGCTCCCTCCAGATGCACGAGCAGAAGCTGCTCGAGGTGTCGGTGACGCAGGAGGGCCTGGCCGCCGCCATCGACCGCGCCGAGCGGGCGGGCAGGGCGGACGAGGCGCGCGCGCTCGCGGTGGACCTCGAGATCCTCCGGCGCATGGAGGACGACGCGGCCCGGTTCGGCCAGGCCGTCGGCCTCGACTCGGCCTCGACGTTCGAGTGCATCGTCGACCGCGACCGCTACTACTTCATGGAGGTCAACACCCGCATCCAGGTGGAGCACCGCGTCACCGAGCTCTGCTACGCGCTGCGCTTCGCCAACCCCGACGACGAGCGCGACGCGTTCGTGGTCGAGTCGCTGGTCGAGGCGATGGCGCTGCTGGCCCGCCACGGGAAGCGGCTCCCCAGGCCGACTCGCGTCCCGCGCTTCGGCGCGAGCGTCGAGGCGCGGCTCAACGCCACCGACGCGTCGCTCTCGCCGCACGCCGGCGGCCTGATCCGCTACTGGTCGCGGCCGGTCGCGGGCGAGATCCGCGACGACCAGGGGATCAGCGCGCTGAACCCCGACACCGGCATGTTCATGCGCTACCGGGTGGCCGGCGCCTACGACTCGAACATCGCGCTCCTGCTCACCAACGGCGACGATCGGCTCGAGGCCTACCGCCACCTTTCGCGCGTGCTCGCCACCACCAGCCTGCGCGGCATCAACCTCGCCACCAACCTCGAGTTCCACTACGGCCTGGTCAACTGGTTCATCGGCCAGAACGTGCTGGCGAAGCCCACCACGCGCTTCGTGGTCCCGTACCTCACCCTGGTGGGCCAGCTGAAGGACGAGGCGAACAAGCTCGACGTGATCCACGCCTTCGGCGAGATGAAGAAGCACTACGCGAAGCTGATGGCGGCCGACCTGCCGGACGACCCGGCGGCGGCCAAGGCCATGTCCGACGTGCTCGACCGCAAGGGCACCCTGCTCACCCGCCCCATCGAGCGGCTCCTCGAGGATCCGCACCTCTTCGCCGGGTGGCTCTCCCTCAACCGCAAGCACTGCCGGGTGGAGAACGGCAAGCTCGTCTGGATCCGCAACCCGCTCGGCGTGCTCAAGGACACCTACGAGTACCTCAACATGGCCTTCGACCCGGCCCGGCCGGCGTCGGAGGTGATGTGGCAGCACGACCACGAGCTGCTGACCCGGTCGATCCGCTTCTACGTCGAGCTCCGCAAGACCTTCGGCCTGCAGCGCGAGGAGTTCTACAAGCTGAACGACATCCTCAAGAACGAGGCGCCGCAGGGCGGGTACGACGCCGACACCTGGGCCCGCATCCGCGCCGCCCACCTCGGGTACGAGGCCGGCAACGAGCTGCTCGGGCTCCTCTTCATGGTCGCCGAGAGCGTGAAGTTCTTCGACTTCCGGGTGGAGCAGGACCTCGAGGTCACCATCCCGCACCACCTCGGCGACCCCGACCTCCAGGCTCGCATGAAGCGGGTGCTGGTCCCGCCGCCCGCCACGCGCGCCGACGAGATCGTGGCCATGTGCGGCGGCATGTATTACGGGCAGGAGGCCCCCGGCCACCCGGCCTTCGTCCACGAGGGCATGCACTTCGACAAGGGGCAGCCGCTCTACATCATCGAGGTGATGAAGATGTTCAACACCGTGCGGGCGCCGTTCTCCGGCACGGTGGACCGGATCATCATGCAGGGCAGCGACGGGACCATCGTGCAGAAGGGCCAGCCGCTGTTCAAGATCACGCCCGACGAGAAGACCGTGGAGCGCGATCCGAAGGAGGTCATGAAGGAGCGCCGCACCCGCACCGCCGATCACCTCCGCGGCGTCCTCATGACGCTCGAGGAGAAGTTCGCCGGGGTCGAGCCGGTGGACGTGAACGGGGAGCGCCGCGACCCGGTCGAGGCGCTCAAGGTCGCCGCGGTGTAGGGCGCAGCGCCGCCGGAGCATCGGGCCCGTTCGAGGAGCCCCAGGACCCCGCCCTCCGTGGCGGGGTTCGTCGTCTCCGGACCTCCGGCGAGACGAGCCCGCTCACGCCTTCCGGGCCCGCCGCCGCCCGCCGCGCGCGCGGCGGCCGCGCATCACCACCTGGTACTCGCGCACCTCGAAGCCGGTGAGCCCCTCGACGCGCCGCACCTCGACCGCGGCCCACGGCACGTCGTGGATGACGCCGGTCTGCTCGTCGATGAAGTGGTGGTGGGGCGAGAGCTTGGGGTCGAAGACCACCCGCCCCGGCGTGAGCACCAGCTCGCGGAGGAGCCCCTTCTCCACCAGCAGGTTGAGCGTGTTGTAGACCGTCGCCCGCGAGATCATCGGGAGGGCGCGCGTCACCTCGGCGAGCACCTGGTCGGCCGAGGGGTGCGCCTCGCTGTCGAGGACGCGCTCGGCCACCACCACCCGCTGGGCGGAGGGCTGGATGCCGTGCTCGCGGAGCAGGCGCACCGCCTCGTCGCGCTTCATGGAGGAAGGGTATGGGCCGGCCCACCCCCCGTCAACGCGACCTCGGGCGGGGTGGCGTGCGGAGGCCCGCACGGGGCGCTGCCGGCCTTAGTGGAGTTCGTTAAAAGTTAGACGCTGTCTAAAACATCCCACCCGACGACAGGTGCGCCGCCGCACCGGAGAGACACCATGGCCCAGCTGAAGGGGAGCAAGACCGAGCAGAACCTGAAGGACGCGTTCGCGGGGGAGTCGCAGGCGAACCGGCGGTACCTGTACTTCGCGAAGGTGGCGGACGTGGAGGGCTATCCGGAGGTGGCCTCGAACTTCCGGGAGACGGCGGAGGGGGAGACGGGCCACGCGCACGGGCACCTGGACTTCCTGAAGGCGGTGGGGGATCCGGCGACGGGGCTGCCCATCGGCGACAGCGCGCTGAACCTCGCGGCGGCCATCGCGGGGGAGACGCACGAGTACACGGACATGTACCCGGGGATGGCGAGGTCAGCGCGGGAGGAGGGGTTCGCGGAGATCGCCGACTGGTTCGAGACGCTGGCCAAGGCGGAGAAGTCCCACGCCGGCCGCTTCGACAAGATGCTGAAGTCGATCAGCTAGCCTGCGGCCTCCGACTCCGGCCGGGGCATCTTTCGCGAAGCGAAATGTGCCCCGGCCGCTCCTCACCGGCTACCCGCCGCCGCCTGCGCGAAGCAAGACGGTCCCCGGCCGATGTCCGCCACTCCTTGCCGGCTGCTCAGCCATCCCCAGCTACGCCGCCACGCGGCGACGGAGGCGGGGCACGAGGAGCAGCACCGCGCCGCAGGCCGCGAAGGAGAGGAAGAGCGAGGCCGGGCGGCCGCGCGGGAGATCCTCGAGCAGCACCTTCATCCCCGCCACGCCCAGCAGCGGATAGGCCAGCCAGCGCGCCTCCACCCAGGCGCCGGAGCGCCCCAGCGCCGCGAGCGCCAGCGCGGCCGCGGCGAGCGTGGTGGTCCGCAGCGCGGCCACCGCGCCGGGATCAGCGGCGCCCGCCAGCGGCGCCAGCAGCCCGCAGGCGGTGCCCGCCGCGGACCAGGCACACGCCATCACCAGCAGGAGCTGCGCGGCGTGATCCCAGGGACCCGTCCGCGGCGGCGCGGCCGCGGTCAGCCAGGCGGTCGCCGCGGCGGCGACGAGCGCGAGGGTCGCCAGCGGCGAGACCGCCGCGGCGAGCGCCTCGGGCCCGCCCAGGAGCGCGCCGGTGGCGCGGCCGAGCAGCCCGCTCGCGATCGACGCCGCCAGGGCGTAGAGCGCCGCGTGCACGGCCAGCGTGAGGCGGCCGCTGGTCCGACCGAGCGCGCCCGCGCCGACCGCCAGGGCGGCGCAGGCGAGCCCGAGCGCCGACCACGGGAGCAGGAGCACGCCGCCCCCCAGCACGAAGGCGATCGCCGCCGAGGTGTAGAAGTAGAAGTTGGCCCGCCCCTTCTGGCGCTCCAGGAACGCGAACGCGACCGCGTAAGCGGCCGCGCCGAAGGCGATGCTCACCACGCCCACCGGCGCCGCGCCCATCCCGGCCCGCGCCGTCACGTGGGCCGCGCCCCCGAGCCCGAGCGCGATGGCGGCGATGGCCTGGGCCACCTCGAAGGGCACCACCGAGCGCCCGAGGAGCAGCGTCCGGGTCGCGATGGAGCCGAGGTACGCGGCGACCAGCGCGCCGAGGACCACCAGCGCCGCCGCGGCCGAGTCGGGCGACCGCCCGCGGCCCGCGCCGAGCGCGAGCACGAGGACCACCCCGTCCGCCAGCAGCGCCACCGGCCAGCGCAGCGCGAACCAGTCGAGGACGTACCCGAGCCAGAGCGTGGCGGCCCCGAGGAGCACGAGGTAGAGCGCGGCCGGCGCCGCCCGGCCCGACGAGGCGGCCAGGGCGACCGCGGTCGCGGCACCGCCGAGCGCCGCGATCCAGGCCAGGCCCTCGAGCCGGCGGCGCGCCGCCACTCGCAGGGCGCCCGCGGTGAGGGCCGCGAGGAGCGCGGCGGCCGCGAGCGGGCCGAGCAGGCGGAGGCGCGTGCCCGCCTCGAACAGGAGCGGGAAGCCGATCACCACCGCGGAGAAGGCGTGGAACGCCGCGCTGGTGGGTGCGCGCGCGCCGGCGGCTCGGTCCGAGAGCGCGAGCCAGGTCCCCGCGTAGGCGAGGCCGAGCACCACGCCGAGCCAGGCGGGGAGAGTGCCGGCGTCGGTGAGCGCGCGCAGGACGAACGCGCCGGCCAGGACCAGCAGGGTGCGGCCGACCAGCGGCGCCGTCGAGGCGAGCGCCAGCGCGTCGGACCGGGCGCGCGCGGCGGTGTCGGCGCCCGGCCGGGGCGCCCCAGCCCGGCGGGCCTCGGCCGCGCCGCCCCGCTCGAGCTCGGCCACGCGTCCCTCGAGCTTCCGCACCGTCTCGACCAGCACCGCGACCTGCGCCTCGAGCTCGGAGGGGGACTGCGGCATGGCGGCCTCCCGCGACGGCGGCGACGCCGGCCCCGCTCCGGGGGGCCGCTCGAGCGAGGAGAGCACAGCCGGCGCAAGAGATCACCCGGGGCTGCGACACTCCGTCATTCCGACTGAAAAACCGACGCTGACACGGAGGCTTGCCCTGCTGGGGCGCATCGTTCCGGGCCAGTTCTGGCGACAGTGCGGACCTCCAGCGCCGCGCGATACCCGACCCAGAGTAATTCGCGAATTACTCTGGGTCGGGAGAAAGCGGGAGAAAGGGGTGGCGATCGGGTCGGCGATGACCGCGAAATAACTCAGAATGGGGCAAAAGTACTCAGCGGTTTCGGAGCAGCGCGAGCGCCACGACGGCCAGTGTAAACCCGAGGAGCCTGGCCGGGCCGTGACTGCAGCCACCTCGCTCGGCGCCGCCGGCCGCCTCGTAGACCTCGGAGAAGTCGTAGACCGGCTGGGCGTCCCGGCGACGGACGCGGAGGCGTCGCTCGGGTTTCCCGCCTCGCTGTAGGCCACCACCCAGACGTCGTAGAGATGGGTCCAGCTCACGTGCAGCGCGCTCTCACTGAGGGTGATGGCGATGCCAGTGGGCGGCAGCGGGCGCTCCAGTTGCCAGGTCACCGCCGCGGTGGCGGTGGCGACCGCGCTCGCCGACGGGTCGAGGAGCTGCATGCAGACGTGCACGCGGAAGTCGTCCCCGTCGCAGCCGCCCTGCGTACGCGGTGGGCTGGCGAGACCGGCGAGCGCGGCGCGCCGCGGACCCAAGGGCAGGGGGACCCTCGGACCCGCGGCGCGTGCAAGAGGAGCTAGACGCCTCGCTACGCGGCGCCCGCCGCCGCGGCAGCGCGCTTCACGGCCTCGAGCTCGAGGGTGATCTCGACCTTCTCGCCGACCAGCACGCCGCCGGTCTCGAGCGCGGCGTTCCAGACCAGCCCGTAGTCGCGGCGGTCGAGCGAGGCCTTGGCGGAGAAGCCGGCCCGGGTGTTGCCCCAGGGGTCCTTGCCGCTGCCCGCGAACTCGGCCTCGAGCGCCACCTCTCGGGTCACGCCGTGCAGCCCGAGGTCGCCGATCACGCGGTAGCCGCCGCCGGCCTTCTCGATGCGCTTCGAGCGGAAGGTGAGCTCCGGGTACTTCGTGACGTCGAGGAAGTCGGCCGACTTGAGGTGCGTGTCGCGGTCGGCCACCTGCGTGTCGATGGAGGCGGCGTCGATCCGGACGTCGACGGTGGAGCGGGTCAGGTCCTGCTCGTCCAGCTCGATGGCGCCGGCCCACTTCGCGAAGCGGCCGTGGACCTTCGAGATGATCATGTGGCGGACCCAGAAGTGGATGGCGGAGTGGCTGACGTCGATGTCCCAGGAATTGGTGGCCATGTGCGTGTTCCCTTTCTCGTGGAGCGCTGTCTCGCTCGTGAACGAAGACATCTTGCGGCCGTTCCTCGAATGGCGCAATCTGCGCTAAAGCACATCTCCGTTCCGTGGGAGCAACAGTGGACCTGAACCTCCTCACCATCTTCGAGGCCGTCGCCCGCACCTCCAGCTTCTCCGCCGCCGCGAAGGAGCTGCGGCTCCCCAAGTCGTCGGTGAGCCGCGGCGTGGCGCGGCTCGAGGCGGACCTCGGCGTGCAGCTGCTCATCCGGACCACCCGCCAGGTGTCGATCACCGCGGCCGGGACGGCCCTGTACGACCGGATGGCGCCGCTGCTCCGCTCGATGAACGCCGCGATCGGCGAGCTGCCGGAGCGGGAGGAGGAGCCCTCGGGGACGCTGCGGGTCACGGCGCCGGTGGACCTCGGCGTGACGCTCCTCGCCGAGGTGGTGTCGCGCTACACGGCGCGCTACCCGGCCGTCTCGGTGGAGCTGCACCTGACCGGACGCGTGGTGGATTCTGGTGGCCGAGCGCTTCGACGTGGCGCTCCGGGTGGGCATGAAGCTCGAGGACTCCTCGCTGGTGGTGCGGCGGGTCACGCCCATCGTCCTCCGGGTGTTCGCCTCGCCGCTCTACCTGGCCCGGCGCGGCACGCCGCGGAGCGAGGCCGACCTGAGCGGGCACGAGTGGGTGGTCTTCCGGAGCGGGCCTCAGAAGCTCCGCGTGGCCGGGGACCGCGCGGCGCCCGGCACGCACGGGCGGATCGAGTGCGACGACCTGCTCTTCGTCCGCGACGCCGTGCGGGCCGGCGCGGGCCTCGGGCTCCTGCCCGAGTTCCTGGCCAATCCCGAGGTGCTGGCGGGGACGCTGGTCCGCGTCCTCCCGCGCTTCGAGCGGCAGGCGGGCCACCTGCACGTGGTGACGCCGGCGGCGAAGCACGTTCCGCGGAAGGTGGCCGCCTTCCGCGACCTGGTGGTCGAGCTGCTGCGCGCCCCGCCGAGCGGCGGCCGCGCGCCCTGAGCGGCTCGCGGCGGGGGGTCACGGCGGCCCCAGGCCTCGCGTTGGCTGCCCGTCCGCGCTCCGTGCGGGTTGGCCTCGGCGGGTACACGCCTCACTCCGCGCTGCGCGCAGGCGTCGACGTGGTAATCACGGCCCGACCCAGGCAGGGGGCGCGGGGATTCATGAAAATCGGGGCGAAGGCGAGACGTTGGATCATCACGGTCGTCGGGCTGCTCGTCGTGATCCTGGTGCTCGGCGGGATCAAGGCCGCGCAGATCTTCACCATGGTGAAGGCGGGCGAGTCCTTCGCGCCGCCGCCCGAGTCCGTCGCGACCGCCAAGGTGGAGCAGGCGAGCTGGGAGAGCGGCCGGAGCGCCATCGGCACGCTGGTCGCGGTCCGCGCGGTGACGCTCGCCGCCGAGCTGACCGGCGCGGTTCGCCAGATTCTCCTTCGAGTCAGGCGGGGACGTGCGGCGCGGCGACGTCCTGGTGAAGCTCGACACCACCACCGAGGAGGCGCAGCTCGCCTCGGCCCGGGCGGACGCGGCCCTCGCCCGGGCGAACCTCGAGCGGGCGAGGAGCCTGCGGGCGGGCGAGGCCAACTCCCCCGCCGACCTCGACGCCGCGACGGCGCGCGCCAGCCAGGCCGACGCGGCGGTCGCGACCCTGCAGGCCACCCTCGCGAAGAAGACCATCCGCGCGCCGTTCGACGGGCGGATCGCCATCCGTCAGGTGGAGCTCGGGCAGGTGCTCTCTCCGGGCAACCCCATCGCCTCGCTCCAGTCGGTGAGCCCCATCCACGCCGAGTTCTCGCTGCCGCAGCAGGCGCTCGCGGACCTCGCGGCGCGCCAGCGCGTGAACATGACCGTCGACGCGTTTCCCGACGCGAAGTGGGTAGGGGAGATCACCACCATCAACACCGAGGTGGACGTGGCCACGCGCAACGTCCGCGTCCGCGCCACCTTCCCGAACCCGGGGGGGCGGCTTCGCCCGGGCATGTTCGCCAAGGTGGACATCTACGCCGCGGAGCGGCGCCCGGTGCTGCTGATGCCCGCCACCGCGGCCATCTACGCGCCGTACGGCGACTCGGTGTTCGTGGTCGAGGAGAAGCGCGAGGCCGGCCGGCCTCCCGCCACCGTGGCGCGGCAGAAGTTCGTGCGCCTGGGCGAGCGGCGCGGCGACTTCGTCGAGGTGCTGTCCGGGCTCTCGGCCGGGGAGACGGTGGTGAGCGCCGGCGCCTTCAAGCTGCGCAACGGCGCCGTGGTGGCGGTGAACCAGGCCCTCGCGCCGGAGGCGCAGATGGCGCCGCGGCCCGTCGAGCAGTGAGCCGGAGGACTGCGTGAAGCTCACCGACGTCTTCATCCGGCGGCCGGTGCTGGCGATCGTGGTGAACCTCGTCATCGTCATCGCCGGGATCCAGGCGATCCGCGGCATCAACGTCCGCCAGTACCCCCGCAGCGAGAACGCCGCCGTCACCGTCACCACCACCTACGTGGGCGCCAACGCCGCGCTGGTGCGCGGCTTCGTCACGACGCCGCTCGAGCGCGTCATCGCGGCCGCCGACGGGGTCGACTACATCGAGTCGCAGAGCACGCAGAACCTCTCCACCATCCGGGCCCACCTGCGCCTCAACTTCGACGCGACCCGCGCCCTGGCCGAGATCGGCTCCAAGGTGGACCAGGTGCGCGCCGACCTGCCGCCCGAGGCGGAGATCCCGATCCTGAACGTCGAGTCGGTCGACAGCCAGTTCGCCTCGGCCTACCTGAGCTTCTCCTCGGACCTGCTGAAGCAGAACGAGATCACCGACTACCTGGTGCGGGTGGTGCAGCCGCGCCTCTCCTGCCATCGAGGGCGTGCAGCGCGCGGACATCCTCGGCGCGCGGACCTTCGCGATGCGGATCTGGCTCAAGCCCGATCGGATGGCGGCCCTCAACGTGAGCCCGTCCCAGGTCCGCCAGGCGCTCGCGGCGAACAACTACCTCGCGGCGGTGGGCCAGACCAAGGGCTCGCTGGTCCAGGTGAACCTGACCGCCAACACCGACCTGCGCTCGGTCCAGGAGTTCCAGCAGCTGGTGGTCCGCGAGCAGGGCGGCGCGGTGGTGCGGCTCGCCGACGTGGCCGACGTGGCGCTGGGCGCGGAGGACTACGACGCGGAGGTGAACTTCAGCGGCCAGACCGCGGTGTTCATCGGGGTCTGGCCGCTGCCCGAGCGCCAACTCCCTCGACGTGATCGCGCGGGTCCGCACCGAGATGGCCGACCTGCAGCGGGACCTGCCCGAGCAGGTGAAGGCCACCGTCGCCTACGACTCGACCGGCTACATCCGCAGCGCCCTCCACGACGTGCAGGCGACGCTGCGCGACACGCTCCTCATCGTGATGGTGGTGATCTTCCTGTTCCTCGGCTCGTTCCGCTCGGTGCTGGTGCCGGTGGTGGCCATCCCGGTGTCGCTGGTCGGCGCCGTGTTCCTCATGCAGGCGTTCGGCTTCACGCTGAACCTGCTCACGCTGCTCGCGATCGTGCTCTCGGTCGGCCTGGTGGTCGACGACGCCATCGTCGTGGTCGAGAACGTGGAGCGCCACCTGCGGGAGGGGCATGACGCCCGGTGGACGCCGCGCTGAAGGGCGCGCGCGAGCTGGTCGGGCCCGATCATCGCGATGACCATCACGCTGGCGGCGGTCTACACGCCGATCGCCTTCCAGGGCGGCCTCACCGGCGCGCTGTTCCGCGAGTTCGCCCTCACGCTGGCCGGCGCGGTGACCATCTCGGGCGTCGTGGCGCTCACCCTCTCGCCGGTGATGTCGGCCTTCCTGCTGCGCCCAGGCGCGGAGGAGCGAGGTCTGGCCGGCCGCGATCGACCGCGACTTCGACAGGCTCCGCACGCCTCTACGCGCGCCTGCTCGACGGGACCCTCGGGGCGCGGCGCGCCGTCTACGTGGTCTGGATCGTGCTGAGCGCGCTGGCGCTGGTCATGTTCGCGCAGTCGCCCCGGGAGCTCGCGCCCGACCGAGGACCAGGGGGTGGTCTTCGGCGTGATCGACACGCCGGCCAACGCGACCCTCGAGCAGCTGACCGCTCTCGACGCGCAAGGTGAACGAGGAGGCCATGTCGGTCCCCGAGTCCGGCTTCACCTTCCAGATCACCTTCCCGACCGGCGGGTTCTGGGGCCTCGGGCTGAAGCCCTGGGACGAGCGCGAGCGCTCGCCGGCGGAGATCCTCCCGGAGATGCAGCAGAAGCTGGCGGGCGATCCCCGGCGTCCAGACCTTCCGCCATCCTGCCATCGGCGCTCCCCGGCGGCGGGAACTTCCCGGTCGAGCTGGTGATCGCCTCCACCGCCGACATCTCCGAGGTGCTGGGGTTCGCCAAGCAGATCCAGGAGAAGGCCGCCGCAGAGCGGCGTGTTCGCCTTCCCGCCGCTCATCGACGTCAAGATCGACCAGCCCGAGTCCGAGGTCGTCGCTCGACCGCGACAAGGTGGCGGAGCTCGGGCTCGACCTCCGGGCGGTGGGGCAGGACCTGTCCGCCGCGCTGGGCGGCAACTTCGTGAACCGCTTCAGCATCGACGGGCGGAGCTACA
Organism: uncultured delta proteobacterium; assembly: GCA_963733485.1. GTDB lineage: Bacteria > Myxococcota > Myxococcia > Myxococcales > Anaeromyxobacteraceae > Anaeromyxobacter. The sequence goes on along the minus strand of CAVTDL010000002.1, from coordinate 661,470 downwards.
AGGTCATCCCGCAGCTCCTCCGCGCCGAGCGGCTCACCCCGGAGCAGCTCGCGGACATCCACGTCACCGGGCCGAACGGACAGCTCGTCGCCCTCTCGTCCATCGCGACCCTCCGCGACTGCGGTCGCCCCGCGCGTGCTGAACCGCTTCCAGCAGCTCAACGCCGTGAAGATCAGCGGGGTGGCGATGCGACCGCTCGACCAGGCGCCTGAACGTACCTCGAGGGCGAGGCCGCGAAGATCCTGCCGAGCGGCTACAAGATCGACTACACCGGCGAGTCGCGGCAGCTGCGCGAGCGAGGGGAACCGCTTCCTGCCCGCCTTCCTCCTCGCGGTGGTGCTGATCTTCCTGGTGCTGGCGGCGCAGTTCAACAGCTTCCGCGACCCGCTCGTCATCCTGGCGGGCTCGGTGCCGCTGGCGATGTTCGGCGCGATGGCTGGTCACCTTCCTCAAGATGCCGAACCCCAACGTGCCCGTTCTTCACCGAGCGGCTGGACCACCACGCTCAACATCTACTCGCAGGTGGGGCTGGTCACGCTGGTCGGCCTGGTCTCGAAGAACGGGATCCTGATCGTCGAGTTCGCGAACCGGCTGCAGGAGCAGGGGCTGTCGCAAGCTGGAGGCCGTGAAGGGGGCCGCGGCCACGCGGCTGCGCCCCATCCTCATGACCACCATGGCCACCATCTGCGGCCACTTCCCGCTCACGCTGGTGAGCGGCCCCGGCGCCGCCGCGCGAAACAGCATCGGTCTCGTGCTCGTCACCGGCATGGCCATCGGCACGCTCTTCACGCTGTTCTTCGTCCCGGCCATCTACCTCCTCATCGCCCGCGATCACCGGGCCCTGGCCGGCGCCTCCGCCCCGGAGGCCAGTCCGGCCGCGGAGCCGTCCGCCACACCCGGCTGAGCAGGTCGGCCCCGGCGCGGCGCGGGCGGCGGAGCGGCTCTCCAGGGCGGCGGGCGGCCCGGCGCCCCGATCCCGTCGCGCCGGGCGAGGGACGCGCGCCTCGGGCAGTGGGCGCGCGCGGCGCGCGAAGGTGGGGGCGTAAGCGAACGATGCCGCCGCATCCGGACCGCGGGCGTCTGTCTCCAGCCCAAGGTGGGGTCGCGGCCGCCGCGCGCCGGCGATAACTCGCGAGGCCTGACCCGTCGACGAGGAGGTCGCCATGGCACGAGTGGATCCGATCCCGCAGGGCATGCACACGCTCACGCCGAACCTGGTGGTCCGCGACTGCGCGAAGGCCATCGAGTTCTACAAGAAGGCGCTCGGAGCGCAGGAGCTCGCGCGCATGCCAGCGCCGGACGGGAAGAGCATCTGGCACGCCGAGCTCCGCATCGGCGACTCGACCATCTTCCTGAACGACGAGATGCCGGGGATGGGGCAGGGCGCGCCGAGCGCCTCGGCGCCGGTCCCGGTGACGATGTGGCTGTACGTGCAGGACTGCGACCGCGCCTTCCGCCAGGCGGTGGACGCGGGCGCGAGGTCGACCATGGAGCCGGCCGACATGTTCTGGGGCGATCGCTGCGCGGGCGTCGCCGACCCGTACGGCTACGTCTGGTCGTTCGCGACGCACCAGAAGGACCTGACCGCCGAGGAGATGCGGAAGGCGGGCGAGGAGTTCGCCCGCACCATGCAGCAGCGGGAGCAGCAAGGGTCGCAGCCCTCGCAGCGCTGAGCCGTCGGGCGGGGTGGCGCGCGTGACCGCGCCGCCACCTCGCCTCCCGCGGTCAGCGCCGGCCCGGGGTCCGCAGGTACCTCAGGAACTCCGCGTCGGTGCCGAGGAAGATCGAGGTCTGCCGGTCGATGGACGAGCGGTACGCCTCGAGCGAGCGGACGAACGAGTAGAACTCCGGGTCCTGCCCGAACGCCTCGGCGTAGATCCGCGCGGCCTCGGCGTCCCCCTTGCCCCGCAGCTCCTCCGCCTTGCGGTAGGCCTCCGACTCGATCGACTTGAGCTCGCGCTCCTTCTCGCCCCGGATCTCGGCCGAGCGGCCGGCGCCCTCGGAGCGCGAGCGCTCCGCGATGCGGCGCCGCTCGGAGATCATCCGGTCGAAGACCTTCACCTGGACCTCGTCCACGTAGTTGATCCGCTTGATCTGCACGTCCACCAGCTCCACCCCGAACTCGGAGACCACCGCCGAGGCGCGCTCCAGGATCTGCCGGGTGAGCTTGTCGCGCCCGAGGGTCGACCTTGCTCGCCAGTGCCGACCCCGAGCTCGGCCGACTCCTCGTCCTCGAAGGCGCGGTTCGAGGCGCGCACCGCCTCGATGAGGTCGTAGCGCGCGATGGTGTTGCGGGTCTCGCCGTCGATGATGTCGTTGAGCCGCGACTGCGCCGTCCGCTCGTCCCGCATCCGCTGGAAGAACCGGAGCGGATCGGAGATGCGCCAGCGCGCGAAGGTGTCCACCCAGATGTACTTCTTGTCCCGGGTCGGGATCTGGTTCGGGTCGCCTGACCACTCGAGCCAGCGCTTCTCGAAGCGGTTGATCCGGTCGGCGAACGGCACCTTGAAGTGGAGGCCGGGCTCGGTGATCGGGCTGGCCGCGCGGCTCGCCGAAGCGGGTGATGATCGCCTGCTCGGTCTCGTCGAGCGTGTAGACGGCGCAGCCGGGGAGCAGCGCCGCGCCGAGGAGCGCCAGGATGGCGAGGCGGGTCATCGGCTGGCTCCCTGGACCGCGGCCGCCTCGGCGCCGTTCGATTCGCGGGGCTCCATGCGCAGGATGGGCGTCATCCCCTTGGCCGCCTCGTCGAGGATCACCTTCTGCCCGGCCCGCGGGAGCACCTCGGCCACCGTCTCGAGGTAGAGCCGGCGGCGGGTGACGTCGGGCGCGCGCCGGTACTCGGCGAGGACGGAGCGGAAGCGATCGGCCTCGCCGCGGGCCCGGTTGACGCGCTCGATGGCGTAGCCCTCGGCCGCGCGGATCACCTGCTCGGCCTCGCCGCGGGCCCGCGGGATGGCCTTGTTCAGCTCGGCCTGCGCCTCGTTGATGGCCCGCTCCTTCTCCTGGATGGCCTGGTTCACCTCGTTGAAGGAGGGCTTCACCGGGTCGGGCGGGTTCACGTCCTGCAGCACCAGCTGCTGGATGTCCACGCCGGCGTCGTAGCGGTCGGCCAGGTGCTGGAGGACCTCCTTCGCGTCGGTGGCCACCTTCTGCCGCCCGGTGGTGAGCACCTCGTTCACCGAGTGGTCGCCCACCACCGAGCGCATGGCCGCCTCGGAGAGGGAGCGGAGCGTCTCGTCGACGTTCCGGACGCGGAAGAGGAAGGCGTACGGATCCTTGACCTTGTACTGCACGATCCACTCGACCACGGCCACGTTCAGATCGCCGGTCAGCATCAGCGACTCGCGCGCGAACTCGGGGGTGCCCTCGCGGTACGTGGTCCCCTCGCCCCTGGCTGCGGCGGTCCGGAAGCCGAACTCCATCTTGAGCTGCCGCTGGACCGGCACCTTCCGCACGAGGTCGACGCCGAAGGGGATGCGGAAGTGCGGCCCGGGATCGCTCGTGCCGATGAAGTGGCCGAACCGGCGGATCACGCCGACCTCGTCCGGCTCCACCTGGTAGTACGAGGTCACCGCGCCGATCGCGGCGAGCGCGACCAGCAGGAGGACGACGGCCCGCCCCTTGAACGGGCCTCCCTTCCAGGGGCCGCCGAACCGCGAGCGGACCGCGCTCACGACCTTGGCGGCCGCCTCGCGCTGGCCGTCGTACACGTGCGGATTCCAGCCCACGGGACCTCCTCGTGACGGATCGAGGCCCCAGTTACCCGCGTTCGCTCCCGGCTGGCAAATGCTCCCGGGTCGCGGCGCGCACGATCGCCGCGCGCGCCCCCCGGCCACGGATCGTGAATCGAGCGGGTGGCGCGTCCGTCAGCCGCCCACGGGAGCTCGGCCTGGGCCTCTCTTGCCCGGCCCCGGCCTGGCCGGCTTCCGGAAGAAGTACGGGCGCGCGTCCAGGACCATCCACGCGCCTCCGCCCTGCTTGCTCAGCAGCGCCACCCCGTGCGCGACCCACGGGCGCGGCGCGTCGGGCGGCGGCGAGCCGCCCATGAGCTCCTGCTCGAAGTCCACGAAGGCGAGCTCTGGCGTGACCATCCGGACGTGCTGGATGTGAATCTTGTTCCTGGTCCCCTTGAGCACGGTGTCGAAGCCCCTGCGGAAGAGGGCGACCACCTGCTCCCTGCCCTCGGCGCGCTCGCCCATCGGGTTGACGAGCGTCCCATCGGGCACGAACATCGTGCCGAGCCTGTCCGCATCCTTCGCGCCGAAGGCCTCCTCGAACTCGGTGAACCGCTTCTCGAGCTCGGGCGGCGCCGCGCCGGCCGCGGTGGCAGACGCGGGGATGATCAGCGAGAGCGAGAGCAGCACCATCGACGAGCGAAGCCTCATGGCGTACCTCCTGGCCGCCGCGGGAAGTTGGCGCGCAGCGGTCGAGCGCTGATACCGCCCGCCGGCGCTCGGGGCTCACTCCCGATGGGGTCGAGCTCGGCCCCCTCGCCGCAAGCGTGAGGGCGCGCGGTCCGCCTGCTCAGGCATCGAGCGATCTGCGCTCGCTGGGATCCAGATGGGGGTCATGGCGAGGCGGTCCGGCGCGACCGATCCCGTTAAAACCGCGCCATGGAGAGAGTCCTCGCGTCCGGCCCGGAACTTGCGGAGGTTTCGGCCACGATGTCCGCCCTCGTAAGCTCCCACCCCCAGGCCCCCACCGCCCAGGCAGGCGAGGAGGGGTCGCTCGTCCGGGCCCGTTCGCCCTGGGCCGACGAAGATCTGCTCCCGGTGGGGTTCCACCTCGTGGTGATCGCGGTCCTGGTCGCGGTCGGACACCCGGGCGGACGAATCGCGATCCTGGCGCTGGCCGCGGCGCTGCAGCAGGCCCATTACCTCACCTGGCGGAGGCGCGATCCCAAGCTCTGCGTCAACGCCGACGCCGACCAGCTCGCCCTGTTCGTGGTCGTGGCGCAGGCGTGCTTCCTCCTCACGACGGGGGTCGCCGTGGCCGTCACCGGCGGCGTCCGGAGCCCCTTGCTCCTCACGATGGTCGGGGGATACGCCGCCGCCGTGGGGGCGGTGGGCGACCGTCGCGAGACGCGGCTCCTGCTCGCCGCGACCGCCCTGGAGGTGGGCGTGATCGCGCTCCTGCCGCGCGCCGCTCACCGGCCCGGTGCTGGCCGGACCGGCGCACGCGCTCCTCACCATGCTGAGCGTCCTCGGCCTGGGCGCGCTGCTCGCCCCCGCGCACCTGCGGGCGCGCAGGCGGCGGCTGGCGTTCGCCCGCGCGCGCAGGGAGATGGCGTCCGACGCGCTCGCCCGCGCCCAGAGCCTGGAGCAGATCGGGTCGAAGGTCGCGCACGAGCTCAAGAACCCGCTCACCGGCGTGAAGGCGCTGGTGCAGCTCGGGCTGCGGAACCCGGCCGAGTCGTCCTCGCACGCGCGCCTGGAGGTGGTCGAGCGGGAGGTGACGAGGATGCAGGAGATCCTCCACAACTACCTGTCGTTCACGCGGCCGCTGCAGGCCGTCACGCCGCGCCGGGTGGAGCTCGGGCCGCTCGTCTCCGACACGCTGGTCACGCTCTCGGCGCGCGCCGACGAGGCGCACGTCGGGCTCTTCGCGCAGGGCGACGTGACGGTGCAGGCCGATCCGCGCCGGCTCACCGAGGCGCTCCTCAACCTGGTGGCCAACGCCATCGAGGCCACCCCTCCCGGCGGCGAGGTCGTGGTGGAGGTCCGCCCGGCGGGCGACGAGGCCGAGATCCTGGTCCGCGACACCGGCCGCGGCATGCCGGCCGAGACGCTGAAGCGTATCGGCACGCCGTTCTTCACCACGCGCGCGGACGGCACCGGCCTCGGCGTGGTGCTGGCCCGGTCGGTGATCGCGCAGCACGGCGGGTCGCTCCGCTACGAGAGCGAGCCGGGCCGGGGGACGCGGGTGAAGGTCACGCTGCCCCGCGTGACCGGGGGAGGGTGCGATGGCGCGCGTGCTGCTCGTCGATGACGAGCCGTCGGTCCGCGCCGCCCTGACCGAGCTCGTCCAGGGGCGCGGCTGGGAGCCGCTGGTGGCCCCCTCGGGCGCCCAGGCGCTCGACCTGCTCGACCGCGCCGACGCGGTGGTGACCGACTTCTCCATGCCCGAGATGGACGGGATGGAGCTCCTGGGCGCCATCCGGGAGCGGGACGAGAGCCTGCCGGTGATCATGCTCACCGCCCACGGCTCCGAGCGGCTCGCCGTCCGCGCCATCAAGGCTGGCGCGTACGAGTACGTCACCAAGCCCTTCGACGTGGACGAGATGGTCCTCGCGCTGGAGCGCGCGCTCGAGGCCCGCGAGCTGCGCCAGCGGAACCGCCAGCTCACCGCCGAGCACGCCATCGGGCGGCGCGTGGTCTGCGAGTCGGCGGTGATGCGCCACCTCCTCGACGCCACCGCGCGCGTGGCGGCCAAGGCGATCACCGTCCTGGTCCGCGGGGAGACCGGCACCGGCAAGGAGCTCATCGGGTCGCTGCTCCACGCCCAGAGCCGGCGCGCGGACGGGCCGCTGGTCCGCTTCAACTGCGCCGCGATCCCGGCCGAGCTGGCCGAGGCGGAGCTCTTCGGCCACACGCGCGGCGCGTTCACCGGCGCCAGCCAGGCGCGCCCCGGGTTCTTCGCCGAGGCCAGCGGCGGCACGCTCATCCTCGACGAGGTGGGCGAGCTGCCCCTCGCCGTCCAGACCAAGCTCCTGCGGGCGCTGCAGGACGGCGAGATCCAGCCGGTGGGCTCGGGCCGCGTCGAGAAGGTGGACGTGCGCATCGTCGCGTGCACCAACCGCGACCTCCTCGCCGAGGTCCGGGCCGGCCGGTTCCGGGAGGATCTCTACTACCGCCTCGCGGTGGTCGAGCTGGTGGTGCCGCCGCTCCGCGACCGGCGCGAGGACATCCCGGCCCTGGCGCACGAGCTCGCGCACCGCTGCGCGGAGCGGTTCGGCGCCGAGGAGGTCCGGCTCGCCCCGGCGCTGGTGGAGCGGCTCGCCACGGCCGACTGGCCGGGCAACGTGCGCCAGCTCGAGAACGTGGTGGCGCGCATGGTCGCCCTGAGCGGCGGCGGCGAGCTCGGGCCGGCCGCCTTCGCCGACACGGCCTCGGCCGTGCCCGCCGCGCCGCGGGGCGGCGAGGAGCTCCTCCCCCGGGATCTGGCGGACGGCACCCACACGCTGCGCGAGCAGCTCGACGCGGTCGAGCGCAGCGTGATCGCGCGGACCATGACCGCCGTCCGGGGGAACCAGTCGGAGGCGGCGCGCCGGCTCGGCATCAGCCGCAACACGCTCACCGAGCGCCTGCGGCGCTACGAGATCGCCGCCGACTTCGGCGCGGGGGCCGCGAGCTAGCGACGCCTCGCCCTGGCCCGCCGCCTGCATCGCCAGCGCGGGAAAGGCGGTGACCGGTGATGACCTTCTACAATCTCCTCGTCTTCATCCACGTCCTCGGCGGCGTCGGCGTCTACGTGGCGCTCGGCATCGAGGCCCTCGCGCTCCCGAGGCTCCAGCGGGCGGTGACGCCGGCGGACGCCGGCCTCTGGCTGCGGGTGCTGGCGCTGCCCGCGCGCCTCGCCCCGCTGGCGATGATCGCCGCGTTCGCAACGGGCGCGTGGATGACGGCGACGGCGTGGGGTCATCGGGCCTGGATCTTCACGACGCTCCTGGGGCTCGTGGGCATGGCGATCGCGGGGGGCGGCGTGACCGGCCGGGCGCTCCGGCGGCTCCGCGCGGCGCTCCCCGCCGAGGCCGGCGCCGAGCTCTCGGGGACGTTCCGGGCCGCCAGCGCGAGCGCCGCGCTGACCGCGTCACTCCGCGTGAGGGTCGCGCTCGGCCTCGGGATCCTCGGCCTCATGACCGCCAAGCCCGAGGCCGCCGGCTCCGCGCTCGTCCTCGCGGTCGCCGCCCTGGCCGGCCTCGTCGCCAGCGTCCCGACCGTCACGCGCCGTGCGCAGGCGGCTGGCCCGAGCGCCTGACCGCGCACTCCTCTCGATCGATCCGGGGCCTCCACGCGCCCCGCCGCCCGCGCACGCCCGCGGCGGCGGGGCGCCCTCGCGTGCGCGCGGACGCTACCCGCGAGCCGGGTTGCTCAACCCTCGCGCGATCTGCGCCACCCGGACGCGCGGGCCGACCGCGCCGGACTCGACGGCGGCCGCGCGGAGCGCGGCGGACCGGGAGTTGCGGTCGTGGCCCGCCGGCTGCAATGCGGGCCGCGCTGCGACGCGATGGCCGTCGCGGGAGGAGTGACCATGCCGGTGAAGGTCTTGCTCGCAGCGCTGAGCCTCGCGATGGCGGCGCGCGCCAGCGCGCTCCAGCCGCTCGAGGAGTTCCTGCGCGGCGCGCGGAGCAGCAGCCCCGACAACGCGGAGGCGCGCGCCGCGCGCAGGCAGTCCGGGGCCGAGGCGGACGCCGCGCTCGGCCGCGCGCTGCCTCGCCTGTCCCTCCAGGGCCAGTACGCCCGCAACCAGTACGAGACGACGCTGGCGCTCCCAGGGGCGTCCGGTGGCCCGCCCGCCATCGTCACGATCACGCCGAAGGATCAGCTCGACGGCGCCGCCACGCTCGACGTCCCGCTCGTCGATCTCGCGCGGTTCGCCGGGATCGCGGCGGCGCGCACCGACGCCCGGGCGGCCGCGACCGAGCAGGCCTCCACGGCGCTGCGCGTCGAGGCGGCCGTGTCGCAGGGCTACTACCAGCTCGTGGCCGACGTGGCGCTGGTCGGGGCCTCGCGTCAGGCGCTCCAGGTGGCGCGGGAGAGCCTGCGCATCGCCGAGCAGCGCCACCAGGTCGGCTCCACCGCGCTGCTCGACGTGGATCGCGCCCGGGCCGAGGTCGAGCGGAACGTGCAGCAGCTCGCCAGCGCGGAGCTGCAGGTGTCGCTCGCCGCGCGCGCGCTCGAGTCGCTCACCGCGATCACCCCGGCGCTCGAGGAGGTGAAGCCGCTCGAGGACGATCTCCACGAGGAGGCGCCGCTCGAGCGGTTCCAGGCGCCGGAGGCCGAGCTCCCCGCGCTCGTCGCGGCCACGCAGCGTCGCGCCGCCGCCGACCAGCAGGCCCGGGCCCAGCGCCTCGTGCTCGTGCCGAGCCTGGACGCGAGCGTGACGGAGCGGGTCACCAGCGCCGAGGGGCTCTCGGGCCGGGACGCCGCCTGGCAGGCCATCGTCGCGCTGACCTGGTCGATCGACCTCACCACCTTCGCCGGGATCCGCGCGCGCGACGCCGCCGCGGACGCCGCGCGGGCGCGGGAGGAGCGGATCCGGCTGGCGGCGCGGGACGACATCCACCGCGCCTGGTCGACGGTCCGGAGCCAGATCGCGCGGAGCCGCTCCGCGCGGGTCCAGGCGGCCGTCAGCGCGCGGGCATCTCAGATGGCGCTCGACCGGTACCAGGCCGGCACGGCGACCCAGCTCGATCTGCTCCAGGCGCAGCGCGACGCCTTCGGCGCCGACGCCGCCCGCATCCAGGCGGACGCCGATCTCGTGAACGCCCGCGCGCAGCTGCGGGTCGCCTCGGGCCAGAGCCTCCTCGAGCGGGCGGCGGGGAGGACGCCGTGACGGGGGGCGGGCGAGCGGCGACCACGAGGCGCGGGCGCCGCGCAGCGCCGGGCTGCTCACCGGTCGAGCGATCCGCTCAGGCCGCGCCGGGGCGGCGCCGTGGCCTCGCGTGGCCGCGCCGGCGGGGCCGCGCTGGGAGGGTGGCCCGCCGGCTGCACGTCACCGCCTCGAACCCGAGGGAGCGTCCATGAAGAGCAAGCGCAGGCAGTGGGTCGTGGTGAGCGTCGGTTTACTCCTCGTCGTGGGCGTCCTCGGCGGGGTGAAGGCCGACCAGATCGTCAACATGGTCCGGGCGAGCGAGACGTTCGTGCCGCCTCCGGAGGCCGTCACCTCCGCGAAGGTCGAGGCCGCGCAGTGGGAGAGCGCGCGGGCGGCGATCGGGACGCTGGTCGCCGTGCGCGGCGTGGTCCTCGGAGCGGAGCTGCCCGGCACCGTCCGCGAGGTCGCGTTCGAGTCGGGGTCGGCCGTGCGGCGCGGGCAGGTGCTGGTGAGGCTCGACATCTCGGCGGAGGAGGCGCAGCTCGCGGCGGCGCTGGCCGACGCGACCCTGGCCCGGGTCACCCTGGGCCGCGCCGAGCGGCTGCGCCTGAACGAGGCCAACGCGCAGGCCGACCTCGACGCCGCCGCCGCGCGCGCCAAGCAGGCCGACGCGACCGTCGCGAGCCTGCGGGCGACCATCGCCAAGAAGACCATCCGCGCGCCGTTCGACGGGCGCATCGCCATCCGCCAGGTCGAGCTGGGGCAGGTCGTCTCGCCGGGGACCCCCATCGCCTCGCTCCAGTCGGTGAGCCCCATCCACGCGGACTTCTGGCTCCCCCAGCAGGCGCTGGCGGAGCTCGCGCCCGGGCAGGCGACCCGCCTGCACGTCGACACGTTCGGCGACGCCGCGTGGGAGGGCGACATCACGACCGTGAACCCCGAGGTGGACCCGGCCACGCGGAACGTCCGCGTGCGGGCCACCTTCGAGAACCGCGACGGACGCCTCCGCCCCGGCATGTTCGCGAACGTGCAGGTCCTCTCGGAGGAGCGGCGCGAGGTGCTGGTCATCCCCGCCACCGCGGTCATCTTCGCGCCCTACGGCGACTCGGTCTTCGCGATCGAGCAGCGGAAGGACGGCGCGGGGAAGACGAGCGCCGTCGTGCGGCAGAAGTTCGTCCGGACGGGTGAGCGCAGGGGGGATCTGGTGGCCGTGGCGGCCGGGCTCGAGGCGGGCGAGACGGTCGTGAGCAGCGGCGCGTTCAAGCTCCGCAACGGCACGGCGGTCTCCGTGAACAACGCGCTCGCGCCCGCCGCGCAGCTCGCCCCGAAGCCGACCGAAGAGTGAACCAGCGGAGGACACCTTGAAGTTCACCGACCTCTTCATCCGCCGCCCGGTGCTCGCCGTGGTGGTGAGCCTCGTCATCGTCATCGCCGGCGTCCAGGCGATCCGCACCCTCAACGCCCGCCAGTACCCGCGCAGCGAGAACGCGCAGGTCACCGTCACCACCACCTACGTGGGCGCCAACGCCGAGCTGGTGCGCGGCTTCATCACCACGCCGCTCGAGCGCGTCATCGCCGCGGCCGACGGCATCGACTACATCGAGTCGGAGAGCAAGCAGAACGTCTCCATCATCCGGGCCCGCCTGCGCCTCAACTACGACGCCAACCGGGCCCTCTCCGAGATCGGCTCCAAGATCGACCAGGTGCGCGGCGACCTCCCGCCCGAGGCGGAGGTGCCGGTGGTGAACATCGAGTCGGCCGACAGCCAGTTCGCCTCGGCCTACCTGAGCTTCTCGTCCAGGTTCCTGAAGCAGAACGAGATCACCGACTACCTGGTCCGGGTGGTCCAGCCGCGGCTCTCGTCCATCCAGGGCGTGCAGCGCGCCGACCTCATCGGCGCGCGGACCTTCGCGATGCGGATCTGGCTCAAGCCCGATCGCCTGGCCGCCCTCAACGTCAGCCCGGCCCAGATCCGCGAGGCGCTGGCGCGGAACAACTACCAGGCCGCGGTCGGCCAGACCAAGGGCTCGCTGGTCCAGGTCAACCTCACCGCCAACACCGACCTCAAGTCGGTCGAGGAGTTCCGGCAGCTGGCCGTCCGCGAGAAGGACGGCGCGGTGGTGCGGCTCGGCGACGTGGCCGAGGTGGTGCTGGGCGCCGAGGACTACGACGCCGCGGTCGCCTTCAGCGGCCAGACCGCGGTGTTCATCGGGGTGTGGGCGCTCCCGGACGCGAACTCGCTCGACGTCATCAAGCGGGTCCGCGTCGCCATGGACGGGCTCCAGTCGCAGCTCCCCGAGCAGATCGAGGCCAAGGTCGCGTACGACGCCACCACCTACATCAAGAACGCCATCTCCGAGGTGGAGCGGACGCTGGGCGAGACCCTGCTCATCGTGGTGGTGGTGATCTTCCTGTTCCTCGGCTCGATCCGCTCGGTGCTGGTGCCGGTGGTCGCCATCCCGGTCTCGCTGGTCGGCGCGGTCTTCCTGATGCAGGTCTTCGGGTTCACCGTGAACCTCCTGACGCTGCTCGCCATCGTGCTCTCGGTCGGGCTGGTGGTGGACGACGCCATCGTGGTGGTCGAGAACGTCGAGCGCCACCTGCGCGAGGGCAAGACCCCGGTGGACGCGGCCCTGGCGGGCGCGCGCGAGCTGGTCGGCCCCATCGTCGCCATGACCATCACGCTGGCCGCCGTCTACGCGCCCATCGCCTTCCAGGGCGGCCTGACCGGCGCGCTGTTCCGGGAGTTCGCGCTCACCCTGGCCGGCGCGGTCGCCATCTCCGGCGTGGTGGCCTTGACCCTGTCTCCCATGATGTCGGCGCAGCTCCTCCGGGCCGGCGGGCAGGAGCGGGGGCTGGCGGGGCGCATCAACCGTGGCTTCGATCGGCTCCAGGGCGCCTACGCCCGGAGCCTCGCGGTGGTGCTGCGGGCCCGCGGCGGCGTCTACGTGGCGTGGGCGGTGGTGAGCCTGCTCGCGGTGGTCATGTACTCGCAGGCGCCGAAGGAGCTCGCCCCCACCGAGGACCAGGGGGTGATCTTCGGCATCGTCGACACGCCGTCCAACTCCACGCTCGATCAGCTGGCGCCCTCCATCCGCGAGGTGAACCGGACCGCGATGGAGCTGCCCGAGGCGGAGTTCACCTTCCAGAACACCTCCCCGTCGAGCGGCTTCTGGGGCGTGGGCCTCAAGCCCTGGGAGGAGCGCGGGCGGACCGCGGCCGGGATCCTCCCGGAGGTGCAGGCGCGGGTGGCGGGCATCCCCGGCATCCGGACCTTCCCCGTGCTGCCCCCGGCGCTGCCCGGCGGCGGGAACTTCCCGGTCGAGCTGGTCATCGCCTCGACCGCGGAGAGCGCCGAGATCCTGGACTTCGCGAGGAAGCTCCAGGAGCGGGCGGTCGCCAGCGGCATGTTCGCCTTCCCGCCGCTCATCGACGTCAAGGTCGATCAGCCCTCCTCCGAGATCGCGCTCGACCGCGAGAAGGTGAACGAGCTCGGGCTCGATCTCAGGACCGTGGGGGCCGACCTCGGCTCGGCGGTGGGCGGCAACTACGTCAACCGCTTCAGCATCGACGGGCGCAGCTACAAGGTGATCCCGCAGGTCCTGCGGTCCGAGCGGCTGAACCCGGAGCAGCTCCAGGATCTCCACGTCACCGGGCCGGACGGCCGGCTGGTGGCGCTCGACACCATCGCCACCTTGAAGGACGGCGTCACCCCGCGCTCGCTCAACCGGTTCCAGCAGCTCAACGCGGTGAAGATCAGCGGCGTGGCCATCCGTCCCCTCGACCAGGCGCTCAAGCTCCTCGAGGGCGAGGCGGCGAAGATCCTGCCGGAGGGCTACACCCTCGACTACACCGGCGAGTCGCGGCAGCTCAGGACCGAGGGGAACCGGTTCCTGCCCGCCTTCCTCCTCGCGGTGGTGCTGATCTTCCTGGTGCTGGCCGCGCAGTTCAACAGCTTCCGCGATCCCTTCGTGATCCTGGCCGGCTCGGTCCCGCTCGCCATGTTCGGCGCGCTCGTCCTGGTGTTCCTCAAGATGCCGAACCCGAACCTGCCTGCCTTCACCGACGGCTGGACCACCACGCTCAACGTCTACTCGCAGGTCGGCCTGGTGACGCTGGTCGGGCTGGTCGCCAAGAACGGCATCCTCATCGTCGAGTTCGCGAACAAGCTGCAGGAGCAGGGGCTCTCGAAGCTCGAGGCGGTGCAGGGCGCCGCCGCCACGCGGCTCCGCCCGATCCTCATGACCAGCGTCGCCACCGTGTTCGGTCACTTTCCGCTCACGCTCGTGACCGGGCCCGGTGCCCAGGCGCGAAACAGCATCGGCCTCGTGCTGGTGGCGGGCATGACCATCGGCACGGCGTTCACGCTGTTCTTCGTGCCCGCCATCTACCTGCTGGTGGCGCGGGATCGCCGGGCCCAGGCGCGGGACGCGCACGGTGGCGCCGCCGTGCCGGCGGACGGCTCGCTCGAGGTCGCCTACCAGGCGGCGGGCGGGGCGCCCCGGATCGGCCCGGCGCTCCTGCAGGGGGGTGCATCCGTGCCCGTCCCGAGCGCAGCTTCGCGCGCTGCGGACGACGCGCCCGGCGACATGATCAGCCCCGTCGTCTCGTAGTGCAGAGGTCCAGGACGAAAGGGAGCGCGCAGATGATGGTCAAGCTGAGCCATTCGACGATGGAGACCCGCCGCGAGCGCTGGGACCTCGCGGAGAACCAGGCGATGCGGCTCCCGCGCCGGCGCGCCGCGACGGTGGTGCGGGCCGAGCGCGGGACGGTGCTGGTCACCCGCCGGGGCGACCGCGAGGACCACGTCCTCGAGGCTGGTGACGAGCTGGTCCTCCCGCGCGGCGGCCTCGCGGTGGCGTGGGCGTTCACCGACGCGAGCATCTCGGCGCGGGAGGGGCTCCGGGTGCTCGCCCGCGACGACGAGGCGGCGAGCGCCGCCTCCGCGCCGGAGGTGGCGCTCGAGCAGCTCGGGATCGAGGTTGCCCACGAGCTCAAGAACCCGCTCGCCGCCGTGAAGGCCCTGGCGCAGCTCGGGCTGCGCAGCGGAGCGGAGGCGCCGGCCCACGAGCGGCTGCGCGTGATCGAGCGGGAGGTGGACCGCATGCAGGAGATCCTGCAGCGCTACCTCGCGTCGCCCCGCCGGCTGGAGCACGTGCGGCCGGTGAAGGTCGAGCTCGGGGCGCTGGTCTCCCACGTGCTGCTGGCGCTGTCGGCGCTCGCCAGCGCGGGGCGGGTGCGGCTCTCGTCGCAGGGGGACGCTGCCGTGGAGGCCGACCCACGCCGGCTCGAGGAGGCGCTCCTCAACCTGGTCGCGAACGCGATCGAGGCGACGCCGCCGGGCGGCGCGGTGGTGGTGGAGGTCCGCCGGGTGGGCGAGGAGGTGGAGATCGCGGTCCGCGACACGGGCAGGGGGATGCCCCCCGCCACCCTCGAGCGCGTCGGGACGCCCTTCTTCACCACGCGCGAGCACGGCACCGGCCTGGGCGTGGTCCTGGCGCGCGCGGTCATCGCCGACCACGGCGGCTCGCTGCGCTACGAGAGCGAGCCCGGGCGGGGGACCACCGTCCGGGCGCGGCTCCCGGGCGCATCCTCTCCAGGCGCGGCCTGATCTCACCCGACCCAGAGTAGTTTCGACCGTGATCTCACCCGACCCGATCTGACCCGATCTCACCCGACCCAGAGTAATTGCGAGGGCCGCTTGCCCACCAGGTGACGGAGGCACGGACGGTGGGCCAGCCAGCCGACCGGGGTTCAAGGTCCGCTTAGACCCCGTCTGGCATCGCCGCGTGGTGTTGCGGCCGAGGGGCACCCGCGTCACTTCATCACCCCCACGCTGGACGGAGGTGCCGCTCATGGAGATGACACACGAGGTCGGGAGGCAGGAGCGCCAGGCGGAGCCGTCGCTCCAGGCTGCCTGCGCGAGGTTCAACGAGCTGTTCAACCAGCGCGACGCGAAGCAGGTGGCGTCGTGCTGGACCGAGGACGGGACCCTCATCACTCCCACCGGGGAGGTCGGAAACGGCCGGTCGGGAGTCGAGACCGCGTACCGCCACGACTGCGACACGATTCTCAAGGGCACGACGTCCCGGTTCGAGATCACGTCGGTCCGGCGGCTGGGGCCGGAGCTCGCGTTCCTCGACCTCGAGCACGTGCTCCAGAACTTCAGGATGCCCGACGGCTCCACCAAGGAGATGACGCTGCACGTCGTGATGCTCGCGAAGAGGGCCGGTAACACCTGGCAGTGGCTGGACGCGCGCCCCTACGCGTTCCTCCCCACCCCGCCGTCGGTGCACTGAATGGAGGACGACGACGCGTCTCCGGCTCGAGCACCGGAGGCGCATCGCCGCGCGTCGACCCCCCCGCCCCAGTGGTTGATGCGCCGAAGCGCTGGGTGGGGCGGGAAGCACGAGAAGAAGGCGGCGCTGGCAAAGGGCGACGCCTGCCTGCTGCCGAGCGCCTCCCGCGACGCCGGCCGCCTCAGGGCTCGCGCGCCACGTACACGGGATCCGGGTGTGCCAGGTCGGCGAGCGGACGCTGCTCCACGTCGCGGCGGACGACGCTCAGCGTGCCGTCCGGCTCGAGGGTCACGCGCTTGCAGTCTCCGATGCGCACGATGCCTTGCTTGCGGAGCGCCGAGCGGAGCTCGGAGAGGGTGAGCAGTTCGCGGCGCAGGGCGCCGAGGTGGACCTTCCCGTCGGTGACCACGCGGACCGGCCTGCCCTCCACCAGCTTCTCGACCGGGCGCCAGCGCCAGGTCGCCCAGGCGACCAGCCAGTTCACGGCCACCAGCGTGACCGCGCTCACCAGCCCGCCGGTGAGCGAGTTGTCGCCCGCGTTCATCGAGTTCTGCACCGCGTTCGAGATGACGAGCAGAAGGATCAGGTCGAAGCTGGTCATCTGCGCCAGCTCGCGCTTGCCGGCCACCCGGAGCGCGACGAGGAGGAAGGCGTACACCGCCATCGCACGAAGGACGAGGTTCAGGACCGGGACGTCGGGGACGAGGGTGTGGGCCATCCGCCGAGCTTAAGGCGGTTCCCGGGGCGCTGCCCCATTGCGGCCCGGTCCCCCGGATCCGGCTCACGCCGCGGTTGATGGATGCCGCGTCATCGATCCGATCCCGTCACCCGACCCCCGCGTCACCCGCGCGTCACCCGACCCAGAGTAATTCCACGTCACCTGACCCAGAGTCGTTTCTAGCGCGAAGCACATCGGCCTCGATCGCAGGGCAAACTCGATTTCAAGGCTCCGAGCCATCGGAAAGTCATCGGGACGGAGATGTGGACGCCGCTGTCAGAGTAAGACTGGGACGTGTTTCATCCATCCATTGGGGCTCTCGAGCGACTCGGGACGCACCGCGGCCTGGCGCGAGGACCGCGCCGCTGGCTGGAGCCCGCACTGCTTCGGTTCTCAACCTGCCTGCGCGCAGGTGACGCCGTGCGCCACCCGTAACAAGTACGTCCCCGGCGGGAAGACCACGCCGGTGCGTCCCGCCCGCCGCGCGTGCCAGGCCAGGCGGTACTGGTCGAGGAAGTCGACGAGCCTCGAGAGGACCTCGAGCCGCCGCCACTTGTCGCGTGCCGCCACCCTCGGGTTGAGGTTGCGCCTCGGCTCGCGTGGCATGGGGCGGGCGGTCGGCTTCTGTGCGGCCACCTTCGCCCTGCCGACGAATCCGCCTCGCTTGGCGGTGACCTCCTTCGCCGCCTGCTCCTCGAGGACCGCGAGCGCTTCGGCGAGCTGGTCCCGGAAGTCTGCCGACGACTCGAATCCCGGGCGGCGTGGTGAGCTCGAGCTCGACCTTCTCCGGCATGTAGCCTTTGTTGCGGAAGAACGCGGCCGGCCGGTCGGCCACCAATGGCGCCGCGCCGATCTGCTCGGGGGCTGACCACAGCCCGGGCCATTCGCGCCCGTGGCGAACGAGCCCGGCCGCCACCGGGTTCGCGAGCGTGTAGGCGGCCTTGTCGAGGATGTCTGCGGGATTGGCGAGAGCGACGGCGCTGTAGCTCGAGGGAGCCCAGAAGGACTCCCAGCGGCCGAGGGAAGCGTTCGTGGCGCGGGCGACGAGTGAGTCGAGGTACTGGCCGAACGCGGGCAGCTGCGCGCCCGGGTCGGTCACGACCAAGTGATAGTGGTTGGAGAGGACGCAGAAGGCGTGGACGCGGATGCCGAAGCGCCGGGCGGCGACCGCCAGGACGTAGAGGAAGATCGCGCCGGTGGTGGGCGACGGGCGAAGGAGGAGCTGTCGCTGCGTGCATCTCCGGGTGACGAGGTAGGTCGTGCCTGGAAGAACCTGACGAGGCGCGGTCATGGGCAGTCGCCCTGGCAGGAGACGTGCCGATCCCGGAGGCAACGAAAGGCGCTGAGGCGCCAGATCGAATGGTCCGTGAACCGACCCGCTCGGCCGAACCGCGTTACTCTGGGTCCGGAGGGGACGCGGCGGCGCGGTGCGCCACGCAGTCCGCCGCGAAGCGGCCCACCGCCCGGATGCGCGGCGAGCCGCGCAGGGCACGGTGATAGACGAGGTAGACGTCGCGCTTCACCCCCGGCGGGCCGATGGCGCGGAGCGACGGGTCGGTGGCGAGGTAGTCGGGCAACACGCCGGCGCCGGCGCCGGCCAGGATGGCAGCCTGGATCGCCAGGGTGGACCGCACCCGCACCCGGACGCGGGCGGCGGGGAACTGCGTGCGGAGCCAGCGCGACTCGGGGCTCTCGTCCATCGACTCGTGCAGGCTGACGAGATCAGCGGGCGCGCCTGTCGCGGCGGGACGATCGCGGAGGTAACGCGCCGACGCGTAGAGGCTGAACGGGACGGTGCCGACGCGACGGACGACGAGCGCGTGCTGGGAGGGGCGGACGAACCGCAGCGCGAGATTGGCCTCGCGCCGCGACAGGTCCACCACCTGCGCCTCGGCCACCAGCAGGAGGTCGATGTCAGGGTGCTCGCGCCGGAAGGCGTCGAGCCGCGGCGCGATCACCATCAGGCCGAGCCCGTCCGGCGCGGTGAGGCGCACCGCGCCCGCGGGGCGCGCGCCGAGGTGGTCCACCTCGCCCGCCAGGGCGTGGATCTCGCCCTCTATCCGCTCCGCCCGCTCGGCCAGGCTGAGGCCGACCTCCGTCGGGACGTATCGTCCGCTCAGCGTCTCGAAGAGCGCCCCGCCGTGGCGTGCCGCGAGGGCCGCCATCCGTCGCGAGACCGTGGGCTGGCTGCACCCGAGAGCGCGGGCCGCCCCGGTGAGCGTCCCGGCGCGGCAGACCGCGAGGAGGAAGCGGAGGTCGTCCCATCCGGTCATGCACGGATGAATAGCATGCATGCACTCGCGGCGCTGGGGCGGAGGGCGGCCCGCGGGTATGCAAAGAGCCCATGGCACGCCGACTCCATTACGGCTGGTACGTCTTCGCGGCGACGTTCGCGGTCCTGCTCGTCGCCGCCGCGGTCCGGGCCACGCCCGGCGTGGTGATCGTCCCCCTCGAGCACGAGTTCGGCTGGTCGCGCGCGACGATCTCGGGCGCGATCAGCGTGAACTTGCTCCTCTACGGCCTGATGGGCCCCTTCACGGCGGCGCTGGTGGAGCGCTTCGGCCTGCGCCGGACGGCGGCGCTGGCCATGGCGATCCTGGCGGTCGCGCTGCTCCTCGCCACCGGGATGCGCCACGCCTGGCAACTGGTCCTCCTCTGGGGACTCCTGGTCGGCGCCGGCTCGGGGATGGCGGCGACGGTCCTCGCCGCGGTGGTGGTGACGCGCTGGTTCCACACCCGGCGCGGGCTGGTGATGGGCGCCCTCACCGCCAGCACCGCCACCGGTCAGCTCCTGTTCCTGCCGTTGCTGGCGCGCCTGACCGAGGACAGCGGCTGGCGCTCCGCGATCCGGCTGGTGGCCGGCGCCGCGCTGGTCCTCGCGCCGCTGGCGCTGGGCGTGCTGCGCGAGTCGCCAGAGTCGGTCGGGCTGCTCCCGTACGGCGCGACCGCCCCCGTGCCGCCGGCTCCCCGGCGCGGCAACCCGATCGCCGTCGCGTTCTCGACCCTGGGCCGGGCCGCCCGGCGCCGCGACTTCTGGCTCCTGGCCGGCACCTTCTTCGTCTGCGGCGCGAGCACCAATGGCCTGGTGGGCACCCACCTCATCCCGGCCTGCCTCGACCACGGCATCCCCGAGGTCCGCGCCGCCGGCCTGCTCGCGGTCATGGGGATGTTCGACCTGGTCGGCACCACCGGGTCGGGCTGGCTCACCGATCGCTGGGACAGCCGCCGCCTCCTGTTCGCCTACTACGCGCTGCGGGGCCTCTCGCTCATCTTCCTCCCCGACGCGCTCCACCACGCCGGCGCCGGTCTGAACGTGTTCAGCGTGTTCTACGGCCTCGACTGGATCGCCACCGTGCCGCCCACCGTGAAGCTCGCCACCGACGCGTTCGGCAAGGACGACGCGCCCATCGTGTACGGATGGGTCTTCGCTGCGCACCAGGTCGGGGCTGGGATTGCCGCGCTCGGCGCGGGCATCATCCGGACCTCGCTCGGTGACTACCGCCTGGCGTTCGTGACCTCCGGCATGCTGTGCCTGTTCGCCGCGCTGCTGGCGCTGGCGATTGGCCGCAGCGCGCGGCGCCCGGCGCTTCTGGTGACGGCCGGGTAGCCGGCAGCAGCGCGCCGCGCTGCCGCGTCGCTACCGGCGGAGGAGCGCGCTCGGCGCTCGGTGCGGCCGGGGAGATGCCACGTTACCTTGGCCACCACGGCGATCCCGCCGGAGGAGGCGCCATGGCGCTCTCGCTGTCGTCCACCGCGTTCTCGCCCGGGGGGGAGATCCCGCGGGTCCACACCTGCGAGGGGCAGGACACCGCCCCGCCGCTCTCCTGGACCGGCGTGCCGCCGGGAACGCGGAGCCTGGCGCTGATCGTCGACGATCCCGACGCGCCCGACCCGCGGGCTCCGCAGCGGGTCTGGGTCCACTGGGTGCTCGTCGACCTCCCGCCGGACGCGACCGGACTCCCCGCGGACGTCGCCGCCGCGAGCCTGCCCGCCGGCGCGCGCGAGGGGGTCAACGACTGGCGGCGCACCGGGTACGGCGGGCCTTGCCCGCCCATCGGTCGGCACCGGTACTTCTTCAAGCTCTACGCCCTCGACACCGCGCTGCCCGGCCTCGCCACGCCGACCAAGGCGCAGCTCGAGTCGGCCATGAAGGGCCACGTCCTGGCGGAGGCTGAGCTGATGGGGACGTACCAGAAGCGGGTGGCGTAGGATTGGGACGAGGGTCCGCCGCGCGGACGGCGCGGCCGAAGCGCACTACTCTGGGTCGGGAGGAGCGATGGCGAAGGACAGCACCTTGTCCCCGGGCGAAGCGTACCGGTTCCTTGACCTGCTCGGGTACGCCGAGCACGGCATCGCCAGCCGGGTGCTGGCGAAGAAGGGGACGAGCAACGTCACGCTCTTCGCCTTCGAGGCGGAGCAGGGGCTGACCGAGCACACCTCGCCGTTCGACGCGCTGGTGGTGGTGCTGGAGGGGACCCTGACGCTCACCATCGGCGGCACGCCGGTGAAGGCGCCGGCGGGCACCATCACCCGCATGCCGGCGAACGTCCCGCACGCGGTCGACGCAGACGAGCGGACGCGCATGCTCCTCGTCATGCTCCGCGAGCCGGAAACGGCGGGGTGAGCGCGCGGTCTGGCGCAGGCGATGAGAGCGGTCGAGTACGACCGGTACGGCGCCGCGAGCGTGCTCGAGGTGCGGGACGTGCCCCGCCCGGTGCCCGCGCGCGGCGAGGTCCTCGTGCGGGTACGAGCGGCGGCGCTGAACCCCAAGGACGTGATCGTCCGGAGCGGCAGGTTCAGCCTCCTCGCCGGGCGCCGGTTCCCCAAGCGCGTCGGCTTCGACTGGTCGGGCGAGATCGCGGAGATCGGGCCGGGCGTCGAGGGCGTGGCCCTCGGGGCCGCGTGCTTCGGCATGCTGGGCGGGTTCCAGGGGGGCGCCTGCGCGGAGTACCTGCCGACGCGGCCCGAGGCGTTCGCCGCGAAGCCGGCGCGGCTCGACCACGTGGCGGCGGCGGCGGCGCCGCTGGCGGCCTCGACCGCGCTCCAGGCGCTGCGGGACCTCGCGCACGTCCGGCCCGACGCGCGGGTGCTCATCAACGGCGCGTCCGGCGGGGTCGGCGTGTTTGCGATCCAGGTCGCGAAGGTCCTCGGGGCGCACGTGACCACCACCTCGAGCGCGGCCAACCTCGAGCTGTGCCACCGGCTCGGCGCAGACGTGTCGCTCGACTATCGTGCCACGGACGCGCTCGCCGGGGACGAGCGGTACGACGCCGTCCTCGACGTGTTCGGGAACCGGACGCTCGCCGAGGCGCGCCGGGTGCTCGGGGCGCGCGGCGCCTTCGTGAAGACGGTCCCGAAGGTTCGCGACCTCCTCGACGTCGCCTGGACGCGCCTCTCCTGGCCCCGGGCGTACCTCGTGGTCGTCCGACCGCGGGCGCGCGACCTGGCGCTCGTCGCGCGCTGGCTGGACGAGGGGAAGGTCGTGCCGGTGGTGGACGCGGTCTACCCGCTCGAGCGGATCGCCGAGGCCGAGGCGCACGTCGAGACCAAGCACACGCGCGGGAAGGTCGTCGTCACCGTGCCGTGAGCCGGCCAGGGCCGGGTGGGACCCTCCCTCGACAGGGAGGACCCCTTGCGCGAGCGGGTCAGAGGTGGTTCCTTGCCACCGCCGCGGCCGAACCCGATGCCCCGCCCGAACGCAGAGCCCTCCTCCGCCCGCGCAGCGCCGCCGACCCCGCTCGGCCGGACGCACCGGCTGGTCTGGACCGCGCTCCTCGCCGCCTGCATCGCGGTGGGCGCCTGGCTCCAGCTCCCCATCGGCCCGGTGCCCATCACGCTGCAGCCGCTGTTCGTGTTCCTGGCCGGCTACCTGCTCGGCCCCGCGCGTGGCGCGGCCGCGGTGGCGCTGTACGTTGCGGCGGGCGTGCTCGGGCTGCCGGTGTTCGCAGGCGGCGCGGCCGGCCTGGGCGTCCTGCTCGGGCCCACCGGCGGCTACCTGCTCGGCTTCGTCGTGGGGGCGGCGCTGACCGGCCTCGTCCCGCGGCGCGGGCCGATTGGCTGGGCCGCCGGACTCGCCGCCGGCGCGCTGGCGCTGACGGCCGCCTATGGCATCGGCGCGGCCCGGCTGGCCCAGGTGCTCCACCTGGGCGCGTACCAGGCGGTCGCCGCCGGCGTCCTCCCGTTCCTGCCCTTCGACGTGGTCAAGGTGGTCCTGGCGCTGGTGGTGGCGCGGCGCCTTCGGGCGCAGGGGCTGGCGCCGGGATGATCCGTGCCGACGGCCTTGGCTACGCGTTCGATTCGGGCGCCGCGGCGCTCGACGCGGTCGGCTTCGAGCTCGCGCCGGGCACGCTCTGCGGCGTCGTGGGCGCGAACGGCTCGGGGAAGTCGACGCTGCTCGCCCTGCTCGCCGGCCTGTTCACGCCCTCGGCCGGGACGCTCTCGGTGGGGGGCGACGCCTCGCCCGGCGCCGAGGAGGCC
Organism: uncultured delta proteobacterium; assembly: GCA_963733485.1. GTDB lineage: Bacteria > Myxococcota > Myxococcia > Myxococcales > Anaeromyxobacteraceae > Anaeromyxobacter. The sequence continues at coordinate 638,442 of CAVTDL010000002.1, read as the reverse complement.
ATCCGTCGGCGCGTGGCGCTGGTGCTGCAGGATCCGGATCAACAGATCATCGGTGCGACCGTGGAGGAGGATCTCCTGCTCGGCCTCCCGCCCGCCGACGCGGCCGCGCGCGACGCGGCGCGGCGCCTCGCGGCGCGGCTCGGGCTGGTCGATCTCGAGATCCCGGTGCACGCGCTCTCGCTCGGCTCGCGCCGGAAGCTGTGCGTCGCGACCGCGCTCCGCGATGCGCCCGAGGTGCTGCTCCTGGACGAGCCGTTCGCCGGCCTCGACTACCCGGCCATCCGCGAGGTGCGCGCCATCCTGGCGGCGAACCGGACGGCCGGCGTGACCCAGCTCGTGGCCGCCCACGACCTCGAGGCGCTCGCGGATCTCGCCGACCGGTGGCTCGTCCTGGAGGGCGGGCGGCTCGTCGCGGAGGGGAACTCGGCGGAGGTGTTCCCGCTGCTGCGTCGGCACGGCGTGCGGCCGCCGGGCGCGTGGCTCGCCGCGCGGGGATTCGACCCGTGGGCGTGAGCCGCCCGCGCCTGGCCCGCGTCGCGGCGGGCGGGTGGACCGCTCGGCGCCGTGGACGGCCGGGTGGTGCTCCTGCTGGCGCTCCTGTTCGGCGCGCTGGTGTGGCGGGTCGGCGCCGCGGCGAACGGCCTGTACGCCGCGTTCTTCGCCGCCGTGCTGGCGGCCTCGGGGGCGACGCTCGGCGAGGCGCGCCGGATCGCGCGCTGGGCCGGGACGTTCGCGATCCTGTGGGGCGGCGTGAAGCTCGCGCTCGACCTCCTCGGCGGAGCCCCGCCGGGCGCGGCGCTGGCGACGGCGGGCCTGCTCTGCCTGCGCCTCGCCGCGCTGCTCCTGCTCGGCGCCGCCGTGAGCGCGCTCGTCTCGCCGCGCGCGCTCGGCCTCGCGCTGGCGGCGTTCACCCGGCCTGTGCTCCGGCGGCGGGCCTGGAGCGCCTCGCTTGCGCTCATGCTCATGGTCCACTTCATCCCCCGGGCCTGGGCGGCGTTCGAGGCCGCGCGGACGGCGCTGCGCGCCCGTCGGATCCGCGTCTCGCGTACCCGCGCGGTCGTCCTGGTGGTCGAGGCCGGGACCCGGAACCTCGCCAGGATGACCTGGGATCAGACGCTCGCGGTCGCGGCGCGCCGGCTCGACCGGCCCGAGGCCTGGAGCGATGTGCCGCCGCCTCGCCCGCGCGACTGGCTCGCCGGCACCGCGGTCGGCGCGCTCGCGGCGCTCGCCGCCGCGGCGCTGTAGACCTCACCAGAGGCGACCGTGCTCTACCGACTCCTCGCCGATCTGGTCCTCGTCCTGCACCTCGGGTTCATCCTGTTCGTGGCGCTCGGCGGCATCCTGGTCCGCTGGCGCCGGTCTGCAGCGGTCGTCCACCTGCCCTGCGCCGCCTACGGCGCCGCCATCGAGCTCTGGGGCTGGATCTGCCCCCTCACGCCGCTCGAGAACCGGCTGCGAGGGCTCGGCGGTGAGCCCGGTTACACCGGGGGCTTCATCGAGCACTACCTGGTGCCGCTGGTCTACCCGGACCCGCTCACGCACGGCATGCAGCTGTTCCTCGGGCTCCTGGTCGTGGTCGCGAACGCCGGAATCTACTTCTGGGCGCTCCGCCGCCGAGCTCCGGCCGAATCCGATCAGGGCGCGCCATGACCCTGGTCCGCAGCGCGGAGCAGGGGTAGAAGCGGATTGCTCCGGATCCGGGCTGGCGCGCTCAGGCCCGCTGCACCAGGAAGACGCCTGCCAGCACGAGCAGGCCGCCGAGCACGGTGGCGAGGCCGACCGGCTCGCCGAGCAGGAGCACGGCGGCAGCCAGCGTGACGAGGGGCTCGAGGTAGAGCAGGGCCGCGACGCGCGAGGTCTCGATCCGCTCCAGCGCCGCGTACCAGAACAGGTAGCCGAGCCCGGAGCAGGCGAGACCGAGGAAGAGCACGCCCGACCAGCCCGCTGGCGTGAGGTGGACCAGGTCGCTCCAGCCGCCGGCGGCGAGGAACGCCGGCAGGAGCATGAGCCAGCCGAGCAGCATCGCCCCGGTCGTGGCGCGCGCCGGACCGAGGCGCCGGATGGTGGAGTGGCCCAGCACCGTGTACACCGCCCAGTTGACGGTGCTCGCCAGGATGAGGAGATCACCGCGGGTGGAGGGGAGCGAGAGCAGCCGGTGGCTCACCTCGCCGTGCGTGACGACCAGCACCGCGCCTGCGAAGCCAGTGGCGAGCCCAAGGACCTTGCCCGCGCCGAGCCGCTCGCGGAGGAAGATGGCCGAGAGCAGCGCCGACCAGACCGGGATGAGCCCGATGAGCCAGCCGGTGCTCACCGCGCTCGTGAGCCTCAGGGCGAAGGCCTGGAGCAGCTGGTGGAACGCGACCCCGACGAAACCCATGAGGGCGAGGGAGCCGAGCGCGTCGCGCGGCGGCCAGGGCCGCTGGCCCCGCAGCGCCAGGATGCCGGACAGGAGCAGCGTGCCCATGCCGGCGCGGCAGAAGATGAGCGTGGTGGGCGCGATCTCGCGCAGCACGGCCTTGGTGGCGACGAAGGAGACGCCCCAGAAGACGACGGCCAGGAACGCGCCGAGGAGCGGAGGCAAGCGTCGTCCGCCTCACTGCACGTCGAGCGCCGCGAGGTCCGCGGGCGTGAGGTGCACGTGCGCGAAGCCGGCCAGCTCGCGGAGCTGCTCCGCCGAGGTCGCGCTCGCGATGGGTGCGACCACCGTCGGTTGCGCCAGGAGCCACGCCAGCGCGATCTCGCCCGGCGTCGCGCCGTGGCGGATCGCCACCGCGCGGAGCGCATCCAGCACGGCCCACCCGCGCGCGTGCCCGTGGCGCTCGAGCACGATGGCGGCGCGGCCAGACGCGGGAGGCGCCTCGCCCTGGCGGTACTTGCCGGTCAGGAACCCGGCGGCGAGTCCGAAGTAGGGCGCCACCGAGACCTGCTCACGCCGGCAAAGGGCCTCGAGGCCGCCCTCGAACTCGGGGCGATCGATCAGGTTGTAGTTGGGCTGGAGGATCTCGTAGCGCGCGAGGCCGTCGCGGCGCGCCACCTCGAGCGACTCGGCCAGCCGGTCCGCGGAGAAGTTGCTCGCTCCCACCGCGCGCACCTTGCCGGCGGCGATCAGCGCGTCGAAGCCGCGCACCGTCTCCTCGACCGGCGTCTTGGGGTCGTCGTGGTGCGCGTAAAGGAGGTCGATGCGCTCCACCCGCAGGCGCCGGAGCGACTCCTCCACCGCGCGCTGGAGGTGCGCGCGCGAGAGCCCCTCGCCGTACGGCATGGTCATTCCCACCTTCGTGGCGACGATCAGGCCATCCCGGGCCGCCCGAACCTTCATCCAGCGCCCGAGCACCGACTCGCGCTCGCCCCCGGCGTGGCCCGGGACCCAGGTGGAGTAGATGTCGGCGGTGTCGACGAAGTTCCCTCCCGCCTCCACGAAGGCGTCCAGGACCTCGAACGATCGCGCCTCGTCGGCGGTCCAGCCGAAGACGTTGCCGCCCAGGCAGAGCGGGGAGACCCGGAGGTCGGAGCGGCCCAGCGGGCGGCGATCGGAAAGAGGTCGCGTGGTCATGGCTCCGAGGATGTGCGCAGCGCCTCCCCGGCGCACGGAGATTCTGCGGGGAGGCGAGCGCGAATGGACGGGCGAATCGATGAAGAGCCAGCGGAGTTGGTCCGCGAAAGGGACCGTCCGGCTGAACCGCATTACTCTGGGTCGCGCTCAGGGAGCGCGGCGAAGGAGGTCCGCGGGACGGACCGTCCGGCCGAACCGCATTACTCTGGGTCGGGTCGAGCGCGGCGAGGCGGTCCGCGGGACGGACCGCCGGCCGAAACGCATTACTCTGGGTCGGGTCAGGCGCGGAGCAGGACCTTGAGGGCTCTCGCCTTGGCGGCGTCGCCGAACGTCTCGTAGGCCTTCATCATCTCCTCGAGCGCGAACTCGTGGGTGATGAGCTGCCGCGGCTTCAGCCGCCCCGCCGTCACGTTCTTGAGGAGCATCGGCGTGGTGACGGTGTCCACCAGCCGGGTGGTGATGGTGACGTTGTGCGCCCAGAGCTTCTCGAGCTTGAGCGTGACGCTCCGGCCGTGCACCCCCACGTTCGCGAGGTGGCCGCCAGCGGCCACCATGTCCTGGCAGGCGTCGAAGGTGGCCGGGATGCCCACCGCCTCGATGGCCACGTCCACGCCACGCCCGCCGGTGAGCCCCATCACTCGCTCCACGGCCCTGCCGTCGCGACTGTTCAGCACCAGGGTGGCGCCGAAGCGCGTCGCCACCTCGAGCCGGTTGTCGTCGAGGTCCACCACCACGAGCTCGGCCGGCGAGTAGAACTGCGCGGTGAGCAGCGCGGCGAGCCCCACCGGGCCGGCGCCCACGATGGCGACCGTGTCCCCCGGCTTCACCGCGCCGCTCAGCACGCCGCACTCGAAGCCGGTCGGCAGGACGTCGCTCAGCATCACCAGCGCGTCCTCGTCGGCGCCCTCTGGCACGCGGTGGAGGCTCGTGTCGGCGAACGGGATTCGCACGTACTCGGCCTGCGTCCCGTCGATGGTGTTGCCGAGGATCCAGCCGCCGCCGCTCAGGCAGTGCGAGTACATCCCCCGCTTGCAGGAGTCGCACTTTCCGCAGGCGCTGATGCACGAGATCAGCACGCGGTCCCCCTTCGCGAACGACGAGACCCCGGCGCCCACCTCCTCGACCACGCCCACGCCCTCGTGGCCGAGGATCCGGCCGTCGGTGACGGTGGGCACGTCTCCCTTCATGATGTGGAGGTCGGTGCCGCAGATGGTGGTGCGCTCGATCTTCACCACCGCGTCCGAACCTGCCTCGATCTTCGGCTTCGGCCTGTCCTCCCAGGACCGCTTCCCCGCTCCGTGATAGACGAGCGCCTTCATGTCGTCCTCCGGACGGTGCGCCGGTACGTGAGCCGCACGCGCCTCGATTGGAGGCTACGCGCGCCGCGCGCGACCAGACAGCCGGCGTCCTGTCGCGCCCGCTGGCGGGCCCCTCCGCGGGATCGCGGGCGCGGTCAGCTCCCGTCGCTGCCGGTCGCCGGCAGGTGCCCCCGATGCGTCGCCTGCTGCGCCTCGGCGAGGGGCGAGGGCGCCGACGGGTGGCCGGCCGCCTGCTCCGCCGCGGCGGCCGCCTCCCGCTCCAGGGCCCCCTCGCGCTGCAGCTCGGCGGCGCGGCCGCGGCGGGCGAGCATGAAGTAGAGCACCGGCACGGCGTAGCGAGAGAGCAGCGTCGCCGCCACCGCGCCGGCCATCAGCGCCACCGCCAGCCCCTGGAAGATGGGGTCGGCCAGCATCACGGCGCTGCCCACGATCACCGCCATGGCGGTGAGCGCCATGGGCCGGAAGCGGACCAGCACCGCCTCCTCCACCGCCGCGGCGAGCGGCATGCCCTCGCGCAGCTTCAGCTCGGCGAAGTCCACCAGGATGATGCTGTTCCGCACCACGATCCCGGCGCCGGCGATGAAGCCGATCATGCTGGTGGCGGTGAAGAAGGTCCCGCCGAGCGCGTGGGCGGGCAGGATGCCGACGAGCGAGAGCGGGATGGGGGCGAGGATCACGATGGGCATGCTGAAGCTCTGGAACCAGCCCACCATCAGCACGTAGATGAGGATCATCACCGCCCCGAAGGCGAGGCCGAGGTCGCGGAACACCTCGAGCGTGATGTGCCACTCGCCGTCCCACTTGAGCGCGGCGTGCTCGCTGTCGGGCGGGTGCGCGAGGCCGTAGCGCGCCACCACCTCTCCGCGGTCGCCGCGGAGCCCCTCGAGCTTCTTCTCGAGCGCGAGGAGCGCGTAGACCGGGGCCTCGATCTCGCCGGCCAGGTCGGAGGTCACGTAGGCCACCGGCTTCAGGTTCTTGTGCTGGATCTCTCGCGCCTCCTGCGTCTCCTCCACCCGCACCAGCTCGGAGAGGGGCACCAGCCCCCGGGCGCCCGGGACGGCCAGCGCCAGGATGGGCTCGAGCCGCGACCGCTGCGCGGGCGCGAGCTGCAGCAGCACCGGCACCTGGGCCGCGCCCTCGGTGCCGTGGAGCACGCCGAGCGGCGCGCCGTACCCGGCCGCCGCCAGCGTCTCCACCACGTGCGAGAGCTGCACCCCGTGCAGCGCCGCCTTCTCGCGGTCCACCGTGAGGGCGAGCTTGGGTTGGGTCGGGTTGAGCGTCGAGTCCACGTCCACGATGCCGGGCACGCTCTGGAACGCCGCGCGCACCTCGCCGGCCAGCCGGTCGCGCTCGGCCGCGGACGGCGCGTAGATCTCGGCCACCATGGTGGCGAGCACCGGCGGGCCGGGCGGGATCTCCACCACCTTCACCCGCGCGCCGGTGGGCCGCGCGAGCGCCTCGATCGCGGGCCGGACCCGCACCGCGATCTGGTGGCTCGAGGCCTTCCGGTCGCCCTTGGGCAGGAGGTTTATCTGAAGGTCCACCTGCTCCGGCGCCTCGCGCAGGAAGCTGTGGCGGACCATGCCCACGAAGGTGAAGGGCGCGGCCACGCCGGAGTGGACCTGCACGTCCAGCACCTCCGGCTCGGCGAGGAGCCGCCGCGCCACGTCCTGGCCGAGCGCGAGGGCCTCCTCGCGCGCCGCGCCGGCCGGCAGGTCGAGCTGGACCTGGAGCTCGCTCTTGTTGTCGAAGGGCAGCATCTTCACCTTCACCGCGCCGGTGAAGAGGAGCGCCGCCGCGCCGGCCAGCAGGAGCGCCACCCCGGCCAGGAAGCCGAGCCGGACCTTGCCGGAGCCGAGCAGCCACCGGATCCCGCGCCGGTCCAGCCGGGCCAGCCGCCCCTCGGGCGCGGTCTCGGGGTTGGCGTGCTCGTCGCGCCCCGGCGCGGGCGCGTCGCGGTCCGCGTCGCCCGGGTGGAGGCCGGAGGCGTCGGTGTCGGGCAGGTGGGCCTCCTTGCGGAAGACCTTCAGGGCGGCCCACGGGCTCACCACGAACGCGATGATCAGCGAGAAGACCATCGCCACGCTGGCGCCCACCGGGATGGGGCGCATGTACGGGCCCATCAGGCCGCGCACGAAGGCCATGGGCAGGATGGCGGCGATCACCGCCACGGTGGCGAGGATGGTGGGGTTCCCCACCTCGTCCACCGCGTCGAGCACCACCCGCACGAAGCTCCGGCGCGGGCCGGGCAGGTGCATGTGGCGGTGGATGTTCTCGACCACCACGATGGCGTCGTCCACCAGGATGCCGATCGAGAAGATCAGGGCGAACAGCGTGACGCGGTTCAGCGTGTAGCCGTTCAGGTAGGTGAGGAGCAGCGTGAGGGCCAGCGTGACCGGCACCGCCACCCCGACCACGATGGCCGAGCGCCAGCCCATGGCGAGCAGGATGAGCGCGATCACCGAGAGCGTCGCGATGAGCAGGTGCTCGATCAGCTCGTTCGACTTGTCGCCGGCCGTCTCGCCGTAGTTGCGGGTCACCGAGGCCTTCACGCCCGAGGGGATGAGCCCGCCCCGGAGCGCCTCGACCTTGGCGAGCACGGTGTCGGCGAGCTCGGTGGCGTTGGTCCCGGGGCGCTTCGCGACCACCACCGAGGCGGCCTGCTCGAAGCCGGCCTTCCCCTTCTCGGCCGTGAGCACCACCGCCGGCTCCGGCTCGGGGCCGTCGACGACGCGCGCCACGTCCTCCACGTAGATGGGGCGGCCGTCGCGGACGGCCACCACCACCCGCCCGAGCTCGGCGGCGCCGAGCGCGAACCCGCGCGCCTCGAGCTCCACCCGCTTGCCGCCCTCCACCAGCGCGCCGGCCGGGAGCTGCGCCTGCGCGCCCTGGAGGGCGCGGTGCACCTCCGGCAGCGAGACCGAGAGCGACCGGAGCCGCTCGACGTCCGGCTCGACGCGGACCACCCGCCGCGCGCCGCCCACCACCTGCACGTTCGCGGTGCGCGGCACGTCGGCGAGCTCGCGGGCGACCTCCTCGGCGAGCCTTCGCAGCTCGCCGGCCGGCAGGGCCTCCTCGGCGTGGAGCGTGACGGTGAGGAAGGGGACGTCGTCGATGGTGAGGGCGCGCACCACCGGCGTCAGGGCGCCGGGCGGCAGGGCCTCGGGGTGCGCCATGAGCTCCTGGTGCACCTTCACCAGGCTCGGCTCGAGCGGCTCGTTCACCTTGAACCGGACCGTGATGAAGCCCACGTTCGACCGGCTCGAGCTGTACAGGTACTCGACCCCGGGGATGCCCCACAGCCGCCGCTCGAGCGGCGTGACGAGCTGCGTCTCCACCTCGCGCGGCCCCGCGCCCGGCAGGGGGACGATCACGTCCACCATGGGCACCACGATCTGCGGCTCCTCCTCGCGCGGCGTGAGCGACACCGCCACCGCGCCGAGCAGGATCGAGGCGAGGACGATGACCGGCGTGAGCTTCGAGCGCAGGAAGGGGCGCGCCAGCCGGCCGGCCAGCCCGTACCTCGGCTCGGTGGTCACGGCTGCACCTCCACCGCCTGCCCGTCGCGCAGGGCGCCCGGCGCGTCGATGACGGTCTCGTCGGGCCGCAGTCCGGCCCGGATCGAGACGTGGTCGCCGGCGGCCTCGCCGGCCGAGATCCAGCGGAGCCGGGCCTGGCCGCCGTCGGCCACGAACACGCCGGTCAGGTCGCCGCGCCGGACCAGCGCGCTGCGGGGCACCCAGACCCCGCCGGCCGCCGCGCCGGTCGCGGCGCCGGCCGGGAGGCGCAGGCGCGCGAACGCGCCCGAGCGGAGCTCGCCCTCGACCGAGCGGACGCGGGCGCGCAGCGCGCGCCGGTGGGAGAGGGGGTCGCCGCCCACCGCGAGCGCGGTGATCTGGGCCTTGCCTCCGGCCCCGTCCGCGTCGAAGCGGAGCTCCTTGCCGACCGCCAGGCCGCGGGCCTCGTCCTCGGAGAGGCTGGCCACGAGCTCGAGGCCGTCGCCCTCGAGCTCGACCAGCGGCTGCCCGGGGCCGACCAGGTCGCCGGTGTTCACGCGGCGGGCCTGGATGGTCCCGGCGAACGGAGCGCGGATGGCGGTGTAGCCGATGTTGGCGCGGGCGCCCGCCACCGCCGCCTCCGCCTGCGCGCGCTGCGCCGACGGCGCCCTCGAGCTCGGAGGCGGTGGCGGCGCGCTGGGCGACCAGCTCGCGGAGGCGCCGCTCGTGGGCCGAGGCGGCCGCCAGGCCGGACTCGGCCGCGGCCAGGCCTCCGCGCAGATCCGCGTCGGCGAGCGAGACGAGGAGCTGGCCCGCGGCGACCCGCTGCCCCTCCTCCACGTGGACCGCCTTCACGTTGGCGGCCAGCCGGGTGGAGAGGGTGGCGCGGCGCACCGAGAGGACGCTCGCGGCGACGAGCCGGCCGCCGCTCGCGCCGTCCAGGCGGGCGGCCCGGACGCGGGCGGGGGCCTGCGCGGGCGCGGGGTCCGCGGCCGGGGTGCGCGACGGGAGGACCGGCGCGGCCAGGGCCAGGGCGAGGAGGAGCTTCCGGTGGTTCATGGCGTGATCCCTTCGATGGGCGCGGAGAGGGCGAGGGCGAGCCGGGCGCGGGCGACGCGCGCCTCGAGGCGGCTCGCCAGGAGCAGCGCGCGGGCGCCGGCCAGGCCGGTCTCCGCGTCGAGCAGGTCGGTGAGCGGGAGGAGCCCCTGGCGGTGGCGCGCGGCGCGGAGCGTGCGCGCCGACTCGGAGGCGGTGACGGCCTCCCCGGCCGAGCGGACCCGCAGGTCGGCGGTCTCCACGGCGCGGCGGGCCTCGGCCACCTCGCGGGAGGTCTCCTGCCGCTTCCACGTGAGCGCCTCGTCGGCGGCGCGGGCGCGGGCCTGCGCGCCGCGGAGCGCACGGGCGTCGCCGAGCGAGAGGTCCCACTTCGCCACCAGGCCGAGCATGGTCCAGGCGCGGCCGTCGCCGAGGTCGGAGGTGCGCAGCGTCTCGGCGCTCGCCTGCGCGAAGACGGCCGGGAGCAGGCTGCCGCGCGCCGCGGTCACGCCCGCCTCGGCGGCGTCCCGGCGGCGCCGGGCGGCCTCGACGTCGGGGCGGTCCTCCGGCGGCGCGTCACCTCCGGCCACCGCCGGGAGCTCGCCGATGGGCGTGGTCAGCTCGGCGTCGGCGGCCGCCGCGCCGGTCAGGAGCGACAGCGCCGACCGGGCCGAGGCGCGGCGCTGCAGCGCGCTCGCTCGCTCGGCCTCGGCCTGGGCGCGGAAGGCCACCGCGCGGGCCACGTCCGCGTCGAGCGCCAGGTCCTGCTGGTTCCGCGCGCGCACGAACCGCTCGGTCTCGACCGCCTGGGCGAGCAGGTCCTCGGCGTACTGGACGCCCTGCTCGGCGGCCTGCGCGCCGAAGTAGGCCTCCACCACCGCCGCCGCCATCTCGGCCCGGCGCCGCGCGTGCGTGGCGGCCTCGGCGTCCGCCATGGCGCCCGCGGCGCGCTGGCCGGCGACGAGCCGGCCGCCCATGAAGACCGGCAGGCTCACCGTCGCGCCGGCGCCCCAGGCGCCGACGGCGGACGGGTCGTTCAGGCGGGCCGGGTCGAAGTCGGCCGCGCCGATCTGGCCCTGGTCGAGCTTCAGGCCGAAGGCCATGAGCGGCTCGTCGGTGCGCACGCCGCGCGCGGTGAAGGAGAGGGTGGGCAGCCGCGCGTCGCGGGCGCGGTCCGCGTCGTCCCGCGCCGCCTCGGCCCCGGCGGCGGAGGCCTTCAGGGCGGGGTTCCGCGTCCAGGCGGCGCGGATGGCCTCGTCGATCGACAGGGGCGCCGGGCGCGCCACCGCCGGCAGGAGCGCCGCTGCCAGGAGCGCGGTGCGCGCGAGCCGCCCGATCCTCGAGTGGTAGGTCGTCACGTCGCATATGGAGCCACGATTTCACCGGAGGATTTTTCGGGTTACCGGGGCTGCGCGCGGGCGACTGCCTGGACCGGGTGGGACGAACCCATCACGCGGTCCCCGCGCTCCAACGCGCAGGCGAGCTCCGTTCAGCGCCCCGCGCGCCGGAGCAGCACGTAGATCGCGCCCGCGCCGCCGTCCACCGGCCGCGCCGTGGCGAACGCCAGCACGTGCCGCCCGAAGCGGGCCGAGCCGAGCCAGCCGCGGAGCGCGTCCTTCAGGACCGGGAGCTGGTCCTTCGAGTGAAGGCCGCGCCCGTGCACCACCAGCACGCAGCGCTTCCCGGCCTGCCGCGATCTGCGCAGGAACGCGTCGACCTCCCGCTTCGCCTCCTCGCGCGTGAGGCCGTGCAGGTCCACGTGGCCCTGCACGGCGAACTCGCCGCGCCGGAGCTTGCGCACCACGCCGTGGTCGAGCCCGGCCACGCGCCCCTCGATGTACTCGTCGGTGTCGGAGAGGTCGAACGGCGCCTCGCCGGAGACGAGCGCCCGGAGGGCGTCGATGGCCTCGAGGTCGGGGTGGCGGTGAACGCCACCCGTCGCGTGGGGCACGGGCGGGGCGACGACGTCCGGCCCGCGCTCCACCCGGCGGGCGCCCCGGGTGGCCGAGGCCCAGAGATCCTCCTCGGTCGGCTCGCGCGCCGGCGCCGGGGTGGGCGGCGGCGGGGATGGTGCGGGGAGGTGCGCCTTGGCATCCCGGACGGGGGACCGCGCCTTCAACTTTCCAAAGGCGTCGTTGAAAGGCTTCCGCGTCGCCATCGAATGACTATAACGGGGGGCACCGTGGACATCGAGATCGAGTGCCCCTACTGCGGCGAGCGCGTGATGATCTTCGTCGATCCGGGCGGCGGCGCGTCGCAGACGTATGTCGAGGACTGCCCGGTATGCTGCCGCCCCTGGACCATCCACGCGGTCGAGGAGGAGGCGGGCGGGTTCGCGGTGGGGGTCGCCCGCGAGGACGAGTAGAGTGCCACGCGCGGCGCCGCGGGGCCGAGGGTCGGCTCGCCGCGCGTCGCCGAGGGAGAGCCTGGCATGTCGATCGTGTCGGTGCAGGGCGTCTCGAAGGACTACATGCTCGGCAAGACGGTGGTGCCCGCCGTCCGCGACGTGTCGCTCGAGATCGAGAAGGGCGAGTTCATCTCCATCGCCGGGCCGTCGGGGAGCGGGAAGACCACCCTGCTGAACCTGATCGGCTGCGTGGACACGCCCACCTCCGGCACGGTCCTGGTGGACGGGAAGGACACCTCGCGCCTGGCCGAGCGCGCGCTGACCGATCTCCGGCTCCACACCATCGGCTTCGTGTTCCAGAGCTTCAACCTGGTGCAGGTGCTCTCGGTCTTCCAGAACGTGGAGTTCCCGCTGCTCCTGCAGGGCAGGCTCGGGAAGCGGGAGCGCCAGGCCAGGGTGGACGGGCTGCTCGAGGCGGTCGGGCTCGACGCCCACGCGCGCCACCGCCCGAGCGAGCTCTCCGGCGGGCAGCGGCAGCGCGTGGCGGTCGCGCGCGCGCTGGTCACCCGCCCGGCGCTGGTGCTGGCCGACGAGCCGACCGCCAACCTCGACTCGCAGACCGGCGAGAGCATCATCGACCTGATGAAGGAGATGAACGAGCGCGACGGGACCACCTTCGTCTTCTCCACCCACGACCCCCGGGTGATGGCCCACGCCAGCGCGGTGATCCGGATCGTCGACGGGCGGATCGTGGCGCGCGAGGCCGGCTCGGGCCTGCCGGCGGAGGCGGTGCATTGAGCGCGCGGGCCGACGCGGCGCGGGTCCTGTTCCGGATCGCCTTCCGGAACCTGCGCGCGAGCAAGGTCCGCACCGCCATCATCGGCGCGATCGTGGCGGGCGGCGCGCTGCTGGTGGTCCTCGGCGCCTCGCTGCTCGACTCGATCGACCAGGGCATGAAGACCTCGGTCCAGGGCAGCCTGGGCGGGCAGCTGCAGGTCTACGACGCGCGCTCCGAGGATCCCCTCGAGCTGTACGGCGGCCTCCGGGGCGAGTCGCTGCTCGAGCCGATCGAGGACTTCTCGAAGGTGAAGGAGGTCCTCTCCAGGGTCCCCAACGTGAAGACGGTGGTGCCCATGGGGATCGACCAGGCCATGGTCTCCACCGGCAACGTCTTCGACGTGGCCCTCGAGAAGCTGCGCGCCGACGTGCGGCGGGTGGAGGAGGGGGATCGCACGGCCGAGACGCTCCGGATCTACGAGGCGCGCAAGGCGCACCTCCGCCGGATGATCGCGCTGCTCCACGCCGAGCTCTCGCAGGCGCGGGCCATCGCCGACCTCGAGGGGCGCGACCGGGAGGAGCGGGCGCGGGAGTGGGCCGATCTCGAGCGCGCCGACGGCGCGGCGTTCTGGGAGGGCTTCGACCGGGACCGCTACGGCAGCCTCGAGTTCCTGGAGAACCGGGTCGCGAAGCTGTCCATGGACGGCGGCTTCACCTTCATCCGCTACGTGGGGACCGACCCGGACGCCTTCTTCCGCGCCTTCGAGCTGGCGCAGGTCGCCGAGGGGGAGATGATCCCGACCGGCCGCCGGGGCGTCCTCATCGGCAAGCAGTACGCGGAGGAGTGGCTGAAGCTCAAGAACGCGCGCCGGCTCGACCAGATCAAGGACGCGCGCGACCGGCGCGGCCGACGCATCGCCAGGGACGAGGAGCTGCAGCGCTGGGTGCGGGAGAACGGCTCCGGGATCAAGGAGATCCTGCTCCAGCTCGATCCGGTGAAGGCGGAGGTGGCGACCGACCGGCTGCGGGCCGCCCTCGGCCCGGAGGCGGCGCGGGAGGAGCTGCCGGCGCTCCTGCAGCGCCTCTTCGCGGTCGACGACGCGAACTTCGACCAGCGCTACCAGGTCTTCTACGACCGGCTGGCGCCGCTCCTGCGCCTCTACCTCATCGCCGTGGGCGACGTCATCACCATCAAGGCGCCGGCCAAGAGCGGCTACTTCAACTCGGTGAACGTGAAGGTCTACGGCTTCATCCAGTTCCGGCAGATCGAGAAGTCGGGCATCGCCGGGATGATGTCCGTGCTCGATCTGCTCTCCTTCCGCGACCTGTACGGCTACCTGACCCGGGAGAAGGCGGAGGAGATCGAGGCCATGAAGCGCCAGGTGGGGGCCGCCGAGATCGGGCGGGACGAGGCCGAGGGGGCCCTCTTCGGCGGCGCGGCGCCGCTGGAGGGCGAGGCGCGGCAGGCCCGCATCGAGGAGGGGAGCCTGGTGCGCCCGCGCGGCCGGGCCGGCGCGCCCGCCGAGGACCTCGGGGCGCGGGTCTACTCGCAGGAGGAGATCGAGCGCGGGGTGGCGCTCAACGCCGCCCTGGTGCTCCAGGATCCGGGGGAGCTCCGGAGCACGCGGCGGGCGGTGCAGGCCGCCGCCGACGCGGCCGGGCTCCACCTGAAGGTGATCGACTGGCAGGCCGCGGCCGGCCTGGTGGGGCAGTTCGTGACGCTGCTCCGCGTGGTGCTCTACGCGGCGGTCGCGATCTTCTTCGCGGTGGCGCTCGTGATCGTGAACAACGCCATGGTGCTCGCCACGCTGCAGCGGGTGAAGGAGATCGGCACCATGCGCGCCATCGGCGCCCAGCGGCGGTTCGTGCTGGCCATGCTGCTGGTGGAGACCACCACCGTCGGCCTGGTGTTCGGCCTGGCCGGCGCGGGGCTGGGCGGCGTGGCGGTGTGGGCCGTCCGCGCCGCCGGCGGGATCCCCGCCACCAGCGACCTCCTCAACTTCCTCTTCTCCGGCCCGGCGCTCCTGCCGCGCCTGGACGGCGCCAGCGTGACGGCGTCGCTCGCGGTGGTGGTGGTGGTGAGCGTGCTCTCCGGGATCTACCCGGCCCTCATCGCCATCCGCGTCACGCCGGTCGAGGCCATGGCCACGGAGGAGTGAGCGTGCTCTCGGTCGACCTCCAGATCGCGGCCCGGAACCTGACCCGCCACCGCCGGCGGAACCTCCTGCTGGGCGGGGCGCTGGCGGCGGTGACCGCGCTCCTGGTGCTCCTCTCCGGCCTCACCGCCGGCGTCGAGCAGGCCATGCTGGTCTCCTCCACCACGCTCCTCACCGGCCACGTGAACGTGGGCGGCTTCTTCAAGATCACCTCCGGGGCCGCCGCGCCGCTGGTGACCGACGTGCCCCGGCTGATGGCGCGGGCCCGGGCGCTGGTGCCCGAGCTCGACTACCTGTCCTCGCGCGGGCGCGGCTGGGCCAAGGTGGTCTCGGAGAGCGCCTCGATGGATCTCGTGCTGAGCGGCGTCGAGGTGGCGGCCGAGCCGGGGTTCGCCCGGGTGATCCGGCCGGTGGAGGGGCGGCTCGAGGACCTGGCCCAGCCGAACACGGTGCTCCTCTTCCAGGGGCAGGCCGATCGCCTCAAGGTGAAGGTCAACGACGTGATCACGCTCTCGGCGCCCACCGCCCGCGGCGTGAACAACACCGCCGACGTGCGGGTGGCGGTGATCGCCCGGAACGTGGGGCTGCTCTCCGCCTTCAGCGCCTTCATCCAGGCCGACACGCTCCGGCGGCTCTACGGCCTCTCCCCCACCACCACCGGCGCGATCCACCTCTACCTGCGCCGGCCCGAGGACGCGCCGGCGGTGGCCGCCCGGCTCCGCGCCGCGCTGGCCGCCGACGGCTGGCGGGTGATGGAGCCCGAGGCGCAGCCCTACTGGATGAAGCTCATGCAGAAGGTGCCGAGCGAGGACTGGACCGGGCAGAAGCTCGACGTGACCACCTGGGAGGACGAGATGGGCCAGTTCAAGCAGTTCATCTTCGGCCTGCGCGCCCTGACCGGCCTCCTCGTCTTCGTGCTGATGGCGGTGGTGGTGATCGGGATCCTGAACACCCTCGCCATCGCGGTGCGCGAGCGGACCCGCGAGATCGGCACGCTCCGCGCCATCGGCATGCAGCGCCGCAAGGTGCTCTGGCTGTTCCTCCTCGAGACCGCGCTGCTCGGCCTGGCCGGCGCCGCGAGCGGGGCGGCCGTGGCGGCGGCGCTGGCCGGGCTGCTCGACTGCGATCGGCATCCGGATCCCGGAGGGCATGCAGCTCTTCCTCATGCAGGAGAGGCTCTCCTTCCTGCTGCGGCCGGGCACGGTGATCGGCGACGTGCTGTTCCTCGCCGCCGTCACCGTGGCCGCCTCGCTCCTCCCGGCCCGCCGGGCCGCCCGCCTGAAGCCCATCACCGCCATGCACCACGTCGGGTGATCGCATGCACGCTCGCCTCCCCCTCGCCGCCGCGCTGGCGCTGGCCCTGCTCCTGCCCGCGGGCGCGCGGGCCCTCACGCCGGACCAGCTGAAGGACGTCGTCGCGACGCTGGACGACCGCCAGCGGAACTCGGGCGACTGGAAGGCGCTCTGCTACATGGAGGCGAAGGAGAAGGGGAAGACCGACGTCGTCTACGAGCTGGTGGTCTACCGGCGCGACGAGGACGACAAGCAGATGTTCCTCTTCACCAAGCCCCGGGCCGAGGCCGGCAAGGGCTACCTCCGGCTCGACAAGAACCTGTGGAGCTACGACCCCTCCACCGGCCGCTGGGAGCGGCGCACCGAGCGCGAGCGGATCGGCGGGACCGACACCCGCCGCGACGACCTCGACGAGCCGCGCCTCTCCGAGGAGTACGTGGCGACCTGGGAAGGCGACGAGAAGCTGGGCGTGTACCAGGTGCACAAGATCCGGCTCGAGGCGAAGCCGGGGGTGGACGTGGCCTTCCCGGTGCGGCGGATCTGGGTCGACCAGGCCTCGATCAACATCCTGAAGCGCCAGGACCTGGCCCTCTCCGGCCGGCTCATGCGGACGAGCTACTACCCGCGCTGGAAGAAGGTCTACTCGCGAGTCGAAGAAGGGTGACGTCTGGTTCCCCGAGGAGATGCGCCTCTTCGACGAGATCGAGAAGGGCAACTCGACGCTGATCCTGATCCGCGAGATCGACCTCCGACCGCTGGCGGCCAACCTGTTCACCAAGGCCTGGCTCGAGTCGAAGAGCCGGTAGGAGCGCCCATGACCCGCACGCTGGCCGTGCTCCTCGGCGCCGCGCTCCTCGCCGGTCCGGTCGCCGCGCAGGATCGTCCCTCCGAGGACGAGCTCTTCGGCGCCCCGGCCGCGCCGGCGCCCGCTGCACCCGCACCCGCCGCACCGGTCCCCGCTGCGCCGCCCCGGCGCCCCGCTCCGGCGGGTCGGCCGCCCCCGGCCGCCACCTCGCCCCGCCCCGAGGAGGCCGAGCTGTTCGGCGCCACCGGCTCGCCCAACGCGCTGCCCCCGCCGCCGGAGGGGCTCGTCCCGCAGGAGCGGGCCGATCCGCTGCAGGTCGGCGGTCAGGTCTACCTCCGACTGACGACCTCCTGGCAGGAGGACGTGAAGCCGCGGGACTGGAACCTCGCCTCGCCCAACCTGGCGGACCTCTACCTCGACGCGCGCCCGAACGACCGCGTCCGCGCCTTCGTGCTCGGGCGCATGAGCTACGACCCGACCCTCGGCACCGCCCCGTCCGGCGTCCAGGGCGCCCTCGCCGCCGTTCCCGGCGTGAGCGCCACGCCGCGCTCCAACCCGCGCGGCGTCCTCGATCAGCTCTGGGTGAACTTCGACCTCGGGCGGCGGGTCTTCGTGACGGCCGGGAAGCAGCACGTGAAGTGGGGGGTGGGGCGCTTCTGGAACCCGACCGACTACCTGCACCCGGTGAAGCGCGATCCGCTGGCGGTCTTCGACGCGCGGACCGGCACCACCCTGCTGAAGCTGCACGCCCCCTGGGAGTCCCGCGGCTGGAACCTGTACGGCGTGGCGATGCTGGAGGACGTGGCCGGGGAGCCGACGCCCACCGGTCGCCTCGGCCGCGTCGCCACCGGGGGACGCGCCGAGGTGGTGCTCGGCACCGCCGAGCTGGGGCTCGACGCGCTGGCCCAGGACGGGCACAAGCCGCGCTTCGGCGTGGACCTCTCGGCCGGCGTTTGGGAGCTCGACCTCTACGCGGAGGCGGCGCTCCGCTTCGGCGTGGACGTGCCCCGCTGGCGCGAGGTGGACCCGGCGGCGAGCTCGGTGCTCGGCCGCTACCGGCGGGACGACCCCCAGGGCTTCACGCCGCAGGTGGTGCTGGGCGGGAGCTGGACCCGGAACTACAGCGACGAGGACGCCTTCACCGTGGGTGCGGAGTACTTCTTCGACGACTCCGGCTACGACGACGCGCGCCTCTACCCGGTGCTGCTGGCGGTGCCGGTGGCCGGTCAGCTCCTCGGCGACCCGGCGCTCTCCGCGCAGCAGCCCTTCACGCCGTTCCACCTCGGGCGGCACTACGCGGGCGTCTTCGCGCTCCTGCCGAAGCCCGGCTCCTGGAACGACACGACCTTCACGCTGTCGGTGCTCGGCAACCTCTCCGACCGGAGCTTCGTGGCCCGGCTCGACCACTCGGTGCTGGCGCTCACCTACCTCCGGGTCGAGACCTACGTGGCCGGCCACCTCGGCCACGAGGGCGGCGAGCTCCGGCTCGGTTTCGACGTCCCGCCCCAGCCGATCGGCGGTGGCCTCTCCACGCCCAGGTTCGCCCTGCCGGCGCCGGTGCTCGAGGCCGGCGTGGCGCTGCGGGTCAGCCTCTAGCCGGCTCCAACATCCGGCCGAGGCACAGTTCGCGAAGCGAAGTGTGACCGGCCGCTCCTCGCCGGCTGTGCACTACCGCCGTGCGCGCCCCGGATGGCCCAGCCCCAGGGTCGTTTGGGGCGCGCCGAACCCGACCGGCGCGCGTCGGCTCGATCCGCTGAAAGGAGCGACGAGCACATGGCGATCGGGATGAAGAAGAACACCGGGCTCACCTTCGACCAGGCGCTGGAGCGGATCCCCGAGCTCCTCAAGACCGAAGGCTTCGGGATCCTCACGCAGATCGACGTGAAGGCGACCCTGAAGGAGAAGCTCGGCCTCGACTTCAGGCGCTACCGGATCCTGGGCGCCTGCAACCCGCGGCTCGCCCACCAGGCGCTCTCGCAGCTGCCCGAGGTGGGCGTCATGCTGCCCTGCAACGTCACGGTGTGGGAGGGCGACGACGGCAAGGCGGTCGTGAACGCCATCGACCCGCTCCAGACGCTGGCCGCCGCGGAGCCCGGGCTGGCGCCCATCGCCGCCCAGGTCCGGGCCATGCTGGCGCGGGTGCTCGAGCAGCTCTAGCTCGCCCGGGCGAACCGATCCGGGCGCGCCCGGCTCCCACGCACCACATGAACGAGTCCCTCGGCTTCGTGCTCTTCCTCGGTGTCTGGGTGCTGCTCCAGTACGTGATCCTCCCACGCATGGGCGTGCCCACCTGAGCGGTGCCCAGCCGGCCCCGGTCCGGGGCCACGAGCGACGCCGAGGCGGAGGGGGACGGACGCGGCCAGGGCGGCTGAGGGCGGGCTCGCCGGAGCTCTAGACGAGGAGGGCCGGCCCCGCGAGGAGCCGGCCCGTCGACGTTCAGTGAGACGAGCCCTCGGGAGGGGCGGCACGCCCCGCTCCGATCAGAACAGGAACTGATCGCCCTGCGCGCGGAGCGCGGTGATGGCGGCCAGGTTCACGATGGCCTGCACCGAGCAGCCCATCTGCAGCACGTTGACCGGCTTGTGCATGCCGAGCAGCACCGGGCCGATCACCTCCGCGCCGCCCACCCGCTCCAGCATCTGGTAGGCGATGTTGGCGGAGTCGAGGTTCGGGAAGACGAAGACGTTGGCGTCGTCCTTGAGCGTCGAGAAGGGGAACTCGGGGACGCGGACGTCCGCGCAGGTGGCGATGTCCACCTGGATCTCGCCGTCCACCTCGAGGTCGGGGCGGCGCTGGCGGACCAGCTGGGTGGCCTCGCGCATGCGCGCCGGGCTCGAGCCGCCGGCGGAGCCGAAGGTCGAGTAGGAGAGCATGGCCACCCGCGGCGTCACCTCGAAGTACCGGGCCAGCTCGCTGGTGTTGATGGCGATCTCGGCCAGCTCCTCGGCGGTGGGCTCGATGTTCACGGTGCAGTCGGCGAAGAACTTGAAGTCGTGCTTGGTGACCACGATGTAGACGCCGGCGGCCCGCTTGCCGGTGCGGGTGTGGATCACCTCCAGCGAGGGCCGGATGGCGTCGGCGTACATGGTGGTGAGGCCGGTGACCAGCCCGTCCACCTCGCCCATCTGCAGCATGGTCGCGGCGAAGTAGTTGCGCGTCCGCATGCGCCGCTTCGCCTCCTCGAAGGTGACGCCGCGCCGCTGGCGGAGCTCCCAGTAGCGGGACACGTAGGGCGCGATGAAGGCGTCGTCCGCGGTCGGGTCGATGATGGTGACCCCGTCGAGCTCGTCGAGCCGCTGGTCCGCGATGGAGCGGCGGATGGCGTCCACCGGCCCGAGCAGCACCGGCTCGCAGATGGCCTCCTCGCGGAGGATCTCGGCGGCCTGCTGGATCTTGGTGTGGTGGCCCTCGGGGAAGACGACCTTGGCCAGCTTCTTCTTGGCCTTGGTGAAGATCGAGCCCATCACCTGGTGCGAGCGGCTCTGCATCTTCCGGAGCCGGTCGCGGTACTCGTCCATGTCGAGCTTCACGCGGGCCACGCCGCAGTCCATGGCGGCCTGGGCCACCGCCGGCGCGACCCACAGCAGCACGCGCGGGTCGAGCGGCTTCGGGATGATGTAGTCGCGGCCGAAGCGGAACTTCTCGCCGGCGTAGGCGCGGGTGACCGAGTCCGGCACGTCCTCCTTGGCCAGCGCGGCGAGCGCCCTGGCCGCGGCCATCTTCATCTCCTCGGTGATGGCCTTGGCGCGCACGTCGAGCGCGCCGCGGAAGATGAAGGGGAAGCCGAGGACGTTGTTCACCTGGTTCGGGAAGTCGGAGCGCCCGGTCGCCATGATGACGTCCTCGCGCGCCGCCTTGGCCTCGGGGTAGTCGATCTCCGGATCGGGGTTGGCGAGCGCGAAGACGATCGGGTCCTTCGCCATCGAGCGGACCATCTCCTGGTCCACCATGCCCTTGGTCGAGCAGCCGAGGAGCACGTCGGCGCCCTTCATGGCGTCGACCAGCGTGCGGGCCTTGGTGTCGGCCGCGAACTCGGCCTTCCACTCGTTCATCCCCTCGGTGCGGCCGCGGTAGATGACGCCCTTGGTGTCCACCATGATGACGTTCTCGCGGCGCACGCCGAGCGTCAGGTAGAACTTGGTGCAGGCGATGGCCGAGGCGCCGGCGCCCGAGACCACCACCCTCACGTTCTCGATCTTCTTGCCGGCCAGCTCGAGCGCGTTCAGCAGGGCGGCGCCGGAGATGATCGCGGTGCCGTGCTGGTCGTCGTGGAAGACCGGGATCTGCATCTCCTTCTTGAGGCGTGCCTCGACCACGAAGCACTCGGGCGCCTTGATGTCCTCGAGGTTGATCCCGCCGAAGGTGGGCTCGAGCGCCTTCACCACCGTGCAGATCTTGTCGATCTCCTTGGCGTCGATGTTGATGTCGAAGACGTCGATGTCGGCGAACTTCTTGAAGAGGACGCCCTTGCCCTCCATCACCGGCTTGCCGGCGGCCGGCCCGATGTCGCCGAGGCCGAGGACGGCCGTGCCGTTCGAGACCACCGCGACCAGGTTCCCGCGGGCCGTGTAGAGGTACGAGGCGTCCGGGATCCTTCGCGATCTCGAGGCACGGCTCGGCGACGCCCGGGCTGTACGCGAGGGCGAGGTCGCGCGCGGTGGCGCACGGCTTGGTGGGGACGACCTCGATCTTCCCCTTGCGGCCGGACGAGTGGTACGCGAGCGCGTCCTCCCGGCGGATCTTCTTCTTGGGGACGGGGGACGAGGGGGGATTCTTGGGCGGGGTGAAGTCGGTGGCCATTGGGTCTCCTCCGCGCGGTAGGAGCTCGAGCGCGAGTGGCGTCTGATTGGGAGGAGCGAAGAAATCCCACATCAAATCCGGTGTCAAGCGTGGGCGCTATATGGGGCACGTCTTTTGCACGACGGCGCAATCGGTCTGGCCGACGCACGCCCGGAGCTTGGCGCAGTGCGTCTCACCGAGAGTGTCGTGTACCGGATTCCAGGGGTTTGACCGCGGCACGTGATCGCGCTCAACGGAGCGCGGTGCGTCCCCCGGTAGCACCGGCGCGTCAGGCACGACGCATCGGCGACGTGCTGCCGCCAGGGCGGGCGATCGTCCGCCCGCTCGCCGCCGCGGTCGGGAGTTCACGCAGGGTGGACGAGCGGCGCGGGCGCTCCGCTCAGTGCGCCCCCCGCCCTTCGCGGGCCCGGGGCGGAGCCCGAGCGCCGGGTTCCGCTCCAGCTCGTCCACCGTGCGCGGCCAGTCCTCCTTGAGCAGCCGCGCCAGCGAGCGATCCGAGAGGATCTGCCCGCCGGTCTGGCAGCGCGGGCAGTAGTTCACCTCGTTCTCGGCCCGCACGATCCGCTGCACCGCCGTGCCGCACACCGGGCACGGCTGGCGGTGGCGGCCGTGCACGGCCATCCCCTCGCGGAAGGCGGTGACGCTCTCGGGGAAGGCGTCGCCCGCCTCGCGCCGCAGCCGCTCGGTCCACTCGCCGAGCACGGCCTGCGTGGCCTGCGTGGAGCCGCGCCAGCTCGCCGTCGTCGAGCCGGAGCGTGAGCTTCACCGGCGAGAGCCGGGCGCGGTGGAGGATCTCGTCGGAGTAGGCGTTGCCGATCCCGGAGAAGAGCGAGGGGTCGGTGAGCGCGCGCTTCAGCGTGTGGTTCTCGCGCCGGAGCGCGGCCGCGAACGACGGCGAGGTCGGCCCCGAGCGGCTCGAGGCCGCCGCGGTCGAGCGCGCGGAGCGCCGCCTCGCCGCGCACGAGGTGCAGCGACGCGCGCCGCTTCGAGCCGGCCTCGGTGAGGATGAGCGTGCCGGTCGGGAAGTCGAAGGCGGCGAGCCCCACCTTGCCCGGGAGCTTCGCCCCGGGCGGCTTCCAGTGGAGCCGGCCCGCGATCATGAGGTGCAGCGACAGGAACAGCTCGCCGTCGAGCGCGAGCACGATCCGCTTCCCCAGCCGGCGGACCGCGGCGACGCGCCGCCCCTCCACCTCCGCGAGGGGCGGATCGGCCGAGCGGAGCAGGAACGGACTCCCCAGCCGGACGCGCTCGAGGGGCTGGCCCAGCACCCGCGCGGCCAGGGCCTCGACGTACACCTCGATGTCGGGGAGCTCGGGCACCTGGTGATCCTGGTCGCCGGCCGCGCCGCGGGGCCAGCATCCCGGCGCGGCGCGTGCTAGACACGGCGCATGTCGAAGCCCACCCGACCCGGACAGGCCACGCCGCGCCGCGACTTCCTGCGAACGCTCGCCCTCGCGCCGGCCGCGGCGGCCGTCGCCGCCGGCTGCGCCACCTCGAGCGGCGCCGGCGCGAGGCAGACGGCGCCCTCCGCCGGCGCGGGCTCGAACCCGGCCGCCGCGGCCGAGGAGAAGTCGCTCCAGGCGCTCCGGGCGCACCCGCTCGCCCATGGACGCGGAGCCGGCCCTGGTCTTCCGCGCCGCGCCGGCGCGCCCGGTGGAGTAGCCGATGGGGGCCGCGCTCCGAGGACGTGCTCTTCTCCGGCGTCGCCGCGCTCTCGCGACGGACTCCGCGCCCGCGAGCTCTCGCCGGTGGCGCTCGCCGAGGCCTACCTCGCGCGCATCGAGGCGCTCGCGCCGCGGCTCGGCTGCTTCGTGACGGTCACCGCCGGAGCGGGCCCTCGCCGACGCGCGCGCCGCGGAGGCGGAGCTCGAGGCCGGGCGCTGGCGCGGGCCGCTGCACGGCGTCCCCTACGGCCTGAAGGACCTGATCGACACCAAGGGGATCCGGACCACCTTCGGCGCCGCGCCGTTCGCCGAGCGCGTGCCCGGGCGCGACGCCACCGTGGCGCGGCGGCTCGCCGAGGCCGGCGCGGTGCTCCTCGGCAAGCTCTCCATGATCGAGCTGGCCGGCGGCCTCGAGTACCACACCGGCGCGGCCGCGCTGAACGGGCCCTGCCGCACGCCGTGGGACCTGGCGCGCTGGGCCGGCGGCTCGTCCTCCGGCGCCGGCTCGGCGGTGGCGGCCGGGCTGGTGCCCTTCGCGATCGGCTCGGAGACCTGGGGCTCCATCACCTGCCCCTCGGCCTTCTGCGGCGTGACCGGGCTCCGCCCCACCTACGGCGTCCTCTCCCGCGCCGGCGCGATGGCGCTCTCGTACACCCTGGACAAGCTCGGCCCGATGGCGCGGTCGGCCGAGGACTGCGCGCTGGTGCTCGCGGCGCTGGCCGGGGCCGACCCCCGCGATCCCTCGTCGATCGCCCCGCCGCCGGGTCTGGGCCGCCCCCGCGGCGCGACGCCGGCCGGGCTGCGCGTGGCGGTGCTGGACTTCCCGGAGAAGCCGAAGGTCTCGGCGGGCGCCCGGACGGCCTTCGCCGAGGCCGAGGCGGTGCTCCGCGACGGGGGGGCGCTGCTCGAGCCGGCCAGGCTCCCGGACCTGCCCTACGAGCCGGTCGCGTCGCTCATCATCGCCGCCGAGGCGGCCAACGCGTTCGAGGAGCTGATCCGCACGGGCCGCACCCGCCTCCTCGCCGACCGCTCGCACGCGAAGAAGAGCCCGGCGGACTACCTCCCGAAGGCGAACGCGGCCGACTACGTCCGCGCCCTGCGCGTGCGCGGCGAGATCCAGCGGGCCCTCTCGGGCTTCTTCGAGCGGTACGACCTGGTGCTCGCGCCGAACCTGCCGTTCGCGCCGCCCCAGGTGGACGAGGTCTTCGACGAGCTGTTCGACTCGCCCGACCCGCTCGGCGCCGCCGGGAACGCCGCCGGTCTCCCCGCCGTCGCGCTGCCGATGGGGCTGGTGAATGGCCTGCCCGTGTCGCTCCAGCTGGTGGCGCCGCCGCTCGAGGAGGCGCGGCTGCTCGGCGCGGCGGCGCTGTTTCAGTCCCGGACCAGGCACCACCTGGCGCGGCCGCCGCTCGCCGTCGAGCCCAGGGTGGCCGCCGTGGCGCCGGCGTCCGCGGTGACGCGCCGATGACGCCTGCCGGCCAGGATCGAGGAACCGTGACCCTCTCGCGCTCCGTGTACGTCCCCATCGCGGCCGTCGGCTACGCCGCCTCCATGCTCCTGATCGGGGTCGCGCTGCCCGTCCAGGCGGTGCTGCTCGGGGTCACGCTGCCCTTCGACAGGAACCGCGTGGTGGCCGGACGCTTCCTGCGGATCGTGGGCGCGCTGCTCACGCGGACCTTCCCGCCCTGGCGCCTCTCGGTCGAGGGCACCTTCCCGGGCGGCGGGCCGTACGTGGTGGTGGCGAACCACCAGTCGATGCTCGACATCCTCCTGCTCTCGCACATCCCGAAGGAGATGAAGTGGGTGGCGAAGGAGGAGCTCTTCAAGGTGCCGTGGGTCGGCTGGATGCTGCGCATGACCGGCGACATCCCGGTGCGCCGCGGCGATCCGGAGAGCGGCGGCGAGGCGCTCGGGAGGGCCAAGGCCTACCTGGCGCGGGGCATGAGCGTGATGATGTTCCCGGAGGGGACGCGGAGCACGCGCGGGACCATGCTGCCGTTCAAGTCCGGCGCGTTCCGCCTCGCCATCGAGGCCGGCGTCCCGGTGCTGCCGGTGGCGGTCTCCGGCACCGCCCACGGGATGCCCAAGGGCGGTCCGTGGGTCCGCCCCTGCCGCGCCACCGCGCGGATCCTCGAGCCGGTGAGCGTGGAGGGCTACCGCCCCGAGGACGCCCCCAGGCTGCGCGACGTGGTCCGCGAACGGATCGCCGCTGCGCTGCCGTCGCTGCCGCCGGCGTAGCGGGAACCCGCGCGCGGGGGCGCGAAAGGCCTGGCGAACGGGGCCTCACCTCCCTACAGACCCGTCACGAGGGGAGGACCCATGGCGCGATGGTTCTTCGAGCCCGGCCACACGGCGGCAGAGTTCGCGGTGCGGCACATGATGGTCACCGAGGTCCGCGGCCACTTCAAGAACGTGAAGGGGACGCTGGATTTCGACGACCGGGATCCGGTCCGCGGCACGGCCGAGGCGATCATCGACGCGCGCGGCATCTGGACCGGCGACCCGCAGCGTGACGCGCACCTGCGCAGCGCGGACTTTCTCGACGTCGAGCGCCACCCCGAGATCCGCTACGCGGGGCGCGTGACGAGGCTCCTCGGCGCGAGCGAGTACGAGATCTCCGGCGAATGACGATCCGCGGCGTCACCCGCCCCGTCGTCCTCGCGGTCCGGTGCCTCGGGCAGTGGAGCACGCCCTGGTGGGAGGACGGCGTGGACAAGGGCCCGAAGACCCGCGCCGGGTTCGTCGCGACGACGCGGATCAACCGGCACGACTTCGGCGTCAGCTGGAACAGCCCGCTCGACGCCGGCGGCGTGGTGGTGGGCGACGACGTGGCGATCACCATCGACGCGGAGGCCATCCTCGAGCCCGAGGGCTAGCGCGCCTCGGGGCTAAGATGTCCGCATGAGCTCCCCGGCCCGCGCTCCCATCCTCCTCGGCTACGGCGCCCGGCCGCTGCCCTTCCCCGCCGGCGTGCCCGCGCGCGTCCTCGCGGCGCCGATCGCCCCGGAGGTCCCCGACCTCGCCGGCGCCCTGGAGGCCGCGCTCCGTCACCCGGTCGGCGCCCGCCCGCTCGCCGAGGTGGCGAGCGCGCGCACGCGCGTGGTGGTGATCGTGAGCGACGGCTCGCGGCGCGAGCCGCGCGCGGAGCTCTTCGCGGCGGTGCGGCGGGCGCTGGCGGTGGTCCGAGACGATCACCTGACGCTGGCGATCGCGAACGGCACCCACCGACCCGGCTCGCTCGAGCGGCTGGGGCTGCCGGAGGAGGTGCTCCGGCGCCACCGGGTGGTGAACCACGACGCGCACGACGAGGCGTCGATGGTGGAGATGGGGAGGACCAGCCGCGGCACGCAGGCTGCGGGTGAACCGCTGCCTGGCCGAGGCGGACCTGGTGGTGGTCACCGGGCTGGTGAAGCCGCACTACTTCGCCGGCTGGGGCGGCGGCGCGAAGGGGATCTTCCCCGGCCTCGGCCACGACGACGACATCCGGCAGAACCACAAGCTGAAGGCGGACCCGGCCTCGAGCCTGGGGCGCGCCGACGCCAACCCGTGCCGCGAGGACCTCGAGGAGGCGGCGCGCCGGCTCGGCCGCGACACGTACATGCTCGACGTGGTCGAGGCGGGCGGCGTGATCCTCGGGGCGGTGGCGGGCGACGTGGTCTACGCCCACCGCGAGGGCGTGCGGCTGGCGCGCCCCTACTGCGAGGTGGAGGCCGAGCCGGCCGAGGTGGTGGTGGTCTCGGCCCCGCTCCCGGTCTCGGGGAGCCTCTACCAGGCCTCGAAGCTGATCCCGCCGGCCGGCCTCCTGCTGAAGGACGGCGGGGTGGTGATCGTCTGCGCCGAGTGCCCGGAGGGCACCGGGCCGCTCACGGTCGTGAACGAGGGGATCTTCGAGCTGGGGGTGCGCCGCTTCCTGCCCGGGCGGCACGCGGTGCTGCTGGTCTCGGGGATGCCCGAGGCCACCGTGCGCGACACCTACGCCACCCACGCGCCGAGCCTCGAGGCCGCGCTCGCCCGGGCGCGGGAGCTCACCGGGAAGGCCGAGCCGGACGTGCTGGTGCTGCCGGACGCGAGCGACCTCGTCCCGCTGCGGCGCTGAGCTCCCCACGCGAGATCCTCGCGCGCGGCGTGGGCGAGCGCGCGCACGGCGCCGCTCGCCGCGCCGCCGCCGCCGTCGCGACGGCCCCCCGGGCGCATGCTAGGCTCCCGCTCCCGTGACCGACGATCCCATCGAGCAGAGCGGCAGCTTCTCCTCCTTCCGCAAGGTCCCTCGCACCGGCGTCATCTACGTCACCACCGAGGCCACCAAGCTCGGCTTCTCGATGCAGGATCCCGAGTGGTGCAACCTCGGGCAGGGGCAGCCCGAGACCGGGCCGCTCCCCGGCGCGCCCGCCGCGTCCACGCCGTCCCGGTCGCGCGTGGACGATCAGGAGTACGCGCCGGTCCCGGGCCTCTGGGAGCTGCGCGAGGCGATCGCCGGCCTCTACAACCGGCTCTACCGCAAGGGCCTGCCGTCGCAGTACCGCGCCGAGAACGTCTCCATCTCGGGCGGCGGCCGCACCTCGCTCACGCGCGCGGCGGCCAGCCTCGGGCACGTGAACCTCGGCCACTTCCTCCCCGACTACACCGCCTACGAGGAGCTGCTCGACCTCTTCCGGACCTTCACGCCCATCCCCATCCTGCTCGAGGGCGAGCGCGGCTACGCCTTCACCGCCGACGACCTGCGGCGCGAGATCACCGGGCGCGGCCTCTCGGCGCTGCTCATCTCGAACCCGTGCAACCCCACCGGCAAGCTGGTGCAGGGCGAGGAGCTGTCGCGCTGGGTCGAGGTGGCGCGCGAGCTCGACTGCGCCCTGCTGATCGACGAGTTCTACTCGCACTACGTCTGGACCGGCGTGCCCGGGCGGCTGCCGGTGGAGAGCGCCGCGCGCTACGTCGAGGACGTGGACCGCGACCCGGTCGTCCTCTTCGACGGCCTCACCAAGAACTGGCGCTACCCGGGCTGGCGGGTCACCTGGACGGTCGGCGCCGCGCAAGGTGATCGACGCGGTGGCGAGCGCCGGCTCGCTTCCTCGACGGCGGCGGCTCGAAGCCGCTGCAGCGCGCGGCGATCCCGCTGCTGGCGGACGCGGCGGTGCGCGCCGAGACCGAGGCCATCCACCGGGTGTTCGGCGACAAGCGGCGCGCGGATGCTGCAGGCCCTCGAGACCATGGGCGTCCGCTTCGACCGCGCGCCGGACGGCACCTTCTACGTCTGGGGCAACGTCGGCCACCTGCCCGCCGCCGCTCAACGACGGCATGGGCTTCTTCCGCGCCGCGCTCGAGCGGAAGGTGATCGTCGTGCCCGGCGAGTTCTTCGACGTGAACCCCGGCAAGCGCCGCGCGAAGCACGCCTCGCGCTTCCGGTCCTACGTGCGCTTCTCCTTCGGGCCCGCGCTCGAGACGCTCGAGAAGGCCTTCGGCCGGCTCGAGGCGATGATCGAGGAGCACGCCGCGCGGTGAGGTGGAGCGGGCGCCGGACCGCCTCCGGCGCCTCCTCCCGCCCGGCCTACCGCCCCGTGAACCGGGCCTCGCGGCGCTCGACGAACGACAGGAAACCCTCCCGCGCGTCGTCCGAAGCCAGGAGGCCCCGCAAGGTCGGCGCGAGGTCGCGCGCCGCCGCCCGCTCGGCGCCGTCCGCGGCGAGGCGCGCGGTGGCGAGGGTGGCCTGCACGCCGAGCGGCGCCTGCGCGGCGATGGTGCCGGCGAGCGCGAGCGCCCGCTCCAGGGCGGCGGCCGCGCCGCCCGGGACGACCTCCTGCACGAGCCCGATGCGCCGGGCCTCGTGCGCGTCGAGCTCGTCGCCGGTGAGCAGGTAGCGCATCGCGTTGCCCCACCCGCAGGTCGAGACCCAGCGGGCGCACCCGCCGCCGAAGGGAAAGATGCCGCGCTTGATCTCCACCTGCGCGAAGCGGGCATCGTCCGCGGCCACGCGGACGTCGGCGGCGAGCAGGAGCTCGATGCCGAGCGTGAGGCACAGCCCGTGCACGGCCACGACGACGGGCTTCGAGACGGAGCGGCCGTAGGTTCGCCAGGGGTCCACCGCGTCCGGCGGGAGGAGCGTGCCGCCGCCGAGGGTCGGCGCCACGTTCGCGAGGTCGAGCCCGGCCGTGAAGGCGGTGCCGTCCGCGTGGACGACGCCGGCGCGCAGCTCGGGATCGCGGTCGAGCTCGGCGTAGGCCTCGCAGAGCTCCTGCAGCATCTGGAGGTCGAAGGCGTTCTTCTTGTCGGCGCGGGCGAGCGTGATGACGAGGACGTGGTCGCGGCGCTCGCGGCGGATGCGGGGCGTGCTCATGGTGCGTGTCCTTCCGCGCGGTCCCGTCCTCGCCGGAGACATCGGGGTCGTGCCCCGGTCAGGGATCGGGCCGCGGAGCGGGAGCCGGACCCGCGCCGAGCTCCAGGAACGGTCGCAGGAGGAGCCCACCTCGCGAACGAGGCGGTGCGCGTCGGTGAGGGGAGGCCCAGCTCGATCATCCCGTAGAGGGACTCTGCCACCGTGCGGGCCATAACCGCGGAGCGCGAGGTGGAGTCAATCGATCTCGGGCCGTGACCGGACGAGCGATCAGCGGGGTGCGCGCCGCTCGTTCCCTGCGTCGCGGTCCGCGGACGGCCGCGACGTCGCCAGGCGACCGCGCGGCGCGATGGCGATCCCGACGCCGGCCAGGATGGCCGTGCCCGAGACGAGGAGCCGCGCGGTGATGGGCTCGCCGAGGAGCCCCGTCGCGGCGAGCGGGATGATGGCCGGGACGGCGAGCTGCAGCGCGGCGGCGCGCGGCGCGCCGAGCACCGGGACGATGGTGTACCAGAGCACGTAGCCGATCGCCGACGCCACGGCGCCCGACGCCGCGGCGAGCGCGGCGCCGCCCGGGGTCAGGTGGACGTCGCCCGCCGAGAACAGCGAGAAGGCGAGGGTGATCGGGACGGACAGCGCGAAGTTGGCCGCGGTCGCGGCGGTGGGATCGGTCACCGCGCGGCCGCGCATGGTGTACGCACCCCAGGAGAGGCCCGCGAGGATCATGAGCGCCGCGCCGCCGAGGTCCGGCGCCGCGGCACCGGGGAGCGTGAGGTCAGGCGAGCCCGCCGATAGCGACCGCGAGCCCCGTCCACTGCACGCGCGTCGGCCGGACGCCGCGGGCGATGCTCCAGGCGATCATCGTGGCCTGCACCGAGAAGAAGAGCAGGAACGCGCCCGGTCCCGCCGCGATCCGGCGGTAGGCCAGCGAGAACCCCGCCGCGTAGCCGAAGAGCGCCAGCGCCGAGCCGAGGCTGCCGCCGCGCGGGAGCCCGCGGCCGGTGGCGAGCGCGATCGCGAGCAGGACCGCGGCGCCGGAGGCGAGCCGGATCGAGGTGTAGCTGGCCGCGTCGGCGAGCCCCGGCCCGAGCGCCGCCCGCGCGAGGAGCGAGTTCGCGGCGAAGAAGGCGAGGGTGAGGAGGGTGAGGAGCGCGAGGCGCGCCGGAGACAGCGCCGGTCCCGCGCCGCGACGGGAGGGGGCGGCGGTCGGTGCGGCGGCGCGTTCCAGCATCGCTCCTCCGTGCATCCGCCGGCCGATGGGCGCGCTCGTCG
Organism: uncultured delta proteobacterium; assembly: GCA_963733485.1. Classification (GTDB taxonomy): domain Bacteria; phylum Myxococcota; class Myxococcia; order Myxococcales; family Anaeromyxobacteraceae; genus Anaeromyxobacter. Next base: position 607,596 of record CAVTDL010000002.1, on the reverse strand, counting down.
AGCCGCGCGCGTCCGGCGAGGGTAACGTCAATCGACCGGCAGGCGCATCTTCCGGAGCAGCGCGTCGAAGCGAGGGTCGCCGTGCAGCGGCCGGAGCAGCGGGTCGATGGCGATCATATCAGGCCCGCAGTCGCGCTGGCTCCAGGCGCGCTCGAGCCACTCCAGGGCGCGCTCGTGGTCGCCCCGGAAGGCGTGGATCTGGGCGATCTGGTACGCCGCGAGGGTAGCGCCGCGTCGCGTGATCTCGTCGAGCGCCCGCTGCGACGCCTTAGCGTGGCCGAGGGCGTGCTCGGTGAGGGCGAGCGCGATCAGGCGGAACCCCCCGTCCCCGACCCTGTCCGCGACGGCGCGCGCCTCCGCCGCCTTGCCCTCCAGGACCAGCACCACGCTCAGCTGGACGGCCGGGAGGAAGGCGTCGGGCGCGATCTCCAGCGCGCGCTCGAGCGCGGCGCGGGCGAGCGGGAGATCCCTCCCCGTGTAGGCGACGCCCAGCGCGGTCCAGGCCAGGGCGGAGAGCGGCTCGAGCTCGGTGCTCCTCCGGAGCGCGGCGATCCCCTCGTCGAGGCGGCCGCGCATGGCGACCAGGTACCCCTGGTGCAGGAGCGTCGCCGGCGCTGCGGGTTCAGCTCGAGCGCGCGCCCCAGGTCGGCCTCCGCGCCCTCCCAGTCGGGCGGCACGCGGAGGCCGCGAAGGAAGCCGCGCGCCGCGTAGCCGTCGGCGAGCCGCGGCCGGACCAGGATGGCTCGCTCCGCCTCGTCCATGGCCCGACGCTGGAGCGCCTGCACCTCCGCCACGTCCAGGTCGCTCACGGTCCCCGCGTACCAGTCGCGCGAGCTGGCGAGGCTGGCCCAGGCCGGCCCGTAGCCCGGGTCCGCCGCCACCGCCCGCTCGAAGGCGGCGATGGCCCGCAGGTGGCCCTCGCGCGTCCCCTGGTTCGCGAACTGCCGACCGAGGAGGAACTCGCGGTAGGCGGCGAGGCTCGCCGTGCTGCGCTCCTGTGTGGACGGCACCTGGCCGGGGAGGAGCTTCACCCTGAGCTCCCGGACCACCGCTCCCGCGATCTCGTCCTGCAGGGCGAAGATCCCGGTCAGCCCGCGATCGAAGGTCTCGGCCCAGAGGTGCCGGCCCTCCGCGTCCACGAGCTGCGCGGTGATGCGGACGTGGCTCCCCTCGCGCCGGACGCTGCCCTCGAGCAGCCGGGTCACCCGGAGCTTCTGCGCAATCGCCGCGAGGTCGTCGCTCTTGCCCTTGAAGGAAAACGAGGAGGTTCGTCCGATGACCCGGAGCCCCTCCACCTGCGCCAGCGCGTTCAGGATCTCCTCGGCGATCCCGTCGGAGAGGTACTCCTGATCGCGGCCCGCGCTCATGTCCGCGAAGGGCAACACGGCGATGGAGACGTCGGACTGCGGGATCGGCGCCGCGGGAGGCCTTACGTCCGGCCCTCGCGCGCGCAGCACCAGGGTGATGGCCACGGCAGCCGCGACGAGCGCACCGCCGACGCCGATCGCCATCGCTGCCTTGCGCCGCGACCGGCGGCGCACCACCGGTGAGCTCTCGTCCATCGACGGCGCGCGTGAGAGCTCGCGCTCGAACGCGTCGAGCGCCGGCGCGACCTCGCCGGCGTCGCGCGGGCGCTCGATCGGATCGAGCGCCAGCATCCGCCCCACCAGCGGGCCGAGCCCGGGCACCTCAGGCACCTCGAGGGCGGGCGCGGGTCGCTGGCCGCGGGATCGATGCGCCGCGTCCTCCGGGAACGGCAGCTCGCCCGCGAGCATCCGGAACAGGACAGCGCCGAGCGCGAAGACGTCGGTCCGCTCGTCCTCCGGCGCGCCGCGCCGCTGCTCCGGCGCCATGAAGCCCGGCGTGCCGCCGTCCACCCTCCGGCGCCCGAAGGCGTGCGCCATCCCGAGGTCGAGCACCTTCACCTGGCCGTCCTGGCAGAGGAAGACGTTGCCGGGCGTGAGGTCCCGGTGCACCACGCCCTCGGCGTGCGCGTGGGCGAGGCCGCGCGCGATCGGCGGCCCCGATGCGCAGCGCCTCGCGGACCGGCACCGGCCCCTGCGCGAGCCGGTGCGCCAGCGTCTGCCCGCGCAGCAGCTCGAGCACGAGGTAGGGCCCGTGCTCGCAGCGACCCACGTCGAAGAGGGTGACGATGTTCGGGTGCGAGAGGCGGGCGGCCGCCTCCGCCTCGCGCAGGAGCCGCTCCTCGCGCAGGTCGAGCCGCTCGCCGGCGCGCACCGCCTTGAGCGCGACCGTCCGGCCGAGCTCGCGATCGCGGGCCTCGTAGACGATGCCGAAGCCGCCGCGGCCGAGCTCGCGGACCAGCTCGAAGCGGCCGATCACCGCGCCGGGCCGGAGCGCGCGATCCCAGGCCGAGCCGGTGTCCGCCCCGCGCACCAGGTCGTGGAGGAGCGCGGAGAGCGCTCCGGACGCGACCGCGGACGCCGGTGCTTCGTTCCTCGACACGGAGCAGCCCCCCGCACCGACCACCGACATCTAATGGCGCTCGACCGGGGCGCTCACGAAGCCCAGTGGGGTGTACGAGGCGGCCGGCCGAGCGCGACCATCGGGGCGGCGGACCGACGGAATCGCATCGGCGACTGTCGTCGCTCAGTGCCGGTGGGGCCCGCCTTGGCCAGGCGCGTGAGCGCCCCCCTCGTGGTGGTGCTCACCGGACGCGCCGTGGGCGTGGGAATGAGCGTGCCCGTGCCCGTGGCCACCGCCCCGGGCCGGCCTCGTCATCGCGACCCGCAGCTCCTCCACCCACGAGATCCAGCGATCGATCCCCTCGCCGGTCCGGGCCGAGAGCTCGATCACCTTGGCCGAGGGCATCACCCGGGCGATCGCGTCGCGCAGCTTCGGAAGGTCGAAGTCCAGGTGGGGGACGAGATCGCACTTCGAGATCAGCACCAGGTCGGCCGCCTTGAACATCACCGGGTACTTGAGCGGCTTGTCCTCGCCCTCGGTCACCGAGAGCACCACCACGTTGGCCGCCTGGCCGAGATCGTAGATGGCGGGGCAGACGAGGTTCCCCACGTTCTCGATGAAGAAGACGTCGGTGTCGCGCCAGGCGAAGTCGTGCAGCGACCGGTGCACCAGCTCGGCGTCGAGGTGGCAGGCCTGGCCGGTGGTGATGGCCTTCGAGGGGATGCCGGCCTTCTCGAGGCGGCGGGCGTCATTGTCGGTGGCGAGGTCGGCCGAGACCGCGCCGAGCCTCCACCCCTTCGCCGCGGCGCCCCGCGCGGTCGCCTCGAGCACCGCGGTCTTCCCGGCGCCGGGCGAGCCCATCAGGTTCAGCGCCAGCACGCCGGCCTCGAGGAAGTGCTCGCGGTTGTGGCGGGCGGCGCGGTCGTTGCCGGCCAGGATCTTCTCGTGCAGCTCCACCGGGACCAGCTCCGGATCGCCGCAGCCGCAGGTCGTGCACATCAGGGCACCTCCATCTCGATGCCGTCGAGGGTGAGCGCATCGCCGCCGTCGTCGAGCCGCGCCGGCACGTCGCAGGTCGGGCAGCGCAGGATCGCGCCGCGTCGAATGGGCTGCTTGCAGGTGGGGCAGGACCAGCTCGCCTCGAGCCGGGTGAGCGCGAGCGGCGCCTCGGCGCAGAGGGTCCCCGCGCGGAAGGTCTCGTACGCCGTCCGGAAGAGCTCCGGGTCCACGCCGGAGAGCTCGCCGATGCGGACCGAGACCCGGTGGATCCGGAGCGCGCTCCGCCGGCGTGCCTCCTGCTCCACGCGGGTCACCAGCGCCTCGACCAGGGAGTACTCGTGCATGAAGATTTCCTCGGGGGCTGCGCCCCCGCCCCGCCGGCGGAGCCGTCGGGGCCCCACCCCGCTGGCCGGGTCCCGTGCGCCGACGCGAGCGGCTTCGCCGCTTCCGCGCCGGCGCCCCGGCGGGCTCGCTTTGCTCGCCTGTTCAAGAGCCATGATCGCGCCATCAGCAGATGCGGGGCAGGAGCTCCCCCTCGGGCTCGGCCAGCATCCGCTTCCCGAAGCCGGTGTCGAGGATGACCGCGCCGGGGCGCTCGCCGATGGCGCGGGCGATCACGGCGGCGCGGGCGCCCTGCGGGTGGGCGCGGAGCGCGGCCAGCACCTGGTCGGCCGCGCGCGCGCGGACGCCGATGACCGCCTTGCCCTCGTTCGCGACCAGCAGGGGGTCGATGCCGATCATCTCGCCGGCGGCCCGGACCTCGTCGCTCACCGGCAGCGCCGGCTCGTCCACCACGATCCCCACGCCGCCCTTGGCGGCCAGCTCGTGCAGCACGCCCGCCACGCCGCCGCGGGTGGGATCCTTCATGGCGACCACGTCCTCGCCGCCGGCGAGCGAGCGCCGCGCGGACCAGGCCGTTGATGGGCGCCACGTCGGAGCGGAGGTCGCCCTCCAGCCGGAGATCGTGCCGCCGCGCCATCACCGCCATGCCGTGATCGCCGATCGAGCCGGTGACGATCACGCAGGTCGCCCGGCGCGCAGCCCGGCGTCGGTGACCACCCGGTCGGTGAGCGCCACGCCGGTGGTGTTCAGCACGATCCCGTCCACCTGCCCCTTGCCCATCACCTTGGTGTCGCCGGTGACGATGGGCGCGCCCGCCTCGCGGGCGGTCTCGCGCATCGAGGCCACCACGCGCTCGAGGTCCTCGCGCGGGAAGCCCTCCTCCAGGATCACCGCGCAGGTGAGGCCGAGCGGCTCGGTGGCGCCCATCATGGCGAGGTCGTTCACCGTGCCGGACACGCTGATGCCGGCCGATGTCGCCGCCCGGGAAGAAGATCGGGTGGACCACGTGCGAGTCGGTGGTGACGACCAGCCAGCGGTCGCCCACCCGGATGCGCCGCGCCGTCGTCGAGCGCGGCGAGGCCGATGCCGTCCACCGGGGACGCGAGCGAGAGGAACACGTCCTCGATGAGCTGGCGCATGGCGCGCCCGCCGGAGCCGTGCTTGAGGCCGATCTTCCGGGCCGGCTTGTCCATGGCGCTCAGCTCACCTTCCGGAGGTCGGGGACGCCGCCGTAGGTGTGCCAGATGCGGCACTGCCCCTCGGACGAGACCATGCAGGCGCCCACCGGCGACTCGGGCACGCAGGCGCCGCCGAACAGCGCGCAGTGATCCGGGGTGGCGAGGCCGAGCATGATCGAGCCGCAGATGCAGCCCTTCGCCTCCTCCTCCCGGGCCGCGTCGCGCAGCGGGGCGGTGTCGATCGCGGAAGCGCCGCCGCGCGTCGAGGTGGCCGAGCTCGGGCAGGAGCTCGAGGTTCCCGCCCGGCACGTCGGCGATCCCGCGCCAGCGCCCGGTCACGGTCCGGAAGACCCTCCAGAGCGAGCGCTGCGCGGCGAGGTTCCCCTCCCGCGTCACGCAGCGCGGGTAGACGTTCGCCACCTCGGGCCGCCGTCGCGGCGACGAGCTCGGTGAGCTTCACCAGCGCGGCCAGGATGTCGAGCGGCTCGAACCCGGCCACCACCACCGGCGCGCCGGTCTGCCGCGCGAAGGGCTCGAAGATCGCCCAGCCGGTGATGATGGCGGCGTGGCCGGCCGCGACGTACCCCTCGATGCGCGTCCGCTCCGAGGCGGCCACGATCTCCATCGCCGCCGGCACGTACTTGTGCACCGACAGGATCGAGAAGTTCGGGCGGCGGCGACGGCGAGCGCCACGGCGGCGGTCGCCACCGCGGTGGTCTCGAAGCCGCTGGCGAAGAACACCACCTCGTCGCCGGGGTGGCGCGCGGCCAGCTCGACCGCCTGCGCCACCGAGTAGACCACCTCGACCCTGGCGCCGTCGGCCTGCGCGTCGGCGAGCGAGCGGGCCGTGCCGGGCAGCCGGAGCATGTCCCCGTAGGTGCAGACGCGAACGCCCTGGCTCGCCAGCGCGACCGCCTCGTCCACCTCCGGCCCGTCGGTCACGCACACCGGGCAGCCCGGGCCCATGATGAGCTCGAGCCCGGGCGGCAGCACCGCGCGCAGGCCGAAGCGGGCGATGGCCTGCTCGTGGCTGCCGCACACGTGCATGACCTTCACCTCGCGGCCGACGGCCTCCACGTTGCGCCCGAGCGCCTCGGCCAGCGCGCGGGCGCGGACCGGGTCGCGGAACTTGAGCTGGTGGAAGAGGTCCTCGCCCGCCATGGTCAGCGGTCCCCCGGCGCGTCCTTCGCCGCGGCGAGCTCGCCCCGCACGTCGGCGGCCATCAGGTCGTCCTTCGCGCCGGTGACGTCGAGGATCTGGTCGAAGAGCGCCAGGGTCTCCTCGACCTCCGCGGGCGGGATGCGCCGGATGGCGAAGCCCACGTGGTTCAGCACGTAGTCGCCCACCGAGACCGGCTCGTCGACGATGTCGAGGCGGAGGTGCTTCTTGACGCCGAAGAAGTCCACCGTGGCGTCGAGCCCGTCGATGGCGACCACCTTGCCTGGAACCCCGAGACACATGCCTTGCCTCTCCTCGTCCTGCCGTCAGGCCCGGGCCAGGGCGTCGGCGACGACCGCCTGTCCGAGCGCGATCCCGCCGTCGCCGGGGGGCACCTGGCCGTGCTGGTATACCGCGAACCCGCCCGAGAGCTCCCCCAGGATCCCCTCGGTCAGCCGGGCGTTCTGGAAGCAGCCGCCGGTGAGCACCACCGGCAGCTCCGCCCGTCCGGCGGGCGGCCCGCCGGACCAGCGCCGCGCCGCCCGCCGCGAGCGCGGCGTGGAACCGGGCCGAGATCTCCGCCGGCGCGGTCCCCTCCAGCACGTCGGCGGTGAGCGCCCGCCAGAGCGGGCGCAGGTCGAGCTGCTCGACCGTGCCCGGGGTGACGTCGAACGGGTAGGGCGCCGCGCCGGACGCGTCGCCCGCCGCGGCGTCGAGCGCGAGCGCCACCTGCCCCTCGAAGCGCGCCGAGGCCCGGCCGAGCGCCAGCGCGCCCGCGGCGTCGAAGGCGCGGCCGACCCCGTGGGCGAGCGGCGCGTTCAGGCCGGTCGCGAGCATGCGCCGCACCACCGCGAGCTCGCCGGGGTCGACCGCGGCGAGGAGCGGGAGCCGTTCGAGCGGCGCCTCCTCGCCGAACGCGTCGAGGAGCGCGGCCAGCGCGATCCGCCACGGGTGGCGGATGGCCTGGTCGCCGCCGGCGAGCGGCACCGGCCGGAGCGTGGCGAGCCGCTCGAAGCGGCCGCGCTCGACCAGGAGGAGCTCGCCGCCCCAGGCCGCGCCGTCCGTGCCGAGCCCGGTGCCGTCCCAGCAGAGCGCCAGCGCCGGTCCCTCGAGGCCGTGCTCCGCCATGGCCGCGGCCGCGTGGGCGTGGTGGTGCTGCACGGCGATCACCGGGACCCCGAGCTGGGCGGCCCGCTCGCGGGCGTAGCGGGTGGAGAGGTAGAGCGGGTGGAGATCGCAGGCGAGGAGCTCGGGGCGGAGGGCCAGGAAGGCCTCGAGCCGGGCCACCGCCTGCTCGAAGGCGGCGTAGGCCTCGAGCCCGTCGAGGTCGCCCACGTGCGGGCCGAGGGTGGCCTCGTCGCCGCGCGCGAGGCAGCAGGCGTTCTTGAGCTGCGCGCCGACCGCCAGCACCGGCCGCGCGAACCCGGGCGCGACGCGGACCGGGCGCGGCACGTACCCCCGCGCGCGCCGCATCACCAGCGGCCGCCCGGCCACCACGCGCGCCACCGAGTCGTCGCAGCGCGAGGCGATGGGCCGGTCGTGCACCAGGAAGACGTCGGCGACGGCGGAGAGGCGCGCCAGCGCCTCCTGGTCCTCGAAGGCGATGGGCTCGTCGGAGAGGTTCGCGCTGGTCATCACCAGCGGCCGCCCCGCCGCCGCGAGGAGCAGGTGGTGGAGCGGCGCGTACGCGAGGAGCAGGCCGATGAGCGGGCTCCCCGGCGCGAGCTCCGGGGCGAGCGGCGCGTCGGGGAGGCGGCGGCAGAGGACGATGGGCCGCTCGGGCGAGGCGAGCAGCGCGGCCTCCTCCGGCGCGAGGTCGGCGAGCCGCCCGGCCGCCTCGAGGTCCGCCACCATCACCGCGAGCGGCTTCTCCTCGCGCCGCTTGCGGGCGCGGAGCAGGCGCACCGCCGCCGGCGAGGTGGCGTCGCAGGCGAGGTGATACCCGCCGATCCCCTTCACCGCCGCGACGGCGCCCGAGGCGAGCGCGGCGGCGACGTGCGCGACGGGATCGGCGCAGGCGATCGGCGCGCCCGAGGGATCGCGCGCCTCGACCCGCGGGCCGCAGGCGGGGCAGGCGTTGGGCTGCGCGTGGAAGCGGCGGTCGAGCGGGTCGCCGTACTCGCGCGCGCAGGCCGGGCACATCCGGAAGGCCGCCATGGTGGTGGCGGGCCGGTCGTAGGGCGCGCCGAGCGCGATGGTGAAGCGCGGGCCGCAGGCGGTGCAGTTGGTGAAGGGGTAGCGGTGCCGGCGGTCGGCCGGGTCGGCCACCTCGCGCAGGCAGTCCGGGCAGGTGGCGAGATCCGGGCGGGATGGCCACCCGCCGCTCGGCGGCGCCGCCGCTCGCGACGATCTCGAACGACCGGGCCGGCTCGGCCGCGATGGGCTCGGCGTCGAGGGTCGCGATCGCGGCAGCCGGCGGTCGCTCCGCGCGCAGGCGCGCCTGCGAAGGCGTCGAGCGCCGCCGCGGTCCCGAAGGCCTCGATGGTCACGCCGGCGGCGTCGTTCCGGACGCGCCCGGTCAGGCCGAGCGCGTGGGCGAGGCGGTAGACGAAGGGGCGGAAGCCGACCCCCTGCACCGTGCCGGTGACGGAGATGCGCCGGCCCTCGGTGGCCGCGGTCCGCCCGCGATCGTTCGCCTGCCTCGCTCATCGGATCCGCTCGCCCCACCTGGAACAGGCGCGCGGGATGCGGCTCATCCCGGCGATCGGGGATCGACGGAGCCAGGCTACGCCCCCTCGCCGCGCTCCCACCAGAGGTCGGGATCGAGGGGCGGCGAGCGGCGCGAGGGGGCGACGCCGAGCGCCCGGAGCGCCGCGAGCACCGCCTCGATCGCGGCGGGCACCGCCGCCTGCACGGCCGGCGACAGCCGGCACCCGAGCTCGACCGTGGCCGGGATGACGCCCACCAGGGTCACGATGGCGGGGGCCGCCCCGAGGAACTCCGCGTTCAGGAGCGCCTCGCGCACGCCCGGCTCGTGCGGGCTGAGCGCCATGGCCGGCGGGCGCGAGAGCAGGGTGGCCTTGTCGTAGGTGCGCAGCGCGCCCGGCGCGCCGGCCGCCTTCACCGCGTCCACCAGCACCGCCGCCTCGCGCCCGGCCAGGATGGTGGTGAGGTCGAGCCCGGGCGTCCCCGCGTCGATCACCTCGACCTCCGGATGCTCCCAGCCGGCGTCGAGCACGCGCGCGACGTACGGGCCGACCCCGTCGTCGCCGGTGAGCACGTTGCCGATGCCGATGACCGCGATGCGCGCCACGAGTGCACTCTCCGCTGCCGCCTGACCTGAAAAAGCCGGAATCCCGCCCCCGGCGGTCGGAGGCGGGATCCCGTCGCAGCGTCCGGGGCCGCTAGGCTCCCGGCGCGCGCAGCCTCTGGTGCTCTAGCCGGCTACGAGCGGCCGGGCACACCTCGCTTCGCGAGCCGTGCCTGGGCCGGTGAGGGCCGGCTACAGCACCTTCACCCGGCCGAGCTCCTCGCCCTCCGCGTCCACCGTGTGGATCGCGCAGGCGAGGCACGGGTCGAAGGAGTGGATGGTGCGGAGCGCCTCGAGCGGCAGCTTCGGGTCGGCGATGGGGTTGCCGACCAGGGAGGCCTCGTACGGCCCCGGGATCCCCTTGCCGTCGCGCGGGCCGGCGTTCCAGGTGGACGGGACCACCGCCTGGTAGTTGGCGAGCTTCATCCCCTTGGCGTCCGCCTCGATCACGCACCAGTGCGAGAGCGTGCCGCGGGGCGCCTCGTGGAAGCCGACGCCGCGGTAGGTGCCGGGCTTGAGGCTCGCCATGGGGTCCACGAAGATGCGCGTGTCGCCCTTGCCGATGTTCTCGACCAGGAGCTTCCAGTGCTTCTGGGCGAGCTCGGCCATCATGGCGGCCCGGATGGCGCGGGCCGCGTGGCGGCCCAGGGTCGAGTGGAGCTGCGCCGGCTGGAGCTCGATCTTGTGGACCGCCTTCACCGCCGCGATCGCCGCGTCGAACCAGCGCCGGGTCGGCTCGTGGCCGGAGGCGACCCCCACCAGCACCGAGGCGAGCGGGCCGACCTGGACCGGCTTCCCCTCCAGGCGCGGCGCCTTCACCCAGGTGTACCGCTCGGGCGCGGGGGTCTCGTGCTTCCACTCGCCGGTGAACTTCGGCTGGTCGTCCTCGACCCACGGGCCCTTGGACCAGTCGCCGTCGTAGTAGGCGCGGGCGATCGACTCGGTCACGTTCTGCTTCAGGTACCCGTCGTTCCAGTCCTTCACCGGGTGGGCGACCTTCAGCTCGCCGTTCCACATCACGCCGCCGGGCACGTCGAACTGGGTCATCGCCTCGTCGGTGGGCAGCTCCGGCACCGCGAGGTAGTTGGTCACGCCCGCGCCGTACCGGAACCAGTCCGGGTAGAAGCCGGCGATGGCGGCGACGTCGGGCAGGTAGCACTGCTGGATGAAGGTGCCGACCTCGTCCAGCAGCGTCTTCACCTGGTACAGCTTCTCCATGTTGAGCGCGGCGGGGCTGTCCAGGTTGATGGCGTTCGCGACGCCGCCCACCGCCAGGTTCTGGATGTTGGGCGTCTTGGAGCCGAGGATCGCCACCGCCTGGCTGGCCTTGCGCTGCACGTCGAGCGCCTGCAGGTAGTGGGCGACCGCGAGCAGGTTCACCTCCGGCGGCAGCCGCATGGCCGGGTGGCCCCAGTAGCCGTTGGTGAAGATGCCCATCTGGCCGGCCGCCACGAAGCCCGCCAGCCGCTCCTTCACCGCGGTGAGGGCGTGCCGCGAGTTGCCCGGCCAGCTCGAGATCGACTCGGCCAGCTGGGCGGCCTTGACCGGGTCGGCCTTCAGGGCGCTGGTCACGTCCACCCAGTCGAGCGCCGACAGCTGGTAGAAGTGGACGATGTGATCCTGCAGCGTGTGCGCGGTGACGATCAGGTTGCGGATGAGCTGCGCGTTGAGCGGGATCTGGAGCCCGAGCGCGTTCTCCACGCTGCGCACCGAGGCGATGGCGTGCACGGTGGTGCACACGCCGCAGATGCGCTGGGTGAACACCCAGGCGTCGCGCGGATCGCGGCCCTTCAGGATGGTCTCGATGCCGCGCCACATGGTGCCGGAGGACCAGGCGTTCTTCACCGCGCCGCCGTCCACCTCGACGTCGATGCGGAGGTGACCCTCGATGCGGGTCACCGGGTCGATGGTGATGAGCTTGCTCATGTACGCACCTCTAGTGGCCGGAAGCGGCGCGGCGGGCGGGCGCGGCGGCCGGACGGGCCTCCGCGACCACCACCACGGGGAACTTGCGGGAGATGAAGATGAAGATGGCCATGCCGATGGCGGCCATGCCGATGGTCACGGTGGTCTCGCCAATCGAGGGCCAGTAGTCCCAGCCGGCGGGGATCGCCTTGCCGTCGGCGGTCCAGCCGGCGGGCCGGTACATGGTCATGTACGTGTCCACGCGGTAGAGGGCGCCGGCGGCCAGCGCGAGCAGGGCCGCCCCGAAGAGCCGGCCGCGGTTCCGCTGCACCTTCGGGGAGAGGAACAGGGCGGCGGGGACCGCGAAGAGCAGGCAGCTCGACCACGAACAGGAAGGTCGCGAAGTCCGCGCCGAGGAACCGGAGCTTGCCGGAGAGCGCCACGTCGCCGAGGCGGAGCACCAGGTAGAGGGTCAGGAAGCCGGCGTTCACCTTGGACATCGCTGGCGAAGAGCTTCTGGTCCTGCTGGACGTTCCAGCCGAGGCGCAGGATGTTCACCAGCACCACCACCGCCCCGTAGCCCATCGACAGGCAGGAGATGAGGAAGAGGGTGGGGAGCAGCGCGGTGTGCCAGAGCGGGTGGACCTTCGGGCCGGCGATGAGCGTACAGGCCGCCCAGCGAGCTCTGGTGCATGGTGGGGAGCAGGATGGCGAGCGCGATGATGTACGGCATCATCCGCCCGAGCCGCTCGCCCCACCGCTTGCCGAAGGCGGACCAGCGCGGTGAGCGGCTGGCGGCGGCCCCGTCGAAGATGGCGGGCAGCACCTCGACCCACAGCACGCAGACGTACGCCATCACGCAGACGGCCACCTCGAGCAGGGCCGAGCTGAGGTTCCACCAGGGGACGATGGGCAGGACGGCCGCGTTCCAGTAGCGGCCCAGCGCGATCATGATCGAGCTGCCGCCCAGCGTGTAGGCGATGGCGCCCGAGCAGCACCGCCGGCCGCACCAGGCCGTGGTACTCGCCCTTGTTGAGCAGGTAGCAGAGCAGGCCGACGCCGTAGGCGCCCGCGCCGATGCCCGTGAAGACCACCACGTTGATGGGCTCCCAGATCCCCCAGGTGAAGCCGTCGGTCATGTTGGAGACCGCGCCGACCCCCATCACGAAGCGGTAGCCCATCACCGCCGCCGAGACGCCGAAGATGGCGAGGAGGGTCAGCATGAGGCGATCGAGCATCCGCCCCTCGATCGGCTTCGGCAGATCGATGACCGCTCATCGCTCGCCCTCCTCGTGGCCCGGCGGCCTGCTTCTTCCTTCTTCTTGTTGCGGCGGACGACCCAGGCCATGCCGAGGTACAGCGCCACCGGCGTCGCGCCGTACAGGTAAGGCGCGTGCGAGACGCTCTCGGAGAACTGCGCCGCGCGAGTGCTCGGGCAGCTCGGGCATGCCGAGGTCGGTGAACTTCACGTCGGCGGCGGTCAGGTACAGCACCTGCGTGCCGCCGCCGTCGGTCTCGCCGTAGACGGTCGGGTTGTAGCGGCGCGGGTCGGCGTCGATGCGCCGCTTCGCCTGGGCGAGCAGGTCCTTGCGGTAGCCGTAGACGACCGCCTCGCGCGGGCAGACCTCGCAGCAGGCCGGGTTCGCCACCGCCAGCGGCCCGGCTTCTTCTCGTCGCGGCGGTGCCGGCACAGCTCGCACTTCACGATCTTCGGGAAGGCGGCGAACCACTCGAACTTGGGGACGTTGAAGGGGCAGCCGATCTGGCAGTAGCGGCAGCCGACGCAGGTCCACTTGTCCCACAGGACGATGCCGGAGCCCTTCTTCTCGCCCTCGAAGGCGCGGGTGCCCTCGCCCTCCTTGTGCAGCGCGCCCAGCATGCAGACCGACACGCAGCTCGGGTCGACGCAGTGCATGCACTGCTGCTTCACGTAGTGCTGCACGTTCCCGGCGGCGTAGGCCTTGATGACGTTCTTGGTGCTGCTGTTGAGGTCGTTCGGCGCGTCGTAGACGCCGCCGTTCGCCGTCACCGCGTCGGCGGGAGCTTGTTCGACTCCTTGCAGGCGGTCTGGCAGGCGCGGCACCCCACGCAGAGCGTGGAGTCGAACAGCATCCCCACCGCCTCGGGCGTGCGGCTCGACCTCGTGGCGGGCCTCCGCCGGCCCGGCCACGGCGGCGGCGGCTCCCGCGGCGACCGCTCGCTTGAGCAGGTCTCGTCGAGAGATGGTCATGGCCGCTACTCCTTTCCGTCCGCCTCGTCGGCGGCGGCCATCTTCTTCGTGGCGACCACGCCCGCCCCGACCAGCGCGCCGACCACCGCGGCGCCCAGGCCGACCGCGACCGGGCTGCTCGCCACCACGCCGTGCTCCGGCTGGATCCCCGGGTAGGCCATGGGGGCGGTGGGCTTCGCGATGGGCAGGTTCTCGTGGATGGGGACGTTGAAGGCGATCCCCTGCTCGGTGCAGCCGACGCAGGGGTGGCCGATGCCGATGGGCCAGGCGCCGGGGACCTCGCAGAAGGGGAGCAGCGAGCAGTTGGCGTGCGTCTGCGGCCCCTTGCAGCCGAGCTTGTAGAGGCAGTAGCCGGCGCGGTGCTCCTCGTCGCCGTAGGCCTTGGCGAAGCGGCCCGCGTCGAAGTGCGGCCGGCGCGGGCAGTCCTCGTGGATCACGCGGCCGTAGGCGAAGGCCGGGCGGCCCTTGTCGTCGAGCTTCGGGAGCGTGCCGAAGGTGGCGAACTGCAGCACGGTGCCGAGCAGGTTGTAGGGGTTGGCCGGGCAGCCGGGGAGGGTGACCGTCGGCTTCGAGATCCCCTTCTCCTTGAGGATCTCCGGGACACCCACCGCCTGCGTCGGGTTCGGCGCCGGCCGAGGGGATGCCGCCCCACGACGAGCACGAGCCGATGCAGATCACCGCGGCGGCGCGCTCGGCGCACTCGGTGAGGGAGGCGATGGCGGTCTTGCCGCCCACCATGCAGTAGATGCCGCCGTCCTTCTTCGGGATGGCGCCCTCCACCACCAGCACGTAGCCGCCGGCCGCCTTGGCCGCCTCGAGCGCCGCCTCGAGCTGCTTGCCGGCCGCCGCGAAGAGGGTCTCGTGGTAGTCGACCGAGATCAGGTCGAGGATCAGCGAGCCCACGTCGGGGTGGCTCGTCCGCAGGAGCGACTCGGTGCAGCCGGTGCACTCCTGGAAGTGCAGCCAGACCACCGACGGCTTCTTCTTGCCGACGCTCTCCGCCATCTTCTCGCCCGCCCAGGCGGGCAGGCCGACCGCGGCGGCGGCGACGCTGCAGACCTTGATGAAGTCGCGGCGGGAGACCCGCGCTCGTCACGCGCTCGGCGATCGTCCGGGAGCCGGTGTTTTCCATTCCATCCTCCGAATGGAACCGAGCCTATCGCCCGCCGACTGGAATTGCAACCCGGCAAAATTCCGACGCCTTTTCCCGCATTGAGTCGAGCGCAGCTTTTGCGGTTCAATTCGAGGGCAATTTGTCGCAATGAGCCCGGCGGCGCACCGTCCGGCGATGACGCTGTCTTGATGTTCGTCAAGGAGTATCCCAGCCCGAAACCGAAACGGCCCTGCGATGTGGCAGTCTTGGAGTGCATGAGGCAACATTGACACGTGTGGTCCATGACTAAATTTGCGCGGCCTCGGGATCGAAAAAAAACGTCGGCAGGGGCGGCCCGCTGACCAATTCGTGTCGCGAGACCGCCTCCACTGCACCGCGAGTGAGAATGAGCGCGCGCCCGGGCGACGCGCCGCGTACTTCACCGCGCCGACCGTGAACCCGGCGATGAAGCGATCGAGGAACAGGTTGTAGAGGAGCGCGGTGGGGAGGCTGGCCACGAGGCAGGCCGCCATCAGCGAGCCCCAGTAGTAGACGTCGCCGCGCACCAGGAAGATGGGGACGCCCACGCCGACCGTCTGGTGCTGCGCCGAGGAGATGAAGGTGAGGGCATAGACGAACTCCTGCGTCACCAGGGTGAAGGAGAAGATCACCACCGTGAGGATCCCCGACCACGAGATCGGGGATCACCAGCCGCACGAAGGCGCCGAACCGCGTGAGCCCGTCCACCAGCGCCGCGTCCTCGAGGTCGCGCGGGATGGCCTTGAAGAAGCCCATCAGCAGCCAGATGGAGAACGGCACCGTGAAGGTCGGGTAGGTGACGATGATGGCCCAGAGCGTGTCCTGGAGCCCGAGGAAGGAGACCACCCGCGACATCGGGATGAAGAGCAGCGTGGGCGGGATCAGGTAGGTGAGGAAGATGCCGATCCCGAGCCGCTGCCCCCAGCGGCCGGTGAGCCGCGCCAGCGCCCACGCCGCCGGGACCGCGAGCAGGAGCGTGATGGTCACCACGGCGGCGCCGGCCAGGGTGGTGTTCCAGAGCCAGCGGAGGAACAGCGTCTCCACGAACAGGAAGCGCAGATGCTCGAGCGTGGGGGCGGCGTTGAAGACGAAGGGGTTGTGCTGGACGTCGTACAGGTCGCTGGTCTGCTTGAAGGTCGTGATCGCCATCCAGTAGAAGGGGAAGGCGAGCAGCGCCGCGAAGCCGAGCACGACGGCCCAGCGTCCGAGCTTCGTCCCGATCGAGACGCGCGGGCCGGCCACCGCCGCTCCTAGACCACCTCGGCGCGGTGGGCGACGCGCAGCATCAGCGCGGCCACCGTCACCAGGATGGGGACGAGGAAGACCGAGATGGCCGCCCCCTCGGCCAGGTCGGACCCGAGCACGCCGGTGAAGAAGGCGAGCGATGGGAGGACCTGGGTCGAGTCGTAGGGGCCGCCGCGGGTCAGGATGTAGACCACGGTCATGTCGGTGAAGGTGAAGACCACCCCGAAGAGCAGCGCCACGGTGATGATGGGCCGCATCATCGGGAGGGTGATCTCGAGGTGGGTCCGCCAGAAGCCGGCGCCGTCCACCGCGGCGGCCTCGGGGATGTCCTTCGGGATGGAGGTGAGGCCAGCCAGCAGGATCACCGTCGAGAACGGGATCATCCGCCAGGCGTGGACGGCGATCACGGAGGCCATGGCGAGCCCCGGCTCGCCCAGCCACATGGGCGGGTCGAAGAGGTTCACCAGGTGCATCCTGGCGAGCACCCAGTTCACCACCGAGTAGATGGAGTCGAGGATCCACTTCCAGCCGATGGCGCCCAGGCTGATGGGCGCCACCCAGGGCAGGAGGATCAGGAAGCGGACCAGCCCGCGGCCCCGGAACCGATCGCGGAGCGCCAGCGCCAGCGCGTTCGAGCACACGATCACGATCGCCTGGGTGGAGATGGTGAAGACGAACGAGTTCAGGAGCGCGCGCCGGAAGCTCGGGCTCTGGAGGACGCTCCGGAAGTTCTCGAGCCCGACGAAGCGGTAGCCCACCGAGCCGACCTTCACGTCGCCCACCGAGTAGAGGAAGGCCAGCGCCAGCGGGAGCCCGAGCAGCGCGACGATGTAGATCAGCGCCGGCGAGAAGAGGGCGACGCCGAGCCAGGTCGCGCCGCGCGGGCCGCGGCGCCGCCGGCGGCCGGTCCCCCGGCCCGGGCCGTCGTCGGGCCGTGGCGCGTCCGGCCGGCCGTGGATCAGCGCCACCGGACCTCCCGCGGCGCCGTCCGCTTGCCGGAGCCGGGATCGAAGTGCTTCACCCCGCGCGCGGGCACCGCGAAGTCGTAGGTGGCGCCCGCGGCGAAGCTCCCGCTCGAGGCGGTGGCGACGCGCGACACCGCGCTCCGCCCATCGAAGTGGCCGCCCTCGATCACGCCGTGGAGGATCCGCTCCGACCCGAGGTACTCCACCAGCGTGATCCGGAAGCGGACCGTCACCCGCTCGCCCGGCACCATCTCGGCCGGGAGCAGGCTCTCCGGCCGGAACCCGGCGATGACGTCACCGTCCGTCAGGAGGTTCATGGGCGGCGAGCCGAGGAAGGTCGCGACGAAGGTGTCGGCCGGATCGTCGTAGACCTCGCCGGGCGTGCCGATCTGACGGACGATCCCCTTGTTCAGCACGACGATGCGATCCCCCATGGCCATGGCCTCCACCTGGTCGTGGGTGACGTAGATGGTGGTGGTCCCCACCCGCTGGTGGAACTCCATGAGCTCCGTCGCGCGCCGAGGCGCGGAGCTTGGCGTCCAGGTTCGAGAGCGGCTCGTCGAGCAGGAAGACGGTGGGCTCGCGGACCAGCGCGCGCGCCAGCGCCACCCGCTGCCGCTCGCCGCCGGAGAGCTCGCGCGGCTTGCGGGCGAGGAGGTCGCCGATCCCGAGCAGCTCCGCGGCCCAGGCCACCCGTTCGCGGCGCCGCTCGGCCGGCACCCCGTGCGCCTTGAGCGGGAAGGCGATGTTCTTGCTCGACCGAGAGGTGCGGGTAGAGCGCGTAGCTCTGGAAGACCATGGCGATGCCGCGCGCGCGGGGCGGGAGGTCGGTGACGACCTGCCCGCCGATGAGCACGTCGCCGGCGGTGGGCTCCTCGAGCCCGGCGATCATCCTGAGGAGCGTGGACTTCCCCGAGCCCGACGGCCCGAGGAAGACCAGGAACTCGCCGTCGGCCGTGACGAGGTCGACGTCGTTGACCGCGCCCTCCTCGCCCCGGGTGAAGATCTTGGTGAGCTTGCGGGTCTCGACGACGGCCACGGCTCCTCGCGGCGCGGCGGTCACTTCTCCACTTGTCCCAGATCCGCTTCAGCTCCTTCTCGGCGGCCCGGGCCGCCTCCTCCGGCGTGAGCTCGTCGCGCGCCACCTTGGCGAACATGGTGGGGATGACGAAGGTGTTGAAGACCTCGTCCACCGCCGCGGTGGCGTACCCCGGGTAGCCGACGTTGGTCGCCCACTCGAGCACGTCCCCGAGGACCGCGTACTTGTCCGGCGGCGCGCCCTTGGGGTCGTTCGCGATCTGCTGCTTCAGGTCCGGCACGGTCGTCGGGAAGCAGGGGAAGTTGTAGAACTCGCTCGCCTTGAAGGCGGCGCCGAACGCGTCGACGTAGTCGACCAGGAACTTCTTGGCGCCCTCCAGGTTCTCGGCGAACTTCCAGACCACGTAGCAATCCATCACGTGCTCGGCGGCCATCCGGCGCACCGGCCCCTTCAGCGCCGCGCGCGATCTGGATCTTCCTGGACATGTCCGGGTTGTCCTTCTCGGCCGTGCGGGTGACGGAGATGGCGTTCGCGACGTACGAGAGCTTCCCGGCCAGGATGCCCCGGTTGTTCGAGGACGGGTCCCAGGTGAAGACCTCGCCGGTCTGCGCCTCCTTCTGCAGGGCGCGCATGAACTTCAGCGCCTCGACGGTCTGGGGCGAGTTGATCACCACGCGCCCCTCTGCGTCCTGCTCCGAGGCGCCGAAGGACCAGAGCAGGGCGCGCATGGCCATGTTGGTGTCGAGCTCCTGCGAGAGCCCGATGCCGGTCGGGTTGCCGACGCTGTCCTTGATGGCCTTCCCGCCCTTGCGCAGGTCCTCCCAGGTGTCGGGGCCCTTCGGGAAGCCGACCGGCGTCCAGAGGTCCTGGCGGTAGTTGCCGGGATCGGGGACGTAGCTGTCGGAGAAGGCGAAGTACTTCTTGGTCTTCGGGTTGAAGGTGGACTTGTGGCCGAGATCGATGACCTTGCCCCACCGCTTCTCGACCTGCTGGTAGATCTCGGTGTGGTCGATGACCTGCTTCTCGTAGGCCGCCGGCGGCGACAGGAACATGAACAGATCGTGGCCGCGCTGGGCCGACACCTCGGCGGCGGCGCGGGCGTTGATCTCGCCGATGGCGATGTGGTCGACGATCACCCGCGTGCCGTTCTTCTCGCCCCACTCCTTGCAGAACACCCCGTCGAACCACCGGTCGTAGCCGGGGACGAAGTGGCTCCACTGGATGATCTTGAGCGTCTTCTGCTGCGCGCGTGCGCGCGAGGGCGCGAGACCGGCGGCGCCCGCGGCGGCGAGCGCGCCGACGCCGGCCGCCTTCACGAACTCCCGGCGGGTCAGGCCAGGCTTGCGATTCGCCATGTCACACCTCCCGGCGCTCCCGCGCCGCCTTCCTCTCCCGTACCCACCGCTAAGCGGCGCCGCCGGCCGCCGCACGCGCCGGACGGGGGCGACCTGGGGGGAGGGCGGCCGCGGGGCGTGCGGCGCGCCGGGCGGCGGAAACGTCGTCACTCTCCGTCCGATACCCCGAGCGCGTCACCCCCGGTGCATGACCCGGTCGGACCGGGCCCGGCGCTCGGGGCGCCATCGGACGCGGCGCGGTGGTAAAGAGAGCCCTCCAAGGAGACCACATGCGCGCGATCCCCTCCCTCGTCGCCGCCCTCGCGGCGGCGCTCCTCCCGGCCTCCCGGGCCCACGCCGCCGCGTCTGCGAGGCCGGCCGCCCCGGACGGCGCCCTCCCCGGCGTCGCCGAGCTGCGCCGCGGCGAGGCCCGCTACGCGCCGGTCGACCTGAAGGTCGATCTCTCGCGGCTGCCCCGCTCCGAGGTGACCGCCCTCGCCAGGCTGGTGGAGGCCGGCGCAGATCATGGACGCGCTCTTCCTGCGCCAGGTGTGGGCCGGCAACGAGGCGCTGCTCCTCACGCTCCTGCGAGGACGACACGCCGCTCGGGCGCGCGCGGCTCACCGCGTTCCTGCGCAACAAGGGGCCGTGGGATCGGCTCGACGACGACCGGCCGCTCATCCCGGGCGTCCCGGCGAAGCCGGAGGGCGCCAACTTCTACCCGGCCGGTGCGACCCGCGCCGACCTCGAGGCCTGGGCGGCCGGCCTGCCCGCCGAGGAGCGGGACGCGGCCATGGGCTTCTTCACGACGGTGCGGCGCCGGCCGGACGGGAAGCTCGCGGCCGTCCCCTACAGCCTCGAGTACCAGGGCGAGCTCGCCCGGGCGGCGGAGCTCCTGCGCGAGGCGGCCGCGGCTCACCGCGGACGCCACGCTGCGCGCGTTCCTGGAGGCGCGCGCGGCGGCCTTCCTGGGGAACGCCTACCGCGACTCGGACGTCGCCTGGATGCGCCTCGACTCGGCGGTGGACCCGACCATCGGGCCCTACGAGGTCTACGAGGACGAGTGGTTCAACGCCAAGGCGGCCTTCGAGGCCTTCATCGGCGTGCGCGACGACGCCGAGACCGCCAAGCTGGCGCGCTTCGAGGCCGAGCTCCAGGGCATCGAGGACGCGCTGCCCATCGACACCGCGATGAAGAACCCGAAGCTCGGCGCGCTCGCGCCCATCCGCGTGGTGAACCAGGTCTACGCCGCCGGCGACGCCGCCCGCGGGGTGACCACCGCCGCCTACAACCTGCCCAACGACGAGTGGGTCACGCGGACCATGGGCTCGAAGCGCGTGATGCTGAAGAACGTGCAGGAGGCCAAGTTCGCCAAGGTGCTCCTGCCCATCGCGCGGCGCGTGCTCGCGCCGGCCGATCGGGCCGCGGTCGACTTCGACCCCTTCTTCACGCACATCCTGATGCACGAGCTGGTACACGGCCTCGGGCCGCACCAGGCGAAGCTCGAGGGGCGCGAGGTGGCCGTGCGGACCGCGCTCGCCGACACGTACAGCGCCATCGAGGAGGCCAAGGCCGACGTGGGCGGGCTCTTCGCCCTGGAGAAGCTGCTCGACGAGGGGAAGCTCGACCGGCGCATGGAGCGGACGCTCTACCCGACCTTCCTCGCCTCGACGTTCCGCTCCATCCGCTTCGGCCTCGGCGAGGCGCACGGCAAGGGGATGGCCCTGCAGCTCAACTGGTTCCTCGACCACGGCGCCATCACGGCGCGGCCGGACGGCACCTTCGCCATCGACGCGCGGCGGATGCGCGAGGCGGTCTCCTCGCTCACCCGGGAGCTCATGACCCTCGAGGGGAAGGGAGACCGGGCGGCGGCGACGGCCCTGCTCGCGAAGCTCGCGGTGATCCGGCCCGAGGTGCGGCGCGCGCTCGACCGGCTGAAGGACTTGCCGGTGGACATCGCGCCGCGCTTCGTCACCGCCGAGGCGCTGGCGCGGCCGTAGGCGCGCTCGCCGCGCGCAGCGCTGAGCGCGGAGGCTGGTCGTCCGGGATCGCCGCGGTCCGGCCCATCTTTCAGGCCGCCTGCGCCTCGACCGGCGCGCGCGGGGCGGGCTTCCTCGGCGAACCACCGGGCTTCGGCCTGGCCGGCTCCCCCGGGGCGGGCGCGGGCCCTGCGGGCTTCACCTTGGGTGACCCAGGGCCGGCGTCGGGCGCCGCCCCCCGACCCGGCGCAGGATCGCGCGCCGGCGCCGGCGCCGGGGCCGCGGGCGCCGAGGGCGTCGCGGAGGCGGGCGGCGCCGCGCCGGGCGCCGGCGCGAGGGCGGCGAGGCGCCGGCGGGCCAGGTGGTACGCGGCGGTGGGATCCTCGGGCTCCGGCTTCACGCGGTCGTAGGCCGAGCGGGCCACCTCGGGGAGCCCCCACCCCTCGGCGATCCGCCCGAAGACGAGCCAGTCGGACGGCCCGGGCTCCACGTCGCCCGCGGCCTCGAGCGAGCGCAGGAACACCTCGCGCGCCTCGGCCGTCTGGCCCGCCTCCGCGTACACCGCAGCGAGCGTGTTGAGGGACGGGTGCTCGCGGCCGCGGCCGCCGTCCACCGCGCGGCGCGCCCAGTCGAGGGCGTCCTTCCCGGTGCCGCCCCGGAACAGCTCGAGCCAGGCGGCGTTGTTGTAGACGAGCGGCCCGGCCTTCCCCCCGTCGATGAGCCGCCGCCACGTGCGCGCGGCGGCGTCGAGCTCGCCCAGGCCGAGGCGGACGTTCCCCAGCAGGGTGAGGACCTCGGGGTCGTCGGGGAGCCGGGCCAGCACCGGCGCCGCGAGCGGCTCGAGCTCGCCGGGGCGCTTCAGCTCCTGCAGCGCCAGCGCGGCCAGCGCGAGCGCCTCGCGCGAGGCGGGGTCTTCGGCGAGGAGCTCGCGGGCCACGCGGAGCTGGTCCTCGTGGCGGCGGGCCGCCCGGTGGGCCTGCGCCAGCGCGAACCCGAGCGCGCGCCGCTCCGCCGGGTCCTTCACCCGCGCCCGCGCCTCCGCGAGCGGCGGCGCGGATCGGCCCTCGCGGTCCACCCACGCGAGCAGGGCCGCCGACGCCCGGCGCACCTCGCCGGCGCCGGCCGCGCCGCCCGGGGGCCACAGCACGCCGAGCACGCCCGCCGGGCTGGCCGGCTCGCCGACGCGTCCGGGCAGCGCCTCGCGGGCCCAGTCGAGCCAGCGCCGCGCGGCCGCCAGCTCCCCGGCGTCCGCCGCCCGGCGCGCCTCGTCGGCCAGGAGCGGCCAGGCGGCGTCGGTGGTGACCACGCGGAGGACCTTCCCCTCGCGCACCGCGAAGATCGCCGAGCCGCCGTCGCCGCCGGCGAAGGGGAACCGGACCCGGAGCCGGAGCCCGGTGCGCGGGTCGCCGTCCTCCAGGATCTCCGCCCGCGAGAGGACCAGGTCGAGCAGCACGTCGACCGGGATGCCCTGGTCGTGGAGCGCCTGCCGGGCGCCCAGGGCCGGCACCACCAGCCCGTCCTCGGCGATCCGCGCCATCTCCGGCGAGAGCCGCTTGCGAGCGAGGAGCGCCCCCGGCCCCGGCTCCCCGCCGCGGAGCGCGGCGACGAAGAGCGCCTTCACCAGCCGCTCCCCCTCGGTGCCCTGCCTGGCGAGCTCCTCCCAGGCGCGCAGCCCCTGGAACATGTCCGCCTGCTGCCGGATCTCGGCCGCGTTGGGCGCGCCCAGGGCGGCGGTGCCGGCGAGGGTGGCCGCCAGCGCGTAGCGGCGCTGGCCCACCAGCAGGCGGGCCGCCTCGCGCAGCGCCTCGCGCCGGCCGTCGCCGAGCGCGCGCGCCTCGTCCTCCGCCGCGGGGGCGCCGCGCTGGCTCGCGACCGCCGCGACGAGCGCGGCGCTCCGCTCCGGGCCGGCGGGCATCTCGCGCGCCAGGGCCTCGGTCGCGGCGTCCCGCCGGGCGGTGAGGAGCGCGCGCAGGTGGCCGCGCTCGAACTGGCGCTCGCCGAGATCGGTCCGGATGGCCTCGAACTCGGCGATCGCCTCGGGGAGCTCGGCCCCGGGGGCGCCGGACGCGTCGCGCGCGAGCAGCTCGGCGAGCGCCGCGCGCCCGCCGGCGTGGTCCGGGTCGAGCGAGCGGGCCTCGCGGTAGGCGGCGAGCGCGCCGGCGCGGTCGAAGCCGGGCCCGTGGAACCGCCCCACCGCGTCGTGCTCCAGCACCCAGCCCAGCGCGCGCTGCGCGAAGGCGAGCTCCGGCTCCGCCGCGATGGCGCGCCGCGCCTCGGCGGCCGCCTCCTCGGCGAACCCGAGCTGCACCAGCGCCAGCGCGAGGTGGACCCGGTGGAGCGCGTGCCGCGGGTGGAGCGCGATCAGGCGGCGCATCTCGGCCAGCGCCTCGGGGACGCGCCCGGCCGCGAGCAGCGCCGCGCCGGTGCGCTCGAAGGTGACGGTCGGGCTGGTCCCGCGGACGATCTCGCGGACGCGGCGCGCCAGCCGGTCGGCGTCGGCCGCGGCGAGGCGCCGGCCGCCCGTGTCGAAGCGGAAGGTGGCGGTGACGACGCCGTCGGCGCCGAGCGCGTACTCCCGCGAGAGGCGCGCCGGTCCGAACGACTCGCTCGCGCCGGCCGGCAGCGGCCGCGCCCGGAAGCCGTCCGGGGGGCGGACCCGGTAGATCGCCTCCCACCGGTAGGGCACCGGCAGGAGCGCCTCGCTCCGGCGCGGCGGTCGGATCGCGCCCGGCCCCTCCTCGCCGCCGTGGAAGCCGGCCAGGTACTCGGGCAGCGCCTCGAAGATCGAGATCCGGCGTGACCGGCACCTCGGCCGAGTCGTCGCCGGTGAAGACGGCCGCGCTCTCCCGCGCCTCGACCTTCACGCGGAGCGGCGCCCCCAGCGCCTCGCCCCCGTCCACCGACCACTCCCCGAGCTCCCTGCCCCGCAGCACATCCTGCGCGTAGCGCTCGGTCATCTCCTCGCGCCGGTCGGCCGGGAGCCGGGCGCGGAAGGCGCGCTCGCCCGAGGCCAGCGCGCCGGTGAGCTCTCGAGACTCGACGATGCGGCCGGGCCCCACCTCGGCGAGCTCGAGCTCGCGCAGGGTGCGGCCGGTGTTCGCCTCGGCGCCGCGCTCGGGCGTGCGCACCAGGTCCTTCACGCCCGGCCCGGACAGGAGCGCCAGCCGGCCCTCCACCGGCGGCGGCAGCTGGCCGGGCGGCGTGTACGGGTCGGTCGCGTCGATCCAGATGGGCGGCGTCCCCTCCACCCGGACCACGGCGTGATCGAACTGCGAGATCCCCGGCACCTCCGGCGAGAGCTCGTGCCAGTCGAGCCGCACCAGCGCGAGCCGCGCGTCGAGGCCGGCCGCGCGCAGGAGCGCGGTGACCAGGAGCGAGAGGTCCTTGCAGTCGCCGTAGCGGCGCTTCAGGGTCTCGGCCGGCGGCGCGGGGACGAGCGCCGCCTCGCCCAGCTCGAGCCCGGTGTAGCGCACGTTCTGGTGCACCCAGGCCATCACCCGGCGGACCGCCTCGGCGCGGTCCGGCTTGCCCTCGCCGAGCGCCGCGCGCGCCGCCTCGGCGAGGTCGGCCCCCGCGAGCTGCCGCTCCCAGAGCTCGCCGTAGCGCCGCGCCACCTCGGCCCAGGACCTGCCCCAGCCGAACAGGACGTAGGGCGCGGGCGCCTGCTCGTGCGGCGCGCCCGGCTCGGCCGGGGTCGCCGCGGCCACGTCGCGGCGCTCGAGCGCCACCCGGCGCAGGCCGTCCTTCACGCCGGCGGTGGGCGTGAGCTCGGCGCCCCGCACCACCCAGCGCAGCGGCAGCGCCGCCGGGGCGGTGACCTCGAGGCGCACCAGGCGCACCGGGGTGGCCTGCGCCAGGAAGAAGCGGGCCGAGATGCCCGCGTCGAAGCCCGGCGCCGTGTCGCGGAGGGTCACGACCTCCTCGACCACCGCGCCCTCCCGCAGCGCCGGGAGCGGGCCGGCCAGCACGCGCCGGTCCGAGAACGTGTCCCCGCGATCGCCGGTGCCCTGCTCGGAGAGGGTGGCCGGGTCGAGCGCGTGCACCTCGCCCCTGGCGGTGATGACCCGGGCGCGGATCTCCGGCCGCGCCTGGTTCCAGGGGGCGTAGCTCCGCTCCACCCGCGACCAGCTCCGCGCCGCGTCGGCCGTGAGGACCCGGAAGACCACCCGGTGCTCCACGGTGAGCGCGCCGCGCTCGTCGAAGCGGTAACGCGCCTCCTCGACCAGCAGGTCGATGCCGGCCCCCTTGGGCGCCGGGAGGGCTTGCGCCGCGGCGAGCAACGCGGCGGGGTCGGCCGAGAAGGGCGCGCCCTCCCAGGGCGCCGGCGCGCCGCCGGCGGCCGCCGGGGGGGCCAGGAGCGCGAGGCTCGCGAGGCTCGCGACGGCGAGCGTGGGGAGGAGGCGGAGGGCCATGGACGGGGCGCCGTGCGTGAGGGACGGCCATTGTGGAATAGACCGCCCCCGGACGCCAGCCTCGCGGCCCACCCCTCCGGCCTCACTCGCCCGAGGGTGAGAGCGTGTACTCGCGCACCGCCGGCAAGGCCGCGAGCGCGTGCGCCACCTGCGCGAATTTCCGGCGATCCGTGGTGCGCAGGGTCATCCGATACTCGAAGACGCGCCCGTCGTCCGCGAGGCGCCAGGACAGCGGGCCGGCGGTGCAGCCGTGGCGCACCAGCAGCTCGCGCAGGTCCGCCTCCGGGATCGCCTGGCTCCGCTCGAAGTGGAGTCGCAGCGTGGCGTAGCGGTGCGCCGGCAGCCAGCTCTCCACCACCCGGAACACGGAGAGAACGCCCAGGGTGAGCACCGTGGCCGTGGCGGCCGGGAAGTAGAGGCCGCTCCCCATCATCACGCCGATGGCGGCGGTGATCCAGATGGACGCCGCGGTGGTGAGGCCGCGGACGGTCAGCCCCTCCTTGAAGATGACGCCCGCACCGAGGAAGCCGATGCCGGTCATGATCCCCTGCGCCATGCGCGTGGGATCGAGCCGCACGGTGTCACCGACGCCCGGGAACCAGCGCGCCTGGAACACGGTGAGCAGCATGAGGAGGCTCGACGCGAGGCAGACCAGCGAGTGGGTCCGGAAGCCGGCCGGCCGGCCGTGCCAGCTGCGCTCGATACCGATGGCGCCCCCCGCCGCCAGCGCGGCGAGGAGGTGCACCAGGATGCTCAGGTTGTCCGGCTCGAGGAGCGGCGCGGCCACGCCCCGAGGTTGGGGCACCCCGCGAGCGAGCGCAAGAAACGCTCACCCGCGGGAGCGGCGGCCGGCCCTCACTTCCCCGCGTTGGCCGACTTCAGCACCTTGTTCCAGCGCGCCACCTCGCTCTCGACCAGCTTCTGAAGCCCCTCGGGCGTGCGGGCCGCAGTGTTGGAGAGGTCGCCGCCGAGGTCGAGCAGGCGCTTGCGCGTGGCCGCGTCGTCGAGCGCCGCGAGCAGCGCCGTGGAGAGCCGCTTCACGATCGCGGGCGGCGTCCCCTTCGGCGCGAAGATCGCGTTCCAGGCCGTGACCTGGAACTCGGGCAGCCCGGCCTCCTTGGTGGTCGGCACGTCGGGGAGCGCCGGGGAGCGCTCCGGGAGCGCCACCGCGTACGCCTTGATGGTGCCGGCCTGGATCTGCGGGACCAGGTTCACGATCTGGTCGCACATGTAGTCCACCTGCCCGGCCACCAGGTCGTTCAGGGCCGGCCCGGTGCCGCGGTAGACGACCCGGGTCGGCTTCGCGCCGAGCAGCGAGTTGAACAGCGTGCAGGTGGTGTAGGAGACCGAGCCCACGCCGGCGTGCGCCTCGTTGAGCTTCTCGGAGTTGGCCTTCACGTAGGCGACCAGCTCCTTCAGGTCCTTGGCGGGGAAGTCCTTCCGCGCGACCAGCACGATGGGCGTGCCGGCGGCGAGGCCGACGGGGGCGAAGTCCTTGGTCGGATCGTACTTGAGGTCCGGGTACACGGCCGGCGCCGCGCCGTGCGTGCCCATGTGCCCCATCATGATGGTGTAGCCGTCGGGCGCGGCCTGGGAGGCCCGCTGGATGCCGGTGGTGCCGCCCGCGCCGGCGACGTTCTCGATCACCACCTGCTGGCCGAGCGTGCGGGACATGTGCTCGGCCACGATGCGGGCCACCACGTCGGTGGGGCCGCCCGCCGCGAACGGCACGATCATCGTGATGGGCCGCTCCGGGTAGGCGGCGCGGGCGGGCCCGGCCGCGAGGGCGAGGGCGGCGAGCGCGAGGACGGCGAGCCTGGCTGCGCTTCGAGTCGTGCGGGTCATTCTACGAACACCTCCTTGCGGCGCGTGCGCACCGCGGGCAGTACGGCGAGGACGAGCACCAGGGCGGCGAGCGCGAGGAAGGCGGCGCTGATGGGCCGGTGCAGGAAGGTGGCGGGGCTGCCGCGCGAGATGGCGAGGGCCCGGCGGAGGTTCTCCTCCATGAGCCGGCCCAGCACGAAGCCGAGCAGGAGCGGCGCGGTCTCGAGGTCGAGCCGCGCCAGCGCGTACCCCGCCAGCGCGAAGCCGGCGGTGAGCAGCACGTCCGCGGCCGAGTTGTTCACCGAGTAGATGCCGATGCAGGAGAAGATCAGGATGGCAGGGAACATCAGCCGGTAGGGGACCTTCAGGAAGCGGACCCACAGGCCGACCAGCGGCAGGTTGATCACGAGCAGCATCAGGTTCCCGATCCACATGCTGGCGATGACCCCCCAGAAGAGCGCGGGGTTCCGGGTCATCACCAGGGGGCCGGGGACGATCCCGTGGATGGTCATGGCCCCCACCATGAGCGCCATGACCGCGTTGGGCGGGATGCCGAGCGACAGGAGCGGGATGAAGGAGGTCTGCGCGCCGGCGTTGTTGGCCGACTCGGGCCCGGCCACGCCCTCGATCGCGCCGCGGCCGAAGCGGCGCGGGTCCCGGGCGAGCCGCTTCTCCACCGCGTAGGAGGCGAACGGGCCGAGCACCGCGCCGTTCCCGGGGAGGATGCCGAGGACCGCGCCGAGCAGGCTCCCCCGCACGATGGGCGCGGCCGACCGCCGGAGGTCCTCCCGCGAGGGCAGGAGCCGCCCGATGGGCTGCCGCACCACGTCGCGCTGCTCGGTGACGTCGAGGTTGCGCAGCACCTCGGCGAAGCCGAAGACGCCCATGGCCAGCACCGCGAAGTCGATGCCGTCCGCGAGCGGCGCCCAGCCGAAGGACATGCGCTCGGCTCCGGTCTCGAGGTCGGTGCCCACGGTGGAGAGGAGCAGGCCGAGCAGGATCATCGCGAGCGCGCGCGGGACCGAGCCGCGGGCGAGCACCACCGCGAAGGCCAGGCCGGCCACCATGAGCGAGAAGTACTCGGCCGGGCCGAAGAGCAGCGCCACCCGCGTGAGCGGCGCCGCCAGGGCCGCGACCACCAGCGTGGCCACGCACCCCGCGAAGAACGACCCGATGGCGGCGATCCCCAGCGCCGCGCCGGCGCGCCCCTGCTTCGCCATCTCGTGGCCGTCGAGCGTGGTGACCACCGCGGTGATCTCGCCCGGGATGTTCACCAGGATGGCGGTGGTCGAGCCGCCGTACTGCGCCCCGTAGTAGATGCCCGCCAGCAGGATGATGGCCCCGGTCGGCTCCACCCCGTAGGTGATGGGCAGGAGCATGGTGATGGTGGCGATGGGCCCGACCCCCGGCAGCACCCCGACCAGCGTGCCGATGAGGCAGCCGATGAGCGCCAGCCCCAGGTTCTGGAGCGTGAAGGCCACCGAGAAGCCGAGCGCGAGGTGGGCGAGGAGGTCGCTCATCGCCGCGGCCTAGAGCCGGAACCCCGGGACGATCAGCACCGGGATGGGCAGCCCGAGCGCGAACCGGAACAGCCCCACGCAGGCGAGGGTGATCACCACCGCGAAGACGGTCAGCTCCCGCCAGCGGACGTCCGGCGAGGCGGCGCCCCCGAGCAGCATCACCAGCGGCCCGGCCAGCGCGAGCCCCACCGAGCGGATGGTGAGCGCGAAGGCCACCACCGCGAGCGAGATGAAGATCGGCCCGCGGAGCCGCCAGCGGCCGAGCGGCTCGCCGTCCTTCAGGAACGCGGCGGCGACCAGCCCGAGCCCGGCCAGGCCGACCAGCGCCGCGATCGCGCGCGGCACCATCCCCGGCCCCATGGCCCGGAGCCGCCCCACCTCGAGCCCGCCGGTCGCGAGGAGCGCGACCGCCGCGATGGCGGCCAGGGCCACCCCCGCGGCGAGGTCCCGCGGCGCGCGGACCGCGCCGCGTCGCGGGCTCGCTGCGTGTCGCGGCTCGTCGACCACGCTTTCCTCCTGGCCGCCGCGGCGGGCGCCGCACGGTGGGTCACGTCGGGTGGAGCAGGTCATCCGGCGGAGCAGCCCCTCGATGATGCTGAATGCGGCGCGGTCGGGCGCTGCCCCGCATGGGGTGGGTCGCGCCGGCGGTGAACGGTCGCCTTACACGGGCGCGGGGCGCGCGAGATGATGCGCCGCACCCGGACGAATGCTCGAGCGCATCCTCCAGATCATCCTGCCCGTGTTCGCGATCGCCGCCGCGGGCTTCGTCTATGGCCGCACCGCGCGCCCGGACACCGCCGGCGCCAACCGGATGAACATGGACGTGTTCGTCCCGGTGCTCATCCTCTCGGCGCTCACCGCGAAGGAGTTCGACCTCTGGGCGAGCCGGTGGCTGGTGGCGGGCGGGCTGGCGGTGATCCTCGGGTCGGGGCTGGTGGCCTGGCCGGTGGCGCGCTGGCTCAGGGGTGGCGCCGCGAACCTTCGTCCCGTCCATGATGTTCAACAACTCGGGGAACATGGGGCTGCCCCTGGCGCTGCTCGCCTTCGGCGAGGCGAACCTGCCCTGGGCGGTGGCGCTGTTCGTCACCTCGAACCTGCTCCACTTCACCCTCGGTACGTACATCATCCGGCACGACGCGCACTTCGGCCACCTGCTCCGGAGCCCCATCGTGATCGCGACGGCGCTGGGGGTGGCGCTCTCGGCGGCCGGGCTCCGCCCGCCCGGGTGGGTGGCGGTGGCGCTGCGGATGCTCGGCGACGTGTCGCTGCCGCTCATGCTCTTCACGCTCGGCGTCCGGATGGTGGGGGCGCCGCTCGGGAGCTGGCGGATCGGCCTCCTCGGCGCCGTGCTCCGCCCCGCGCTCGGCCTCGCCATCGCCCTGCCGCTCGGCCCGCACCTCGGCCTCGACCGCACCGGCCTCGGGATGCTCTACCTCTTCGCGAGCCTGCCGCCGGCGGTGCTGAACTTCCTGCTGGCGGAGCAGTACCGCCAGGAGCCGGACAAGGTCGCGTCGATCGTGCTGATCGGGAACCTCGGCAGCCTGATCTTCGTGCCCATCGGGCTCGCGCTCGCGCTGCGGTGACGCGGCGCTGACCGCCCGGTCCGCGCCCGCGCGCAGGCTGGCGGGGGTGTATCCGGCGCGAGGACACCTGCACGGGCGACGTGGCAGCCGCGGATACGATCCGCCGGGGTGTCGCGACCAGCGCTGCGATGCGCCGCGCCTCGATCGACCACCTCGGCGCCCCGACGTATCGAGCGTCGTCACGACCCCTCTTCTTCCCGTGAACGCCCGGTCGGCCGGTTACGGCTGACCACGCTGTGGTGGCGGTGGAGGATTCACCCACAGTCCACTGCCCGAAGGGGAGGACGAGATGACACGAGAGAGGCAGTCGCGAGCATTCATCGACGCGCGCTGGGCGAGTCGTGCGTCGTTCGTTTCCCTGGCGCTGGCGCTGCCGCTCGACGCCGCGCCCGCCATGGCGCAGGCCGGGACCATCGTGACGAACGGGACGTCCACCGGGCATCACGGTGCCCAGCGGGTTCCTGTTCGAGCCCGAGGTCCCCTACACCTCGCTCAAGAACGTTCCCACCTGGACCGAGCTCGAGCAGCTGCTCGACAATCCGTACGCGGTGTCCTACGACCCGAGCACCCCCGGGAACGATCAGGGGTTCCCGTCGTACCGCGCCACCGGGATCACCCGCCGCAAGGGCTTCGGCGTGACGCTGCCCGCGCTCCTCGTCCATCCGCTGAACTACAACCCGACCACCGGGGAGGAGATGCGGCTCATCAACCCGCTCTATCCCGGGGGGACCTTCGACGTCATCGACCAGCTCGTCGAGGGGCCGCCCGGGACGTTCACCTGGACGCAGGACGCCCGCGACGATCACCGCCGGTGCGGATGCGCGTGGAGCCGGGTGAGGCGCAGATCGACTACAACAACCCCATCAACGCCGACACGCAGATCTGCGTCGTCACCGCCGAGATGAATCCTCCGGAGGGCTCGCTCCTCTGCGGCGGCGATCCGGGCGAGCCCGGCTGGCTCGGCTTCAGCGTGTTCGGGACCGGGCTCGGGTACTCGACGCCCGCCATCCGGAACGTGGCGACGACGGGCACTCCCATCTCGAACCTCGGCACGGGCAATCACCGCCTGTACGACCCCGACGCGCGGGTTCATCAACCCGCGCAACCCGGGGACGGGCGCCGGTGGGCTCCGGAAGCCTTCGCTCAGGGTGCCGGACGCCGGAGGCACCCCGGCCAACCCGAACTACCTCGTGAACACCCACTCCGACGCCGTGACGCGCGTCGTCCGAGAACGACTACCTCCGGAACCGGGACGTCGGGACGGTGCTCGGCAAGGCGCTGTTCTGGGACATGCAGGTGGGCAGCGACGGCGTCCAGTCCTGCGGGACCTGCCACTTCAACGGCACCGGCACCGACACCCGGACCAGGAACCAGATCAACCCGAACCACCTCGGCGGAGACAACACGTTCCAGCTCATGCAGCCCAACGAGCGGGACCTGGTCGCCGCCGACTTCCCCCTCCACAAGCTGAACGACCCGGACGTCGCCGGCGACCCGCTGTGCGTGACGCCGCTCGTCGGCGCACGTCGACGCCGGGGTGCTGGAGAACAACTTCCCGGGCGGCACGCCTCCCGAGGGCGTGAAGGTGTGCGACGCCGCGAACCTCGCGGCGCCCGACGTCAACGACGTCGTCTCCTCGATGGGCGTGGTGTTCAGCCCGTTCACCGACATCGCGCGCCATCGGGCAGTTCCAGCCGGCCAGTCGCCGGGGTCGCGGCGGTGATGCCGGATCTCCGCACGCCCGGGGCCCTCGATCCGATCCCGGGCTTCCAGGGCCTCCGCAGGGTGGAGCCGCGCAACACGCCCACCATGCAGGCCGCGGCCTTCAACTTCGACAACTTCTGGGACGGACGCGCCCGCCACGACTTCAACGGCGGCAGCGTCTTCGGCGCGGCCGATCCGCAGGCGCACGTCTTCGTGAGCAGCGCGGGGGGCCTCACCGCGACGCGGCAGATCATCCGGTTCGCGAGCCTCGCCTCGCTCGCGACGGGACCGGGGCTGAGCGAGTTCGAGATGTCCTTCCTCGGACGGAACTGGCCCAAGATCGGGAAGAAGCTGCTGCAGGGCAACGTGGTGAGCGTCGGCGGCTCTCCCACCGTGGTCGGCACGGTGACGCCGCTCGCGAACCAGCTGGTGGATCCCACCGACAGCGTGCTCGGTCCCTACTCCAACCAGGGCGGCGCCGCGTGCAGCGGGCTCGCCGTCGCGGACAGGTCCGCCAGCTACGACCCGACCACCAATCCGTCGGCGCCCGGGAAGCCCGGCCTGTGCATCAGCTACCCGGGGCTCATCCGCCAGGCCTTCTACCCTGCGCTCTGGCAGAACATGGGCCGGCACCTGAACGGCTGCTACTCGACCGGCACCAACACCCCGCAGTGCGCCGGCACCCCGCCCATCCCCGTCCTCGCCGCGAACGGGACGGTGGACACCGCCAACACCGCCGATCCGTTCGACAACTACGTGCTGACCATCGCCGCCGGCGCGGTCGATCCGAACGCCACCAACCAGTTCCGCCAGATGGAGGCGAACTTCGCGCTGTTCTGGGGGCTGTCGATCAACGCCTGGGTGCAGATCCTGGTCCCGGACGACACGCCGTTCGATCGGCTCCTGGACGTCAACCCGGGCGCGTTCGCGTCCCTGGGCGAGCCGGGCGAGCCGGGGCTGGTGCCGGACCTGCTCAACTGCGGGCAGCACGGGCGCGGATCCGAACTACTGCTTCACCGCCGACGGCCACTTCAAGCGGGACCCGGGCGTCACGGCCCTCCAGACTCCCACCGGTGAGGGTGGCGCCGGCGGCACGCGCGTCGTGTCCGGCGGCGATCGCGGGCCCGGCGATCCCGATCCGCTCCTCGGGATGGACATCTTCTTCGCGTCCAACCTGTCGCTCAAGAACCCGAACTTCAGGACCGCCCGCTGCGGCGAGTGCCACGCCATCCCCACCCTGACCGACCACACCATGCCGTTCACGAGCAAGATCAACTTGATGGACGCGGTGGCGGAGTTCGCCACGCCGGGCGTCGAGCTGGTCGTCGAGCCGCTGGCCCGGCTCCGGGTGATCTCGGGCTTCCTGCTCGAGGCCGAGATCAACGAGAACGGCCAGGACGCGGTGGAGCGGCGGATCGTCAACCAGAGCATCGTCCCGAACCCGGTGGATGGCCTGGCCTATCCCGGCGCCACCGCGGAGGGGTTGCCGGGGTTCGGCGCGTGGACCGGCGCCGACTCCGCCTTCCTCGACAACGGCATGTACAACCTGGGCGTCCGTCCCATCGCGGAGGACACGGGCGCGAGGTGGCAACGACGCCTTCGGCTGGCCGCTGTCGCTCGCGACCCTGATGATGAAGAACCTCGCCGGCCCGGGCTTCAACCCCGGCGGCGACGACCCGCTCGACGGCTTCGCCCAGCCGGCCGCCCCCGGGATCGCGATGGACACGTTCGATCCCACCGCTCGAGGGGTTCGGGCTGTTCGAGGAGACGGCGCAGGATCAGCAGATCAACCCCGGGTTCGACGGGGAGCCGGCCAATCCGCTGCTGCCGCCTTACCTGGGCGCCTTCGCCAACAACATCACGGTCGGTGACTTCCCGCCGGAGATGGACGAGGCCGGCGGGGCCATCGGCGGCATGGTCAACACCCGCACCGACGTGGCGATGATCGAGGGCTTCATGGACACGCTGGGGCCGTTCAACCCCGCGAACGTCTCGGCCGAGGTCCTCAACGTCGGCGGCTTCAGCGATCGCACCGGCGACGTGGCCGCGCAGATGGGCACCTGGCCCAACGTCAACCGGGTCGGCCGGATGGGCAGCTTCAAGGCGCCGCAGCTGCGCAACGTGGAGCTCACGGGCCCCTACTTCCACAACGGCGGCAAGCTGACGCTGCGCCAGGTGGTGGACTTCTACACCCGGGGTGGCGACTTCCCGATCACCAACGCCGCGCACCGGGACTTCAACCTGGTCAACATGAACGTGGAGGTCCAGTCGAACCTCACCGAGGCGGAGAAGGTCGCGCTGGTGGACTTCCTCCTGGAGCTCACCGACGCGCGCAACCGGTTCGACCGCGCGCCCTTCGATCACCCCGAGGTGATCGTCCCGCTGGACGGCCTGGCGCCGGACAACACGCTCGGCCGGCGCCGCCTTGCTGGCGGACCCGAGGTTCCGCAGCGTGCCGGCGGTGGGCGCCGCGGGAGGCCCCGAGGAGCCGGCCTTCCTGAACGTGACGAGGGTGCGCGTCTCGGGCGCCGCCGCCGATCGCGGATCACCCGAGTGCGACCTCGACGGCACGGCCCGGACCGGCAGGGTCAGCCACTACTGCCACTAGTCCACTCCGCTCCGCTCATCCCTTCCCTCCGGGGAGGGGATGAGCGGGCGGTTCACGGAGGAAACGACATGCGAACCGACCTCACGGCAGCTCTCGTCGTCGCCTCGGTCCTGACGCTCGCGGGCCCACCGCCGTCGCGGGCGGGCGACGAGCAGGCGATCGTCGCGGCCGTCGCGCCGGCGACCATCAACTTCTCGTTCAAGCTCGATCCGCGCGTCAGCGGACCGACCTACGGCGGAGAGCGCTGGGTCTCCCCACGGACCTACACCGGTGCGAGCGCCCAGGACACGGTGGAGGCGAGGGCCCTCGCCGTCGACGCCAGGGGGAGGCGGGTGCACGCCGGCGTCGAGTGGACGTCCTCGGACCCCGACGTGGTGACGGTCGCTCCCGCTCGCGGGGAGCAGGTCAGGATCACCGCGCGGCTCGCCGGCGAGAGCACCGTCACGGTGAGGTCGGGCGCGGCGTCCAGGCGACTCACCGTCAAGGTCGTGCCAGGCGAACGGAGCCTGGCAGGTGAGCATCTCCCAATGAAGCCGCGCATGGAGAGCCGCGACATGAAACGCACCCTCATCCTGGCGACGCTTCCCATCGCGGTCCTGCTCGGCGGTGGCGTGGCGCTCGTCCTGGTGGTGACCAGCCCACGGGCGGTCAGGGCCCCCCCTTCGACCCGGCTGCGCCCGGGGCCGCCGATCGAGCCTGCCCCCGCGCCTATCCCGCCGCCGGCGTCGGCGCCAGCCCCTCGGCCCACCACGGAGCGGCGAGCCAGCGGACCGACGCGCGGCAGCTGGATCGCCCGCGCCGAAGACCCTTCGTCGATCCCGATGGCGGGGCGGGTGATCCGCAAGATCGTGCGCAGGGGGCTCCTCGCCGCGCGCGTCCAGTCTCGGCTCGCGCGCTGCGCGGACCAGATCGGCGGCGTCGGCGACGGCCCGGTCCCCGCGGGCAGCCCGCGATCCTGAGGCTCGAGCTGGAGGGCCTCGATGGCGAGGTCCGGATCGTGGACGCAGCGGTGCAGCAGTGGGGTGGCGCGAGCGAGGCGACGGTGTCGTGCGCGACGGGCGCGCTCCGCGGGCAGGTCATTGGCGCGGCGCCGTCCCGGCGGGGCGAGCGCAGCTGGATGCCCTATCCGCTGAACCCTCGAGGCGAGGCGCTCGCCGCGTTCCCGTGAGCGGGCGTGGCGGGGCGTCTTGAGCGCCGCCGGGCGCCGTCGGGCGCCGACACCGTCAGCTCGCGCTGTCCCTTGACCATGGTCAACCCGACAGCGCCGTTTCGGTCTGGGCCCGCCCGACATAATTCACTGGAGACTGACCCGGTCGATTCGACGCGTGGGGGTGCGTCGGGCGATGGAAGCGACGCCACGGAAGGCTGAGCTGGCCAAGGCCGGCGCGCTGGCGCGCCAGCGGCGGCGCACGTCCAGCACGCGGCGGAGACTCGTGGCCGCCTTCTCGGTCGTGCTCGCCGTGTTCCTGGCCGCGCTCGCCTTCGAGTTCAGGGCCCTGCGCCGGATGGAGGAGACGTTCGGCGACATGAAGGACCACGAGGAGCAGATGAGCCTCGCGCTCCAGCTCGAGGACGCGGTGCGCGACCAGTACGCGCACCAGGAGTCCCTCGCGCTCGGCGCCGGAGCGCGCCGCGCCGAGTACGAGGTGGCCAGGCGGAAGGCCCTCGCGCTCGGCCAGAGCCTGACCGCCAAGCTGGACGAGCCGGAGACGATCGCGTGGATGGACGAGATCCGCGCCGCGGAGGCGGAGCTCGACCGACGCTTCCGCGAGCAGGTCGCCCCGGGACCGGCAGGGGACGGCCAGGCGAGGCTGGCGCACGAGCGGAGCTACCCGCTCGTCTCCCTCATCGAGCGGAACGTGGACCACATCTTCGCGCGGCTGCAGGAGGTCGCCTCGTCCTTCCGCGCGCAGCTCGTGGCGCTCGAGGCGGCGGCGCTCCGCTGGACGGTGGCGCTGTTCCTGGGCATGCCGCTGTTCGTCGCCGGCGTGGTGCTCTACCTGTCGCGCTCCGTCACGCGGCCGCTCGCCCGCCTCAGCGAGGGCGCGGCCGCGGTGGCCAGCGGCGATCTCGACGGCCACATCGACGTCGAGTCGCCCGATGAGTTCGGCGCGCTCGCGGCGGAGTTCAACGCGATGACGGCAGCGCTCAAGCAGCACCAGCAGCGGCTCGTCGAGGCGGAGAAGCTGGCCGGAATCGGCCGGCTGGCTGCCGGCGTCGCCCACGAGATCAACAACCCGCTGCAGGTCGTGATCGGCTACCTGTCGTACAACCGCGACCACGCCGACCCCCGCCTCGCGGCGCAGCTCCAGGCCGCCGAGGTCGAGGCGCTGCGCTGCAAGGAGATCGTCGAGGGCCTCCTCGAGCTCTCCCGGCCCGCCGTCACGCCGGTGCAGATCGACCTGCGCGGCCTCTGCGAGGACGTCGCCACCGGGCTGCGCGTGGTGGCTCGGCCGCGGCCCCCGCGGCTCTCCATCGAGGGCGCGGGCCTCACCCGCGGCGACGGCCCGAAGCTCCGGCAGGTGGTCTTCAACCTCATGAGGAACGCGGTGGAGGCGGCCGGCCCGGCCGGGCGGGTGGACGTGCGGATCGGCGCCGCCGACGCGGACCAGGTCGAGGTCGCGGTCCAGGACGACGGCGCCGGGATCGCGGACGAGGCGAAGGGCCGGCTGTTCGAGCCCTTCTTCACCACCAAGCCGGCCGGCAAGGGGCTCGGGCTCGCGGTCTCGCGGGCCATCGCGCTCGCCCACGGCGGCGACATCGACGTGATGACCGGGGTCCCCGGCGGCGCGGTGTTCACGCTGCGCCTGCCCAGGGCCCCCGAGGTGAGGAGCTGACATGGAGCGACCTCCCGTGCTCGTGGTGGAGGACCACCCCGGCATCCTGAGGATGCTGGCCACCATCCTGGGTGCCGCCTTCGAGGTGACGACCGCCGCGGACGGCGCGGCGGGGCTGTCGATCGTCGGCCAGGTCCCGCTGGCCGTGGTGCTCACCGACATCCGGATGCCGGGGGTGACCGGCTTCGATCTGCTGCGCGAGGTCCAGCGCCTCACGCCGCTGACGAGCGTGGTGATGATGACCGCCTACGCGAACGTCCCGGACGCAGTCGCCGCCATGCGGCTCGGCGCCTTCGACTACGTCGCGAAGCCGTTCGAGGCGGACGACATCTCCCTGGTCGTCGCCCGCGCGGTCGAGCATCGCCACCAGGCGCTCGAGCGGCGATCGGCGGCCGCGCCCTTTGACCCTCCCGCCTCCCAGGACGCGAGCCCGCAGGACGTCGCCGTGGGGTTCCACCGCGCCGTCGAGCAGGCGCGCGAGCGCGCGTCCTCGGACTACCTCGCGAGGCTGATGCGCCACTCCCACGGCAACGTCACCCAGGCGGCCGCGCTGGCGGGCATGACGCGGGAGAGCCTGCACCGCCTCCTGAAGCGATACGGGGTCCGCCCCGAGCCTTACCGGATCCCGCACGAGGGGAGCGCGGCGCCGGACGCCGACGGCCCGAGCCGCCTCGCGTCTCGCGGCTGACCGCGGCCGGTCCTCCTCGGGCGGGTCGCCGGTGCCCGTCGCCTCGCGCGCGAGGGCGCCGGCGGCCCTCGCTTGGCGGTCACCCCAGCCGGTGCCGCTTCAGCTTGTAATAGAGGTTCCGCGTGGTGATCCCGAGCGCGCGGGCGGTCGCCTCCCGGTTCCCGGCGTGGCGCGAGAGCTGGGTCCGCAGGAGCTGCCGCTCCCAGGCGGCCCGCAGCTCGGACAGCCGGCGCGGCCCGTCCGGCCCCGGCGCGCCGGCGCCCGGGATCGGCCGGATCGTCGGCGAGCTCGAGGTCGGCGGCGCGGAGCGCGGGCGCGTCGGGGGGACGCGCGATGAGGCCGCGGCGCAGGACGTTCTCGAGCTCGCGGACGTTGCCGCGCCAGGGCGAGGACCGGAGCACCGCCAGCGCGTCGGGGGCCAGGACCACCGGCGCGACCCGGTACTCGGCGCAGATCCGCGACAGCAGCGAGGTGGCCAGGAGCGGGAGGTCCTCGGTCCGCTCCCGCAGGCTCGGCACGCGGATGGGCATCACGCTCAGCCGGTAGAAGAGGTCCCGGCGGAACGCGCCCCGCGCGATGAGCGCCTCGAGGTCGGCGTTGGTGGCGGCCACCAGCCGGACGTCCACCCGCACCGGGGTGCTGCTCCCCACCCGCACGATCTCCCGCTCCTGCAGCGCGCGGAGGAGCTTCGCCTGCAGCGCGAGCGGCGCCTCGGCGATCTCGTCGAGGAAGAGCGTGCCGCCGTCGGCCTCCTCGAAGTGCCCCTTCTGCCCGTGCGCGCGCGCGCCGGTGAAGGCGCCGCCCTGGTAGCCGAACAGCGCGCTCTCCAGCAGCCCCTCCGGGATGGCGGCGCAGTTCACGCGGACGAGCGGGCCGTCGCGCCGGTCGCTGGCGTCGTGGATGGCGTGGGCGAACAGCTCCTTCCCGGTGCCGCTCTCGCCGAGCAGCAGCACGGTGGCCGGCGTCGCCGCGGCCTTCCGCGCCAGCTCCTTGGCGCGCGTGATGGCTGGGCCGTCGCCGGTGATGTCGTCGAAGGAGCGGCGCGGCTCGAGCTTGCGGAGCAGCCGCCGCGCCGAGGCGAGCTCGTCGGAGAGCCGGCGGATCTCCGAGACGTCGTGGATGACGCCGACGCTCCCCCTCAGCTCGCCGCCCACCAGGAGCGGGGCCGCGTTGACGACCACCTCCCGCCGGTGCGGCCCGACCCGCAGCCGCGCGCCCCGCACCGCCTTGCGGGTGCGCAGCACGCGCAGGTGCACGCTCTCGCCCTCGGCGATGTCCGCGGTGACCGGGCGGCCCAGCACCTGCGCCTCGCTGAGCCCCATGAGCCGCGTGTAGGCGGGGTTCACCAGCACCGTGTCGCCCCGCGCGTCGGCGATCGAGATCGCCTCCTCCGAGCACTGGATGATCGCCTCGGAGAGCTCGCGGAGGTCACGCGCGGCCCGCAGCTCGCCGGCCAGGGCCTGCACCTCGGAGACGTCGCGGAAGATCGCCACCGCCCCCTCGATCTCCCCGCCCCGGCCGCGCACCACCACCCGGCTGGTGAGGATGGTGGTGGGGCCCACGTCCTGGTACTGGTTCAGCTCCTCCTTGCCGTTCCGGAGCACGTCCGGGAGCCGGCTGTTCAGCACCACCTCGCTCACCGGCCTGCCCAGCACGTCGGTCACCGGCACGCGCAGGATCGCCGCCGCGCTCGCGTTGAAGAGGACGATGCGGGCCTCGGCGTCCACCGCGATGAGCCCCTCGACCGTCGAGTCGAGGATGGCCTCCAGCTGGGCGCGCGACATCGAGGGGGCGATGGCCATGGAGGCCTCCGAGGCGGCTCCGAAAGAAATAGCATGAAACATATTTCAGGTGCGGCCGGCGCCCGCCGCCAAGCTGCCGTATTCGCTGGCCTCGAGCGGCGGGACGGCGCGGCGCGCGGCTTGCTCTACCGGGGGCATGACCGAGCGCGCCACCTCGGAGGCCCGGACCGGAGCGCCCGCGCTCCCGCTCGAGATCCGCGTGCACGGGCGCGGCGGGCAGGGGGGCGTGACCTGCGCGAAGCTGCTCGCCGGCATGTTCGCCGAGCTGGGGCTGCACGTGCAGACCTTCGGCGACTACGGCTCGGAGCGGTCCGGCGCGCCGGTGCGCGCCTTCACCCGCGTGGACACGGCGCCCGTCACGAACCGCAACAAGGTCTACGCGCCCGCACCACCTGCTGGTGCTCGACGCCGCGCTGCTCGGCGACGAGGTGCTGGACGGCGCCGCGCCGGGGGCGCTCCTGCTCCTCAACACGCCCGCGGCCTCGGCGCGTTCGCCGACCGTCACGAGAGCCTGCGGGTGGCCGCGGTGGACGCGACCGCCATCGCCCGCCGCCACGGCATCGGCACGACCGCCCTCGTCATCGTCAACACCACCATCGCCGGCGCGTACGCGCGCCTGGCCGATCTCCCCTTCGAGGTGGTCGAGCGGGCCTACCGCGCGCTCGGGCTGGAGGACGACCTCGGCGCCGCGCGCGAGGCGTACGACGCGGTGGTCGTGCGCGCGCCCCGGCCCGCCGCCGCGGCGCCGCCGGTCGCGGCCCGTCGCTCCGCTCCCGGTGATCGGGATCGCCGAGCACGTCGAGGACCTCCCCACCCGGCTCCCGACCGGCACCTGGCGGACGCAGGTGCCGCGCTACCGCGCCCACCTCGCGCCCTGCAACGAGGCCTGCCCGGCCGGCAACGACGTGGTCGGCTTCGTCCAGGCGCTCCGGACCGGCGGCGTCGAGGCCGCGGCCCGCGTCCTCGGGGCGACCCAGCCGCTCCCCTCGGTCTGCGGCCGCGTCTGCCCGGCGCCCTGCATGAGCGCGTGCAACCGCGCGCCCTACGACGGCGCGGTGAACATGCGCGCGCTGGAGCGCTGGATCGGCGATCACCTCGACCGGACGTGGCCCCCGCGCCGCGCGCGGCCCGGCCGCGCCGCGTCGCGGTGGTGGGCGGCGGGCCGGCCGGGCTCTCCGCCGCCTTCGCGCTCCGCTCGGCCGGACACGAGGTCACGCTCCTCGAGGCGGGCCCGCGGCTGGGCGGCGTGCTGCGCACCGGCATCCCGGCCTATCGCCTCCCGCACGACGTCCTCGAGCGCGACCTCGCGCGCATCCTCCGGCTCGGCGTGAACGCGCGCTGCGGCGTGGCGGTGGACGCGGCCGCGCTGGGCGCGCTCGCGGCGGGCCACGACGCGGTCATCCTGGCGGCGGGCCTGCCGCGCACCACCGGGCTCGACGTCCCGGGCAGGACGCTCGAGGGCGTCGCAGGACGGCCTCGCCTTCCTCGACCAGGTGAAGAGCGGCGGCGGAGGCGCGCTCCGCGGCCACGTGGTGGTGGTGGGCGGCGGCAACACCGCGATGGACTGCGCGCGCACGGCGCTGCGCTGCGGGGCCGACCGCGTCACCATCGCCTACCGGCGCAGCCGCGCCGAGATGCCGGCCATCGAGGAGGAGGTCGAGGAGGCCGTGGCCGAGGGCGATCGCGCTCCTCCCGCAGCGCCAGCCGGTCGGCTTCGCGGGGGACGGCGCGGTCGCGCGGGTGACGCTGGCCGAGGTGGAGCCGGGCGCGCCGGACGCGAGCGGCCGCCGCCGGCCGGTGGTGACCGACCGCACGAGCGACCTCGCCTGCGACGCGGTGCTCCTCGCGCTCGGCCAGGGCGCGGACCTGGGGATCCTGCCCGGCGGGCTGGTCGGCGCGCGATGGCCGCGCTTCGACGGGGCGCGGCCGACCTGCGTGTGGCTGGCGGGCGACTGGCGACCGGCGACGGCACGGTGACCCACGCCATCGGGAGCGGCCGGCGCGTCGCGGCGCGCGCGCTCGCCGCGCTGGAGGGCGCGCCGGAGCCGGTGGCGGCGGCCGGAGAGCCCGGGGAGCGGGTGACCCCCGCGCACGTCCGCTTCAGCCACTTCGCGGTGAGCCCGCCGCGCCCGGAGCGGCACGCCGCGGGCGCGCCGTCCGCGCGCGGCGCCTTCGACGAGGTGAACCTCGGGCTCGCGCGACGCGTCCGAGGCCGACCGCTGCTTCTCGTGCGGCCGCTGCACGCAGCTGCGACACCTGCCTCGCTCTACTGCCCGGAGGGCGTCGTCGCGCCGGTGCGGCGACGGCTACGCGGTCGACGAGGCGCTACTGCAAGGGATGCGGCATGTGCGTGGCCGAGTGCCCGCGGCGGGCGATGGAGATGACGCCGACCCGGCGGCGAGGTGATCATGGGCGGCCAGCTCATCAGCGCCAACCACGCCGCCGCGCTCGCCGCGACGCTGGCCGGGCGCGCCAACCGCACCGCCCGCGGCTTCTGCAGCGGCGTCTACCCGATCACGCCGTCCGACCGAGTGCATCGAGCACCTCTGCAACCAGGAGATCGAGAAGGGCGAGGTCGTGCGGGTCGAGAGCGAGCACAGCGCCATGGCGGTCTGCATCGGCGCGCGCGGCGCGCGGCGCGCGCACCTTCACCGCCTCCGTCGTCGAACGGCCTCGCCTACATGGCCGAGAACGTGCGTCGCCGCGGCGCTCCTGCGCCTCCCGATCGTGATGATGGCCGTCAACCGCACGCTCGGGCCGCCCTGGAACATCTGGGCCGATCACGGCGACACGCTGCATGCTGCGCGACACCGGGCTGGATCCAGTTCTACTGCGCCGACAACCAGGAGGTGCTCGACACGGTGCTCTGCGCCTACCGGCTGGCCGAGGACCACCGGGTGCTCCTGCCGGTGCATGGTCTGCCAGGACGGCTTCATCCTCTCGCACACGTGACGCAGACCGACATCCCCGAGCAGGAGCGCGGTCGATCGCTTCCTGCCGCCGCTCGACCTCCCGCACCGCCTCCGCGGAACGCCCGCGGGTGATGGGGGGCGTCGACGCGCCCCGCACGGACCGAGGTGCACCGCGCGCAGCACCACCAGGCCATGGCGCGGGTCTTCGAGGTCTACGGCGAGGTGCAGGACGCCTTCGAGCGCGAGCTTCGGCCGCCGCCCCGCCGATCCGGTGGTGCCGTACCGCGCCGAGGACGCCGACGCGCTGATCGTCTCGATGGGCACCATCGCGCGCACGGTGGAGCGCGCGGTCGACGAGGCCCGCGCGCGCGGCGAGCGGCTCGGGCGCGGTCCGCGTGCGCATGTTCCGGCCGTTCCCGGCCGAGCAGCTCGCGCGCCTGTTCCGCGGGGTGCGCGCGCGTCGCCGTGATCGACCGCGACCTCAGCCTCGGGTTCGGCGGCGTGCTGTGGGGCGAGGTCCGCGGCGCTGGCCGAGCCCGGCGCGCTGGTGCAGGGCTACATGATCGGCGTGGGCGGCGGCGACGTCCGC
Organism: uncultured delta proteobacterium; assembly: GCA_963733485.1. Lineage (GTDB taxonomy): Bacteria > Myxococcota > Myxococcia > Myxococcales > Anaeromyxobacteraceae > Anaeromyxobacter. The sequence goes on along the minus strand of CAVTDL010000002.1, from coordinate 563,934 downwards.
CCCGCGCACGTCGACGGCGATCGCTGGCGGACCTGGCGGCGCGCGCCAGCGCCGGGCCGCCCGTCCTGATGGAGGCAGAGGCATGAGCCCGTGCTCCGCGGAGGCGCAGGTCCGACGGCGAGCCGCCCCGCGCCGCTCCTGCGCCCCGGCAACACCAACTGCGGCGGGTGCGGGATGTCGATCGCGCTGCAGATCTTCGGGCGCGCGGCCGGCGCGCACCGGCTGCAGCTCGTCATCCCGGCCTGCTGCGGCGTCGTGACGGCCGGGCCCTTCCCGACCGACCTATCGGCGCGCCGACGGTGCTCTCCACCTTCGCGTCCGCCGCCGCGGTGGCGACCGGCCTCGCGCGCGTGGCGCGGCTCAACGGCGACGGCACCCGCGTCGTCTGCTGGGCGGGCGACGGCGGCACCTACGACATCGGCATGGCCACCCTCTCCGCCGCGGCCGAGCGCAACGAGGACATGCTCTACGTCTGCTACGACAACGAGATCTACGGCAACACCGGCGGCCAGCGCTCCTCGGCCACGCCGGTCGGCGCGAGCACCACCAACACGCCCGGCGGGCAAGCTCGAGCAGAAGAAGGACATCCTCGCCATCATGGCGGCGCACCGGTCCCCTACGCCGCCTCGATCTCCCTCGCGCACCCCGAGGACGCGGCTGCGCAAGATGCGGCGCGCGCTCGACGCGCGCGGGCTTCCGCTTCCTGCACGTCCTCGCGCCCTGCCCGACCGGCTGGAAGTCGGAGCCCGCGCTGGGGATCGAGCTGGTGCGCCTGGCGGTGCGCTCCGGCCTCTACCCCGTGCTGGAGATCGTCGACGGGCGCAAGCTCCTCATCAACATCGAGCCGGACTTCTCCGACGAGGCGCTCGAGCTCTACCTCTCGCTGCAGCGGCGCTTCCAGCGGTCCGGGATCACCGCGGAGCGGCTCAGGCCCGCCATCGCGCAGGCGTGGCGCGACCTCCGCGCGCGGAGCGGACGCATCGTCCCGGCCGACCGCGAGGGCTGAGGATCCGGAGGAAGGCATGCAGAGGGACATCGGCGAGCGGATCCGCAGGATGCGCGAGGCGCAGGAGCTGTCGCGGGAGCAGGTGTGCGGGCTGGCCGGCCTGAGCGCCGAGCGCCTCGCCGCTCTCGAGGAGGGGCGCGAGGTCCCCTCCATCGGCGTGGTCATCAAGCTCTCGCGCGTGCTCGGCTCGAAGGTGGGCGGCCTGCTCCACGGCGGCGCGTCCGCGCCGGAGGGGCTGACCGTCAACCGCGCGGGCGAGGTGCGGCGTCGGCTACGACCAGGGCGACACCGACCAGGGCTACACCTACCGGAGCCTCACCCGGCCGGGGACGCCCGGCCGCGGCATGGAGCCGTTCCTGCTCACCTTCGATCCCCGCCTCACCGACGCGCGGCCGCTGGCGCACGACGGCCAGGAGTTCGTGTACGTGCTCGAGGGGACCATCGAGCTCTTCTACGACGGGCAGCGGCTGACGCTGCGGCCGGGCGACAGCGCCTACCTCGACGCGCGCAGGTCGCACCTGTTCCGCGGGCTCGGCGACGCGCCGTCGCGGATGCTCGCGGTGGTCTGGTCGGAGGGGTAAACGTGCGATGACGGTCGTGAACGGGCGAACGAATCGAGCCCGGGAGATGACGGCGGACTGACCGGCGCCTGGTCGCCGTCCGCGCCGGCGCAGCGCGTCTCGTCCTTCCCGGCGAGCCGATCTACGGGATCGTCCGTACGCTGGACCCCAGCTGTCCGAGCCACGAGCGCGTGACGCCCCACCGCAGCCCGGCTAACAGTCCGCGCGGAAGAGCGCGGCGATCGCCGGTGCCGGCAGTTCACCCGGCGTAACAGCCCGGCGCATGGTCCGCAGCTCAAGGGGGGTAGTTCGATGCTGAAGAGGATCGCAGTTCTGTCGCTGATGATCGGAGTCGCCGTCCCCGTGTTCGCCCAGAACGTCCACCTGAAGCCGCCGAGGAGCGAGCCCGCCTTCGTCGACCTGGGCCTGGCCCTCAGCGCGCAGGGCCAGCTCGCGGGCCTCGGCAACGGGGACGTGCTGGTGGTCATGGTCGCCCAGGCCAACGTCACCACCACCTGCACCAACGATGGCGGCAACGCGGCGCCGGGGCAGAACCCCGCGCCGATCACCGTCTCGGGCTCGGAGGCGATCCCGGCCTCGGAGGTCAAGAACGGCACCACGCCGTTCATTGTCCGGACGAACCCGCCACCGGCGTCGATCGCGGGCGCGCCGGATTGCCCGAACCCGCACTGGGTCGAGTCGATCAACGATCTGTTCTTCACCAGCGCGACCATCACGATCGACCAGCCGCCCGGGAATACCGTGCTCACGATCTCGTGCACGTTCTCCCCGCCCACCAGCGACGGCGCGGTGCCCGCCTCGAGCGTGACCTGCACGTCCAGCTAGGCGCGGCGCTCCGGCCCGGGCTAGAGCCTCCGCCGCGGGGCTCGCCCGGGCCCCGCGACCGCCGCCCGGGCCCGCGCGGCGTCGGATCAGGCGCGCACCGCGGCCCAGGCCGACAGCCCGCCGAAGAGGAAGAACAGGCTGGCCGCCGCCCAGCGGATCCGCGACGACGAGACGCGCGCGGCGAGCTTCTCGCCGAGGAACACCGCGAGGCCGTCGGACGCCAGCATCCCGAGCGTCGTGCCGAGGGTCACCTTCACGAGGTCGCCGTAGCGCGCCGCGAGCGCCACGGTGGCGAGCTGGGTCTTGTCGCCCATCTCGGCGAGGAAGAAGAGGACCGTGGTGGTGACGAAGGCGCCGAAGCGCTCCTGACCGCCGGTCTCGTCGAGCGTGTCCGGCCGGAGCGTCCACAGGCCGAAGCCGATGAAGGTCACCGCCAGCACGGCCGCCAGGATCGCCGGCGACACGTGGGTGGAGATCCAGGCGCCCACCGAGGAGGCGAGGGCGTGGTTCGCCACGGTCGCGACCAGGATCCCGGCCATCACCGGCCAGGGCCGCCGGAAGCGGGTGGCGAGCGAGAAGGCGAGGAGCTGGGTCTTGTCCCCCATCTCGCTCACGGCGACGAGGGCGAAGGAGGCGAGGATGGCTTGCATGGCGGTGGGCGCGGGGGCGAACCCTTATCCGACCGGGGCGCGGCCGTCAAAGAGCCACGTTCTGGCCCTCGGAGTTTCGTGACCCGGCGCACCCAGGGATCGGTGCGCGTGCCGCGGGGCGGGACAAAGCGGCGCCTCGCCGCGGGGTTGCCACTGGCCGGCGCCTTGCTAAACACGGGGTGAACGCCGACCGGACCGAGGGCCAGAGTGACCGCATCCGCCGCCCGCACCACCTCCACCCAGGCGCCGCCCGCCGCGGCGAAGCGTCGCTCCATGCTCCCGCACGAGCACGGCGCCTGGGGTCAGCTCGCCATGCCGCTCCTCACCGCCCTCGCCATCGGCCGGCCGGGCGCGGCGCCGCTGCTCCTGACCGTCGCGGTGGTGCTCGCCTTCGTCGCGCACGAGCCGCTGCTGGTGCTGCTCGGGCAGCGCGGGCAGCGGGCCCGCAAGGAGGACGGGGCCCGCGCCGGGCGGTGGCTCGCCGCGCTCGCCGCGCTGGCGGCCGCGACCGGGCTCGCCGGGATCGCGCTCGCGCCCCCGCCGGCGCGGCTCGCGCTCCTGCTCCCGGCGGCGCTCGCGGCGCTGGTGGGCTTCCTCGTGTCGCGCAAGCTCGAGAAGACGGTGGCCGGGGAGATCGCGGTGGCCGCCGCGCTCGCCTCCGCCGGCTACGCGGTGGCGCTCGCCGGCGGCGCCGCGCAGGCCGCGGCGGTGGCGGCGCTCCTCGCCTGGATCCTGGCCTTCGCGGCCGCGACGCTGGCGGTGCAGGTGATCCTGGTGCGCGTCCGCTCCAAGGGCGCCGAGGACCCCGGCCGCCGCTACGCCGCGCTGGCGGCGCTGCTCGGGGTCGCCGCGGGGGCGCTCTCCCTGCTCGGCCTGCCCGCCGCGCTCGCCCTCGCCACCGCGCCCACCGTCGCGTTCTCGGTGGCGATCTGCCTCCTGCGCGTCTCGCCGAAGCGGCTGCGGGAGCTGGGGTGGGCGCTGGTGGGCTCCTCGGTCGTGACGCTCGCCATCCTGGTGGCGGGCCTGCGGTAGTCGCCGGCCGTCGTGCGGCGCCGCTGCGGCGATCGCCCCGCCGCGTCCGTCCCCCGTGCGATGCTCGCGGCGTGAACCGCCCCGCCCGCCGCCTCGCCGCCCTGCTGCTCGTCCTCCCCCTCGCCGCGCCCGCGCCCGCCCTGGCCCGGCGGCGCCGCGGCGCGGGCGGCGGCGACGCGGCGCGCGGGACGGTGGTGCTCGACGGCGCGCCGGCCCGTGTCCGCTGGACCGACGGCGACACCTTCCGGATCGAGGACGGGCCGCTCGCGCGCGTGCGGGCCCGCCTCGCCGGCGTGAACGCGCTCGAGACGTTCGGCCCGGTGCACGGGTGGGGAGGGTGGGCTCCGGCGGAGCTGCTCGCGCTGGCGCGCGGGACCTCGGCCACGGCCGCGGGGGAGGCCTGGCGGTGCGCCGGCGGCGGCCGCGATCGCTACGGCCGGATGCTGGTGTCCTGCCCCGACCTCTCGCTCGCGCTGGTGCGCCGTGGCCAGGCGATGGTCTTCGCGGTGGACGCGCCCCCCGAGCCGGCGCTGCTCGAGGCGCAGCGCGCCGCCCAGCGCGCGGGCGCCGGCATGTGGGCGAAGGGGGTGCCGCCCTTGATCGTGGCGAGCGCCCACTCCGCCGACGAGCGCGACCTGGGACGGCGCGGCGCCTACGACCGCCTGGTCGACACCCGCACCGGCGTCGCAGAGGCCCGGCCACACGCGCGGATCTACGCCGCGTGCGAGCCGGTCTGTGCCGGGGAGGGAGCGTCGCGCGCCTGCTTCACGTACGTGCCGTACGAGCGCCGCTTCCGCGACCGTCCGCCCTGCCTGCGCGCCTACCGCTGAGGGGAGAGGGGCCCTCTCTCCAGAGCGCCGGGTGAGCTGGCCGGCCGGCCCCCGCCGGCCCTGAAAATGCCAGCGATCCCGCGTTCCAACGACAGGTCACGATCCCCAACGCCCCGAACGGGCGTTGCCATCGGGGGTTTGCGCGGGAAGGTCTCACTCGGCGCGCTGCCCAGGCGCAGGGAGTGGAGACGATGATCGAGGCGCATGCCTGGAACGAGAAGCTCGACCTCGGCCACGAGGCCATGGACCACGAGCACCACCTGCAGATCGCGCTGGTGAGCGCGCTCACCGACGCGATCGAGCAGCGGCGCCCGGCGTCGGCCCGCAAGCTGGTCGAGCAGCTCACGACGTACAGCAAGATCCACTTCGGCAGCGAGGAGGTGCTGATGGAGGCGAGCGCCTATCCGGACCTCGCCGACCACGCGGAGGAGCACCGGACGCTGCTCGAGGCCGTGAACGAGCTGTCGGGCGCGCTCGAGCGGGAGGAGGACGAGCTCGCCCTCGCGTTCGCGGTCGAGCTCCGGGCCGGGCTGGCCGGTCACATGGCCGGCTCCGACCAGCGCCTGGTGAGCCACGTGGCCCCGCCGCCCGAGCCGGTGCGACGCGTGGTCATCCCGTTCCGCTGAGCGAGTCCGGCGATCCGCGAGCCCGCGGTCGCGCCGCAGAGGGGCTGCTACCGCTCCGCGGAGGACGGCGCGCCGAGGAGCTGGGCGAGGTCGCCCGGGAACACCTTGCCGTCCACCACGTAGGAGGGCGTCCCGCGGATGCCAGCCTGGATGCCCTCCTGGATGTCGCTCTTCAGCCGCGCCTCGGTCTCCGGCGCCGCGAGGCAGGCGCGGAGGCGGTCGAGGTCGAGCCCGACGCGCCGCGCGAGCTCCTCGACCGGCGCCTTCTCGGCCTGGTTCGCGAACAGCGCGTCGTCCATGGCCTCGAAGCGTCCCTGCGCCTCGGCGCAAATCCCCGCGCGCGCGAGCTCGCAGGCGCCCACGTGGAAGGGGCGGGTCAGCTTCGGGTTGCAGGCGTCGTCGAGCGGGAAGTGGCGCCGGACGATCCGGACGTCGGGGCGCTGGGCCCGGAGCGGCTTGTCGGTGACGTGGACCCGCGCGCAGAACGGGCAGGCGTAGTCGCTGAACTCGTGGACCACGCGCGAGCCGGGCTCGGCGCCGGCCGTGGCGGGGAGGGCCGGGGCGACCGCGGGAGGCGGCGTCGCCACCCCCGGCGCCGGCGCGCGCGGCGGCGCGGCGCGGCCGGTGCCGGCGTACCCGGCCACCAGGGCCACCGCGGCGAGCACGAGCGTGGCGGCGGCGCCGAACGAAGGGCCGGGCCGGGCCCGGAGCGCGCGCGCGTCGGCTCGGAGCGCCGGGCCGACGCCGCCGGCCTGCCGCGCCAGGCGCCAGGAGAGCGCCGAGAGCGCGAAGGAGATCAGCCACGAGGCCGCGCACAGGATGCAGAACGCGCCGATCACGACCTCGGACACGATGGCCAGCACGACGGCGGTGGCGGCGAGCGCGCCGGTGGCGACCGCGAGCAGGCCGGCTGGCCACCCCTCGTGCGGGCGCCCGCGGCCGAGCGCGGCGGCGGACAGCCCTGCCACGGCGAGGTAGGCGAGCGCTCCCCAGGCGGCGAGCGGCACGCCGAGGGCGACCGACCAGGGGCTGAGCGCCACGGTGTCGCAGTTCACGCGCTCGGAGATGGCGCAGAAGCTGGAGGCGCCGCCGGCGTGAACCCGCGCGTGCAGCAGGGCCAGCTCCACCGAGAGCGCCGCGCCGACGAGCGACAGCGCCAGGATCGCGCCCTCGAGGGCGCGCGAGCGGGTGTGGGTGGGCGCTGCGTGCTTCGACTTCGGCGCGGGCATGCTGGCCTTGGAGCGGGACTCGGTGCGGGATAGCGACACGGGCGGATGGTAACCGAGAGCGCCCCCGCCGTCGCGCCCCGCGTCGCGAGGTTCAGGAGGGCGGCGCGAGCGGGAGGGACATGCGGAAGCACGCCCCCGCGCCGAGCTCGCTGCGCACCTCGAGGCGGCCTCCGTGCGCGCTCACGATCTGCCGCGCGGTCCAGAGCCCCACGCCGAAGCCGCCGTAGTGCACCACCGGCACCGCCCGCTCGAAGCGCTCGAAGACGCGGGCCTGGTCCTCGCGCGAGATCCCGGGGCCGCGGTCCTCCACGGTCACCACGGCGCCGGAGCCCTCGATCCCTGCCCCGACCTGGATGGCCGTGCCGGCCCCGTACTTCACCGCGTTCCCCACCAGCGCGGCGAGCGCCTCGAAGACCCGCCGCCGGTCCCAGCATCCGTCGATCGGCCCGGCCACCTCGAGGGTGATGGGCGGCCCCCGCCGGAGCGCGTCCGGCTGGAAGCGCTCCACCACCTCCCGCACCAGGGCCGCGAGGTCGAAGGGCGTCGGGTCGACCCGCAGGCCACCGGTCGCCATCTCGCCCACCTCGAGCAGCCCGGTCACGAGCTCGCCCAGCCGATCCACGTGCCGCCCGAGCTGCCGGAGCTTCTCCACCTGCGCGGCCGTCACCGCCTCGCCCACGTGCGTCGCGCGCTCGAGCGACTGCACGACCAGGCGGACGCAGGTGAGCGGGGTGCGCAGCTCGTGCGAGGCGATGGCGAGGAAGTCCTCCCGCTCCCTCACCGCCTCCCGCGCGAGGCCCAGCTTGCGGCGCGTCTCCTCGGCCTGCTGCCGGTCGGTCAGGTCGCGCGTGATCTTGGCGTACCCGGTGAGCGTCCCGGAGGGATCGCGCAGCGCCGTCAGCACCACGCTCGCGAGGAAGCGCGTGCCATCGCGGCGGACGCGCCAACCTTCCTCCTCGAAGCTCCCGCGCTCGGTCGCGGCGCGGAGGAGCGCGGCTGGCTTACCCGCCCGCACGTCCTCGGGGGGATAGAAGACCGAGAAGTGGCGGCCGATGATCTCGGGGGCGGTGTACCCCTTGATCCGCTCGGCGCCGGGGTTCCAGCTGACCACCCGGCCGTCCGGATCGAGCATGAAGATGGCGTAGTCCCGCACGCCCTCGACCAGGAGGCGGAACAGATCCGGTTGCGCGTCGGGGACGGCGCGGCGGGACGGCGTCCGGTCTGGCTTGCGGTCCATCGTTCGATCGAGGTGCTGCGGCGCACGCCAGGCGAGAGGTCCGGGGCCAGGATGGATACGACGAGCGCGCCGTGCCACTCCTACGTTCCTATGGGCAGCGACCCTTGAGGGCTCCTCCTGGCGAGACGAGCGAGATCCGTGTGCGCCGCAGCGCAGGTGACCCGGTTGATCTTTGGCGTCCCACCTCATAGACAAGTCTCACCGTGTTCCACCGGGTCCTCACCACGCGTTGCACCGTCGTCGCGCCGCCCTCCGGGCGGGCGTGCGCGGGCGTGCGCGTCCGTGGCACGGCCTTCCTCGACTGAGGCGCCTCGACTCCTCCGCGCGGCCGCGAGAGTCGAGGCGCTCCCCCGACCCCGCGAGCGCTCGCTCGTGTCCCCGATCGGCCGCAGCCCCACGTGAAGCCGAGAGAGAAGGAGTCAGGCCATGGCGAAGTTCATCCGGGTCACCGCGTCGGACCTCGAGCGCCTCCGGGCGCTGGTTGACCAGAACCAGGCGGGCCGGGACGCGGCGCTGGCGGACGCGCTCGACGCCGAGCTGGACCGCGCCATCCGGGTGCCCGACGAGGAGGTGCCTCCGGACGTGGTCACCATGAACTCCCGTGTGGTGTTCGAGGAGGTGGCCGGCGGCATTCGCCGGGAGGTGGTGCTGGTGTACCCGTCGCACGCGAACGTGCGCGAGGGTCGCCTCTCGGTGCTCGCGCCCATCGGCGCGGCGCTGATCGGCCTCTCCACCGGGCAGGAGATCGACTGGACGCTCCCGAACGGCCGGGAGGTCGTGCTGCGCATCCTGTCGGTCGAGCAGCCGCCGCACGCCCACGCCGCGGCACCCCTGGCATAGCCCGCCGCCTCGCCAGGGCCGCCGCCGGGCCGCCCCCGGGCGCGCTCAGCCCAGCTGCGAAGGGGCCGCGGTGACGACCTCCGCCGCGGGCGGCGGGGCGGCGGCGGTCTCGCCCTCGTCGTCGAGGTGGACCGACTCGAAGCTCGGGGTCGCGCCCAGCGTGAACGCCGGGATCAGCGTGTTCAGCAGGGTGTAGGGGATGATCCCGCCGACCAGCCAGCCGGGCACCTCGAAGTGCTCGGTGATGATCTCCGCCAGGACCAGCGAGAAGACCAGCGTGGGCAGGAGCGAGATGGCCACCCGCTTGCCCTCGGCGAGCCGCTCGCCCAGGGCGAGGCGGCGGTGCACCGTCACGAGGGCGGTGCGCAGCGGCACCATCACCACGAGGTAGACCAGGCCGGCGGCGAGCGCGGAGAAGCTCAGCATCTCGGGCCGGAGGTGCGCCCCCGCGCTGAAGAAGTAGAACGGCGCGAAGAACGACGCGAACACCTCGATGGCGTGGAGCAGGCTCTCCGACGAGAGCGAGGGGAGCTGCTGGCGGAAGCGCCGCGCCGCGATCCCCACCAGGAAGGCGCCCACCAGGTAGTACACGCCGAGCTGCCGCGTGGCGACCGCGGCCAGGATGGCGAGCATCACCAGGAAGGCGAACTCGGAGCGCGGGGCGTACGGCGCGATGGCCCGGGCGAACCCGCGCATCACGAGCGGGATCACCGCCACCACCGCGGCGAGGGCCAGGGTGGCCCCTGCGAAGCGGATCGCCGAGGTGGACTGGAGCACCGCGAACAGCACCGCGAGCGCGAGCAGCTCGGTGGCGATGGCCTTGGTCCGCGTCCAGAAGCGCTGGTCGGCGTCCAGGCCGAAGGACGCGAGCGAGTCCAGGATGAACCCGGTGGAGGGCGTCACCAGCGCGAGGGCCACCAGGGCGGCGGGCCGCCACCCCACGTCGGCCACCGACGCGATCGTCCACCCGACCCCGAGGAGCAGCGCGGACTGCAGCACCAGGTGCTGGATCACCGGGACCGCGCCCCGGCGCAGGTCGGCGAGGTCCACGTCGAGCCCGGCGAACAGGAAGAGGCCGGCGATCCCGAGCGTGGCGAGCAGCCCGATGGTGGGGTCGCCCGCGAACAGCCCGAGGCGCGAGGCGGCCAGGCCGAGCAGCAGGCTCGTGATCGCCCCCGGGAGGCGGAACCGCTGCAGCGCCTTCGGGATGACGAAGAGCGAGAAGATGAGGACGACGTAGGTGAGGTCGCGCGACACGCGGCACGATTGCATCCCCTCCGGCCGCCGCGCAATCGTCCGCGGCGGGCCCGGGCGCACCGTCCGATGTAGGTGCGGCTCCCCCGCGAGGCTCAGCCGCCGCCGGTGAGGAGCGCGTCGAGGCGCTGCACGAGCTGGCCGCGCGAGAGCACCTCGTCCACGCCGGCGTCTGAGGCGGCGCGGGCCAGATCCACCTCGAGGTGACCGAGGAAGCCGACCACCCGCACGCCCGGCGACCGCTTCACCACCCGCACCTCGTCGAGGACGCCCGGCTCGGCGAGGTCGGCGAGGACCGTGCCCTGCCCGAGCTCGCGCGCCGCCTCGGAGAGCGGCGCGCCGCGCGGCGCGAAGCGCACCGGGACGCCGAGCCGCTCGGCCGCGGCCTGGATCCTGGACCGGAAGAGCAGATCGCGGACGGCGACGAGGATGGGCATGTGCGGGATTCAGCCCGGGGTCCGGGCCGCCGCCGCCCGGGCGTCACCGGGGGGCCGGGGAGGCGGCCCCGGGCCCGGGCGGGAGGGGATCCGGAACGCGGTTCGGGATGGGCGGGATGCTCCGGAGGTAGGCGAACATCGCCTGGAGATCGGCGTCGGTCATCTTGGCGACGTTCGGCCACGGCATGGGCGGGAGGATGGGCCTCCCACGGCCCATGTGACGGCCGGTGCGCATGGCCTCGACGAAGTTCTGGGCGGTCCACTTGCCGAGCCCGGTCTCCGGGTCGGGCGTGAGGTTGATCGCGAAGCTCACGCCCCAGGGTCCGGACCAGGCCGTGAAGGTCCCGGTGGTGGACACCGGCCAGGGGCCGGCCGCCGGCGCGGGCGGCTCGGTGATGGCGAGGTCCTGCGGGTGCCCGGACAGCAGGCGCGTCCGATCGTTCTCCGGGCCGTTCGGGCCCATCTTCCAGGGCGTGTGGCAGTCGTTGCAGCCGGAGGTCGTCACCAGGTACTCGCCGCGCCGGACCTGCGCGCCGCCCTTGGGCGCGGCGGCGGAGGACCCCGCCAGCAGGACCACGAGCGACGTCACGCCCACACCGATCGTCCACTTCCACGCTGCCATGCGCAGCCTCCTCACTCCGTGGGGACAGCCCCCGCGGTCGTCGCGGGGTGAAGGTCGAGCTCGATCCAGCTCCTGATCAGCGCCAGCGCCTCGTCGTCGACCACCTGCGATCCGAGCGGCGGCATCTGGACGACGGCGCTCCGCGACCCCATCCGCGCCACCACCGCGCTCGAGGCCGGCGCGCCGGGGTCGATCCAGACGCTCCTCGGTCCGTCGCCGGCGACCCGGAACCGGGTGGGCCATCCGATGGCGGCGGCGGCCGGCGCGGCCCCGCCGTCGCGGCGGCGCAGCGGTTGGCGCAGATCGACGCCGAGCGCCGCGAGCGGGCCGACCGAGTCGTGGCAGATGCTGCAGTTCGCGTGCAGGTAGCCCATCGCCGCGCGCCCGCGCGGCGTGGGGGCGTCGATGCGCGGCGGGTGCGCGAGGAGCGCCTGGGGCAGGCCGCGCACGAGGCCGCGCGCCACCAGCGTCTCGAGCGTCGGCATGCCGGGCTCGAGCGGCTCGCGGTGTGGCGCGAGCGGGTCGCGATCCGAGGACAGCTGCAGCGCGGCGAAGCCGAGGATCTCCGCCCGGCCGCCCTGGTGGCAGCTCTTGCAGTCCGACACCGAGGGGATCGCGTGGGTCCGCCCCGCGGTGACCGGGGTGCTCGTGCGCGCGCCCTGCTCGCCGACCAGCACCGCGTCGCCCTCGTCGTCGCGCCAGGCGTAGGCGGCGTAGATCCAGCCGGCGCGCGTCCGCTCGAGGTAGCGCGTCTCGACGCGGCGGGTCCAGGAGAACTCCTTCCACAGCTTGGTGCCGACCGGGAAGATCCACACCTCGGGATCGCGGGCGTCGATGGCGGTGCCGGGCGGCAGGTAGATCCAGCGCCGCTTGACGGCCCCGTCGGACCAGAGCGGGTACTGCGGCGCGTACGGGAGGTTCCGCGGGTCGACGGTGCGCGCGGCGAAATCGGCGTAGAGGCCGGTGTCGGCCAGGCGCGCCGGGGGACGGAGCGCCACCGCCTGCCCCCGGGCGGCCGCCGCTTCGCCGATCGTGATGGCAGCGACGAGCGCGGCGGCGCCGAGCACGCCGAGCACACGCCCGGACGCAGCGCGACGTGCTGCCCCTCCCTGAGTCGCCATGCGGACCCCCGAGCCCGCGCTTGTGACCGGGCGCCCGACCGCGCGCCACTCACGGGTGGGAGTCAGCGGTCGTTGACCAGGCGCCGCGGGGAGCGAGAGGCGGCCGGCGGACAGAAGACTTACGCCCCACTCGCGCGTTGCGATCCGAGCCGCCCGGCGGGAAGCGTGGACAGGAGGTGCCTCATGCCCAGGAAGTTCGTCGACTGCCGAGAGTTCCCGAGTGATTCGAGGTGCACCCTGAAGATCTCGGGCGAGGAGGAGGAGGTCATGCGGGCGGCCGTCGCCCACGCCGCCGACGTGCATGGTCACAAGGACGATCCCGAGCTGCGCGACTGGGTCCGCAAGTCGATGCGCGACGACATGGAGACGGGTCAGGGCGCGGCGCACGCGTGATGGATGGACGAAGGAGAGGAGCGAGATCATGAAGCTGCTGTTCCGTGCGGTGACGGTGCTCGCGCTGGTCGGCCTCGCGGCGCCGGCGTATCCCTGCGGCGACCAGAAGATGACGACCGCCTCGACCGCCCAGCCGAAGGAGAAGGCCCCGGTCGCGAAGGGCGAGAAGAAGGCGGAGGCGAAGACCGCGAAGGCCTCACCGCAGAAGCAGACCAAGGCCGCGAACTGAGCGGCGGCGGGTCGCGAGCCGTGCGCGCTCCCCGCGCGCACCGGCTCGCGCCGTCGTTCCGCAGGATCGCCGCGGGCCGGCCCGCCTCCGCTGGCCGGGCCGAGCGTCCCGGCGCGGAGCGCCCCCCACCCCACTTCACCGAACGTGTCGACGGGCGACGGGCCCGGTTCCGGGCGAGGCCTTGCCGGGGCACCTGCCCGGCGCGAGGATGGCGCGATGAGCACGCGCCCGAGCCCGGGCGGATTCGCCGGCCGCCTCCTCGCCGCCCTCGGGGCTTGCCTGCTCACGGCGGGGCGCGCGCACGCCCAGGCCACCGCGCCGGTCGCCGAGGCGCGGGAGGAGCTCGTCGTCGGCGACGTGCACTACGCCGAGGCCGGCTGGTTCCAGCGCTTCCTCTTCGGCGACGACTACCGCGACCTGTGGGCGCGGCCGTTCCGGGCGGAGGTGCTCGACCTCGACCGCCACGCCGGCGGGCTCACGCCGGTCCGCGCGGTGGGGCAGCAGCAGAGCCGCGGGCTCGCGCTGCAGGGCGCGGACGGGCGCTCGTACACCTTCCGCGCCACCGAGAAGGACGCCACCGCCGGCCTGGAGCCGGATCTGCGCGCGACCTTCGTCGGGCGGATCGCGCAGGATCAGGTGGCGGCGCTGCACCCCGGCGCGCACCCGGTGGTGGGCGCGCTGCTCGAGGCCGCCGGCGTCCTGAGCGCCCCGCCGCGGATCGTGGTCATGCCGGACGACGAGCGGCTGGGCGCCTTCCGGGCGGAGTTCGCGGGCGCCCTCGGCACGATCCAGGAGTACCCGCTGCCGGCCTCCGGCGGCCGCCCCGGGTTCGCGGGCGCCACCGAGATCGTCGGGACCGAGGCGCTGCTCGCCAGGCTGTACGCGAGCCCGGACGATCGCATCGACCCCCGCGCCTTCCTGCGCGCGCGGCTGGTCGACCTCCTCGTCGGCGACTGGGACCGGCACCCCGGCCAGTGGCGCTGGGCGAGGGTGCCCGGGCGCGCGGGGTGGCAGGCGATCCCCGAGGACCGGGACTACGCGTTCTCCCGCTTCGAGGGGCTGCTGCTGGTCATCGCGCGGAACTGGGTCCCGCGCTGGGTGGTGTTCGGCCCGCGGTATCCCGACATGCTGGGGCTCACCTGGCAGGCCTGGCCGATCGACCGCCGCCTCCTCTCCGAGCTCGAGGAGGCGGACTGGGTCGAAGCGGCCGGCGATCTCCAGCGCCGGCTCACCGACGAGGCGATCGAGGCGGCCGTCGGGCGGCTGCCGCGCGAGTACCAGCAGGTCGACGGGGCGCGGCTCGCGAGCGCGCTCCGGCGCCGCCGCGACGGCCTCGGCGAGGCGGCGGTGCGGTTCTACCGATTCCTGGCGGAGGAGGTCCGCGTCGAGGCCACCGATCAGGCCGACGTGGCCGAGGCCGTCGCGCTCGAGGGGGGCGACCTGGAGCTGCGGCTCTTCCGCGCCGATCCCGCCGGCGCCCCGTCGGGCGAGCCCTGGTTCCGCCGCCGCTTCCGCCACGGAGAGACCAGCGAGGTCCGGCTCGACCTGCGCGGCGGCGACGATCACCTCGTCACGCGCGGTCGGAGCCGCATCCGGCTCCGCGTGCTCGGAGGGGAGGGCGACGACGTGCTCGACGACTCCGGCGGCGGCGGGGCGCGGCTCGCCGACTGGCAGGGCCGCGATCGCGTCGTGCCGGGGCCGGGCACCTCGCTCGACGCGCGCCCCTACGTCCCCCCGGTCCCCGATCCCGAGCGCCCCTGGTTGCCGGCGCGGGACTGGGGACGCCAGCGGACCTGGATCCCCTGGTTCGCCGCCAGCCCCGAGCTCGGCGCCTTCGTCGGCGGCGGGATCCGGCTGGAGCGCTTCGCGTTCCGCACGCACCCGGTGGGCAGGGTCCAGACGCTGCGCGCCGGCTTCGCCAGCGGCCCGCGCGCCTTCAAGGTGGACTACGCCGGCGAGCTCCGGCGCGAGAACTCGGGGGTCTTCACGACCCTCGCCGCGCGCGCGTCCCAGCTCGAGATCCTCCGCTTCTTCGGGTTCGGCAACGAGACGCGGTCCGACCAGCCGGACCGGTACTACCGGGTGGACCAGGCGCAGCTCGCCGCGTCCGCGCTGCTCAACCTGACGCTGGCGCCGAAGCTGATCCTGTCGATCGGGCCCACCCTCGAGCACGTCTCGACCGAGCGGCCCGGCGACCGGCTCATCGGGGCGGTGCGTCCTTACGGCTCCGGGCGGTTCGGCGAGGTCGGCGCCCTGGCCGAGGTCCGCCTCGACACCCGCGACCTCCCGGAGGCCGCGACGCGCGGGGTGCTCCTGGTGGCGGGCGGGTCGTTCCGGCCCGCGGTGTGGGACGTGCGCCGCCCCTTCGGCGAGGTCCACGCCGAGGCCGCCTCGTACCTCACCGCCGGCGCGCTCCCGCTGAAGCCGACCCTGGCGCTCCGGGCCGGGTTCCAGCAGGTCTTCGGGACCTACCCCTTCCACGAGGCGGCGTTCGTGGGCGGGCCCGACACCGTGCGGGGCTTCGCGGCCCAGCGCTTCGCGGGGGACGGCGGCGCCTACGGGAACGCGGAGCTGCGGCTGCTCCTCGGCAAGTACTTCTTCGTCCTCCCCGGCGAGTACGGCCTGTTCGCGCTGGCGGACGCGGGCCGCGTCTGGCTCGACGGCGAGCGCTCGGGCCGGTGGCACGCCGGCGCGGGTGGCGGGCTCTGGTTCGCCTACGTGGAGCGGGCCAACACGGTCACCGTGGCGGTCGCGTCGAGCGACGAGGGGCCCGGCCTCTACGTGCGGGCGGGGTTCCTCTTCTGAGCCCGGACGCCTCCGGCCGGGCGGATCGCGCCCTCGCCCGGGCCCTCCGGCCCTTCGGCCAGGTGGCGCCGGGCGAGGCGCTCACCGTGCTGCTGCTCCTCGCGAACCTCTTCGTCCTGCTGGTCGCCTACTACGTCATGAAGACGGTGCGCGAGCCGCTCGTGCTCGCCACCGGCGGCGCCGAGCTGAAGTCCTACGCCGCGGGAGCCCAGGCCGCGCTGCTGGTCGGGTTCGTGCCCGCCTACGGCTGGCTCTCGTCGCGGGTGAGCCGCGTCAAGCTGGTGCTGTGGGTGATCCTGTTCTTCGCGCTGGTGCTGGAGGCCTTCTACGTCGCGGGGACGATCCGGGTCCCGCACGTCGGCTTCGCGTTCTACGTCTGGGTCGGCATCTTCAGCGTCGCCAGCATCGCGCTGTTCTGGTCCTACGCGAACGATCTCTACGCGCGCGGGACCGGCGAGCGCCTGTTCCCGATCGTGGCGATCGGCGCCACGGTGGGGAGCCCGGTCGGCTCGGCCATCGCCGGCCGGCTCTTCGCGGCCGGGGTGCCGCCCTTCGAGATGCTGCACGTGGCCGCCGGGCTGCTGCTCGTCCACCTCGGCCTGTACGGGCTGATCGAGTGGCGGGAGCGGCGCACCGCGCGCGCGCCGGCCGAGCCGCTCCCGCGCGGCGCGGGGGGCTTCGGCCTGGTGCTGCGAAGCCCCTTCCTGCGCGGGCTCGCGGCGATGCTGGTGCTGCTGAACCTCGTCAACACCATCGGTGAGTACATCCTGAGCCGATCGGTGCTCGGCGCGGCCCAGCTCGCCGCCTCGGCCCATCCGGGCCTCGACGTCGGCGCGTACATCGGGGCCTTCTACGGACGATATTTCTTCTGGGTGAACGTCGCCGCGGTGGTGCTGCAGGCCTTCGTCGTCTCGCGGGTGGTGAAGGCCTTCGGGGTGCGGGGCGCGGTCCTGGCCCTGCCCGTCGTCGCCTTCGGCGCGTACGGGCTGGTCGCCGCGGGCGCGGGGCTGGCCGCCATCCGGCTGGCGAAGACGGCCGAGAACTCGGTGGACTACTCGCTCATGAACACCGGCAAGCAGATGCTCTGGCTCGCCTCCTCGCGGGAGGAGAAGTACAAGGCCAAGCAGGCCGTCGACACCTTCTTCGTGCGGGCGGGCGACGTCCTCGCGGCCGGCCTGGTCTGGATCGGGACGAACCGGCTCGGCGCCGACCAGACCGACTTCGCGATCGCGAACCTCGCGCTGGTCGTGCTGTGGGGCGCCACCGCGTGGGTGGTCCTGGCGCGGTACCGCGCGCGCTGCGCGGAGTGCCCGTGAGCGCGGCCGGCCTCGCGCGCGCCCTCTCCGGAGAGCGCCCGGCCCTGGTGGTGGCGTTCACGACCTTGTTCGGGATGAGCGCCGCCCACGCGCTCCTCGAGACGGGCCGGGACGCCCTGTTCCTGGCCCGGCTGCCGGCGTCGCAGCTCCCCTGGACGTACCTGGCCATCGCGGTGGCAGCGGCGGCCGTCGCGCGGCTCCCGTCGCCGGGGGCGCGCTCGGCGCTCTCCCGGCGCGCGCTCTCGGCGCTGCTGCTCGGGGGCGCCGGGATCACCGGCCTGTTCTGGGCGCTCGGGGATCCCCGGAGCCACTGGACGCTGCGCGCCCTGTACGTGTGGACCGGCGTCAACGCCACCCTCACCGGCATGCAGTTCTGGTACGTGATCTCCGATCTCTGGACGGTCACGCAGGCGAAGCGCGCGTACGCGCGGGTGGCGCTGGGCGGCCTGGTGGGGACCCTGGCCGGAGCGGCCCTCGCGAGCTCGCTCGCGTCCTCGGGCGAGCCCGCCCGGCTGGTCCTCGCGAGCGCGGTGGTGCAGGCGATCACCGCGCTCGTCCCCGCCATGCTCCTGACCGCCTCGGCCCAGGAGCGCCCGCGCCCGCGCCTCGCCGTCGCCGCGGCGGCGCGGCTCCTGCGGGACGAGCCCTACCTGCGCGGCGTCGCGGCCATCGCCCTGCTCTCGACGCTGGTGTTCACCGCGGTGGACTTCGTCTTCAAGAGCAGCGTGGCCCGGGAGGTCCCGCCGGGTCAGCTCGGCTGGTTCTTCGCGACCTTCTACGCGGTCGCGAGCCTGCTCGCGCTCTCGGCCCAGCTCGTGGTCACGGGCTGGCTCATCCGCGCGCTCGGGCTGCCGCGCGCGCAGCAGGCGCTCCCGGCCGTCCTGCTCGTCGCGTTCGCGGCGGTGGCGGCCGGCGGCGGCGTGGTCGCCGCGCTCGCGCTGAAGCTCGTGGACAGCGGCCTGCGCGAGGCGCACCGCACCACCAGCGAGCTGCTCCTCGTGCCGGTGCCGGACGCGCTGCGCGCCCGCGCCAAGCCGTTCCTCGACGTGGTGGTCCGGCGCGGAGGGCAGGCGCTCGCGTCGCTCGGGATCCTGGCGCTGCTGGCGCTGCCGCAGGCGGTGGCGTGGGTCGCGGCGGGCGGGGCGGTGCTCTGCCTGGCGTGGGTGGTGCGCACGGTCGCGCTGAAGCGGCCGTACCTCGACCTCTTCCGCGGCGCGCTGCGCGAGCGGAGGCTCGCCGGCGCCGTCCAGCTGCCCCCGCTCGACGCCGGCGCGCTCGAGGCGCTCTTCACCGCGCTCGGCAGCAGCGACGAGGCGGAGGTGATCGCCGCGATGGACGTCCTGGCGGAGCAGGGGCGCGCCCGGCTCATCCCCTCGCTCGTCCTGTACCACCCCTCCGAGGAGGTCGTGCTCCGCGCGCTCGAGATCTTCGGTCACGCGGATCGTCGCGACGTCGCCGCCGCGGTGCGCCACCTGATCGGTCATCCGAGCGCCCGCCTCCGCGCCGCCGCGCTCCAGGCGCTGAACCTCGCGACGCCCGAGGAGCGGGAGCTCCTCCGCGCCGCCACCCGGGACGCGAGCGGCAGCGTGCGCGCCGCCGCCCTGGTCGGGCTCGCCGCGGCCGGCGAGGCGACGCCCGAGACGGACCGCCTGCTCGAGGACCTCCTGCAGAGCACGGATCCGGAGGCGCAGATCACCCTGGCGCACGCGCTCGTTCACCGCCCCGCGCCCGGCTTCGAGGAGGTGCTGTCGCGGCTCGCGAGGTCGGAGGATCCCGAGGTGCTCAGGCAGGTGGCGTGGGCGATGGGCACGCTGCGTGACGAGCGGTTCCTGCCGGCGCTGCTCGGTCTGCTCGCGCCGGCCGGCGCGCGCGCCGCCGCGCGCGAGGCCTTCCTCGCCCACGGCGAGCGCGGGCTCGCGTTCCTCGAGCAGGCGCTGGCGGATCCCGCGCTGCCGCACGCGATCCGGCGGCACGTGCCTCGCACCGTCAGCCGCTTCGCGCCGGCGCCCGCGGCGCGCATCCTGCTCGCGCGCTTCCTGGAGGAGCCGGACGGGATGGTGCGGTTCAAGATCCTGCGCGGCCTCGGGCGGATGGTGGCCGATCACCCCCGCGTGCCGCTCGATCGCGAGCTCCTGCGGCAGGCCATCGACCGGACGCTCGACGCGGCCTTCCGGCCCCTGCACTGGCGGGTCGTGCTGGAGCAGGGCGCCCGGGAGGACCCGCGCCGCGCCACCCCCGTGCACGGCCTGCTGGTGGCGCTCCTGCGCGACAAGGAGCGCCACGCCACCGACCGGCTCTTCCGCCTGCTCGCGCTCCGGCTCCGGGGCGAGAACCTGGAGGACGTCCACCGCGGCCTTGGCAGCGCGGATCCGAAGGTGCGCGCCTCGAGCCGGGAGCTGCTCGAGCACCTCCTCGGGCGGCGCCTGCGGAGGCCGATCCTGGCCCTGATCGACGAGGCCCCCGCCGCGGAGCGCGTGGCCCGCGCGGTCCGCGCCCATCACGCGCCGGCCCTGGGCTACCAGGACGTGCTCGCGCTGCTCCTCGACGCGCCGGGGGACACCCTCCGGACGCTCACCGTCCACCACGCGGCCGAGCTCGGCGCGGCGGCGCTCCGCCCGAGGATCGAGCGGCTGCGCCATGAGCGCCCCACGCCGTTCCTGGAGCGCGCCGCGGCCGCCGCCCTCCGCGCGCTCCCGGAGGAGACATGAGGTCGCCGATTGTCGTGGAGCCCCCGCGGCTCCGACCGGTGGAGCGGGTGCTCTTCCTGAAGCGGGTCTCGTGGCTGGCCGGGCTGCCCGCGCCCGATTCTGGCCATGGTCGGCGACCATGCCCGCGAGCGCGCCTGGAAGCGCGGCGCGGTGGTGCTGCGGCCGGGCGAGCCGGTCGGCGCCATCCACCTGGTGGTCGAGGGACGGCTGGAGGTGCGGCGCGGGGGCCGGGTGCTGGGCGCACGCCGGGCCGGGCGACACCGTCGGGGCGAGGCTGATGCTCGCCGAGGACCCGGCCGGGCTCGAGGCCGTGGCCGAGGCCGAGGGGCTCACGCTCGCGCTGGACCGCGAGGCCTTCCTCGACGTGGTGGAGGACCGCTTCGCGATCTACCGCGGACTCCTCCGCCAGACCTGCCGCGAGCTGGTGGCGCTCTTCCTGCGGAGCCCGGCCGAGGCCGCCCCGGCGTCCTCGCCGGCCAGAGCGCCCCGGCCGCCCGGCGCCGAGCTCGACCTGGTCGAGCGGATCGTCCTGCTGCGCGCCCGCGCGCCCTTCGAGGCGTGCAGCATCAACGCGCTCGCCGAGCTCTCGCAGCGACTCGAGGAGGTGCGGCTCCCGGCTGGCAGCGTGGTCTGGCGGCGGGGCGATCGCCCGGACCGCCAGCTGTTCGTGGCGAGCGGCCGCCTCCGCTGCGAGCCCGCGGCGCGCGAGGCCGCCTTCCGCATCGGCCCCGGCCAGCCCATCGGGACGCTCGAGCTGCTCGGCGACCTGCCGCGCTGGCTCGAGGTCGTGGTCGAGGAGCCGGTGACGGCGCTCGCGGGCGAGGCCGAGCAGCTGCTCGACCTGTTCGAGGACAACGTCGACATGGGGCTCGCGTTCCTCGCGCACCTCATGCGGCTGCTGGTGCGGCTGGAGGAGCGCGTCGCGGGGGGCGGCGCGACGTCGAGGGCCGAGGGCGACGGCGGCTGAGCGCCCGTCACCTCCCGAGCGCGCGCCGCGCCGCCGCCGGCGCCGCCGTGGTCCAGAGCGGCAGCGTCTCCTCCTCGAAGCGACGCTCCTCCGCCGCGGTGAGCCGGAGCGCCTCGCCGCGCAGCGCCGCCTTGGCGCGGGAGTACGCGTCGCGCGGGTGGCGCGCCAGGGCCTCCAGGCGGGCCACCGCGGCGGCGCGGGCGTCGTCGGCCACCTCGTCGACGAGGCCAGCGGCGCGCGCGGTGGCGGGGTCGACCAGCTCGGCGCCGAGGATGACGCGCTCGGCGACCGGCGCCGGGAGCTGCGCCCGGATCATCGCGAGCGTCCGCGGCGGGAAGGCGAGCCCGAGCGCGACCTCGGTCAGGCCGAGGCGGACGCCGGGGCTCGACGTCGACACGCGGCGGTCGCAGCAGAGCGCGAGCACGCACCCGCCGGCGATGGCGTGCCCGTTCACGAGCGCGACGGTGGGGCCGGGATAGGTGAAGAGCGCCTCCACCAGCCGCTCCAGGGCGCCGATCAGCCGGCGCGTGTCCTCGACGGTGGCGAGCGCGGCGACCTCCTTCAGATCGAGCCCCGCCGAGAAGACGTCGCCCGCGCCGGTGAGCAGCACCGGCTCGCCGGCGGCCTCCACGAGCGCGCCGCGGAGCGACTCCATGACGGCGGTGGAGAGGGCGTTCTTCCCGGGGGACTCGATGACGAGCTCGCGCATGGTTCCGCATTCCACCGGCCGGCGCGCGCGGAGGCCACAGCCCGGGAGGGTCATCCACGGGGTGGAGGCGCTGGGCTGGAAATGGGCGGCGTCGCTGGGGTCGGGCGACTCGCGGCGGGCATCGCGACGGCGCGGCACGACACGCGGGAGCGCGAAGCGCGGCGGCCGGGAGGAGAGCCGCCGCGCTCGCCGGGTGCCGCGGGCCGGAGTCTGCGAGCTGCCCCGCGGCCGCCGCTCAGCGGTAGCCGTCCGCGTGCGCCTCGCGGAGGTCCTCGCGGAGCTCGCGCCGGTCCTCGCGGAGCTCGGCGCGGGCGACGTGGGTGAGCTCCACGATCACCATCCGCTTGCGGTCGAGCGCGCGGGGACTGATCCGGCCGCGCAGGTCGGAGAACTCGGCGCGGAGCGCCTCGATCTGCCGCGCGTCGCGCCGATCGTCCCGGAGGTCGCGGCGATTGTCGCGCCGCTCGTGCCGATCCTCGCGCCAGTCGGACCGCGCCTCGCGCCTCGCCTGCCCGACCTCCCTGCGCGCCTCGCGGAGCTCGCGCTCGAGCGCCCAGGCCACGTCGTGCTCCACGGCGGCCAGCGCACGGCGGCTGCGCCGGGCGCGCGCGGCGTCGTACCGGGAGACGAGCTCCTCGAACCAGGCGAGGTCGCGGCGATCGTCGGTGAGCTGGCGGCGATCCTGGCGCAGCTCGTGGCGCTCGGGGACCGGCATCACCGGCGCGGGCGCGTACTGCGCGCTGCCGGTCATGGGGAGGGCGACGAGCAGCGCGGCGGCGAGGGGGATGCGGATCATGCGTCTCTCCTCTCGTGGGGCTTCCACCTGCTGGGACGGGGGGTGGCCGGCGTTGATTCACCAGAGGCTACCCGACGGCCCGCGCGGGCGAATCGAGGAGAGGGGCCGACCTGGACGCACACTCGCCCCGGTCGATGCGGACGGGCCGGCGCCGCGGCGCGCCGCCGAAAAGAGCGGGCGCTCCCTCCCCCGCGGCGAGGGAGGGAGGCTCGCCTTCGCTATGCGGCCCCGGGGTTGCGCGCGAGCGCCCGCGCGAGCCAGAGGAGCTCGAGCGTGGTGGTGCGCTCGCGCTGCAGCGTGCGCGTGAGCGTCCGCCCGGCGCGGTGGGCGGCGGTGTCGATGGCGGCGTACAGATCGCCGCCGGTCGCCGGCGCGCGGCACCGCGCGATAGCGCCGCAGCGTGAGCGCCAGCCTGCAGGACTTGTCCCGGCTGCCACGCCGCCCGTTCACGTCGCCGAGCACGACCCGGACCCGCGCGATGCGGTCCTGGTACCGATCCAGGGCGAACTCGAGCCTGCGCTCGACGTGGGTGCGCAGGCCGGGGGTGAGGGTGAGACCACGCGTCCGGATGTCGATCACCATGTCTTCGCCTCCGTGTTCCCCTCCACGGATCGAAGCCTAGCGCGCGCGGCCATTCCGCGAAAATGACGCAATCTCGTGCTGTCGGTTCGATCTTCTGAATGTGTCGCCGCGACCCCTCGCCCGCTGAAGGCCGAGGGCGCGCGCTCCGCCGCGCGACCCGAGGGGGATCGCCGAGCCGCGGAGACTCGCCTTGCCGGCCGGGCCCGAACGACCTACCACCGGCCGATGGAGCCCTTCGACCTGGTCGTGGTCGGCGGCGGCCACAACGGCCTCGTCACCGCCGCCTACCTGGCGCGCGCCGGGCCAGCGGTCGCTGGTGCTCGAGCGCCGCGACCGCGTGGGCGGCGCCTGCGTCACCGGGAAGAGCCGTGGCCCGGCTTCAAGGTCTCCACCGCCGCCTACGTGATCAGCCTGCTTCCGCCCCGAGATCGTCCGCGACCTCGAGCTCGCGCGCCACGGCTTCGAGATGCTGCCGCGCGACCCGTCGTCGTTCACGCCGCTCCCCGACGGCCGCTCGCTGCTGCTCGGCCCCGACCTGGCGCTCGAACCAGCGCGAGATCGCGAAGTTCTCGCGCGCGCGACGCCGAGCGCTTCCCGCGCTACGAGGCGATGCTCGAGCGGATCGCCCGCGCCTCGAGCCGACCCTGCTCGAGACGCCGCCCGATCCCTGCTCGCGCCGCCCCGGCGACCTCTGGCGCCTCGCCCGCACGGGCTGGCGCTTCCTGCGGCTCGGGCAGGACGGCCCGCGCGCGGTCGAGATCCTCACCGGCGCGGCGCGCCCGATCCTCGACCGCTGGTTCGAGTCGGAGCCGCTCAAGGCCACGCTCGCGACCGACGCGATCATCGGCGCGATGGCCTCGCCCTCCATGCCCGGCACCGCCTACGTGCTCTTCCACCACGTGATGGGCGAGGTGAACGGCGCGCGCGGCGTGTGGGGCTACGTGCGGGGCGGCATGGGCGGGCTCGGCCGAGGCGCTCGCGGCGGCGGCGCGCGCGGCGGGCGCGGAGATCCGGACCGGCGCCCGGGTGGCGCGGATCCGCGTCCGCGACGGGCGCGGCCGACGGGCGTGGTGCTGGCCGACGGCACCGAGATCGCGCGCGCGCCGGGTGGCCTCGTGCGTCGACGCGCGCGCACGCTGCTCGGCCTGGTGGGCGCCGAGCACCTCCGCCGGAGGTGGCCGAGGCGGTCGGCGCGATCGACTACGCGAGCGCGTCGCTCAAGATCAACCTCGCGCTCTCCGAGCCTGCCGCGCTTCCGGCCGCCCCGCACGCGGCGACGCGCCCGGCCCGCAGCACCGCGGCACGATCCACATCTCGCCCACGCTCGACTACCTCGAGCGGGCCTACGACGACGCGAAGTACGGCCGGCCGTCCGAGGAGCCCATCCTCGAGTGCACGATCCCGTCGGTGGTCGACCCGACGCGTCGCGCCGCCGGGGCAGCACCTCATGTCGATGTTCGTGCAGTACGCGCCCTACCGGCTGGCCGAGGGCTCCTGGGACGACGCGGAAGGAGCCGTTCGCCGACCGCTGCGTCGACGCTGCTCGACCGCTACGCCCCCGACTTCGCGCGCCTCGGTGCTCCACCGCGAGGTGCTCTCGCCGCTCGACCTCGAGCGCCGCTTCGGCCTCACCGGCGGCAACATCATGCAGGGCGCGATGACGCTCGTCGCAGCTCTTCTTCATGCGGCCGGTGCCGGGCTACGCCGACTACCGCACGCCGATCCCGCGGCCTCTACCTCTGCGGCGCCGCCACCCACCCCGGCGGCGGCGTGATGGGCGCGTGCGGCTACAACGCCGCCCGCGAGATCCTCCGCGACGTGCGGCGGGGGCGCTGAGGCGCCGCTCCCGCGACGCGCGGCGCTTGATCCGGCGCGGCTCCGGTGTCACGTTCTGCGCGAGGGCCAGGCGCCCGAGAGGAAATCATGAGAATCGTGGTCACCGGCGGCGCCGGCTTCATCGGATCCCATCTGTGCGATCGTCTGCTCGCCGACGGGCACGACGTCCTGTGCGTCGACAACTTCTTCACCGGCAGGAAGGCGAACATCGCCCACCTGCTGGGCAACCCGCGCTTCGAGCTGATCCGCCACGACGTGACCGAGCCGATCCTGCTCGAGGTCGACCGCATCTTCAACCTCGCCTGCCCGGCCTCGCCGGTTCACTACCAGCACAACCCGGTCAAGACCATCAAGACCAACGTGATGGGCACCATCCACATGCTCGGGCTCGCGAAGCGCGTGCGGGCGCGGATCCTCCAGGCCTCCACCTCCGAGGTCTACGGCGACCCCAACCTGCACCCGCAGCCGGAGTCCTACTGGGGACACGTCAACCCGATCGGCGTGCGGAGCTGCTACGACGAGGGCAAGCGGGTGGCCGAGACGCTGATGATGGACTACCACCGGCAGAACCGCGTCGACATCCGCATCGCCCGCATCTTCAACACCTACGGGCCGAGGATGGCGCTCGAGGACGGCCGGGTCGTCTCGAACTTCATCGCGCAGGCGCTCCAGGGCCAGGACATCACGGTGTTCGGCGACGGGTCGCAGACGCGCTCGTTCTGCTACGTCGACGACCTGGTCGAGGGGCTGATGCGCCTCATGGACCAGGAGGGGATGACCGGTCCGGTCAACCTGGGCAATCCCGCCGAGACGACCATCCTGGACTTCGCCAGGAGGATCGTCGAGCTCACCGGCTCGCGATCGAAGCTCGTGTTCAAGCCATTGCCGTCGGACGATCCCAGGCAGCGCCAGCCGGACATCACCCTCGCCCGGGAGCGGCTGGCCTGGGAGCCGAAGGTGAACATCGACGCCGGGCTGAAGCGGACCATCGACTACTTCGCGGGCGTGCTGACGGCGGGGTGAGGGCGGTGCGCGAAGGCTCCCCGAGCGCCCTGCGCCGCCGGCACGGAGACGCCGTGCGGCTCGCGCTGCTCCTCGCCCCCCTGCTCGTCACGGCGTGCGCCTCGGACGGCGCGAGCCCCGGATCCGGGGACGGCGCCGCGTCTCGGGAGTGCGCCCCGGCCTCCTGCGGGCCGGCCCTCGGCATGCCGAACGTCATCTGCCCTGACGGCAGCACCGGCGGGCCCACCGGCCGCTGCCTCGAGGACCGCGGCGGACGGTGCGGCTGGGAGATCCGCGACTGCCCGTCGCTGGCTCGCTGCGGGGCGGGCGTCGGCTGCTCGGGCGGGCTCGTGTGCGTGGACCTCTCCGGCGACGCGTGCACCTACCCGGCCGACGCGGGCTGTGACGGCGCGTGCGTGGTGCCGACGTTCTGCGGGGGCATCGCGGCCATCCCTTGCCCGGGAGGGCGCGCGTGCGTGGACGATCCGCGCGACGACTGTGCCCCTCCGCGCGGCGCAGACTGCGGCGGGCTGTGCGCGCCCTGAGGCGCCCGGCCCGCCGGACCGTCGAGGGAGGTTCACCATGGGCGGGCGCGAGCGGGGCAAGGCGGCGGTGATCGTCGGGGGGACCGGCCTGGTCGGCGCCGAGCTCCTGCGGCTGCTCCTGATGGACGAGCGCTTCGGCGCGGTCGTGACCCTCGGGAGGCGCGTCACCGGCGTCGCGCACCCGAAGCTGCGCGAGCACGTGATCGACTTCGAGGCGCCGGGCGACTGGAGCGACCTCGTGCGGGGAGACGCCCTGTTCAG
Organism: uncultured delta proteobacterium; assembly: GCA_963733485.1. Taxonomy (GTDB): domain Bacteria; phylum Myxococcota; class Myxococcia; order Myxococcales; family Anaeromyxobacteraceae; genus Anaeromyxobacter. Next base: position 537,495 of record CAVTDL010000002.1, on the reverse strand, counting down.
CGCGCTCGGCACCACCGTCAAGGTGGCCGGGAGCCAGGCGGCCCAGTACCTGGTCGATCACACCTACCAGCACCGCGCCGCCGAGGCCGCGCGGCGCAACGGGGTCGAGGCCTACGTGCTCGTCTCGAGCGCGGGTGCGTCGCCCGGCGCGCGGATCTTCTACTCGAGGATGAAGGGCGAGCTGGAGCGCGACGTGGAGGCCCTTCGGTTCCCGCGGGCGCGCATCCTTCGCCCCGGCCCGCTCGACGGCGAGCGCCGGGAGGATCGCCCGGGAGAGCGGCTGATGCTGCGCCTGCTCCGGCCGCTCTCGCCGCTGCTCCCGGCGGCGGCGCGGCCCATCCCCGCGGCGGTGGTCGCCCGCGCGGCGATCCGGGCCGCCCTCGACCCTGCGCCGGGCACGGTGCGGTACGAGGCGAGGGAGCTGTTCCGGCTCGGGGACGGGTGACGCGCGCTGTCGCTCAGCGCCGCGGCGGCCGCGCCGGCCGGCACGGATCCCCGTCCACCGGCGCCCCCGGCGCGGGCGCCAGCGCCGGGTCGCAGCCCAGCCCGACGAGCAGCGTGCGGGCCAGCCCGCGCACGGCGTCGGCGCGGCCCCTGGGCGGGAGCGGCAGCGCGCCCTCCACCAGGAGCGCCGCCATCCCGTGCACGCCGGACCAGGCGGCGATCTCCGCGCCGGCGCGGGCGCGGGCGTCCACCGCGCCCGCGGTGACCAGCGCGTCGAGCACGTCCACCAGGATCTGGAAGGCGTCCCGCCCCGACGGCGCGAGGCCGGGCGCGAAGCCCTCCTCCTCGAGGCACGGCCCGAACATCACGCGGAAGTGCGAGGGGTGCCGCACCGCGAAGTCGACGTAGGCCTCGCCGATGGCCGCGAAGGCGGCGATGGCGTGGGCCTTCGTGCCCGGCTTGCAGGGCACCTTCGCGAGCGCGCGCTCCATCTGCGTCGCGAGCCGGGCGTGGCCCTCGACCGCCAGCGCCGCCATGAGCGCCTGCTTGTCGGCGAAGTGGCGGTAGGCCGCGCCCGGTGACACGCCCACCTCGCGGGCCGCCTCGCGCAGGCTGAAGCCCTCCGGCCCGCGCTCGGCCACCATCCGGGCCGCCGTCTCGAGCAGGGCGTTCCGGGAGATCGCCGTGGTGGTAGCTGTCCCGGGTGGGGCTGGAGGCGGCTTTCACGCTCGCTCATGTTGACACCGCTCACATGAGTTGGCAAGTATGCGCCGTTCACTTAAGTATGCGCCGTTCACATGAGCGGGGCGCGCTCGCCCCGGGGAGTCCGAGAAGCCATGCCGCGCCCCCACCGCCCCCTCGCCGCGCCGGCCGCCCTGGCGGCCCTCCTCGCCGCCGCCTCCGCCTGCGCGCCGGACGGGCGCGCCGCCCCCGCCGCGCCGGAGGCGGCCGTCCCGGTGCGCACCGCGCCGGTGGACCTCGGGCCGGTGGAGCGGCCCATCCGCGCGGCCGGGACCGTCGCGGCCAAGGACGAGTGGGACCTCTCCTTCCAGGTGGGCGGCCGGCTCGCGCAGGTCGCCGTCCACGAGGGCGAGCGGGTCCGGCGCGGGCAGGTGCTGGCGCGCCTGGACGGGACCGAGATCGCCGCGGCGGTGACCCAGGCGCGGGCGGCGCTCGCCAAGGCCGAGCGCGACCGGGCCCGCGCGCGGGTGCTGGCCGCCTCCGACGCCATCGCCCGGGCGGAGGCGGACGACGCCGAGACCGCGGCCGACGTGGCGCAGGCCCGCCTCGAGGCGGCCGCCTTCACGCTCCGGCACGCCACCCTCACCGCGCCGGACGACGGCTGGGTGGACCGGCGGCTGGCGGAGCCGGGCGAGGTGGTCGCCCCGGGCCGGGCGGTGGTGCACGTGAGCGGCCGGAGCCGCGGCTTCGTGGTGCGCGCCAGCCTGCCCGAGCGCGACGTGCTCGGCCTCGAGCCCGGAGCGGCGGCCACGGTCCGGCTCGACGCGGCGCCCGGCCAGGCGATCGCGGGGCGGGTGGCCGAGATCGGCCGCTCGGCGGCCCGCGGCACGGGCACCTACCCGGTGGAGATCCGGCTCGACGCCGCCAGCGCCCCGCCCACGCTCCTGGCCGGCCTCACCGCCAAGGTGGAGATCGCGCGCACGGTCGACGGCGCCGCGGCGGTGCCGCTCGAGGCGGTGCAGGAGGGGGACGGTGAGCGGGGCGTGGTCTTCGTGGCGGAGGGCGGCCGCGCGCGGCGGGTGCCGGTCCGGATCGCCTTCCTGAAGGACGACCGGGCGGTGCTCGCGGCCGGGCTGGAGGGCGCGGAGCGGGTGATCACCGAGGGCGCCGCGCGGCTCGCCGACGGCGCGCGGATCCAGCCCGTCCCGTAGCCGGCCTCCGACCTTCGGCCGAGGCACAGTTCGCGAAGCGAAGTGTGCCCGGCCGCTCCTCGCCGGCTACGCAGTGCCGACCTTTCGGGAGTTGCCATGCACGTCGCCGAGTTCTCCGTCCGCCGCTGGCAGTTCACGCTGGTGCTCTTCCTGGGCGTGGCCCTCCTCGGGGTCGCCTCGCTCCTCTCGATCCCCAAGGCCGAGGATCCGACCTTCCCGTACCCGAGCTTCGCGGTGGTGGCGGTCCTGCCCGGCGCCACGCCGGTCGACGTGGAGCGGCTGGTGGTGGACCCGCTCGAGCGCCAGGTGAAGACCCTCGACGACGTGAAGTCGATCAAGACCACCATCGAGGACGGCCTGGCGGTGGTGCAGGTGGAGTTCACCGCGGGCACCGACCCGGCCCGCAAGCGCGACGACGTGCTCCGCGAGGTCACCGCGCTCCGCCCGACCCTGCCCGAGGGGCTGGCCCGGCTCGAGGTGCAGGAGTTCAACGCCGCCGAGGTGAACATCCTGGAGCTGGCGGTGGTCTCGGAGACCGCGTCCTACGGCGAGCTGGAGCGCGTCGCGCGCGCCCTGCAGAAGCGCCTCGAGGCGGTGCCCGGCGTGGGCGACGTGGAGCGGGCCGGCCTGCCCGGCCAGGAGGTCCGCGTGGCGGTGGATCCGGAGCGGATCGCGGCGCTGGGCGTCTCGCCCGCCGAGGTGATCGCCGCGATCGGGGCCGAGTCCCGCAGCATCCCGGCGGGCTCGCTGGACGCGGGCGCGCGCCAGCTGGGCGTGAAGACCAGCGGCGACTACGGCTCGGTGGACGAGATCCGCGACACGGTGGTGCGGCTCTCGGAGGGCCGGTCGGTCCGGGTGGGCGACGTGGCCGAGGTGGCGCTCGCCGACGCCGAGCCGGTGCACCTCGTCCGCGCGGACGGCCGCCGGGCGGCGCTGGTGGCCGCGAACCAGAAGGAGGGCCAGAACGTCTTCCGGGTGCGGGACGGGCTGCGGGCGGCGGTGGCGGCGTTCCGGCCCGAGCTGCCGCCGGGCGTGTCGATCGAGACCGCCTTCGACCAGGCGGACAACGTGGGCCACCGGCTGGGGGGCTTCGCGCGCGACTTCGCCATCGCCATCGCGCTGGTGCTGGTGACGCTGCTGCCGCTCGGCCTGCGCGCGTCGGCGGTGGTGATGGTCTCCATCCCGCTCTCGCTGGCGCTCGGCGTCTTCCTCCTGGGGGCGACCGGCTTCTCGGTCAACCAGCTCAGCATCGTCGGGTTCGTGATCGCCCTCGGCCTGCTGGTGGACGACTCGGTGGTGGTGGTCGAGAACATCACCCGCTGGCTGCGGCTCGGCTACCCGCCCCGCGAGGCGGCCATCCGGGCGACCCGCCAGATCACCCTCTCGGTGCTCGGCTGCACCGCCACCCTGGTCTTCGCCTTCGTCCCGCTGCTGGCGCTCCCCGGGGCGCCGGGCCTCTTCATCCGCTCGATGCCGGTGGCCATCGTCTTCACCATCGGCGCGTCGCTGCTGGTCTCGCTGACGGTGGTCCCCTGGCTCTCGAGCGTGCTGCTCCGCAGCGCCGGCGAGCACGGCAACCTGTTCTTCCGCGGCCTCACCTGGCTGGTCGAGGGCTCCTACCGGCGCGTCCTCGAGCACGCCCTTCGGCGGCCCGCGGCGGCCCTCGGGATCGCGGGCGCGCTGCTGGCCGGCAGCCTCGCGCTGGTCCCCGTCATCGGCTTCAGCCTCTTCCCGAAGGCCGGCATCCCGCAGTTCCGCGTGACGGTCGAGGCGCCGGAGGGCGCGAGCCTCGCCGAGACCGACCGCGCCGTGCGCTTCGTGGAGCAGGTCCTGGCGCGACACCCGGAGGTCCGCCACGTGACCGCCAACGTCGGGAAGGGGAACCCGCGCGTCTACTACAACGTGGCCCCGGCGAACGAGAAGTCGAGCCAGGGCGAGGTGCTGGCCGAGGTGGCGAGCCGGGAGCCGGACGAGATCGAGCGGGTGCTCGGCGCGATCCGCGGCGAGCTCGCGGGGTACCCGGGCGCCACGCTCGAGGTGCGGGAGTTCGAGAACGGGCCGCCGGTGGACGCGCCGATCGCCATGCGGCTCCTGGGCGACGATCCGGCCCGGCTCGAGGAGGCCGCCCGCCGCGTCGAGGCGATCGTCGCGGCGACCGAGGGCACCCGCTACGTGCGGAACCCGAGCAAGGACCGGAAGAGCGATCTCCGCGTGCGGGTCGATCGCGACCGCGCCTCGCTGGCGGGCGTGGCGGTGCCGGACGTGGACCGGGCCGTGCGCCTCGCCGTCGGCGGCGTCGTGGCGGGGAGCTACCGCGAGGACACCGCCGACGAGGCCTGGCCGGTCCGGGTGACGCTGCCGCGCGCGGGCGCCGCGCTGCCGGGCGGCGCCCGCCCCGGGCTCGAGGTCCTGGAGCGGCTCCACGTGCCGGGCGCGGCCGGCGCGGTGCCCCTCGCCCAGGTGGCGGACGTCGCCCTGGAGCCGTCCCCCGCCCGCATCAACCACCACGACACGGTCCGGAGCACGACGGTGACGGCCCAGGTGCGCGAGGGCTACAACACCGACCGGCTCACCCGCGCCATCCTGGCGCGCCTCTCGGCGCGAGACCTGGCCGGCCGGCGTCCGGGTGGTGCCCGCCGGCGAGCTCGAGAGCCGTCAGGAGAGCTTCGGCGGCCTCGGCACCGCCATCCTGGTGGCCGCCATCGGCGTGCTGGCCGTGCTGGTGCTCGAGTTCCGCACCTTCCGCTCGACCCTCATCGTCGCGTCGGTGATCCCGCTCGGCGTGGTGGGCGGGCTCACGGCGCTGTTCCTCTCCGGCTACACGCTCTCGTTCACGGCGGTGATCGGGTTCGTGGCGCTGATGGGCATCGAGGTGAAGAACTCGATCCTGCTGGTGGACTTCACGAACCAGCTCCGCGAGGAGGGCGTGCCGCTCGACCAGGCGGTGGCGCGCGCCGGGGAGACCCGCTTCGTCCCCATCCTGCTCACCACGCTGACCGCGCTCGGCGGCCTGCTCCCGCTCGCCCTGGAGCGCTCGGCGCTCTACTCGCCGCTGGCGCTGGTGCTCGTCGGCGGGCTCGTCTCCTCGACCGTGCTGGCGCGCGTGGTCACCCCGGTGCTGTACCACCTGCTCCCTCCGGCCATCGAGGCCGGGGAGAGCGTCCCGGAGCCCGGCGCCGGGCGCAGCGACGACGCGGCTCCGGCGGCGGCCTGAACGAGGCGCCCTCGGCCTTGGCGCCGCGCGCGCCGCCAGCGTACGATGCGCGCCGTGAGCTGCCTCGTCTCGACGCCGTGCGAAGGGGAGCGCCGGTGAGGCGCGCCATGCTCGCGCTCGCGGGGCTCCTCGCGCTCGCGGCCTGCAGGTCGCCGGAGGAGAAGCTGCTCGAGCGCCGGCAGGCGCTGCGCGCCGCGCTCGACGAGCTCCACGAGCGGTACCGGTCGCCCGGGGGCGAGGCCCGCTCCGGCAAGCCGGGGGACGGCGCGGAGGGGGCGGGGACCGGCCTGGTGCAGCGGCTCGCCGGCGAGCTCGATCGGTCCAACTTCGAGCAGTACTGCCTCGCGACGGGGCGGGGCGAGCGCGCCTTCGCGTTCTCGGACAGGCTCGAGAGCTTCGTGCGGGAGGACCGGAACGCCCGCGGCTGCCGGAAGGCCGCCCGGCTCGAGGCCGACGTCGCGGCGCTCGAGCGGGAGGTCGCGGGGGGTGGCGACCGCGCGCCGCGCTGACGCCCATCGAGGCCGTGCGCGCGGGTTCGTTGGACGAGCGCGCGAACGGCGGGCATGAAGAGGCCGTGAACCGCTCGCCGTCCAGGGACGCCGTCGCCGGCGCGCTGGCCCTCGCGGCCGCCATGGGGATCGGCCGCTTCGCCTACACCGCGCTCCTGCCGGCGACGCAGGCGGGGCTCGGGGTGGGCGACGACACCGCCGGGGCGCTCGCCTCGCTGAACCTGGTCGGCTATCTCGCCGGCGTCCTGGCCGCGCGACAGGTCGCCTCGCACCCCCGGCGCGGCGCCCTGCTGCGGGCGGCGCTCGCGGCGACGGTCCTCGCCACGGCGCTCGGCGCGCTCACGACGTCGGTGGCCGCCTGGGCGGCGCTGCGCGGGCTGGCGGGGCTGGCGAGCGGGCTCGTGTTCGTCCTGGCCTCCTCGGCCGCGCTGGAGGCCGCCCCCGCCGCGGGCGGGCTCCTCTTCGGCGGCGTGGGGATCGGGATCGCGCTCTCGGGCTCCACCGCCGCGCTCGCGCCGCAGGCGGCGGGCTTCGGCCCGCCCTGGCTGGCGCTGTCGGCCATCGCCGGCCTCCTCTGCGTGGCCCCGTGGCGGCGCCTCGCCACCGCCGGGCACGGCGCGCCCGGAGCGACGACGGCCCCCGCGAGCCAGCCCGATCTCGGCTTCGGCCGGCTGGCCGCCGCCTACTTCCTGGAGGGGTTCGGCTACATCGTGAGCGGCACCTTCGCGGTGGCCGCGGTCCGGCGGACCCCCGGCCTCGAGTCGCTCGCCCCCTGGACCTGGGTGCTGACCGGCCTCGCGGCGGCGCCGTCCGCGGTCCTCTGGTCGCGCCTGGGCGGCCGGCACGGCCAGCGCCGCGTGCTGGCGCTCGCGTACCTGGTCCAGGCGGTGGGCATGGCCCTGCCGTCGCTCTCGTCGTCACCGGCAGCGGCGCTCGCCGGCGCGGCGCTGTTCGGCGGCACGTTCATGGGCATCACCACGCTCGCGCTGGCCACCGGCAGGACCCTCGCGCCGGCCGCGCCCGGGCGCGCCATCGGCACGCTCACCGCGCTCTACGGCGTCGGGCAGATCCTGGGCCCGGTGCTGGCGGGGGCGCTGTCGGCGCGGCTCGGCGACCCGCGGCCGGGCGTCCTGGTCGCCGCGGGGGCGGTCGCCCTCGGCGGCCTGCTCCTCGCCACCGCGCGCGGCTCCGCCGCGCGCGCCGTCATCCCCTCACCACCCGCACGTAGGAGGGCTCATGCCGTACGTGAACATCAAGATCACCCGCGAGGGCGCCACCGCCGAGCAGAAGGCCGAGCTGATCCGCGGCGTCACCGAGCTGCTGCGCGACAAGCTCGGGAAGAACCCGGCCACCACGGTGGTCGTGATCGAGGAGGTCGAGACCGACAACTGGGGGATCGGCGGCGAGTCGATCACGGTGCGCCGGCGGCGAGGGAGCTAGACGGCCGAGGACGGTTCGTGAACGGCGCGCGGCCACCCGAGCGCTCAGCGGCCGCCCGCGGACCCCACATTCGGGCTTGACCGGGCGGCATCCCGCCATCCAAAATACCTCCGCGCACATGGCGCGGAGGTCATTCATGTCAGCTGCCGTCACGGGTCTCCTCATCAGCCTCGCCGTCCTCGCCGGCCCCGCCGCGGGCGGCGCCGGCGCGGAGGTCGCGGTGTCGAATCCCCTCCTGGCGCCGTGGAAGGGCCCGTACGGCGGCGTCCCGCCCTTCGACGCGGTCAAGGTCGAGCAGTTCAAGCCCGCCCTCGAGGCGGCGATGGCGGAGCAGCTCGCCGAGATCGACGCCATCGCCAGCGACCCGGCGCCGCCCACCTTCGACAACACGCTCGCCGCGATGGAGCGCTCGGGACGCGCGCTCGAGCGCGTGCTGACGCCATCTACGGCGTCTGCTCGTGCACCATGAGCACGCCCGACGTTCCAGGCGGTCGAGCGCGAGATGGAGCCGAAGCTCGCGGCCTTCCAGGACCAGATCACCCAGAACGAGAAGCTCTTCGCACGCATCGCGGCCGTCTACGAGGCGCGCGAGACGGCGTGCAAGACGCCCGAGCAGAAGCGGCTGGCCTGGCTCTACTACACCAACTTCGTCCGCGCCGGCGCCAAGCTCGACGCGGCCGCGCAAGAAGCGCGTCGCCGAGATCAACGAGCGCCTCGCCGCGCTCTATCACGACCTTCACCCAGAACGTCCTGGCCGAGGAGGACGAGTACACGCTCGTCCTCGACGGGCGAGAGCGAGCTCGCCGGGCTGCCGGCCTCGGTCCGCGCGGCCATGGCCGCCGCGGCCGAGGCCCGCGGCCAGAAGGGCAAGTGGGCGGTCCTCAACACCCGCTCGAGCGTCGAGCCGTTCCTGAGCTACTCGGAGCGGCGCGACCTGCGCGAGAAGGTGTGGCGCGAACTTCGTCGAGCCGCGGCGATCACGGCGACGCCCGCGACAACAAGAAGGCGATCGCCGAGATCCTGAAGCTGCGGGCCGAGCGGGCGCGCCTGCTCGGCTACGAGACGCACGCGCACTGGCGCCTCGAGGACTCCATGGCCAAGACGCCCGAGCGCGCCATGGAGCTCATGGAGGCGGTGTGGCCGGCCGCGGTGGCCCGCGTCCGCGAGGAGGTCGCCGACATGCAGGCGGTCGCCGACCGCGAGAAGGCCGAGATCACCATCGAGCCCTGGGACTACCGCTACTACGCCGAGAAGGTGCGCAAGGCGAAGTACGACCTCGACGAGAACGAGGTGAAGCCCTACCTGCAGCTCGAGAAGCTGCGCGAGGGCGATGTTCTGGGTCGCCGGCCAGCTCCTCGACCTGCACTTCTCGCCGGCCAAGGGCGTCCCCGTCTATCACCCGGACGTCCGCGTCTGGGAAGTGAAGGACGGCCAGCGGCAAGCACGTCGGCCTCTGGTACTTCGATCCCTAGCGCGCGACGGGCAAGCACTCGGGCGCGTGGATGAACGCCTACCGCAACCAGGAGCGCTTCGACGGCGAAGTCCCGACCATCGTCTCGAACAACGCCAACTTCGTGAAGGGCAAGCCGGGCGAGCCGGTGCTCGTCAGCTGGACCGACGCCGAGACCCTCTTCCACGAGTTCGGCCACGCGCTGCACGGCCTCAGCTCCGACGTGAGCTACCCGTCGCTCTCGGGCACCGCGTGGCCCGCGACTACGTCGAGTTCCCGTCGCAGCTCCTCGAGCGCTGGCTCGCCACCCCCGAGGTGCTGAACCGGTACGCCCGCCACTACGAGACCGGCAAGCCGATCCCGCGCGCGCTGGTGCAGAAGATCGAGCGCGCCTCGCAGGTTCAACCAGGGCTTCGACACGGTCGAGTACCTCGCCTCGGCGCTCGTGGACATGAAGGCTGCACCTCGCCGGCGCGCGGGACATCGACCCGGCCGCCTTCGAGCGCGAGACCCTGGCCGCCCTCGGCATGCCGCGCGAGATCGTGATGCGCCACCGCATGCCGCACTTCGAGCACGTCTTCGCGAGCGACGACTACTCGGCCGGCTACTACAGCTACCTCTGGGCCGACACGCTCAGCGCCGACGCCTTCGAGGCGTTCACCGAGGGCAAGGGTCCCTACGACCGGAAGGTCGCCGCCCGGCTCCGCGAGCACGTCTTCGCGGTGGGCAACACGGTCGACCCGGCCGAGGCCTACCGCGCGTTCCGCGGCCGCGACGCCGGGATCGGCGCGCTCATGCGCAAGCGCGGCTTCCCGGAGCCGGCGGGGAGGTAGCGCGCGCGGAGCGGGGCGTGGCCGCGCCTCCCTTCGCCCCGTTCACCGTCCGTCAGGGGGATGCCGGGCCGCTTTTCTGGCCATGCGGCGCCGATGGCGTAGCCTCGAGCCGTCCAGGGGGGACGCCATGCTCGAGGCCCTGCGCCGCCGCGCCGTCGTCGCATCCTTCACCCTCTCGCTCGCCGTCGCGCTCGCCGCCTGTGGAGGCGGCGACGGCGACGCGATCCCGGCCGGCACCTGCCGGCGCGCCGCCATCCCGTCCACCGGCCCCGGCGACACGCTGAACTACTTCCCGGCCGCGGTGGGCCGGACCTGGACCTACCGCAACGAGTCGAGCGACGTGATCGGCACCACGACGGTGAGCGCGACGCAGCCCGTCGGCGCGGAGACGGCCTTCGTCTTCATCACCACCGCGCCCTCCGGGCCGCCGTCGACCGAGCTCGTCGTGAAGCGGCCGGCCGGCGTCTACGTGCTCTCGGACCCGTCCGCCGAGCCGCCCTTCGACCAGCTCTATCCGTCGATGATCCTCCCCTCCCCGGTGGCGGTGATGGCGCCGACGGAGCAGGCCACCTGCCGCGCGCTCGACCTCGGGGACCTCGACGGTGACCTGAAGCCGGACCACGCGGACCTGGTGGTCACCCTGCGCGTCTTCTCGGTCACCGAGACCGCCGGCGTACCCGCTGGCCAGTTCTTCGACGTGGCGCACACGCAGCTGGCGGCCCACGTGACGGCCACCGCGACGACCGGCGGGACGGTGGTGGTGGACGCGACCCAGGACGACTGGTTCGCGCGCGACGTGGGGCGGGTGGTGTCGCTCCTGAGGCTCACGGCGCCGGGGATGAACGAGTCGACCACCGTCTCGCTCCAGTCGTGGACGGTGCCCGCCGGCGCCCAGGCGCTCGCGCCGGCCGCGCCGGCGTCTGCGCGCGCCCCGCGGCTCGAGGAGGCGGCGCTACGGCTGGCGCGCCAGGCGGTCGGCGCGGCGCGGTGACGGCGCCGCCGACCTGTGGCCCGTTCCGCTGCGGAGCGGCGCTGATCGTGCGCCCGGTGACCCCGCTCGGCCGTCGAGCGCGCGGCGCGATGAAGTGGGGAGGAACGGGGCGCCCGCGAGCGCCGCCTGTCGTTGACGCTGGGTACGATGTCCGAGGCGCCATGCCCGCGGCATCGTGGCTCATCTCGGCGGGCGCGGTGACCTCGTACTGTCGGCAGGACGCCGGGTGGCCGCGAAGGACCCCGGCCGAGCCTCTCGACAGGAGCTCACCGTGGGCAACTCCAGTCCTCGCAGGCCGCGCAGCGCTTCCGGTGTCGGCCGCCGTCCTTCTCCGCTCGCGCCTCGGTCAGCGACCGCCGTCGTCACGGCGGTGATCACGCTCGCCCTGGCCGCCTGCACCGGCAAGCGCGCCACGCCCACGCCCGACGAGGGGACCGCGGCCGGCGCGAGCGGCGCGCCCGCCCGCTCCGCGCGCGTCTCCTCGGCGGTGACGGGCGACGTGTGCATCGGGAACGGCGCGCACGATCGGCACGCCGCCGCCGGCTTCGACTGCGCCGTCTGCCACGCGTGCGCCGGCGTGCTGAGCTTCGGCGCCGTCACGTTCCCGGGCGGCGCGAGCACCGAAGGCGGCACCATCACGGTCGCGGGCGGAACCACCACCTGCACCGTCGCGTGTCACAGCCCGCTCGGCGCCGAGCCGCACGCGGTCGCGTGGAACTCCGGTCCGCTCCAGTGCACCTCCTGTCACACCAACGTGACGACGCTCGACGCGAGCGCGGCGCGCTCCGCGCACGTCATCGCCGGCACGAGCACCAGCGCGACGTGCCAGGGTTGCCACGACCAGTCGCAGCACATGAGCGGCGTGGTGCGGCTCCTGAACGGCGACGGCACGGCCACCAGCGGCAGCTGCGTCGGGTGCCACAGCGGCCAGGGGCAGACGCTCGGCGATCGCACGCCGCCGCTGCTGGTGGGGTGGAGCGACGCCGCGAGCGGCGACTCTCACGGACCAGCGACCGGGGACGTGCCGGTTCGACGTGCTCGACCCCGCGGGGCAGAGATCGATCAGGCCAGGGAGCGCTGCCGTGCCCCGCCGGGCAGCCCGACGTGCCGAGCGCCCTCCGCATCACCTCGCGCTGGTGGTACCAGCGCGGGCTATCCGGCCCGTGGGTGTGGACGTGCGACATCGAGACGATCGACGAGGCCGGGACCGCGATCGCGCCCAAGCTGACCTATCAGGCGTGTCCCGAGGGGACGGTCCTCAACTCCTCCTGCAATCCGTGGAACCTGGCGCAGTGCTACCCGACCACGCTCGTGACGCGCGGCTTCGGCGGCTCGCTGCTGCCGCCCTACCAGCGCGGCCAGGGCGCGCTGCCCTGCGCGGCCTGCCATGACTTCCACGCCAGCACCAACGCCTTCCTGCTCGCCGCGAAGGTGAACGGCGTCACCATCCCGCCAGGCGCGATCGACCGGGCGGGCGTGGGGGCCGAGCTGCTCTGCACCGCCTGCCACGAGGGAGACCGCCACCAGCTCTGCAAGAACTGTCACAAGGAGATCTGGACCACCGACGGTGAGTACTGGTGGTTCGAGGGGGCGCCCGTCGATCCGGTGCCGGCCGGCAGCGCCTGCTTCTACTGCCACGGCCACGAGGGCATCCGGTACATGACGGACCTGTCGCCCTCGTACCCGAACGACCACCCGTTCGGAAATCCGCAGGGCGACTGCTCGCACTGCCACTCCGCCTGGAGACCGCCCTCCACGGAGTACCTGGCGCCCCGGCTCTCCGCCGGGCCCACGGTGTCGGGGGTGACCGCGACCGGCGCCACCGTGACCTGGGGCACCGGCGAGCGCGTCCACCTCGTACGTCGAGTACGGGCCCGGCACCGCCGGGTTCGTCGCGGGCGACGACGCCATGCAGTATCAGCACTCGGTGACGCTCACCGGGCTCACCCCGGGCACGGCCTACGTGTGGCGCGTTCGCACGAGCGACGTGTTCCGCAACGTGACGCAGACCGCCCTTCAGACCTTCACCACCCCGGGCGCGGACGCGGTTCCCAGGCCGGACCTGGCGCCCGTCGCGGCCTGGTCGACCGTCGGGACCTCCACGGTGACGCTCGACCTGGTCTGGTACGGCGTGACGGCGCCGTCCGGCACCCAGGTGCAGTACGAGATCCAGCTCGCGTCGGACCCGGGGTTCACCCACCTCGTGAATGGCTCGATGGTCGGCCCTGGGGTGCCCGGATCGACCGTCGGGGACTCGGGCTGGGTGAGCGGCGTTCCGACCAGCTGGGGTGGGGTCCCCGCCCTGAGCCATCCGGCGACGCTGACCAACATCCCGCAGGACATCTGCGCCGACATCGTCCCGAACGTCTATTACTGGCGAGTGCGAGCGAGGGACCAGCAGGGGCGCGTGTCCGAGTGGTCCGCCACGGGGATCCTCGAGGCGTTCGCCGGCGATCCCTTGTGCTGAGGCCGCGCCTGGGCCGCGGCGCGCGCCGCACGCTCGGCGCCGCGGCCGCCGGGGTGACGCGTCGCCGCCCCGGCGGATCGTGCGCGGTCAGGGGGCCGCGGCCGCGGGCGGCGCCCCGAGCCGGAGCGGCTGCCCGCCGCGGTAATGCGCGAGCGTGGCACGCGCGTCGTCGGCCGCCTCGCCGGCGGGGATGAGCGCGATCGCGCGGCCCTGCTCGACCACCGCCTCCCCGAAGTCGCCGGTGGCGGCGAGCGCCGCGGCGAGCGTCTCGAGCGCGGCGGCGTCCCGGCCCGCGGTCAGCTCCACCGCGCGACGCGCCAGCCCCACCGCCTCCGCCGCGTCCGCGGGCGTGGCGCCCGGACGGGCGGCGAGGAGCAGGGCGGCGCGCACCATCGGCTCGGGCAGCCGGGGATCGAGCCGGAGCGCCTCGCGGAGCTCCCGGAGCGCCTCGTCGAACCGGCCGGTCATCGCGAGCGAGGCCCCGAGGCTGGTGTGGACCTGGGCGGCGCCCGGCCCGAGCCGCAGGGCCTCGCGGGCGTGCGGGATGGCCTCGTCCGGCCGCCCGATCAGCTGGAAGATCTGGGCCGCCCAGCGGTGCGCCGAGCCGGACTCGGGGTTCAGCTCGAGGGCCCGGCCGAGATCCCGGAGCGCCTCCTCCGCCTGGCCCTGGATGGCGAGCGCCCGCCCGAGATCGATCCAGGCGTGGGTCAGCTCCGGCCAGGCCGCCAGGGCCGCGCGGTAGAGGCCGATCGCGCTGCGGAGGTCGCCGCCCGTGTCCGCCCGGATCCCCGCGTCCAGGAGCGCCTCGGCCACCGCCTGCGCGACGACGCCGCCCGTCGGAGCGCCCGCGGCCGCGGCCTCGAGCGCCCCGATCCCGGCGGCGTCCCCGCGGCTGAGCTCCACCAGCCCGTTCACCAGCAGCCGCTCCGCGCGCGCGCCCGCCTCGAGCGCCGCCGGGTCGCCGCCGAGCAGCCGGACGCGCGGGCTGCCCAGGCGCAGCGTCGCGAGCGCGGCCAGGTTGTCCGCCACGCGCGCGGCGGCGGGCTCGGCCAGCGCGGCCGGAGCGTAGAACTCGAGCACCGGGTGCTCGAGGGAGTTCACGGTGTCCTCCTGCGCGAGCCAGGGCGCGAGCGAGGCCGCGTCCGCGACCAGCATGGTGGCGACCTCGGTCGCGCTCCGCCAGCCGTGGCGCCGCAGGTCGGCGCTCTCGGGGGCGTCGAGCACGCGCTGCACGTGGTCCAGGTCGAGGACCAGCGGCCGATCGAGCCCGACCAGGAAGGCCGACGACTGGGCGACCCACACATAGGCGTCCGGGAACACGCCGATGAACGTCCGAAGGAGGATGCGGAGGTCCGCGGGCGGGACGTCGAGGGGCACCCACTGGATCATCACGCCGCCCGGCGCGAGGTGCTCGCGCGCGGAGCGGTAGTAGTCCTGCGAGTAGAAGAGGGCGTTCCCGGCGTGCCCGGAGCGCGACTTGCCGTCGGAGACGATCGCGTCGTACCGGGTCGGGCTCCGCTTCAGGTAGTTCACGCCGTCGTCGTTCACCACCCGGACGGCGGGGTTGTCCATCACGCCGCCGTTGAAGGGGCCGAACAGGCGCGCCGCCTCGATCACCGAGGGGGAGAGCTCGACGCACTCGATCCGCTCCACGCCGGGGTGGTGGGCCATCTCGCCGATCAGGATGCCGGTGCCGAGCCCGATGGACAGGACGTGCGCGGGCGGCGCGGTCCTGAGCAGGAAGGGGAAGTGCGCCAGCACCTGCTGCTTGCGGTCCACGCCCTCGCTGCTCTGGCCGATCCGCACGCCGTCCACCAGCATGACGTGCTGCCGCCCGTCGTCGGCCCGCTGCAGCACCTTCACCGTCGAGACGAGGCCCTCGCGGTAGTAGCGGACCGTGTCGTCCGGGTCCTCCTCCGTGGACACGAAGGGCGCCGGGCGCCACAAGGCGAGGAGCAAGGCGCAGGCCCACAGGCCGGCCGAGACCGGGATCGCCCGCAGCAGGAATCCGCGCCGCCCGTGGTGCTCCCGCGACGGCAGGAGCCCCCAGGCCGCGGCGGCGAGGTTCAGGATGGCCACCAGCGCCACGCCCCGCTGCATCCCCACCGCCGGGAGGATCACGAAGCCGCCCAGCACGGCCCCGGCGATGTTGCCGAGGGTGTTCGCGCCGTAGAGCTGGCCGAGGCGGCCGCCCAGCGTCCCCACCCCGCGCGCCCAGAGCTTCGCCGCCAGCGGGAAGGTCATCCCGATGAGCGTGGTGGGCACGATCATGACGAGGAAGCTCAGCCCGAACCGGCCGGCCACCAGCGCGACCCAGCGCAGCTCCATCCCCTCGAGCCAGCGCTGCGCGTCGAGCATCAGCGCGCCCATGAGCGGCAGGGTCGCGAGCGTCGAGGCCGCGATGCCGAGCTGCACCCAGCCGAAGGCGAGGCGGGGGCTCCGCACCTGGTCCACGAAGGCCCGCGCGATGAAGCTGCCGAGCGCGATGCCCACCAGGAAGGCGGTCAGCATGGTCACGAACGCGTAGGTCGAGGTGCCGACCACCAGGACCAGCATCCGCGTCCAGATCACCTCGAGCGCGAGCGAGGCGATGCCGGAGATCCCCATCACCACCAGGATCCACCACGCCCCCGGCGCCGGGCCGGGGTCCTCCTCCTCCACCGCCGGCGCGCCGGGGACGCCGCCCCGCCTGGCCGGTGAGGAGCGGCCGGGCACACTTCGCTTCGCGAAGAGTGCCTCGGCCGGATGTCGAATGCCGGCCAGCCAAACCGCCGCGCCACCCACCAGCACGTTCACCGCCGCCGCGAGCCAGAGCGTGCCGTGCACGCCCAGGAGGCGGATCAGCGCGAAGCCGGCGGCGACGCTCCCGACCACCGCGCCGGCCGTGTTCAGCGCGTAGACGAAGCTCAGCCGGCGGCCCAGCAGGCCGATGCGATCGACCACCGCGCGGGTGATGGCCGGCAGCGTCCCGCCCATGAGCACCGTGGGCGGGAGGATCACCACCGCGGCGAGCGCGGTCCGGAAGAGCAGGAGCGCGGCCGAGTCCGGCGCGAGCCGCGAGGCCACCCACACGTGGAGGGGGTCGACCGCCCGGACCACCCACGCCCCCGCGAGCGCGGTCCCCGCCACGCCCAGCTCCAGCAGCGCGTACAGGCGCAGCGGGCTCCGGGTCCGGTCGGCGACGCGACCGAGCAGCCAGCCGCCCAGCGACAGGCCTCCGAGGAACGTCGCCAGGACCGCCGTGACGGCGTGGGCCGTGACGCCGAACACCTCGTTCAGCAGTCGAGACCAGACGACCTGGTAGACGAGCCCGGCGGCGCCGGAGAGAAAGAACAGCAAGTGAACAGCGGCTGATTGTCGCCCCCGCATGGGGCGGGGACTCTACGACGGACGGCCCTCCGAACCAAGATCCCCGGTCTGGGGGAGAGCGCCCTGTCCACCAGGCGGTGGCAGGGAAACCGCGCCTTCGCCGATGGTTGGCGCAGCCTCGGGGCGGGGGCGGCCCACGACCGGCGTCGGCTCGCCCCCGTCAGTGGGCTGGGCCCGCGCTACGCATGCACCGGGTGGTGCCTGAGCCACGGCGGGCGCAGCCTGCTCTCCGGCTTCAGCGCCCGCTCCTCCACCGAGAGCGGCCCGGGGCCGCCGATGAAGAGCGCCACCAGCCCGGCCAGGTAGAGCAGGGGCACCTCGGCGCCCGGCATGCCGAACAGCGGCGTGCCCTCGGGGCTCATCCCGGTGACGTTCAGGAAGCTGAACCCGGCCGCGAGGTGCACCTTGAACATCGCGACCAGCATGTCGATGGCGAGGAGCACGGTGGCCTCGGCCACGAAGAGGCCGATCACCAGCGCGACCCCGCCGAAGAACTCCACCAGCCCGACCACCCAGGCCATGAGCGCCGGCAGCGGGATCCCCATCTGCTGCAGCATGGCCGCGAAGCCCTCGTGCCCGGCCAGGCTCGAGATCTTCGGCGCGCCGTGCACCATGAAGCCGATGCCGAGGAGGATGCGGAGCGGCAGCGGCCACCAGCTCTGGAGCTTGCCTTCCATGGTTCACCTCCAGGCGGCGCCGCGTGGCGTCGCCGCGCGGTCCATAACGGATGCGCTCGGCCGATCAAACCCGAGGTGAATACACGACGGGGCGCCAGGGCGCCCGCTCGCACGGACGCTCGTCGAGGCCGCGCGCCGCGCATCGTGCTCAGCTCGCCCGGCGCCCCTCCAGCACGCCGCGCAGCAGCGCGCGCGCCTCCCGCAGGGTCTCGACGGTGCGGTCCCAGCCCAGGCAGGGGTCCGTGACCGAGCGGCCGTACACGAGCTGCGTGGGATCGGCCGCCATGGGCTGGCTCCCCGTCTCGAGGAAGCTCTCCATCATGAAGCCGACGATGGAGCGGTTCCCCTGGCGCAGCTGGCTCGCGACGTCGCGCGCCACGAGCGGCTGGAGCTCCGGGTCCTTCCACGAGTTCGCGTGCGAGCAGTCGACCACGATGTTCCGGGGGAGCCCCGCCTTCGCGAGCGCCTCCTCGGCGAGCGCGACCGAGACGCTGTCGAAGTTGGGCCGGCCGCCGCCGCCGCGGAGCACGAGGTGGCCGAGGCGGTTGCCGCGGGTGTGGATGACGGCCGACCGCCCCTGGTCGTTGATGCCCAGGAACGCGTGCGGCCGCGCGGCGGCCAGGATGGCGTTCACCGCGCCGGCCACGCCGCCGTCGGTGCCGTTCTTGAAGCCGATGGGGGTCGAGAGCCCTGAGGCGAGGTTGCGGTGCGTCTGCGACTCGGAGGTGCGCGCGCCGATGGCCGTCCAGGTCACGAGGTCGCCGCGGTAGTGCGGGGAGATGGGATCGAGCGCCTCGGTCCCGGTCGGCAGGCCGAGCTCGCTCACCTCGACGAGGAAGCGCCGCGCGCGCTCCATCCCCTCCTTCACCCGGAACGAGTGGTTCATGCGGGGATCGGCGGTGAGCCCCTCCCACCCCACCGACGTGCGCGGCTTCTCGAAGTAGACGCGCATCACCAGGAACAGCGTGTCCGAGAGCTCCTCCGCGAGGGCGCGCAGGCGGCGGGCGTAGTCGAGCCCCGCCACGGTGTCGTGGATCGAGCAGGGGCCGACGATCACGGCGAGCCGCGGATCGCGGCGGTCGAGGATCGCCTCGAGGGTGCGGCGTCCCTCGGTCACGGTCCGCGCGGCCCGCGCCGACACCGGGATCCGCAGCTTCACGTCCTCGGGCGGCGGCAGCGCGTCGAACGAGGCGACGTTGAGGTCCTCGACCGCGGGCGGCGCCCGGTGCCCGCCCGACGCGAGCTCGACGCGGACGAAGCCCGCGATCATGTCACGGTAGAGCGTCTCGACGAGGTCCGGCTCGATGCCCTCGGTGCCGGCGAGCGTCCTCACGTTCGCGACCACCTGCTCCTCGCGGGCCGGGTCCTTCACGCCGTCGGCGGCCGGCTTGAAGCGGGCCGCCTGCAGCGCGTAGCCGCGCCGCTCGGCGAGCAGCGCGACGATGCGCCGGTCGACGTCGTCGATCGACGCGCGCACCGCGCGCAGCGTCGTGTTCCGTTCCTGTACGGCGGGTGCTCCGGCGGGTTCGTTCACGGGCGAGTCCTCGGGGAAGGGGAGCCGTCCGACTGCGACGGCGTTCAGGTCGGGAGCGAAAGCGTCCCCCCCGTCCAGGCCCGAGCGATCTCGATGGTGTGGAGTGTCCTCGCTACGGTGCGCGGAGACCCACCCAGCGCCCAGGCCGGGGCGGGGGGCAGGTAAATCGATACGCGCTCACGTCGCGAAGCATCACGGTCGAACCATATCCGGCCGGCGCGCGCCGCACAACTCCGGGTCACGAACGGCGAGCGGCCCGGGCACGAGGCCCGGGCCGCCAGTGAAGCTCGCCTTGCGTCTACTGAACCTTGGTCGCGACGAAGTGGTAGCTGGAGTTGCAGGGCATGGCCGTGAACGAGGTAATGGCCGCGGTGCAGGTCCCTGCCTCGGTCTGGGCGCTGAAGGTGAGCTGCAGCGCGGCCTGATCCTTCGCGGTGATGTCCCCCGTCACCGACCGGCGGACGCGCACGACACAGGTCGAGCCGTAGGCGACCGTGTAGTTTGCCTCGGTCGACGGATCGAGGGAGTTGCCGTTGATCACCGCGTGGGGGAGTGAGTCTGCGGCCGCGAGGGGATCGTTCGCGAGATTGAACATCGCGTCGGTCCCGGTGACGGTGATCCCGATCCGCTTGGCCGGGTCCTGGTAGGCCGCCAGGAGGCCGCAGGTGTCGACCGCCTGGGCGCTGGTGGCGCTGGAGACCGCGTAGGTCCCGGTGCTGATCGTGTTGGTCTTCGAGTCGTCCCCGCCGCAGCCGGCCAGGAGCGCGAGGGGCAGGGCGACGATGATGGCGCGCTTGATCATGGGGTGGTCCTCGTAGGCTCTAGAAGCCGGCGGCCTTCGCCTTCTCCTGGGTGGTCATCTGCTTCACGGGTTCCTGCACCTTGATGTCGGCCTGCTGCACGGCCTGCTTCACGGCCGCCTTGGCCGCGGTCGTCTTGGCGGCGACCTTCGCCTTCGCCGCGGTGGCCGCGTCGGACGCCGCGGTCTGGACCTGCTCGAGCTGCTGGGTCGCGGCGGTGAGCTGCTGCTCGAGCGTGGCGACCTTCGCCTCGACGTCGGCCTGGGCGGCCTTGGCGGTCGTCACCTCGGCCTGGATCCGGGCGAGATCAGACTTGCACACGGCGAGATCCGTATTTGCCTGCTGGTTGCAGCCGGCGAGCGTCATGCTCAGCGCGAACGCGGCTGCGAGCGTGATCTTGTTCATCGCGATGTCTCCTGTTTGTGGGACGTTTCCACTAAGGGTGCGGGAACGTAGCACGGGCCCGGGCCGCTCGCCCCTTTGCGACCCGACTCGGCACCGTTTTCTTGGTGTTCCAAGCAACTACATCGGCGCAAGGGCTCACCTCAGCGCACAGCCGTCGCCGTCCGAGAGAGCGCCGCCTCCACCCGTCCGAGGTCGGTCTCGACGGTGAGTCGCACCGGCAGTCGGTGTGGGTCGGCGCTGATCCAGAGCCGGATCGGGTACCGGCGCGACCCATCGTGGGCGTTCACCGCCACTCCCTCGAGCCGCAGCGCCTCGAAGCTTCCCGCCGGAGTCCGCACGCGCTCGGTCACGGCGGCCCGCCCCGAGACGCGCCAGTAGGTGCGGCCGCCGACGGCGTCGAAGCAGAACGCGACGCCAGGGGTCAGGCGCACCGCGCGGAGGACGTACAGGGCCGAGACCACGTCGAGCACGGCGCCGTTCTTGAGGTAGGCGTTCATGCCGCGCCGTCCACCGTCGGCCCAGTACACGCGGGTCGCGAGCCCTTCGCGGTCGAGCTGCGACATCGTGCTGGCGGAGGTGCCGTCGTTCGATTCGTCCACGTAGCGGTGCCCCTGGAGCGTCTGCCCGTCCACGAGGGAGCGCGCGGAGCCGCGCACGCCCTTGAACGGCGCACGGAAGCTCACGCTCGCGGTCAGCCCGAGCGTCGCGGCCTGGCCCGGCTCCACGGCGAAGGAGACTGCCCGGCTCCGGGTGAGCCCCAGCGCCTTGACGTCGTACGTGAGCCGCTCTCCCGGGTCGAACGGCCTCGTGCCCATGGGCGGCAGCGGGCAGCCCGAGGCGGCCAGCGACACTGCGAGGAGCGCGGCGAGGGAGAGCATGGCCTCTGCCGAATGGGACGGGCAGGGCCGCGCCGGGATTCACGGCCCCGGCGCCTCGCGGCGCGCCGACCCTCAGGCGACGCGCAGGAAGTCGGCGATCGCCGCGGTGACGGCCTCCGGCTGGTCGCGGTGCGGGGAGTGGCCGCAGGCGGCTCGAGCTCCAGGAGCCGGGTCTGCGGCGCGGCGGCGGCGAGGTCGTGGATCTGGGCCATGGTCCCGTACGGATCGTCCACGCCCTGGATGGCCAGCAGCGGCGCATGGATGCGGCGGCAGTCCTGGCGGATGTCGAGGGCGCGGAACTCCGGGCTGAGCCAGACGTCGTTCCACTGCCAGAAGGCGCAGTCCACGTCGTCGTGGTGGCGCGCGAGCCGGGCGCGCAGATCACCCTGGGTGTACGCCTCCCGCGCCTGCGCGATCGATCGCACGGTCAGCTCCTCCACGATCACGTGGGGGGCGAGGACCACGCAGGCGGTCACCGGGTGGTGGCCGGCGTGGATCAGGGCGATGGTGCCGCCGTCGGAGTGCCCCACCAGCACCGGCCGCGCGATCTCCAGGCGCCGCAGCAGGGGGGGCAGCACCTCGAGCGCCTCGCGGTGCATGTAGTCGGGCCGCAGGCGCCCGCTGCGGCGGCCTTCCCGCTCGGCCGGCTCGCCGCGCACGTCGGGGGTGGGGTCGGACCGGCCGTAACCCTGCCGCGAGTAGACCACCCCGGCGCGGCCGGTCGCGGTGCACACCTGCTCGGGCCAGCCGCGCCACATGCTGATCGAGCCCAGCCCCTCGTGGAGGAACACCAGGGGCGAGCGCGCGCTCCCCGCGGGCGCGGGGATCGCCTGGACCTCGAGCCGCACCCCGTCGACGTCGATCGTGCTCATCCGGTGGATGTTAACCGCCCGCCCGAGCCAGTCCTGATCATTCCTCACGTCGCAGGCGTCCCGTCCTCCCGTGAGCGGCGCGTGTCCCGCGACCCGGTCCTGCGGACCGACCCCCAAGGCGTGTTCGAGAAGGGAAGCGTCGCGGAGAAGATCCGTTCGCCCGCAACGGAGGCCCGCACCTCCGTGCGGAGGCCGGTGCATGCCCGGGGCGGGCGAGTGCTCGCGATGGTGCCGTGCCGTCCTGGTTCGATCACGGCGGCGGCGTGGTGGGGGGCTCGCACCTGTTCGCTCGGCCCCCGCGTGAGCGCCGGGGGCTGCGCTGAGACCGAAGGTGAACTGGTCCATCTTCTCGTCACCCAGGGCGAGGCGCGCAGCCAGGTCATTGTGCGACCTGCAGAGGATCCTGAGGTTGTCCAAGGTCGAGGTCCCTCCGCGTGATCGCGGACGGACGTGATCGAGCTCGAGGTGGCGGGTGCTACCGCAGATGCCGCCCGAGGCGAGAGACCACTGGCACCTGCCCCCGTCCCGCCTCCACACCTCGCGCCGGACGTGGGCCGGGATGTGGTCTGCCTTCGCCGGCTGGGGTTCCGTCTTCGCAGGCCGAATCTCCTTCCTGGGCTTCTCGACCAGCCCCCTTCGCTTGGCCGCCTGCGCGAGGAGCAGATCCAGCCCCGCCTCCAGGATCTCCCCGGGCGTGGCATCCGGCCGGGCGTGCGACAGCGCATCGCGGGCGGCCTCGAGCTTGCGCAGGAACCGGCTCGACACCGTCGCGTGAAGCCGGCTCTGCTCGGCCGTGAGCGGGACCACCTCCAGGGGCCGAGGAGGCGCGACGGTCGGGATGGGCGAAGGGCGCTGGTTCACTGGCCAACCAGCCACGCGGGTCGCTTCATGCCGGGCATCCGAAGGTGCGGGCGCATCGCAGAGGTCGAGCGCTGCTGGCACTGGTGGCGGGGCGCGCTGCGGCAGGACCGCGTCGAGCCCGGCCGGCGCGGGACGGACCGCGGTGACGACGCTCCGCGCCGGGGGCGCAGGGTGCGGCTGGAGGGCGGCGACCACCTCCATAGCCTCGCGCTTGGAGAGGCCGTAGAAGCGGGGCAGGACCGTCTCCCAGTTCTCGGCCGTCACCACCTTGGCCGCCTCGATGATGGAGGTCAGGCATAGACGGCCCTTCCTGAGCGGCTCGACCACGCCCGGAACCTCCTGGATGAGCTCGGCCGCGACCTTCCGGTACTGGGCGGCGCCCTTGGAGAGCCGGAGCTCACGGTGCAGGAAATAGAAGAGCGAGGAGTGCCCGAGCTCGACCCAGCGCCGGCGCTGGTCAAACTCTGCGAGGGCGACCAGGAACTCGGCGAGCGCGTCGTGCTCGCGGCGGAGGAGGGCGGCGAGGTTCTCGGTGAGTGCGCGTGCGGTTTCCATATCCATACAAGCACTTTCTCACGCGTATTGGAGGCCTTCTGAGGCGAGCGCATTCAGGCGCTGGCGCGAGAACAAGGCGGGGGTGCCGCGGGAGCCCTCCGGCGCCCCGAGCGCGCGCGCGCCGCCGCGAAGCGCGTCGACAGAGGCCTTCTCACTGGCAGCGAGCCGCGCGAGTCGACTAAGCGTAGAAGACCGTCAACGACGAATCGTGGTCTATCGGGTGTGGAGCGCGCGAACAGCCGCGCACGGCCCGGTCGCGCCGCGGCCGACGAAGCGCGGAGGATGCGCTGCGTTTCATCTGGCCAACCAACAGCCAGGAGGCGCGCGTGGCGCCTCCAGTGGCAAGAAGCTGCGGAGGCCGGCCGAGGACGTCTTCGAGCGGACGCGCCACGAGCGGACCCGCCAGTTCCTGCAGCGGGTGAAGCGCACCTGACGCGCGGCGCGCCGTGCAGGGTGCGGCCGCCGTCGCGCCAGGCTCAGATGTCGCGTCCGGGCTCCACGCCGCCCAGGCGCCGCTTCGCGAAGTACCAGTCGGTCACCTGGAGGTCCTTCGAGCGGGCGCGCTCGGTGGCGGCGTCGGCGGTGACCGGCGCCGGCACGATGACGTCCTCGCCCGGCTTCCAGTCGGCGGGGCACGCGACGCCGTTCGCGTCCACCGTCTGCAGCGCGTCCAGCACCCGCAGGATCTCGTCGAAGCTCCTGCCCACGTTGAGCGGGTAGTAGATCATCGCCCGCAGGGTGCGCTTCGGATCGATGAAGAAGACGCACCGCACCGGCGCGGTGACGGAGCTCGGCGCGTGGATCATGCCGTAGAGGCGCGAGATGCGCTGGTCGAGGTCGGCGACGATGGGGAAGGGGATGGCGATCCCGAACTTCTCCTCGATGTTCCTCGCCCAGGCGATGTGGCTGTAGACCGAGTCCACCGAGTTGCCGAGGAGCGCCACCCCGCGCCGCTCGAACTCGGGGGAGCGGCGCGCGAACTGGACGAACTCGGTGGTGCACACCGGCGTGAAGTCGGCCGGGTGGGAGAAGAAGACCATCCAGCGGCCCCGTTGCCACTCGGACAGCTTGATGGGCCCGTGCGTCGTGTTCGCCTCGAAGTCGGGGGCGGGCCCGTTCAGCTCGAGCCGCGCGGGCGGCTCCTGGGCCTCGAGGTGCTGGGTCGCGGTCGTGGCCATGGCCATGACGTCCTCCTTGCGAGCAGTGCGATCGCGGCATGCATAGGCGCGCGGCCGCGCCTCGCCACCTGGACCTGCGCTCCCGGTTGGAGCGAGCGACGCGGTGCGCCAGCCAGGCCGCCGGCGCCCCGGACCACGGCTCTCAGCGACGCTCGGCCACGTGCGGCGACGCAGATCGGTGAACTCCGCCGTCGCGCGGCCGGCCGGTCTCCGCTCGGACGTTCGAGGCCTGGGTGGGGGGGCCGATGAAAACGGTGGGTCAAAGTGGTATACGAGCACCGATATCCCACAAAGGGGCGCGACAGGATGGCACGCTCACCCCGCGCGCCCTTCGAACGCTGACCAGAGAAGCCGTCGGGCTCACCCTAGGAGGCGCCGTCATGAAGGGTCTCGTGGCCGTCCTGAACCGTTGCTCCGCCGCCGCCCTCGCGGCGCTCCTCCTGGCCGCCGGCCCCGCGGCGGCGCAGGGGGCCAAGGTCAAGGTGGGGCTGATGCTGCCGTACAGCGGCACCTACGCCGCGCTCGGCAACGCCATCACCAACGGGTTCAAGCTGGCGGTGACCGAGGGCGGCGGGAAGCTCGGCGGGCGCGAGGTCGAGTTCTTCACCGTCGACGACGAGTCCGATCCGGCCAAGGCGCCGGACAACGCGAGCAAGCTCATCAAGCGCGACAAGGTCGACGTGCTGGTGGGCACGGTGCACTCGGGCGTGGCCCTCGCGATGGCGAAGGTCGCGCGCGACAACGACACCCTGCTCATCGTCCCGAACGCCGGCGCCGGCGACCTGACCGGCCCGCTCTGCGCGCCGAACCTGTTCCGGACCTCCTTCACCATGTGGCAGTCGGGCTACGCCATGGGGAAGGTCGCCCTCGAGCAGAAGAAGAAGACGGCCGTGACCTTCACCTGGAAGTACGCCGCCGGCGAGGAGTCGGTGGGCGGCTTCAAGGAGGCGTTCGAGGCGGGCGGCGGCAAGGTGGTGAAGGCCCTGGCGCTCCCGTTCCCGCAGGTGGAGTTCCAGTCCTACCTGACCGAGATCGCCGCGCTGAAGCCGGACGTCGTCTACGTGTTCTTCGCCGGCGGCGGCGCCGTGAAGTTCGTGAAGGACTACGCGGCGGCCGGGCTGAAGGCGTCGATCCCCCTCTACGGCGCGGGCTTCCTCACCGACGGCACGCTCGAGGCGCAGGGCGAGGCGGCCCAGGGGCTCCTCACCACGCTCCACTACGCCGACGGCCTCACCAACCCGAAGGACATCGCGTTCAAGGCCGCCTACACCAAGGCGTACGGCTTGGCGCCGGACGTGTACGCGATGCAGGGCTACGACGCGGCCCAGCTCCTCGCCGCCGGGCTCACGGCCGTGAAGGGCGACCTCTCGAAGCGCAAGGAGCTCGTCCAGGCGATGGAGAGCGCGAAGATCGACAGCCCCCGCGGCCCGATGACGCTCTCCAAGGCGCACAACCCGGTGAACGACATCTACCTGCGCAGGGTGGAGGGCAAGGAGAACAAGGTGATCGGCGTCGCGGCCAAGGCGCTCGCCGATCCGGCCCGCGGCTGCAAGATGTGAGGCGGCGAGGCGCGCGGGCGGGACCCCCGCCCGGCC
Source organism: uncultured delta proteobacterium (assembly GCA_963733485.1). Taxonomy (GTDB): domain Bacteria; phylum Myxococcota; class Myxococcia; order Myxococcales; family Anaeromyxobacteraceae; genus Anaeromyxobacter. The sequence goes on along the minus strand of CAVTDL010000002.1, from coordinate 511,531 downwards.
CGCGCGCCGCCCCGCCCACGGGACATCCGTGGACCTCGCCTCCCTGCTCATCCAGGCGCTGAACGGCGTCCAGTACGGGCTCCTGCTGTTCCTGGTCGCCACCGGCCTCACCCTCATCTTCGGGATCATGGGCATCATCAACCTCGCCCATGGCAGCTTCTACATGGTGGGCGCCTACCTGGCGTTCACCCTGTCGTCGCTCACCGGCAGCTTCGTCGCGGCCATCGTGCTCGGGGCCGTGCTGTCGGTCGCCCTCGGGGTGTTCCTGGAGTGGACGCTCTTCAGCCGCCTCTACCGCCGCGACCACCTCGAGCAGGTGCTGCTCACCTACGGCCTCATCCTCGTGTTCGAGGAGGTGCGCAGCATCCTGGTGGGGAACGACGTCCACGGGGTGGACGTGCCGGCGCTGCTCGCGGGCTCGGTCCGGCTCACCGAGACGCTCAGCTACCCCGTCTACCGCGTGTTCATGTCGGGGGTCTGCCTGGTGGTGGGGGCGCTGCTCTGGTACCTCATCCAGCGCACGCGCGTGGGGATGACGATCCGGGCCGGCGCGTCGAACCGCGAGATGGTCCAGTCGCTCGGCGTGAACATCAACCTGGTCTACCGCCTGGTCTTCTCGCTCGGCGTGGGGATGGCCGCCTTCGCCGGGATGATCACGGCGCCGGTCTCCTCCGTCTACCCGGGCATGGGGACGCAGGTGCTCATCATCTGCTTCGTGGTGGTGGTCATCGGCGGCATCGGCAACGTGCGCGGCGCGCTGCTCGCCGCGCTCCTCATCGGGCTGGTCGACACCTTCGGGAAGGTGCTGTTCCCGCAGGCGGCCGGCCTGAGCGTCTACCTCCTCATGGCCGCCATCCTCCTCTGGCGGCCGGAAGGGCTCTTCCGGACCGCGTGAGCACGGCCCCGAAACCCGGCGCGCGGCGCCGCCGGCTGGTCTCCGCCGGCGTCCTCTCGCTGCTCGTCCTCTACCCGCTGGCCGCAGGCGGCTTCTACCTCGACCTCGTCACGAAGGTGATGATCCTGGCGGTCTTCGCGATGAGCCTCGACCTCCTGGTCGGCTACACCGGGCTCGTCTCCTTCGGGCACGCCGCGTTCTACGGGGTGGGCGCCTACACGCTCGCGCTCGCCTCGCCGCGGTACGAGGCGGCCAGCCTGTGGCTCACGCTCCCCGGGGCGGTGCTGGCGGCGGGCGCGGCGGCCTTCGTGGTGGGGGCGCTCGTCCTGCGCGTGCGCGGCATCTACTTCATCATGGTGACGCTCGCCTTCGCCCAGATGTTCTACTTCGTGTTCCACGACACCGAGTTCGGCCGCGGCTCGGACGGCGTCACCCTGAACTTCAAGCCGGAGGCGAACCTGGCCGGCGTGCGGCTCCTCGACCTCGGGAAGGAGACGCACACCTACTACCTGGTGCTCGCGGCGATGGTCGCCGTCTACCTGTTCCTCCGCACGCTCCTGCGCTCGCCGCTCGGGCACGCGCTCCAGGGGATCCGATCGAACGAGCAGCGGATGCGGTCCCTCGGGTTCCCGGTGTTCCGCTACAAGCTCGCGAGCTTCACCATCGCCGGCGCGCTGGCCGGCCTCGCGGGCTACCTCTCGGCGCTGCAGTTCGGCTTCGTGAACCCCGAGCTCCTCTCCTGGCATCAGTCGGGGAACGTCCTCCTCATCCTCATCCTGGGCGGGCTGGGGAGCCTCCGCGGCGCGGTGGTGGGGGCCTTCGCGTTCGTCCTGCTCCAGGAGCTCTTCCAGACGGTGACCCCGCACTGGCAGCTCCTCTTCGGCGGCACCATCCTGCTGGTGGTGGCGTTCCTGCCGGGCGGGCTCCGCAGCGTCACGGAGCGGGTGGAGCGCGGGCTCCTGGGAGGGCCGACCAGTGAGTGACGCCGTCCTCGCGACCGAGGGGCTGTGCAAGCGCTTCGGCGGGCTCACCGCCGTCAAGGACGTGGCGATCGCGCTCCGGCACGGCGAGGTGCACGCGCTCCTCGGGCCGAACGGGGCGGGCAAGTCCACCCTCATCAACCTGCTCTCCGGCGACCTCCCGGCCTCGGGCGGCCGCGTCCTCTACCGGGGCGAGGACATCACCGGCTTCAGCGCCGACCGGCGCTCGCGCGCCGGCATCGGGCGCAGCTACCAGAAGACCAACATCTTCCCCACCTTCACGGCCTTCGAGAACTGCCGCCTGGCCGCCCAGTCGCGGCTCCCGCGCGCCTGGCACGTCCTCGAGAACGCCCGCGCGCTCCTCGCGCACCGCGAGGTGGCGGAGCGGGCGCTCGCCGCGGCGGGGCTGGCCGGCAGCGGGCCTCGCGTCGCCGCCTCGCTCTCGCACGGGGAGCAGCGGCAGCTCGAGGTCGCCATGGTGCTCGCGACCAGCCCCGGCGTGCTGCTCCTCGACGAGCCGCTCGCCGGGATGGGCGCCGAGGAGGCGGACCGGATGGTCGAGCTGGTGCGGCGGCTCGCGCCGGATCACGCCGTCCTGCTCGTCGAGCACGACATGGACGCGGTGTTCGCGCTCGCCGACGTCGTCACCGTCATGGTGGAGGGGCAGGTGCTGGAGACCGGCTCGCCCGCGCAGATCCGCGCGAGCCCCGCCGTGCGGCGGGCGTACCTCGGCGAGGACGGCGCGGGCGGCCCGGCTCGGACCCTCGAGCGCGCGCGCGACGCGGGGGGGCCGGCGTGAGCGAGGCGCTGCTCGAGGCGCGCGACCTCCACGCCTACTACGGCGCGAGCCACGTCCTCCACGGCGTGGACTTCCGCATGGGCCAGCGGCGAGACGGTCGGGCTGATGGGCCGCAACGGCATGGGCAAGACCACGCTGCTCCGCAAGGCCATGCTCGGGCTGGTGAAGCCGAGGAGCGGGGAGGTGCTGGTGCGCGGCACGCCGATGACCGGCGCCGAGCCCTACCTCGTCGCGCGCCGCGGCATCGCCTACGTGCCCGGAGGGTCGCGGCATCTTCCCCAACCTCACGGTGCGGGAGAACCTGGTCATGGCGGCGCGCGCCCGGCCGGACGGCCGCCGCGACTGGACGCTCGACCGGGTGCTCGCGACCTTCCCGCGGCTCGCGCAGCGGATCCGGGCCGGCGGCTGGCATCTCTCCGGCGGCGAGCAGCAGATGCTCACCATCGGCCGTGCGCTCATGACCAACCCCGACCTGCTGCTCCTCGACGAGGCCACCGAGGGGCTCGCGCCGCGGATCGCCCACGAGATCTGGGGCATCATCCGCGAGATCCGCGCGCAGGGCATCGCCGCGGTGATCGTCGACAAGAACTACGCCGCCATCACCGCCCTCGCCGACCGGACCGTGATCCTGGTGAAGGGGCGGGTCGCCTTCGAGGGCGACTGCCCGAGCCTGCTCGCCCAGCCGGAGCTGCTCCAGCGACACCTGGGCGTCTGAGTCCGCGTGGCAGGCCGCCCCCACCGGGGCCAACTCGGCTTGATCCGAATCAAGCATGACGGTACGGCTTTGCTCGTATGAGCCTCCACGCGCAGGATCTCCCCGAGGCGCCCGCCCGCTTCGAGACCCACCCCGACCGCTACCGCCACTGGCGCCTCGACTTCCCCGCCGAGCACGGCGGGGCGGTGGCCCGCCTGGCGCTCGACGTGGAGGAGGGCGGCGGGCTCAGGCCGGCGGGGGCGCCCGACGGCTACCCGCTCAAGCTCAACTCCTACGACCTCTCGGGTCGACGTCGAGCTCGCCGACGCGCTCCAGCGCGTCCGCTTCGAGCACCCCGAGGTGAAGGCGCTCGTGCTCGTCACGAGCGCGAAGGACCGCATCTTCTGCTCGGGCGCGAACATCTACATGCTCGGGAGCTCGTCGCACGCCTTCAAGGTGAACTTCTGCAAGTTCACCAACGAGACGCGCCTCGGGCTCGAGGACCTGTCGGCCGGGAGCGGCGTCCGCTCGCTGGCCGCGCTGAACGGCACCGCCAGCGGCGGCGGCTACGAGCTCGCGCTCGCCTGCGACGAGATCGTCCTCGCCGACGACGGCTCCAGCGTCGTGAGCCTGCCCGAGGCGCCGCTCCTCGGCGTGCTGCCCGGGACCGGCGGCCTCACGCGCCTCGTCGACAAGCGCAGGATCCGCCGCGACCTCGCCGACGTGTTCTGCACCACCGCCGAGGGCGTCCGGGCGAAGCGCGCCGTCGAGTGGGGGCTCGTCGACGAGGGGCCGCCGCGCGCCAGGTTCGAGCGAGGCGGTGACGCGGCGGCTCGCGGCGCTCGTCGCGCGGAGCGGCCGCAGCCCGTTCCGGGCGGTCCCGCTGCCGCCGCTCGACGCCGGCGCTCGCGAGCGCGGCGTCGAGTACCGCCACGTCTCGCTCGCGGTGGACCCCGCCGCGCGGACGGCCGACGCTCGTCGTGCGCGCGCCGGAGGGCCCCGAGCCCGAGACGCCCGAGGAGCTCGCCGAGGCGGGCGCGCGCGCCTGGGCGATCGCGCGCCTTCCGCGAGCTCGACGACGCGCTCCTCGAGCTGCGCTTCAACCACCCGACGGTCGGCGTGGTCGCGGTGCGCACCGAGGGGGCGCGCGAGGCGGTGCTGGCGGTGGACGGCATGCTCGCCGCGCACCGCGAGGACGGGCTCGTGCGCGAGGTCGTGCTCCACATGAAGCGGCACCCTGAAGCGGCTCGACCTCACCGCGAAGAGCTTCTTCGCGCTCGATCGAGCCGGGCTCGTGCTTCGCCGGCTCGCTCCTCGAGCTCGCGCTCGCGAGCGACCGCGTCTACATGAAGGACGATCCCGACGAGGCGCCGTCGCGGTCGCGCTCTCGCCCCTGAACGCGGGGCCGCTCCCCATGTCGAACGGGCTCACCCGGCTCGAGGCGCGCTTCCTCGCCGAGCCCGCGCGCGTCGCGCGCGTCGCTCGCAGGCGGGCGCGCTCGACACCCGCGCCGCGCTGGACGGCCGGGCTGGTGACCTTCGCGCCCGACGACATCGACTGGGAGGACGAGGTCCGGCTCGCCATCGAGGAGCGGGCCAGCCTGTCGCCCGACGCGCTCACCGGGATGGAGGCGTCCCTGCGCTTCGGCGGGCCGGAGACGATGGAGACGAAGATCTTCGGCCGGCTCACCGCCTGGCAGAACTGGATCTTCCAGCGCCCGAACGCGGTCGGCGAGCGCGGGGCGCTCACCCTCTACGGCGCGCCCGAGCGGCCGCAGTTCGACTGGAGGCGGTGCTGGCCATGGCCACGATCGCGCAGGACCGGATCCCCAACAACGTCGACCTGGCCGGGGACCGACGGCTGCAGCGCGCGCTCGAGGAGTGGCAGCCGAGCTTCCTCGACTGGTGGCAGGAGATGGGGCCGGACGGCTTCCAGGAGGACCAGGTCTACCTGCGCACGGCGGTCTGCGTCGAGCCCGACGGCTGGGCGCACTTCGACTACGTGAAGATGCCGGACTATCGCTGGGGCATCTTCCTCGCCGACGCGGTGCCGGACCGCCGCATCGGCTTCGGCGACCTCCTCGGCGAGCCGGTCTGGCAGCAGGTGCCCGGCGAGCACCGCAACGCGCTCCGCCGCATCCTCGTGACCCAGGCCGACACCGAGCCGGCCAGCGTCGAGCAGCAGCGGCTCCTCGGCCACACCTGCCCGAGCCTCTACGACCTGCGCAACCTGTTCCAGGTGAACGTGGAGGAGGGCCGGCACCTGTGGGCCATGGTCTACCTCCTCCACAGCTACTTCGGCCGCGACGGCCGCGAGGAGGCGGAGGAGCTCCTGCGCCGCCGCAGCGGCGACGAGAACAAGCCCCGCATCCTGGGCGCGTTCAACGAGCCCATCCAGGACTGGCTGTCGTTCTTCTTCTTCACCTACTTCACCGACCGCGACGGCAAGTTCCAGCTCCTCGCCCTCGCCGAGAGCGCGTTCGACCCGCTGTCGCGCACCACCCGCTTCATGCTCACCGAGGAGGCGCACCACATGTTCGTGGGGGAGACCGGGATCGTGCGCGTGGTCGACCGCACCGCCCAGCTCATGAGCGAGAGCGGGAAGGACCACCCCGACGACGTGCGCGGCTCGGGGCGATCGACCTGCCCACCATCCAGCGCTACCTGAACCTCTGGTTCTCCGTCTGCCTCGACCTCTTCGGCGGCGAGGTGTCCTCCAACGCGGCGGCCTCCTTCGCGAGCGGCCTCAAGGGCCGGGCCAACGAGGAGCGGTACGCGGACCACCGCGCGCTCGAGGCGCACCTACCCGGTGGAGCGGGTGAAGGACGGGCGCGCTGGTCCGCGAGGAGGTCCCCCTGCGCAACGCGATGAACGAGGTGCTGCGCGACGCGTACGTCGAGGACTGCCAGCGCGGCGTGGACAAGTGGAACCGCGCCATCGCGGCGCGCGGGATCCCGTTCGAGCTCCGGCTCCCGCACCGCCGCTTCCACCGGCAGATCGGCGTGCACGCGAGCCTGTTCGCCGAGCCGTCGGGGGACGGTGGTCCCCGAGGAGGCCTGGCGGGCGCGGCGGGACGAGTGGCTGCCCGGCGCCTCGGACAGGGCGTTCGTGCAGAACCTCATGCGGCGGCCGGCCCAGGGCCCGCAGGAGATGGCGAGCTGGATCGCCGCGCCGAAGCAGGGGATCAAGGGGCGCCCGGTCGAGTTCGAGTACGTGCGGCGCGACGGCTGAGGAGCCCGGGATGATCGAGCTCGAGAGCTACCTGGAGGGCCGCTGGGTGCGGGGCGCGGGTGCCGGGGCGACCCTCGTCAACCCCGCCACCGAGGAGCCGCTCGCCCGGGCCTCGAGCGACGGGCTCGACCTCGCGGGCCGCGCTCGCCTGCGCGCGCGAGGTCGGCGGCCCGGCGCTCCGGGCGCTCACCTTCGCGCAGCGCGGCGAGCTGCTCCGCGCGGCGTCGCGGGCCGTCCACGCCCACCGCGACGAGCTGATCGAGCTCGCCATCGCCAACGGCGGCAACACCCGGAGCGACGCCAAGTTCGACATCGACGGCGCGGCGGGCACGCTCGCGGCCTACGCCGAGCTCGGCGGCCGAGCTCCGGCGAGGCGCGCATCCTCGCCGACGGCGGAGCCGGCGCAGCTCGGCCGCAGCCCGCGCCTCGTGGGGCCAGCACGTCCTGGTCCCGCGCCACGGCGTCGCGGTGCACGTCAACGCGTTCAACTTCCCGGCCTGGGGCCTGGCCGAGAAGGCCGCCTGCGCGCTGCTCGCCGGCATGCCGGTGATCTCGAAGCCGGCCACCAGCACCGCGCTGGTCGCCTAGCGGCTCGCGCACGTCCTCCTGGACGAGCAGGTCCTCCCCGCGGGCGCGCTCTCGCTCCTGGTCGGTCCGCCGGGCGACCTGCTCGACCACCTCGGCGGCCAGGACGTGCTCGCGTTCACCGGGTCGAGCGCGACCGGGCGGCACGTCCGCGGCGGCCAGGCGGTGCTCGCGAACGGCGTGCGCGTCAACGTCGAGGCCGACAGCCTCAACGCCGCCGTCCTCGGGCCCGACGTCGAGCCCGGCTCCGAACCTGTGGGACCTGTTCCTCGCCGACGTCGTCCGCGACATGACGCAGAAGGCCGGCCAGAAGTGCACCGCGATCCGCCGCGCCTCGTCCCGGCCGAGCGGCTCGCCGAGGTGGCGGAGGCGCTCGTCGAGCGGCTGCGCCGCGGTGAAGGTCGGCGACCCCGCGCGCGAGGAGGTCGGGATGGGTCCGCTCGCGACCGCCCAGCAGCTCCGGGACGGGCGCGACGGCGTGGCGCGAGCTCGCCACCGGCCGCGGAGCGCGTCTTCGGCGGATCCCGGCCGCGGTCGAGGCGCTCGGCGTCGAGCGGCAAGGGCTACTTCGTCGGGCCGATCCTGCTCGCCAGCCGACGCCGTCGGCGCGCGACGCGGTCCACGCGCCGGGAGGTCTTCGGCCCGGTCGCGACCCTGCTCCCCTACGACGGCTCGGCGGCGCAGGCGGCGGAGCGGGTGGCCTGGGGCGGCGGCGGGCTGGTGGCGAGCGTCTACTCCGACGACCGGCGTTCGTCGAGGGCGCGGTGCTCGGGCTCGCGCCGTGGCACGGCCGCGTGGTGATCGGCTCGTCCCGGATCGCCGGGCAGGCCATTCCCCCCGGGACGGTGCTGCCGCAGCTCGTGCACGGCGGGCCCGGACGGGCGGGCGCCGGCGAGGAGCTCGGCGGCCTGCGCGGGCTCGCGCTCTACCTGCAGCGGACGGCGCTGCAGGGCGAGCGGGCGCTCCTGGAGGGCCTCGCCGGGCGGCGGTGATCGCGGCCGGCGCCCGCGGGCGCCGGGCCGGGGAGCACGGCGGGCCCGTCGGCTCGCCGAGGAGGCGCACATGGCGACCGGATCCGTCAGGGTGGATGGCTCGAGGTCTCCCGCGCAGCTCGAGTTCGGCCCGGGGTTCAACGCCGCCGTGCCGTTCGTCGATCGCCACCTGGCCGAGGGCCGCGGCGGCAAGGTCGCCATCCGCGGCGCGGCCGGGGAGGTCACCTACGCCGAGCTGGCCGAGCGCGTGAACCGCTGCGGGAACGCGCTCGCTCGCGCTCGGGCTTCCGCGCGGCGCGCGCGTCCTCATGGTGGTGAAGGACTGCCCGGAGTTCTTCTACCTGTTCTGGGGCGCCATCAAGGCCGGCCTCGTGCCCGTGCCGCTGAACACGCTCCTGCGGAGCGACGACTACCGCTACGTCATCGAGGACTCCGGGTGCGCCGCGCTGGTCTGGTCGCCGGAGTTCGCCGCCGAGGTGAAGCCGGCGCTCGCCGCGGTGCCGCAGCCTCCGTCCGTCGCGCTCCGGTCGAGGGGGAGGGGCGCGACCTGAAGGCGCTCCTCGCGGCCGCCTCGCCCGAGCTCGACGCGGTCCCCTCGGAGGCGTCCGCTCCCTGCTTCTGGCTCTACTCCTCCGGATCGACCGGGCGGCCCAAGGGCGCCGTCCACCGGCAGCGCGACATGGTCGTGACGAGCCAGCTCTACGGCGCGGACGTGCTCGGGGTCCGGGAGGACGACGTCTGCTTCTCGGCGGCGAAGCTCTTCTTCGCCTACGGGCTCGGAAACGGGATGACCTTCCCGCTGTGGGCCGGCGCGACCTCGGTGCTGCTCGAGGCCCGCCCCACGCCCCAGAGCACCTTCGAGACCATCGAGCGCTTCCGCCCGACGATCTACTTCGGCGTGCCGACGCTCTACGCGGCGCAGCTGCAGGCCCTCGACGGCGGCGCCCGGCCCGACCTCTCCTCGGTGCGGGTCTGCGTCTCGGCCGGCGAGGCCCTGCCGGCCGACCTCTTCCGCCGGTGGAAGGAGCGGACCGGGCTCGTCATCCTCGACGGCATCGGCTCCACCGAGGCGCTGCACATCTTCATCTCGAACCGGGAGGGCGACCTGCGCCCGGGGACCAGCGGCCGCGTGGTGCCCGGCTACGAGGCGCGCATCGTGGCCGAGGACGGCCGCGAGGTCCCCCGCGGCGAGACGGGCCGGCTCCAGGTGAGGGGCGCCTCCACCGCGGCGCTCTACTGGAACAACCCGCAGAAGACCGCGTCGACGATGCTCGCCGGGGACTGGCTCGACACCGGCGACACCTACCTGCTCGATCCGGACGGCTACTTCCAGTACTGCGGCCGGAGCGACGACATGCTCAAGGTGGGCGGGCTGTGGTGCTCTCCCATCGAGATCGAGGCCGCAGCTGGTGAGCCACCCGGCGGTGCTCGAGGCCGCCGTCATCGGCACCCCCGACGCGAGCGCGCTGGTGAAGCCCGAGGCGTACGTGGTGCTGCGCGAGGGCGTGGTGGCGAGCGAGGCGCTCGCCGAGCAGCTCATGGTCGCACTGCAAGAGCCACCTCGCGCCGTACAAGTTCCCCCGCCGGCTCCACTTCGTCGCCGAGCTCCCCAAGACCGCCACCGGCAAGATCCAGCGCTTCAAGCTCCGCCAGCTGGCGGGGCCGCAAGGGGCGAGCACCGGACGCGGGCCCCCGCGTTGATCGGGCCGGAGGTGTCGGCAGTCAGCGCCCGCGGGCGCCGGATCGGGCGGCGGACCGCCACCCCAGCAAGACGAGGGCGACCACGCAGAAGATCGCCCCGGCGTAGAACGTGGCCGAGGCGCCGAGCCGATCCCACAGCAGCCCGGCCAGGGCGCTGGCGACCAGCAGCGCCAGGCCGCTCACCAGGTTGAAGAAGCCGAAGGCCGTGCCGCGCAGGTCGGCGGGCGCCGTGTCGGCCACCATCGTCGCCAGCAGTCCCTGCGTCATGCCCATGTGCAGGCCCCACAGCGCCACGCCGCCGAGCACCGTGGTCCAGTGACCGTCGACGGCCAGCACCAGGTCGGCCGCGATCAGCACCAGCGAGCCCCAGCGCCAGCAGCCGGGTGTGGCTCATGCGGTCGGACGAGCTTGCCGAACGGATAGGCCGACAGCGCGTAGACGACGTTCATCGCCACCATCACCAGCGGCACCAGCGCGAGCGGCACGCCGCCCTGGCTGGCCCGCAGCACCAGGAAGGCCTCGCTGAAGCGCGCCAGCGTGAACACCGCGCCGATGCCGACCACCCACCAGTAGGCGCTGCCGAGGCGCCGCAGGTTCTCGCGCCGGATCGGGTTGCTGCGCCGCTCGGCCCGCGGTGCGCCGTCGGGCTCGCGCACGCCCGAGCAGCAGCAGCGCGACCGCCAGCGAGCCCGGGATCACCGCCACCCAGAACACCGCCCGGAAGTCGTTGGCCCACAGCAGCATCAGCCCGACCGCCAGCAGCGGGCCGACGAAGGCGCCCACCGTGTCGAGCGACTGCCGCAGGCCGAAGGCCGCGCCGCGCAGGTGCGGGCGGCGCGATGTCGGCCACCAGCGCGTCGCGCGGCGCGCCGCGAATGCCCTTGCCGACGCGGTCGAGCAGGCGCGCCGCCAGCACCATGCCGGCGGTCGGCGCCAGCGCGAACAGCGGCTTGGTCAGCGCGCCCAGCGCGTAGCCGAGCACGGCCAGCCCCTTGCGCCTGCCCAGGTAGTCGCTCAGCGCGCCCGAGAACACCTTGACGATCGAGCGCCGTCGCCTCGGCCAGCCCCTCGATCACGCCCGACCGTGAGGGCGCTGGCGCCGAGCGTGGTGACCATGAACAGCGGCAGCAGGCTGTGGATCATCTCCGAGGAGACGTCCATCAGCAGGCTCACGAAGCCGAGCACCCAGATGCCGGCGGGGATCCGGCCCGGTGCGGTGCGCTCCTGCGTGCCCTCGAGGCCGGGATCCATGAGGGGCCAACCTACGCCTGCCGCGCCGCCTCGTGAGGGATCGCGCCAGCCCTTGTGCCTTCCATCGAAGCGGTCAGGATGAAGCGCCTGTGTGGAAGGCGCCGTCATCCGGATGGGGTGGGACGTGGATCGCGGGGGAGGTTTGCGCCTATAGACACCGAGGGGCGGGAACTTTCCGGGGACCCCGAGCGGCCAGCCGCCCGGGGGAGCGATATGGCCGAGTCCCGACAGGATCCCGCCGAGGTCCTCGCCGCGCGTGAGCGGCGCCGCCTCGCCGATGCCACCCCGCAGCTCGTCTGGATCTGCGAGCCCGACGGTGCGTGCGAGCTCCTTAGCCGCTCCTGGTTGGAGTACACCGGCGTCCCGGAGGCCGCGCAGCGCGGGCTCGGCTGGCTCGACGTCGTCCACACGGACGATCGCGCGCGGGTCATCGCCGCATGGAGAGAGGCGGGGGCGGGAGGCCTGGCCTTCGACGCCCAGCTTCGCCTCCGCCGCCACGACGGCGTTCACCGGTGGTTCCACGCGGTGGCGCTGCCGCTGCCGGACGACGACCCGGGGGCCACCCGCCTGGTCGGGAACGCCGCCGACGTCGACGACCTGCGACGCGCGGAGCAGGAGCGGGAGCGGGTCCTCGCGCGCGCGCAGCGCCACGCGACGGAGGTGGAGGCCATCTTCTCAGCGCACGCCGACGGCCTCGTCATCTACGGGCCCGACGGAAGGATCCGGAGCATGAACCCGGCCGCGCGCGAGATGTTCGGCCTCGGGGAGGGGGAGGGGGACCCGGCCGACTACCGGGACGTGGTGAGGAGGCTCGAGCCGGTGGACGAGCTCGGCGAGCCGATCGAGGCCGACCTGATGCCGTCGCGGCGGGCGATGCGCGGCGAGCTCGTCCGCGGGGTCGTGGTCGGGGTGCACACGCGGCGAGGCCTCGCCTGGCACTCCGCCAGCGCCGCGCCGCTGCGCTCCCCCGACGGCGCCGTCGCCGGGGCGGTGCTCTCGCTCGTGGACGTCACCCACCTCCGCAGGCTCAAGGAGGAGCGCGAGCTGGTGATCCGCGCCCTCACGCACGACGCGCGCACGCGGCTCAACGTCATCCGGACGCACGGGGAGATCCTGGGTCGCGCCGAGGTCACCGAGGGTGATGCGCGGCGCCGCGGCGGGATCATCGTCTCGAGCTCCCAGCTCCTCGCCCGCACCATCGACGCCCTGGTGGAGGGCGGCGCATGAGCGAGCCCGCCGCGAGCGCCCCCGCCGGCGTCCTGGTGGTGGAGGACGACCGGGACCTGCGCGAGGTGCTCGCCGAGTCGCTGCAGCTGGAGGGCTACCAGGTGGAGGGGGCGGCGGACGGCGCGGACGCGCTGGAGCGCCTGCGGAACGGGGCGCGGCCGGGGCTCATCATCCTCGATCTGGTCATGCCCCGCATGGACGGCCGGCAGCTCGTGAATGCCCTGAGCGAGGACCCGTGCCTGGCGGCGATCCCGGTGGTGCTCACGACGGGAACGCCGCCGCGGGACATGAGCGGCAAGGTGCTCGCGATCCTGAAGAAGCCGATCGGGATCGCCGACCTGCTGCCGTTCGTCCAGCGGTACTGCGACGCGACGCTCCTGGGCGTGGACGCCCCGTGGGCCGCCAGGCGGTGGTGAGCTCCCCAACCACGGCTCGTGGCCGCGCGGCCGTCACGGGGCCGCGCCGCCCTCGCGCGCCGGCGAGGGCTGCGCCCCCGAGCGCGCTCCGGCAGCGCCGCGGGTGAACCACAGGACGGTCGCCCCGGCGATCCCGGACACCAGCGATCCGGCGAGGATGCCGACCTTGGCCTGGTCGAGCAGCTCCGGCGCGCCGGGATACGCAAGCCCCGCGATGAAGAGCGCCACCGTGAAGCCGATCCCCGCCACGGTCGCGACCCCCAGCAGCTTCGCGAGAGACGCGCCGCCCGGCATGGGGGCGAGCCCGGCCCGCACGGCGACCCAGGTGAACGTGAAGATGCCGATCTGCTTCCCGAACAAGAGCGCGAGCGCGGTCCCCACCGCGACGGGGCCGGTGAGCTGCGCGAGCTCGAGCGCGCGCAGGTCCACGCCCGAGTTGGCGAGCGCGAACAGCGGCATGATCCCGAAGGCCACCCACGGGTGGAGCAGGTGCACGAAGCGCGTGAGCGGCGGCTCGAGCTCCTCGAGGCGCTCCTCCACCTCCAGGATGCGCCGCCGAGTCGAGCTCCTCGTCGCGGGCGCGGCGGACGAGCCGGCCGGTGTACGCGGCCAGCTCGTCGAGGACGTGCCCGGGCTGCGATCTCGGCCGCGCGGGGATCGGCGAGCCCGACCACCACGCCGGCGATGGTGGCGTGGATCCCGGCGTGGTGGAGGGCGTACCAGAGGAGCCGCGCCGACGAGCGCGTAGGCGACGCCGCTGCCGGACGTACGCGCGCGACATCAGCACCAGCGCCGCGACGGTCAGCCCGCCGCGGCGGCCAGCCACCCGGCGTGGAGGCCGTGGCCGTAGAACAGCGCGATGACGAGGATGCCGCCGATGTCGTCGAAGATGGCGAGCGCCGTCACGAACACGACCAGGGCGTTCGGGACCCGCGACCGCAGCAGCGTCAGGACGCCCGACGCAGAAGGCGATGTCGGTGGCCATCGGGATCCCCCAGCCCGATCGCCCTGGCCCGCTCCAGTTGAAGGCGAGGAACAGCGCCGCGGGCAAGATCATCCCGCCGAGCGCGGCGACGGCGGGGAGCGCCGCCTGCGGGAGCGTGCGCAGCTCGCCGACCGAGAGCTCACGCTTGATCTCCAGGCCGACGACGAAGAAGAAGATCGTCATCAGGCCGTCGCCGACCAGCCCGGCGACGGTGAACCGGGCGCGGAGCGGCCCCGCCGCGACCTCCAGCGGCGCCTCGAGGATCGCGTGGTACAGCTCGGACGCGCCCGTGTTCGCGAGGACCAGCGCGGCCACGGCGCAGGCCAGCAGGACGATGCCGCCCGCCGCCTCGAGGCGGAGGAACGCCTGGATGGGGCGAGCCACCGCCGCGAACAGCGGGACGCTCTTCAGGCCGGGCGGCGGACGGGCCGGACTCTCCATGCCTCGCGCTTTCCCTCTCGCCCCGGGTCCGCTACCTGGAGGCGAGCCGGCGCCGGAGCGTGGGGATGAGGCCGAGCCCGATCCCGAAGACGGCATAGGCGAGGACCCACGCCCCGCCGAACTCCGTCATCCCGGCGCGCATCGCCGGGTTCACCCGGGGGAGCACCACCGACGTCACGACGGCCATCGCGACGAACGCGTAGGAGGCGCCGACCACCGCGGCGGCGACGAGCGGGAAGTCGCGCGGGAGGAGGGACGCGTACGGGAGCGCGAGCGCCACCGACACGATCGCCCACAACAGGCCTCCCGCCGCGACGGCCCCGGGCCCGGCGTCCTGCGCGTCGCCGCCTGTGAGCATGGCGGCGGCCAGCGCGAGCGGACGTGACGGGGGCAGCTCGGCCATCACGGCCCCGACGGCCGCGCAGGCCAGCATCGCCGCGCCTGCGAGGAGGCCAGCCACGACACCTGCGACGACGAGATCGTTCACCGCGGGACGTCCGCGCGCGAACGCGGCGGCGTCCGCCACCTGCGAGGCGTGCACCCTGGCCATCACCGGCTCCACCGGAGCGCCCCTCGCGAGGGACCGCTCCGCCAGCGTGGATCGCCTCGAGCTGCTCGACACGTGCGCGGAGGGGGCCATTCAAAGGGCCCTCCACGAGCGGCGAGTCGCGCCGGCGACCCACTTCGTTCGTGGAGCAGCGGCCCGACTGCCCCGAAGCCTGCGGCGCCGTGAACACGGCGTCCGCACCCGGTTCGTTGATTAGGGCGACCCGCGGTCATCGTCAACGGTTCCGGCCTTGGAGACCCTCCCGGAGCGCCTGGCGCCCGGGCCGTGCCGCCGATTGGTCGGAGACCGCTGATCCGGAGGAAAGTCGGGGCATCGCCGGGGCCACTGTAGGTGCACCTGCTCCGCGCGGTGCCGTGGCGCGCCCGGGCCCGACCCCGGAGGCGAGGCGAGCCTTGTCCAGCCCGGCGCCTCCGCGCGATCCTCGCCCCCATGAGAACCCTCCTGCTCTGCGCCCTCGTCGTGGCGTCACTCGCTCCCGCCGCCCCCGCGCGCGCCCAGGTCGCGGTCGACGTCCGGATCGGCTTCCCCACGCCGCCGGCGCTCGTGGTCGTCCGCCCCGGTGTCCAGGTGGTCCCGGACTACGACGAGGAGGTCTTCTTCACGGGCGGCTGGTACTGGCTGCGGCGCGACGAGCTCTGGTACCGGACGCGCGATCACCGTGGCGGCTGGGTCCTCGTCCCGCGGCGCGTGGTGCCCGTGGCGCTGGTGCGTGAGCCCCCGGGTCACTACAAGCACTGGCGGAAGGAGCAGGAGAAGGCCGAGCGGAAGGCCTGGAAGGAAGCCGATAAGGCGGACCGCAAGGCCGCCAAGGGCCACGGGCACGGGAAGCACTGACCGGGGCCGTCGCCGACGGCGCCGGTCCAGAGACACGAGCCCCCGGAGCCTCTCGGCTCCAGGGGCTCGGTACGCTCACTCACGGTTCAGCGGCGAACTCGCAGGAGACCTTGGGGTTCCAGTCGGCGAAGATGCCGCTCGGGTTGTGACGGCCGACCCAGACGTGGAGCGCCCAGAGGCCGGCCTCGAAATTCTGGTGAAATTGCTGCCCCAGGAGCTCCGGAGGCGTAGCGGTCTCGGGCAGCAGGGCGAAGGGCACGATGTACTCGACGCCCACGAACCGGAAGCTTCCGTCCGCCTGCGGCTCGTACAGGAGCAGCTCAGGCTCGAGCACGGCGGCCTCGACCTTGTTGATGAACGCCGGGTTGCCGTAGTGGTAGCCCATCGCGCCCTCGGGCGGATTCTCGAGGCAGGGGGTGACCTCGACGTTCCAGCCCGCCGCCTTCGCCTTCTCGAAGTCGTGGAACGGCGCCACGAGGCGTCGTAGCTGCGCGAGCTGCTGGGCCACCTCGGCCGAGACCTGGATGGCTTGCTCCTCGGCGGCGACGGGCGGATCGCCCGAACCGCCACAGCCCGCCAGCGCGCTCGCGACGAGCCCGCTCATCGCCCACCTCACTGCATGCCCGATCGGCCTCATGAACCCGCTCCTGTCCATGCGAGCTGCTCGCCGGCGATGTGACCGGTCGAGGGCGCATGGGTCATGCGCTGCTATCCGCCCCGTGCGCGGGGCGCACGATCCATCGGGGCCGGGGAGCGGGAGCAAGCAGGCACTTCGCGGGCTAGCGCTCGTACGGTCCAGAGCGCAGCGCTTGCGCGGACCGCGGGGACCGCGCTAGATCGGGCGCGCGGCGCGAGCGCGTCGCTCCGATGCTCGATCGCTCCTAGAGACCGAAGTCCTCACCGCCGACCTTCCCGCTGGTCGGCACCAGCGCCGCTCGCGCGGCGCGTCTCCCTGGAGCACCCCATGTCACGCATCCGCCTCGAGCGGCTCTCGTTCGCGTACGCGGACGCCGCTCCCATCCTCGACGACGCCGACCTCACCCTCGACGACGGCTGGACCGCCCTCGTCGGCGAGAACGGCGCCGGGAAGTCGACCCTCCTCGCGCTCGTCGCGGGCGCGCTCGTGCCGGGCTCGGGCACGCTCCGCGTCGAGCCCGGCGGGGCGCGCGTGGTGCTGTGCCCGCAGCGCGTGGACGAGCCCGGCCCGGACGCGGCCGCCCTCGCCGCGCGGGACGACGGCGAGGCGCGCCGCCTCCGAGGCGCGCTCCGCCTCGAGCCCGCCCAGCTCGCGCGCTGGGAGACGTGCTCGCCCGGCGAGCGCAAGCGCTGGCAGCTCGGGGCGGCGCTCGCGGTCGGCCCCGACGTGCTCCTCCTCGACGAGCCGACGAACCACGCCGACGGGGAGGCCCGCGCCCAGCTCCTCGCCGCGCTCCAGCGGTTTCGCGGGCTGGGCGTGGTCGTGTCGCACGATCGCGCGCTGCTCGAGGCGCTCACCTCCCGCACGCTCCGGCTCCACCGCGGCACGGCGCGCCTGTATCGAGGCGCGTACGGCGTCGCGCGCGCGGCGTGGCAGGCCGAGACGGCGGCCGCCTGGGAGGCGCGCGCCGCGGCGCAGGACGCCCGGCGTCACGCCGAGCGCCGCCTCGACGAGGCGCGGAGGGCGCGCGCCGCGGCCGAGCGCTCTCGCAGCGGGCGCGGGCGCGATCCGAAGGATTCGGACTCGCGCGGCATCCTCGCGAAGAACCTGGCCGGGTGGGCCGAGGACCGCCTGGGCCGCCAGGTCGGGGTCCTCCGGCGCGAGGCGGCGCGCGCGGCCGAGGCCGTGCCGGCCGTGTCGGTCGAGAAGTCGATCGGGCGCTCGGTGTTCGTGGGGTTCGAGCGCGCGCCGCGCCCGTGGCTCCTCGCGCTGGCGCGGCCGGTCGTCGCGGCCGGCGACGCGCCCGTGCTCCGCGACGTCGACGTCCGCCTCGGTCGCGCCGATCGCGTGCGGCTCGAGGGGCCGAACGGCGCGGGGAAGACCACGCTGCTCGCCGCGCTGCTCTCCGCGTCGGCGCTGCCGCCGGAGAAGGTCCTGGTCCTCCCGCAGGAGCTCGCGCCTGGCGACGCGCCGCGCGCGCTCGAGGAGCTGCGTCGCCTCGCGCCCGAGGTGCGGGGGCGCGTGCTGTCGATCGTGGCGGCGCTCGGGAGCGACCCCGAGCGGCTCCTCGCGAGCCGCGACCCGTCCCCCGGCGAGGCGCGGAAGCTCCTCCTCGCGCTCGGGCTCGGCCGGCACGCGTGGGCGCTCGTGCTCGACGAGCCCACGAACCACCTCGACCTGCCGACCGTCGAGCGGCTGGAGGAGGCGCTCGCGGCCTACCCGGGCGCGCTGCTGCTCGTCACGCACGACGACGCGTTCGCGGCGCGCTGCACCACGTCCACCTGGCGCATCGTGTCGGGGAGGGTCGAGACGGGCGGGATCGAAGGCTCGAGGGTCGAGCCGGGGCCTTGACCGGCGCGGGGACGTGCGACCGCGGCCCCGGTAGCCTGGACCGTTCCCTCGGTCGGCTCGCGGTGTGCGGCGTACGGGCCCGCGGGAACGCGGCGCAGGCGCTCGGCGCGAGCGCCCTGTTCCAGGCATCCAGGCGTGCGCTTCTGTCTCGCAATGGGCCGCATCGCTCCCCGGGAGCGCACCCTAGAATTCACTAGATGTGTTTGGCTGCGCTTGGGGGCAGGAGATGACCCGCCGGGCCTTGGTCGTGATGGCGGTGCTGGCGCTGTCCTGCGGTGGGGGTGATCCCACCCCGACGCCCAGTCCGTCCCCCTCGCCGACCCCCAGCCCGTCACCGTCGCCTGCTCCGCCGCCGGCATCGCCCGAGCCGTCGCCCACCCCGGAGCCATCACCGACTCCGCCGCCGACGCCGGAGCCATCACCCACGCCGTCGCCCACTCCGCCGCCGAGCGCGGCCCCCGTGGCCTCGGGAGAGGTGCGCTGGGCGGCGGCGACGCCGGCACGCGCCGCGGCCGTGGGCGGTGACCGCTCCGGCAACGTCTACGCGCTCATGGACGTCTGGCTGCCGAATGCCGAGCGGCCGGTGACGGAGCTCTGGAAGTTCGACGCCGCGGGGGAGCGGGGATGGTCGCTCGCGCTCGGGCCCGCGCTGTGGGGATTGGCCGAGATGGCGGTGCTGCCCGGCGGCGACGTCGTGATCGGTGCCTGCTCCGCGCCGTCCTGTTACCAGGCCCCGGAGGCGCCGAACGTCACCGCGGCCGTGGTGCGCGTCTCCAGCGCCGGCGCGGTGGCGTGGACCGCGGCCGTCCCCGGGAGCGGCTTCTGGTCGATGGACGCGGACGCGGCAGGGCGCACCCTCGCGGTCGTGGCCGCGCCCGGGAGCGCCCGCGTGGTCATCCTCGATGACGCCGGCGGGACCGTGCTCGACCAGGCGACCGACCTCCGCGCGCCACGGGCCGCCTTCGGCAGCGACAGCGGCGACTTCGTGATCGGCGGCCAGGACGCGTCGGAGCGCCCGGTGTTCGAGCGACGCACCCACGACGGAGGGACGCGGTTCCGGCAGACGCTCGAGACGCCCGGCGGGGCGATCGATCGCATCGACTTCGCGCCCAACGGCTCCATCGCGCTCGGTGGGTGGTTCAAGAACCGCCTGACGTGGGGCAGCACCACGTACGACCTCAACTACTGGAGCGGCTTCCTGCTGGTCGGTGGCGGCGACGGCTCCGCCCAGTGGTCACAGGCCGACCTCGACCTCGACGCGGATGCCGCCGGCCCCGCGCGCGTGGCGTTCGGGCTCGAGAACGACGTCGTCGCGAAGACGACGACCTTCGGAAAGCTGCAGGCGAACCTGAGATCGTACACCCGCGACGGCGCGCTGCAGTGGCGCCACGACTTCCGCGGGATCTACGGCACCGCGGTGGGCCCGATGGCGGTGTCGTGGAACGGGGACGTCATCGTCGGCGCGGGCGGCGTATCCGACGCCCCGTTCCAGAGCCTGGCCTTCGACGACGCGACCTTCTTCGTGGCGGTGCTCGCACCGTGAGCCGCGCCACGTGGCCGAGGCCGCGGAGCGTGCGACGGCGCGGACGCCTTCAGGACCGCAGCAGCTCCAGCACCGCCTCGGCCGTGAGCACCTTCCCGGCTGCGCGCACCTTCCCGTCCACCACCAGCGCGGGCGTGGTCATCACGCCGAACTTCATGATCTCGCGGAGATCGTCCACCTTCTCCACCGGGACGGCGAGGCCCAGTGACGCGACCGCCTTCTCGGCGTTCGCCGTGAGCTGCTTGCACTTCGCGCAACCGGTCCCGAGCACCTGGATCCTCATCGCCCGTCGTCCTTCCCTGCCCTAGAGCACCGCGTTGAACAGGAACCCGACGGCGAGGATGCCCACCCCCACCACGCCGACGAACGTCGCGATGAGCGGCGGCCGGAGTACCTTCCGGAGGATGACCATCTCCGGCAAGGACAGCGCGATCACCGCCATCATGAATGCCAGCACGGTCCCGAGCGCCGCGCCCTTCTCGAGCAGCGCCTGGACGACCGGGATGATGCCCGCGGCGTTCGAGTACATGGGGATGCCGAGCACCACGGCCGCCGGCACCGACCACCACGACGACTTCCCCATGATCCCGGCGAGGAGGCCCTCGGGCACGTAGCCGTGCACGCCGGCGCCCACCGCGATCCCGCCGAGCACCCAGGGCCACACCTTCCCCACGACGTCCCGTACGGCCTCGAGCCCCTTGGCGACCCGTCCCTCGAATCCCAGGCGCTCGGCCTCGTAGCCGGCGGCCGAGCGCATCGACTCGTACACCCACGGCTCCACCCAGCGCTCGAGCCGGAGGCGCCCGAGAACGGCTCCAGCGAGGATCGCGATGAGGAGGCCGGTCGTGAGGTACAGCGTCGCGACCTTCCAGCCGAACAGCCCGAAGAGGAGGACCAGCGCCACCTCGTTCACCATCGGAGCCGAGATCAAGAACGACAGCGTCACGCCGAGCGGGACGCCGACCTCGACGAAGCCGATGAAGAGCGGCACCGCCGAGCAGGAGCAGAACGGCGTCACGATCCCGAGCAGGGCCGCGAGCACGTTTCCGACCGACTCACGCTTGCCGGCGAGGATCGCGCGCGTCCGCTCAGCGGTGAAGAAGGAACGGATGACGCCGACGACGAAGACGATGAGCACCAGCAGCAGCAGGACCTTCGGCGTGTCGTAGAGGAAGAACGCGACGCTCTGGCCGAGATGGGACTCTGGCGCGAGGCCGAGCACCCGGAAAGAGAGCACCTCCGACAGCGGCTGGATGGCGGCGTAGACCGCGATCCACGCCCCGAGACCGAGCGCCAGGAGCGCGAGGGTCCGGACGGTCGATCTGCGCAAGGAGTACGGCTTCGAGCCTGGCGGCGCACCGCACGCCGGCGCACCCTGCGGCTCTTCGAGCACGGGCAGCTTCATCGAGGTCCTTTCACGAGGCCGTCCACACGAACCAGGCGCCGCCCAGGATGACCACCACGCCTGCGACGCTCTTGAAGGCCGACACGGCGCGCGCGCCTGCCTTCCACGACAGCCAGCGGTTCACCGACTGGAGCGAGGTCCCCGCGAGCACGATGACGGCCGCGTGCCCCAGCCCGTAGAGCGCGACGAGCAGGACGCCGTACGCGCCTGCGCCCGCGCCGCTCGCGCGGAATGCCAGGCCGAGCAGCGGCGCCATGAAGGCGAACGTGCACGGGCCGAGCGCGACGCCGAACACCAGGCCGAGGAGCAGGGCCCCCGGCGCACCGCGGCGCCGGGGACGCGACGGCGCCGATCCGAAGGAGGGGAGAGGCAGGATGTCGAGGAGGTTCAGCCCCACCGCCAGGAACACCGCCGCGAGCATCCAGTTCCCGGTCCTGCCCACGTCCCCGAGCATCCGGCCAGCGGCAGCGGTCACCACGCCGATGAGGGCGATGCTGGCCAGGATCCCGACCGCGAACGCGGACGACAGGCCCAGGGCGCGCCGGCCGGCAGGGAGCTCCGCGCCCCCGCTCATGTACGCGACCACGAGCGGGACGCTCGAGAGGTGGCACGGGCTCAGCGCGACCGAGAGGGCGCCCCAGAGGAATGCCGCCGGGAGCGCGAGGGCAGCGGTGGCGGTGAACGCGTCGCCGAAGGCGGTGAGGAGCTCGCCCACCTACAGCTCCACGCCGAGGGTCTTCCACCGCGCGAGGATCTCCTCGCGGGAGCTGAACCCCTCATGGCGGGCGAGCTCGCGGCCGTCCGCGCCGTAGAAGATTTGCGTCGGGATCATCTTGACCCGGTACGCCTGCGCCTCCGCGGGGTGCTGCCAGACGTCGATGAACGTGACCTCGAGGCGACCCGCGAAGTCCACGCGCAGCTGATTGAGGATCGGCGCCATCGCCTTGCAGGGGATGCACTTGCCGGCGCCGAGATTGACCAGCCTGGGGATGGGTCGCGTGGCCGTCGCCGCGGCGGTGGCGTCGCCGCCGGCCCCCGGTTCCGCGGAGATCCTGTCGCCGCACGCGAGCAGCCCGACGGCCGCCGCCGCGAGCATCCCGGCCCTGCCTCCATACGCCCGCGCCATCCGCTCCTCCCGGTGCCGGCGCGCCGCGCGCCCGCGGTCGGGACCATGGCACGGGGTCCTTTCTTGGTCAATCGGCCAAGTGACTGTACAGCGCTCCGGAGCGCAGGCTGCTGAGCGGTCGCCCGTGCCCGGGCTTGACGCGACGCGCTTGCTTGGCGATATTGCCAATAATGGCGCGGGCGAGCAGGGTACGGCTGGAGCGGACGCGGGTACTGAAGGCGATGGCTCACCCGAGCCGCCTTCAGATGCTGGAGGCCCTCACCGAGGGCGAGCGCTGCGTCTGCGACCTCCAGCGCATCGTGGGCTCGGACCTCTCCACCGTCTCCAAGCACCTCGCCCTCATGCGCGAGGCAGGCCTGGTCGCGGATTGGCGGCAAGGGGTGCAGGTGTTCTACCGGTTGCGCGTCCCTTGCGTCCTGAGCTTCCTCGACTGCGTCGACGCGGTCCGCGCCGGCGACGGGGCATCGCCGCCTTCGACGCCGAAACGGGATCGCGTGGAGGTCGCCGCGTGCCTGGATCGCTGTCCACGGACGCCACGGCGTGCACGTGCGTGAGGCACCCCAGGGCGGAGAGAGATGACCTGGGTGCGGTGGCAGCGACGGCGGAGTAATGGTGGAGGGCGCGCTCGAGGTCAGCGTCGGCGCGACGTCGTTCGCGGACCAGGCGTGGGGCGAGCGGGCTCGTCATCGTGTTTCCTCAGCCAAGGACCGTGGAGGGAAGGCCTGCCACTTGACCCCTTGGTGGCGGCGCGCGGGCGGCGAGCCGCCCGCGGTCGGGGGCGAGCGAGGTCCTCACCGCGCTGCCTGGACCCGGAGCCCCGACGGAAGCCGTGGCGACCCGAGGAGGTCGACGAACGCCCGCCACCTCGCGCCGTCGTCGTCCCCGGCCCGGTCGCGGAGCCACCCGGCCACGAGCTCCTCGCCGTGGTCGTAGTTGACGACGTAGCTGCGGTACCCGTCTGCGAACCGGACGAACTTGGCGGCCTCCTCGGGCGTCGCGAGGCGATAGGCAGCGAGCCAATCCTTCACCTGCGCCGCGTTCATCGATCCGTCGAGATACCGGCGGGTCAGCTCGGTGGACGCGCCGTCGAGCCCCTTCAGCGCCAGTCGTATCCTGGACGCGCGCGCCGCCTCGGCGGGGTCCACGCCGGCGAGCGGGAACAGGACGTCGCGCTCGAACGCGATCCGGTCCTGCTCCGAGAACACGAGCTCGACGCCCGCCTCGGCGCTCCCCTCCGCGATCAGCGAGACGGGGCTCTGCAGCGGGTAGATCGTGTGCTCGACTTCGCCGCGACCGAGCGCGAGCTTCGTCTCCTGCAGCGCATTGAACACGTGGTGGCCCGGGTAGCCCTCGTGCGCCATCAACGAGACCGCCCCGAAGGCATACACGGGGAGGCCGGTGTCGATCTCGATGTGCGACTCGGCGTTCCCCCGGTACCAGTTGTATGCGCCCCAGGGCTTCCCGGTGACGATCGCGAGGGAGATGCGCTCCCCGCGCGGGAGCTCGACGTGCTGGAGCGTCCGCCTTCGCACCTCCTCGAGCGCGGTTCGCATGACCTGCGCGATGCGGTCCTTCGGGATGGCGAGGCGCCTCTTCCATGCCTGGTACCGCGTTGAGACCGGGCCTTTGCCAGGGAGGAGCGCAGCCAGCCGCTCCTGGACCGCCTCGAACGACCGCAGATCGCGCGCGGGCGGCGCGACCCCGTACAGCGCCCGCGCTTCTTCGTCGAAGGACAGGCGCTCACCGCCCAGGATCCGGAGGTACGAGCGGACCGCGGCGAGCTGTCCAGCGAGGAAGTCGCGGCGCGCCGAGCGTCCGGCGTCCTCGCGCTCCACCGCCGTGCCCCGCGTCGCTGCCAGGAGGCGATCGGCCTCCGCCGCGAGCTCGGGGAGCGGGCGTTTCCCCGCCCGCTCCACCTCCGCCTTCCACTCGCTCGGCCCGAAGTACGCGTCGACGTAGTCGGGCGCGTGGCGGCCGACGGCGAGCACCAGCTTGACGTAGCTGGCCGCGACCGAGTCGAGCGGATCAGAGCTCGAAGTGGCCAGTGAAAGCGCGGCTACGGCGACGACCAGGTGCGGAGCCATGTGCCATCATAGAAACACGAAACCCCCGGAACCTTTCGGCTCCGGGGGCTCCTGGACTGGCGGGGTGTAGGGGACTTGAACCCCTGGCCTCCGGCGTGACAGGCCGGCGTTATAACCAGCTTAACTAACACCCCAAGTCGATACAGTGGGCGGAACAGGCTTCGAACCTGTGACCCTCGCCTTGTAAGGGCGACGCTCTACCCCTGAGCTATCCGCCCGCCCAAGGCGCGAAAGCGTCGGGTTTCTAGCTTGGCCGGCGTCCCCTGTCAACGCCCTCCCGCCCCCGCACCGGGCAGAACCTCTCGTGGCCCCGGGAAGATACCCGCCCCGATGGTCTTGCTGGACCACCCCGGGTGGCGATGGTAAGGGGGCGCGCGATGCTCTGGAAACCGGGGATCAAGGTGGTGCACCGCGCCCAGCGGACCTGGGGCGTGGGCGTGGTGGTGCAGGTGGCCGACGAGGGGCGCCGCGTGGCGGTCCGCTTCGCCGGCCGCGACGGGATCACCGTCGTCTCCGGGCGCGATCCGGCGCTGGTGGAGGTCCCGCCGGACACGCCCATCGAGCAGACGTCCACCGGTCCCATCGACGCCCTCGCCTCCGGGCAGGCGGGCGCAGCCTCGGCCTTCGCCCTGCGCACCCGCGTCGGCAGGCTCGAGGCCCTGCGCCGGGCCGACTCGCTCGGCGCGCTCCTCTCCTCGCGCGTCCACGTCCTGCCGCACCAGGTGGGCGCGGCGGGCCGCATCCTGGCCGACCGGATGCCGCGCTTCGTGCTCGCCGACGAGGTCGGGCTCGGCAAGACGGTCGAGGCGGGCCTGGTGTTCGCCGGCCTGCGCCAGCTCGGGCTGGCGGAGCGCGTGCTGGTGGTGGTCCCCGAGCACCTCGCCTTCCAGTGGCTGGCCGAGCTCTTCCACAAGTTCAACGCGCTCTTCACGCTGCTCACCCCGGAGCGCGTGGCGGCGCTGGGCGGCGCCGAGGCGGCCCTGGCCCGCTCTCCGCACGCCATCGTCTCCTTCGAGGCGCTCCGCGAGGACGCGGACCTCGCCGAGGCGGCCGCCGACCTCCCCCTCGACCTGGTGGTGGTGGACGAGGCGCACCACCTGGCCGACGACGCGCTCCACGCCCGCGTCGCGCCCATCTGCCGGGCGTCGTTCGGCGTGCTGCTCCTCACCGCCACGCCGGTGCGGCTCGATCCCCGCGAGTACTTCCGGCTCCTCGCGCTGGTCGAGCCGGTGCCCTCCACCACGCTCGACGAGTTCCTCGGCCGGCTCGAGCAGCACGAGGCCTACGCGCAGGTCGCCCGCGAGCTGCTGGGCGGCGCCGATCCGGTCGAGGCGGCCGAGCGGCTCCGCGCGCTCGCGCCGGACGACCCGATCTTCTCGCGGGCGCCGCCGGCCCTCGACCGCGCCTCCCTCCTCGCGCACCTCGCCGACCGCTACGGCCTCTCCGCGCGCCTGGTGCGGAACCGGCGCGCCCGGGTGGGCGCGTTCACCGAGCGTGTGCTGCGCCGCGTGGACGTGCCGGCCGGCGGGAAGCGGGCGGCGCTGGTGGAGCTGTGCGCGCGGCTGGCCAAGGACGGGGAGAAGGTCCTGGTCTTCGGGCACGACGTCGAGGCGCTCCGCGACCTGCAGGGCGGCATCGCCGGCGCCGGGCTCGAGGCGCTGCTCTACGACGACGCGCCCTCGCTCGAGGCGCGCGACCGGCTGGTGGCGCGCTTCCGGGATCCGGAGGGGCCCATGCTGCTCCTCTCCGGCGAGTCGGGCGGCGAGGGCCGGAACTTCCAGTTCGCCCACCACCTGGTCTGCGCGGACCTGCCGGACTCGCCGCTGGTGCTCGAGCAGCGGATCGGCCGGCTCGACCGCCTGGGCCAGACCCGGCCGGTGGAGATCCACCTGCCGGTCGAGCCCGGTGAGGAGGCCTTCCTGGCCGACCTCTACGAGCAGGAGATCGGCATCTTCTCCGAGCCGGTGGGCGGCCTCGACGCCGTCCTGGCCTCGCTCCCCGAGGAGCTGGCCGCCCTCGGGCGCAAGCGGACCGAGCGCACCCGCGAGGCCTTCCGGCGGGACCTCTCCGCGCGCGTCGCCGCCGCGCGCCAGGCGCAGCACGAGGGCGACCCGCTGCTCGACCTCCGCTCGGCCTCGCTGCCCGAGCTGGCGCGGCTGGTGCGCGGCGCGTTCGAGCGGATGGGCGAGGAGCCGTCGGCGGACATCGACGCGGGCGACGCGGGGCTCCCCGCCCTGCAGGAGGCGCTCGTCACGCTCTCGCGCTGGCTCGAGGAGGAGCTCGAGGACCTGGCGGCGGACGTGGGGCGCCGGGTGGGCATCGACGTGGACACCGATCAGAACGTCCATCCGTTCGAGGTCGCCTTCACCCTCGGTGCCGGCATGCGCATCGAGGCGCTCCCCGGGATGCAGCTGCCCGAGGAGCCCGAGACCTTCCTCGGCAGCTTCTGGCGCGAGACGGCCGTGGCGCGCGACGAGCTGCAGTGGTTCGCCACCGGGCACAAGCTGGTGGAGGCGCTGGTGGGGCTCGTGCGCGACGCCGACGGCGGACGCTCCGCGGCGCTCCGGCGGGAGTGGGCGCCGCGCCGGGGGGCCCTCTACCTCCGCATGGAGCCGCGGCTCGCCACCGCCGCCGACGTCGCCCCGGGCGCGCGGGTGGCCTCGCGCCAGGCCTCGCGCTACCTGGACCTCTCGCCCATCTCGGTGATGGTCGACCTCGAGGCGGGCCACCGCCACCTCCCCGGGAGCGCGCAGCGGCTGGAGGACGAGATCGAGGACGTCACCGACGCCCGGGTCGGCGCCGCCCCGGGCGGCGTGCTCGAGACCGCGCTCGCCGCGGCCGAGCGCGAGGCGGGGCAGATCCTGGCCCGGCGGCGCGAGGAGGCGCTGGGGCTGCTGCTCGCCCACGCCGAGGGCGAGGAGGAGCGGCTCATCGAGGCGGCCTTCCAGGGCGGCGCGCCGCGCGAGCGGATCGACGGCGCGCTGGGCCTCCTGCGCAACCACCGCGACGTGGTGGCGAAGTCGATCGAGCGGGTGAAGCTCGAGCTCGACGCGGCCGCGCTGGTGATCCCGTAGCGTAGCCGGAACCCATCTCCGGCCGAGGCACTTTTCGCGAAGCGAAATGTGCCCGGCCGCTCCCTACCGGCTACCTGCCGCCGCTCGCCCTCGCGAAGCGAAATGTGCCCGGCCGCTCCTGCCGGCTAGCCGCCGCCTACGGCCCGCTCCGCCTACCGGCTACCGACCGCCGCTACCCGCAGAACCGCGTGATGGCCCGCTCCAGGATGTCCGCCGCCCGCTCCACCTCGGCGAGCGCCACGTGCTCGCCGGTGCGGTGCGCCACCCGGATGTCGCCCGGGCCGAAGACGCACGCCTCGGCGCCCATGCCGATCACCTCGGGCAGCTCGGTCCCGAAGGGCACGGTGGTCGCGCGGTTCCCGCTCTCCTCCTCGAGGAACCGGACGATCTCCGCGTCCGCCGAGGTCACCGCCGCCGCGTCGGTCCGCAGCGGCGCCACCTCGATCCGGATCCGCCCCCCGCTCCCCGCGGCGGCCTTCTCGCAGGCCTCCTCGAGGAGGCGGAGCGCGCGGCGCGGGTCCTGCCCGGGCAATGGCCGCCACTCGTAGGTGAAGCGGCACTCGCCGGCGATCACGTTCCGGGCCTTCCCGCCCTGGATGACGCCCACGTTCCAGGTGGCGTGGGCGGGCGAGAAGGCGGCGTCGGTCTCGCGCCGGAGCTCCTCGCCGATCCGCTCGATCTCCGGCCAGAGCCGGCCGGTGGCGTGGATGGCCGAGGCGCCGACGTCGGGGTAGGCGCTGTGACCCTCGAGCCCGGTCACCTCCACCTCGACCGCGCAGTAGCCCTTGTGCGCGCGCACCGGGGTGAGGCTGGTCGGCTCGCCCACGATGGCGTGGCGCGGGTGGACGCGCCCCTCGGCGAGGAGCTGCTTCGCGCCGAGGCACCCCACCTCCTCGTCGGCCGTGAAGAGGAGCGTGAGCGGGTGGCTGGTCTCCCGCGCCCCCCGCACCGCCACCAGCGCCGCCGCCAGGAACGCCTTGGTGTCGGCGGCCCCGCGCCCGAACAGCAGCCCGTCCCGCACCGCGCCGGAGAGCGCCTCGTCCCACTCCGGGTCGAAGGGCACGCAGTCCGTGTGGCCGACCAGCGCGAGCCCGCCCGGCTGGTCCGGGCCGCGCCGGCAGACGAGGTTCGCCTTCTCGACCCCGGCCGCGTCGGTCCAGGCGAGCCGACGGGTGTCGAACCCCGCCGACCTGGCCTCGCGCTCGACGAGGTCGATCACCGGCAGGTTGGAGCGGGCGGAGGTGGAGTCCAGCGCCACGAGCGCCTTCAGCAGCGGGACGAGGTCCATGGCGCGAGCCTATGCGAAGCGGCGCCGGCGGCGCGCCACTTTTCCAGGACGTCGGGCATGGCCGGTGAAGAGCGGCCGGGCATACCTCGCTCCGCGAGCTGTGCCTCGGCCGGGTGTTGGAGGCCGGCTTAGCCCCACAGGGCGCGCATGGCCGCGCGGAACTCCCGCAGCAGCTCCGCGCCGGTGGGCCGCCCGGGAGGCGCCCAGCCGTCCTCCACGATCGGCTCGCCCGCGACGAAGGTGCTCCGCACCGCCCCGGGGGCCATGCCGAACACCAGCGCCGGGAGCAGCCCGTCCGGCTCGGCCCCGGCGATGGACGGGTCGTCCGGGTCCAC
Organism: uncultured delta proteobacterium; assembly: GCA_963733485.1. GTDB lineage: Bacteria > Myxococcota > Myxococcia > Myxococcales > Anaeromyxobacteraceae > Anaeromyxobacter. The sequence continues at coordinate 482,590 of CAVTDL010000002.1, read as the reverse complement.
CAGCACGAAGTCGGCCGGCTCCCCCGGCGCGAGCCGCCCGCCCGCCAGGCCCAGCGCGGCCATGCCTCCGGCGGTGGCCGCCTCGAACAGCCGCCCGGCCAGCGCACCCGGGGGGCCGTCCAGCACCGCCCGCTCTCCCCGCACCAGCCGCAGCTGCAGCTCGAGGGCGCGCGCCTCGCCGAGCGGATCGACCTCTGCGTGCGCGTCGACGCCGAGCGCGAGCCGCGCCCCCGCCGCCAGGAGCCGATCGGCGGGGACCACCCCGTCGCCGAGGTTCCGCTCGGTGAGCGGACACGCGCAGACGGTCGCGCCGGCGGCGCCGATCTCCCGGATGTCCTCGTCGTCCACGTGGATGGCGTGGACCAGGGTGGTGGTCGGCGCCGAGCGCGCCCGCCTCGGCCAGGAGGCGGACCGGGCTCCGCCCGTGCTCGGCCCGGCAGGCCTCCACCTCGCCGGCCTGCTCGGCCACGTGCACGTGGAGCGGCAGGCCGCGCGCGCGCGCCGCCCCGGCCAGCGCCGCGAGCCACTCCGGCGGGCAGGCGCGGACGCTGTGCGGCGCGACGCCGAGGCTCACCAGCGGGTCGTCCTCGACCGCGGCGGCGAGGTGGTCGAGGGCCGAGAGGTAGGCGTCGGGCGACGGCTCCACGAAGCGCCGCTGCGCCGGGTCCGGCGCGCCGCCGGCCCCGTCCCGCGCGTAGGCCGCCCGCAGGAGCACCAGCCGCAGGCCGACGTCTCGGGCGGCCCGGACCACCCGCAGCGCCAGCTCGGACGGGTTCGCGTAGGGCCGGCCGTCGGGGTCGCGGTGCAGGTAGTGGAACTCGCCCGCGCAGGTGACGCCGGCCCGGGCCAGCTCGAAGAAGGCGAAGCGCGCCACCGCCTCGAGCAGGTCTGGGTCGAGCCGCCGGGCCGCGGCGTACATGGCGGTCCGCCAGGACCAGAAGTCGCTCCGCCCCGGGCCCGCGGCGGCGGGGTCGTCCGCGGCCGGCGAGCGCGCCTCGGTCCGTCCGCGCAGCGCTCGCTGGAAGGCGTGGCCGTGGGCGGAGACGAAGCCGGGCAGGAGGATCCGGCCGGGGAGGGGGACGCGCTCGAACCCCGGCAGCGGGGGGCCGGCCGCGACCACCACGCCGTCCCGCACCGAGAGCGCGGCCCCGGCGCGCAGCGCGCCGCCGGCGAGGAGGAGGTCGGGCTGGAAGGCGAGGGCGGTGGTCACGGGACGAGGGTTACCCCGGGCGCGCCTCCGCCGCCACTCCGCCGGGCGCGGGCCGAGGCGGCGTAACGGGGAGGGCCGTCGCGCAGCGCCCGCGCAGCAGGAGTGGGGCGCCGACGGTGGCCGGCAGGGTGGGGGCCCCGCGGCACGCGGGGGAGGGGCGCAGCCCCTCGCCGCGGGGACCTCGCGGGAGCCCGCGGACGCGGGCCCGCGAGGTCACGGGCCCCGCGCAGCCGGGGTGGGGCCCCGACGGCTTCGCCGGCGGGGCGGGGGCGCAGCCCCCGTTGTATTATGATGCCCGCGTGCCGCTCTCCTTCGTGAAGTACCACGGCCTCGGCAACGACTTCGTGGTGGTGGACGGTCCGCTCATGGACGCGGCCCGGGCCCGGCGGATTCTGCGATTGCCGCCGCGGGATCGGCGGCGACGGGGTGCTGACCGTGCTCCCGGCCCGCACCGCGGGCGCCGCGGCGACCATGCACATCTACAACTCCGACGGCTCGGTCGCGGCCATGTGCGGGAACGGCATCCGCTGCATGGCGCGGCACCTCGCCGAGCGGCGCGGGCTCGACGGCGCGATCGTGATCGACACCGACTCTGGCCCGAAGGCCTGCACCATCCACCGCGGCGCGGGGGGCGAGGTGGAGGCGGTCTCGGTGGAGATGGGCCCGGCCGCGCTCGAGGGCGAGCAGACGTTCCGGGTGGGCGGGGAGGCCTTGCCCGCGCTGCGCGTCTCGATGGGCAACCCCCACGCGGTGCTGCTCGACCAGCCCACCGTGGAGCGGGCCACCGCCGTCGGCCCCGAGATCGAGCGGAGCGTGCCGGGCGGCGTGAACGTGGGCTTCTCGCGCCCCGGCCCCACCGGCATCGACCTGGTGGTCTGGGAGCGCGGCGCCGGGCTCACCGACGCGTGCGGCACCGGCGCCTGCGCCGCGGCGGTGGCCGCGGTCTCGCGCGGCCTCGCCCCGGCGGGCGTGCCGGTGGCGGTGCGCCTCCCCGGCGGCGCGCTCGAGATCACCGTCGCCCCCGACCTGGCGGGCGTCACCATGCGCGGGCCGGCCGAGCGCGCCTTCTCCGGCGAGACGGACCTCTAGATGGCCACCGGCCGGGTGCTGGTCGTCGACGACGAGCGGTTCTTCCAGGAGCTGTTCGGCGACGTGCTGGCGGGCGCCGGTCACTCGGTGCGCACCGCCTCCTCGTCGGCGGAGGCGCTGCAGCGGCTCGCCGAGGAGCGCGTGGACCTGGTGCTCACCGACATGGTGATGCCCGGGGCCGACGGGATCTCGCTGGTCCGCGAGGCGCGGCGGCGGGATCCGGACCTCGAGGTGGTGGCGGTCACCGGGCGCGACGACGTGCGCCTGGCGGTCGAGGCCATGAAGGCCGGCTGCTCCGAGTTCCTCACCAAGCCGGTGGAGCGCCAGGAGCTGCTCCGCGTGGCGGACCGCGCGCTCGGGCGGGCCCGGCTCCGCCGCGAGCACAGCCAGCTCCTCTCCGAGAACCTGGAGTTCGTGAAGTCCCAGGTGATCTACCGCCAGGGGCTGCAGCTCCTGGCCACGCTCGACGGCGAGCGGCTGGTGGACCTCGCGCTCTCGGTGCTGGCCCGCACCACCGACGCCCAGGGCGCGGCGCTCTGGATCCTGGACGAGAAGGGGTCGCTCCTGCTGCGCGGCTACCGCGGGGTGGTGGATCGCGCCGCGCTGCCGGCGCGCATCGACCCGGCCGCCCCGGCCTGGAGCGGGCCGCTCCGCGACGGCGCGCCGTTCCAGGCGCCCTTCCCCGGCGCGGGCGAGGCGTTCCTGGTGCCGCTGGTGGCCGACGACGAGGCGGTGGGGCTGGCGCTCCTCTCCGACCGCGCCCGCGGCCGCTTCGGCAAGGACGAGCACGCGGCCGCGCTGATGGTGGCCGACTTCGCCGCCATCGCGGTGAAGAACGCGCGCCGCTTCGAGGCGCTCGAGCGGGTGGGGCTGCGCGACCGCGACACCGGCGCCTACAACCTCTCCTACTTCGTCGACTACGCCGGCAAGGAGTTCTACAAGGCCCGCCGCTACGGCCGCGCCTTCTCGCTCGTGATCGTCTCGATCGACAACGCCGAGCAGCTCCGCAAGGAGGCCGGGCGCGAGCTCTACCGGCGGGTGGTGCGCGACGTGGTGGGCGCCATCGGCCGGGTGGTGCGCGACGCGGACATCCTCGCCAAGGTCTCCGAGGGCGAGTACTACCTGCTGCTCCCCGAGACCGACCACTTCGGCGCGCTCATGCTCATGCGGCGCGCGGCCGACGAGGTCCGCCGGGAGGCGTCGATCCGCGCCGCCGAGGAGCGCTCGCCGCTGCTCCTCTCCTGGGGGGCCGCCACCTTCCCGAAGGACGGGGAGGACTTCGACGAGCTGCTCCACTGGTCCCGCGCCCGCGTGCAGGAGCAGCGCGGCTCGCTGGCGCGGCGCCTCCACCTCGACGACCTCGCGCCGGCCGCGTTCTGGGAGCTCGCCGACCTGCTGCTCGAGGACACGGCGCGCCTCCCCGAGAGCTCGCCCAGCGCGCGCCCCGGCGGCGACCCCGAGCTGTTCGCCGCCGCGCAGCGCGAGGCCGCCCGCGAGATCGGGCGCGACCCCCGCGCCCGGGGCGTGCTCTACCTGAGCGTCCGCGACGGCTCCGCCGGCGCGGCCCTGCGCGCGGCGCTCCCCGCGGGCGACCCCGCCGCCCGGGCCGGGGACGGCTCGGTCCGCGTCTTCCTGCTCGGCGCGGGCGGCGCCGGGCCGTCCGGCCCGGCTCACCCGCTCGTCACCGAGGTCCCCCTGGCCGGCGACGCGCGCCTCGCCGAGCACGACCTGCTGCTCTTCCTCTCCGAGCACTCCGCCTACGGGCTCCTCGCCGGGCCCGGCGGGCGGATCTTCCACACCTCCGACATGCCGCTGGTCGACGTCCTGGTCTCGAAGCTCCAGGCGCACTACGACCTCCAGCCGCTCTAGCGAGCCAAAGGCGCATGGCCCCCGCACGGAAGATCCTCCTCGCCGATCCCGACCCCGAGGCGCTGCGCGCGCTCGCGCCCGCGCTGCGGCGGTGCGGGTACCAGGTCCACGGCGCGCGCGACGCGTCTCGCGCGCTCCAGATCGCCATCCTCCGGTTCCCCGACCTGGTCCTGCTCGACGAGGCCAGCCCGGTCCTGGAGGCGCGCACCTTCATGCGGATCCTGCGCACCAACCCGCGCACCGAGCACATCCCGGTGGTGCTCACCGGGCTCGAGCCCGACGCGGAGCGCTCCCGCCTCGGCACCTACCTCCAGAAGCCGTTCGACGTGGAGGAGGTGCTCGCCCGCGTCGACCAGCTGCTCCGGCGCCAGGACGCCTCGCGGGTGGTCTCCGGCGAGGGGCGCGAGATCGAGGGCAACCTGGCGCAGATCCCGCTCGTCGACCTGCTGCAGATCCTCACCGTGAACCGCAAGACCGGCCGGCTCACGCTGGAGCGCGAGGGCGAGCGCGCCGCGATCGTGCTGCGCGAGGGGCGGGTGATCGACGCCGGAGCGGGGCGCGCCGGCGGCGAGAAGGCGCTGTTCCGGCTGCTCACGCGGCGCGAGGGGCAGTTCGCCTTCGTGCCGGGGCACGACGCGACCCCGGAGCGGATCGAGCGCAAGGTGGACGAGCTGGTGCTGGAGGGGCTCCGCCAGGCCGACGAGGTGGCGCGCCTGCTCCCCGGGCTCCCGCAGCCGGGCGACGTGATCGAGCTGGCCGTCCACCCGAGCGAGATCCCCGCCGGGCTGCACCCGGTCACCGAGGAGGTGGTCGCGCTCCTCGAGCGGCCCCTCGCGTTCCAGGACCTGGTGGACCGCTGCCGCGCCTCGGATCTCGAGGCGATGCGCGCGACGGCGGCGCTGCTCGAGCACGGCTACGCGCGGTGCCGGGAGGGGGCGGCGGACGACCCTCGCGGCGAGCTCCTCGCGCCGCACGAGCTGCACGCGCTCCGGGCGCGGATCGCGCGTGGACGGTCCTCCGGGGCGCAGACGGTCGGGAAGGTGGTGGTGGCCGGGGGCGGTCCGCTGGCGCGCCGCGCGGCGCTGGCGCGCTTCGAGGCCCTGCCCGGTTTCACGGCGGAGGCGGAGGCGTACGCGGGCGGGTTCGGCACGCTCGGGCGGCTCGCCCTGGGCGAAGGCGTGCAGGTCGACCTGACCGGCCTGCCTGGCGACGCCGGCCTGCTGCCGCTCTGGCGGCCCTTCGCCGCCGGCGCGGTGGGGGCGCTGGTGCTGCTCCCCGCCGACGGGATGGACGCGCTGCTGGTCGAGCTGTCCCGGGTGCTGCGCCTCCCGGTGGTGGTGTGCGGGCCGAAGGACGCATCGCTCCCGCAGGTGCTGCACGAGGCGCCGGGCGGCTGCGCCTTCGAGGGGAGCGACGCGGCCGAGGGGCTGCGCGCGCTGCTGGCCGGGGCGGGCGCTCGAGCGGCCGGATACTAGCCAGCCGGCCCTCCGACATCTGTCGGATGCCGGCTACGCCGCGTCGCCCAAGGTCGCCCGGGCGGCGGGGCTCCCGAGCAGCAGCCGGAACTCGGCCCGGCTGAGCCAGGCGGTCCGGGACCCGCGCCGACCGCGGAGGGTGAGCCGGATCCGCTCCGCCTCGCACGCGACCGAGGCGGCGGCGCCCTCGGAGAGATCCCGCTCGAGCGAGCGGAGGTGGCGGTGGATGCGCAGCGCGCGGCGACCCTCCGGCGAGGAGAGGGCGAGGAAGTGCCTGTTCCGGCTGAAGCCGGGGTCGTCCCGCAGGCGCTCGACCGCGCGCATCACGAAGTCCGCCACCGCGCGAGGTTAGCACGCGGCGGCGCTGCCCGGAGACCCCCGGCGTCAGTCCCGGAAGGCGGACGAGGGGGCGGGCGGTCCATCGCCGTCGGCGATGGGCACCCGTCGTCGCTCGCGCTCCTCGGCGCGTCGCGTGCGCATGTGCGAGACGAACTCGAGATCCGCCCCGCACACGTGGTCGTGGAGCCAGGAGGTGACCTCCCGCTCCACGCGGTGGACGACGAGCGCGGTCACGCCCTCCGTCTCGACCTTGCGCGCGAGCGACTCGACCTCGTCGGTGAACGCCTGGTGCGCCAGACGGTGCCGGCCGAGCGCCGGGTAGTCCACCGACTCCATCAGGCGCTCCTCCGCGCCGAGGTGGTGGTGGACGTACTCGAGCAGGAACCGGAGCATCCGCATCACCTCCGTCCGGTCCCTCGCCAGCATCGCGTCGTGGAGCCGATCCACGCGCGCGAACATCTCCTCGTGTTGCGAGTCAATCTCCGGCACTCCAACCGCGAGCGCGGATGACCAATGAAGCGCCATGATCCCCCTCCCCAGGGCTGATCAGGAGGAGAGCATGCGCCACCGGGCCGACATGCGGAAGAGAAGAGGCGCGTTCCATGGATGGGGAGGCGCTCCAAACCCATCCGGGGTAGAAAAATCGTACCGTCAGTGCGGGTAATGCGTCGACGTGCCGCACGCCTACGGAGGAATCACCGTGGTCCCCGCCACGATCTTCTCGACCGCGCTCCGCTCCCGGCGCTTCGAGGGGCCGACCACTACCGCGACCAGGTTTCGCCGGCGGAAGGTCTGCCGAGCCACCCGGAGCAGCGCCGCGGGCGTCACCGCCTCGACCCTCCGGCAGCGCTCCTCGAAGGTCTCGGGCGAGGAGAGCACCTCGCCGGCGCCGTACCAGCCTGCCAGGTCGGCCGCCGAGTCGAGCGAGAAGGCGAGCGTCATGCGGTGGCGCCGCTGCACACGCAGGAGCTCCTCCTCGGGCACCGGCGTCTCCGCCAGCCCGCCGAGCACGCGCAGCACCTCCTCGATCACGCGCGGCAGCTTGCGCGGCGCCGAGGCGCCCTCCACCACGGTCATGCCCGCGTCGGCGAAGGTGTCGACGCCCGCGTGGAGCGAGTAGGCGAGGCCGCGGCGCTCCACGATCTCGAAGGGCAGCCGCGAGGAGAGGCCGTCGTCGAGGATGCGGCGCAGGCACAGGTGCGCCGGGTAGTCGGGGTGCTGCTCGGGCGGGCACGGGAAGGAGAGGAGAACTCGGCCTGCGCGTCGTCGTGCTCCACGATCTCGAGGCGCGGCCCCTCGGGCCACCCCGGCGCCGGCTCGTCCGCGCTGATCTTCCCGCGCGGCAGCCGCCCCAGGTGCTGCTCGGCCAGCTCCAGCACCTCGCGCGGACGCACCGCGCCGGCCACCGCCAGCACCAGGTTGGCCCCGGTGTAGAAGCGCGCGTGGTGGGCGCGGACGTCGCGCGGCCGGAGCCGGCGGACGATCTCCGGCGTGCCGGCGATCTTGAAGCCCAGGGGGTGGCCGGGGAAGACGATCCGCTTCGAGAGGTTGTCCGGGTCGATGTCGCGCCCCGACGCGTCCACCTCGTCGAGGATCTCCTCCAGGATCACCTCGCGCTCCACGTCCATCTCGTGGAGGAGCGGGCGGCGGATGAGGTCCCCCAGCACGGCCAGGCCGGTGCCGACCTCGTCCGGGTGGATGGGCGTGTAGTAGCAGCCGTGATCGCGGGCGGTGATGCCGTTCAGGCTCCCGCCGGCGGCCTCGACCGCGGCGTTCATCGCCACCGTGTCCGGATAGCCGATCGAGCCGCGGAAGAAGAGGTGCTCGAGGAAGTGCGAGACGCCGTTGCGCTCGGCGGTCTCGTGGCGCGAGCCGGCGCGCACGTAGAGCGCGATCATGGCCGAGTGCAGCCCCGGCGCGCGGGCGGTGAGCACGCGCACGCCGTTCGCGAGCACCGCGCGGTGCACCTCGCCCCAGTCCTCGCGACCGCGCCGACCGCGCGCGTCCGCCTGCGCCCGAGGCGCCGCCACCCGGAGCGCGCCGCCCCGCTTCTCTGGACCCGCCTTGCGGCGCTTCACCCGCACCTGCCTGCTCGTCCGCCTCATGATGCTTGGACCGCCTCCTGCTGGAATTGCTCCGCCGGAAGCCGGAGCGTGAAGACCGTGCCGCGGCCCACCGTGCTCTCGCACCGGATGGAGCCGCCGTGCTCTTCCATGACCTGCTGCGTGAACGCGAGGCCCAGACCGGTGCCGCGCTCCTTCGTGGAGTAGAACGGCTCGAAGACGCGCGTGAGGTCATCTGGGGGGATCCCCCCGCCGGTATCCTCTACCAGGATCTCGACGTCGGAAGGGTCAACCCTCCGGGTGGTCACGGTGATGGTGCCGCCTTCGGGCATCGCCTCGCGGCTGTTCCGGAGCAGGTTCAGGAACACCGCGCGCAGCCGCCCCTCGTCCCCCCTCACCGGCGGGAGCCCGCGCGAGAGCTGGCGGCGCACCTCGACGCGTGCGACGGCCAGCTCGGGGGCGAGGAAGTCGAGCAGGTGCCCGAGCAGCTCGCTCACGTCGTGCCGGTCGGTCGATTCGCGGGGGACGCGGGCGAAGCGCAGGTACTCCTCGGCGACGCCGTTCAGCCGGTCCACCTCGCGCGAGATCGCGGCGAGCAGCGCGCGCGCCTCGCCGGCGGGCCCGCTCAGCCCGGCGATCTCCTCGGCCAGCAGCTCCGCGTTCAGCCCGATGGCGTTCAGCGGGTTGCGGATCTCGTGGGTGATCTGGGCCGAGATGCGCCCGACCGCGGCGAGCCGCTCCGCCCGTCGCAGCTCCGCCTGCTGCCGATCGAGCGAGGCCGCCATGGCGTTGAACTCGCGGGCGAGCAGGCCGATCTCGTCCCGGCTGCGCACCTCCACCTTGCGCGAGAGATCGCCGGCCGCGACCGCCTTCACCCCCTCGGTCAGCCGCTGGATGGGCGCGAGGAGCCGCTGCGAGATGGCCGCGGCGCCCACGCCGACCGCGAGCGCGAGCAGCGAGTAGATGACGATCAGCGCCACCGTGTTCGCCTCGGTGCGCTCGGCGGCGTGGACGCGATCCGAGATCTGGCTCTCCAGCGCGACCTGCAGGAGCTTCACGTCGAGGCCGAGCCCCTTCTCGAGCTGGCGCACCTCCTGGACGCGGGCGTCGAAGGCCGCGCGCGGTGCGCGGGTCCTGCCCCTCGCCCGCCTCGAGCGCGTCGAGCAGCCCGCGCGCCTCGCGGTCGTAGTCGGCCCAGCGGGCGGAGAGCGCGTCGAGGCGGGTCAGCACCTCGCCGAGGAAGCGGGCGTCGTCCCCGCGCGCCTCGGCCCGCGCCTCGGTGGCGACGCGCTTCCCCTCCTCGATCTTCTCCCGCACCAGCGCCGGGAAGTGGGCGCGCGCGACGGGCAGGTAGGCCCGGCGGGCGTCGCGGCCGAGCGCCCTCGCCTCGAGCGCGCGCGCCGCCACCCAGTCCTTCACGTCGATCTGGGCGGCGACCCGGGTGAGCGGCAGGTAGCCGGCCGAGAGCAGCCGCAGGTCGCGCCGGAGATCGTGGAGCCGCGAGACCGCGAAGGCGGCCACCGCCGCGAACGCGACGAGCGCCACCGCGAAGGCGAGGAAGATCTTGGTGGCGACGCGGTGCATTCCGGAGAGCGGCATCCTAGCGCGCCCCACGATCCGGGGACGCCCCGATCGTTCCTAACCCGCTCGGCGCCCAGAGCGCCGCGACGGGCGGCCGCCCGCTCACCCGTCCGGCTTCCCAGGCGGTGGTTCCTGCGGTACTCAATGAGCTTTCTCCAACCGGAGCCTGCCTCCCATGACCGGCCTCGCCCTCCTCGTCGCGCTCGCCTGCGCCCTCGCAGCCATCGCCTTCTTCATGTCGGCCCGCACCGCCAAGGCCGCCCTCGCCGCCCGCGACGCCTCGGCCAGCGCGCTCGCCGCCGAGGCCGAGGTCGCGCGCAAGGCCGAGCGGGAGCTGCGCGCCGAGGCGAAGGAGCGGCGCGAGGAGGCCGCCGCGCTGCGCACCGACCTGGAGCGCACCCGGAAGAAGGCGTTCGAGCAGCAGGAGGCGGCGAAGCGTGCCGGCGGCGCCCAGGCGCTGCGCGAGGAGCTGGACAAGGTGGCCGGGCGGCTCGCCGAGGCGCGCGCCGAGGCCGAGCACCAGGCCTCGCGCGCGAGGACGCTCGAGAAGGAGCTCGAGAAGGCGGGCGCCGAGCTGCAGAAGGCGATCGCCCGGGCCGCGGCGGCGGCCGCCGCGCCCGCCCCTGTGCCCGCGATCGCCGTCGCGGCCCCCGCTCCGGCCGCCACGGCGGCGGCGCCGGCCGACGACGGCCGCATGGCCGCCGAGAAGGATCGCGCCGACAAGGCCGAGGCGAAGCTCGCCGAGGCGCGCAAGCGCGTGGCCGAGCTCGAGCGGGACCTCAAGGCCGTGCGCGGGCGGCTCGAGACCGAGAAGCGCGTCTTCATCGTCCAGAAGGGCGAGCTCGAGCTGGCCGCCGATTGCTACGCCGAGCTGCGCCGCCGGCACGACGCCCTGCGCCGCGACCACGACGAGCTGGTCGAGGCGGTGCGGCAGGCGGCGCGCGAGGAGCGGCGGCTCACCGAGAAGGAGACGGCCCGCGCCACCACGCCCACGCCGCCGGCGCCGCCGGAGGGCGAGGTGGGCGGCGCCGTTGGGGCCAGCGAGGGGTAGCCGGCCTCCAACACCCGGCCGAGGCACAGTTCGCGAAGCGAAGTGTGCCCGGCCGCTCCTGGCCGGCTATTCCGTGGCGACGCTTCGGGAGCCGCGTGGGGCCGGCTACTCCCGGGGGCGGCGCGTCCGCGTCGGCCGGGACGGCGGGCGCCGCCGCCCGCGCGCTCGCCGCCGCGCGCTCGGCGTTCGCCAGCACCTTGTAGAGCGGCGCCAGGTCGCGGAACACACCCAGCAGATCGCCGAGCGAGAGGCTGCGCGCCTCCTCCTGGCTCCAGGCGATCCCGACGTCGAGGCCGGCGCGGCCCGGCGCGAGCTCCTCGCCGAGCTCCTGCCAGAAGGCGGCCGAGTGCGCCGGCGCCACCTCCGGCAGCTCCTCGTGGTTCCAGTCGATGAACTGCCGGAGCTTGCGGAAGGGCTTGCCCTTCTTGGCGAGGTTCGCCGCCTCGCGGTCGAGCGCCTTCTGCATGGCCAGGCGCCGGGGAGATTCGCCCCGCACGCCCACGCGCGCGTGGAGATGGTCACGCGTGACCACCACGCCGAGGAAGGGCAGTCCGCGGTAGCCCTTCTGGCCGCTCGCGAAGGCCACCAGCATCTCCTCCGGCGCCGCGCCGCGCCGGCGGGCCAGCTTGCCGGGGTGGGCGAAGAGCTCGTCGCCCGCCACGCGAGAGAGGCCGGACACGCACTGCGCGCCGATCGTGAGCAGCTTGGGCTGGAGCGCCGCCTCGAGCGCCTCTGCCCGCTCGTCGGGATCGTCGATCTCGAACAGCGCGAAGTCGGGTGGACCGAGTCCGAGGCCTGCCATTGCGACGCTCCCGCGCTCTCGGGGGGAGCCCATCCTATCACACGTCGACTGGCCGGGGCGTGCCTGCTAGGTTCTGCCGCGATGCAGAAGGATCAGCGGCTCCTCGATCTCGCGGCGCTCCTCCTAAAGGCCGCCGAGCCGGTCTCCTGGCGCGAGATCCAGGAGCAGTTCCCCGAGGACTACGGCGGCAGCGGCGAGGCCGCCATCCGGAAGTTCGAGCGCGACAAGGCCGACCTCCTCGAGCTCGGCATCCCGGTCCGCTACGCCGCGGGCGACGAGGATCTCGCCGCCGGCTACCTCATCGATCGCGACGAGTTCTACCTCCCCGATCTGAAGCTCCCGCCCGAGGACCTCGCCCTCCTCTACCTGGCGGGCTCGGCGGCGCTGGCCAAGCGCGACTTCCCCTACGCCCGCGATCTCGCCCACGCGCTGAACAAGCTCTCCTTCGCGGCGCGGGCGCCCGGCGCCTCCGAGGCGGCGGCGCTGGCGGCGCGCCACCTCTCGGAGGACCAGGGGGCGGCCGCGCCGGACGCGGTCGCGCGCGTCGAGGAGCTGGCCCGCGCCATCGGGCTCAAGAAGCGGGTGCACCTCGCCTACCTCGGCGCGGAGCGGCGGGAGCGCACGGAGCGCGAGGTCGATCCCGTACGGCCTGTTCCAGCGGGGCGGGGCCTGGTTCCTGGCCGGCTGGTGCCACCTGCGCCAGGACATCCGCACGTTCCACCTCTCGCGCATCGAGTCACTGACGGTGAACCCATCCGCCCCGCGCACGCCGGACTTCCGGCCACGCCCGGACTTCTCGCTGGCCGACTTCGCCACCCGCGAGACCTGGGAGTACGCGAAGCACGCCCCGGTCCGCTGCCGGGTGCGGCTCGATCCCCCCGTGCTGACCGAGGTGATCGCCTCGTTCGGCCCGCGCGCCCGGGTGGGCGAGGAGGACGGGGCCACGCTGGTGGAGGTGGACGCCACCAACGGCGAGGGGCTGCTGCGGCACGTGCTCTCGCTGGGCGACCGGGCCGAGCTGCTCGCGCCGCGGGCGCTGCGGGAGCAGGCGCGGCGCGAGCTGCAGGCGCTGGCGCGGGGGCTCGCGTGAGCGCCGCCAAGAAGCCTCCGGCGCCGAAGGGCAAGTCCGCGAAGGCCTCGCCCCGCGCGCGGAAGACGGCCCCGGCCCAGGCACCCCGCGCGGCGCCGCCGCGGCCCGCGGCGCGGAAGGCCGACCCGCGCGACCGGCTCCGGCGCGTGCTCTTCCTCGTGCCCTACGCGGTCCGCCACCCCGGCATCCCGGTGCGGGACCTGGCCCGCCGCTGCGGCTGCACCGAGAAGGAGCTGCTCGAGGACCTCGACTTCCTCCTCGAGGTGGGCTCGCCGCCCTTCGCGCCCGACGACTTCCTCGACCTGTACGTCGAGGGCGACAAGGTCTACGTGGCGCTGCACCAGAGCTTCTCGCGGCCGCCCCGCTTCACCGAGAGCGAGGCCGCCGCGCTGGCCGCCGCGGCGCAGGCGCTCGGCGGCGAGGGGCGGGAGCGCGCGGTGAAGGCGCTGCGCGACTCGGTGCCGCGCGATCGCCGGGCCAGCTTCGACGAGCTGGTCGGGCGCATCTACGCGGGGGCGCCGCCGGCCCGCGACTCGGTGCTGGGCCGGCTCCAGCGCGCCATCGCCGAGCGCCGGGCGGTGCGGCTCGCCTACCACTCGGCCTCGCGCGAGGCGGACAGCGACCGGGTGGTCCACCCGTACACGCTCGCCCAGCGCTTCGGCCACTGGTACCTCTACGGCCACGACACCGACCGCGGGAAGCCGCTCGCCTTCCGGCTCGACCGCATCCGCGAGTGCGCCATCCTGCCGGACCGGTTCGAGCCGCCCACCGAGGCGGAGCTCGGGCGCTCGCGCCTCTTCTCCGAGCAGGCCGCCGCGGACAAGGTCCACATCCGCCTCGGCCCGAGCGCGGCGCCCTGGGCGCTCTCGCGCGCCGGCATCGAGCTGGTGCGGCGCACCGAGGGCGGCGGCGCGGTGGTGGAGGTGGCCGACGCGGGGGCGGAGTGGGCCACGCGCTTCGCGCTCTCGCTCGGCGGGGACGCGGAGGTGATCGCCCCCGCCGCGGCGCGCAAGCACTTCGTCGAGGCGGTGCGGCGCACGCTCGCGCGCTACGCCTGACCAGGCGGAGCGGTCACTTCGCCTTCGACCAGTCCAGGAACAGCGCGGTCACCGCCGCGACGTCCTGATCGCCGCGGCCGCTCTCCGCCGCCTGCCCGAGGATCCGCCGCACCGCCTCGTTGATCGGGACCTTGGCGCCGACGTCGGCCGCGGCCTCCTGCGCGAGGCGCTGGTCCTTCTCGGCCAGGGCGATCCGGAACCGCGGCGCGAAGTCCTGCTTCTCGATGAGCTCGCCCTTCATGAGGAAGAGGGGCGAGTGGAAGGACGAGGCCTGGAGCACCTCGACCAGGCGCGGGACCGAGACGCCGGCGGCGGCGCCCAGCGCGACCGCCTCGGCGAAGGCGGCGAACATCGCGCCGCCCACCGCGTTCACGCACAGCTTGATCATCGCCGCCTCGGCGGCGTCCTCGAGCTCGAACAGCCGCACCGAGATGGCGTGGAGCGCCGACCGGGCGCGCTCGCGGGCCGCCGCCGGGCCGCCCGCCACCAGCACGATCTGCGCCTGCTCCGCCGCGGTCCTGGAGCCGAGGATGGGGCACGAGACGAACTGGGCGCCGCGCGCCGCCACGCGCTCGGAGACCGACCTGGCGGAGCGGACCCCGGCGGTGGTGAGGTCCACCAGCACGTCGCCGGCCGCCAGGCCCGCCAGGACCCCGTCCGGACCCTCCAGCACCGCCTCGAGCGCGGCCTCGTCGGAGACGCAGCGTGAAGACGAGATCGCGCCCGGTCGCGCACGCGCGCGGCGTGTCGGCGAGCTTCCCGCCCTTCGAGACGATGTGGCCGGCGCGGGAGGGCGTTCGGTTCCAGACCGTCAGGTCGTGGCCAGCCCTGCGGAGGTTGTTCGCGATGGGCTCGCCCATCGTGCCGAGGCCGAGGAAGCCGACGCGCATGCGCATCCGCCATTTCTAGACCAATCGAACCCGGGGGGCCAGCGCGGCGGAGCGCCGCGCTGAAGCCCGCGGGAACCCACGAAAAATGGCGGCTGGCGCGGCGGGACGTTCTCTGCGAGGCTTCGCGTGCGCCGGCGGCGGGGCGCACGCACGCAAGGTCAAAGGGATCGCATGGCGACGGCAGACGTGATCGTGGTGGGGGGCGGGATCAGCGGCCTGTCCCTCGCCTGGAAGGCAGGCCAGGCGGGGCGGAGCGCGCGGGTGCTCGAGCGGGACCGCGGGTGGGCGGATGCCTCCACTCGGAGCGCCGGAACGACGGGTACTGGTTCGAGCTGGGCGCGCACACCGCCTACAACAGCTACGGCGCGCTTCCTCGAGGTGGCGGTCAGCGCGGGGCGTGGCCGGCAAGATCGTCGAGCGCGGCCCGGCCCGCGGCAGCTTCGGCCTGCTGCGCGACGGCCGATATCGCTGGCTCACGCCGCCCAAGGTGCTCCTCGAGCTCGGGCTGGCTGGAGGCGGCGCTCAGCTTCCCGGTCGGGATCTTCCAGAAGAAGGAGGGTCAGACGGTCGCCTCGTACTACCGCCGGCTGCATCGGGCGGCGGAACTACGAGCGGGTCCTCTCGCCCTTCTTCGCGGCGGTCCCCTCGCAGAGCGCCGACGGCTTCCCGCTCGAGGGGCCCGGCTCGCTCTTCAAGAAGCGGCCGCGCCGCGAGGACTTCGTCCGCAGCTTCGGCTTCGACGGCGGCCTGCAGCTCGTCTGCGACGCGGCGGCGCGCGCGCGCGGCGTCTCGGTGGAGACCGGCGTGGAGGTCGGCGCGGGTCGCGCCGCGCGGGCGACGGGCTTCGCCGTCGCGACCGCCGACGGCCGCACGCTCGAGGCGCCGGTCGTCGCGGTGGCGGCCCCGCCGGACGTCGCCGGGCGCGCTGCTGCGCCAGCGACTTCCCCGACGCTCGCCGCGGCCATCGGCAAGATCGCGCACGGTGGAGCTGGACAGCCTCGGCGTCGTGCTGCCCGCGCGAGAAGTGCTGGATGCCCGAGTGCGCCTTCGTGGTGCCGGTCGACGACCTGTTCTTCTCGGCGGTGACGCGCGACCCCTTCCCGGATCCGCGCGCGGCGCGCCTTCGCCTTCCACTTCCGCGCCGGCCTCACGCGCGAGGAGCGAGCTGCGCGCGCATGTCCGAGGTGCTGCGGGTGCCCGGTCGCCGAGCTGGGCGAGCCGGTGGAGCGCCGCCGCACGCTGCCGTCCCCGGCGCTCGGGCACGCGGAGCGTGGTCGCCGAGATCGACCGGTGCTGGCCGGCGGCCGCCTGGCCGTGACCGGGAACTACTTCGCCGGGCTCGCCATCGAGGACTGCGTGCTCCGCTCGAACGAGGAGTGGGCGCGCGTCGCCGGCCTAGCCGGCAGCCGGCGTAGCCGGCGCCTCCAGCATCCGGCCGAGGCACCAGCCGGTCCAACAACCGGCCGAGGCACAGTTCGCGCAGCGAGTGTGCCCGGCCGCCCCTGCCGGCTGCAGCCGCTCCCTACCGGCTACCTGCCGCCGCCTGCCGCCCGGCCGCCTCAACCGGCGAGCACGCCCAACCCTACGCTTCTCGAGCAGCGCCCCCGGCGTCCCGAGCAGCTCGGCCAGCCGGGCCGCCAGCCGGCGTGGCCGCAGCTCGCCCGCCGGCGCGACGAAGATGGTGTCGTCGCCGGCGATGGTGCCGAGCACCTCGGGCGGCTGGGCCAGGTCGATGGCGCGCGCGATGGCGGGCGCGCTGCCGGGGTGGGTGCGGATCACCACCATCGAGCCGTTGGCGCGATGCGCGAGACGAGCCCGCGGAGCGCGCCGAGGCCGCCGTCGCGCGGCTGCCGTCGGCCGAGCTCGTAGACCGTCCCGCCCTCCGGGCGCGGCACGCGCCGCGCGCCGAGCCGGGCGAGGTCGCGGGAGAGGGTGGCCTGGGTGGCGCGGAAGCCCGCCGCGTCGAGCGCGGCGAGCAGCTCCTCCTGCGTCCCGATGCGGCGGGCGCGGATGATCCGGGCCACGGCGTCGCGGCGGCGGTCGGCGGCGCTCATGCGGCGGTGACCAGCGAGCCGACCCCGCGGTCGGTGAAGAGCTCGGCGATGACGGTGTGCGGCTGGCGGCCGTCGAGCACGTGCACGCGCCCGACGCCGCCCTGCGAGCGCGGCCAGGATGGACCACGCCTTCCACTTCATCCCGCCGGTGATGGCCCCGGCGTCGATGCGGCGGGCGAGGTCCGCCGCGGTGAGCTGCCGGACCAGCTCGCCGTCGGGCGCGGACTCGAGGATGCCCGGCACGTCGGTGAGGTAGATGAGCTTCGGCGCGCCGAGCGCGACCGCCACCGCCGCGGCCACGTCGTCGGCGTTGATGGAGAGCCCGCTGCCGTCGTCGGCGAGGCCGATGGGCGAGATGACCGGGACGTAGCCGCCGTCGAGGAACATCTGGAGGAACTCGCGGTTCACCTCGACCACCTCGCCCACGTGGCCGAGGTCGCGCCCGGACTCGTGCACCGCCTTCCGCGCGCGCGAGGAGCCGCCCGTCCTTGCCCGAGAGCCCCACCGCCGCGGCGCTCGCGGGCGTTGAGGAGCGCCACCAGCTCCTGGTTCACCTTGCCGGTGAGGACCATCTCGACCACGGGCAGGCTCTGCGCGTCGGTGACCCGCATCCCGTCGACGAACTCGCTCCGCTCGCCCAGCTTCTCGAGGGTGCGGGTGATCTCGGGCGCGCCGCCGTGCACCACGACCGGCTTCAGCCCGACCTTCTTGAGCAGCGTGACGTCCTCGGCGAAGGCCGCCTTGAGGCTGTCCTTCACCATCGCCGCGCCGCCGTACTTGATCACCGCGATCTGGCCGGAGAAGGCGGAGATGTACTTGAGCGCCTCGACGAGCAGCGTCCGCTTGAAGGCCGGGCTGTAGTTCGCGACGCGGTCGTCCTTCGCCACCCCGCCGTCCGGCCGCTGGACGATGATGCGAGGTGTAGTCGGCGTTGATCTTCACGTAGTCGTAGGAGAGGTCGCAGCCCCAGGCGGTCGCGCGCGAGGCCCCGTCGGCGAGCTCGACCAGCACGTCCACGCGGCTCTCGCGCATCCGGGCCCGGAGCGCCTCGCGGTCGACGCTCGACCGGCGCGCCGTCCGCGAAGACGGTCACGCCCTGGATCGACACGCGCGCCTGGAAGGGATCGATGGCGTAGCCCGGCCGCGCCGGCGCGGGCGCCCACCGTGGCGAGCACGCGCCCCCAGTTCGGATCGGCGCCGAACAGCGCCGCCTTCACCAGCGGCGACGACGCGATGGCGCGGGCGCAGTCGCGGGCGGCCTCGTCGGTGGGCGCGCCGGTGACCACCACCTCGAGCATCCGGGTGGCGCCCTCGCCGTCGGCGGCCATGGCCCGGGCCATCTCGCCGAGCAGGTCGCGGAGCGCGGTCTCGAGCCGGTCGAGGTCCGCGCCGGGGTCGGAGATGCGCGGGTTGCCGGCCAGGCCGTTGGCGAGCGCGTAGACGCGTGTCGTTCGTCGACATCTCGCCGTCGACGGTGACCATGCTCGAGCGTCTTCTTCGAGGCCGCGCGCCGAGCGCGTCCTGGAGCGCGCGCGGCGTGACCGCCGCGTCCGTGACCAGGACGCACATCGTGGTGGCGAGCTGCGGCGCGAGCATGCCCGAGCCCTTGCAGATGGCCGAGACGATGGCGGTCTTCCCGCCGAGCATCACCTCGCGCGCCGCCATCTTCGGGCGCGTGTCGGTGGTCATGATGGCCTCGGCGGCCAGGTCGGGGTGGTCGCCCGAGCTGCTCCACCAGCGCCGGCAGCGCGGTCACGATCTTCATGGCCGGCAGCCGCTGCGCCGATGACGCCGGTCGAGGCGGTCAGCACGGCGCGCTTCTGGATCCCGAGCGCGTCGGCGACCGCCGGCGCGGATCACCGTCACGTCGTCGAGCCCGGCCGGCCCGGTGAGCGCGTTGGCGTTGCCGGAGTTGACCACGCACCGCCCGGATCCCCTCGGCCGGGCACGCGCGCCGCGGGCGTCCTGCACCGGCGCGGCCGCGGCCTTGTTGATGGTGAAGACGCCGGCCGCGGCGGCCGGGTGGTCGGAGACGACGAGCGCGAGGTCGCGCCGCTGGGGCTTCAGCCCGCAGGCGACGCCGCCGAAGCGGAAGCCCTTCGGGATCTTCACGGCTCAGCCTCCGAGGAGATCGAGGCCGGTCGCCTCGGGCCAGCCCATCGCCGCGTTCAGCGCCTGCACGGCCTGCCCGGCCGCGCCCTTCACCAGGTTGTCGATGGCGGACGACGACCACGACCGACGCCGGCGCGCGGGTCGAGCGCCGACGCCGAGGTGGCAGCGGTTCGTGCGGACGACGTCCTTCACCAGCACCCGGTCGGCGCGGGCGGACGCGTCACGAACGGCTCGCCGCCGTACGCGTCCTCGAGCGCGGCGCCGATCGCGGCCGGGTCGCGCCCGGGCGCGGCGCGCAGCGTGGCGGTGGCGAGGATGCCGCGGCGGATGGGCGACGAGCACGCGGGGTGAAGGAGATGGGGCCGCAGCGCGCCGGCGAAGCGCGCCACCGTCTGCTCGATCTCGGGGACGTGCTGGTGCTTCCCGATCCGGTAGGCGCGCAGGTCCTCGGCGACCTCGACGAAGCTGTAGTCCTCGCTGGCCTTGCGGCCCGGCGCCGGAGACGCCGCTCATCGCCGGTCACCGCGATGCCCGTCGGCCGCGACGAGCCCGCTCGCGGAGGAGCGGCGCGAGCGCGAGCGCGATGGCGGTCGCGTAGCAGCCGGGGTTCGTGACGAGCCTCGCGCCGGCGAGCGCGCCGCGCGCCAGCTCGGGCAGGCCGTAGCGCGCCTCGGCGAGGAGCTCCGGCGCGGGGTGCTCGAAGCCGTACCAGGGCGGGTAGGCGGCGGAGTCCGCCAGCCGGAACGCGCCGGAGAGATCGACCACGCGGGCGCCGCGGGCGAGGAGCCGCGGCGCGAGCTCGGCCGAGACCTCGGCCGGCGTGGCCAGGAAGACGATCTCCGCGTCGACCGTCGCGGCGTCGCCGAGCGGCCGGTAGCGCGAGCGCGGCCGCCGGCGCCGTCGAGGGGGAGCCGGTCGCCGGCGCGCTCGCCGCTCCAGCGATCCGAGTAGAGCGCGGTGAGGCGGAGCCGCGGGTGGCGCGCCAGGAGCCGGGTCAGCTCGAGGCCGGTGTAGCCGGAGGCGCCCACCACCGCCGCTGGAGTGGCTATGCATGGAGCTGCATAAATATGCATACGGGGCCGCGATGTCAACCGCGGCCGGCCGCCCTCCGAAACGACGAAGCGGCCGGCGGGGGGTGCCCGCCGGCCGCAGTGCCCAGGAGAGGATTCGAACCTCCACGGTTTTTAGGCCGCCAGACCCTGAATCTGGTGCGTCTACCAGTTCCGCCACCTGGGCGAGAGGGCCTCCTCCTAGCCGGGGGTGGCCGGGGTGTCAACAGCCGGGCGCGAGCGCGCGGCGCCGTCCCGAACGCGCCCGCCGCGGCGCGTCGATCGCGGATAGAATCCGCCGCCCGGGACGTAAGGAGATCCAATGCTCGCCACCCTCGTCGCGCTCCACCTGCTCGTGCTGACCCAGTCGCCGGCCGCCGACGCGCCTCCGGCGCAGGGCGGCGCCGCCGAGGCGCCGTTCGGCGGGAACCCCCCGCTTCCCAAGAGGCCGCAGCGGAACGAGCTGCCGCCGCTCTCGCCGCAGAACCGCCCGGCCGAGTTCCCGCCCTCCGCCGAGCCCGCCGCCCCGCCGCCGGCCGCGGCGCCCGCGCGCGCCGAGGCCGCCGCGCGATCCGACCACGCCGCAGCAGGTGTCGCTGCTCGGCGCCGAGTCGCTCGACGGCGGCTCCGCCCTGCTGGCCGAGGCCGGCTGGTCCACGCTTCGGCGTCACGTACGGCCAGGGGATCACGCGCAGCGACGACCTGGGCGCCCTCGGCAGCTTCGACTGGTCGAAGACCGAGCTGCGGCTGGGCGGCTTCTACCGGCGGCCCCTCGGCTCGACCGGCGCGTTCGACCTGGCCGGGCGCCTCGGGCTCGCCTGGTACGCCAACTTCGGGAGCGACTGGGTCTACTCGGAGAACCACCACGACCGCGGCTTGGAGCTGTCGCCGGCGCTCATCTTCTCGACCCACGCGGCCGGCGGCATCTTCTCGGTCACCGGCGAGGCGCCGATCACCGTGACCGTGAAGCACGGCGTCGGGGCTGCTCTTCTCGCCGCGCATCTCGGCCGCCTACGAGGTGCCGCTCTACGGCGACTACACGGTGGGCGCGCGCGCGGGCATCGGCTATCGGGCCGGCTCCGGCGACGCGCCGCTCGACGACGGGCGCGCCGAGCTCACCTTCCTGGTGGTGGGCGGCTTCCGGATATTCTAGACGCGGGTCCCCTCCGCTCGGCTCGCGCTCACCAGCGCGCGGCACAGGCCATCGCCAGCGCCGGCTCTCGCCCGCCGGCGCCCGCGCGGGCGGCCGGTCGCAGGCGCGGTCGACCCCGCGGAGCCGCTGGACCATCTCGTCCGCCGAGACGGCGCCCATCACCCGGTCCGGCACCTCGCGGCCGCGCGGGTCGATGAAGATCACGGTCGGCATCCCGACCACGCCGTACTTCTCGGTCGACCGCGGTGAAGGCGTCCGAGGCCGTCGGTGCCGTCGAGCTTCACCGCCACGAACCGGGCGGCCTCCGCCCGCACCTCCGGCTTCGACCAGGCGATCTTGTCGAGCTCCTTGCAGGCGGTGCACCACTCGGCCCAGAAGTCGATGATCACCGGGCGCCCCTCCGCCTTGGCGAGCGCGATCGCCTCGTCCTCGGATGAGAGCCAGGCGAAGGCGGTCGCCCGGGCCCGGGCCCGCTCACGCGCGCCCGCCGCGCCCACCGCGTAGACGATCCCGCCGACCAGGAGCGCGACGCCGAGCCCCTTCGCGAGCCGCGCGGCGGCCGGGCCGTGGAAGCTCCCGGAGAGCGCGCCGAGGAGGACGCCCACCGCCGCCGCGCCGGCCGCGGCGAGGGCGGCGCCGCGCGCCGCCGAGAAGAGCGGCTTCACGGCCGGGAACGCGTCCTTCAGGAACACCAGCGCGGCGGCCAGGAGCGCCACGCCGAAGACCGACTTCACGGTGTCCATCCACGGGCCGCTCTTCGGCAGCGAGATCGAGAAGGCGCCGATGAGGAAGAAGAGGAGCCCCATCCCGAGCGCGTACGCGAACATGATCCCGAAGCCGAACGCGACCGACCCCTTCGCGGCGACGAAGGCGAGCGCGGCCGCGAGCACCGGCCCGGTGCACGGGGCCGCGATGATGCCGGAGACGAGCCCCATCGCGAACGCGCCGGCGCGGCCGGCGCCGCCGACCGCGTTGAGCCGGCCCTGCCAGGAGGAGGGGAGCTGGAGCTCGAAGGCGCCGAACATCGACGCGGCCATGGCGGCGAGCACGAGCGCCACGAACCCGATCACCCAGCGGGTTCTGCATCACGCTGCCGAACGCCGCGCCGGTGAGCGCCGCGCCCACCCCGAGCGCCGAGTACATGGTCGCGATGCCGAGCACGTACAGCCCGGAGAGCGCCATCGCCTCGCCGCGGGTGCCGGCCTTGCGGGCGCCGAAGATGGAGACCGTGATCGGGATGAGGGGGTAGACGCAGGGGGTGAGGCTGGTCGCGACTCCGCCGGCGAACGCGACCGCGAACGCGAGCAGCGAGCCCTGCGACAGCAGGGCGCCGAGCCGGAGATCGCTCGAGGCCCCGGCGGGGCCGAGGCCGACCAGGTCGGGGAGCCACGCGACGGCGGCGAAGACGCAGGAGCGGCGGCGAGCAGGCGGTGGGTGAGTCGCATTGTTCGGTTACCGGGCGCTCGGTGAAAATTCCGCTGTCGGCGCCAGGAGGCTTCGCGGCGAACGGCGGCGCTTGACCGGGCGACCTGTTATCCTTATACTCGACCCCCGCCGTCCACGTTTCGGCTCGGCTGCAGTCCCTCCGCATACTCCTAGAGGTAACCGGGCGAGATGAAGATTCCCATCTACATGGACTACCACGCGACCACGCCCGGTCGATCCGCGGGTGCTCGAGGCGATGCTGCCCTACTTCACCGAGGAGTTCGGCAACGCCGCCTCCAAGAGCCACGCGTTCGGCTGGCACGCCGAGGAGGCGGTGGAGGCCGCCCGCGAGCAGGTCGCCGCGCTGATCGGCGCCGACCGCGAAGGAGATCGTCTGGACGAGCGGCGCCACCGAGTCCGACAACCTCGCGCATCAAGGGCGTGGCCCACTTCTACGAGTCCAAGGGCAAGCACATCGTCACCTGCAAGACCGAGCACAAGGCCGTGCTCGACTCGTGCAAGCGCCTCGAGCGCGAGGGCTTCGAGGTCACCTTCCTCGACGTGGAGCCGGACGGCCGGCTCGAGCCCGAGCGCGCTGAAGGCGGCGCTCCGACCAGACACGATCCTCGTCTCGGTGATGCTCGCCAACAACGAGATCGGGGTGGTCCACCCCATCGCGGAGATCGGCAGGATCACCCGCGCGGCGGGCGTCGCTCTTCCACTGCGACGCGGTGCAGGGCGCTGGGCAAGATCCCCTTCGACGTCGACGCGATGAACGTCGACCTCGCCTCGCTCTCCGCGCACAAGATGTACGGCCCGAAGGGCGTGGGCGCGCTCTACGTCCGCCGCAAGCCGCGGGTGCGCCTCGTCGCCGAGATGGACGGCGGCGGCCACGAGCGCGGCTTCCGCTCGGGCACGCTCAACGTCCCGAGCATCGTCGGGCTTCGGGAAGGCGGCCGCGCTCGCCGCGGCGGAGCGCGAGGCCGAGGCGGCCGCGGGTGCTCGCGCTGCGCGAGCGGCTGCGGCAGGGGCTCCTCGCGGCGCTCGATCTCGTCACCGTGAACGGCAGCCTGGAGCACCGGCTGCCCGGCAACCTCAACGTGAGCTTCGCCTACGTCGAGGGCGAGGCGCTGATGATGGCGATGAAGGACGTGGCGGTGTCGTCGGGCTCGGCCTGCACGAGCGCCTCGCTCGAGCCGTCCTACGTGCTGCGCGCGATGGGCGTCTCGGAGGACCTCGCGCACTCGTCGATCCGCTTCGGCCTCGGCCGCTTCAACACCGAGGAGGAGGTGGACTACGTGGTCCGCCTCGTCGTCGAGAAGGTGAAGAAGCTCCGGGAGATGTCCCCGCTGTACGAGATGGTGAAGGAAGGCGTCGATCTCGAGCCGGATCGAGTGGGCGAACCCGCATTAGGAACTGCACGGCGCAGCCGGTGAGGACCGGGCACTTCGCTCCGGCGCAGCGAGCGAAGGAAGGACGGGCGATGGCGTACTCCGAAAAGCTCCTCGACCACTACGAGAACCCGCGCAACGTCGGGCTCGCT
Organism: uncultured delta proteobacterium; assembly: GCA_963733485.1. GTDB lineage: Bacteria > Myxococcota > Myxococcia > Myxococcales > Anaeromyxobacteraceae > Anaeromyxobacter. Next base: position 458,737 of record CAVTDL010000002.1, on the reverse strand, counting down.
CGACAAGGGCGATCCGGACGTCGGGACCGGGCTCGTCGGCGCGCCGGCCTGCGGCGACGTGATGAAGCTGCAGATCAAGGTGAGCGACGCAGGGCGTCATCGAGGACGCCAAGTTCAAGACCTTCGGCTGCGGCTCCGCGATCGCCTCCTCCTCGCTCGTGACCGAGTGGGTGAAGGGCAAGACGGTCGAGGAGGCGCTCACCATCAAGAACACCGACGTGGCGAGCGAGCTCAACCTGCCGCCGGTGAAGATCCACTGCTCGGTCCTCGCCGAGGACGCGATCAAGGCGGCGGTGGCCGACTGGCAGAAGAAGCACGGGCGCGAGCCGAGCGCGCGGCCGGACACGGTCCAGGGCGACCGCGGCGCGCTGATCGAGCAGGGCGTCCTCAAGGCGGGCATCTAGGGAGGCGCACGGGCCATGGCGGCGGCGATCGAGATCAGCGAGAAGGCGGCGGGGCACATCCTCGAGCTGGCGCGGCAGAAGGGCACGCCGCAGGGCGGGCTGCGCCTCGGCGTGAAGGGCGGCGGCTGCTCGGGCCTCTCCTACTTCATCGACTGGGCCGAGCGAGCCGGCGAAGCTCGACCAGGTGATCGAGCGCGACGGCGCGCGCGTCTTCGTCGATCCGAAGAGCGCGATGTTCCTGGCCGGCACCGTCATCGACTGGCAGCAGACGCTGATGCAGAGCGGGTTCGTCTTCCGGAACCCGAACGTGAAGAGCGCCTGCGGCTGCGGCGAGTCGTTCACCATCTGAACCGCGCCGACCCCGGTCGCGTGGTCGCCCGCCTCGCGCGCCGCGGCGCGCGGGCCATCGGGGCGCGCGCGGGGCCGAGACGCGAGGAGGCGGAGTGCTGCACTGCTGGAGCTGCAAGGACGCTGGAGGACGAGCCGACCTCGTTCTGCCCCAGCTGCCGCAAGATCCAGCCGGTGGGCCGCACCGAGGACTACTTCTCGCTGCTCGGGCTGCCGCGCGAGTTCGACCTCGATCCGGCCGAGCTCGAGCGGCGCTTCCGCGACCTCTCCCGCACGCTGCACCCCGACCGCTTCGCCCGCGCGGAGGCGCGCGAGCGGCGCCTCTCGCTCGAGCGGGCCACCCGCCTCAACGACGCCTACCGCTACCTGCGCGACTGGCGCCTGCGCGCGGCGTACCTCCTCAAGCTGGCCGGCACCGACGTGTTCGCCGAGGGGCGGACCTTCGCCGACCCGGCCTTCCTCGAGGAGCAGCTCGAGTGGCGCGAGGCGATCGCGATGGCCACCTCCGACCGCGACGGCGGGCGGCTGGGCGGGATCGCCGCCGCCGCGCGCGATCGGCTGACCGCGCTCCAGGCCGAGGTCGGGCACCGCTTCGCGGCCGAGCACTGGTTCTCGGAGCTGGTGATCGACATCGCGCGGCGCCTCTCCCGGGCGCGCTACTACGACAACATCATCGCCGACGCCGAGCGCGCCAGCGCCTCGCTGCACGCGGCCTGAAGGAGAGCACCCGGATGCCCCGCGCCATCGGGATCGACCTCGGCACGACCAACTCGCTGGTGGCCCACGTGGACGAGCGGAACCGCCCGCGCGTGCTCCCGGTGGACGAGGGCGGCGCGCTCCTGCGCTCGGCGGTCTTCTACGGCGAGGACGGCGCGGTGGAGGTCGGGGCGGCCGCGCGGCGCCGGGCGCCGGAGCGCCCGGTCGACACGATCCTCTCGGTGAAGCGGTTCATGGGCGTGGCCCGGGCGACCTCCGGCCCGGAGGACCGCGGCATCTACCGGTTCGACGAGGAGGGCGCGGTCGTGAAGCTGCGGGTGGCCGGCGGCGCGCGCGCGGTGACGCCGATCGAGATCTCGGCGGAGATCCTGCGCGTGCTGCGGCGGCGCGCGGCGGAGGCGCTCGGCGGGGAGCCGGGCGGCTGCGTCATCACCGTGCCGGCCTACTTCGACGACGCCCAGCGGCAGGCCACCAAGGACGCCGGCCGGCTGGCCGGGCTCGACGTGCTCCGCCTCCTCAACGAGCCCACCGCGGCGGCGCTGGCCTACGGGCTCGACAAGCGCGCGCAGGGCGTCTTCGCGGTCTACGACCTGGGCGGCGGCACCTTCGACGTCTCGATCCTGCGGCTCGACCAGGGCGTCTTCGAGGTGCTGGCGACCGGCGGCGACACGCACCTCGGCGGCGACGACTTCGACCGGCTGGTGGCGACCGCGCCTGCTGGCCGACGGGCTCTCGCGGCCCGCCGCCGCGCCCTCGCCGGCGGTGCTCCGCGGGGCGGTCGCGGCGGCCCAGAGGATCCGCGAGGCGCTCACCGACGAGGAGGCGGTGGAGGCCGAGGTGGAGCTGCCCGAGGGCCGGCGGCTCACCGCCCGGCTCGGCCGCGCCGAGCTCGAGGCGCTCATCCAGCCGGTGGTCGACCGCACCACCGCCCCGTGCGAGCGCGCGCTGCGCGACGCCAACGTCTCCCGGGTGGACGGGGTGGTGCTGGTGGGCGGCGCCACCCGCACCCCGCTGGTCCGGCGCCACGTGCGCCGGCTCTTCGGGCAGGAGCCGCTCACCGACCTCGACCCGGACACGGTGGTGGCGCTCGGCGCGGCGGTGCAGGCCGACGCGCTCGACCGGGGCGGCCGCGAGGACGTGCTGCTGCTCGACGTGATCCCGCTCTCCCTGGGCGTCGAGATGATGGGCGGGGTGGTCGAGAAGATCATCCTGCGCAACTCCACCATCCCCGCCTCGGCCACCCAGCAGTTCACCACCTACGCCGACGGCCAGACCGGCATGGTGATCCACGTGGTGCAGGGCGAGCGCGAGCTGGCCCGCGACTGCCGCTCGCTGGCGCGCTTCACGCTGAAGGGCATCCCGCCCATGCCGGCCGGCATCGCGCGGGTGGAGATCACCTACTCGGTGGACGCGGACGGCATCCTCCAGGTGTCCGCCCGCGAGGTCGCCACCGGGATGGAGCAGCGCATCCAGGTGAAGCCGACCTACGGCCTCACCGAGGAGGAGGTCGAGCAGATGCTCGTCGAGAGCATCGAGCACGCCGAGGAGGACGTCTCGGAGCGCTTCCTGCGCGAGTGGCGGGTGGAGGGCGACCGGATCGTCTCCTCGCTCGAGACCGCCTTCGCGATGGACGGCGAGCTGCTCTCGGCCGACGAGCGCGGCAAGATCGACGACCGGATGCGCGGCCTCCGCGGCGCCATGGCCGGGACCGACTACCTGGCGGTGAAGGCCTGGATCGAGTCGGTGGACACCGCCTCGAAGGAGTTCGCCGAGCGGCGCATGAACAAGCACATCGCGAAGGCCATGGCCGGGCACCGGGTGGACGAGTTCGGCGACCAGCCGCCCGCCACCGGGGCGATGGACGTGGACCAGGAGGACGGCTGACGCGATGCCGAAGGTGACCTTCATCCCCCAGGGCGCCTCGGTGGAGGTGCCCCCCGGCACCTCGATCCTCGACGCGGCCGAGGCCGTGGGCGTGGACCTCCCGCACAACTGCGGCGGGGTGGCCGCCTGCACCACCTGCCACGTGTGGGTGGAGCAGGGGCTCGCCTCGCTCTCCGAGATCGAGGAGCGCGAGGACGATCGGCTGAACGAGGCCGCCGGGCTCGGGCTCACCTCGCGCCTCGGCTGCCAGGCCAAGGTGGGCCAGGCCGACGTGGTGGTGCGGATCCCGGGGAACCGCATCGCGTCGTGAGTCACCACGCTCGCCGCCCGCGTCACCGCCGGCGCGCGCGGCTCGCATCCGGGAGGACCGCATGAAGTGGACCGACGTCCGCGAGATCGCCATCGAGCTCTCCGAGCGCCACCCCGGCGTGGCGCCGCTCACGGTGCGCTTCACCGACCTGCACCGCTGGGTGCGCGAGCTGCCCGGCTTCTCCGACGAGGAGGGCAAGTCGACCGAGCAGCTCCTCGAGGCCATCCAGATGGCCTGGCTCGACGAGGTCGAGGACTAGCCGGCTCCCCAACCGTTCGCCCTGAGCGCGCTACTGCCTGGCCGGAGCGGGCGGGCTGAGCGCAGCCGGCAGGAGCGGCCGGCAGGGAGCGGCCGGGCACACCTCGCTTCGCGAACTGTGCCTCGGCCGGGTATCGAAGCCGGCCGCGCCGCGTCCCCCGCGTTCGCCGCGCGAGCCTCACCGCGGCCCAGGCGGCCGCCCCGGCGCCGGTTCCCGTCGGCGCGCGGCGTGCTCCGCGCGCGCGCATGCCCCGGCCCACGCTCGTCGTCCTCGCGGCGCTCTGCGCTCCCCTCGCCACCCTCGCCCAGCCGCTCCCGCCGGGCCCGCCGCCCGCGCCAGCGGTCCCCCTCGACGGCCCGGCGCCGCGCGCGCTCGCCCTCGCCGCGGGGGGCGACCCGGACATCGCCGAGCTCCAGGCGGCCGCCGCGCGCGAGGCGGACCGCGGCGTTCCGGACGTCGGGTCCTATCCGTCCCGGGCGCGGCTCTCGGCGCTCCTCCCCAGGATCTCGGCGGAGATCCGCCACGAGGAGCAGTCGAACCGGGTGGTGGGGCTGCAGGGCTCGGGCGAGGTGGACTACCTGCGGGTCGCCCCGGGCACCACCGTCCTGGTGCGGGCGAGCTGGGATCTCGGGCACCTGGTGGCCGCGCCGGGCGAGCTGCAGGCCACCACGCAGGGCGGCCGCGCGCGCCCGTCACCGCGCGGAGGCGATCGCGCGCGTGACCCGGCTCCACTTCGAGCGGCGGCGGGCGAGGGTGGCGCTGCTCCTCGAGCCGCCGGCCGATCCGGTCGCGCGCGTGCAGGCGGAGCTCGAGGTCGAGCAGCTCGGCGCGGAGCTCGACGCGCTCACCGGCGGCCTCGCCACCGGGAGGGCCCGGTGAGGCGGCGAACCGCGCTGGCGCTCGCGGCGCTCGTCCTCGGCGCGGGCTGCGAGCCCCCCGACGTGGCGCCGCACACGCGGGTGGTCGGGGTCGAGCCGGCCGGTGGCGTGGTCGCGCCGGAGCTCCCCTCGGCGGCGGTCGCCTTCAGCGCGCCGGTCTCGGCGGACGGGCTGCGCGACGGGCGCCGGCTGCTGCTCGTCCCGGCCGACGCGCTGCGCGCGGCGCTCGAGGCGGTCGAGTCGGAGGACGGCGCGACCGCGGCGCTCACCGGGGTGGTGCCCGCCTCGGTGGCGCTCGAGGCCGCCGGCACGCGGGCGGTGCTGCGGCCGGTCGGGCCGCTCCGGGCGCACGCCCAGTACGCGCTGGTGCTCTCCTCGCGCGTGAAGGACGCGGAGGGGCGGCCGGTCCTCGACGCGGAGGGGCGCCGCCGGCCCTCGGTCGCGACGTTCGAGACCGGCGCCGCCGACGGGCCGCCGCCGTGGCCGACCATCACCGAGGTCCGCGCCGACGCGGCCACGCCCGAGGCGGGGGGCGAGTACGTCGAGCTCGCGAACCTCGGGGAGGGGACGCTCGATCTGTACGGCCACCGGCTGGCGAAGCGCACCTCCACCGGCGCGCTCTCCTCCTGCGCCCTTCCGCTCGACGCCGTCGTCGCCCCGGGCGCGGTCGCGCTGATCGTGGGCGGCGCCTATGACGGCCGCTACGCGCTGCCGGCAGGCGTGGCCCTCCTCGCGTGCGGCGGCTCGGCGCTGCTCGGGGGGCTCGCGAACGACCGCCCGCCCGAGGTCCTGCTCCTCGCGCCGGACGGCGCCGTGACGGCGAGCCTCGGCCAGGGCGGGATCGCGCCGCTCTGCCCCGCGGCCACGGTCCGGCTCGATCCCGCCGCCCCGGACGAGGCGGCGAACCTGGCCTGCGCCGACGGGGATGGGACACCGGGCGTGCCGTGACCGGCCGGCATTCGACCTCCGGCCGAGGCACTCTTCGCGAAGCGAATTTGCCCGGCCGCTCCTCACCGGCTGGGCAGTCCACACTCCTGGTAGACCCGTTGAAGCCTCGCTGGCCGCGTGCTACCTCCGCTCTGGCAGCCGCCGTGGTTCGCGCCGCCGCGCGACGGGCGAGGAGCGCCCCCCATGTCCGGTCACAATCGGTGGAGCAAGATCAAGCGGAAGGTGGAGGCCCACGGCGCCGCCAAGGGCAAGCTCTACAGCAAGCTCATCAAGGAGATCACCGTCGCCGCGCGGATGGGCGGCGGCGACCCCGCCGGCAACGCCCGCCTCCGCGCCGCCCTCGACGCGGCCAAGGAGGCCAACATGCCCGGCGACAACATCACGCGGGCGCTGAAGAAGGGCACCGGCGAGCTCGAGGGCATCTCGTACGAGGAGGTCATCTACGAGGGCTACGGCCCGGCCGGCGTGGCGCTGATGGTCGAGTGCCTCACCGACAACCGCAACCGCACCGCGGGCGACGTGCGCGCTTCCTTCAGCAAGGGGGGCGGGAACCTCGCCGCCGAGGGGGCGGTGGCCTGGAACTTCGAGCGGCGGGGCGTGATCGAGGTGAAGCCGGGCCCGACCGAGGACCAGGTGATGGAGGCCGCCATCGAGGCCGGCGCCGAGGACGTGGTGCCCGACGGCGAGGGCGGGTTCGAGGTCCGCACCCTTCCGAACGACCTCGGGACGGTCGCCGGCGCCCTGGAGGGCCGGCGGTTCACCCTGGGTGCGCGCTCGCTCGCCTACCTCCCCAGGGACACCGTGAAGCTGGCCGACCCCGACAAGGCCCGGCAGATGCTGAAGCTGGTGGAGCTCCTCGAGGACCTCGACGACGTGCAGCACGTGCACGCCAACTACGAGATCGACGACGCGACGATGGACCGGCTCGCCTAGCCAACCGGCTTCCAGCATCCGGCCGAGGGACCAGCCGGTTTCCAGCATCCGGCCGCTCCCTGCGGCTGCGCTCAGCCCGGCCGCTCCCTGCCGGCTGCGCAGCACGGAATCGGCCGCCGCGGGCATCGCGCCGCGTCCGCCGCTGCGCTACCCTCGCCCGGGACGCTCCCGCCGCGGGGGCGGCGGGAGGACCCCTTGCGCGCCTACGAGATCATCCACGCCAAGCGCGACGGGCGCGCCTTGCCGGCCGAGGCGATCGCCTCGCTGGTGGACGGGTTCACCCGCGGCGAGGTCCCCGACTACCAGATGGCCGCCTTCTGCATGGCGGTCTTCTTCCGCGGCATGGACGAGGCGGAGACTGGCCGCGCTCACCGAGGCGATGCTCCGCTCGGGCGACGTGCTCGACCTCTCCGACGTGCCCGGGCGTCAAGGTCGACAAGCACTCCACCGGCGGCGTGGGCGACAAGGTCTCGCTGGCGCTCGCGCCGCTGGTCGCCGCCTGCGGCGTGACGGTGCCGATGATCTCCGGCCGCGGCCTCGGCCACACCGGCGGCACGCTCGACAAGCTCGAGGCGATCCCGGGCTTCCGGGTGGACCTCCCGGTCGAGCGGTTCCGCGCGCCTGGTGCGCGAGGTGGGGGCCTGCCTGATCGGGCAGACCGAGCGGCTCGCGCCGGCCGACAAGCGGCTCTACGCGCTCCGCGACGTGACCGCCACGGTCGAGTCCATCCCGCTCATCGCCGCCTCGATCATGTCGAAGAAGCTGGCCGAGGGGATCGACGGGCTGGTGCTCGACGTGAAGGTCGGGTCGGGCGCCTTCATGAAGCGGCGCGAGGACGCGCGGGCGCTGGCGCGGACGCTGGCCGGGATCGGCCGCGGGACGGGCAAGCGCGTCACGGCGCTCCTCACCGACATGGACCAGCCGCTCGGCCGCGCGGTGGGCAACGCGCTCGAGGTGGTGGAGGCGGTGGAGCTCCTGCGCGGCGGCGGCCCGGACGACCTGCGCGAGGTCACGGTGGCGCTCACCGCCGAGATGCTGCGCCTGGCCGGGCTGGCGGCCGATCCCGCCGCCGCCCGGGCGCGGGTCGAGGCGGCCATCGCCGACGGGAGCGGGCTCGCCAAGCTCGAGGAGATCGTGCGCGCCCAGGGCGGGGATCCTGCCGCGGTGCGCGATCCGGATCGGCTCCCGCGCGCGGCCGGCACCTACGACGTGCCGGCCCCGGCGGCCGGGTACGTGGCCGCCATCGACACCGAGGCCATCGGGCTCGCCGCGGTCGCGCTCGGCGCGGGCCGCGCCCGGGTGGAGGATCGCGTCGACCCCGCGGTGGGCCTCGTCATCGCGAAGAAGCTCGGCGATCCTGTCGAGCGCGGGGAGCCGCTCTGCCGCGTCCACCACGGTCCGCGGAGCGAGCCGCGCGCGGCCGTGGTCGCGCGGATCACCGGCGCCTACCGCCTGGCGGCGGCGCCGCCGCCCGCCGCGCCCCTCATCCTGGAGACCGTCGAATGACCAAGCGCGCCGAGCTCCCCCTCCGGCTCTCCTACGCGCTGGCCTGGGTCCGCGGCCAGACCGATCTCGCGCCGGCGGTGGGCGTGATCCTCGGCTCTGGCCTCTCCGCCTTCGGCGATCGGCTCGAGCGCGCCGTCTCCATCCCGTACCCGCAGATCCCGGGCTTCCCGGCGGTGCGCGTGCCCGGCCACCCGGGACGGATGCTGATCGGCGAGCTCGCCACCGGCGATGGGCCGGTGGCGGTGGTCGCCATGCAGGGGCGCGTGCACGCCTACGAGGGCTGGCCGGCCGCCGACGTCGCGTTCGGCGCCCGCGTGCTGTGCGGCCTCGGCATCCGCGCGCTCCTCGTCACCAACGCGGCCGGCGGCGTGAACCCTGCCCTCGGCCCGGGCGACCTGGTCCGGATCACCGACCACCTGAACCTGTCCGGGCAGAACCCGCTCGTCGGCGAGAACGACGACCGGCTCGGCCCGCGCTTCCCGGATCTCTCCGACGCGTACGACGCGCGCCTGGGGGGGCTGATGGAGGAGGCGGCGCAGGAGGTGGGCGTCCCGCTCACACGGGGCGTGTACGCCTGTGTGCTCGGCCCGTCGTACGAGACGCCGGCCGAGGTCCGCATGCTGCGCGCGCTCGGGGCCGACCTGGTCGGCATGTCGACCGTGCCGGAGGTGATCGCCGCGCGCCACATGGGCGTGCCGGTGGCCGGCCTCTCGGTGGTCACGAACCACGCGGCCGGGCTGTCGCGGAAGAAGCTGTCGCACGAGGAGGTGGCGGCCTCCGCCGACCGGGTGCGTGACCGGCTCGGGGCGCTCGCGGCGGCGTTCCTCTCCAGGGCGGCACGTTGAAGCCGGGGCGGCCGGCTGCTAGCCTCGCGGCTCGGAGGACGGCTCGATGGGCAACCGGAGCGAGGGCAGCGCGCGCGCAGAGGCGCAGGTGATCGAGGTGGAGCAGCCGGCGTCGGATCGTCGCGAGAGCCGACGGCTCGCGGTGGCCCTGATGATCCGCGACCTCGCGCTCGGCGGATCGTTCGAGCCGCGGCGCGGGAACCTCGCGCTCGGGGGCGTCTTCTTCGACGACCTTCACCCGCCGGCCGGCGACCGCTTCGAGGTGCGCTTCCTGCTGCCGGGCGGCAGCGAGCAAGTCCGCGCCGAGGCCGAGGTGCTCGAGGTGGTGCAGGAGGGCGAGATCTTCGGCACGCGCCTGCGCTTCGTGGACATCTCGCTCGAGCACGAGATGGCGATCGCCCGCTGCCTCCAGGGCTGACGGTGGCGCGGCCGCCGGACCCGATGGCCCGTCTCGCCGCGGCCGCGCGCGAGGCCCGGCGGCGGGCCTACGCGCCCTACTCGCGGTTCCGGGTGGGCGCCGCCGTCTCGGCGGACGGCGCCGTTCACGTGGGGTGCAACGTCGAGAACGCCAGCTATGGCCTGACCGTGTGCGCCGAGCGGGCGGCGGTCCTCGCGGCGGTCTCGGCCGGCGCGCGCCGGATCGACGCGGTGGCGGTGGCGAGCGGGACCGCCACGCCGACGCCTCCCTGCGGGATGTGCCTGCAGACCCTGGCCGAGTTCGCCGGGCCGGAGCTGCGGGTGGTGCTGGCCGGGGCGCGCGGGGCGCGCGTCGAGACCACCCTGGGGGCGCTCCTGCCGCAGGCGTTCACCCGCCGTTTCCTCTGAGTCCCTCCCCATCCCGCCCGAGCGCGGCGAGGCCGCAGGCCGCGCGCACTCGAGGGCCAACCACCCCGGCCTCCGATTGACGTGGCCCAGGCGGCGCCCTATGAACGGCGCCATGCAGGTGCTCCGCTCCATCGAGGAGGCAGCCGCCTCGGGCGTGCTCCGCGGCGGCGCCGTCGCGATCGGCAACTTCGACGGCGTGCACCTGGGCCACCAGCGGCTGATCGAGGCCGCCCGCGCCTGGGCCGCCTCGCGCGCGGCCCGCGCCGGCGTCCTCACCTTCGAGCCGCACCCGGTGCGGGTGCTGCGCCCCCAGCTCGCGCCCCGCGTGATCACGCCGCTGCCGCGGAAGCTCGAGCTCCTCGAGGCGGCCGGGCTGGAGGCGGCGGTGGTGCAGCCCTTCGACCTCTCCTACGCGTCCACGCCGGCCGAGGGGTTCGTGGCGCGCGACCTGGCCGGCCGGTTGGGGGTCGCCGACGTGGTGGTGGGCTGGGACTTCACCGCCGGGCGGGACCGGGCGCGGGTGGACGTGCTCCGGCCGCTGCTCGAGCGCCACGGGATCTCCCTGCACGTCATCGAGCCGGTGGCGGCGGACGGGCTGGTGGTGTCCTCCACCAAGATCCGCGAGTTCCTGCGCGAGGGGAACGTGGCGGCGGCGGGCCTCCTGCTCACGCGCCCCCACGACCTCGACGGCGTGGTGGCGCGCGGCGCCGGACGCGGGCGCGGCTTCGGCTTCGCCACCGCCAACGTCGAGACGGCGGGCCTCCTGCCCGCCAACGGCGTGTACGTGGTCCGGGCCGAGCTGGGCGGCGCGCCCGGTCCGGGGCGGCGAGCCGACCTCGAGGTCTTCGGCGGGGTGTGCAACGTGGGCGTGAAGCCCACGGTGGAGACCGCCGCGGCGGTGGTGGCGGAGGCGCACCTGCTCGACTTCGACGGCCGGGACCTGTACGGCGCGCCCATCCGGCTCCAGTTCCTCTCGCACCTGCGCGAGGAGCGGCGCTTCCCCTCGGTGGACGCGCTCCGCGCGCAGATCGCCCGCGACGTCGAGGCGGCCCGCCGGACGCTCGCGGTGGTGGAGGCGTCCGAAGGCCCCGACGAGGCGTCGGGCCGGGTGGCGCCGGTGTGGGACCCGCGCCGGGTTTAGCCCAGGGAATTCGCGGGCTTCGATGCTCCCGGTTCCTTGACCCTCCGCGGAGGCTGCTGCTAAGGTCGGCCCACCGCGCGGAGGCCCCGCGCGCTCGCGCGCCCTGCGCGAAGCTCCACCGGGGGGATTCCACGAATGTCGGGACGGCTCGGCGAACTCCTGGTGCGGGAGAACCTCATCTCCCTGCAGCAGCTCCAGAAGGCGCAGGACGAGCAGCGCAAGACCGGCGGGCGGATCGGCTCGCTGCTGATCCGGCAGGGCGCCATCGCCGAGACCGACCTCACCGGCTTCCTCTCGAAGCAGTACGGCGTCCCGTCCATCTCGCTGAAGGACTTCGACATCGACGCCGAGGTGCTGAAGCTCGTCCCGAAGGTGGCGGCCGAGAAGCACCAGGTGATCCCGGTGAACCGGGCCGGCTCCTCGCTGATCGTGGCGATGAGCGATCCGTCGAACATCTTCGCCATCGACGACCTCAAGTTCCTCACCGGCTACAACGTCGACGTGGTGGTCGCCTCCGAGGAGGCCATCAAGGAGGCCATCGAGCGGTACTACGCGGAGAAGGGGCCCGACCTCGACGAGGTGATGCAGGGCTTCGACGACTCCGAGGTCGCGATCATCGAGGCCGACGCCGACGACGTGAACGTGGTCGACCTGGAGCGGAGCGCCGAGGAGGCGCCGGTCGTCAAGCTGGTGAACCTGATCCTGCTCGACGCCATCCGGAAGGGCGCCTCGGACATCCACGTCGAGCCCTACGAGAAGGAGTTCCGGGTCCGCTTCCGCATCGACGGCGTGCTCTACGAGGTGATGAAGCCGCCGGTGAAGCTCCAGGCCGCCCTCGTCTCGCGCCTCAAGATCATGTCCGAGCTGGACATCGCCGAGCGGCGCCTGCCGCAGGACGGCCGCATCAAGCTGAAGCTCGGCAAGGGCAAGGAGATGGACTTCCGCGTCTCGGTCTGCCCCACGCTCTTCGGCGAGAAGATGGTGCTCCGCCTCCTCGACAAGTCGAGCCTCCAGCTCGACATGACCAGGCTCGGCTTCGAGGAGCAGCAGCTCAGGGACTTCCACGAGGCCATCGACCGGCCCTACGGGATGGTGCTGGTCACCGGGCCCACCGGCTCGGGCAAGACCACCACGCTCTACTCGGCGCTCTCCAAGCTCAACGAGGTCGCCGGAACATCTTCACCGCCGAGGACCCGGTGGAGTTCAACTTCTTCGGCATCAACCAGGTCCAGGTGCACGAGGACATCGGCCTCAACTTCGCGGCGGCGCTGCGCAGCTTCCTGCGCCAGGACCCCGACATCATCATGGTCGGCGAGATCCGCGACTTCGAGACCGCCGAGATCGGCGTGAAGGCCGCGCTGACCGGCCACCTGGTGCTCTCCACCCTCCACACCAACGACGCCCCCGGCACGGTCTCCCGCCTCCTCAACATGGGCATCGAGCCGTTCCTGGTGACCGCCTCGCTCAACGCCATCGTGGCCCAGCGCCTCTGCCGCCGCCTCTGCCCGGACTGCCGGCGGCCGGTCCAGGTGGAGGACCAGGCGCTGCTCGACGCCGGCTTCCCCGCCGAGGAGCTCGGCAACTTCCAGCTCTACGAGCCGGGCGGCTGCAAGGCCTGCAACGACCGCGGGTACAAGGGGCGGGTGGCGGTCTACGAGGTCATGCCGCTCTGGGACGGGCTGAAGGAGCTGATCATCCAGGGCTGCTCCACCGCCGAGCTGAAGCAGGAGGCGATCCGGCTCGGGTTCCGCACCCTGCGCATGAGCGCGCTCAACAAGGTGAGGGACGGCGTCACCAGCCTCGCCGAGGCGGTGGGCAACACCGCGCCGGACAAGTTCTGATCCCGGCCGCCCCGGCGCCGGGGCGGGCCCGAGAAGCGGAGACCTCGTGGCGAACCTGCACCAGCTGCTCAAGGCCATGGTCGAGAAGGGGGCCTCGGACCTCCACGTCACCACCGGCACGCCGCCCCAGCTCCGCATCGACGGCAAGCTCGTGCCGCTCCGGACCCCGCCGCTCTCGCCGGTCGAGACCAAGCAGCTCTGCTACTCGATCCTGACCGACGCCCAGAAGCACCGGTTCGAGGAGGACAGCGAGCTCGACCTCTCGTTCGGCGTGAAGGGGCTCTCGCGCTTCCGCGCCAACGTCTTCATGCAGCGCGGCGCGGTGGCCGGCGCCTTCCGCACCATCCCGTTCAAGATCCTGACCTTCCAGGAGCTCGGGCTCCCGCCCATCGTGGCGGAGCTGGCCAGGAAGCCGCGCGGGCTGGTGCTGGTCACCGGGCCGACCGGCTCCGGCAAGTCGACCACGCTCGCGTCCATCATCGACAAGATCAACACCGACCGGCACGAGCACATCGTGACGATCGAGGATCCCATCGAGTACCTGCACCCGCACAAGAACTGCGTGGTCAACCAGCGCGAGGTGGGCGCCGACACCGCCTCGTTCAAGAAGGCGCTCAAGTACATCCTGCGGCAGGACCCGGACGTCGTGCTGATCGGCGAGATGCGCGACCTCGAGACCATCGAGGCGGCGCTGGTGGTCTCGGAGACCGGCCACCTCGCCTTCGCCACGCTGCACACCAACAGCGCGGTCCAGACCATCAACCGCATCCTCGACGTGTTCCCGCCCTACCAGCAGCCGCAGGTCCGCGCGCAGCTCTCCTTCGTCCTCGAGGGCATCCTCACGCAGAACCTGCTCCCCCGGGCGGGCGGGCCGGGGCGCGTGCTGATCACCGAGGTGATGGTCCCGAACGCCGCCATCCGCAACCTGATCCGCGAGGACAAGGTCCACCAGATCTACTCGCAGATGCAGGTGGGCCAGGCGAAGTTCGGGATGCAGACCTTCAACCAGAGCCTGGCCATGGCCCACGCCAAGCGGCTCATCACCCTGGACGAGGCCCTCGCCCGCTCCTCGGACCAGGACGAGCTGAAGGGCATCATCGCGAGTGGGAGCGCGGTGCGCAGCCCCTCCGCGGCGCCCACCGCCCGCTGACCCGGATTCGACCCCACCCCCGCCCTGCGCTAGGATTGGCGCCGCTTCGCCCCGAGGAACCGCATGGCCCAGGCCGCAGCCGCCAACGTGAAGACCAGGCCCGCGGCGTCGCCGACGGTCTGGAAGTGGTCCGGGAAGACCCGGCAGGGCGAGGTGCGCCTGGGTGAGATGGAGGCGCAGGATTCGGGCGCGGTCGAGGCGCGGCTCCGGCAGCTCGGCATCGAGCCGACCCGGGTGCGCCGCAAGCCCAGGGAGCTCCACCTCCGCATCCCCGGCCTCGGCGGCGTCGGCACCAAGGACCTGCTCGATCTTCACCCGGCAGTTCTCGGTGATGATCGACGCCGGCCTCCCGCTGGTGCAGGCCCTCGACATCATCGCCACCCAGGCCGACAACCTGGAGTTCCGCAAGGTGCTGCAGCGGGTGAAGTCCCGCGTCGAGGGCGGCTCGACCTTCGCCGAGGCGCTCGGCGAGCACCCCAAGGTCTTCGACGAGCTGTTCGTGCAGCTGGTGCGGGCCGGCGAGATCGGCGGCATCCTCGACACCATCCTGCAGCGCCTCGGCGCCTACATCGAGAAGAACGAGAAGCTGAAGCGGCGGGTGAGGGGCGCGATGGTCTACCCCGCCATCGTGCTCGCCGTGGCGGTGCTGGTGGTCGGGGTCCTGATCGCCTTCGTGGTCCCCACCTTCGAGAAGATGTTCAAGGACTTCGGCGGCGCGCTCCCGGCGCCCACGCAGTTCCTGATCGACGTCTCGCACGGCTTCCGGGGCAACTGGTACTGGTTCGTGATCGGCGCCGGTGGCGCTCGTGCGTCGCCTTCCGGGCCGCCACCAGGCAGGGGCGCGGGCAGGAGCTCTGGCACGCCTTCGTGCTCAAGACGCCGGTGTTCGGCCCGCTGGTGCGGAAGGTCTCGGTGGCCCGCTTCACCCGGACGCTCGGCACCATGATCTCGTCGGGCGTGCCCATCCTCGACGCGCTCGAGATCGTGGCCAAGTCCGCCGGCAACCGGATCGTCGAGAAGGGCATCCTCTACGTCCGCGCCCGGATCTCCGAGGGCAAGACCATCGCCGGGCCGCTCGCCGACACCAAGGTCTTCCCGCCCATGGTGGTGCAGATGATCGGCGTGGGCGAGGCCACCGGCGCCATGGACACCATGCTGAACAAGATCGCCGACTTCTACGACGACGAGGTCGACGTGGCGGTCGGCGGCGCTCACCAGCATGATCGAGCCGCTCATGATGGTGTTCCTCGGCGGGACGGTCGGCTTCTTCATGATCGCGATGTACCTCCCCATCTTCAACATGGCCGGGGCCATCAAGTAGCGGCGCCCGCGCGCCCTCCATGGCCGAGGAACAGCGAGATCCCGGGCTCCACCGGAAGCTCGTCTGGCTGACGCTCTTCCGGCTCGTCACGGTGACCGTGCTCCTCGGGGGCACCGCCTTCGTCAGCCTGAAGGCCGGCGGCGAGGCCGACGCGGGCCTGGCGCCGCTCTACCGCGTGGTCATCGCGACGCTACGCCGCCTCGGTGGCCACTCGGCCTGGCCCTCCGCCGGCGCGCCTGGCTGGTGCCGACCGCCTACGCCCAGATCGCCCTCGACGTGGGGGTCGCGGCGGTGGTGGTGGCGCTCACCGGCGACAGCGAGAGCGTCTTCGTCTTCATGTACTGCTGGCGGTGGTGAACGGCGCCATCCTGCTGTTCCGCCGCGGGGCGCTCACCGCGGTCGTGCTCTCGGTGGCGGACCTACGTCTCGCTCTCGGCGGCGGGTCCCGCGCGCCGCGCCGCTCACGCTCTTCGTCCACTCGGGCGCCTTCCTGATCACCGCGGCGCTGGCCTCCTACCTGGCCGAGCAGCTCCGCTCCACCGGGGAGCGGCTGGCCGAGAGCGAGAGCGACCTCGACGTGATCACCGCGCTGCACGAGGCCATCGTGGACTCGATGCCGGGCGGCCTGGTGACGCTCGACGCCGCCGGCGACGTCACCTACGCGAACCGCGCCGCCGAGCAGATCGATCGGCCTCGCCGACGCGCAGGCGCGCGGGCGGCCGGTGGGCGAGCTCCTGCCGGGGGTGCAGCCCAACGCCGGTCGCGACGAGCTCGAGGTGGTGAACGCGCGCGGCGAGCGGCTGCGGCGTCGGGTACTCGAGCTTCCCGCTCCGCGGGCGCGGCGGCCGGGCGATCGGCTCGGCCGTGATCTTCCAGGACCTGACGCGGCTGCGGGCCATGGAGGACGCGGTGCAGCGGACGGAGCGGCTGGCCGATCTGGGCCGGGTGGCGGCCGGGCTCGCCCACGAGCTGCGGAACCCGCTCGCCTCGATGTCCGGGTCGCTCGAGCTGCTCCGCGCGGCGGCCCCGGCCGCCGAGGACGACCGCCGGCTGATGGACATCGTGCTGCGCGAGTCGGAGCGGCTGAACGAGCTGATCTCCGAGTTCCTCCGGTTCGCGCGCCCGCCGCCGCTCCGGCGCGCGCCGGCCGATCTGGCCGTCCTGCTGGCCGAGACCCTGGAGGTCTTCCGCCACGATCCCGGCGCCGCCGGCGTGACGCTCGAGGAGGACCTCGGCCCGGCGCCGGCCGACTGCGACCCCGCCCAGGTGCGGCAGGTGGCCTGGAACCTGCTGCTCGAACGCGGCCCAGGCGCTGGCGCGGCGCGGGGCGCGGCGGGCGGATCCGCGTCGACCTGCCGGGCGGAGGGCGCGGAGGCCGTGCTGGTCGGTCGAGGACGACGGCCCGGGGATCGACGCGTCGGAGCACGCGCGCATCTTCCTGCCCTTCCACACCACCAAGGAGCGCGGCACCGGGCTCGGGCTCGCGACCGTGCACCGGATCGTGGACGCGCACGGTGGCCGCGTCGACGGTCGAGTCGCGGCCCGGGGAGGGGGCGCGCTTCGTCGTCCGGCTGCCGGCGCCGGCTGCGCCCTCGGCGGCGGCCCGTGCGGCGGCAGGGTAGAGTGAGGGCCCGGGAGACCATGGCGCGGATCCTGGTCGTCGACGACGAGCCGTCCATGCGGGAGTTCCTCGAGATCCTGCTCGAAGCGGGATCACGAGGTGTCCGCGGCGGGCGACCTGGCCAGCGCGCTGGCGCGCGCCGGCGCGGGCGATCTCGACCTCGTCATCACCGACCTGCGGCTCGGTGCCCACACCGGCCTCGAGCTGCTCCAGGCGGTGAAGGCGCGCGCGCCCGCCACCGAGGTGATCATCGTCACCGCCTTCGCGACCACCGAGAACGCCATCCAGGCCATGAAGCTCGGGGCCTACGACTACGTGCTGAAGCCGTTCAAGGTGGACGAGCTGAAGCTCGTGATCGACAAGGCGCTCGAGCACCGGTCGCTGGTGGCCGAGAACCGGGTGCTGCGGCCACCGGGTCGGCCGCCGCGCGGAGGAGGCCGAGATCATCGGCCGCTCCCCCGCCATGCAGGAGATCCGCGGGCTGGTCGAGAAGGTGGCGCGCGCCTCGTCCACCGTGCTCATCGCGGGCGAGAGCGGCACCGGCAAGGAGGTGGTGGCGCGGGCCATCCACCAGCGCGGCGGGCGGGGCACGCCGTTCGTGGCCATCAACTGCGGCGCCATCCCCGAGGGGCTCATCGAGAGCGAGCTGTTCGGCCACGAGCGCGGCGCCTTCACCGGCGCGGTCGAGGCGAAGCCCGGGCTCTTCGAGGTGGCGGGGAGCGGGACCCTCTTCCTCGACGAGGTGGGCGAGCTGCCGCCCGCCGTCCAGGTGAAGCTGCTCCGCGCGCTGCAGGAGCGGCGGGTCCGCCGGGTGGGCGGCTCGCAGCGACGTCGCGGTGGCGGCGCGCATCCTGGCGGCCACCAACCGCGACCTCGGCCGCGAGGTGGCGGCCGGGCGCTTCCGCGAGGACCTCTACTACCGGCTGAACGTGATCCCGGTGCGCGTCCCGCCGCTGCGCGAGCGCCGCGAGGACCTGCCGCTCTTCCTCGACCACTTACCTGGACCGCTTCGCGGCCGAGCTCCACCGGGCCCGGCCCGCGGTCACGCCCGAGGCGGAGCGGCTCCTCCTCGCGCACGACTACCCCGGGAACGTGCGCGAGCTCGCCAACGTGATCGAGCGGGCGGTCACCCTCTGCGACCGGGACACCATCACCCCGGCCGACCTGCCGCCCGCCCTGCGCGGCCGGCCGGAGCAGGGCCTCCCGCAGGCGACGGCGCTGCCGGACGCCGGGGTGGACCTCCAGGCGCACCTCGACGCCATCGAGCGGCGCCTGCTCGAGCAGGCGCTGGAGCGGACCGGCGGCGTCAAGACCGACGCCGCCCGCCTGCTCTCGCTCACCTTCCGCTCGCTGCGCTACCGCCTGGCCAAGTTCGGCATCGGCGAGCGCTGACGCGCGGCCGCGGCCGTACCCGCCCTCCCTTCGCCCCTCCGCCGCGCCGTCACGGGCACACGGCCGCCGCCGCCGCCTGGTTGGGCGCGTGGCGGCAGGCGTGCGCGTCGCGGCTCACCTCGACGGTGCCGTACTCCGAGAGCGGGTCGAGCCCCTCGCCGGCGAAGACGTTGGTGGCGCCGCGCTCGGGGTTCACCGCGGTGAGGCCCACCTGGATCTGCCCCTGCTGGTTCACGAACACGGTCGGCTGGTCGCCCATGGCCGGCACCAGCGTCACGTTCTTCACCGAGCGGATCAGGGTCGTGCCATCGAGCAGCACCGGCCCGCCGGTCTCGACGTTGGCGCCGTAGTGGTAGGTGACGCGCCGGCCCTCGGCGATGCACTTCGAGGACTTGGGGCAGCTGTTGTTCGCGACGCGGGTCACCGCGCCGAGGGTGGGCTGGGTGGTGTTCCAGTAGACGCCGCCGTAGCACCGCGCTGGTCGAGCTGGTGCGCTCGTCGAGGCGGTCCACGTTGTAGGTGTGATCGGCCACCGTCACCTCGGCCGCCGTGGTCGTACCAGAGCGCCCAGCCCTTCCCGTCGTAGCGGGAGAGCGGGCTCGGCAGCGTGGCGCCGTCGGCGCCGTCGATGACGACGATGCCGGCGGTGGTGGCGCCGGTGACCGGGGAGACCGCGAGCCGGTTCTGGTCGTAGGTCCGCGCGCCGGCGTCGGTGAAGAAGATGCCGCGCGAGGCGGCCGCCTCGAAGACCCGCAGCGACACGTACCAGTTACCCTGCGTGATGGCGGTGGTGGGCGACGCGCCTCCCGACGTGGAGGTCGTCGGCGCGCAGGCGTAGCCGCCCGCGCCGAGCGTGCAGGCGAGGGTGACCGACCGGATGCTCGAGCCGCCGCCGCTGGGGCAGGTGATCTCCATGCGTGGCGCTGCCGCCCGCCGTGCACGTCGCCGGGGTGGTGAGGGCGCTCGTGGCGACGGCCGCGCAGGTGCCGCCGTCATGCTCATGGACCGGGAGACGCCCCCGGCGCCGTCCGCGTAGATCTGGTTCGAGTCGGAGGACATGCGTCACCGTGCAGCCGCGCTGGGCGCAGGCGCGCGGGTTGTCCGGATCGCACTGGCCGCCGTTGGTGTCGAGCAGGTTGTAGCGGTCGCCGGTGCCGGCCACCACGCGGTAGTACCCCTGCCGCAGGGCCACGTTGCCGGTGATGTAGAAGAACGGCTGGGCGCCGCAGCCGGGCATCGACATGATCCGCGCGCCGTACCAGTTGGTGACCTTCCTCGTGGTGGCGTCGAGCTTGCCGGGCTGGCTGAAGCGGAGCACCCACAGCTGCCCGCCGGTGTCCCCGAAGGTGGCCGTGTCGAAGTAGCCGTCGTTCTCGAGCGAGCGGAGGCGCTGCTCGTTCTGGCCCCACATGACCATGCCCGACCGTGGCCGCCACCGGGTACCTGAGCTCGAGCCGCGGGTCGCCGGCGGTGGCCGAGGCGGAGTCGTCGGGGTAGCTGAAGTCGAAGAGCTCCTTGCCGGTCCAGACGTCCACCATGTGCACGCCGCGCCCGCGCAGGTACATGGGGTCGAAGCCGCCCGAGAGCATGGCGACCCAGCGCTCCTCGTACGCGACCGAGGTGCTCCCGCCGGTGGTGCTGAGCGGATCGGGGACCGTCACGGTGGGCGCGCCGGTGGCGGTGGTCTCGAGGCGGACCGGACCGATGGGCGGGCCGACCGGCAGGAAGTCGGTGTAGGTCTCGCCGGACGTGACCGTCTGGCGGTCGCTCGGCTGGGGGTACATCCAGAGGAACCGGGGGACCGTCCCCGTCCTTAGTCGGGGTCCCAGCCGTCGTCGCCTGGGAAGTGGGTCGCGTCGCTCACGTCGAGGGCGAAGTAGCGCGTGCCGCCGCGCCGCTCGCCCATCACCGCCACGGTGTGGAACTCGATCGCCTGCTTCTTCTGGTCCGTGGAGCCCGTCCCGCCGACGCGGTTCGTGGTCCCGTCCACCCACACGTCGCGCACCATGGGCGAGCCGTCCACGAAGAGCTGGTGCCTGAGCGGGCGGAGGTAGAGCCGCACCTTGCCGAGCATGTCGGGCGGCAGGAAGGCCCAGAGCTCACGCCCGGTCCCGCGGTCGTAGTAGCCGTTGAACGGGGGCAGCGACTCGTCCAGGCCGGTGGTGATCGGATCGTCGGCGTCCGTCGTTGTGCGAGTGGTCGGTGTCGGTGTTGCCGTGCCACGTGCCCCCGTCGAAGGCGTGCAGGAAGCCGTCGTTGGCGCCGACCAGGACCACCTTGCGGCGGTCCTTGTAGATCGAGGACTCGGCGTAGGCCTGGTAGGCGTTGAGGTGGCCGTCCGCGGTGGAGGTGGTGCTCTGCACCGGCGTCTGCCAGAGCGAGGTGAGGCACTGGTTGTGGAGGCCGTTCGGGCAGAGGATCCCGTAGGCGGGCGGCGGCGGGTCCATCACCACCGGCGACGAGTGGAAGATGTCGCCCAGGAGGAAGGCGCGGTCCGGCAGCTGGTCCTGGCCGTCGTCGGTGGCCGGCTTCCGCCACAGGTCGGCCGGGAGGACCTGCTCGTTGAAGACGTCGGCGCCGAGCAGGAAGCGGATGACCTCCTTCACGCAGAACGAGGTGCTCGTCCGCACCGCCTGGGCCGTGTCGCCGTCCCCCGCGGTGGCGATGAAGTCGGCCACGTCGCTGCAGAGCGTGGCGGTGTCGCCGAGGTAGGGCGCGATCTTCGTCGGCGACCGGGTCGGTGGCCTGGAGCCGGAAGACCGTGTCCCCCGCGTCGATCTTGCCGTCCGGCGAGCCCGGCCCATCGTCCACCACCGAGTAGACGACCCGATCGTCCCAGGCCCTGGGGTTCTCGGTGGTCAGGCCGGTCATCGCGGTGGCGGCGTCCCACCAGGACGAGGCGGGGACGGTCCCGGGCATCCCGCAGGTCTTCCCGCGAGCCGCGCACAGCGGGGCCTGGATGCAGTAGGGGGCGTTGGGCTCGTTCCTCCGGAAGATGCCGTCCGAGTCCTCCGAGATGAACGCGCCGGAGCTGTCGGTGAGGAACACGCTCTGGCACTTGCCGTCGCAGTCGAGGTCGCCGGCGCCGCTGCCGTCCAGGGTCTCGGTGCAGGGGTTCAGGAACTCGGCGTGGAGCTCGTAGCGGGAGAGGTGACCCCGCCAGCGCATCGAGTCCTTGTCCGGGTCGAAGCGCGGGACGATCACCGAGTGGCCGGTGGTGGTCTGGAGGGTCGAGACGGTCGCGACGCTGAACGAGGTGGAGCGCTCGACGATCTGGCTCAGGATGTTGGTGATGGCGTCGCGCAGCCCGCCGGGGGTCTCGGCGCCGCTGAAGAACCCGCCGCCCATGGTGGCGGTGTTGGTGAGCAGCGTGTTCGCGTCGGTCTGGCTCCGCGTCCCGAAGCCGACCGTGTAGATGTTGAGCGTCTGCTTCCCGCCCATGCCCATGCAGTCCTCGGTGTTCTCGCCGGTGCTGCGGAGGTCGAGGTTGTGCAGGTACCAGGCGACGCGGGCCGGGTTGTTCTTCCAGTCCTGATCCAGCGGGAAGGCCTCGCACTTCGGGCACAGGCTGGTCGGGATGCCGCCGCTGCGGCCGGTGGCCGTGACGGCCGGCACGATGCCGGTCACGCGCGAGCCGGCCAGCTCGGTGTCCACCTGCGCGGCCGTCACCGAGCCGGGCGGCAGGATGTTCCCATCGTCGGGGCCGGGGATGCCGTCGGTGATCGCGACGATCGAGCTGATCTGGCACGCGTAGCAGATGGAGAGGCTGTTGGCGTTGCTCGGGCTGTCCCAGGTGTTGCCGGGCGCGGGGCTCATGTTGGGGAACCACTCGCGCGTGGGCGAGTGGTAGTACTGCCCGATGTCGAGCAGCGCGCGGGCGAGCGGCGTCCGGCTGTCGAAGCGGATGGTGTCCACCTGCTGGATGTAGGAGCCCCGGTTCGCGAAGAAGTTGGAGGTGTCCGCGATCCCGCAGGACGGGTTCAGCGGCTGCCAGGCGTTCTGTGAATGGTCGGCGCCGGTCGCGTTGAATTTCGCGAAGCCCATCCGGATGTCGCGCAGGCTGCTGATGATGTCCTTCATCACCTTGCGGGCCACGATGAACTTGGGCGGGTAGAAGTTGAGGAAGTTCCCGGTGAGCCAGATCGAGGGGTAGGGGCTCCCCGGGCTCGTGCTCCCGGCTGCGGTCGGCTTGCGGAGCAG
This sequence comes from uncultured delta proteobacterium, assembly GCA_963733485.1. GTDB lineage: Bacteria > Myxococcota > Myxococcia > Myxococcales > Anaeromyxobacteraceae > Anaeromyxobacter. The sequence continues at coordinate 436,214 of CAVTDL010000002.1, read as the reverse complement.
CCGGCCGTCGAGCAGGAAGCCGCGCGTGGTCAGGCAGGTCGTGCAGATCTCCGCCTTCGTCAGCGAACCCTGCCGGGCGGTCGTGCCGTACTGGGCCGCGCAGAACGCGCTCGCGTCGGAGGGCTGGGTCTTGCCTGCGAGCCAGGGGAGGGCGGCCGTGTCGGTCCAGCCGTCGCCGGGGATCCCGGCGGCCGCCGTCTCGGCGATGGCGTCGTGGAAGACCAGCTCCTTGTCGAAGAAGTTGGGGGCATTGCCGCAGAGGGTGACGTCCCCGCTGCTGCCGCAGTAGTGATCCGGGTCGTAGCCTTCCTTCCCGGTGGCCGTCTGGTTCGGGAAGAAGTACGGGCACACGCTCGCCTCGCGAGCGTAATCCACGCCCGCCCCTGGTAACGGGCGCGGTGCGTGCCGCTCAGCGAGGTCCCGCAGGGCGGCTGGAAGGTCAGGCCCGAGAGGAAGCCGATGGCCGTGCCCGGGGCGGCGTACGGCTGCGAGACCGCGTCGTCGCCGCAGCCCATCACTGGACAGGCCACTCCGGTCGGGCAGTCGGCGGTGATGTCTGGCAGCAGCGCGTTCGCGCACGCCGGATCCGCCGCGTCCCCGGTCCCGGTGCACAGCGCGTCCTTGAGCGGCGGCAGCGTGCCGTAGGTCGCCGGCCCGTCCGGCGGGAGCCGGCGCATCGAGGCCGAGCTCGAGAACAGGATGAAGATGTTGGGGATGCCCGCGCTCCGCTCGATGAAGCCCTGGTCCTCGCGGTCGGGCGGGTTCACGAAGGCGTCGAGCAGCGAGGTCGCGAGCAGGTTGCGCGGCGCGGTGTCGGCGATCGTGCAGGTCTGGGCGTGGTCGGAGGGAGATCCCGAGGAGCCCGGTGGCGAGCGCGACGACCGCGGTCCGGAGGAGTGTCTTCTTCATCGGGTCTCTCCGGCGAGGCTAGAAGAGCGTGAACCGCATCGCGAACTCGACCTCGAGCTCGCGGGCCTTGCCGTCCTTGCAGCGGGCCACCACGCGGTAGGCCTTGCCCGAGCCGAGCTGGTCGATGGCGACGGCGCGGTTGGTGAGGTCGCTGGCGGTGGCGAGCGAGCCGTCGGAGACGCCCTGGTCGAACTGGACCACCACGCTGTCCACCTGGACGGCGCCGGTGTCCGGCGTGGTGTCCGAGTAGTGGGCCGGCGCACGCACCGTCATGCCCCCCGGGAGCGTCGCCGGCGCGGCCACCAGCGTGCCGCTCTTGAGGTAGGTCGGGCCGTACCTCGCCACCTCGGCCCAGACCTGCGCCTGGGCCGCGCGGGCGCAGGCCTCGAGGGCGTCGCGCCGCGCCTTCGACGACGCGTTCCGCCGCTCCTCCGACGAGAGCATCACGGCCGACACGCCCACCACCGAGAGCACGGCCAGCAGGATCATGGCGACCACGAGCATGTTGCCGCGGGCTCGCAGGCGAGTGGGGACGGTGCGCATCGTGCTCGCTCCTAGAAGTAGGTCATCCCGCGCACGGTCATGTTCGGGAGCGCGATCCGGCTCTCGAAGCGGACGCGCTGGAAGCCGTCGTTCGCCACCGTGCCGGCCCAGGCCGGGCGGGACGACTGGTTGAGCCCGAGCAGCGTGCCGGTGCCGGCCACCCGGGTCTCGGGATCCGGCGAGCGGGCCACGAGGGCGAGCCGGACGAAGCGGATGTTGGCCTGGTGGTTGGTGTCCCGCTCCGGCGCGGGCGGCGGGCCCATCCGGAACGCGAACCAGCTGGTCGGGACGTAGGCGCTCTGCCCTGGCTCGGGGGCCGGCCCGGGGAACGCCAGCCGGGTGAGCTGGCCGGCCGTGGCGCCGCCCGGGTACCCGTCGGCGAAGGTGATGATCGTCCCGGGCGTCGCGCCGACGGTGCTGCCGTTGGCGAGGTCGTAGGCCACCTGGAAGGACTCGATCCCGGCCGCGATCACCAGCTCGTCGTCCGCGTTCACCACGTCGTCGCCGTCGGTGTCGGTGCCGGTGTCGAGCATGAGGTACGGCTCCCGGGCGCCGGTGGTGCCGGTCTCCGGGCGGACGTGGAAGCGGTACCGGTCGACCAGGAAGAGGCGGGTGGTGCCGTCGTCGAAGCAGTCGGTCTGGGCCAGGTCCTGGCGGAGGAAGGGATCCGCCGCGCTCGCCGCCACCAGCGTCACGTCGAGCGTCGGCTCGTCGGCGGTGAGCGTCGGGACGGTGGCGCCCACCGTGAAGTAGGCGTACTCCGCGCCGCCGGCGCAGACCGCCGCCAGCACCTGCCCGCGGCGGAACGAGTCGCCGGTCCGGGCCCTCAGCGTCACGGTCGTGTTCGTCACGCGGACCACGTTCCAGGCGTTCCCGCGCGGCTCGACGGTCGGATTGTTCGAGACCCAGTAGCGCGGGTTCCGCGCCATGAAGACCAGCTCGTCCGCGTTGTCGATGGCGTCGCGCGGGCAGGTGCCCATGTCGGCGGTCGGGCAGGGGCCGGTGTAGCGCCCCAGGTCGAAGGCCAGCGACGGCGAGATGCCGAGGCCCGCCAGCGGTACGCGCTGCTCCAGGTAGAGGAGCGCGTTCCGTGCCGAGGCCTGCGCCGCGCGGAGCCGCTGCCCGTCGGCGTAGGCCTGCTGCTGCGACTGGACCGCGACGAAGATCCCGGCCACCACCACCGCCACGATGGCGGTGGTGATCATGAGCTCGATGAGCGTGAAGCCGGCGCCGGGCCTGCGCCGCACGGCACTGGTCGTGTCGCGCTCGCTAATGGCGGCGCGCGGGCTCCTCGGCCTCGAGAGCGGCCCGTCAGTCATCGGCAGCCGCGACGTCGCCAGCCCGGTCACCGTCAGGCCGGTCGTCGGCAGCCAGGTCATCGGCGCGTCGCTCATCGGTAGGCCGCCGCGTTGGAGAGGACCAGGCCGGGGTTGGAGCGCGAGCCGTAGAGCACCAGCTCGCGCCGCCGGGAGAGGCCCCGCTCGCGCCAGATGACCGAGACTGCCAGGCGCCGCACCGACGCGCCCGTGCCGGGGACTTCCTGGACCGTCCAGCGGCGCCGGTAGATCGCGACCGTGCCGTCCTCGCGGATCGCGCTCGAGGCTCGCGTCGGTCCGGGTGCCCGGGACAGGCGACGCGTCGGTGGCCCTGGCCCCCGTGCTCGCGCTGCCGCTGGCCTGGAGCAGCGGCCCGAAGTCGGTGGTGGCGTTGAGCAGGGGATCGTTGGTGGGCAGGGCCTCGAGCGCACCCAGGAGCTCCCGGCCGAGCTGGGCGGCGGTGGTGTTCGCGCGCGCGCCCTGGTTCGAGTAGATGCCGAGGATCTGGAGCTGCATCAGCCCCAGGATGCCGACGGTCAGGATGGCGAGGGCGATCATCGCCTCGAGCAGGGTCGCGCCGGTCTCGGCGGTTGGCCGGATCATCTCGCGCCTCCTAGTACGGGAACGTCCGGACGATGCCGCTGGGGAAGCCCACCACGATGCCCTTGGTCTCGCCGGCCGCGCTCGCGGCGGTGGAGCTGCCAAGCACGAGCGCGAGGCCGGCCTTTACCGGGGAGGCCGCTGCCGGGTAGACCGGCCGGACGTCGCCGTCGCCGGTGAAGCGGATCGCGAAGCAGGGGCGGACGGGGGTGCCGCAGGCGCCGCCCAGCTGGGGGTCCAGGATCACGACCCGCTGGAAGGGTCGCGCCGCGAGCGCGCTCCGGGCCGGGAGGTGGAAGCGGACCCCGGTCGGCATCGTGCGCTGCTCGAGGATCTCGGCGTTGACGGCCGGGCTGGCCGGGTTGAACCCGTTGAGCGTCCAGGCGGCGGTCGGATTCCGGAGCACGAAGTAGCGGAGGCAGGAGGCGCTGTCGAAGGTGCCGCAGCTCGACGCGTCGTTCCCAGGCGCGTCCACCAGGACCACCACCCGGTCCTGGCCGTCGGCGAGCGCCTCCGCCCGCTGGCCGGTGAGCCGGATGGCCAGCTCGTAGGCCGCGCTCGCCATGTTGGCGTTGGCCTTGCCGGACCGGGCCACGAAGAAGCCGATGCCTGCCAGGACGGCGATGATCGCCATCACCACCGCCGCCTCGATCAGCGTGAAGCCGCGCTCGTGTCGCACGCCTCCATGGCAAGCAAGCCCTGCGCCCTCGCAAGAGGGAGGCAACCCCGCGAGATCCGTGGCGCGCAGCCGCTATGGCGCGCTCCGCGTCCGCCGCCGCTTGCGGAGTGTGCAAGCGGCTGCATGTGGGTGGAGGGCGCCTCCCACTGCAAGCCGGTAAGGAGCGGCCGGGCACATTTCGCTTCGCGAAAAGTGCCTCGGCCGGATATCGAATGCCGGCTAGCGAAGATCGCGGCGCGAGAAGACCGCCGCCGCGAAGGCCAGCACCGCGGCGGCGTACAGCACGCCGTAGCCGAGCCCGGTCACCGCGAAGCTGGCGGCGACCGGGTCCTTGTAGACCATGGCCTCCTTGAGATTCAGCGCCTCGAGGTTCGGGACGCACGGCGTAGACGACCTTCCCGGCCAGGCCGGACCAGCGTCGCCGTGCCTTCGACCAGTAGCGGACCAGGTCCGACCGAGACGTGGCCGGCCACCACCAGGCTGAGCGTGAAGATGGCCGAGAGGGTGGCGGTGGAGAAGGCCGAGAAGAAGGTGGCGACCGCGCCGACCATCGCGAACTGGACGACCATGGCGAGCCAGCACCACCAGGAAGGGCGTCTCGCCGAGGAACCCGAGGCCGCCCAGGTAGAAGGCCAGCACCGCCGCGAAGACGATCGCCATCACCAGCCAGATTCAGCGTGGTGGTGGCGACCAGCCCGAGGTAGCGGCCGGCCACGTACTGCGCCCGGGACACCGGCTTGGTGATGATGGGGTAGACCGAGCTTCGCTCCACGTCGCGCGCGATGAGGCCGGCGCCGAGGAAGGTCGGCGATGAGCGTGCCGAAGACCTCCATCGCCGAGAGGCCGAGGTTGACGATGATCCGGTACAGCTCGCCGAAGGTGAGCGTCGAGATGGTGATCGAGGCGGCCACCAGCGCCACCGCGAAGACCAGCAGGTTGACGGCCAGCTTCTGCCGGAGCGCCTCGCGGACGGTGACCCAGGCGATGGCGGCAGATCTTCCTCACGGGCGGGCTCCTCCCGGCCGGGCTGGTGCGGGCGGCCTGTGTAGTGGAACTCCGGGCGGCTGCGGCGCCGTCCTTGCGGCGAGAAGCGGAACGGGTTGGCGGTGGAGTGGACCTCGCCGCTTCTCGGGGTCCCAGATCGTAGCTGGCCGCCGAAGGGATCCTCGCGGGAGCGCGACACCAGGCCCGGACCACCAGGAGCTCGAGCGAGCCGAGCGGCAGGCCGGTCCGCTCGGTGTACGCCGCCGCGGCCCGCTCGAGCGCCTGGGCGTCGCCGCTCCAGGACGCGCCAGCTTGAGCTGCTCGTCGAGCCGGCTCGGCGCTGCGCCTCGTCCTTCACCGTCGCCGTCGAGCTCCTGGAGGAGCTCGATGGCCTGCTCCGGCGTGCCGCTCTTCGAGCGCCAGCGAGACGGCGAGGTGGCTGATGTTGGGCGAGGCGCCGGGGGTGCGGGCGGCGATCTCGGCCCAGCGGGCGCCGGCCTCGTAGTCGCCCCGGTAGAACCAGTGCGTTGAAGGCGAGGTAGTAGGGGAAGGTCCACCAGTTCGGCCCCTTCTCCATCCCCTTCTCCAGGATGGCGTCGCTCTCGTCGAGCCGGCCGACCTGCCGAGAGGACGATCCCGCCGGTCTGGTAGGCGTAGCCGTGGCGCGGGTCGAGGTCGGTGACGAGGTCGACGAGCGGGAAGAGCTTCTCCCAGCCGCGCTGGTCCGCCTCGCGGCTCGCCGATGTACTGGACGGTGGAGAGCCAGTAGAGGTCGGAGACGAGGCCGCCGCTGCCCGAGGGAGGCGAGCCGGGCGACGCTGCCGGCGGGCACGTGCTCGATGTCGTAGGGGCGAGCGCTGGATCCGCGCCGCCAGCCCGAGGTCGAGGGCGGCAGCGGCCGCGAGGGCGATGGTGGCGGCGGCCGAGGAGGCGGAGGAGTGGCGGCATCGAGGAGACGGAAAAGAGAACGCCCGGCCTCTCGAGGCGGCCGGCTCGGAGCGATACACGCGCTGCGGGTCAGACTAGAAAACGTTGTCGGCCGAGCAGGTGTGGACCTGGCCGTCGCCGACGTTGCGCCGGCTGGGTCGCGCACCGGCGCAGTTGGTCGCGTCGTCGGCGGCGTCGCGACAGAGCGACCGCAGCCGGTGGCGGTGACGTTGTCACGGTCGTCCGTCAGACTGCCGACGCAGGGCGTGCCAGGAGGCGATCGGCGAGCGGCCGGTGTCGCCGTCGATGTCGGAGATGGCGCGCGACCGGTCACGGCGTGGCCGAGGCTGCCGAGGAGCGGGCGGCGCATGGCTGGCGGCGGCGGCCGGCGGCGGCGTCGGTGATGGCGGCCGCGTAGCACGCCGTAGGTGCCGCCCTGCGACCTTCCAGTCGATGCGCGACGGCGGCCTCGTAGTCGCCGGGCTCGCCAGACCATCTTCTGCGAGCCGGGCGTTCGGCGGCCGGGATCGTGCGTGACGAACGCGGCGAATTGGCCGCTGGTCAGGCGCCGGTGCAGAGCGACCCGCTCGCCCTGCCGCAGCGACTCCTCGCGACTTGTGGATGGCCTCCACGTTCGTGCTTGAGCTCGGAGAACTTCGAGCGGAGCTGGTAGCGCAGGAAGTTCGGGATGGCGATGGCGGCGAGGATGCCGATGATGGCGACCACGATCATGAGCTCGATCAGCGTGAAGCCCTTGTTCAGCTTCTTCATCTGCTACCTCCGGTGAGGCGGGGCCGCTGAGTCGGAGCGCCGCAGGTGTGTGGCGGGTGGACTCCCCGCGTCACGCCCCGTGCTCACCGGGGCACCCGGCATAAACGGCCGGATGCCAGAGGCCCGGAGCGCAGTTCCCCGAACCCGGCGGTCCTGCCGTGGATGGGCAGGCGCGGAGCGGCAGGCCGACGTTTTTCGTCACCGCCGGTCCGGGTCGGGGCGCGGGGCGTCACCCAGCCAGTGCGGGCGCGCGTTTTGACAGCCGCCCCCACCGGCCACATCATCGCCGCCGCATGATCCTCAGGACCGAAGGGCTCACCAAGATCTTCGACGTCGGCCTCGGCAAGAAGGTGGCCGCGGTCGAGGGGCTCGACCTCGCGGTGGCCGAGAACGAGATCTTCGGCTTCGTCGGCCCGAACGGCGCCGGCAAGACCACCACCATCAAGATGCTCATGGGGCTCATCTTCCCGACCCGCGGGAAGGCCATCATCTTCGACGCCCCCATCCCGAGCGAGGCGGCCAAGGCGCGCCTCGGCTACCTGCCGGAGCACCCGGCCTGGCACGACTTCCTCACCGGCGCCGAGGCCATGGACTTCTTCGCCACCCTGGCCGGCGTGCCCCGCCGCGAGCAGGTCCGCCGCCGCGAGGAGCTGCTCGGCCTGGTCGGCCTCTCCGACGCCGCCGGCCGGCAGATCCGCAAGTACTCGAAGGGCATGCAGCAGCGGCTCGGCATCGCCCAGGCGCTGGTCTCCGACCCGGCGCTGGTGGTGCTCGACGAGCCGATGAGCGGCCTCGATCCCGATCGGGCGGCGCGAGGTGCGCGACCTCATCCTGGAGCTCAAGCGGCGCGGCAAGACGGTCTTCTTCTCCACCCACATCCTCCCCGACGTCGAGACGCTGTGCGACCGGGTGGGCATCATCATGAAGGGGCGGCTCCGCGACGTCGGCCGGCTCGACGACCTCCTCTCGGCCGGCGTCACCTCGGTGGAGGTGACCGCGGTCCTGCCCGGCGGGCGGCGCGAGCCGCTGCCGGGCGGGCGGGTCATCTCCGAGCCGAGGGCGAGCGGGTCACCGCCGCCTTCCCCGACGCCGCCGCCGCCGACGCGGCGGTGGCGGCCGTGCTGGCGGCCGGCGGCCGGCTGATCGCGCTCACCCCGCACCGCGAGACGCTGGAGGACTTCTTCATGCGCCGGCTCGGGGAGGGCGGGCGCGGGCCGCGCCGCTGCGGCGGCCCGGGCGTGAGCGCGGACCTGGCCGCGCCGGCCTGCCCCAGGGCCTCGGTCGGCGCCTGGGTGGCGCTCTTCGGCGCGCTGGTCGGCAGCTTCCTCAACGTGGTCATCGCCCGGGTGCCGGCCGGGCTCTCGATGGTGCACCCCCGCTCGCGCTGCCCGCGCTGCCTGGCGCCCATCGCCTGGTACGACAACCTCCCGGTCCTCTCCTGGCTCCTCCTGCGCGGCCGCTGCCGCGGCTGCAGGCTCCCCATCTCGGTCCGCTACCCCATCGTCGAGCTCCTGGTGTGCGGCGTGGCGCTGCTCTGCCTGGTGGCGCCACGGCTCTCGCTCGCCGGCCCTCGCTGGAGTTCGCCTTCGCCGCGATGCTGGTGGCGCTGGCGGCCATCGACCTCGACACCTGGCTCCTGCCCAACGCGCTGACCTGGCCGCTCATCGGCGCTCGGCCTCGCTGCGGCGCGGCGCTGGGCGTCACCGCCGGCCCCGTCGCTCGCGCTCGGCGGCGCTCGGGGCGGCCCTCGGCTTCCTCTTCTTCGGCGCCGTCTGGGCGGTCGGCGAGTGGCTCCTCAAGAAGGAGGCCATGGGCTTCGGCGACGTCTGGCTCCTGGCCGGCCTGGTCGCCTGGTTCGGCCCGAAGGGGCTCCTGCCCATCGTGCTGCTCGCCTCGACCCAGGGGGCGGCGGTGGGCCTGGTGCAGATCGCCGCTCGGCAAGGGGCAGCCGGGCGCGGCCGCTCGCGGAGGCCGCCCGCCAGGCCGGCCGCGGACGGCGCCGAGGACGACTGGGTCCCGCCGCGCCACGCCGTCCCCTTCGGCCCCTTCCTGGTGGCCGGCGGCGCTCGAGTGGCTCTGGGCCGGCGGGCTGGCTCGCCGGCGCCGTCGAGCTCTTCGAGGTCTTCCGCTAGGCGCCATGCGCGGCCGGCTCCGCACCGTGCTCTGACCCTCGACGCGGCGGCCATCGCGGCGGTGGCCATCCTGGTGGCGGTCGGCCTCGGCGTCGCCTGCCGCTCCTGCGCCGGCGCCCCCGCGCCCGCGGCGGTGGTGGCGGTGCTGGCGGCGGCGGTGGCGGTGGCCACCGCGGTCGGGCGGCCTGCTCCTCTGGCGCACGCGTGGCGCGCCCGGTGGACCGGATCCTCGAGGCGGCGGCCCGCCTCGGCGGCGGCGACGGCTCCCGCCGCTCGGCGAGGGGGGCGGCCCGGCGCTGCCGCGCGCGGCGCTGGCCTTCGAGCGGGTGGCGCGCGACCTCGAGGAGGAGCGGCGCCGCGCTGGCCGCCAAGGTGGAGGAGCTGACCCGGGCCGACCGGCGCCTCGGCGCCGCCGAGGCCTCGCTGGCCCGCTCCGAGCGGCTCGCCACGGTGGGCCGCCTGGCCGCCGGCCTGGCGCACGAGATCGGCAACCCGCTCGGCGCCATCTCCGGCTACGTCGAGATCGCCCGGGCCCGCCTGCCGGCCGGCGCCGACCCGGACCTGGCCGACGCGGTGGTGCGCATCGACGAGGCGGCCGCCCGCATCGACCGGACCTCCGCGACCTCCTCGACTTCGCCCGGCCCGTCGCCGCCGCGCCTCGTCGCCGGTGGACCTCGCGCCGCGCTGGTGGAGGCCACCGTGCGGCTGGCCCGGGTGCAGTCGCGCTTCAGCGGGTGGCGGTCGAGCGTGGCGGTGCCGGAGGCGCTGCCGGCCGCCTGGGCCGACGAGCACCAGCTCGGCCAGGTGCTCCTCAACCTGCTCCTGAACGCCGGGGACGCCATGGGCGGCGCGGGCGCGGGTGACGCGTCTCGGCCGCGGCCGAGGGGGAGGCGGTCGAGCTCGCCGTGGCCGACGCCGGGCCCGGGCATCGCCGCCGCGAGACCTGCCGCGCCTCTTCGAGCCCTTCTTCACCACCAAGGACGCCGGGGGAGGGGACCGGGCTCGGCCTGGCCATCTCGCTGCGCATCGTCGAGTCGCTGGGCGGGACGCCTCTCCGCCGAGAACGGCCCCGGCGGCGGGGCGGTCTTCACCGTCCGGCTGCCCGGCGGCCGCGGCGGGCGGGCCGCCGGCGACCCCGCGTGCTAGGATCCCGCCGTGACCTTCCGCACCGTCCTCGTGGTCGACGACGAGGAGCCGCTGCGGCAGCTCCTCGCGGTGATCCTGCGCGACCGCGGGCTACGAGGTGCGGGCCGTGGCCGGCGCCGACGACGCGCTCAAGGAGCTGGCGGCCCGCGACTACGACCTGGTGCTGACCGACGTGCGCATGCCGCGGCATGGACGGCATCGCGCTGACCCGGGAGATGCAGGCCGCGCCAGCCCGGCGCCACGGTGATCGTCATGAGCGCCTACGGCTCGCACGAGGCGGCGCTCGAGGCCATGAAGGCCGGCGCCTACGACTTCCTGCCCAAGCCCTTCAAGCCCGACGACGTGGTGCTCTGCCTGCGCAAGGCCGAGGAGCGCGAGCGGCTCTGCGCGCGAGAACCGGCGGCTCCGCAGCGAGCTGCGCGGCGGGCTCTCCGCCGGAGGCCCTGGTGGGCGGCTCGCCGGCCATGCAGGCGGTGCTGCGCCAGGTCCGCAAGGTGGCGCCGCAGAAGACCACCGTGCTCATCCAGGGCGAGTCGGGCACCGGCAAGGAGCTGGTGGCCCGCGCCCTCCACGACCTCTCGCCGCGCGCCGGCCTGCCCTTCGTGGCGGTCAACTGCGGGGCCATCCCGGGCGAGCTGCTGGAGTCGGAGCTGTTCGGCCACGCCCGGGGCGCCTTCACCGACGCGGTGCGCGCCAAGAAGGGGCTGGCGGCCGAGGCCGACGGCGGCACGCTCTTCCTCGACGAGGTGGGCGAGCTGCCCCTCGGCGCTGCAGGTGAAGCTGCTGCGCTTCCTCCAGGAGGAGGAGGTCCGGCCGGTGGGCGACACGCGGGCGCGGCAGGGTGGACGTGCGGGTGGTGGCGGCCACCGGCCGGGACCTGCGGGCCGCCGTCGAGCGGGGCAGTTCCGCGAGGACCTCTACTGGCGGCTGGCGGTGGTGGCGGTGACCGCTGCCGCCGCTGCGCGAGCGCCCCGAGGACGTCGCGCTCCTGGCCGAGCACTTCCTGGCGCGGCTTCGGCGCGCTGCGGCCCGAGCTCCGTCCATGGCGCTCTCCGCCGGAGGCGCGCGAGGCGCTCGCGGCCCACCGCTGGCCCGGCAACGTCCGCGAGCTGAAGCACGCCATGGAGCGGGCGGTGGTGCTGGCCGAGGGGCCGGTGATCGGCGAGGAGGACCTGCCGGACGGCGCGTGCCGGGAGCGGCCGGCGAGCCCGGGCCGCCCCGCCGCCCGGAGGCGACCTCTCGGTGAAGCGCGCCACCCGGGCCGCTGGAGGAGCGGCTCATCCGCGAGGCGCTGGCGCGCACCGGCGGGCAACCGGACCCGGGCCGCCGAGCTGCTCGGGACTCTCCTACCGGGCGCTGCTCTACAAGATCAAGGACTACGGGCTGAGCTGAGGGGCTCGCCGGCCGCGGTGCCCTTCGACTTCGCGGCGTGTGCGCCGCTCAGGCAACGGATGACCCGCCCGCCAGGCTCCGCGGGGCGAAGGGGAGGCACGGCCGCCGTCCGCCCGGACCGAGCGTCCGCGAAAGCTCCGGGCGCAGCCCGGACTCACCGTCCGTGGACCTATAATTTGATATCACTTCGCCTCGACGAGATGTCGCTGTCCCACAACGCCGATATTTCCTGGCCCCGGATTCTTGCCGGCGTGCTCGGCCCTGGCGTAGCGTGGCCGGCGCATGCCCGCTCGAACGCCCAAGCCCCGCATCCGGATCGCGGCGCAGCGCGCGCAACAACGTGCAGCGGCTCCGCGAGGAGCAGCTGCTGACCAAGGCCGAGCTGGCCCGCAAGGCCGGCGTCTCCGCCGCTCACCGTGGCGCGCATCGAGGCCGGCCAGGAGTGCCGGGTGGACACCAAGCGGAAGATCATCCTGGCGCTCGGGCTCACGCCGTCGGACCGGCGCCAAGGTCTTCGGCGGCGGGAAGGGAGGGCGCGCTTCGTGAGCCGCGCACCTTCGGCTACAAGCCCCCGCTCTTCACAGCCGGGGGGCTCTGGACCGACCGCACGGGCGCCTCGCGCCCGCGCCGCGCGTGAGGAACGCCATGGCGAAGGGCAAGCTCGCCGTCGGCCTCGACATCGGCTCCTCCGGCGTCAAGCTCGTCCAGCTGAAGGAGAAGCAAGGGCGGGTTCGCGCTGCAGGCCTTCGGCATCGCGCCGCTGCCGCCCGAGGCCATCGTCGACGGCGCGCTCATGAACTCGGCCGCCATCGTCCAGGCCATCCAGGAGCTGGTGGCGAGCCAGAAGCTCAAGGCCAAGGAGGTGGCCATCGGCGTCCGCGGCCACTCGGTCATCATCAAGAAGATCTCGCTGCCGCGCATGACGCAGGAGGAGCTGGACGAGTCGATCCAGTGGGAGGCGGAGCAGTACATCCCCTTCGACGTCAAGGACGTGAACATCGACACGCAGATCCTGACGCCCGAGGGCGACGCCGCCGGGCAGATGGACGTGCTGCTGGTCGCGGCCAAGAAGGACATGATCAACGACTACACCTCGGTCTGCGCCGAGGCCGGGCTCGACCGCGACGGTGGTGGACGTGGACGCCTTCGCGGTGCAGAACGCCTTCGAGGTCAACTACGACGGCGCGCGCCGAGCGAGACCGTGGTGCTCATCAACGTGGGCGCCGCGGTGGCCAACATCAACATCATCGCCCGCGGGCGTCACCACCTTCACCCGCGACGTCACCATGGGCGGCAACGCCTTCACCGAGGAGATCCAGAAGCAGCTCAACATCTCCTACGACGAGGCCGAGGCCCTCAAGGTCGGCGGGCAGGGCGAGACCGACGCGGTGGTGCCGCAGGAGGTCGAGCGGGTCATCCAGGGCGTGGCCGAGCAGATGGCCGGCGAGATCCAGCGCTCCCTGGACTTCTACGCCGTCACCGCCGCCGACAGCCGCATCTCCCGCGTCTACCTCTCCGGCGGCACCGCCCGCATCCCGGCGCTCTTCAAGGTCATCGAGGCGCGCGCCGGCGTGCCGGTCGAGATCCTGAACCCGTTCAAGAACATCGAGATCGACAACCGCCAGTTCGACCCGGCGGTCATCCTGGCCGCCGCGCCGGCACGCCGCGGTCGGCGTCGGCCTCGCGCTGCGCCGCCCCGGGGACAAGTGACCATGGTCCGGATCAACCTCCTCCCAGTCCGGGTCTCGAAGAAGAAGGAAGCCGGCCAGCAGCAGCTCGTCATCTTCGCCGGCGTCCTGCTGCTCGGGCTGGTCGGCAACTACATCTGGGCCAGCTCGCGCGCCGGCGACCTGGCAAGACCGCGAGAAGCGAAGCTGCGAACGCACCCGCGACGACATCGCGCAGCTCGAGCGGATCATCGGCGAGGTGCGGAACATCCAGGACGCAGCAGCAGGAGCTGCAGACAGAAGCTCGACGTCCTCGACAAGCTCAAGCAGGGCCGCACCGGCCCGGTGCGCATGCTCGACGACCTGGCCACCATCATCCCGCGCCAGCTCTGGCTCACCAAGATGGAGGAGAAGGCCGGGAAGGTCACCTTCCAGGGGACGGCGGCCAGCATCGACGACGTCTCGGCCTTCATGACCGCGCTCAAGGACTCGCAGCTTCTTCGGCAAGGTGGAGCTCAAGAAGACCACCGCCAAGGTCGAGTCGGGCTACCGCGTCACCGAGTTCGACATCATGGCCGGCGCCCGCTACTCGCCGGTGCTCGAGGCGGCGGCCGCCGCCCCGGCCCCGGCCCCGGCGGGCGCGCCGGCCCAGCCCGCGCCCGCGCCGACGCCGCCCGCCGCGGCGGGGACGGGGGGCTAGCCATGGAGCAGCTCATCGAGCGGATCGGCAAGGCGTCCCTCGGGGCCAAGGTCGGCGTGGTCGCCGCGCGTCCTGGTGGTGCTCACCGTCCTCAACTACTTCGTGTTCTCGATCCCGTACGGCCCGTCCATCTCGGAGGTCGAGCAGAAGATCACCGCCGCCGAGGCACAGCAGCGAGAAGCTCGACGCGCGACTTCATCGAGAAGACCGCCATCGCCAACGACCTGAACCGCTTCCGCAGGAGAAGGAGCTCCTCGAGCAGCAGCTGAACGAGGCGCTGGCCGAGCTGCCGCGGGAGAAGAACATCGACGAGCTGCTGCAGCTCTTCCAGGACCGCGCCCAGAAGGCCGGGCTGCGAGATCGAGACCATCGAGCCGCAGGCCGAGGTGGCGGAGGGCTTCTACGCGCGCTCCCCATCGCGATGAAGGTGAACGGCAACTTCCACGAGATCGCCACCTTCTTCGACTCGGTGGGCCGGCTGCGCCGCATCGTCAACGTGAGCGACATCGTGCTCGATCAGCCCAAGGACGTGAGCGGCAAGGTGCTGGTGAACGCGGCCTTCACCGTCACCACCTTCATGTTCGTCGAGGCCAAGGCCGCGGCGGCCGCGCAGCCCGCCGCGCAGGGGGCCGCGCGATGATCACGCGCCTCCTTGGCCTCGCGATCCTCGCGGCGCTCGTCGCGTGCGGCGAGAAGGCCCCGCCGCCCCGCCCGCCGCCGGCGCCCGTCGCGGCCCCGGCCGCCGCCCCCGCCGCGGCGCCGGCCAGCGCCGCCGCCCCCGCGACGCCGGCCGAGCCGGACTGGGTCTACTCCTCGGTCGGCAAGCGCGATCCCTTCAAGAGCTTCCTCGCGGAGCTGTCGGTCCAGGCCGGCGGCCTCGCCACCCGCTGCGCCACCCCGCTCGGCCGCTACGAGGTCGAGCAGCTGCGGCTGGTCGCGGTGGTCACCGGCCTGGAGGACCCGCTCGCCATGGTCCAGGCGCCGAACGGCGTCGGCTACACGGTGCGCCGGGGCGCCTGCATCGGGAAGAACGGCGGCACCGTCGCCGCGGTGCGCTCGGGCGAGGTGGTGATCGCCGAGTGGGCCATCCGCGCCGACGGCACCCGCGACCAGACGCAGACCGTGCTCCGCCTCCCGAAGCAGGCGGCGCTCAACCTCGAGGAGTAGCACCATGATCTCACCACCTCAAGCGCCTCGCCGGTCTGCTCCTGTGTGGCGCCCTGGCGGCCCCCGCCGGTGCCGCAGAGCCCAACGCGATCCGGGCCATCGACGTGGCCGAGCGCGGCGGCGGGCTGGAGCTCGCCATCCAGGGCTCGCGCCCCCCGGCCTACTCGGTCTTCAAGCTGCAGGACCCGCCGCGGCTGGTGGTGGACCTGGCCGGCGCGGACGTCTCCTCGCTCGCCTCGCCGGTGAAGGTGGGCAAGGGCGGCGTCCTCTCGGTGTCGGCGGCCCAGTACAAGGACGAGCGGAGCACGGTGGGGCGCGTCATCGTCGCGCTCGACGGCGCGCGCCGCTACGAGGTGGCGCCGCGCGGCGACGCCGTGATCGTGCGCGTCCTCGAGGCGGAGCCGGCCGCCGCCGCGGCCAGCGCCGCCCCCGCGGCGCCGGCCGCTGCCGTGGCGCCGGCCTCCCCCGCGCGTCCCGCCGGCGACGACCACGTGGTCGCCCACCGCGTGGACGAGGCGCCGGCCCGCTCGCCGGCGCGCGCCGTGACCGGCGTCCGCCCCTCCGCCGACCGGCTCGTGCTCGCCACCGACGGCGACGTGGCCCGCATCGACGTGATCGAGCTGCGCGACCCACCCCGCCTGGTCCTCGATCTCTTCGGCGTGACCCGCGCGCCGCGCGCGCCGATCTCCGGCGCCGGCGCCTTCTCGCAGGTCCGCTTCGGGCGCGACGCGGGCAAGGTCCGGGTGGTGCTCGACGCCGCCGGCGCCCTGCCGCCCTACCAGGTGGCGCGGGTGAGGGGCGGCGTGGCCGTGCTGACCGGCAGCGAGGCCGCGGCCCGCGCGCCGGCCACCCCGGCGCCCGCGGCGAAGCCGGCCGCGCTCGCGGCGGCCGCGCCGAAGCGTGACGCCGCGCCGAAGCGCGAGCCCGCCCCGACCCGCGCGCCCGATCACGCCGTCGCGGCGGCGCCCACGCCGCCCGCCGCGCCCGCGCGCGCCCGCATCTCCAACGTCCGCTTCGACGGCTCGGGCGGCGCGGCCCGGATCGACATCGGCGGCAAGGCCCCCTTCGTCATCTCCCGCGCCGACGAGCGCACGCTGGTCCTCACGATGGACGGCGCCGAGCTGCCGAGGGCGCTGGAGCGCTCGCTCGACACGAGCGCCTTCCAGGGCCCGGTCCTGATGGTCTCCTCCTTCAACCAGCCGGCCACCGGGCAGGTGCGCATCGTCGCGACGCTGCGCGGGCCGGCGGTCGACCGGATCGTGGAGACGCCCGAGGGGCTCGCCTGGACCGTCTCCGAGGGCGAGGCGCCCCGGGCCGAGGCACGCGCCGAGGTGAAGGAGGAGATCCGCACCACCGACGCCCAGGCGGCCGGGTTCGCCGCCGAGGCCCCCGGGTACGCGCTCTCCGGCGCCCCGCAGGCGCGCGGCTACAGCGGGCGGCGCATCACCCTCGAGTTCCACGACATCGAGGTCCGGAACCTGCTGCGGCTGATCGCCGACGTCTCCAAGAAGAACATCGTGGTGGCGGACGACGTGACCGGGAAGGTGACCGTCTCGCTGCGCAACGTCCCCTGGGACCAGGCCCTCGACCTCGTGCTGCGCTCGAAGGGGCTCGGCAAGGAGGAGATGGGGAACGTCATCCGCATCGCGAGGTACGAGGACATCGCCAAGGAGCAGCAGGCCCGCGCCGAGGCCGAGAAGGCGCGCCTGCCGCTGGCGGCGCTCAAGGTCCGGCTCATCCCGGTGAACTTCGCGCGCGCCGGCGAGGTCGCCACCCGCGTGAAGGACGTCCTCTCCGAGCGCGGCAGCGTCTCCACCGACGAGCGGACCAACGTGCTCATCGTGAAGGACGTCCAGGACGCGCTGGTCCGGGCCGAGGGGCTGGTGCGGAACCTCGACACCGAGACCCCGCAGGTGCTCATCGAGAGCCGCATCGTCGAGGCGTCGTCCAACTTCAACCGCGCCCTCGGCGTGCAGTGGGGCGGGAACGCCACCTTCTCCGAGGCCACCGGCAACGCCACCGGCGCGAACTTCCCGCGCAACGTCGGGGTGGCCGGCGGCATCCCGGACGGCTCGTCGGCGGGCACCGCCACGCCCCCGCAGTACGCGGTGAGCCTGCCCGCCCCGGTCGGCGACGGGCAGGGCGGCGCGATCGGCCTCACGCTCGGCTCGATCGCCGGCCGCTTCAACCTGAACCTGCGCCTGTCCGCCCTCGAGAACAACGGCGTGGTGAAGACCATCTCCGCGCCGAAGATCGCCACCATCGACAACAAGGAGGCGACCATCGGGCAGGGCATCTCGATCCCCTTCTCGCAGGTGTCCGCCTCCGGCGTGAACACCACCTTCGTCGAGGCCAAGCTCGAGCTGAAGGTGACGCCGCACGTGACCTCCGACGGCTCGATCCTCCTCAAGATCAAGGCCACCAACAACCAGCCCAACCCGCAGCTCACCGGCGCGAACGGGCAGCCGTCCATCTCGAAGCGCGAGGCGGAGACCGAGGTGCTGGTGAAGGACGGCGAGACCACCGTCATCGGCGGCATCTACACCCGCCAGACCGCGAGCCGCCGGAGCGAGGTCCCCTGGATCTCCAAGATCCCGCTGCTGGGCTGGTTCTTCCGCAACAGCTCGGAGCAGGACGACCACACCGAGCTGCTCATCTTCATCACGCCGCGCATCCTGAACCGCCAGGCGGCCATGGGCGGCGCGGGGATAGCCAGCCGGCCTCCGATCCGGCAGGTGCGGCGCCGCCGGGCGTGCAGCCGCGCCTGAGCAGCCGGTGAGGAGCGGCCGGGCGCACTTCGCTTCGCGAACTGTGCCTCGGCCGGATGTTGGAAGCCGGCTGGTGACGCGGCGCGTTCGCCCCGGAACCTTGACGCCCGGCGCCGCGGCGGGCTAGATACAGCCCGTCTCCGCGCGTCCGGGCTCGAAATCACGCGTATTTTCGGCCGTGGAGCGAGGCCCGATGACCTTTCGCGACCACCTGCAGGAGGTCTGCCGCCGCTGTGACGGCGCGGTCGCCTGCTCGCTCATGGGCATGGACGGCATCGAGGTGGACACCCACTTCACCGGGACCACCGACGTGGACGTCAGGCCGCTCCTGATCGAGTACTCGGGCCTGTTCCGTGGCGCCCGGGAGGCGGCCGAGACCCACGCCGCCGGCGGGGTGGACGAGCTCTCCGTCGCGACCGACAAGATCCTGACGGTCGCCCGGCTGGTCTCGCCGGAGTACTACCTGGTGCTCGCCCTCGCGCCGGACGGCAACGTCGGCAAGGCGCGGTACCTCCTGCGCATCACCGCCCCCAAGCTGAGGTCGGAGCTGTAGGGCGCGTCGAGCCCCCGGTCGGACCGGGGCGCCCGGCGGCGCGGCGCGGGACTCAACTTTCACCACGACCTTCGAAGGAGCAGCGACACATGGCAGAGACCCTGGACACCTCGGCGTTCCGCCGCGGGCTCAAGATCGAGATCGACAAGGATCCCTGGGAGATCGTCGAGTTCCAGCACGTGAAGCCGGGCAAGGGCTCGGCCTTCGTGCGCACCCGCATCAAGAACCTCCTCACCGGCCGGACCATCGACAGGACGTTCAAGTCCGGCGACGTGGTGGGCAAGCCCGACATCGATGAGCGGGAGATGCAGTACCTCTACCGCGAGGGCGACCACTACAACTTCATGGACAACAAGTCCTACGAGCAGACGTTCCTCACGCCGGAGCAGATGGGCGACGCGAAGAACTTCATCAAGGAGAACACCACCACCGACATCCTGTTCTTCAACGGGAAGGCGATCGGCGTGACGCTCCCGAACTCGATGGACCTCAGGGTCGTGAAGTGCGACCCGGGCATCCGCGGCGACACGGTCTCGGGCGCCACCAAGCCCGCCGAGCTCGAGACCGGCTTCGTGGTGAACGTGCCGCTCTTCATCAACGAGGGCGACACCCTCCGCATCGACACCCGCTCGGGCGAGTACCTGACCCGCGTGGCGGGATAACCTGCGACGCACCTCACCCCCGAACCGCTTGCCGGAGTGCATCGAATGGCGACCCGACCGATGAAGCAGCAGCCCGAGCGCAGCACCGAGGCCGGCACCACCGCAGGGCTTCTCCTTCGACGACGTGAAGAAGCTGGTGGCGCTGGTCGAGAAGACCGACGTCACCCACATCGCCTGGAAGCGCGGCGAGGAGCGCGTGGTGATCAGCCGCGGCGCCGCCCCGTCGGCCGCGCACGCGCCGGTGTTCCACGCGGCGCCCATCGCCGCGCCGGTGCCGGCGCCCCTCGCCCCGGTCGTCCGCCGGCGGCGCGGCGCCGAAGGCCGAGCCCAAGGGCGACAAGCCGGGCGTCGAGGTGAAGTCGCCCTTCGTCGGCACCTTCTACCGCGCGCCCTCGCCCGACTCGCCGCCGTTCGTCGAGGTCGGCCAGAAGGTGAAGAAGGGCCAGATCGCTCTGCATCGTCGAGGCGATGAAGCTCATGAACGAGATCGAGTCCGAGGTCGACGGCACCGTGGCCGAGATCTACGTGCAGAACGCCGCGCCGGTGGAGTTCGGCGAGCCGCTCTTCCGCGTCGTCCAGGGCTAGCGCCCGCCGAGGTCCCATGTTCAAGAAGATCCTCATCGCCAACCGGGGCGAGATCGCGCTCCGCGTCATCCGGGCCTGCAAGGAGCTCGGCATCGCCACCGTGGCGGTCCACTCCACCGCCGACGCGGAGTCGCTCCACGTCCGGTTCGCCGACGAGGCGATCTGCATCGGCCCGCCGCAGTCGCGCGAGAGCTACCTGAACAGCGCGCGCTCCTCGGCCGCGGCCGACATCACCGGCGCCGACGCGCTCCACCCCGGGTACGGCTTCCTCTCCGAGAACGCCGACTTCGCCGCCATGGTCGAGCAAGATGGGCCTCAAGTTCATCGGCCCGCGCCCGGAGATGATCCGGCTGATGGGCAACAAGGTCGCGGCGCGCGAGGCGGCGGAGCAGGCCGGGCTGCCGCTCCTCCCCGGCGCGCGCGGGAAGCTCGCCGACGCCGAGGAGGCGGAGCGGATCGCCGAGGAGGTCGGCTACCCGGTCATCCTCAAGGCCGCCGCCGGCGGCGGCGGGCGCGGCATGAAGATCGTGCCGCGAGCGGAGCCGCATCCGGCAGCTCTTCGAGATCGCCTCCAACGAGGCGCTGGCCGCCTTCGGCGACGGCTCGATGTACCTCGAGCGCTACGTCGAGAAGCCGCGCCACATCGAGCTCCAGATCGTGGCCGACGAGCACGGCAACGTCATCCACCTCGGCGAGCGCGAGTGCTCGATGCAGCGCCGCCACCAGAAGCTGATCGAGGAGGCGCCCTCGCCCGCGGTGACGCCCGAGCTGCGCCGCGAGATGGGCGAGGTGGCCCTCAAGGCCATGCGGAAGATCGCCTACAACAACGTGGGGACGATCGAGTTCCTCCTCGACGAGAACGGCCGCTACTACTTCATGGAGATGAACACCCGCATCCAGGTGGAGCACCCGGTGACCGAGCAGGTCTACGGGCTCGACCTGCTCCGCGAGCAGATCCGGCTGGCGGCGGGCGAGAAGCTCGAGCGGACGCAGGCGTCGGTCATCCCGCTGGCGCACTCGATCGAGTGCCGCGTCAACGCCGAGGACCCGGTCACCTTCGCGCCCTCGCCCGGCAAGATCACCGGCTACCACCAGCCCGGCGGCTACGGGGTGCGCGTCGACACCATGGCCTACGAGCAGTACAAGGTGCAGCCCTACTACGACTCGCTGGTGGCGAAGCTGATCGTGACCGGGGCCACCCGGGAGATCGCGGTGAAGCGCGCGCTGCGGGCGCTCAACGAGTACGTGATCGAGGGGATCAAGACCAACATCCCCTTCCACAAGCGCGTGCTCACCCACCCCGGCTTCGTCGCCGGGCAGTACGACACCCGCATCGTGGACCAGATCCTGAACCCGCCCGCGCCCGAGGAGACGCCCGCCTCCGTGGCCTCGCGCGGCTGACGCCCGGGCGCCGCCTCCCGAGGTGGGCGCGGGCCCACTTCGCCCCTTCGGAGGGGCGGAAAACGTAGAGATCTCGCGTCAGTTCGCGGGGCTCGCGGCTTGACCGCCCCCGGGTCATCCACTACGCTCGCGGTGAGCCTCCCGCCCGCGTCGGCGCCGGCGCGCGGGGGCCGCGCGACCGTCTCCGGCGCGAGCCCGCTCGCGAGCGCCGCCCGGCAAGATGGCCGTCGACAAGAACAAGATCATCGCGGAGGCCACCCGGCTCGTCCAGAAGGGCGCGCTCGACAAGGCGATCGCGGCCTACCGGAAGGTGCTGGCCGCGGACCCGAAGGACGTCCGCGTCCTGCTCAAGGTCGGCGAGCTCCACCAGCGCAAGGGCGAGCCGCGGCCCGCGGCCGACGCCTTCGCGCGGGTCGCGGAGACCTACGCCGACCAGGGCTTCTTCCTCAAGGCGATCGCCGTCTACAAGCAGATCGTCCGCCTGGATCCGGCCGACCTCCAGGTGAACGAGCGGCTCGCGGGGCTCTACCAGCAGCTCGGGCTCATGAGCGACGCCATGGGCCAGCTGCAGCAGGTGGCGGCCGGTTGCGAGCGGACCGGCGACCTGGTCCGGCTGGCCGCCGTGCTCCGGCAGATGGTGGAGCTCGACCCCGACAACGTCCCCTCCACCGTCAAGCTCGGCGAGCTCCACGCGCGCGGCGGCGAGATCCCGGCCGCGCTGGAGTGCTTCCGCCGGGCCGGGGCCCTGCTGAAGCGCCAGGGGCGCACCGACGAGTACCTGAAGGTGGCCGAGCGGATCGCGGCGGTCCAGCCGGGCGATCTCCCCATCACCCGCGAGCTCGCCCACCTCTACCTCGCGCGCGGCGACACCAAGCGCGCGCTGGCGAAGCTGCAGCTCTGCTTCAAGGGCGACCCCGACGACGTCGAGACGCTCCACCTGCTGGCGCAGGCGTTCCGCGATCTCGGGCAGCACGGCAAGATGGTGTCGGTCTACAAGGAGCTGGCGCACGTCCACGGCGAGCACGGGCGGCAGGCCGAGGCGCGCGCCACCTGGCAGAAGGTGGCGGACCTGGCGCCCGGCGACGAGGACGCCGAGGCCGCCCTGGCCGCGCCGCCTGCCGCGGCGCCACCTCCCGTCGCGCCGCCTCCCGTCGCGACCCCCCCGGTCGCGAAGGCCCAGGTCGCGAAGGCCCAGGTCGCCACCCCACCGCCCCTGCAGCGGGTGCCGCGGCAGCCGGCGCCGCCGGCCCCCGCGCCCGCGCCCGCGATCCCGGCGCCGGGCGCGACCGCCGATCCGGTCGCGAAGCTCCTCGCCGAGGCCGACGTCTACTCGAAGTACGGGCTGCGCGACCGCGCGCTGCAGCACCTCGGCAAGGTCCTGGAGCTCGATCCCGGCTCGGCCGAGGCGCACGAGCGCCTCCGCGACCTGCACGCCTCGGCCGGTCGCCCCGACGAGGCCGCGCGGGCCGGGGTGGCGGCGGTCCGCGCGCTCCACGTGCGGGGCGAGCTCGAGCGGGCCGGGCGTGCGCTGGAGCGGCTCCGCGAGCTGGCACCGGACCACCCCGAGGTGGAGGCCCTGTCCGGCGCCGTCGAGCGGTCCCACGAGGTCGAGCTCGAGCCGGTCGAGGTCGACGAGGTCGACGAGGTCGCGCCGGTCGAGGTCGCGGCCACGGGGCCCGCGGGCGAGCAGGACGAGCTCGAGATCGTGGAGGCCGACCTCGCCACCGCGGTTGGGGTGGAGGACGAGGCCGTGGAGCTCGAGGTGGTCGACCCCGAGCCGGAGGCCGTCGTCCCGTTCGATCTCCCCGCGCCGCCCCCGGGGCGCCTGCCCGCGGCCGGCCCCCTCGCCACGGGGCGCGCCGCGCCCGCGACCCCGCCGGCGGCGGTCGCCGGGACCGGCGGGGACGAGGCGCAGGACCTCTCCGACGACTTCGAGGTGGCGGACTTCTTCCTCGAGCAGGGGCTGGTCGACGAGGCCCGCGACGCGCTGCGGGCCCTTCTGGCCGCGCACCCGGGGCACCGCGTCGTCCGGGCCAGGCTGGAGGCGCTCGAGCGCGAGGCGGGGCCGCGCCGCGCCGCGGTGGCCGCGGCGCACGCCGAGATCGACCTGGCCCGCGAGATCGCCGACGATCTCGGCGACGCTCCCGCCACCGAGGAGGAGTTCCAGTACTCCGTCGAGGACGTGTTCGATCAGTTCAAGAAGGGCGTCGAGCAGACGGTCCGTCCGGAGGACAGCGCCACCCACTACGACCTCGGCATCGCCTACCGGGAGATGGGCCTGCTCGACGACGCGGTGCACGAGTTCGAGACGGCGCTCCGAGGCGCGGACCGCCGCCGGGACGTCGACTGCCTCAGCATGGTGGGGGCGTGCCTCATGACCAAGGGGGATCCGCGCGGGGCGATCGCGGCCTTCCGGCGGGCGCTGGCGTCGCCGCACCTGACCCGCGAGGCGGGCAAGGCGCTCCACTACGAGCTCGGCGACGCCCACCAGGCGGCCGGCGAGCGGGACCTGGCGCTCCAGTGCTTCCGGAGGGTGACCCAGCTCGATCCCGCCTACCGCGAGGTGGCGGCCCGCCTGGCCGCGCTCGGCGACGAGTCGCGGCCCGCGCGGCCGAACGGCGCCGCCGTCCCGGAGGCGCCGGCCGGCGCGCCGCCCCGCAAGAAGAACATCGGCTACCTGTAGGACGGTTCGTGAACTACCTCGACTTCTACGAGCTGTCGCAGGAGCCGTTCTCCAACGCGCCGGTCTCGCGCTTCTACTACGCGTCCGCGCAGCACGCGCAGGCGCTGGTGCGGCTCACGCACGCGGTCGGCTCGATGAAGGGGCTGGCGGTGCTGGTGGGCGACATCGGCGCCGGCAAGACCACCCTGGCCCGCCGCCTGCTCGACAGCCTCCCGGAGGACGAGTACGAGGCGGCGCTGCTCGTCATCGTGCACTCCGGGATCACCGCGAGCTGGCTGCTGCGGCGCATCGCCGCTGCAGCTCGGGGTGGAGCACCCGGCCGACGAGAAGCTCGCGCTCCTGGCGCAGCTCTACCAGCGGCTGGTGCGCATCCACGAGTCGGGCAAGAAGGCCGTGGTGCTCATCGACGAGGCGCAGATGCTGGCCACCCGCGAGCTGATGGAGGAGTTCCGCGGCCTCCTGAACCTCGAGGTCCCGGAGCGGAAGCTCCTCTCGTTCGTCTTCTTCGGCCTCCCGGAGATCGAGGACAACCTCGCGGCTCGATCCGCCGCTCGCGCAGCGGGTGGCCATCAAGTACCGGCTCGAGCCGCTCAGCGCCCGACGCCACCGAGGCCTACGTGCGCCACCGGCTGCGGCTCGCCGGCGCGGCGCGCGTGCCCTTCACCGCCGGCGCGATGGACCGGATCCACGCGCACACCCGGGGCACGCCGCGCCTCATCAACACCCTCTGCGACAACGCGCCTGTTCGAGGGCTTCATGGCCCGCGCCCGCGAGCTCGACGAGCGGCACGTCGACCGCGTCGCCGGACGACCTCGCCTTCGAGCAGCCACCCGCCGCGCCCGCGCCGCGCGCGGACCGGGGCCCGCGGCGAGGCCGCCCGGCGCCGACCTCGCGGAGATCGACCGGTACCTGGAGTCCCTGAAGTAGCATCGCCCCCCGCCTCGCGGCGCCGGGCCACCCGCCGGGACGCCGCGCCTCGCTCGCCGTCCGCTTGGCGCGGCGCCGTCCGCGCGAGAGAATCGCCCCCTTGAGGAAGCGCACCATCGCCCTGGTCTCGCTCGTCGCCGTGGCGGGCCTCGTGCTCGCCACGCTGGCCGTGCTGCGCACGCGCTGGGCGGGCGACCGCATCTGCGCGCTGGCGGCCGCGCGCCTGGAGGCGGCCACCGGCCTGCCGGTGGCGCTGGCCGCCTGCCGCTTCGACCCGCTGGGCTTCTCGGTCGACGTCGAGGGGCTGGTGGTCGGCCCGCTGGCGGCGCCGCTGTTCACGGCCGACGCGGCTCGGGCCCGCCTGGCGCCGGTGCAGGCGCTCGGGCGGCAGCTCCACCTCGATCGCCTCCGGCTGGTCCGGCCGCGGGTGACGGTGGCGGTACCGCCCGGCGCGGCCAGGCGCGGCCGGCCCCTGCCCGCCGCCGCTCCTGGAGCGGTTCGAGGTGCGCCGCCTCGAGGTGGAGGACGGCGCGGTGGACCTGGCGCTGCCGGGCGGCGTGCGGGTGGCGCTCGAGCGGATCGACGTCTCGTCGCGGCCGCCGGCCGCACGCTGCGCGCGCTGGCGGTCGCCGGCTCGCCGCGCCGCGCCTGGCGCTCTCCGCCGGGCCCGTCCGCGTGGACGCCGCCGGCCGGAGCTGGACCGCGTCGCGGGCGGCGGTCGAGGCCGAGGTGGCGCTCGACCTCTCCTTCGTCGGAGATCGCCTCGGCCGAGGCCGAGGTGGCCGGCGCGCGGCTCGGGCTCCGCGGGCGCGTCGAGGACGTCTGCGACCCGCGCCTCGACCTCACCGCCAGCGCCGAGGGCCCGCTGCGCGCGCTGGTCGCGCTCGCGGCGTTGCGCTCCGACGGTCCCCGGCACGGCCTCGGTGGAGGCGCACGTCGGCGGGCGGCCGCGCGCGCCGGACGCTGAGCGCCTCGGTGCGCGCCCGCGGCGTCGCGGGTCGGCCATTCGTCCCCGGGGACGCCGACGCCGAGCTCCGGCTCGAGGGGCGCAAGGCTCGCGGTGGACCGGCTCGCGGTGCCCGCCCAGGGCGGCGTCGCCGTGGCGCGCGGCACGGTCGAGCTGACCCGCGGCCTCCCCATCGAGGCCGAGGTCCGCGCCGACGACGTGGACCTGGCCGAGATCCTGGACCGGCTGGGCGTGACCGGGCCGTGGGTCACGCTGCGGCTCGACGGCGGCGCCAAGGTCTCCGGCAAGCTCCAGCCGCCGGAGCTCGCCGGGACGCTCGCCGTCGACGTGCGCGACTTCAAGTCGCTGACGCACTCGTACAAGCTCGGCGCTCGGCGATCGCCCGGTCCTCGCCTTCGAGCGCGGCCGCGTGGAGTCGCCGGTCCGCATCACGCGGGAGGGGCTGTTCCTGGAGGGGGCGCGGGTCACCGTGGGGAGCGGCGCGGCGCGGGCGGACGCCGCCGTCCACTTCAGCACCGCCGGCGGCTTCTCGGTGCAGCACCCGCGGCGAGGTGGACCTCGGCGCCCTCGGGCCACGTCGCCGGGATCCCCTGGTCCGGGCGCGCCGAGGTCGAGGCGACGGTCGGCGGCCGCGCCCTACGGCAACCCGCGCATCACCGGGCACGCCAGGGCCGAGCGCTTCCACTTCCTCAAGGTGGACCTCGGGAACGTCGCGGCCGACCTCCGCCTACCCGGACTTCCTGCTCCACCTCGAGAGCGCCCAGGGCGCCCGGGGCAGGCGCGCGCTACCAGGGCGAGGTGGTGGTCGACCTCCGCTCGCCGGCGCAGGTGGTCTCCTCCCGGCTCGAGCGGCGCGGCCGGCTGCGCGACCTGTTCGACGCGGTCATGGACTGGCTGCCGCCGCACGCGCTACCTGCGCGACGCGATGGACGGCGAGGTCGTCGAGGTCGCGCGCGACCGCCCGGGGGCCCGCCGACGCGCTCGACGTCGACTTCGAGGCGCGGCTCGGGGCGGGGACGCTCCTCGGCCGCCGCTTCGACTCCGGGCGCGGCCGGGGGCAGATCCAGGCCGGCCGGAGGCCACCTTCGACGCCGCGGAGCTGCGGTGCGGCGCCGGGCGGTGCGGGCGCAGGGCACCTGGGGCGTGGAGCCGCCCTTCCCGTGGGACCTCGACGTCTCGTTCGCCGGCGTGCCGGTGGCGGACCTCGACCTCCCGGGCGGCCGCTTCGCCGGCTCGGTCAGCGGGACCGCCGCGCTGGCCGGCGCTTCGAGCACCCGCGCGTCCGCTTCGCCGTGAACGGCGACGGCGTGAGCGCTCGCGGGGTGCCGCTCGGGACGGTCCAGGTCGGCGGCACGATCGTCGAGCAGCGGCTGCGTCCTCACCGCGCGGCGCCGAGGGGCTCGACCTCGCCGGCGAGGTCGCGGCTGGAGGGGCGCCTGCCCTTCACCGCGCAGCGCCGAGCTCGCGCTGGAGGACGCGGCGCGGCTCGCGCCGGGCGGGCCGCCGCGCCGGGCTGCGAGCGCGGGCGGTGGGCGGGCCACGCGCCGAGGGCGACCTCGAGGACCCGCTCGGGCGCGCGGCAGGCTCGAGCTGTCGCGGCTCGGCCGTCGGTCGCCGACCTCAAGGTCGAGGCGGCCGGCCCGGCGCCGGTGCTGCTCCGCGCGGCCGGCTCGAGGTGGAGCGCTTCGCGGTGCGCGGCCAGACACCGAGCTCACGCTGGCCGGCGCGGTGGCCCCCGCGGGCGCGCTGGACCTCGAGCGCCCCGGGCGCGTCGACCTCCGCGCTGCTGGGCGCGCTGCTGCCGGCGCTGCGCCGCGCCCACGGGCAGCTCACGCTGGAGGCCCACGTGGGCGGCACCGTCGACGAGCCGCTGCTGGTCGGGTCGGGCCGGATCTCGAGGGCGGCTTCCAGCTGCGCGGCACCACCGCGAACGTCTCCGGCGTGAGCGGCGGCCTCACCTTCTCGCAGAACCGGGTGCTCTTCGACGGGCTCACCGCCCGGGTCAACGGCGGGAGGGCCACGCTCGAGGGCGAGGTGGAGCTCGTCGCGGCTCGCGCCGGTCCGGCTGCGGGTGGAGGCGGCGCTCGAGGAGGTGCCGGTGGCGGTGCCGGCCTACCTGCCCGCGACGCTCAGCGGGCGCGTCGAGGCGGCCGGCACGCCCGACGAGACCATCGTCACCGGGCGGCTCCACGTGGTGCGGGCCCGCTACACCGCCGACGTGGACCTGGAGGGCAGCCTGCTCGAGCTGCGCCGCCGCCCGTCCCCGCCGCCGCGCGCCTACGACAAGGCCGGCGAGTGGCTCCGCTTCGACCTGCAGCTGGTGGTCGACGGCGACGTGCGGGTGGAGAACGACCTGGTGCGGGGCCGGTCTCGGGCGCAGCTGACCCTGACCGGGACGCCTGGCGTCGCCCGGGCTGGTGGGCACGCTGGCGATGGGGCCGGGCAGCCGCGCCGCGTTCCGCGGCAACGAGTTCAACCTGTCGCACGCGGTGGTCGAGCTCACCGACCGCAACCAGATCGCGATCGCGCTCGACGTCCACGGCGAGTCCCAGGTCGCGCGACTACCAGGTGTTCATGCACGCCTACGGGCCGCTGGAGACGCCGCAGCTGACGCTCACCAGCGTGCCGCCGCTCCCGCAGCCGGACATCGTCACGCTGCTCTCGCTCGGCTTCACGCGCCGGGACGCGGCGGCCGGGACCGGGGTGGGCGGCGTCGCCACCGCGGCCGCGGCCCAGGCGCTCCTCTCCAGCGTCCGGGCTCGACGAGCAGGTCCGCCGCTTCCTGCCGCGCGGCGGGCCGCTCCGCGACCTGTCCATGCGGATCACCAGCGCCTACTCGGAGCAGACCGGGCAGGTCGAGCCGCGCGCCGAGTTCGAGTCCCGGCATCCTGCGCGACCGGCTGCGGCTGCGCTTCCAGGCGCCGCTGGCCGGCGCTCGCGGCCGCACCGCGCAGGCCGAGCTCCGGCTGGGCGAGCGCACCGCCGTGCAGTACCAGTGGGACAGCGACACCCCCGACGTGCCCACGGGCGACCACGGCGTGGACCTGAAGATCCGGTGGGAATGGAACGACGAGCGCTGATGCCGAACGACTGCTCGCGAGTCGCGCTCGTCCGCCTGGTGGTGGCCCTGGCGGTGGCGGCCGCCGGTCCGGCGCGCGGCGCGCCGGCGCCCGGCGACGCGCCCTCCGTCGCGCCGGCCGTCGCGCCGCCGTGCCGGCCGTGCCGGCCGCGCCCCGCGTCGGCCTCGGTGGAGCTCCAGCTGCCGGCGGGCGACGATCCCGCCGCGGCGCGGGACGCTCCTCGCCATCGTGCCCGGCGAGCCGCTCTCCTCGCGCGCCCTGCGCCGCACCGTCCAGCGGCTGTTCCAGACCGGCCGCTACCGGAACGTGATCGTGCGCGCCGCGCCGGCGCCCCCGCCGGAGGGCGAGCGGCGCGTGGGTGCGGCTCACGGTGGAGGCGCTCCCGGTGCGCCGCCTCGAGCGGCTCGCGCTCCGGATCGACGACGCCGACGTGCTCGACGCGTCGGCCCTCCGCGCCGCCGCGCGCCTCCCCGAGGGGGAGCCGTTCGACGACCAGGACCTCGAGGCCGCCGCCGCGCGCGTCCGCGCCGCGCTGGCCCGGCGCGGCCGGCGCGAGGCGCGGGTGGAGGCCTCGGCCACCGGCGAGACGGCGGTGACCGCCAGCCTGGAGGTGCGCGCCGGGCCGCCCACGCGCGTCTCCGACGCTCCGCCTCGGCGGCGACGCGGGCGCGGTCGGCCCGGCGCTGCGGTCCCGGCTCCGCACGCGGCCCGGCGCGGTGCTCGACGAGGACGCGCTGGCCGCCGACCAGCGCGCCCTGCGCGCGGGGCTGTACGCGGCCGGGTACCGCCGGGCCCGGGTCGGCGCGCCCGAGGTGAAGGTGCGGGAAGGGCGCGCCGAGGTGGTGTTCCCGGTCACCGCCGGCCCGCGCGTCGCCTTCGTGTTCCGCGGGAACGCGGCCTTCGGCGCGAGCCGAGCTCGAGCGGCAGCTCGGGCTCGAGGAGGACCAGCCGGTGGACGCCCCCGCGCTCGACGCGGCGGCCGACCGCCTCCGGGGCTTCTACCGCTCCCGCGGCTTCGCGGCGGCGCAGGTCGAGGTGGAGGAGGTCCGGCGCGGCGCGGTGGTCCGGGCGGTGGTCCACGTCCGCGAGGGCGCGCCGCTACCGGCTCGGCCAGGTCCGCTTCGAGGGCGTCGGAGGTCCACGACGAGGCCTGGCTGCGGGCACGGCTCTTCGAGCAGCTCCTGGCCGAGGGTGACCCTCCCGCCGCCGAGGAGGCGGACGCCGGCGCGGGCGCTGCTCCTCTCCATCCCCGGCTCCCGTCCGCCGCCCGAGCCGCCGCCGGGGCTCGCGGCGAGCGAGTTCTTCGACGAGGACGCCTGGGACGCGGGCGGTGCAGGCGATCGTCGACGGGCACCGCGCGAAGGGCTACCTCGAGGCGGCGCAGCTCGGGACGACCGCGGCGCTCGACGCGGCGCGGCGAGTGGTCGACGTGACGGTCCGGCTGCGCGAGGGGCCGCTCACGCTGGTCGAGTCCATCTCGTTCGAGGGGAACCGCGGCGATCTCCCTGGCCGACCTGGCCCGCGAGGCCCGCATCGCGCCGGGCGACGCCCTGGCCTTCGACCGGGTGGAGGAGACCCGCGCGGCCATCCGCCGCCTGTACGTCTCGCGCGGCCACGTCTACGCGCGCGTCGAGGCGCGCGAGGACCTGGACCCCGCGCGACGGCCTGGCCTCGGTGCGCTTCCTGCTGGACGAGGGGCCGCGGGTCCGGATCGGCCGGGTGGTGGTCACCGGCAACCACCGCACCCGCGCCGCCGTGGTGCGCGAGGCGCTCGACGTGCGGGAGGGGGCGTTCTTCGACCCGGAGGCGGTCGCCCGGAGCCAGGCGGCGCTGCTCCGGCTCGGCGTCTTTCGCTCGGTGAACCTGCGGCTGCAGGAGCCGGAGTCGATCCAGGAGGTGAAGGACCTCGAGGTCGAGCTGGCCGAGCGCCCGTACGCGACCCTCACCCAGTCCCTCGGCTTCTCGATCGCGAACGGCCCGCGGGCGATGCTCGAGTACTCGCGCCCCAACCTGTTCGGCCGGGCGCTCGAGCTCACCGCGCGCGGCAAGGTCAACTACCTGGTGGACCTGGGCGAGATCGGGCCGGACCTCTCCGGGAAGAAGTGCGTCCGACCGGGTGGAGGGGCGGACCGACGTGGGGCTGCGCTCGAGCCGCCTCCGCCTGTTTCCCGTGCCGGCCAGCGCCCACGTCGACCTGATCGGCGAGATCCTCCACCGCCGCGCCTACGACCTGCGGCGCGTCTCGGGGGCGGTGGGGCTCGACGTCGGGCGTCACCGAGCGGGTCGGCGCCTCGCTCCAGTACGAGCTGGAGGTGGACGACATCGCCCGGACCAACGTGGTGGGCGTGCTCACCCAGGCCGACCTCGAGCGCCTCCGCTTCGACGAGGGCGTCACCACGCCTGCACGCGCTCCGCCCGTCCTTCACCCTCGACTTCCGCGACAACGCGGCCCACCCGCACCGCGGCTGGTACGCCACCGGCGCCGCCGAGCTCGAGCGCTCGCTGGGCGCGAGCGGGCCCGGCGCGTCCGACCGCCGCGCGCTGCTCGGGATCCTGCCCGCGTCGGAGGTGCACACCAACCTGGTCAAGCTCTCCGGCACGCTCTCGGGCTACCTCCCGGTCGGCGCGCCGACGGTGCTGGCGCTCTCGCTGCGCGGCGGCCGGGTGATCCCGCTCGACGGCCGCTCGCGCACCATCGTGCCGCGCCGCTTCTTCCTGGGCGGCGCGTCCACCATGCGCGGGTACGCCGAGGAGGAGATGATCCAGCAGGACCTCCGGGCCGCGCTCGCGTCGGAGGCCCGGCTGTGCGCCACCTCCTTCACCGGCGTGGGCTGCACCGAGCGCGGCCGGCGGATCGCCGCCGGCCAGCGGCCCGTCTCCGAGGGCGGCGAGGCCTACCTGCTCGCCAAGGCGGAGCTGCGGGTGGCCGCTCACGCGCGCGCTGGAGGCGGGCTTCTTCGTGGACCTCGGGAACCTCTGGCTCGACCCGACCCAGTACCGGCTGCTCGACCTGCGCACCAACGCCGGCGTGGGCGCGCGCTTCGTGACGCCGGTCGGCCCCGCCGCGCTCGACCTCGGGTTCAACGTCGAGCCGGACGACCGGCTCAACGAGCGGCTCCTGGCGCTGCACTTCACCATCGGACTGTTCTGAGCGTCGCCACCGGAGCGTCCCCTCGGGACCCGTCACCTCGCCCCTGACCGCGCAGGCGACAGCGCGGGCGCAGGGCGGGGCGCAGCGGCGGGGTGGGGCGCAGCGCAGGGCGGGGCGGTGGAGCGGTCGGGCCCGCGGGCGTCGCGCTGGCGCGACGGGCAGGACGAGCCTGAGGGTGGTGAGGTTGGCCGGACGCGCCGGTCAGGCCCGGACCGCCGGGATCTCGTCGAGCGAGAGCAGCCCGCGGCGCCGCCAACCGGTGGCGAGGAGCCAGGTGCGGGGCGGAGAGGTGACCCGTGGAGCTTCGGCCTGCCCCGGCCGTTCCTTCCACCCGTCGAACGAGCCGGCCGAGGAGAACGGGTCCACCATTCCGTGACCGACGCGCTTCCCGCCGCGCGCGCGGTGACTGCGCTGGTTGAGCAGCACGTAGGCGAGGCAGTTGCGCGTCTCCGCGGGCGTCTCGAGCACGTGCGCGTGGAAGCGGTCGGCGAAGACCTTCCCCCGCCGCCCCATCATGCGGTTCAGCCCCTTGGCGAGCCGGATGGAGAGCCCCTGCATGCCGGAGGAGAGCGCCTTCGCCCCGTCCGCCTCGACCACGAGGTGCAGGTGGTCCCCCTGGGCGGAGAAGTGGACCACGCGGAAGGTCCGCCAGCTCTTCGCCCCGGTGAGCGCGGCCTCGATGACCGAGAGCGAGCGCTGGCTTCGAAGGTTCCAGACGTGGGGGAGCACGCGGAGCGTGACGTGGACCGGCGAGGTGCGCGTCACCTTCGGCCGTCCGTGGTGCGAGACGCCGGCCCGCTCGCCCTTCGGCTTCCGCCCCGCGCCAGGGCGCCGGCCGCCGTGGGTGGGGCGCGCGGCGAGGCGGAACCGGAGCTGACGCGAGCCGCGCTTCATTGGGCACATATTAATACGTCTCGATCCCGTCATCCACTGTCCGTATGGGTGTGTACGTTCACCACGAGACACAGGGGCGGCGAGTCGGCGCGCGGAAGCCGCCGCCGGGTTCGGCGCCCGAGTCGCCAGGAAGCCGCCACCACGCGACCTCCCGCCGCCGCGCTCGCCACCTTGCGGCCCCGCCGCGCCGCTCGCGCTCCACGCGGTCCCGCAGCGCGCTTCGCCACCCCCGCGACGCCCGCGTTCCCCGCGACGCCCGCGTTCCCTGCGACGCCCGCGTTCCCGCGACGCCTGCCTTCCCTGCGACGCCCGCGTTCCCCGCGACGCCCGCGTTCCCCGCGACGCCTGCGTTCCCTGCGACGCCTGCCTTCCCCGCGACGCCCGCCTTCCCCGCGACGCCCGCGTTCCCCGCGACGCCTGCCTTCCCCGCGCCGCCCGCTTTCCCCGCGCCGCTCGCGCCTCCCCCGCGACGCTCGCCACCCCCGCGACGCCCGCCACCCCCGCGACGCCCGCCTCCCCCGCGACGCCCGCTCTTCCCCCGCGACGCCCGCCACCCCCGCGACGCCCGCCACCCCCGCGACGCCCGCCACCCCCGCGACGCCCGCCACCCCCGCGACGCCCGCCACCCCCGCGACGCCCGCCTCCCCCGCGACGCCCGCCCTCTCCGCGTCGTAAGCCCGCTTCTCCCTACTGCGTGGAGCTCACCACGAGCCTACTCGGCGACGTCCGCGCGTTCGGGCACCTCGCTTCCGTCCAGCCCGCCGCCGCGAACCCGTCACCCCCCGACCGCCAACGGCCCGGACCGCCCGCCGCGGCTCCCCCGACCTACCCCCTCGTCAGCCCGCCTTTCCATCTACGCGCACGAGACGGCGAGGCCCACCGCGACGACCGCGCGGTCGGCCACTTCCGCGCCCATCACCTCGCGCCCCGCCAAGCACCGGCCCCCCAGTGCCGCGGGCAAGGCCATGCCGCTGCTCGCGCGCCGGCGCCCGGCCGAGCGAAGCTCGTCGTAGTCCCACCCCTGCTCGCCGGGTCCGCGGGCTTCACGCTTCCGCAGCACCGCAGGGCGACCCCGCCCCGCCCCCCGCCGCCCAGCTCAGCCCGGAAACCGCGCCATGACCTCGTGGAAGGTCTCGAACGCGTCGTGCCGGATCCCGCGCTCGGCGCAGTAGCGCGCCAGCGATGAGCCGGTCCGGGCGAACACGTGGTCGGCGGCGT
Source organism: uncultured delta proteobacterium (assembly GCA_963733485.1). Classification (GTDB taxonomy): domain Bacteria; phylum Myxococcota; class Myxococcia; order Myxococcales; family Anaeromyxobacteraceae; genus Anaeromyxobacter. Next base: position 402,392 of record CAVTDL010000002.1, on the reverse strand, counting down.
CGGCGGCGTGGCGGTCACCGGTCCCGTCGCCGCACACCGCCACCTTGTGGCCGCGCGCCTGGAGCTCGCGGACCACGTCGCCCTTGCAGAACCCGCAGAACCCGCAGTCCTCGCCGTGGAAGGCGACCCGCAGCCCGTCCGCCGAGCAGGTGGCGCGGTTGGCGCGGAGCTCGAGGTGGGAGCGGAGCGCGGGCGACAGCCCCGCCAGCACCGGCTCGATGTACGCGTCGAGCCCGGCGGAGACCACCAGGAAGGGCCGGCCCCCGGCGCGGCACGCGTCGACGAAGGCCTCGAAGCCGGGGCGCCACGCGGCCCGGCGGCGCGCGAACGCGGCGATCTCCTCGCGGCTCGCGCGGATGGGCGCGAACACGTCCTCGAGCAGGCGGCTGAAGGGGATCTCGCCGGCGCGGTAGCGGTCCTCGGCGGCGCGGTAGCTCGCCTCGCCCGCGAAGTGGAACGCCACCGCGTCGCCGAGGTCCTCGGTGAGGGCGGTGCCGTCGAAGTCGCAGACGATGGCCCAGGGGGCGCGCATGGGAGCCGCGTCTCTTACTACGGCCGCGCCGCCGCCGCCATCACCCCGAACCCGCCCAGCACCGGCCAGGCGCGCGCCTCGCGGAAGCCGGCCCCGGCGAGCAGCGCCGCGAGCGCGTCCTCGTCGAAGCGGCGGTGGAGTCCGGACATCCCGCGCCAGAGCAGCATCGAGGCGGCCGCGCGCGGCCCGGCCGCGAGCGCGGCGGCCGGCGGCAGCGGCCCGTCTCGCGGCTCGAGGAAGGCGACCCGCCCGCCGGGTCGGAGCGCCCGCGCCGAGCTCGGCGAGCGCCGCGGCCGGATCGGGGAGGAGGTAGAGCAGGCTGTGGCCGGTGGCGCCGTCGAGGGCGCCGTCCCGGAACGGGAGGGCCAGCGCGTCTGCCCGCACCAGCGGCAGGTCCAGGCCAGCGCGCCGCGCCGCGCGGGCCGCCCGGCGCACCATGGCGCCGGAGCGATCGAGGCCGAGGTGGCGCTTGCCCGGCTCCGCCCGCGCCATCTCGACGGCGCTCGTGCCCGGGCCGACGCCGAGGTCGAGCACGCGCGGGCCGGGGACGAGCGCGCCGAGCGCGCGGCAGTCCTCGCGCCACGCGGCGTGGTCGGTCAGGACGCCGTACACCGCCGCGGCGGGGCCGAAGGCGAGCGCGGCGTACAGCCGCCCGGCGGCCTCACGGAGCGAGCTGGTCGTAGAGCAGCCCCCAGCGCACGCCGCGATCCGAGACGGTGAGCCGGTCGAAGCCGGCCAGCGCCATGGCCTCGGCCACCATCACCGCGCCGGCCAGGATCACGTCGGCCCGCTTCGGCTCCATGCCCGGGCATCGCGGCGCGCTCGGCCACCGTCATGCCGGCCATCCGCGCGACCAGCGCCTCGACCTCGTCGCGCAGGAGCGCCGAGCCGTGCACGCGCTCCGCGTCGTAGGCCGGCAGCGCCTGCCGCACCGCCGCGAGCGTGGTGACGGTGCCCGCCACGCCCACCAGCCGCGCCCCGTCCCCCGGGGTGAGCTCGGGCAGCTGCCCGAGCGCGCGCGCGCGCCGCGTCGCGGAGCGCCGCGAGCTCGGCGGCCGAGGGCGGGTCGGCGCGCACGTGGCGCTCGGTGAGGCGCACCGCGCCCACCTGCAGGCTGGTGCGGGCCCGCGGCGCCGGGCCCTCGCCCACGATGAACTCGGTCGAGCCGCCGCCCACGTCGAGCACGGCGAGCGGCCCGGTCCCGGCCGAAGTCACGCCAGGCGCTGCGGTAGACGAGGCGGGCCTCCTCGTCCCCGGAGATGACGCGGGGCTCGACCGAGGCCGCCAGCCGGGCCGCCGCGAAGAACTCCTCCCCGTTGGCGGCGTCGCGGGCCGCGCTGGTGGCCACGCAGAGGGGGTGTTCCGCGCCGAGCGCCCTGGCCGCGAGGGCGAACTCGGTCACCACCGCCACCGTCTCCCGGATGGCGGCCGGGTCGAGCCGTCCGGTCGCGTCCACACCGCGGCCGAGCCGCGTGATCTCGGCGCGCTCGAGCAGCGGGACGAGCGGCGTCGCCGCGCCGCTCCGCCACCAGCAGGAGCACCGTGTTGGTCCCGACGTCGATGGCGGCGTGGCGTCCCTGCATGCGCGTGGTGCCCCGGTCTTCTTACTGCGGGAGCGGTCCCCACGCCGGCCCGGAGAGGTCGCCGCTCCGCCCGCCGGCGACGACCGTCTGCCGGTCGCCCTTCGGGTCCGAGATCACCAGCTGGCCGGGGCCCGCCCGGTCCGAGCGGAAGACCAGCATGCGCCCGTTGGGCGCCCAGGACGGCTCCTCGTTGGTGCGCCCCTGGTCCTGCGTGATGCGGGCGACCGCGCCGGTGTCGGGGGACACCACGAAGACGTCGAACACCTTCCGCTCGTCACGCGCGGTGAACGCGATCAGGTCGCCGCGCGGGCTCCACTGCGGCGTCTGGTTGTAGTTGCCCTGGAAGGTGAGCCGGCGCGGGCTCGAGCCGTCGGCGCCCATCACGTAGACCTGCGGGGTCCCGGCGCGGTCCGAGGTGAAGGCGAGGCGTCGCCCGTCGGGCGACCAGGTCGGCGACACGTCGATGGCCCCTTCGCGCGTGAGCTGGCGCGCGCCCGAGCCGTCCGCGCTCATGATCCAGATGTCGGTGTTGGCGCCCTGGGTGACGGTGAACGCGATGCGGCTCCCGTCCGGCGAGTAGACGCCGCCCATGGCGTTGGCGCGGTTGCCGAGCGGGCGGAAGCTCCGGTCCGCCAGCCGGAACGAGAACAGCTGCGGCCGTCCGTTGCGGTAGCTGGTGACCAGGATCTCGCGGCCGTCCGGCCGCCACGCCGGCGCGAGCAGGATGTTGCGCTCCGAGAGGAGCACCCGGGGGTTCCCGCCGTCCACGTCGACCGCCACCAGATCCCAGGTGCCGCGCCCCTTGCGCACGGCCACCAGCGTGGTCGAGAAGATGCCGGGCTCGCGGGTGTAGTGGCGGACGATCTCGTCCGCGATCCGGTGCGCGAGGGCGCGCGGCTCGGCCCCGCCCACCCGGACCGTCTTCATCAGGACCTCGCGCCCGGCCCGGACCTCGTAGAGGTGGAGCTCTCCCTCGAGGTCGGCGCCGGTCCGGCGGACGCGGGCCTTGGCGAGCCCCTCCGCGCCCACGTCGGCCCAGCGGGCGAAGCGGATGGCGGGAGCGGTGAAGCCCTCCATGGGGTCGGCGAGGAAGCCGCGGGGGTCGAGCACGTCGAAGAGCCCGGAGATGACGAGGTCGGCGCGGACCACCTCGGACACCTGGGTCGCCGTCGCCCGCGCGTCGCCCTCGCCCTGGAACTCGGCCACCGCGATGGGCATGGGCCGGAAGTCGGGCGAGCCGACCACGATGGAGGGCCGCTCCTGCGCGAGCGCGGGCAGCGCGGCGGCGGCGAGCACGGCGAGGGCGAGGCGACGGAGGATCATGCGGGGGCTCTCCTGGCGATCAGCCGATCTGGAAGATGACCTGCAGCCCGGTGGTCTTGTAGAGGTTGCGGAAGGCGTCGGGCGGCGGCGGCAGGCGCGTCTGGCGCACCGTTCGGTCCAGCGCGTCGTCGAAGGCGCCGTTGCCGGAGGGCTGCTCGAGCTTCCAGCGGCCGATCCGGCCGTCGGGCTCGATGTAGAGGATCACGGTCCCCTTGAGGTAGAGCCGGTCGCGCTCCGAGATGGTGGCGGGCACGCGGTAGTTGGACTGGAGCGCGCGGACCACCAGCGCGAGGTAGCGGTCCCCCTCGCTGGCCTCGTCGGCGTCGCCCTGGGGATCCCCCTGCGGATCGCCCCACCGCTCGCGCTCGACCTGCTTCTGGACGCGCGAGAGCAGCGACGAGACCGAGGTGCCCGCGCCGCGCTCGGGCGTCCGGCTCTGCCGCGGCGCGGGGCCGGGGGCCGGCGCCGGCGCGCGGGCCGAGGGCGAGGGCGCGGCCGGGGCGCGTGGGGCGGAAACCGGCGGCGACGGGAGCCGGCGCTGGGGCCGGCGCCGGCGGCGCCGCCGCCACCACCGGGATGGGCTCCGGCGAGGCGGCGGCGGGCGGCGGCGGCGCCTCCTTGCGCGGGAGGTAGCTCTCCGGCCGCTTCTCTCCGAGCCGCACGAGCTTCGCCACGATGGGCTTCTGGGTGAGATCGATCTCGGGTCCGGCGGGGCGCGCGAGGGCCCAGACGAGCAACGCCACGTGCGCCGCCGCCGAGGCCAGCACCGCCGGCCACATCCGATCGCGCCGCCCGAAGGCCGTGGCGACCGGGATGCTCATCGGCGGCGAGCCTCCTGCTCCTTCACGCGCTCGGGGACGGGGTTGGTGATCATGCCCATGTTGACGATGCCGGCCCGCTGCACGGTGGCCATCACGTCCACCACGAAGCCGTAGGGCAGGCTCTTGTCGGCCATGAGGTACAGCTCGTGGTCCTTCTGCGCGCGGGTGTTGGCGCGGAGCTTGTCCTCGAGGTCCTCGAGCGAGACCGCCGCGGCGTCCTCGCTGGTGCCGAGCCAGAGGCTCCGGTCGGCCTTGATGGAGAGGACGAGCTTCTGCTCCTCGGCGTCCACCGCCTTGGCGCGGGCCTCGGGCAGCGCGACCTCGACGCCCTGCTGGATGAGCGGCGCGGTCACCATGAAGATGATGAGGAGCACCAGCATCACGTCGACGAGCGGCGTGACGTTGATCTCTGTGAGCGTCTGGCGGCCGCCGCCGCCTCCGGAGGACATCGCCACGGCGTGCTCCTAGCTGAAGAAGTGACGCCGGACGATGTTGAGGAAGTCGTTCGAGAAGTTGGTCATCTCGCTGTCGAGCACCCGGATCTTCGAGATGAAGAAGTTGTAGGCGACCACCGCCGGGATGGCGGCGAACAGGCCGACCGCGGTGGCGATGAGCGCCTCGCTGATCGGCTTCGCCACCGTGGCCAGGTTGGCGTTGCCCATCCGGTAGATGTCGTGGAACGCGTTCATGATGCCCCACACCGTGCCGAACAGGCCGACGAAGGGCGCGGCGCTGGCGGTGGTGCCGAGGAAGGGGACCTGGCGCTCGAGGGTGGTGACCTCGGAGGCGGCGGCCCGCTTCAGCGCGCGCTCGACGTTCTCGATCCCGCCGAGCTGGTCCGACATGGCGCCCGGGTCGGCCTCCTTCTTCTGCGCGGTCACCTTGGACAGCTCCACGTAGCCGGCGCGGAACACGTGCGAGAGGGGCGAGCCGCCCAGCGACTCGGCCGCCTGGTAGATCGCGTCGAGCCGCTTCGACTGCCAGAAGGTCTCGAGGAACTTCACCGACTGGTCGTGCGCGCGCCGGATCTGCAGCCACTTCTTCACGATGATGGCCCACGAGACCGCGGAGGCGCCCAGCAGCAGCACGAGGACGCCCATGCCGATGGCGCCCGAGTTGGTGGCGATCTCGAGATAGTTGAGGCCACCGCCGTCGAGGGCGGCGAGCGGAAGGCCCGTGTAGGGGGCGAGCATCATGAGGGCGTCCTGGGTCATGGGCAGGTCGGAAAGACGAGTTCTGTAGCATGGACGCGGCGCGGCGCGTGCGCCGCTCCCGCTCCCCCATTCTCCACTGGATGCAGGGGGCCACGAAGAGAACGTCCGAGCCGCCCGTTTCTCTCCACCACCAGCACCGACATGTCGCACCCGCGCACTGTGAGGGATCGACCACGGTCGTGCCGCTGGTTCACCCGCGTTCGGCTGCTCCGGTGCATAATCCGCGTTCTTTCCACGTCCAGTCCGTGGCACATGCGTTGCTCATCCACGAGTGCATGGCCCCTGCGGGCCCGACCACCTGGAGGACTCCAATGAGACGCCTCGCCCTCTTGCTCGCCACCTCCCTCCTGGGGACCGGTTGCATCGTCAGCGACCACAATGACTGCGGCTTCGGCAGCTTCACGGTGGAGTGGCCCTCTTTCCAGCTCGCGGACGGCAGCGTCACCCCGAGCTGCGGGGTCGCGGGCGTGGCCTACGTCGACGTCTTCCTGAACAACGCGCTGGTCCAGCGGTTCAACTGCGCCGACGGCGGCGCGGTCGTCACCGGCGTGGACTCCGCCAGCTACCTGCTGACGGTCGAGGCGGTGGACTCGAGCGGCCGGATCCTGCTCCGCGACGAGCAGCAGGTCGGCGCCGACCGCTGCGCCGATCGGCTGGTCCAGTTCCGGCCTTCCGAGGGGTTCGTCGAGCTGAGCTACGCCTTCGTGAACAACGGCACCTGCATCACCCCCGGGCCGTCGTACCTCTGGTTCTCCATCTTCGACCAGGTGGCCAACGCGACCACCGTCCAGATCGACCAGGCCAGCCCGCTCGGCGACCAGATCCTCTACGCGTGCGGCGACCTGCGCGGCATCGTGTTCCCGCTGCCGACCGGCACGTACGACCTCGACTGGATCGAGGAGCGGCAGTCGCCGGCGTTCAACGTCACCGGGGCGAACTGCAGCCGGGCCACCTTCACGATCGTCCCCGGCCAGCAGACCGTGGTCTCGTCGGTGCTCGCCGACACCACCGTGGCCTGTCCGTGAGGACGGTGATCGCCCGCGCCCGCCCTCGCCCTCCGGGCGCGGCCGCGGGCGATCTCCGCGTCGAGCGCGCGGGCGCCCTTCGGAGTAGACTGCGCGCCGTGTCACGCATAGGAATCTTCGACTCGGGCGTCGGCGGGCTCACCGTGCAGCGCGCCATCCTGGCCGCGCTGCCCTCGGCCGACACCATCTACCTCGGCGACACGGCCCGCGTGCCCTACGGCACCAAGTCCGCCGAGACCGTCACGCAGTACTCGCTCCGCAACGCGCGCCTGCTGGTGTCGCAGCGGATCGATCTGCTGGTGGTGGCCTGCAACACGGCCTCGGCGGTCGCGCTGCCCGCGCTCGAGGCCGCGCTGCCCATCCCGGTCCTCGGCGTGGTCGAGCCCGGCGCCCGGGTGGCCGCGCGCGCCTCGCGGAGCGGGCGGATCGGCGTCATCGGGACGCAGGGCACGGTGTCGAGCGGCGCGTACCAGGCCGCCCTCCGGCGGGAGCGCCCCGGGGCCGAGGTGCTCGCGCAGGCGTGCCCCCTCTTCGTCCCGCTGGCGGAGGAGGGCTGGACCGACCCGGAGGACGAGGTGGTGCGCGGGGTGGTGCGCCGCTACCTCGCGCCGTTCCGCGACCAGGAGATCGACACGCTCGTCCTCGGCTGCACGCACTACCCGCTGCTCGGCGACGCCATCGCCGCCGCGCTGCCCGGCGTCGCGCTGGTGGACAGCGCCAGGGCGATCGCGGCCGAGGTGCTGGCCCGCTTCCCGGAGCAGCCCGGCCACACCGGGCAGCACCGGTTCCTGGTGACCGACGCGCCGGCGAGGTTCCTCGCCGTGGCGGGCAGGTTCCTCGGGCGGTCGGTCGAGGCGGCCGAGCACGTCGACGTTTGACGGGCCCCGCTCGCCGCCGGGCGGGCAGACGGCCTCCCGGCCGGCGACGCGTCCGGGGCTCGCTTGATGGGCTCGTCCCGCCAGCGGTACAGTCCGGCCGCGATGGGGGCCGACGCCGGCAAGAAGATGGTGGTTGGGTTCAACCACAACATCAAGCACAAGGGGCGGACGTACCACGTCCAGACCGAGGACTCGGGCCTGGAGAACCCGCACGTGATCACGCACGTGTTCCTGGGCGGGAACGTGGTCGCGTCGAAGCGGACCTCCTACGCCGACATCGTGAGCGCGGAGAACCTGAGCCGGGTGGTGCGCGAGCTGATGGAGGAGCAGCACAAGGAGATGCTGCGCGACCTCCTCGACGGCCTGTACGACGAGGGCGGCGCCGCGCAGGCCGCCGCGGCACAAGCCTTCCAGCCCGGGCAGATCCAGGCCGACGGACGGACCGTGCAGCTCCAGCCCGGCATGTCCGTCCCCGCGCCGCGCGAGGCCCGGCTCACCGCGGGGGCGCCCGCGTCGCCCCCCCGCCAGGGCGCGCCCGTCCCCGCGCCGTTCGGCGAGGAGCTCATCGCCGAGCGGAGCCTCGACGAGGTGATCCTCTCCTACCTCGCCGAGGACCTCGGCGGCCGCAAGTGAGGGCGCGGCCCGCCCTGCGCGGCCGATCATGATTCGCGAACAGGCGAGCAAGGCGAGCCCGCCGGGGCGCCGGCGCGGAAGCGGCGAAGCCGCTCGCGTCGGCGCACGGGACCCGGCGAGCCGGGGCGGGGCGGCACGCCCCGTGGCAAGCTACCGGCCGTGATCCAGCTCTTCCACGTCACCAAGGAGTACCCGGGCGACGGCCCCGCGCTCCAGGACGTGACGCTCGAGATCGAGAAGGGCGAGTTCGTGTTCGTGACCGGCCCGTCCGGCGCCGGCAAGTCGACCCTCCTCAAGCTCGTCTTCTGCGAGGAGCAGCCCACCTCCGGCCAGCTCCTGCTCTTCGGCAAGAACGTCGCCAAGATTGGCGCGCGGGCGGTCCCCTACCTGCGACGGAAGATCGGGGTCGTGTTCCAGGACTTCAAGCTCCTGCCCCGCCGCACGGTGGCCGAGAACGTGGCGCTCCCGCTCGAGGTGCAGGGCCTGCCCGACCGCGAGATCCGGCGGCGGGTGGCGCTGCTCCTCCGCTCGGTGGGGCTGGAGCACCGCGGCGAGAAGTTCCCGCCCGCGCTCTCCGGGGGCGAGCAGCAGCGCGTCGCGGTGGCGCGCGCGCTCGCGCCGTCGCCGGCGCTGCTCCTCGCCGACGAGCCCACCGGCAACCTCGACGCCGATCGGACGCTCGAGGTGATGGAGCTGCTGCACGCCGCCAGCGCCCGGGGGACCACGGTGGTGGTGGCCACCCACGACCGGTCGCTGCTCGAGCGCTACAAGCGCCGGGTGTTGGCGCTCGAGCGCGGGCGGCTCGTCTCCGACGGCGACTCCGTCCGCCGCGCGCGGAGGGTCTGAGCGTGCGCCCGCGGCCGCTCTACTTCACCCGGCGCGCGCTCGAGGCGATGGCGCGCGGCCCCTACGTGGCGCTGGTCGGCACCGCCACCGTGTTCGTCGCGCTCCTCGCCATCGGCGTGCTCGCCGCCGCCCTGGGCGGCGCCGAGCGGCTGCTCTCCGCCTGGGCGGGCGAGGTGCGCGTCTCGGCGTACCTGGCCCCCGGCGCGGACCTCGAGGCGGCGCGCGCCGCCGCCGCCGCCGCCGCGCCCGGGCGCGCGGTGGTGGCGGTGACCGCGGCCGAGCAGCTCCGGCGGCTGGCCGCGGAGCTCGGGGAGCAGGGGCGGGTGCTCGAGGGCGTGGGGCCGGGCGTCCTCCCGGACGCGGTCGAGGTGGCGGCGCCCGGCATCGCGCTCGCCGAGGCGCGCGCCCTCGCCGCCCGGCTCCGCGCCGTGCCCGGGGTCGAGGAGGTGGACTACGGCACCGCCTGGCTGGAGGGGCTCGAGCGCTTCGTGTCCCGCGCCCGCGCCGCGGCCTGGCTCGTCTTCGCGGTGCTGGCCGCGGCGAGCGCGGTGCTGGTCTCGAACACGCTGCGGCTGGCCGTCTTCGCCCGGCGCGAGGAGATCGAGATCATGAAGCTGGTGGGGGCCACCGACCGGTTCGTGGCCGCGCCGTTCCTCCTCGAGGGGCTCTTCCAGGGGCTGGCCGGCGGCGGGCTGGCGGCGGCGGCCCTCCTGGCCGGGAACGCCGCCCTGCTCCCGTGGCTGCGGGCGGCGGTGCCGGCGGCCGGGCCGCTGGCGGCGGGCGACATGGTCCCGGCCGCGCTGCTCGGCGCGCTCGTGCTGGGGGGGGCCGCGGTGGGGCTCCTCGGGAGCGCCCTCTCCGTCGCGCGCACGCTGCGCCGGGGCTGAGGAGGTCATGCTCGCCGCCGCGCTCCTCGCCGCCGCCGCGCTCGCCGCCGGGCCGCCCGGGCCGCGGCTGGACGCGCTCGAGGCCCGCCGCCGCGCCGAGGAGGCCGCCGCGCGCATGCTGGCGGCCCAGGAGCAGACGGTGCTCGGCACGCTCGGCGAGATCGAGGTCGGGCTCGCGCAGGCGACGGCGGCGGCGCGGCGCGCCGAGGAGGGCCGCGCGGCGGCGGCGGCCGCCCTCGGCGCGGCCCGCGCCGCGGAGGTGGAGGCGCAGGGACGCCTCAAGGCGCGCCTCGCCGAGCTCCGCCCGCGCCTCGCCGCGCGCGAGCGGCTCGGGCGCGCCGGCGCGCTGCCGGTCCTGTTCTCGAGCCCCTCGCTCGCGGACCTGGTGAAGCGGCGCTACCTGATGGACCGCATCATCTCCCGCGACCTCGAGCTGCTGGCGGCGGCGAAGGCGGCACAGGACAATCGCGAGCGCGCCCGCGCGGCGCAGCAGGCCGAGGCGGCGCGGCTCTCCGCCCTGGCGGAGGAGGCGCGCGTGGCGCGCGAGGACGCGGAGGCGCGCCGCGAGGAGCGGGCCGCGCTGCTCTCGGCCCTCCGCACCGCGCGCGGCCTGCACGAGCGCGCCGCGGCGGAGGCGGGGGTCCAGGCCGTGCGGCTGGCCGAGCTCGTGGCGGCGCTCCCGCCGCCCCGGCGGGAGCGGGGGCCGGGCGGCTTCGCGGCGGCGCACGGGCACCTGCCGATGCCCTCCCCGGGGACCATCTCGGTCGGCTTCGGTCGCGTGGTCGACGCGAGGTTCGGCACCGTGACCGTGCAGAACGGGCTCGACATCCAGGCACCGGCCGGCGCGCCGGTGCGGGCGGTCGCGCCCGGGCGCGTGGCGCACGCCGGGTGGTTCAAGGGGTATGGCAACCTCGTCATCGTCGACCACGGCGACGGGTTCCACACCCTGGTCGCACACCTCGCCTCCATGCGCACCGCCACGGGCGAGGAGGTGGACGCCGGCGCCGTGCTCGGCACCGTGGGTGACTCCGGCTCGCTGAAGGGCCCTTACCTCTACTTCGAGCTCCGCGAGCGCGGGCGGCCAGTGGATCCCCGGCCTTGGCTGGGGCGATAGCGCCCTCGCGGCTCGGAGGGCACCATGGCGTTTCTGTCGTGGTGACCCGGTGAGGTGCGACGCTTCGACGCGCCGCGAAGGCCCCAGGGCCCTCTTTTCCTCCTTGCGCCGGCGCGGTCGAGAACTGGCGTTTTTCCCTGGAACGCCGAACCTTTTCACAGATTGACATCGCGGATGGGGCAGCTATATTCCGCGCCGCTCCTGGCCGCTCTCGGACGCGTGATGCCCTGGCCCGCGGATTGCGTTTCGCTGCCGTCTCCGGAGGCGCCGCCTCGGCGCACACAATCGAAAAGATGACCTCTCTCGAGCTTTCCGTCGTCGTCGGCTACGCGCTGCTCCTCTGCATCCTGTCGATCTACGGGTCCCACCGCTACGCGATGGCGTACCTGTACTTCCGGCACAAGTACCGGCTGCAGACGCCGCGCGCGCGCTTCGACCGGCTGCCGCGGGTGACCATCCAGCTGCCGATCTTCAACGAGATGTACGTGACGGAGCGTCTGATCGACGCCGTCGCGAAGATCGACTACCCGCGCGACCTCCTCGAGATCCAGGTCCTCGACGACTCCACCGACGAGACCCAGGGCATCGCCCGCGCCTGCGTCGACCGCTGGAAGGAGCAGGGGCTCGACATCGTCTACGTGCACCGGACCGACCGCACCGGCTTCAAGGCCGGCGCGCTGGAGAACGGGCTCCTGACCGCCAAGGGCGAGTTCGTGGCGGTCTTCGACGCGGACTTCATCCCGGGCGCCGACTTCCTGCACCGGACCGTCCACTACTTCACCGACCCCGGCATCGGCATGGTGCAGGCGCGCTGGGGCCACCTGAACCGCGCCTTCTCGCTGCTCACCCACGTCCAGGCGATCATGCTCGACGGCCACTTCGTCATCGAGCACACCGCCCGCAACCGCTCCGGCCGCTTCTTCAACTTCAACGGCACCGCCGGCATCTGGCGGCGCGAGGCCATCGCCGACGCCGGCGGCTGGCAGCACGACACGCTCACCGAGGACCTGGACCTCTCCTACCGCGCGCAGCTGAAGGGCTGGCGGTTCGTCTACCTGCCGCAGATCGTGACGCCCGCCGAGCTGCCGGTGGAGATGAACGCCTTCAAGAGCCAGCAGCACCGCTGGGCCAAGGGCTCCATCCAGACCGCGCTCAAGGTCCTGCCGCGGCTGCTCCGCGCCGACCTGCCCCGCGAGGTGAAGCGCGAGGCGGTCTTCCACCTCACCGCGAACCTCGCCTACCTGCTCATGATCCCGCTGGCCATCCTGCTGCCGATCACGGTGGTGGTCCGTGTGTCCCACGGCTGGTACGAGGTGCTGTTCCTCGACATCCCGTTCTTCGCCGCGGCGACCTTCAGCGTGGTGGCCTTCTACGCCGCCAGCCAGCGCGAGCAGGGCCGCACCACCTGGGAGCAGCTCAAGTACCTGCCCATGGTGATGGCGGTCGGGATCGGCCTCTCGGTGAACCAGGCCCGCGCGGTGGGCGAGGCGCTCATGGGCTACGAGACCGCCTTCACCCGGACCCCCAAGCACGGCGTCCAGCGGGCAGGCGAGTCGGTCGCCCGGAAGCGCTACAAGGCCGCGGTCAGCTTCCAGCCCATCGTCGAGCTCGGGCTGGCCGCCTACATGACCTACGGCGTCGCGTACCTGCTCGAGCGCGAGGTCTACTACTCGCTGCCGTTCCTGGTGCTGTTCCAGGTCGGCTTCGGTTACGTCGGCCTGGCCAGCCTCTGGGAGGGGCTCCGCGGCCGGGTGGTGCGCTGGGCCCGCGTGCCGGCCCCGCAGCCCACCCCGGAGTAGCGGCGCGCCGCCAAGCCCCGGAAGCGCCAGCGGGCGCCGCGGAAACGCGGCGCCCGTTCGCGTCGGTGGCTCCGTCGCTGCGAGGGTCCGGTCAGGGCCCGGCGAGCGGCTTCTCGAAGACCGTGACCCCGCGGTCGAGCCGGCCCACCTCGGCGAACCCGAGCCGCTCCCAGAAGGCGCGCGCGCCAGGGTTCTCGTCCCCCACCGAGAGCCGCAGGGTGGTGAACCCCGCCAGCTCGAGCGCGTGCTCGAGCGCCGCGTTGGTCTCCTTGCCGTAGCCGAGCCCCTGACAGGCCTCGCGGAAGAGCAGGAGCCCGATGTGCGCGGTGCCGGGCTCCGGGTGGTGGAGGTAGAGGTCGAGCACGCCGACCGCCGGGCCGCCGGTCAGCGGGATCAACACGTAGATGCGGCGGGTGTCGTCGGCCTCCGCCTCGGAGAGGAGCCGCTCGGCGGCGTCGCTCCCGGCCGGTCCGCCCTCGGTGCGGGCGAAGTAGTCCGGCGCCCCCAGGAAGCAGGCCTGGATCTGCCCGGCGTGGTCGCGGGTGGCGGCCACCGCTCGCAACCTGGGGCCGTCGAGCGGCGGGAGCTCGTCGAGATCCTGCGCGGGGGACATGGCGCCTCCGGTGCTCGTTGGAGTGATTGCCATAGCCCGGGGCGTCGCGGCGGGTCAAGCCGGCCCATGGCCGGCCAGGAGGCGGAGCGCGCCCTCGTCCTCGAGGGTCGGCGCGACGTGGTCCGCGCCGGCCGCGCGCAGCTCCTCGGCCGAGTACCGGCCGGTGGCCACCGCCAGCACCGGGCAGCCCACCGCGTGCGCGGCGGAGACGTCGCGGGGCGTGTCGCCGACCACGAGCGCCTCGCCGGGCGCGACCGCCCGGCCGAGCCGGGCCGCGGCGCGCCGGAGCGCCGCGGCCACCACCCGCTCCCGCGCCTCGCCGTCGGCGGCGAAGCCGGCGATGGCGTCCGGGCCCCACTCGAAGTACCGGTCGAGCCCGCCCTGCGCGAGCTTCACCCGCGCGCCGCCCGCCACGTTCCCGGTGCAGAGCCCGTAGCTGGCGCCGCGCTCGCGGAGCGCCCCGAGCGCGGCGGCGGCGCCCGGGAGCACCGCGTAGCCGGGGCCGCCGATCTCGATCGCGAGGTGCTCGAGGTAGCGCGCCAGCACCTGCGTCGCAGCCGTCCTCGCTGAAGGGGTGCGAGAGCAGGCCGAGCGCCTCCCGCACGATGAGCCGGTCGGTCATCCCGTCGAGGCGCAGCGTGGCCAGCGCGCCGTCGAGCGGACCGCAGCGCTCGGCCAGCGCCCGCTCCAGGGCCCGGCGCCCGGCGCCGCCGCAGGAGACGAGCGTCCCGTCCACGTCCCACAGGATCACCGCGTGCGTCGTCACTCGAAGAGCGCCTCCACGAACTCGCGCGGCGAGAACGGCTTGAGGTCGGCCACCGTCTCGCCCACGCCCACGTACCGTACCGGGAGCTTCAGCTCGTCGCAGATCCCGATGATGACCCCGCCCTTGGCGGTGCCGTCGAGCTTGGTGAGCGCGATGCCGGTCACGCCGAGCGCCTCGTGGAACTGGCGCGCCTGGGCGATGGCGTTCTGCCCGTTGGTGGCGTCGAGGACCAGCAGCACCTCGTGCGGCGCGCCGGGGGACGCCTTGCGCGATCACCCGCTTCACCTTCTTCAGCTCCTCCATGAGCGGCGTCTTGGTGTGGAGCCGCCCGGCGGTGTCGCACAGCACCACGTCGACCCCCTCCTGCGCGGCGCGCTGCACCGCCTCGAAGCAGACCGCCGCCGGGTCGGCGCCCTCCTTGCCGCGCACGATGGGCGCGCCGACCCGCTCGGCCCAGACCTCGAGCTGCTCGCCGGCGGCGGCGCGGAAGGTGTCGCCCGCGCCGAGCAGCACCTTGTGGCCGGCGGCCTGGAGCTTCGAGGCCAGCTTGCCGACGGTGGTGGTCTTGCCCGAGCCGTTCACGCCCACCACCATCACCACCCAGGGCCGGGCCTCGCCCACCGTGAGCGGCGCCGGGTCGGTCGCGGCGCCGTCGAGCGCGAGGATGCGCGCGATCTCGGTCGCGCAGCGCGGCCTTGAGCCGGTCCGGATCGGCGAGCTCCTTGCGGCGGACCTTCTCCCGGGCCTGCTCGACCAGGCGGGTGGCGGTCTTCACGCCGATGTCGGCGGTGAAGAGCACCTCCTCGAGGTCCGCCAGCACCGCGTCGTCGACCAGCTTGCCGCCGGTGAAGAGCGCGTTGATCCGCGCCATGAAGCCGCCGCGCGTCTTCTCGAGGCCGGCGGCGAGCGTCCGGCCCGCCTCCGCCTGGGCCCGGCGCCGCTCCTCCTCCTCCGCGCGCCGCCGCGCCTCCTCGGCCTCCCGCGCGGCCCGGGCCGCCTCCTCCCGCGCGTGGGCCTCGGCCTCCTCGCGCTCTCGCTGGCGGCGCTCCTTCTCGAGCCGGTCCGCCTCCTTCTTGTGGCGGTACTCCTCGCGCTTGCGGGCCTCCTCCGCCTCGCGCTCCTCGGCGGTCGCGGGCGCGGGCCGGGGCGGCGGTGGCGGGCGCCGGCGCAGCGCCTCGGCGGCCTGCTCCTCGGTGGCGCCGCGCGCGAGCGCCTCGGGCGGCGGCGCAGCCGGCGGGCCCTTCGCCTCGAGCTCGCCGCCGCGCTCCGCGCGCGGGGCCGCCGGCCCGGGCGCGGCGCGCCGCTTGCGCGCCAGCCGGACGGCGGCGACGACCAGGAGGAGGACCACGGCGACGACGATCGCGATGGCGACGGCGTCGTTCGCGGAGAGTGCGAGCGGGGTCACGGGCGGGCGCTCCGGGGCGTGCAAAAACCTGCGGGAGCCCGAGCATATAGGGCCCGGGCTCCACGGGTGTCAACGGCACAGCCGGTGAGGAGCGGCCGGGCACATTTCGCTTCGCGAAAAGTGCCTCGGCCGGAGATCGGATGCCGGCTGGCTGGCTACGCCGCCGCGGACCTGGTCTGCTCCGACAGCCGCACCGAGACCAGCTTCGAGACGCCCGGCTCCTCCATGGTCACCCCGTAGAGCGTGTCCACCATCTCCATGGTCCGCTTGTTGTGGGTGATCAGGATGAACTGCGAGGCCCGCGACATCTCCCTCACCATGTCGTTGTAGCGGCCGACGTTGGCGTCGTCGAGCGGGGCGTCGACCTCGTCGAGGAGGCAGAACGGCGTCGGCTTGATGAGGAAGATGGCGAAGATGAGCGAGACCGCGGTGAGCGCCTTCTCCCCGCCGGAGAGCAGGTTCACGCTCTGCAGCTTCTTGCCGGGGGGCTGCGCGAAGATCTCGACGCCCTGCTCGCCCTCGCCCTCGACGACGGTGAGGACCAGGCCGGCGCGCCCGCCGTTGAAGAGCCGCGGGAACACCTGCTGGAACTTCTCGTTCACGCGGTCGAAGGTCTCCTGGAAGCGCTCCCGCGAGGCCCGGTTGATCTTGACGATGGCCGACTTCAGGTCGGTCAGCGACCGCTCCAGGTCGGCCTTCTGCTCGCTCATGAAGGTGTGGCGCTGCGAGAGCTCGTCGAACTCCTCGATGGCGGTCAGGTTGATGGCGCCCATCCGCTCCGCCTGCGCCTTCAGCTCCTCGAGCTTCTCTCGCTCCGCCTCGCCGGGCGGGCGCTCCAGGTGGAAGCGCGCCACCTCCCACCGGAGCTCGGCCTGGCAGCGCTCGTGGGTCTGCTCCTCGAGGTGGGAGAGCGCCAGCGCGTTCTCGCGCGCGGTGAGGGACGCCTCGCCGTCGGCCTGCCGCACCGCCTCGGCGCGGCCGCGCAGCTCGCGCGCCTCGGCCTCGCGCGCGCGCGACGCGGCCACCATGGCCTCGTGCGCGGCGCGGGCGGCCGACAGCTCCTCCCGCACGGCCGCGAGGTCCTGCGCCAGCCGGCCCAGGTCGATCCGGGTCCCGTCCACGCGGCCGCGCAGCTCCGAGGCGCGGGCGTTCGCCTCCGAGAGCGCCGCGAACAGCCGCGCGCGCCGCTCGTCCACCTCGCGGCGAGCGTCCTCGATCCGCTTCAGCGCGGAGCCGATCCCCTCCCGGCGCTCGGCGTCGGCGGCGACCTTCACCTTCAGGTTCATCAGCTCGGCGGTGAGCACGTCGCCGCGGGCCCGCGTCTGCTCGAGGGTGGCCACCGCCTCGCGGGCGCGCTCCTCGGCGCGCCCCTGCTCCACGTCGGCCGTGGCGGCGGCCACCCGGTGCTCCTCCTCCTCGCGCGCCAGCGCCGCCACCGCGTCCTCGAGCTGCGACCGCTCCGCGTCGAGCAGGCCGGTCCGGTCGGCCACCCGCTCGAGCTCCTCGCCGACGCGGGCGAGGTCCTTCTCCTCCTCGAGGAGCGCCAGCTCCTTGGCGCGGCCGTCCTGGTCGAGCGACTTGAGCGCCGCCTCGAGCTGCAGCAGGCGCGCCTGCAGGGTGCGGTGCCGCTCCTGCGCCAGCGAGAACTCCGCCTCGAAGCCGCGGACCGTCTCCTCGAGCTCCTGCACCTCGCGGCGCCGCTGCAGCGCCCCGTGCCCCTCGCCCTCGAGCGGCCCGCCGGTCACCACGCCGTACGGGTCGAGCACCTCGCCGTCCAGCGTCACCAGCGTCCGCTTCTGCGCGCTCTGCTGCCAGATCTCCAGCGCGGAGGGGAGGTCGCGCACGATCACCGCGTCCCCGAGCAGGAAGCGGGCGACCTTCTCGAAGGAGGGATCGAACCGGACCACGTCGAGGCAGCCGGACACGAACCCGGGGTGGCCGCGATCCGGCTCGCCGCGCCGACGCGCCCTCGGCGCGGAGGCGGGCCATGGGGATGAGCGAGGCGCGCCCCTCGGCGGCCGTCTTGAGGAAGTCGATGGCCTCGACGCCCTGCGAGTGGCTCTCCACGATCACGTACTGCAGCCGCTCGCCCAGCACCGCCTCGACCGCGTCCTCGTACTCGGCCGGCGCCGAGACCACGTCGGCCACCAGCCCGAAGACGCCGCGATCGCGGCCCCTCGCCCTGGCCGGCGCGGGTCATGAGGCTCCGCACGCCGCGGCCGTAGCCCTCGTAGTTGCGGACGATCTCGAGGAGGCTGTGGAGGCGGGAGCGCTTCTCGGCCAGCTCCTCGCGCAGGGTGATGAGCTTCGCCTCGTTCTGGATGAACTCGGCGCGCGTGCGCTCGAGCAGCTCCTCCTGCGCGCCGCGCTGCTCGTCGAGCCGGAGCTTCAGCTGCCGGGTCTGGCCCAGCTTCTCGACGTGCCGCGAGCGGGCGCCGTCGAGCTGGCCGGCCCGGTGGGCCAGCTCGTCGGCCTCGGCCCGGTTCCGCTCGATCCGGGCGCGCAGGTCGACGCGCTGCCGCTCGACGTGGGCGAGCTGGCTCCGGTGCGAGGTGGCCTCCGACTGCGCCGCGGCGGCCGCCGCGCGGGCGCGGTCGGCGTCGGCCTGCAGGGTGCCCTGGTCCCGCCCCGCCTCGCGGAGCGCGGCCTCGGCCTCGAAGAGGCGCCCCTCGTCGCTCGAGCCGAGCGACTGGAGCTCGTCCCGCTGCCGGAGCAGCGCCTCGCGCTCGGCGGCCAGCGCCTCGGCCTGGTCCTTCAGCGACTCGACCTCGGCGGCCTGGGCCCGGGTGCGCTCCGCGATCTGGTCGAGCTCGCGGGCGGCCGCCTCCACCGAGACCTCCGAGACGCGGGCGGCGCTCTCGACCTCGTGCTCGCGCGAGGTGAGCTCCGAGAGCCGCGCCTCGCTCTCCGCGGCGCGGGCGCGATCCTGGTCCACCGCCTCCTCGAGGCCGGCCAGCCTGGCCACCAGCTCCGCCTCCTCGGCCTTGAGCAGCGCGTGGCGCTCCTCGGCGGCGCGGCGGGTGGCGGTGAGCTCGAGGTACCGCGCGGCGGCCGCGCGCAGCTCCAGCTCGCGGATCTGCGCCCTTCAGCGCCTTGTACCGCTCGGCCTTGCGGGCCTGGCGGTTGAGCGACTCGAGCTGCTTGCCGAGCTCCTGGACGATGTCGGCGACGCGCAGCATGTTCTGCTGCGTCGCGTCCATCTTCCGCTCGGCCGCCTCGCGCCGCTTCTTGTACTTGGTGATGCCGGCCGCCTCCTCGATGATGGCGCGCCGGTCCTCGGGGCGGGCCGAGACGATCTGCCCGATCCGGCCCTGCTCGATGATCGAGTAGGCGGTGCGCCCGACGCCCGTCCCGAAGAACAGGTCGTTCACGTCGAGGAGTCGGGCCTGCACCCCGTTCACGAGGTACTCCGACTCGCCGCTGCGGAACAGGCGGCGGCCCACCGTGATCTCGCCGAAGCCCTGGTACTGCGCCGGCAGCTCGCTCGGCCGGTCGTTCTCGAAGGTGAGCATCACCTCCGCCATCGAGAGCGGCGGCTTCGACTCCGAGCCGTTGAAGATCACGTCCTCCATCGAGCGTCCGCGCAGGTGCCGGGCGGACTGCTCTCCGAGGACCCAGCGGATGGCGTCGGCGACGTTGGACTTGCCGCAGCCGTTCGGCCCGACCACGCCCGTGACGCCCTCGTCGAAGGCGACGACCGTCTTGTCCATGAAAGACTTGAACCCGACGATGTCGAGCCGGCGGATGCGCATGCCGACAGGCGATATCACGGCCGGCCGGTCTATTTCAAGCGAAGCCCTTGATCAATGGAGGGTTTTCGGGCGATGGCCGCACCGCCAGCGAAGGGCGCCAGCCGTTTCCCATGGGGATTCGCGGCGTTGCGTGGCAAGGCGTGTAGCGTCACCAAACCAGGCCCGTGAGTCTGCCTGAGCCGGCAGGGAGCGGCCGGGCACATTTCGCGTCGCGAAAAGTGCCTCGGCCGGACGTCGGATGCCGGCTACCGCGCGCCCGGCGTCATGATCACCCGGGGGTGCCCGAAGGTCCCGACCACCTGCAGCAGGTAGGAGCCGTCGGGCGTGCGGGCGGGCTGGAGCGCCGCCTCGGCGAGCCCGCGCAGCGCAGGCGTCCCGCCCCGCTCCCAGAGCGCGGGCTGGATCCGGAGCCGCGCCTTGCCGAACAGCGGCGCGTGCTCGAGCGCCGGCTGGAGCGTCACCGAGAGCCCCTCGGTCGCCACCTCGGCGTCGCCGCCCCGCGCCTCGAGCTTCTCCACCTCGGCCTTGCCGCCGGCCAGCTTCACCGCGGCGGTGACCGCGCCGAGCGCGACCTTGGGCAGCGTGAGCCCGCCCACCATGCCGGGCAGGGGAAGCTGCCCGCCGGCGATGCCCGCCCCCGCCACGGCGAGATCGATCCGCCCGGTGGTGTGCTCCGCGGGCGCCATCGGGACGGCGAGGTCGGCGGTGCCCCCGAGCTTGCCCTGCAGGTCCATCCCGGTCGCCTTCTTCAGCGGGATGGCCCGCGAGAGGTCGAGGTCCTCCACGCGGAGCGAGACGTCCCGGACGTCGCCGGAGAGCCCCGCCGTGCCGCGCACCCGCCCCTCGTAGACGCGGCCGTCGAAGACCAGCACCTGCCGGCCGATCAGGAGCGGGAGCACCCGCAGCGAGGCGGTGACCTCGTCGATGGGGATGGCGAGCCCGGCGTGCTCCTCGAGGCGCACGTCGCGCGCGTGCACGCCCAGCAGCCCGCCCGGCGCGAGCTCGCCGGCCTCGAACTGCCAGCCGCGCAGGCCAGCCTCGAGGATGAGCCGCTCACGGACCGCCTCGGCGGGGAAGGTCCAGCGCAGCGCGAGCAGGAACGCGATCAGCGCGAACCCGCCGTAGGCGAGCCGCGGCCGCCAGGTGGCCCACTCGAGCTGGTCGAGCTTCGGGACGCGGGGGAGCGGGGGAGCTTCATCGCTCACGCCTCCAGCCGGTAGGTGGAGACCACGATGGTCGCGTCGACCAGCTGCGGATCGTCGCTGCGGGTGGTGACGCGCAGCCGGCGGACCTTCACCACGCCCGGCCCGCGCTCGAGGCGCTGGATCAGCCGCGTCAGCCGGCCCAGGTCCACCCGGGCGAGGTTCACCTCCACCGCCTCCTCGCGGAGCCCGGCCAGCTCGCCCTGGGTGGAGGTGGGCCGCAGGTCCGTCACCTCCACGCCCAGCGTGGCGCCGGTCTGCGAGATGTAGCTGAGCAGCTGGATGGGCGGCCCCTTCAGGCGCGCCTCCACCGCCTGCCGCTCGGCCTGCTGGCGCCGGTAGCTCTCCGCGAGCTTGCCCACCTGCGAGACGACCCGCGTCTTCTCCTCGATGCGCGCCTCGCGCGCGGAGATGCCGCGGCTGATCTGGAGCGACACCAGCCAGACCGTGAGGAGCGCCACCCCGAGCGCCGCCACGGTCACGAGCAGGCGCTCGCGGGGCGAGAGCTTCCCGAGCCACGCCTCCACGTCGGCCCTGAGCTTCCGGATCCGGTCCATCTCAGCCCCTCCCGCCCCCGGCCTCGCGCGGGCCGGTCTCGAGGCAGGTGAGCCCCGAGTCGATGGAGAACTCGAACTTGCCGTCGGAGGCGCGCTTGCGCGCGCTGCCGGAGCGGGCCTCGCCGAAGCAGCGCGAGGACTTCAGCGCCTCCACCAGCTGGTCCACGCCCTCGGCGCTGTCGGTGGTCCCCTCGACGTGGAGCTTGTCGCGGGTGATCTCGATCCGGTCGAGCCGCAGCTTCACCTGGGCCGGCACCCGGTCGGCCAGCTCGGAGAGCAGGTCCACCGCGGAGGCCCGGGGGATGGCCGCGCCGGGCGAGCCGCGTCCGCGCAGGATGGCCTGCGCCTCCTCGAAGTTCGGGTAGCACTTCCCGAGGATCTTCTGCTCGGCGTCGCACAGCGCGCGATCGAGCGCCGCCTCCTGGCGCGAGAGCGCGAAGACCTTCACCCCCGCGCTCACCACCGCCAGCAGCAGGATGGCCGCGGCGTACACCCCGAGCCGGGCCACCTTGCCCTTCAGGTGCTCGAAGTCGCGGGTGAAGGCGAGCTCGCCGCGGCGCAGGTTGAGCCGCGGCGCGCGCGACCCCTGGTGGCCGCGCAGCGCCAGCGCCAGCGCCAGCGCCAGGCCGGGCGCCTCCACGGGCCCGATCCGCTCCGCCGCGGGGCCGGCGAGCGCGAGCGGCTCGACCGGCCCGTCCACCTCGGGCGCGAGCTCGTCGGCGAGGGCCGGGAGCCGCGCCCCCTCGCCGGCCAGCAGCAGCCGGCCCGCGGGGCGGGGTCCGACGCGGGCGCGCCAGGCGCGGAGCGTGGCGCGGAGCTCGCGGACCAGCGGCGCGAGACCGCGCCGGACCGCCTCGGCGGCGCGCGGATCGGCCGCCGCCCCGGCCAGCTCCGGCGGCGCGGCTGGGCCGCCCCCGGCGGCGGCCAGGAGCGCGGCGGCCTCCGGCTCGGCCAGCCCGAGCTCGCGGCCGAGGCCGCGGGCGAGGTGCGCGGTGCCGAAGGCGAACGTGCGCGCCGCCTGGCAGGCGCCGTCCACCGCGACGCAGACGCTGGTCCGCTCCGCGCCGACGTCCACCACCACCACGGCGCCGGCCGGCGCCGCGGCGGCCGCCGGCGCGGCCTCCTCGATGGGCGCCGGCGCCGGCAGCACGGCCGGGCCCACCAGCGCGCCGGTCGCGAGCAGCGCGGCGTAGGCGGGGCCGGCGGGGAGGATGGCGCGCGGGTCGAGGCCGCCGTGGGCCAGCGCGGCGAGGAGCGTGGTCAGCTCCTCCTTGCGGACCACCCCGACCAGCAGGTCGGTCCTCCCGTCGCGCGTCCCGAGCGGCTGCCAGTCCCAGGCGACCTGCGACAGCTCGAAGGGGATTCTGGCCCTCCACCTCGAACCCGACCGTCTGCTCGATGCGGCGGGCGTCGATGAAGGGGAGGGTGATCACGTTCGAGGAGACGGCCCCGCCCGGGAAGGCCACGATCGCCTCGTCGACGCGCCAGCCGCGCGCGGCGAGCAGGTCGTGCAGCGCGGCGGCCTGGCGGGCGAGGAGCGGCGGCGCGTCCTCCCCGACCGCGGCGGGCACCGGCGCGCGGGCCGAGTCGAGGACCGTGAAGCCGCGGTAGGTGCTCTCCAGCAGCACGGCCTTCACCGCGTGCGCGCCGAGATCGAGCCCGAGGATCTGCTGGGCCATGGAGCTACTCCTCGCGCCAGTGGATGAGCCGGCCGGCGGAGGCCTGCTGCTGCCCCACCGCCTGCCGCGCCACGGGCTGGTTCGGGTTCGGTACGGCCTGGCCCGGGCTCAGGACGGCCTGGGCCTGGGCCGGGATGGCCTGGTTCTGGTTCGGATCGAAGGTGACCACCGCGTCGAGCGTCTTCGAGACGGCGCCGGCGCTGCCCACCGCGCGGATCCGGTACGCCACCGAGCGATCGGTGAACGGGCTCTTCGGGTTCTGGGCCGCGTACTCGCGCCGGACCGGGACGCCGAGCGCGGTGACGAGCGAGGCGAACTGGAGCGGCGTGACGGCCATCAGCCCGCCCATGCGCGCGTCGCCGAGCGCGCGCGTGAGCCGCTCGGGAAAGCGCGGGTCGAGGAGCAGCGGCTGGGCGGCGGGCTCCGCCATCAGCCAGGCGATCCGCAGCTGCTCCACCGGGTCGGCGGTGTTCACGTTGATGGCGGCCTCGCGGGGCAGGTACACGGTGAGTCGATCGCCGAAGGCGGCCATGAAGGCGTCGGACACGCCGGCCACCATGTTCAGCTCCTCCAGCGAGTCGAGCCGGGCGTTCTTGGCGCGGTAGCGGTCCGGGCCGCGGTCGTACGGCTGGTTCTCGTCGCCGAAGCCCTGCTCGAAGGGGTTCACCGGGACGAGGAAGCTGCAGTTGCCGGCCGGGAAGCTGGCGGTGAGGGCGGAGGAGGGCTCGTCGGCGTCCACGTAGTCGCGCAGGTGCACCACCAGATCGGTGCGGGTCCAGCGCTGCCCGCCGTCGTCCTCCCGGTCGAAGAGCGCGTCCCAGCGCGCGTCGCAGGTGAGCCGAAGCAGCGACTCGACCTGGGCCCCCAGGAGCCCGCTCGTCCCGAGCGCGTCGAGCTGGACGTTCACCTTGCGCCCCTCGTCCTCGATGGTGGCGTCGAAGCCTCCCTCGAAGTCGCCGAAGGCCGCCGGGGCCTCCCTGGCCTCCGCGCCGCCCGCCGGCGCGGCCGGCCGCTCCGGGCCGCCCGCGGCGGGTCCGCCGAAGAGCGCCTGCACCAGGCCCGAGCTCACCGGCACCATGCTCCAGATCTGCGGGCGCGGGCAGCCCGCGCTGGCCGCGGCGCCGGCGGTGGCCGCGCCCGGCAGCGCCCGAGGCGCCCGAGAGCGCGCCGGCGAGCTGGGCCAGCGTGCCGCAGGCGGCCTGGGAGGCCTGATCGATCTGCTGCTGGAAGGTGAGGACCAGCCGCGAGAGGTTGACGGCGCTGCGAGCGAGGTAGGTGGCGCGCAGCTCGTCCCGGCCGTTGGCCGCGATCTGCAGCCGCACGCGCGTCTGGTAGGCGAGGTCCACCGCCAGCGCGGTGAGGATTGCGATGGCGACCATCACGATGAGCAGCGCGGCGCCGCGCGGGTCGGAGCGGCCTCGGGGCCGGGCTGGGAGGGCGTGGCGCACTCAGAAGTCCAGCGGACGCGTCAGCGCGATCCGCGCCTCCGTGGTGAAGCGCTCGGTCCGCCCGTCGGCGAGCGCCAGCTCGAGCTCGAAGCGGACGCGCGAGGGCAGCTGGTTGGCCCGCTCGGTGGAGCGGGTCGACCACTCGCGCACCCAGTCCTTCCGGCTCGCGTCCCAGTACTCGATCCGGAAGCGGGTCACGTGGTCCGCCACCAGGTCGCGACGCCCGCCGCGGTCCGGCTCGTCGTCGACGCGCGCCTTCTCGCGGCGGAAGAGCGCCTGCTGGCCCGGGTGGTCGGGGTCGGCCTGCAGCGCGTACTCCACCACCGCCTGGTCCGACTCGCGCGCGTCCCGGGTCAGCCGCTGGTGCGAGAAGGTCGTGAAGAGCAGCTCGTCCTCGCGCCCCTTGAACAGGGTGGGCCGCTCGCGGATCCGGTTCTTGTCGTAGTGCTCGGACAGGAACGCCATCGAGGTCTCGCGGGCGAGCCGGGTGAGCGCCAGCCGCGCCGCGGCGTAGCGATCGCCCTGGGCGCGCGAGATCTCGCCGGCGCGGTCCACCTGCTGGAAGGCGCCGAGCGTCATCGCGCCGATGGCCGCCGTGATGGCCATGGCGATCATCACCTCGAGCAGGGTGAACCCGGGCGCGCGCGGCGCCGCGGGCGGTGTCGGGGCGCGCCTCACGCGCCCGGCTCCGTCGGCGC
Source organism: uncultured delta proteobacterium (assembly GCA_963733485.1). Classification (GTDB taxonomy): domain Bacteria; phylum Myxococcota; class Myxococcia; order Myxococcales; family Anaeromyxobacteraceae; genus Anaeromyxobacter. The sequence goes on along the minus strand of CAVTDL010000002.1, from coordinate 377,617 downwards.
CAGCACCACCAGGTGCGTGACCACCGTGAAGGAGGAGCGCCGCTTCCCCTCGGGCCAGCTCACCGTGAGCCGCACCTCGCGCACGCCCTTCTTGATCTGCTCGCCGAGCTGCGTGAGCTGGGCCTGGAGCGCGGTGGCGATGGCCGCCGCGCCGGGCGTCACCGCCTGCGGCTCCCCCGGCTTCCCCGCGCCCTGCCCGAGCAGGGCGGCGAGGCCGTCGCCCGCTCCCTGCTGGCCGCCCGTGAGCAGCCCCAGGATCCGCTCGGGCCCGAGCTCGACCCGCGGCCGGACCACCTGCAGGCTCCAGCTCACGTCGGCGTGCCCCTCGGCCTCGAAGGTGCCCTCCTCGGCCTGGTCGAAGTCCCGGAAGCCGACCCGCTCGAAGCGCTCCTCGAGCTCGACCATCTTCCCGCGGGCGAGCAGGGTGGCCACGTCGAGCTGGCTGGCGCGCACGTGGTTGCGCAGCGCGCCGCCGGTGACGTCGGACAGGGCCATGAGCCCCATGGAGAGGATCGCCAGCGCGACCATCACCTCGAGGAGCGTGAAGCCGCCGCGGCGCCCGCCGCGACCGGCCCCGGCCATGGGCGCGCGCCTCACTCCTTCACCTCCACCAGGCCGGGCACCACCCGCGCGCGGCCGGTGAACGGCTCCACCACCACCGTGTAGCGGTTGCTCCCGTCCACCACCGGGACCCAGGCCCGCTGGGCCTGGCCGCCGGGGAAGAAGTAGACGTAGGCGGTGCCCTCCTCGATCGCGCCGCGCCGGCCCTCGACGTGGACCGGTCCGAACCCGGTCTTGCCGGGCAGCGCGCGCTCCTTCATCAGGCGATCCTCGAACCGGCCGAAGGTGGTGCGCGCCAGGAGGCGCCGGACCTCCGGGTCCTGCTCGTCGGGGAACCGCTCGGCCAGCCGCGCCGCGTCCTCCTTCTCGCGGGCCGGGTCGGCCGCGACGGTCGCGGCGCCCGGGGCGCACTCGGCGCGCCAGGCGCGCTTGTCCAGGTCGAGCGCCAGGCGGCAGGTGGCGTGCCGGAGCGCGGCGGTGTCGAACATGTAGCGCATCGCGCCGGCCAGCTCGCCGGCGGCCTTGCGGGCGTCGGCGCCGCTGATCGACTCGACCGCGGGCACCACCATCGCGCCGAGGAGGCCGACGATGGCCACCACGATCATGAGCTCGACCAGCGTGAAGCCGGGGGCGGCCGGGCCGCGCGTCTGGCGAGTCGCGCGCATCCGCTCACGGGTTCACGAGGTCGGCGGCCTCGCCGTCGCCACCCGGCTGACCGTCGGACCCGTAGCTCTTGACGTCGTAGCCGTCCTGGTGCGCCTGCCCCGGGTAGAGGTACACGTAGTCGTGGTCCCAGGGGTCGAGCAGCTTCCCGTCCTTGTTCGGCTTGAGGATGCTCTCCTTGATCAGGATCCCGAGCCCCTCCTCGGTGGTCGGGAAGCGGCCCTTCAGCACCTTGTAGGTGTCGACGCCGTCGGCGATCTTCCGGACGTCGTTCTTGGCGGTGTCGACCCGCGCCTTCGACATCTGGCCGACCACGTTCACCGCCACCGCGGACGCGATGAGGCCGAGGATGACGATGACGACCATGATCTCGATGAGGGTCATGCCGCGCTCCCGGCGGCGCTCGTTGCGGGCGTGCATCTCTAGCCTCCTGCGAGGTTGTTGATCTGGAGGATCGGCATCAGGATCGAGAAGACGACGAAGGCGACCACCACCGCCCATGACGACGATCATCAGCGGCTCGAGCAGCGAGGTGAGCGCGCCGATGCGCGGTCTCCACCTGGTCCTCGTAGGCGGTGGCGACGTTGACCGAGCATCTCCTCGAGCTGCGCCGGAGCGCTCGCCGATGGCGATCATGTGGTAGACGAGCGGCGGGAACTCGCCCGAGCGCTTGAGCGGCGCGGCGATGGTCTCGCCCTCGCGGATCGCGTCGCGGGCCTTGCTCGATCACCTCGGCGAGCACCGTGTTGTTCCCGACGATGTTCTTCACGATGTCCATCGCGGTCAGCAGCGGCACGCCGCTCTTGAGCAGCGTGGACAGCGTGCGGGCGAAGCGGGCGACGGCGAGCATGCCGCACCAGGGGCCCGAAGACCGGCGCGCGAGCACCAGCCGGTCCCACCGCGCCCGGCCGGCCGGGGTCCTGCGTCCAGCGCAGGAAGCCCCAGATCGCCAGCGCCGACGAGGAGCAGGACCAGAGCCCACCAGTAGTCGTGCACGAAGTTGCGACGAAGCCGATCAGCATCCGCGTGGTCCAGGGCAGCGTGGCCTTCATGTCGTCGAAGATCTTGGTGACCTTCGGGACGACCACGCGTGAACAGGATGCCCAGGATCACCGAGCCGATCACCGACCATCATGATCGGGTAGATCATGGTGCCGAGGATCTTCGCGCGCAGCCGGGCCTGGCTCTCGGTGAAGTCGGCCAGCCGGACCAGCACCACGTCGAGCGCGCCCGAGGCCTCGCCGGCGCGGATCATGTTCACGTAGAGCGTCGAGAAGACCTTCGGGTGCGGCGGCCAGCGCGTCGGCGAGCGAGGTGCCCTCGTTCACCCGCTGCTTCACGTCGCCGAGCACCCGCTTCAGCCGCTCGTGCTCGACCTGGTCGACCAGCGCGGTGAGCGCCTCGACCAGCGGGATGCCGGCCCCGACCAGCGTCGCGAGCTGGCGGGTCATGATGGCGAGGTCGGTCGCGCTCACCCGGCCGAGGACCCAGCGGCTGGACGTTCGACCTCGCGCGCCTGCTGGGCCTTGCACCGGCTGCTCGCTCGCAGCACCTCGGTGAGGAAGACCTCCTCGCGCCGCAGGACCGCGCGCAGCGACTTGGGCGAGTCGGCCTCGCGGAGCCCCTGGACGGTCTTGCCGGCGGCGTTGAGCGCCTTGTACTCGAAGACGGGCATGCGGTTACCGGATGTCCTCCGCGGTGACCGAGAGCACCTCGGCGATGGTGGTGTCGCCGCAGCGCACCTTGCGCGCGCCGTCCTCCAGGAGCGTGAGCATCCCCCGCTCCACCGCCGTGCTCTTGATGGTGGTCGAGTCGACGTTCTTGAGGATGAGCTGGCGGATGTCGTCGTCGACCATCATGAGCTCGTAGATGCCGGTGCGGCCCTGGTAGCCGGTCTGGTTGCAGGCCGGGCAGCCCACCGCCTTGTAGAGGTGGGCCGGGTTCCCGGCCCGGGCCAGGATGGCGTCGGTGAGGCCGGCCTGCTCGCGCTCCTCGCGCGTCGGGACGTAGGGCTCCTTGCAGTGCGGGCAGAGCACGCGGACCAGCCGCTGGGCGAGCACGCCGATCAGCGAGGAGGCCACCAGGAACGGCTCGACCCCCATGTCGACCAGGCGGGTGATGGCGCCGGCCGCGTCGTTGGTGTGGACGGTGGAGAACACCAGGTGGCCGGTGAGCGAGGCCTGGATGGCGATCTCCGCCGTCTCGAGGTCGCGGATCTCGCCGACCATGATGACGTCCGGGTCCTGGCGCAGGAAGGAGCGCAGCGCCGTTGGCGAAGGTGAGCCCGATCTTCGGGTTCACCTGGATCTGGCCGATGCCCTGCGAGCTGGTACTCGACCGGGTCCTCGATGGTGAGGATGTTCAGGTCCGGCGTGTTGATCTCGGCGAGCGCCGGCGTAGAGCGTGGTGGTCTTGCCGGAGCCGGTCGGGCCGGTGACCAGGATGATGCCGTGGGAGCGGGTGATGAGCTCGTCCATGATCTTGAGCTGCCAGTCCTCGAAGCCGAGCTCGGCCAGGTCGAGCAGCACGCTCGACTTGTCGAGGAGGCGCATGACGATCCGCTCGCCGTGCGCGGTGGGCACGGTGGAGACGCGGATGTCGATGTCCTTGCCGGCGATCTTGATGCGGATGCGGCCGTCCTGCGGGCAGGCGCTTCTCGGCGATGTTCAGGCCGCCCATGATCTTGATGCGGCTCGCCGATGGAGGCCTGGAAGCGCTTGGGGGGGCGGATCACCTCGTGCAGCACGCCGTCGATGCGGTAGCGGACCGAGATGTCCTTCTCCTCGGGCTCGATGTGGATGTCGCTGGCCCGCTCCTTCACCGCGCGGAAGAGGAGCGAGTTGACGAGGCGGATGATCGGCGCCTCGTCGTCGGCGTCGAGGAGGTCGTGGGCTCCTCCAGCTCGTGGGCGACGCTCTCGAGGTCCTCGGTCTCGAGGTCCTCCATGAGCTTGTCGTGCTCGTCGGCGGCGCGGTCGTAGACCGCGTTGATGGCGTCGACCACCGCCTGGGGCGAGGCGACCTCCGGGGCCACCGGCGCGCCCAGCAGCATCGCGACGCGAGTCCTGCGTGGCGGTGTCGAGCGGGTCGGCGACCGCCAACCGCACCGCCTCCCCGATCGACGCCGAGCGGGAGCACCCGCGCCTGCTTGGCGAAGTTGATGGGGATCTTGGCCGCCAGCTCGGCCGGGACCGACGTCGGGATCGATCCGCTCCACGAACGGGAGGTCGAGCTGGATCGCCGAGGGCCCGGAGCACCTCCTCCTCGGTGACGGCCTTCAGGCGGACCAGGATCTCGCCGAGCCGCTGGCCCGCGTGCTCCCCGCGCTGGAGGGCGAGCGCCTCGTCGACGCGCGCGGCGGGGAGCCGCGCCGTCGCGACCAGGATCTCGCCGAGGGGGCGGCCGCACAGGCCCGGCGCCGCGCGCGACGCGGGCAGGGGCGGCTCGGGCAGGGACGTCACGGAGTGGGGGCGCTCGATGCGGACTTCGTTCGCCATGGTGGATCTCGTGGAACGGGCGGGCGCGGGCGCCTCATTCCCGGACCGGGGTCCCTCCCGGCGCGGGCGCCGGGCGGCGGGCTGGTCGCCAGGGGGCGGTGCGGGCTCGGGCGACGCGGGCGCGGCCGGCTGTCCTCCGGACGGCGCGGCCTCGGGCGGGGCGGGGGGCTCCGCCGGCGCCTGCGCGTCCGGATGCATCGGTTCACCCTCGGGCACGGGCGCCTCGAGGGGCGCGCCCTCCGACGGCGGGACCGGCGCGGGGGCAGGGCTGGTGGGGGAGGGGCTGCGGAAGGGCACGCTCGAGGGCGGCACCGAGAAGTGCTCGCCGGGGAGGCCCGAGCCGCCGTTCTCGACCTTGTCCGACTCCTCGGCCACGCCCGAGTGGAGCTTGGCGTAGGGGCCGGCCTTGCGCTCGAAGTCGACGTCGACCTCGAAGCGCGCCTGGCGGCCGTAGAACTGCTCCAGGAACTCCTGCTGCTCCTTGCGCTTGCGCTCGTAGATGCGCCGGTAGTCCGCCTCGTCGCGGATGATGTACGGCGTGAGGAAGAGGAGCAGGTTGGTCTTCTGCTTGGTGGTGGTGGTGTCGCGGAACAGCCAGCCGATGAGCGGGATGTTGCCGAAGAAGGGGATCTTCTTCACGCTCCGGACCGCCCGGTCCTGGATCAGGCCGCCGATCACGATCGTGCTCTGGTCCTTCGCCACGATCTGCGTCTTCACGCTGCGCTTGGCGGTGGTGGGGCCGAGCTGGGGATCGTTGCTCGCGATCTCCTCGGTCTGCTCCTCGATGGTGAGCCGGACGTTGTCGCTCTCGTTGATCTGCGGCTTGATCTTGAGCTGCAGCTCCACGTTCTGGCGCTGGATGGGCGCGTAGAGCGAGGAGAGGCCGCCCAGGCCGAGGGCGTTGCCGACCGCGGTGTTGGTGGTGCCCGTCCCGCCGAGGAGGTTCGAGAGCCCCTGCGGCGCGTAGCCGGCCTGGAAGGGCACGTTCTGGCCGACGGTGATCTCCGGACTCCTCGTTGTCGGTGGCGAGGATGTGCGGCGTGGAGAGCACGTTCACGTCGGAGTTGGACTGCAGCGCGTGCACCAGGATCCCGAGCGTCGAGAGGTTCCCGAGGCCCAGGTCCTTCAGCTCGGCCGAGACCGGCCCGGCGAAGCCGGTGAGGAAGCCGCCCAGCTGGATCACGCTGCCCAGGTTGAGCGAGGAGACGCGGCCCGGCTGGGAGACCAGCGGGATGACGCCGTTGTCCCCCTTGTACTTGAAGGGCACCGCGTAGTGACCGCCCACGCCGAGCTGGGTCTCGTCGTTGAGGTTCACCTCCATGATCACCGCCTCGACGAACACCTGGCGGCGCGCCCGGTCGAGCTTCTCGATCAGGCGCGAGATGGCGGAGAAGTCGGCGCCGCTGGCCTGCACCAGGAGCGCGTTCTGCGCCTTGTCGGCGGTGATCTTCACGTCGCCGGCGAAGAGCGCCGCCGTCGCGTCGCCGGGGGCCGGCGCCTGCGGCGGGGTGTAGGGGGCGGTCCCGGGCCGGCCGGGCATGCCCTGCACGCCGGGGGGCGTGGCGGTCGTCGACTTCTTGGCCTGTCCCTGCGCGAGGTTCGAGAGCGTGGTGGCCATCTCCTCGGCGTTGGCGTTCTTGAGGAAGACCACGTGGATGCCGCCCTCGCCGCTGGTCGGCACGTCGAGCTGCTCGACCAGCTCGAGGATGCGCTGGTAGCTCTTCTCGTCGGCGATCACGATGAGCTTGTTGGTGCGCTCGTCCGCGAGGACCTTGGCCGAGACCTCCACCGCGCCCGCGCCCTCGGCGACTCCCGGGGCCCCGACCCTGGGCGCGCCCCGGGGCCCGGGCGCTCCCGGCGTCGCGAGCAGCGTCCGCCGCGCGGCCTTGCCGGTGCCCTGCGCCTGGAAGATCTGGTTGACCTTCTCGCCCACGTCCTTGGCCGAGGCGAAGCGGACCTGGATCAGATGGACCATGTCGCCGCCGCCGACCTTGTCGATGGCGTCGATCATCCGCTCGATGCGCCGGATGTTGAGGCCGATGTCGGTGATGATGAGGGTGTCGGGCGGGACCGACTGGATGTCGGCGCCCTGGGGCGAGATGAAGTTCCCCATCACCCCGCGGAGCTGATCGGCGTCGGCGTAATGCAGCCGGATCACCTTGGTGACCACCTGCTCGCTGGCGGGCGTCCCGGTGGTGGGATCGGTGTACGTGGGGATGGGGAGCTTCTTGCCGTCGGCGGCGCGGCCGAGCCGGTAGTACTTGCCCGTCGGGTAGATCGCGATGTTGTTCGCGTTCAGCGCGGCGAGGAACGCGGCGTAGGCCTCCTCGGCGTTGACGGCGGTCTTCGAGAGCAGGGTGATCTTTCCGCGCGCCACGTCCTCCGTGTAGATGAAGTTCCGGCAGGTCCAGCGGCTCGCCTGCTCGAGCACGTCGACCACCTCGGCCTTGTTGAAGCTCAGCATGAAGCGCCCCTGCATCGGGACGCAGCGGCCGTTCGCCGGCGTGATGGTCGCCTCCGCCGCGCCCGGCCGCTCGGCCGGGGCCGGGGCCGGGGCCGTCCGCGTCCTGGGGGACGGCGCGGCGCCGGGCGCGGGGCGCGGGGCGGGCGCGGGGGCCGCCTCGTCGGGCGCGACCGCCGGGCGCGGCGTCGGAGAGAGCGGACGGGCGGGCCGCATCGGGCGCTGCACCGGCGCGGGCTCCGGCTCGTCCTCCGACGGGCGGATGGGGACCTGCGCGAGGGCGAGCCCGGGGAGCAGCAGCGTGGCGAGGAGCTTCTTCATGGCGTTCCCAGGACCCCTGCTCAGGGGCCGGTGATGTTGTATTCCTTGCGGACGGCCTGGCCCTGCCGCTCCAGCTCGATCGTCACGTGCCCCGACTCACGGAGCTTCTGGTAGAGCTCGAGCGCCTTCTCCGGAGAGTTGATCTCGTACCCGTTCACCCGCTGGATCACGTCGCCGTTCTGGATGCCGATCGACGAGTAGAGCGAGCCGGGCTGGATCGAGAACAGCTTGAACCCGTTCGCCGCGCCGTTCTTGAAGGACGGCACGATGCGCGCCTGCGTGGCGATGTTGTTCAGGTTGTTGAGCGTCGAGTCGATCACCTTGCGATCGATCTCGTACTTGTCCTGCCCGGTCGCGCGGACGCCCTCCATCGGCCCGCCGCCGGGCCGCGGGATGGCCGACACGCCGAGGTTCGGGGCCGGCGGCGGCGCGCCGACGTCGCCCGCCCCCGGGTCGTACTCCAGGTACTCCTTGGTGCCGGCGTTGCAGAGGACCGCGATGGTCTTGAACGCGTTGCCGGTCGCGTCGGCCTCGCCCTTGATGCGCTCGACGCCGAGGAGCTCGGCCCCCTGGATCCGATCGCCCACCCCGAGGACCTGCGTCTCGCGCGTGCCGAGGTCGGCGATGGTCGCGAGCGACCAGCGAGGCCGCTCCGCCAGCACGCTCGCGACGAGCTGCAGCCGGAGCCCGGTCCGCTGCGGCTGCGCGCGCGGATCGCGGCAGTTCTGCGGGCGCGCCGGCGCCGCCGCCGCGTCGCCGTCCTCGGCCACCTGCGGCGGCTCGACGCCGATCAGGTGGTAGAGCTTCGCCTCGTCGATGGGCGGCGGGAGCACGGCCCGAGCCGGCGCGGGCGGCGGGACGCTCAGCTCTGCCCGCGGGCGCGGCCGGATGACCGCGCCGACCAGCGTGTTCACCGTCTTGGCGGAGAGCCACGCCGCCGCGAAGATCAGCACGAGGTTCGCCGTCCAGGCGTATTTGCGGAAGAAGAGGTCGAGCATGGGAGCGCCCGTGCCGGGGGTGAGCAACGTGCGTGCCACCCGCCCGGTGCAGGGCCCTGGCTCAACCCACGGCAGTTCCGGGGAAATCCTTCCCCGGGACGGCGCGAGCGGGCAGGGCGGGCGCCGGGTCTGCCAATTTGGCAAGCGGCGCCAGGCCGCGCAGGCCGGGGCGCCAAATTGGCAGGACTACCCGCCGTCCTCCGGGCCGCCTCCGCCCGGCTCGACCAGCCGTCCCTCCTCGTCGCGATCGAGCTTCCGGTAGATCGTCCGCGCGGCGATCCCGAGGATCTGCGCGGCCAGCCCCTTGTCGCCGCGCGTCTGCCGCAGCGTCTCCCGGATGACGAGCCGCTCCACCTCCTCGAGCGGGGTCCCGAGCGGCACGGTCAGCACCGGGGCGGCTCCTGGCGAAGGCGCGCCCGCCGCCACGGCGGAGGCGGCCCCGGCCCGGACCGCCTCGGGGAGATCGCCGAGATCGATCGCCTCGCCGCGCGTCAGGATCACCGCGCGCTCGACGGCGTGCTGCAGCTCGCGCACGTTGCCGGGCCAGGCGTACCGCTCGAGCGCCGCCATCGCCGCCGGGGTGAAGCCGCTCATCGCCTTGCCGTTCTTCTCCGCGAACCGGCGCAGGAACGCGCTCGCGAGGAGCGGCACGTCCTCGCGCCGCTCGCGGAGCGGCGGCAGCGTGAGCGCCACCACGTCGAGCCGGTAGAAGAGGTCCTCGCGGAAGCGGCCGGCCCTCGCCTCGGCGGCGAGGTCCTTGTTGGTGGCGGACACCACCCGCACGTCCACCCGGATCGGCTCGGTCCCGCCCACCCGCTCCAGCACCCCGTCCTGCAGGAAGCGGAGCAGCTTCACCTGGACGCCGAGCGGGATCTCGCCCACCTCGTCGAGGAAGAGCGTGCCGCCGCGGGCGCGCTCGAACCGCCCCTCCTTGCGCGAGACCGCGCCCGTGAAGGCGCCCTTCTCGTGGCCGAACAGCTCCGACTCGAGGAGGCCCTCGGGGATGGCGGCGCAGTTGATGGGGACGAACGGGCCGGACGCGCGGGCGGAGAGGTCGTGCAGGAGCCGCGCGGCGAGCTCCTTGCCGGTGCCGCTCTCGCCGGCGAGCAGCACCGTCGCCTGGGTCGGCGCCGCCTGCCGGAGGGTCTCGAGCACGGCCCGGAACGGCGGGGCGTCGCCGATGAGGCCGCCCGGCCCGCCCGGCGCCAGCTCCGCCAGGCGCGCCTTGAGGGCGCGGTTCTCCGCCACCAGCGAGGCCTTCTCGAGCGCCTGGCGCACCGACTTCACGATGGCGTGGCGCTTCACGGGCTTGGTGAGGAAGTCGTAGGCGCCGTCCTTCATCGCGGCGACCGCCGTCTCCACCGTGCCGTAGGCGGTCATGAGCACCACCTCGCTCTCCGGCGAGACGGTCTTCACCGCGCGCAGGAGCTCGTCGCCGCCCATCCCCGGCATCATGAGGTCGGTGACCACCACCGCCACCCGCTCGCGGCGGAGCGCGTCGAGCGCGGCCGGGGCGGAGTCGGCGAGCGCCACACGCCAGCCCTCGCGCTCGAAGATCTTGCCGAGCGACTCGCGGTTGGGCGCCTCGTCGTCGACGATGAGGACGAGCGGGATCACGCCCTCGAAGATACAACGTCCTGGGGGTGGCCACCCGCCGCCCTGGCCGTGCGGGCCGGCGCGGGGGTCATCCGCGCGGCCGCTCGGCGGCGGTGGCCGGCCCGGGGACGCCGAAGAGCGCGCGGATCCGGTCGCCGAACAGCGCCAGCGCGCCCGCCGCGAGGAGCGCGAGCACCGCCACCAGCACGACGTACTCGACCAGCCCGCGGCGCGCGGGCCCGGAGCGCTGCGGGCCGTCCATGGCGAACAGTCTGCCACGCGCAGCGGGGTAGGAGCCCGCCCTCGAGTCCGCAGGGAGGGGCCCCGCGCAGCGGGGGTGGGTGGCGCCCAGAGAACACGAGACGGGAGGGGGCCCCGCGCAGCGGGGGAGGGGCGAAGCCCCTCACCGCGGGGACCTCGCGCGAACCCGCGCATGCGGGCGCGCGAGGTCACGGGCCCCGCGCGCCAGGGGTGGGGCCCCGACGGCTCTGCTCGGCGGGGCGGGCGGCACGCCCCGTTGAAATGCGAAGAGCGGCGCCCGAGGGCGCCGCTCTCGGAGCGTCGAGGGCGCGGCGGCCGTTACTCGGGCTTCGCCTCGGCGGCCGGCGCCTCGGCCGGAGCGGCCTCGGCCTTCGGCTTGACCTTGACCGACTTGGCGCGCTTCGCCGCGCGATTCTCCTTGGGCGCCTCGGGCTTCTTGGGCGCCGCGGCGGGGGCGGCCGGCTTCTTCGCGTGCTCGGCCTTGGCAGGCGTGGCGGCGTAGCGGGTCTTGAACCGCTCGATGCGGCCCGCGGTGTCCATGATCTTCTGCTTGCCCGTGAAGAACGGGTGGCAGGCGGCGCAGATCTCGATGTGGAAGTCGCCGCGGACGGAGCGGGTCTCGATGACGTTCCCGCAGGCGCAGACGACCTTGGTCGCCTTGTACTCGGGGTGGATGCCTTCCTTCATGCTCGCCTCTGGACCGCTTGCATCGCCTGGGGGCGGCGATGGTCCGGGCCCGGTTGTGGGGAAGGGGGGATCTAGTCGGATCGCGGGGATAGGTCAAGCGCGGCGGGCCGCCGCCCGCCCGGGCGGCCGGCGGTCACTTCCCGCCGCCCACCATCATCCTGAAGAACTCGTCGTGGTTCTTCACCTGGCGGAACTTGTCGAGGATGAACTTCATCGCCTCGACGTTGTCGAGGCCGTTCAGGATGGTCTGGCGCAGGATGTAGATCTTGGAGAGCCAGTCGGCCGGCAGGAGCAGCTCCTCCTTGCGCGTGCCGCTCTTCCCGATGTCCATGCAGGGGAAGATGCGCTTCTCCATCAGCTTGCGGTCGAGCACGATCTCGGAGTTCCCGGTCCCCTTGAACTCCTCGAAGATCACCTCGTCCATGCGGCTGCCGGTGTCCACCAGGGCGGTCCCGATGATGGTGAGCGAGCCGCCCTCCTCGATGTTGCGGGCCGCACCGAAGAAGCGCTTCGGCTTGTGGAGCGCGTTCGAGTCCACGCCGCCGGAGAGGATCTTGCCGGAGGGCGGCACCGTCGAGTTGTAGGCGCGCGCCAGGCGGGTGATCGAGTCGAGCAGGATCACCACGTCCTTCTTGTGCTCGACCAGGCGGCGGGCCTTCTCGATGACCATCTCGGCCACCTGCACGTGGCGCGTGGCCGGCTCGTCGAAGGTGGAGGCCACCACCTCCCCCTTCACCGTCCGCTCCATGTCGGTGACCTCCTCGGGCCGCTCGTCGATGAGCAGCACGATGAGGGTGACCTCCGGGTGGTTGGAGGTGACGGCGTGGGCCATGTTCTGCAGGAGGACGGTCTTGCCGGCCCGCGGCGGCGAGACGATCAGGCAGCGCTGCCCCTTCCCGATGGGCGAGAACAGGTCGACCACGCGGGTGGTCATCTCGGCGGGATCGTGCTCGAGGGTCAGCCGCTCGGTGGGGTAGAGCGGGGTGAGGTTGTCGAAGAGGACCTTCTGCTGGCTCTCCTCGGGCAGCTCACCGTTGATCGAGTCGACCTTCAGCAGGGCGAAGTACCGCTCCCCCTCCTTGGGCTGCCGCACCGTTCCACGGACCGTGTCGCCGGTGCGCAGGTTGAACCGACGGATCTGCGAGGGCGACACGTAGATGTCGTCCGGCCCGGGGAGGTAGGAGAAGTCGGGGCTGCGCAGGAAGCCGAAGCCGTCGGGGAGCACCTCCAGCGTGCCCTCGCCGGCGACCTCCATCTCCTCCTTGGCCGCCTCGGCCGCCTTCGACTGGGCCTGCAGGATCGCGAAGATCAGGTCCTGCTTCTTCAGGGCGCCGGCCGCCTCGACGTTCAGCTCGCGCGCCATCCGGGCGAGCTCCGCCACCTTGAGGTGCTTCAGGTCGGTGAGGCTCGACGTGGCGGGCGCGGAGGTGGGGGCGGCGGCGGGCATGTCGGTCCCTGGGGCGGCGTCGCGCGGCGCGGGGGGGGCTGCCGGCGGAGTCTGCGGGGCGGTCTCTGGACGAGGCCGAGAGGAGAGACGCCAAACGTAAGCGGTCGCTTTCGAGGTGTCAACGCTCCGGGGCCGGCGCCGGGGCGCGCCGCGCCTGTGCCATGAACGCGGGGGCCGCCGGCGCCGGGGGGCGACGCTCCGTCGGGGTTAACATCGGTCCGCGCGCGAAGGGTGCGCCGAAGCCCATGGAACGATCGTCGATCGACCGATCATCGAAGGAAGAGATCCTCGCCTGCGGCGGGCCGCTCGCGGCCGGTGCGGCGCCGGCGCTCGACGACTGGAGGGCGCAGCCGCCGCTCCCGCTCCCGACCCCTTCGCCGATGGCTCGGTCCGCCTGGCCGGCCGCGACGCCCTCGCAGGCCGAGGCCGCCGAGGCGCTCTCTCGAGCGATCGCGGGGACCCTGCCGGCCGGCGCGGCGCTCGGCGCCGTCGCCGAGCAGGTGCTGGTCTCGCTCTCGGCGCTCGAGCGCGAGGTGCTCGGGGGCGATCCGCAGCCGTTCGATCCCGCGCCGGTCCGCGCCGCGGCGGTGATGCGCCTGCGCGTCGCGGCGGCGGTGGCGACCGCGCCGCCGCCAGGCGCGCCGGTGGATCGCGACGCGGTGCAGGGCCTCCTCGGCGAGATCGACGCGCTGCTCCCGGAGGTGAAGGCGCTCGTGCAGGGCGCGCCCCGGGACGCGCGGCTGGGGCTCGAGGCGGTCCGCAACGCGCTGGTCCGGGAGGCGATCGCCTTCTCCGAGGCGGCGGGAGGCGGCGCTCCGGCGCCGGCCCCCGCGGCCACGCCCGCGCCGCGGCGCGCCGCGGCGACGCGCGTGCTCGCCCCAGCGGAGACGACGCGTCGGCGCGCGCCGATCGGCCTCCTGGTGCTCCTCACGGCGGTCGCCGCCGGGGCGCTCGGCTACCACGGGTGGCGCCTGCACCTCCGCCCTGCGCCGGTCCCGCCCGCCTCCTTCCCGGGCGCGCCCGAGGGGACGCTGGGCGTGGACCGAGGCGCAAGCCGCCTGCTGACGACGCTCCCCGGGAGGCGCGTCGATCCGGCGGAGCTGGAGCGGTTCAGGCGGCTCGAGGCCTCGCGCGGGAACGTGCTCCGCGCGGTCTCGGCCGGCACCTGGGTGATCGAGCCGGCGCCCGCGCCGGAGGAGACGGCGCGATGATCGGCCGCGGACCCACCCGCGGGTTCACGCTGATCGAGCTGATGGTCTCGGTGGCCATCGTGGGCCTGCTCGCCTCGGTGGCCGCCCCGGTCCTCACCCGCGCGACGCTCCGCTCGCGCGCCGCGGAGCGGCTCACCATCATGCGGGCCATCGCCGACGCCGTGACCGACACGGTCTCCATCCAGCAGCGCGTCCCCGGCGGCCGGTGGGAGGGCGTCCAGAACCCCACCGACGTCCCGGGCACCTCCAAGCGGACGTTCGACTGGACCGCGTCCGGCTGGCCGGCGCTCTCGATGGTGGTGATCGGCGACACCTACTACTCGTACTGGTTCCTCGCCGACGAGGACGCCGTGGAGGGGACGACCCTCACCGTGACGGCCGTCGGCGATCTCGACGGCGACGGCGTGCCGAGCTCCAAGACCCTGCTCTACCGGGCCGCCGGCTACGGCTTCCAGCCGGATCGCGTGAGCCCCGAGACGCCCCCGCGCGGCGAGGAGGACCGGACCACCTTCTGAGCCGGGGCGCGGATCTCGTTGCCGGCCGCCGGCCGCCGCGCCATCCTCGCGCCATGACGAAGCGCGAACCGGCGGCGCTCGCCCGCGACCTGCGCGAGCGGATCCGCGCCGCGGACCACGCCTACTACGTCCTGGACCAGCCGGTCCTCTCGGATCCCGAGTACGACCGGCTCATGCGCGAGCTGCAGGCGCTCGAGGCGGAGCACCCGGAGCTGGTGTCGCCGGACTCGCCCACCCAGCGCGTCTCGGGCGCGCCCTCGGAGCGGTTCGAGCGGGTGGTTCACCGCGAGCCCATGCTCTCGCTCGGCAACGTCCAGACCGACGAGGAGCTCCGCGAGGTCGACGCGCGCGTGCGCCGGCTGCTCGGGCTCCCGCCCGGCGCGGCGGTGCGCTACGTGGTCGAGCCGAAGCTGGACGGCCTCGCGGTCGAGCTGGTCTACGAGGAGGGTGCGCTGGCGCAGGGCTCGACGCGCGGCGACGGGGTGAACGGGGAGGACGTCACCGCCAACCTGAGGGTGGTGGGCGGCCTGGGCGCGAACCGCGGCGTCCCGCACCGGCTGGCCGGGCCGGCGCCGGCGCGGGTCGAGGTCCGCGGCGAGGTGCTGCTCTTCAAGGAGCACTTCGAGGCCATGAACCGGCAGATCGTCCGCGCCGGCGAGGAGCCCTTCGCGAACCCCCGCAACGCCGCCGCCGGCACGCTCCGCCAGCTGGACTGGCGGGTCACCGCGCGGCGCCCCCTCTCCTTCATCGCCTACGAGGCCCTGGTGCCGGGCGGCGACGGGTGGACGACGCACTGGGAGAAGCTGGCCGCGCTGGCCGCCTGGGGGTTCGAGACCAACGCCGAGAACCGGCTCTGCGAGGGGCTCGACGAGGTGCTCGCCTACCGCGACCGCATGGCGGAGGAGCGCTTCCGGCTCCCCTACGACACCGACGGGATCGTGCTGAAGGTGGACGACCTCGACTGGCGGCGGCGCCTCGGCGCGGCCTCGAAGTTCCCGCGCTGGGCCGCCGCGTACAAGTACCCGCCGCAGGAGGAGGCCACCCGCATCCGGCGCATCTGGGCCTCGGTGGGCCGCACCGGCATCCTCACCCCGGTGGTGGACTTCGACCCGGTGCGGCTCTCCGGCGCGATGGTCTCGCGCGCCACCCTCCACAACGAGGACGAGATGCGCCGCAAGGACATCCTCCAGGACGACTGGGTCCTGGTGCGGCGGGCGGGCGAGGTGATCCCGGAGGTGGTGAAGCCGCTCCCCGACCGGCGCACCGGCGCGGAGCGGCCGTTCGTCTTCCCCGCCGAGTGCCCGGTGTGCGGCGCGAAGGTGGTGCGCGAGGAGGGCGAGAAGGTCTACCGCTGCACCGGCGCGGCCTGCCCCGCCCAGCTGGTGGGACGGCTCTGCCACTTCGCGCAGCGGCGCGCGCTCGACATCGACGGCCTGGGCGAGAAGCTGGCCGCGCTGCTGGTCGAGCGCGGGCTGGTGAAGGACTTCGCCGACCTCTACGCGGTCCCGTTCGAGACCTGGCAGCAGCTCTTCAGCCGCCCGCGCAAGGAGGAGGGCAAGGAGCGCGAGCTGCCCGAGAAGAGCGCGCAGAACATGCTGGCCGCGCTGGAGCGCTCGAAGGCGACCACCCTGCGGCGCCTGCTCCACGCGCTCGGGATCCCGCAGGTGGGCGACGCGACCGCCGCCACGCTGGCGCGCCACTTCGGCGAGCTGGGCCGCTTCATGGCCGCGACCGAGGACGAGCTCCTCTCGGTGCGCGACGTGGGGCCGGAGACGGCGTCGGAGATCCGCGCCTGGACCGCCGAGCCGCAGAACCGGCGCGTGGTCGAGCGGCTGCTCGCGGCGGGGGTGGCGCCGGCGGCGGAGGCGGTCGAGGCCCGCGGGCCCTTCGCCGGCCGCACCGTGGTGCTCACCGGCGGGCTCGCCTCGCTCTCCCGCGACGACGCCAAGGCGGAGATCGAGCGGCGGGGCGGCAAGGTCTCGGGGAGCGTGTCGCGCAAGACCGACCTGGTGGTGGCCGGCGAGGACGCGGGGAGCAAGCTCGACAAGGCGCGGGGCCTCGGCGTGCGGATCGTCGGGGAGGAGGAGTTCCTGCGCCTCTTGAAGGAGTGAACGGATGTCCGATCTGGTCCGCGCCCGGTTCCTGGTGACCGGCCGCGTGCAGGGCGTGTCCTTCCGCCAGTACACCGTCGACGAGGCCCGGGGCCTGGGGGTCCGCGGCTGGGTGCGCAACCTGCCCGACGGCAACGTGGAGGCCGAGGTGGAGGGCGAGCGCGCGGCGGTCGAGGCCCTGCTCCGCGCCCTCCGCCGGGGGCCGCCCGCCGCCGACGTCGAGGAGGTCGAGGTGGCCTGGGCGCCGCACGCGGGCGACCTCGGCTCATTCTCGATCCGGTGGTGAAGCCCCGCGGGGTTCCCCCGGTGGGGCCTGGGCGCCGGCAAGGGAGCGGCCGGGCACATCTCGCTTCGCGAAGAAGTGCCCTGGCCGGAGATCGAGTGCCGGCGCTTGAGCGCGCGCGCCGGGGTGTGGTATGCAGCCCGGCTTCCGCTGGATTTCACCGTCAGATCCGGCGGTTCGACACTCTCCCGGCGGGCGACACGCGGCTCGAACCCGCGGCCCGGCGAAGGCATGAAGACCGATCCCGCGCTCCACGCGTCCGCGCTCGACGCGCTCGTCCTAGAGGCGCAGAAGCCGTCCCGCTACGTGGGCGCCGAGCTCGGCGCGGTGGTGAAGGACCTCTCGGCCGCGCAGGTGCGGTTCGCGCTGGCGTTCCCCGACACGTACGAGGTCGGGATGTCGAACCTGGGCTTCCGGCTCCTCTACCACCTCCTCAACGACCAGCCGGAGATCGCGTGCGAGCGCGTGTTCCTGCCCTGGCCGGACATGGAGGGCATGCTGCGGGAGCGCGGGCTGCCGCTCTTCACCCTCGAGTCCCGCGCGGCGGTGCGCGACTTCGACGTGCTCGGCGTGACGCTCCAGTTCGAGCTCGCCTACACGAGCGCGCTGGCGCTGCTCGACCTCTCGGGGATCCCGCTCCTCGCCCGCGAGCGCGGCGACGACGACCCGCTGGTGCTCGGGGGCGGGCCCTGCGCCTTCAACCCAGAGCCGGTGGCCGACTTCTTCGACGCGTTCGCGGTGGGTGACGGCGAGGACGTGTCCCTCGAGATCGCGGCGGCGGTGGCCGCGAGCGGCTTCCGCCGCGGCGGCGCCACTCGCCGGGAGCTGCTCGAGCGGCTGGCGCACATCCCCGGCGTCTACGTGCCGGCCTTCTTCGCGCCGCGCTACGACCCGATCTCGCGGGCGCTGGTCGCCATCGAGCCGCTCCGGCCCGGGTACGAGAAGGTCGAGCGCCGGGTCATGCCCGACCTGAACGCGCTCCCGACCACCGCCTACACGCGCCCGCTCGTCCCGTTCATGCAGACGGTGCACGACCGCCTGCCCATCGAGCTCCAGCGCGGCTGCACGCGCGGCTGCCGCTTCTGCCAGGTGGGCATGATCACCCGCCCCACCCGGCAGCGCGATCCGAAGCAGGTCCTCCGCCTGGCCGAGACCGGGCTCAAGGCCTCCGGCTACGAGGAGGTGGGCCTGCTCTCGCTCTCCTCCGGCGACTACGGCCCGCTGAACGGGCTGCTCGACGACTTCCTGGCCCGCTGGGAGGGCGAGCGGATCGGGATGAGCCTGCCGTCGCTCCGGACCGAGACCATGAGCGAGGCGCTGGCCGCCAAGATCGCCCGCATCCGGAAGACCGGGTTCACCCTCGCCCCCGAGGCGGCCACCGAGCGGATGCGCGCGGTGATCAACAAGGGCAACCGCGAGGCCGACCTCCTGCGCGCGGTCGAGTCGATCTTCTCGAACGGCTGGTCGCTCCTGAAGCTCTACTTCATGATCGGCCTGCCGGAGGAGCGCGACGAGGACGTGGTGGCCATCGCCGAGCTGGCGCGGCGCTGCCTCGCCGCCGCGCGCCGCGCGCTGCCGAAGGGGCAGGGCTCGGCCGCCATCCACCTCGGCGCGTCCACCTTCGTGCCGAAGCCCTTCACGCCCTTCCAGTGGGAGCCGATGATCGCGCCGGAGGAGACGCGCCGGCGCCAGGGGCTCGTCACCGCGGCCCTGGGCGGCCGGAACGGCGCCATCCAGTTCAAGCCGCACGACTCGCGCCAGTCGTCGATCGAGGGGGCGCTGGCGCTCGGCGACCGCCGCGTCGGCGCCGCCGTGCTGGCCGCCTTCCGCAACGGGCAGCGGCTCGACGGCTGGACCGAGTGGTTCGACGAGCGGAACTGGCTCGAGGCGTTCGAGGAGTGCGAGCGGGTCCACGGCGTGGGGCTCGACTGGTTCGCCCACCGGCGCCGCCGCCTCGACGAGGTGCTGCCCTGGGACCGCATCGACTGCGGCGTCACCCGAGGCCTACCTCCAGAAGCAGCTCGCGGCGGCGCGCAACCTGGCCGAGGTGCCGGACTGCGTGCTCGCGCCGTGCACCGTCTGCGGCGCCTGCGACTACGAGGTGGTGAAGAACCGGACCTACGAGGCGAAGGACTACGTGCCCGAGCCGCCGCCGCCGCCGCGCCCGCCCGAGTCCGCCGTGCACACGCGGGTCCGGGTCCGCTACGCCAAGCTCGGCCGGCTGGTCGCCCTCTCGCACCTCGAGACCATGCACGCGCTCCTCCGGGCCATCCGGCGGGCCGGCCTGCCGGTCGCCTACTCGCAGGGCTACCACCCGAAGCCGCGGGTCTCGTTCGGGCCGGCGCTGCCGGTCGGGGTCGAGAGCCGTGTGCGAGTACCTCGACCTCGAGCTGGTCGGTCCGGCCGACCCGGCCGACGTCGCTGGCGCGGCTCGGCCGCCGAGCTGCCGGAGCGGTCTGCGCCTCGAGGACGCGCGAGCTGCTCGACCTGCGCGCCCCGTCGATCTGCCGAGGCCCAGCGGGCCGTGCACTATCGTGCCGAATTCCCCGGATGAATCCTGGGATGCGCCCAGGCTCGAGGCGCGGGTCCGCGCCTTCGGCGACGCGGGCCAGTCGGTGGTGACCCGCGCCGCCCCCCCGAAGAGCCGCCAGCGGGGCCGCGGCCAGAAGATTGCGGCGAAGAAGCAAAGAGAGATAGACTTGAAGGACATAGTGACCCATCTCGCGCGTGGAAGGCGCGAGGACGGGTCGCGTTCAGCTTGAGGGCGGATCCGTCCGGGAGCGCCAAGCCAGCCGAGGTGCTGGGGGCGATCTTCGGCGAGGACGGCGCGCCGCCGCGAGGAGTGAAGGTTTTGAAGGAAGGCGTGAGCCTCGCGAGGACCGAGCGGACCGGCCGACACGGCCAGCCCCGCGCGCCTCGCTACCTCGACGCCTGAACGATGACGCGCCCCGCCGGGCCGCGCCGCGCGCGGCCGCCGGGCGCGAGGAGACGCGAACTTTGAGCGTCAGCTCGACAGCAGATCCGACGCGCCCGGCACCGCCGGGACGATCGCGATCGTGGCCCGCCGCCTGGCCGGCCTCGCTCTCCCCGCGCCGATCGGCCCGGGCGAGAGAGGTCCGTCATGGCGGGCAACGAGCATCCTGGTCATCAACGCCGCGGGCGCGGAGACGCGCGTCGCGCTGGTCGAGAACGGGACGATCGACGAGTACTACCTCGAGCGAAAGCGCGAGAAGGGGATCGTCGGCAACATCTACAAGGGCCGGGTGGTCCGCGTGCTCCCGGGCATGCAGGCCGCCTTCGTGGACATCGGGCTCGAGAAGGCCGCCTTCCTCTACGTCGGCGACGTCTACGGCGACCCGGACTTCTCCGAGGAGTTCGAGCTCACCGAGGGCGAGCACCCCGACGACGTGACCGACGTCCCCTCGGAGCAGGAGGCCGAGGAGGCGGAGGCGCGCGCGCAGGCGGCGGCCGACGAGCCGCCGGCCCCGACCGCGCCCGCCGGGTCGAGCCACGGCGCCCGTCGACGCCGGTCCGGCGACGCGGGCGACGCCGCCGCGGAGGCGCCGCCGCCGAGGCGCCGCCGGGCGAGGCGCGCCGCGGAGTCCGCCGTCGCCGCCGCCGCGGTCGAGCCGGCCGGCGCGCCGCGAGCCCGCCGCGCCGGAGGCCGCCGCCGCGTCCGCCCGAGGCCGCCGCACCGAGGCTGCCGCGCCGGAGCTGGAGCCGCTCCGCCCGCGCCGCTCCCCCCGTCCCCCTGACGCCGGCCGTGGGCCATGGAGCCGGTGCCGGCCGCTGCCCGGGCTCGCCGGTCCGCCGCCGCCGCGCGGACGCCGGCGCCGAGGCGACCGCTCCGGCTCGCGGAGGCGAGCGCCCCCGAGCGTCGCCGGAGCCGCCGCCGCGCGAGCCGGCGCCGCCCGCCGCGCCGCGCCAGCGATCGCATCCAGGCGCCGCCGCGCGAGGCGGCGCGCGAGGCCCGCGGCGAGCGCGAGCGCGGCGACCGGGAGCGCGGCGAGGCGCGCGAGCCGCGGCGAGAAGGACCGCGACGAGAAGCGCGACGCGGCGCGGCGACGAGCGCGGGCGGCCGCCGCGAGGGGCGCGAGCGCGACGGCCGCAACGGCCGCGCGAGGAGAAGCGCTCCAAGGAGCCGAAGAACATCCAGGACCTCCTCAAGGAAGGCCAGGAGGTGATCGTCCAGGTCGCCAAGGATCCCATCGGCACCAAGGGCGCCCGCATCACCAGCCACATCTCGCTGCCGGGCCGCCACCTGGTCTTCATGCCGACGGTCGACCACGTCGGCATCTCCCGCCGCATCGAGAAGGACGGCGAGCGCCGCCGCCTGCGCGAGATCGTCGACCGGATGCGCCCGCGAGGGCACCGGCTTCATCGTCCGCACCGTGGCCGAGAGCGTGGACGCCGGGAAGCTCGAGGCCGACATCCGCTTCCTCATCCAGGTCTGGAACGAGATCATCCGGACCAAGGACAAGGTCGGCGCCCCGGCGCTGCTCCACGGCGACCTCGACCTCATCCTGCGCGCCACCCGCGACCTCTTCACCGCCGACGTCGAGAAGCTGGTCATCGACGACCGCGACGAGTACGAGCGCATCCTGCGCTTCGTGCACGAGCAGGCGCCGCACCTCGAGTCGCAGATCGAGCTCTACAGCGGCGAGGAGCCGATCTTCGACGCCTACGGGATCGAGCAGGAGATCAAGCGCGCCGCGCAGCGCAAGGTCTGGCTCAAGAGCGGCGGCTACCTCATCATCGACCAGGCCGAGGCGCTCACCGCCATCGACGTCAACTCGGGCCGCTACGTCGGCAAGAAGAACCTCGAGGAGACGATCACCAAGATCAACATCGAGGCGGCCAAGGAGATCGTCTACCAGCTCCGGCTGCGCAACATCGGCGGCATCATCATCATCGACTTCATCGACATGGACAAGGCGCAGAACCGCGACAAGGTCTTCAAGGCCTTGCAGGAGGCGCTGGGCCGGGACAAGGCCAAGACCAACGTCCTCAAGATCTCCGAGCTGGGCCTGGTCGAGATGACGCGCAAGCGCGTGCGCGAGTCGATCACGCGGATGATGAACGAGCCGTGCAGCTACTGCGACGGCAAGGGCCACACTCAAGTCGAAGATCACCGTGGCCTACGAGATCTTCCGCGAGATCCGCCGCGAGGCGCCGCACTTCCCGGAGCCGTGCTGGTGGTGAACTGCCACCCCGAGGTGGCCCGCATCCTCCAGGGCGACGAGCGCGACGAGCTGCGCTACCTGATGGACCGGTTCAACAAGACCATCCAGGTGAAGCCGCAGGCCAGCTACCACCAGGAGCAGTTCGACATCTACGGCCGCCAGGAGCGCGGCGAGCGGCGGCGAGCAGCCGCGCGGCGAGCGGGGCGAGCGCCGCGAGCGGCGAGCGCGCGGCGGCGCGGCGGACGCGGGCGGCAGCGCGGCGGCGGGGGCGGCCGCGGCGCGGCGATCGCGATCGCCGCGGCGGGCAGGCGGCGCGGCGAGGACGCAGCGGCGGGGCGGCGAGCGCAAGGGCGGCGACGAGCGCAAGCGGCGGCGACGGAGCCGAAGGGCGACGGCAGCGCCGCCGCGCCGCGCCGGCGAGAGGCCTGAGGCCGCGGTGCCGGCTCGCCCGGGACGAGGCTCCGGCCTCGGGCGCGCCGCAGGCGGCGCTCCGCTCGGCGGTGGCCGCCGTGCGCGCGGCGCTCGCGTCTCCAGGGCGACGAGGTGCGCCCGCGCGCCATGGCGCTCACCTACCTCTCGCTCTTCGCGCTGGTGCCGGCGCTGGTGGTCGCCTTCTCGGTGGTGCAGGCCTTCACCGGGATGGAGAAGATCTGCCGCCCAGGTCCACGAGCTTCCTCCTCGACAACCTGGCGGTCGGCGCGCGCACCACCCTCGAGCCGTACCTCGACCGCTTCGTCCGGAACGCCCACGCGACCTGCGCCGGCCTGGTGGGCGGCGCGCTGCTCGTCTGGTCGACGGTGTCGCTCTTCTCCAACGTCGAGCGGGCGGTCAACGACATCTGGGGCATCCGCCGGCGCCGCCCGCTCGCGCAGCAGGCGGTCATCTACTGGGTCGGGCTCACGCTCGGCCCGCTGCTGCTGGCCGGCTCGCTCACGCTCGGCCACGCCGCCGAGTCGCTGGCTGGCCGGCACCGGCGCGACGTTCCTGGCGGCTGGCCGGCGGGCGCTCCTCACCTGCGCGCTCTTCGCCGGCGCTCTACTTCTCGTGCCCGACACCCGGGTGCGGCCTCGGCGCGGCGCTGGCGGGCGGCCTGGTGGCGGGCGTGGCGTGGGAGATCGCCAAGTGGGGCTACACCGTTCGCGGTCGCGCCGCTTCTTCCGCTACCACGCCATCTACGGCTCGGTGGCGGCGATGCCGACCTTCCTCCTCTGGCTCTACGTCTCCTGGACCATCGTGCTGTTCGGCGCGCGGGTGGCCTTCGTGGTCCAGAACGCGCCGCGCTCCGGCTCGGCGCGGCCCGCGCCGGCGACCGGCCACCACGCGCGAGCGCTGGCCGGGCGGGCCATGCTGGAGGTCGGCGCTGGCCTTCGACGCCGGCGGCGAGCCGCCCCCTCGACGCGCGGCGACCTGGCCCGCGCATCGGCGCATCGGCCGAGGAGGTGGGCGAGGTGGTGGAGGCGCTGCCGCCAGCGGGCGGGTGCTGCTCGGGGCTGGCGGACGGCGGCCTGGTCCCGGCGAGGCCGCTCGAGAGCATCACGCTGCTCGACGTCCGGCGAGCGGTGCTGGGCCGCGATGCGAGCCCCGGCGTCCTCGCCTGGGCTCCGGGCGATACTCGATGAAGTCGACGCTGAAGGCCGCGGAGGAGCTGGAGGGGATCGACTTCCGGCGCTGTGCGAACGTGCGCGGAGCAGGCGCCGCGACCCGCCAGGACCGCCCGGCCGTAGCGGGGCCGGCCGACCTGCGCCCCGCACCGTCGGGACCCGATCGGTCGTGAGCCCGTCCGCCCCCGGGCTCGGGAGCGGTGGACCGCGTCAGACTCCCATGCCCGTGGAACCCTTGCCGATTTCGGAGCCTTCGGCTAGGCTCTCCCCATCCAGAGCGGCTTTCCATGGGTGGTGGCCCTCAGCGATCCGGAGCGCCGATGCTGAAGTCGGACCTCATCAACATCCTCGTCGTGAAGCGCGGTGTGACCCAGAAGCAGGCCGAGGCCACCATCGAGACGATCTTCGACTCGATGAAGGACGCCCTGTGCCAGGGAGAGAACATCGAAATTCGCGGGCTTGGCGCCTTCCACGTCAAGCACTACGAGGGCTACCAGGGCCGCAACCCCAAGACCGGAGAGGTGATTCCGGTGAGGCCCAAGCGCGGCATCCTGTTCCGCACCGGCAAGGAGCTGCGCGACCGGGTGAACCGGCCGGAACTGCTGACGAAGCCGCCGGGCGGCGGCGAGGACGCGGGGAGCGGCGAGGGCCAGGGGCAGGGGACGCCGCCGGTCGCCGCCGGCGTCTAACTCGCCGACATCGTTGCGAAGCAGCGCGGGGCCCGGACCTTCGGTCGAGGCCCCGCTGCCGTGCTCGCGCACGCCAGGAGTCCATACGGCGTAGCCGGCAGGGAGCGGCCGGGCGCATTTCGCTTCGCGAAAAGTGCCTCGGCCGGATGTCGGATGCCGGCTAGGCCGCGAGCGCCACCCGACCGAGCGGCCGGACCGGCAGCTCCGGCGGGAGCTCGTCGTAGGCCAGCACCGAGATCCGCGGGAAGCGCGGGGCGATGAGCCCCCGGAGCGCGCGGCGCACGTCGGGGCTGGTCAGGAGCACCGGCTGGACCTCGTGGCCGCCGAGCGCGCTCGCGAGCCCGTCGACCAGCGCCGCCGCGACGCGCGGGTCGAGCGCGAGCGGATTCCCCGGTCAACGCCTCGCGGATCCGCTCCTCGGCCGCGGGATCGAGGAGCAGGGCGTCGAGCGGTCCGTCGCCCGCGAGCGCGTGGCCGAGGTGGCGGCGCAGCGCGCGGCGCGCGGCGTCGGCGAGCGACGGCGCGCCCCGCGCGCCCCCGCCCGCCTCGAGCAGCGCCTCGAGGATGGTCCGCAGCGGCCGGATCGACACGCCCTCCTCGACCAGCCGGCGCAGCACCTCGGCGAGCAGCGCCGGCGGCAGCTGGCGGCTCGCCTCGCGCACCAGCGCGGGCGCCGAGGGCTCGAGCCCGTCGAGCAGCGACTGCACCTCCTGCACGCCGACGAAGCGCGCGGCGCCGCGCGCGAGCGCGCCCGCGGCGGCCGCGAGGACGCGGTCGAGCGGGGCGCGCGCCGGGCCGAGCGCGGCGGCGCGGGCGGCGTCGCGCGCGGCGATCACCGCCACGGCGCGGCCGGAGAGGGGGTCGGCCTCCGCCGTCGCGGCGATCCCGACCAGCGCGAGCTCGTCCGGCGCGACGGCGAGCACCGCCTCGTCGGCGGGCGCGACGCCGCGCGGCGACCGGCACCTCGTCCACCAGCACCCGGAAGCCGCCCGGCGCGAGCGCCCCGCGCCGGAGCGCCACCGGCGGGAGGCGCACGCCCAGCTCCCGCCAGAGCCGACCCGGAGCGCGGCCAGCCCGTCGGCGCCGGCCGTGCCGGCCGAGGCGACGGCGAGGAGGTCGTCGGCGAGCTCCAGCACCACCGGGGCCGGGCCGCCGAGCGGATCCTCGACGGCGAGGCCGTCGAGGGCGGGCGGCGCCGACGAGGTGGAGGCCGCGTCCGGGGGCCGCCGCCCGAGCCGCCAGGCGGCCGCGCCGGCGGCGCCCGCGAGCACCAGGAACGGCGCCGCCGGCAGGCCCGGCGCGAGCGCGAGCGCGCCGAGCAGCGCCGAGACGGCGGCGAGCGGGCCGGGCTGCGCCAGGAGCTGCCGGCCGATCTCGGCGCCGAGCGTCGCGCCCTCCTCCTCCGACGCGACGCGCGTGACCGCCACGCCCGCCGCGACCGCGATGAGCAGGGCCGGGATCTGCGAGACCAGCCCATCGCCGATGGCGAGCAGCGCGTACCGCCGCGCCGCCTCGCCCGCGTCCATGCCGCGGAGCACGCCGGCCAGGAGCCCGCCCGCCACGTTGACGAGGACGATGGCGATCCCGGCGACCGCGTCGCCCTTCACGAACTTGAGCGCGCCGTCCATGGCGCCGTAGAGCTGGCTCTCGCGCTCGAGCGCCCGGCGGCGCCGGCGCGCCTCGCCCTGCTCGAGCAGCGCCGGCGCGCAGGTCGGCGTCGATGGCCATCTGCTTGCCGGGGAGGGCGTCGAGCGTGAAGCGCGCCGCCACCTCGGCCACCCGCTCGGCGCCCTTCGCCACCACCAGGAGCTGGACCAGCGTGATGATGGCGAAGACCACCGCCCCCACCACGTAGTTGCCCTGCACCACCACCCGCCCGAAGGCCTCGATGACCCGGCCGGCCTCGCCGCGCGAGAGCACGAGCCGCGTCGAGCTCACGTTGAGCGCCAGCCGGAAGAGCGTGGTGAGCAGGAGCAGGGTGGGGAAGCTCGCGAACCGGAGCGTCTCCCGGGTGAAGAGCGTCACCACCAGGATGGTGGCGGCCGTCGCGAGGTTCCCGGCGAGCAGCACGTCGAGCAGCCCGGCCGGGAGCGGCGTCACCATCAGCAGCACCAGCGCCAGCACGGAGAGCGCGAAGAGCGCGTCGCCGGCGCCGCGGAGGCGGGCGAGCGCGACGTGGAGGTGGTTCATGGACGCTTCTCCTCGAGGCCGTACAGGTGGGCGAGGACGGCGGCGGCCGCCTCGTAGAGCGCCTCCGGGATCTCGTCCCCGACCTCGGTCAGGCGGTGGAGGGCGCGGGCCAGCGCGACGTCGCGGACGATGGGCACCCCCGCCCGGCGCGCCGCGGAGCGGATCCGGGCCGCGTCGTCTCCGGCGCCCTTGGCGATCACCCGCGGGGCGCCGTCGCCGTCGCGCCGGTGCTGCAGCGCCACCGCGAGGTGGGTCGGGTTCACCACCACCACCGTCGCGCGCGCCACCGGCGGCGCGTCGAGGAGCGCGCGGTGCAGGCGGCGCCGCTCGGCGCGGTGGGACGGGTCGCCCTCGTCCTCCCTGTGCTCGCGGCGGACCTCGTCGCGGGTCATCATCAGGGCGCGGCGGTGGCGCCTCCGCACCAGGAGGAGGTCGAGCGCGCCGAGCGCGAGGAGCGCGAGGGCGAGCCGCGGGACGAGCGGCGCGAGGAGCGGCAGCGCCCGCCACAGGGCCGCGGGATTGAGGCGAGGGAGGTTGGCGAGCGCGGGCGCGGCGGCCCGGAGCCAGCTCCAGCCGAGCAGGAGCAGGACCGCCGCCTTGGCCACGCCGAGCGCCGCCGCGGCGAGCTGCGCGGGCGAGAGCAGCCGGGCCAGCCCGCGCAGCGGATCGAGCCGCTCGAGCCTGGGCCGGAGCGCCTCGGGGGAGAAGCCGGGCCCGGCCTGGAGGGTCGCCGCCGCGGCGCCGGCGAGCAGCGCCGCGGTGGCGGCCGGCAGCGAGAGCCGCAGGACCGCCCCGGCGCCCTCGCGCAGCGCCGGACCCGCCGCGTCGATCGTGCCGGGCGCGCCGGCCGCCACGGCGCCCTCGAGCGCGGCGCGGAGCGCCCGCGCGAGCTCGGCCGCGGCGCCCCGGGCCGTCACCGCCAGCGCGCAGAGGCCCCCGAGCAGCGCCGCCGCCCCGCACAGCTCGCGGCTCACCGCCACCTCGCCGCGCCGGCGCGCCTCGCGGAGGCGCCGGGGCGTGGGCTGCTCGGTGCGGCTGCCGCTCACGGCGCGCCCCCCGCGAGGGCGCCGGCGAGCCGCCCCGGGAGCGCCACCATCGCCACCAGCCGGCCTGCCCCCGCGCTCGCCGCGAGGGCGAGCAGGGCGAGGCCGAGGGCCGCGCGCGCCGGCTGCGCCACGTTCACGGCGCCGAGCTGGGGCGAGAGCCGCGCCGCCAGCGCCAGGGCGAGGTCGGCTGCGAGGACGCCCGCGGCGGCCGGCGCCGCCACCGCCACCGCCGCGGCGAGGAGCTCCGCCGAGGCGCCGAGCACCACCTCGCGCGCGGCGCCGAGCGGGAAGGCGGCGCCGGCCGGCAGCGTGGCGAAGCTCTCCAGCACGCCGCGCACGATCAGCCGATCCCCGCCCGCCCAGGCCGCCAGGACGACCACCCACTGGGCGAGGAGATCGCCCGAGGCGCTCTCGCGCTGGCGGATGGGGGCGACGTGCAGCTCCGAGAGCGTCGCGCCGCGGAAGGTGTCGACGAGCCGCCCCGCCGAGCGCGCCGCCTCGACCGGCGCCGCCGCCAGGAACCCCAGCGCCGCGCCGAGGACGAGCTCGCGGCCGGCCGCCACCGCCAGGGCGAGCCCGGCCGGCGCCGACCGGGAGGCCGCGCGCCAGCGCCGCCGCGCCGCCGAGCCCCGCCGCGAGCGCCAGCCGCACCACCGGCGGGACGAGCGGGCCGCCCAGGAACGGCGACACCATGGCCATGGGCGCGAGGCGGAGCGCGTGCAGCAGCGCCGACACCAGCGCGGGGCCGAGCTCCGGCGCGGCGATCACCGCGCCATCCGCGGGACGAGCTCGAGGCAGTGCGCCGCGAAGCGGACCACGCGCGCGCCGATCCAGGGCGCCGCGATCGCCAGCGCGCCGAGCACCGCGACGAGGCGCGGCACCACGCCGAGGGTCTGCTCCTGCACCTGCGTCGCCGCCTGCAGCACGCCGGTCACGAGGCCGACCGCGAGCGCGGCGCCGAGCGGCGGCGCCGACACGAGCAGGACCACCACGAGGGCCTCGCGGCCGAGCTGGAGGAGGGCCGGGTCCATGGGTCACCCCGCGTAGGAGAGGGCGAGGGCGCGGGCGAGGAGCTTCCACCCGTCCACCGCGACGAAGAGCAGGAGCTTGAAGGGGAGCGCCACCGAGGTGGGCGACAGCTGCGTGAGGCCGAGCGCCAGGAGGACGTTCGAGATCACCAGGTCCACCACCAGGAAGGGGATGAACACCAGGAAGCCGATGGTGAAGGCGCGCCGCAGCTCCGAGACGACGAAGGCCGGCGCGAGCACGGCGAGGTCCTCGTCGGTCGGGGCCTCCGCCTCCGGCGCGCGCAGGCGGCGCGCGACGTCCAGGAAGGCGGCCCGGTCGTCCGGCCGGGCGAAGCGGGCCAGGAAGGCGCGGAGCGGGGCGGAGGCCCGCCCCAGGGCGGCCAGGCTCCCGGCCACGCCGCGCTCGCCCGGCTCCGGCCGCGCCAGCGCGGCGGCGCGCTCGCCCACCGGGGCCATCACGAGCAGCGTGAGCACCAGCGCGAGGCCGGTCACGACCGTGTTGGGCGGGACCTGCGGGGCGCCCAGCGCCGACCGCGCGATCGAGAGGACCACCACGATCTTGAGGAAGGAGGTGAGCATCACCAGGGCGGCGGGCACGAGCGCCAGGAGCGCCAGGACCACCAGCAGCTCGGCGGGGCGCTCGGCCACCGGACCGGCGGAGACCGGGAGGACGGCGGCGGCGATCACGGCCGCACCTCGTCGGCCGCGGGGGCCGCGAGCGGGCGGACCCCCTGCGGGCCGAACCCGACCAGCAGCCTGCGCCCGTCGGCCTCGACGATGGCGATCCCCGCGTCGCGCCCGAGCGAGGCGCGGGCGATCACGCGGAGCGGCGACGCCCCGGGGGCCGCGCGCGCCCGGCCCCGCAGCAGCGCCGGCGCCGCCGCGAGCGCCGCCACCCCCAGGGCGGCGCGGGCCGCGGCCGGGGCCAGGCCGCCGGGGGCGGCGGAGAGCAGCGCCAGGAGGACGGCAACCCCGCCGGCTCCGAGCAGCAGGCGGTGGCGGGGCGAGCGGGCCAGCCGGAGGGTGGCGGCGATCACGGGGCCAGCTCCAGCGAGAGGATGCGCACCCCGACCGCGCCCTCCACGTCGACCAGCTCGCCGCGCGCCACCGCCCGCTCGCAGGCGCGGAGCGTGACGAGCCCTCGCCGGTCCAGGGCGAGCGGCAGCACCGCGCCCGGCTCGAGGCGGGCGAGCTCGGCGAGCGGGACCTCGATCCGGGCGAGCTCGACCTCGAGCATCACCGGCAGCTGCGCGTGGCGTTCGGACATGATCGTCTCCTCCAGGTGAAAGGCGCCGTCCTCGATCCGGCCCAGGGCCCGGAGGCCTCCGGGGAGGACCAGCGCGTCGCGGCCGTCGGCCGGCGGGTCCACCACCACCACGTCGCCGGGCGCGAGCGGCGTCCAGCTCCTCGGCGGTGAGCGCGGCCGTGCCGCGGCGCAGCGAGGCGGAGAGGCGAAGCGGCGAGTCGCCGGACCCGGCGGACCCGCGCAGCGCGTGGAGGGCGGCGCAGGGCAGGAGCAGGCGCGCGCGCCCGCGGACGGGGCCAACCGTGAGCTCGAGCTCGATCGCGAGGGGCGAGACCGGCGCCGGGCCTCCGCGCGCCAGGCGCGGCGCGAGCGACGCCTCCACCCCGGCGACGCCGCAGGCCCCGTCCAGCGCGGCGAGGACGAGCAGCTCGAGGGCGGTCTCCTCGACCGGCGTGAGCCCGGACGCGAGGTCGGCCTCCCCGGCGCCCCCGGCCATGAGATCGACCATCCGTGCGACCAGCGCCGGCTCCACCTCGAGGACCGCGGCGCCGGGCAGGGCGCCGAGCTCGAGGGACACGCGGGCCGCCGCGCTCCGCGGGACGGCGCTCGCCGGCAGGGCGCGGCCGCGCAGCGAGACCTCGACGCCGAGCAGCTCCGAGAGCGACCGCCCCGCCGCGACGGCCGCCTCGCCGCCCGCGGCCCGGGCCACCGGGGTGAGCGCCGCGAAGCCGCGGGACACGCGGGGGAGGTCGAAGGGGAGCGCCATGCGAGCAGCGGAGTCCACGGACCGTGCCGGGGCGGTGCAGCCCGACTTCTCGCGGGGTTGGGCCGCCGGCAGGGCTGGCCGGTGGCCCGCGGGCCACCCGCGGGTCCGCGGCGCGGCCTACCGGGCCAGCCGCTCGCGGACGAGCCGGGCCAGCGCGGGGGCGACGCCGGGGCCGGGCTGGCTCCCGTGACCGAGCCGGTCGACGAGGGCGGCGACCCGCGGCCGCTCCCGGTCCGCCAGCTCGCGCGCGCGCTCGCTCCGGCTCGCCGGGGCGGCGCCCTCGAGCGCCGCGCCGAGCGCGCGCAGGCGCTCCCCCCGCGGCCGCGCCGCGAGGCGCGCCGCCTCGGCGGCGGCCTCCTTCGACGCGCGCGCGAGCAGCGCCGCGGCGCGCGGCCCGGCCAGGCACGCGGCCGCCGCCGCGAGCCGGCGGTCGGCCGGTGTCACGGAGCCGCCTTCCCGGACCGATCGCGGAGCGCCCGGAGCGGCCCGCGCAGCCCGGCGCCTCCCACGCCGACCGCGCTCACCCCGGCCACCGCGGCCAGCGCCAGGAGGACCGGGGATCGGCGCGGGCGAGCCGGCGCCACCGGCGGACGGTGCTCGGCCGCCTCGGCGATCACCACCGCCACGCCCGCCGCGGTGAGCCCGTCGGCGGCGCCCGCGACCAGCTCCCGGATGCCGCCCTCGAGGGCGCGCACCGACGGGCACGCCGCCGCGCGGCAGCGGACCAGCACGGCGGCCCGCGGGAGGGGTCGCTCGCCGGGGCGGAACGGATCCGGCTGCGGGAGGCCGAGGTGCACGCGCGCGCCGACCACGCCGTCGAGGGCCTCCAGGCTGCGGGAGAGCTCGCCCGCGAGCGCGTGCAGGTACAGGGCGTGCTCCTCGGTGGACGTCGGCACCATGGAGCCCTTCGCGAAGACGCCGTCGAAGCCGGCCGGTGCGGCCCGGGGCAGGTCGCGCTCGGCCAGCAGGCGGCGGGCGAGGGCCGCGTCGCCGCGGGCCACCTCGATCGCGAAGCCGGCCTCGGCCCCGTCCTCGCGCGCCTTCCCGCCCGCGACGCCGCCCTCGTCGAGCGCCACCAGGACCTCGTTCGCCTGCCGCTCGTCGAGCCCGTGCAGCAGCGGCTCCGGGGAGCACCCCGAGAGCAGCACCGCGAGCAGGCTCGCCGTCAGGCAGGGGTGGACTCGACCGCGCATGGTGGCTCCCTGGGGTTCGTCCTGCGTCGCCGGTGAGGACCGGCCGCGCACGTTGCGTTCCACGATGAGTGACTCGGCCGGAGGTCGGATGCCGGCTAGAGCTGCGTGTTCAGCGCCTGCTTCACCGACTGCGCGCCCTGCTCGACCAGCCTCGCCGCGAGGTCCACGGTCTGGACGGTCCGGTAGGCCTCGGCCTGCAGCCCGAGCAGCTCCTGGGCGGTGAAGGTCCGCCCGGAGCGCGCCGCCTGGAGGACGGCGTCGAGGCGCGCCTGCGCCCGCTCCACCGCCGCGAGCGCGGCGGCGCCGGCCGGCGCGGGCTGCCCGGCGGCCGGGGCCGGGGAGGGCGACGCGCGGGCCTCGAGCGCCTTGACGAAGCTGGGCCGATGCGGGGCGACCGACGGCGCCGGCAGGGCCGGCGTCGGCGCGCCCACCGGGGCGACGGGCATGAGCGTACTCCTAGTGGATGTTCTGGATGGCCGCCTTGGCGCTGTCGTGGCGGACCTTCATCACGTTGGAGACGGCGGTGAACTCCCGGCTCTCGCGCTGCATCCCCTCCTGCAGCTGCAAGTACTGGGCGTTGAACGTCTGCGCCTCCTGCTGGAGGGCGCGGGTGGCGGCGAGGACGTCCGCCTCCCCGCCGGCGCCGGCCGCGGTCCCGCCCGCACCGAGCGCCGACCTGGCCAGGCCGGTGGCGCCGGCGCGGACGGCCGCGGAGAGGACGGTGCCGGCCGGGACGAAGGGCGCGGCGAGCTCGACGCCGGCGGCGACCCCGCCCACCACCCCGGCGGCGGCGCTGCGCAGGGCGGTCTGGAAGCGCCCGGGCTGGGGGCGCTGCTCGCTGGTGGGTGCGACGTGGATGGACTCGATCCGGTTCATGGTGTGGTCTCCTCGGGCAGGTCGAGAGCAACGGTCGTGCCGCCCGGGATCCTCCGCGGCGCGCGCGCACGAGCCGCCGGCGCGTGCTCGGCGCGCCCGCCACGGCCGCGGCGCGGACCGTGGTAACGTCCGCGCGTGCCGCGCGAGGTCCTCCGCCGCATCTCCGATCAGATCCTGCAGGCGCAGAGGCCCATCCGCGTGCTGCGGGCCATCAACTGGGACCCGGTGGTGCACGAGCGCTTCTTCCGGGGCGGGGCGCGCGAGCTGCCGCGCCCGGAGTACCCGCCGCTCGGGTTCGCGCCCGAGGCCAAGGTGAAGGAGCTCCGCGCCATCAAGCGGCAGGTGCGCGGGAAGAACCCGGTCGAGGAGCTGCTCCGGCGCAAGTGCGACGAGTTCATCTCGCTCGCCGGGCTGCTCGCGGCCCGCGGGACGCGGCGCTTCTACGAGCTCTCGCGGCGCATCTATGGCGACCCGCGCGACCGCTTCCCCGACCACAACGCCGACAACCTCGCCATCGCGCGGATGTGGGCCTCGCGCCCGCGGGCGCGCGACGAGGAGCTGATCTACGACGCCGAGGGGGCCGCCCGGCGGGTGGCGGAGGTGTGCAACCCGCTGCTCGGGGGGCACGTGAAGGTGCTCGTCCGCAGCCGCCTGACCGCCAACGCCGCGGCGGGCGGGACCAGCATCACCCTCCGTAAAGGGGCGCGCTTCTCGGAGCGGCAGGTGCGCGCGCTCGCCCACCACGAGGGGCTCTGGCACGTCCTCACCTCGCTGAACGGCTACCGCCAGCCGGTGCTGCCGGTGCTGGGCGTGGGGCTGCCGCGCCACACCGAGTCGCAGGAGGGGGGCGGGATCGTCTCCGAGTTCCTCACCGGCTACATCACCGACGAGCGCTACATCGAGCTGGGCGAGCGGACCATCGCCATCGACATGGCGGCGCGCGGGGCGGACTTCCTCGAGGTGTACC
Organism: uncultured delta proteobacterium; assembly: GCA_963733485.1. Lineage (GTDB taxonomy): Bacteria > Myxococcota > Myxococcia > Myxococcales > Anaeromyxobacteraceae > Anaeromyxobacter. The sequence continues at coordinate 344,221 of CAVTDL010000002.1, read as the reverse complement.
GCTACCTCCTGGCGCGCTTCCCGCCCGAGAAGGCGGCGCTCATGAGCGAGCGCGTGTTCCGCGGCGGTCTGCTCGAGGGGGGCGCGCCGTTCACCAAGGACGCGGCCTACCAGCGCGGCTACTGCCGGACCTTCAACTTCCTGCGCGCCGCGCTCGAGCAGCGCGACGTCGAGCTGGTCCGCGCGTTCCTGGCCGGGAAGATGAGCGTGGACGACGCCGGGCTGGTGCGAGACCTGATCGAGGAGGGGATCTGCGTCGGCCCGGTCTTCCTGCCCGAGTGGTTCATCGACATCGACCGCCTGAACGCCACCGCCACGCACAGCGTCACCATGAACCGGTTCTCCCTGCCGTCGGTCACGCGCTACTACGCGCGCCGCCGCGGGGCGTCGCGGGCGGCGGGGGAGCCGGGCCGGCCGGGCGAGCCCGACACCGAGGAGGCGCCGGGGCGGGAGGTCGGCGCGGACGAGGGCGACCTGGGCGAGTGAGCGCCCCGATCAGCTGACGGTGGCGCCGAAGATCCGCCCGACCGCGTAGGTGACGCCGGCCGCGAGCGCGGCGAGGCCGAGCATCCGCCCGGCGGAGCGCCACACGCTGGTGCCGGCCAGGAAACCGACCAGCCCGCCCACCCCCGCGAGGATCGCGCCGGCCAGGACCGAGCTCGCGATCACGGCGGGCGTGCCGGAGGTCACCAGGAACGGCACCACCGGCACGAGCGCGCCCACCGAGAACATGCCGAACGACGAGACGGCGGCGCCCATGGGCGAGCCGAGGTCCTCCGGGTCGAGCCCGAGCTCCTCGCGCACCAGCGTGTCGAGCGCGCTCTCGGGGTTCTTCAGGATCTCGGCGGCGGTGCGGGTGGCCTGCTCGGTGGAGAGCCCCTTCTGCTTGAAGATGAGCGCGAGCTCGGCGGCCTCCTCCTCCGGCGCCTCCTCAATCTCGCGGCGCTCCATCGCGATCTGGCGCGCCAGCAGGTCGCGCTGGCTGGCCACCGAGGTGTACTCGCCGACCGCCATCGAGAAGGCCCCGGCCAGCAGGCCGGCGAACCCGGTCACCACCACCGTCTGCGGCGCGACGCCCGCGCCGGCCACGCCCAGGATGAGCGAGAGGTTGGAGACCAGCCCGTCGTTCATGCCGAAGATGGCCGCCCGGATCGAGCCGGCCCGGCCGCCGCCGCGGTGCCAGCGCTCGCGGTCGGCGATGAGCGCGCGGGCGCCGGACGGGGCGCCGGCGGGCTCCATCCCCTTCAGCACCTGCCGGTGGGCGCGCTCCTCGTCGGCGATGGCCGTCGCCTCGCCGCCCTGCTCGTCGTACTTGTCCGCGTCGCCGGCCTCGGTCTCGAGGACCGTGGGCAGCACCGCCGCCGAGCCGAGCCGCCGCGCCAGCCAGACCAGCGCGCGGATGCGCGAGCTGGGCCGGTCGGGCGGGAGCGCCACGCCCTCCTTCTCGAGCTTGCGCGCCCAGACCTCGGCGTGGCGCCGCTCGGCCGTCGCCAGCTCGCGGAAGCTCCGGGCCTTGGCCGGATCCTTCTCGTGCAGGGCGAGCCCCTCGTACAGCGCGGCGCCGTCGCGCTCGTCGAGGAGGTTCTGGAGCCACAGGTCGGTGCGCGGGTTCATCCGCGGAATGTAGACGAGCGATCGTGGACAGGCGAGCGAAGCGAGCCAGAGCGCGGGAGGGGGCCCCGCGCAGTGGGGCAGAACGAAGCCTGCTCGGCGGAGCGAGGGCGCAGCTCAGGACGGGAGGGGGCCCCCGCGCAGCGGGGGAGGGGCGAAGCCCCTCACCGCGGGGACCTCGCGCGAGCCCGCGAAGGCGGGCGCGCGAGGTCACGGGCCCCGCGCAGCAGGGGTGGGGCCCCGACGGCTCTGCCGGCGGGGCGGGGGCGCAGCCCCCGTTGCAAATAAAACATGGCACCATGACCCCCGTGACCACGCGCGCCGACCTGATGGCACGCCGGGCCGCGCTCCGCACCCGGGCCCGCGGCGGCGACGCGCGCGCCGCGCTGGCCCTGGCGCGCTCGCTCGAGCGCGACCCGCCGCGCGACCACGGCGCGGCCAGGCGCGCCTGCGGGCTCGCCGCCGAGGCCGGGCAGGCGGAGGCGATGACGCTGCTCGGCGAGATGCTGCGGGACGGCCGCGGCGGGCCGCGCGATCTGGACGGCGCGGCCCGCTGGTTCGCGGAGGCGGCGCGGCGCGGCCGGCCCGAGGCCATGGCGAGCCTCGCCGCGGCGCTCCAGCACGGCGAGGGCGCTCCGCGCGACCGGGCCGCCGCGGTCCGGCTCTACCGGCGCGCCGCCGCGGCCGGCCTCGTCTCGGCCATGCACGAGCTCGCGCTCTGCCTGCGGCAGGGCGCCGGGGTGGCGCGCGACGACGCGGCGGCGCTGCGCTGGCTGCGGCGCGCGGCCGCGCGCGGGCACGCGGCGTCCGCGTCGCTGGTCGGGCAGGCTTACTGGTGGGGGCGGATGGGCGCGCCCCGCGATCGCGCCCGCGCGGCGCCGTTCCTGCTCGCGGCGGCGCGGAAGGGCGACGCGCGCGCGGCGGCGCTCGCCGAGCTCGCTCGGCGCCGGTTGGACGGGACCGGGACGGGCGCGACGCCGCGCGGGAACGCGGCTCGCAGCGCGGCGGTCCGCCCGGCGCGTCCGCCCTCCGCGCGCCCGGCCTGATTCACGACAGGTGAATCCGCGGCGGCTCGAGCGCGGGCCGCTCGCCGCCCTCGGCCCAGCGCCGCGCGGCCTCGCGCCAGCGGAGCACGTCCGCCCGCAGCGGCGCCAGGTCCACCAGGCCGAGGCCGCCGTCGGCGTCGAGGCGGCCCAGCCCGGCCGAGAGGAGCCTCACCATCCCCGCGGGCCGGCCCTGGACGAGCCCCTTGTGGAAGCCCGCGGCCACCTGGATGAGCCCCTGGAGCAGCCGCCGCGCCTCGCCCTCCTCGACGCGCCAGGCGTCCTCCCAGACCTCGTGCGCCTCGAAGTACCTCCCGGCGTCGAAGTGGCGGGAGCCCTCGGCGAGGGCGCGGCGCGTGGTGGCTGACTCGGCCGGCATGGCGGAGATCTAACCGGCGGGCGATCTCCCGGACAGCGCCCGAGCGCCTCGGACGATCGCGGATCGCGAGCCGCCGATCGCGAGGACGCGGCGGGCCGCCATCCCCTCCGGCGCGCCCGCTCGCGAGAGCGGGCGGTGCTACCCCGGCTCGTCCCGGCGGCAGCGGCGCTCCGACGGGTCGGTCCAGAACGCCGCCACGAGCTGGGAGCGGCTCACGCAGCGGGTCTTCGCGAGCAGCGCGGAGACGTGCAGCTCGACCGTCTTCTCGGAGCAGCCGAGCCGCCGCGCGATGGAGCGATTGGTGTCCCCCTCGGCGACGAGCGCCAGCACCCCCGTCTGCCGTGGCGTGAGGCCCCAGCGCGCGGAGAGCGCCGGCGCGCGGCGCGCGGCCTGGTCCTCGACGTCGGGCAGGACCGCGAGGAAGTGGGCCGTCCCCTGGAGCAGGTAGCGCACCGGCGCGAGCGGGCCGTGGGCGGTGTCGTCGCGCAGGGCCGCGAGGACGCGCTCCGGCTCGGCCGCGAGCAGCGCGCGGCCGCGGGCGTTGGCGCGGAGCACCGTCCCCGGCGCGCGCACCAGGAACGCCGGCGCCGGGAGCGCCGCCAGCGCGGCGTCGAGCGCCGCGGGCGCGATGCGGGCGACCTCCGCCTCGCGGACCGACTCCTCGGACCGCGGCTCCGGCGGGCTGGCCGGTCCCGCGTCCGCCTCCGCAGCCACACGACCTTCACCGGCCCTGGCGTCGCCGCCGCGCCCCTGCGATCCTTCGTCCATCCGCGCCCCCCCGATCCGTTCGCGCAGACGTTCAAGAGCCTATTCGATCGATGCGGCCGCGGTATCCGGAGAATCCCTAGGGAGCTCCGGTCGCCAGGGGGCCGGGACGCGCCGCGGCCGGTCGGAACCCTCGCCATTTCTGGGGTTTTCGTATATGAGACCGGGCTCTCCGGAGGAGTGACGCCGTGCAGAAGCTGGACAGCCGTGCCCCCACCTTCCGCGCCGACTGGGTGCGGCTCTGCGCCCGCGGATCGGACGAGGACGAGGCCCCGGTGCGGGAGGCCGCCGCCCGGATCGTCGAGGACGTGCGCGCGCGCGGCGACGCCGCGCTGCTCGAGTACACCCGCCGCCTCGACGGCTGGGAGCCGGGCACCGCCGCCGGCCTCGCGCTCGGCAAGGCCGAGTTCGCGGCCGCCTTCCGCGGCTTGCCGGCCACCGGCCGGACCGCCCTCACGCTCGCCGCCCGCCGCATCGCCGACTTCCACCGGCGCGAGAGCGACGCCGAGGTCCGCTCGCGCCGCGACGCCATCGGGGCGACGCTCGCGCAGGTGGTCCGGCCGCTGGCGCGGGTCGGCCTCTACGTGCCCGGCGGGACCGCGCGCTACCCGTCCTCGGTGCTCATGACCGCCATCCCGGCCAGGGTGGCCGGCGTGCGCGAGGTCGTGGTCACCTCCCCCGGCGTGAAGGGCACCGGCGAGATGGACGCCTGGACGCTGGCCGCCTGCCACGTCTCCGGGGTCTCGCGCCTCTACCGCGTGGGCGGCGCGCAGGCGGTGGCGGCGCTCGCCTTCGGCACCGCCACGGTGCCGGCGGTGGACAAGATCTGCGGCCCGGGCAACGCCTACGTGGCCGCCGCCAAGCGGCTGGTCTTCGGCCAGGTCGACATCGACATGATCGCCGGCCCGAGCGAGATCCTGGTGCTGGCCGACGCGACGGCCGACGCGGCCGAGGTGGCGAGCGACCTCCTCGCGCAGGCCGAGCACGACGTGCGGGCCGTGTCGGTGCTGGTGACGCCCTCGGCGCGCCTCGCCGCCGCGGTCGAGGCCGAGGTGGCGCGCCAGCTCGGGGACCTGCCGCGCCGCGAGATCGCGGCCCGGTCGATCGAGGAGCGCGGCGCGGTGGTGGTGACGCGGGGGATGGCCGAGGCGGTGGCGCTGGCCGACGAGTTCGCGCCGGAGCACCTCGCGCTCCACGCCCGGAACGCCCCGGCGCTGGTGCAGCGCATCTCGCGGGCCGGCGCCGTCTTCGTCGGCACCTCCACGCCCGAGGCGGTCGGCGACTACCTGGCCGGCCCGAGCCACGTGCTCCCCACCGCCGGCACCGCGCGCTTCGCGTCGCCGCTCTCGGTGGCCACCTTCCGGCGGCGGATGAGCGTGCTCGAGCTCACGCCGGCCGCGCTCGCGGCGGTGGCGCCGGCGGTCGAGACGCTGGCGCGGGCCGAGGGGCTCGAGGGGCACTGGCGCGCGGTCGAGGTGCGGGTGCGCCGGCCGGTGCCGCTCCGCGCGCGGCGCGCCCGGCCGGCGAAGGCGCCCGCGGTCACCGGCCGCCGGGCCGAGGGGAGGCGCGCGCGATGAAGCGAGGCAGCCAGGCGGCGGCGCGGGCGGAGCGGAGCGGGCGCGGGGCGGCGAGGCCGGCCGCGCCCGCGGGCCGGGTGGCGCGCCAGACCAAGGAGACCGACGTCGCGGTGGACCTCCGGCTCGAGCCGGGCGAGGCGTCCATCTCCACCGGTCTGCCGTTCTTCGACCACATGCTGGACCAGATCGCCCGCCACGGCGGCCTGGCGCTCACGGTCCGGGCGAAGGGCGACCTCGAGGTGGACGCGCACCACACCGTCGAGGACGTCGGCATCGCCATCGGCGAGGCGCTCCGCCAGGCGCTCGGCGACAAGGCCGGCCTGGCCCGCTACGGCCACGCGGTGGTGCCGCTCGACGAGGCGCTGGTCGAGGCGGTGGTCGACCTCTCCGGCCGCCCGCACCTCACCTTCAACGCCAAGCTCCCCTGCGGGAAGAAGTTCATCGGCGCCTACGACGTGGACCTCACCCAGGACTTCCTGCAGGCCCTCGTGAACCACGCCCGCATCTGCGTCCACGTCAACGTCCGCTACGGGCGCAACCTGCACCACGTGGTCGAGGCGATCTTCAAGGCGACCGCGCGCGCGCTCCGCGCCGCCACGGCGCGGGAGGGGACGGCGCTGCCGTCCACCAAGGGCGTGCTGTGATGGCGGGTCGGCCTCCGGGGACGGTGGCGCTGGTCGACTACGGCGCCGGCAACCTGCGCTCGGTCGAGAACGCGCTGCGCGAGGTGGGCGCGCAGGTGGTCGTCACCCACGATCCGGACGCGGTGCGCCGGGCCGACCGGGTGGTGGTGCCGGGCCAGGGCTCGATGCCGGCCTGCGCCGAGGCGATGCGCCGGAGCGGCGTGGCCGACGCGCTGCGTCGAGGCGATCGGGCGCGGCGCGCCGGTGCTCGGCATCTGCGTCGGGCTGCAGATCCTCTTCGAGTCCGGGGACGAGGCCGGCGGCGCGCGCGGCCTCGGGCTGGTGGCCGGGCGCATCGCGCGGCTGCCGGCCGGGGTGCGGCTCCCGCACATCGGCTGGTCGCCGCGTGCGCCTGGTCGCCGCCCGACGCGGCCTCTTCGCGCCCCTGGACGGCGCCTACGTCTACTTCGCCCACTGCTACGCGGCGCCGGCCGACGCGCCCGGCGCGGCGCTCCTCGCCACGCACGGCGCGCCCTACTGCGCCGCGCTGGCGCGCGACAACCTCTTCGCCGTCCAGTTCCACCCGGAGAAGAGCCAGCGGGTCGGGCTGGCCTTCCTGCGAGCGCTTCGTGGCGGTCTAGCGGTGCGCCCCATGCTCGTCATCCCAGCCATCGACCTCATGGGCGGCGAGGCGGTCCGGCTCGAGAAGGGCGACTTCGCCACCAAGACGGTCTACGCCAGCCGCCCGGCCGAGAAGGCCGCCGAGTTCGTGGCCGCCGGCGCCACGCTCGTCCACGTGGTGGACCTCGACGGCGCGCGCACCGGCTGGCCGGTCAACCTCGAGTCCGTGCGCGCCATCTGCCAGGTGCCGGGGATCGAGGTGGAGCTGGGCGGCGGCCTCCGGTCGCTCGAGGACATCGAGAAGGTGCTCGCGCTCGGCGTCCGGTACGTGGTGCTCGGGACCGCCGCGGTGGAGCGGCTCGACCTGGTCGCGCCAGGCCTGCGCCCGCTTCCCGGGGCAGGTCCGCTCCGGCATCGACGCCCGGAACGGCGAGGTGAAGATGGCCGGCTGGCTCGAGGGCACGGGCCTGAAGGCCGTCGAGGTGGCGCGGCGGGTCAAGGAGGCCGGGGTCACGCTGGTCGAGTACACCGACGTGGCCCGCGACGGCATGTTCACCGGCGTGGACGCGGCCGGCGCGGCGGCGCTCCAGGCCGAGGCCGGGATCCCGGTGGTCGCCTCGGGCGGCGTGGCCAGCCTCGACGACGTCGAGGCCTGCCGTGACCGCCGGGCTGGCCGGCGTCATCGTCGGCAAGGCGCTCTACGAGGGGCGGCTCGCAGCTCGCCGACGCGGTGGCGCGCCGCCAGGGCCGGGTAGGGTGGAGCTCGATGCCCGCCAAGCGCATCATCCCCTGCCTCGACGTGAAGAACGGGCGCGTCGTGAAGGGGATCAACTTCCAGAACCTGCGCGACGCCGGCGATCCGGTCGAGGCGGCCGCCCGCTACGACGCCCAGGGCGCCGACGAGGTCACCTACCTCGACATCGCCGCCACGCAGGAGAACCGCGGCACGCTGCTCGACCTCGTCACCCGCACCGCGGCCCGCGTCTTCGCGCCGCTCACGGTGGGCGGCGGGGTCCGCAGCGAGGAGGACTTCGTCGCGCTCCTCCACGCCGGCGCCGACAAGGTGACGCGTGAACTCCTCGGCGGTGAAGGACCCGGGGCTGGTCGACCGGCTCTCGCGCGATCGCCGGGGCCCAGGCGCTGGTGGTGGCCATCGACGTGAAGCGGCGGCCCGAAGGGGGCCGGGCGGCAGGAGTGGGAGGTCTACGTGGCGGGCGGGACGAAGCCGACCGGCGTCGAGGGGCTCGCCTGGTGCCGCGAGGTGGCCGCGCGCGGCGCGGGCGAGATCCTCCTCACCTCCATGGACCGCGACGGCACCCAGGCCGGCTACGACCTCGAGCTGCTCGAGCGAGGTCTGCCGGGCCGGTCACCATCCCGGTCATCGCCTCGGGCGGCGTGGGCACGCTCGAGCACCTCGCCGAGGGGCTCCGGTTCGCCGACGCGGCGCTGGCCGCCTCGATCTTCCACGACGGCAAGCACACCGTGCAGGAGGCCAAGGCCTACCTGCGCGCGAGCGCGGCATCGAGGTGCGGCCGTGAGCCGCGCCGCCGACCAGCCCCGGCGCGCCCGCGTCCCGGCGCGCGCCGCCGCCGCAGGGCCCCGCCGCCGCGGCGACTCCTGCCGACCCGTGCCGCCACCTCGTCCTCGACCGCGTGAAGTTCGACGAGCGCGGGCTGGTGCCGGTGGTCGCGCAGGAGGAGGACGGCACCGTCCTCATGCTCGCCTGGGCCAACCGGGAGGCGCTCGACGAGACCGCTGGCGACCGGCCGCGGCACCTACTGGTCGCGCAGCCGCCAGCTCGCTCTGGCGCAAGGGCGACACCTGCGGCCACGTCCAGGAGCGTGCGTCGCGGATCGCGCGTGGACTGCGACGGCGACACCGTGCTCTACGTCGTGCGGCAGACCGGCCCCGCCTGCCACACCGGGGACGCGGAGCTGCTTCTTCGACCGAGAGCGCCAGGAGATCCCATGGCCGACGAGCGGTTCCTCGCGACAGCTCTGGGCAGACCATCGAGTCCCGCAAGGCGGACGACGCCCGCGGCCGAGAGCTACACCCGCAAGCTCCTCGCCGCGCCCGCGCAAGGTCCGCCGGAAGGTCATCGAGGAGGCCTACGAGGTGAACGAGGCGCACCAGGGGCTCCTGGACGGGCAGGACACGCAAGGAGCACCTCGCGCACGAGGCGGCCGACCTCGCTCTACCACCTGTTCGTGCTGCTGGCGTCGGCCGGACGTCACCCCGGCGGAGGTCTACGCGGTCCTGGAGCGCGCCACCGGCGCCGCCGCCGCGCCAGGCCCGGAACCCCTTGACAGAGGTGCCGGTTTTTCTCTAATGAGCCGCCGCTCAACCGCGCGGAGAGCCGGGTGTCCGACGGGCGTCCGGCTTTGCGCTTTCGGGCGTCGACCCGTCACGAACCACGATCGAGAAAGGCCGAGGAACAGAATGACCGGAGTGCGTGTCAAGGAAGGCGAGTCCTTCGAGAACGCCATGAAGCGCTTCAAGAAGCAGTGCGAGAAGGCGGGCATCCTCTCGGAGATCCGCAAGCGCGAGCACTACGAGAAGCCGAGCGTGAAGCGGAAGAAGAAGGCGCTCGCCGCGAAGAAGCGCGCGCTGAAGAAGATGCGGCAAGGCTTCTGAGCCGGACCGGGGCCCGGCCATGGCGCTCAAGGACCAGCTCGACGCGGACCTGAAGGCCGCGATGCGGGACAAGGACACGCTGCAAGCTGTCCGTGATCCGCATGCTCAAGAGCGCCGTGAAGTACCGCGAGATCGAGCTGATGAAGCCGCTCGACGACGCCGGCGTGCTGCGGGTCATCGCCTCGCGAGATCAAGCGGCGCGCGGACTCGGTCGAGCAGTACCGGGCCGGCAACCGCCCGGACCTCGTCGACGAAGGAGGAGGCGGAGATCGCCATCCTCCAGGCGTGGCTGCCCGCGCAGCTCGCGCGAGGACGAGCTCCGCGCCAAGGTGGACGAGGCGATCGCGAAGGCGGGCGCGCAGGGCCCGAAGGACATGGGCGCGGTCATGAAGGCGCTCCTGCCCGAGGTGCAGGGCAAGGCGGACGGGAAGGTCGTCAGCGAGCTGGTGAAGGCGCGCCTCTCCGGGAAGTAGCGGGGGCCCGCGGGCGAGCGGCGGCCGAGGGCGGTCGCAGCGGTGGAGGCTCGACCTGATCCCCGACGCGGTCATCGACGAGATCCGCGAGCGCGTCGACGTGGTGGCGGTGATCGGCCGCCACATGGAGCTGAAGCGGTCGGGCCGGACGTGGAAGGGCAACTGCGTCTTCCACGGGGAGCGGACGCCGAGCTTCCACGTCTACCCCGAGGACAAGCACTTCAAGTGCTACGGCTGCGGGGAGTACGGCGACGTCTTCACGTTCCTGCAGAAGCTGCAGGGCAAGGAGTTTCCCGAGGTGGTGCGGGAGCTGGCGGCCGGAGGTGGGCGTCGAGATCCCGGAGGCGGCCGAGGAGGACTCGGCCGAGGCGCGAGGCGCGCCGCAAGGAGCGCAACGAGATCCTCGCGGCCTGCGACGCGGCCGCGCGGTACTGGGCGGCCCGGCTGGCAGAGCCGGTTCGGCGAGCGGCGCGCGGGCCTACCTGAGCGTCGCGCGGCGTGGCGGAGGAGTCGGTCCGGCGCTTCCGGCTGGGCGTGGCGGCCGACGCGTGGGACGACCTCGTCGGGCGGCTGCGCGGAGAAGGGCATCGGGCCGCCGGCGCTCGGAAGGCCGGCCTCGTCATCGAGAGGGAGAAGGAAGGCGGCGGCAGCTACGACCGGTTCCGCAACCGGCTGATGTTTCCCATCGCCGCCCTGGACGGGCAGGTCATCGGCTTCGGCGGTCGCGCCCTCGGCGACGAGAAGGGCGCGAAGTACATCAACACGCCCGAGACCCCGCTCTACAAGAAGTCGCAAGGTGCTCTACGGGCTCGACCTCGCGCGCGAGGCGATCCGCAAGACCCGCGCGGCGGTGCTGGTCGAGGGCTACTTCGACGTGATCGGGCTGCACCAGGTCGGGCGTCACGAACGCGGTGGCGGTCTGCGGCACGGCGCTCACGCCGGAGCACGTGGAGCTCCTCGCGCGCTGCGACTGCCGCGAGGTCACCGTCCTCTTCGACGGCGACGCGGCCGGGCCTGGCCGCGCCCGCCAAGGCCGCGCAGGCGCTCTTCCCCGCCGGCATGGCGCGGCAAGGTGGCGGTCCTGCCGTCCGAGGCGGGGCAAGATCGATCCCGACGACTACGCCCGGGCCCGCGGCCGCGCCGGGGTCGAGGCGCTGCTCGCCGCCGCCGAGCCGCTCTCCGAGTTCCTCATCGACCGGGCGGTCGAGCGGGCCTGCGCCGGCGCGCCCGCGCGAGGCGGCGCTCGAGCAGAAGCTCGCGGCGGTCGCGCGAGCTCGAGCCGCTCGTGCGGCTGGTGCCGGAGGGGCTCGCGCGCTCCGTCTTCGAGGACGCCGTGGCCCGCCGGCTCGAGCTCGACCCCGCGGCGCTGCGCGGCGGAGCTCGCCGCCGACCGCCGCCGGCCCGCCGCGCCGGCCGCGGCGCCCGCGGCGCGGGGCCCCGGCGCCCGCGCGCGCCCCGGCGCCGCACCCGCGCCCGGCGGGCCCGCCGGTCGCGTCCGGCTCGCTCCTGCCCGGCCCCGCCGCCGACGCGCTCGGGCTGCTCGCGGCCTTCCCGGAGCTCGGGCCGGTCGCGGAGGAGGAGGGGCTGCCGCAGCTGCTGCCGCAGGGCCCGCTCGCCGACGCTGGCCCGGGACCTCATCCGGGCGCCGTTCGCGACCGAGGAGGCGCTCGTGCGGGTCGCGAGTGCGCCGACGAGGCGACCGTCGCGGCGCATCCGGGCGCTGGCGGGCCCGGGCCGCCCGGACCCGCAGGAGGCGGGGCGCGAGCTCCGCAAGGCCGCCGTGAAGGCGTCCATCGAGGCGGTGCGGCAGGAGCACGAGCGGCTCCTCGCGCTGGTCGCGAAGCGAGGGCGCGCCGGTGCCGGAGGACCTCGGGATCGCCGCGCAGGTCGCGGCCCGCCGCCGCTCGGATCTGGAGCGGCGGCTCCGCTCGCTGGAGAAGCCCGGATGAAAGCCGGGTTGCGAAGCATTCTCGGATAAGTTGTCCGGGCTCGCCCGCCCGAAAGCCGTTACATCGCACGATCGAGCAGCCGAGCCGTCGAAGGAGCGAAGCAAGATGACCACGAAGGGCCACGCCGCGAAGAAGCACCACAAGAAGCCCGCCCCGAAGCCGCAGCGGGCCAAGGCCGGCGGCCGGAAGGACGAGCGCCGCCGAAGGCGGCCGAAGCCGGCGCCCGCCCCGCGGCGAAGGCGCGGCGCGGCGAAGGCGCCGGTGAAGCCGCGAAGGCGGACCGCGGCGCAGGCCGCCGCAAGCCGGCCGGAGAAGGCCGAGAAGCCGCGCAGAAGGCTCGAGCCGCGCAGCGGCCGGAGAAGGCCGGGAAGCTCGAGAAGCTCGAGAAGGCGCGAGAAGGTCGAGAAGACCCTCCGCAAGGCCGCGCCGGCGGCGCGCCGAGCGCCCGAGCAAGCCCGCCGCGAGGGCAAGGAGGGCCGGCCGACGGCCCCGCCGGCCGGTGGACCCGGACGCCGAGGCCGAGGGCGAGGAGGAGCGAGGACGTCGAGGACGACGACGAGCTCGACGACGAGCTCCAGGACGACATGAGCGACATCACCGAGCGGTCCGAGGTGAAGGCGCTCATGGCGCGCGGCCGCGAGAAGGGCTTCCTCACCTACGACGAGGTGAACGACGCGCTCCCCGCCGACATCGGCTCCGACCAGATCGACGACGTCATGTCGATGTTCGGCGAGCACGACATCGAGATCGTCGACGGCGCCGAGAAGAAGATGAAGCTGCCGGACAAGCCGCCCGAGCCCGAGGCCAAGGCGGAGGCCGAGGAGGAGAAGGAGGAGGAGGACGACGCCGGCTACGGCAAGTCGAACGACCCGGTGCGCATGTACCTGCGCAAGATGGGCTCGGTCTCCCTGCTCACCCGCGAGGGCGAGGTGGAGATCGCCAAGCGCATCGAGGAGGGCGAGAAGGAAGTCCTCGCCGCGGTGCTGTCCTCGTCGATCGCCATCGCGGAGATCCTCGAGCTCGGCGAGCGGCTGCGGAAGGGCAAGATCCGCGTCCGCGAGATCGTCAAGGACGCCGGCGACGAGCAGCCCTCCGAGCGGAGGAGTCGGAGGAGGAGGTCGAGGAGCTGCCGAGGTGGAGACCGAGGCCGAGGCCGAGGCCGAGGTCGCGGTGGAGGGCGGCGCCGGTCGCCGAGGGCGCCGAGCCGGAGAAGCCGAAGATCCCGAAGGAGGAGGAGCGCAAGGTCGAGCACGTGCTGAAGCACATCGACAGGATCCGCAAGCTCGAGCGGGACCTCGCCCGGGTCCGCGAGACGCTCGCAGGCGAAGAAGCTCTCCGAGGTGAAGCGCAAGGAGCTGCGCAACGAGATCAAGGGCCATCGAGGCGGAGATGATGGAGAACCTCGAGGAGATCCAGCTCAACAAGAAGCAGATCGACCGCATCGTCCTGAAGCTGAAGGGCTTCATCAAGCGGGTCGAGAAGGCCGAGCGCGAGCTGCGCGACTGCGAGCGCCGCGCCGGCGTGCCGGTCCGCGAGCTCGCGCCGCATGCTGCGCGAGACCCGCGAGGACGAGGCGCGAGCGCAAGAAGCTCGCGAAGAAGCTCCGCTGCTCGCCCGAGGAGCTCGAGGAGCTCGACCGCGAGCGTCCGGACCGCCGGCCGCAAGATCAAGCGGGTCGAGGAGGAGGCCGAGGTCCCGGTGCGAGGAGCTGCGCCGCACCTACCGGATGATCAGCGAGGGCGAGCGGCGGGCCGAGCGCGCCAAGACCGAGCTGGTCGAGGCCAACCTGCGCCTCGTCGTCTCGATCGCGAAGAAGTACACCAACCGCGGCCTGCAGTTCCTGGACCTGATCCAGGAGGGCAACATCGGCCTGATGAAGGCGGTCGACAAGTTCGAGTACAAGCGCGGCTACAAGTTCTCGACCTACGCCACCTGGTGGATCCGGCAGGCGATCACCCGCGCCATCGCCGACCAGGCGCGCACCATCCGCATCCCGGTGCACATGATCGAGACGATCAACAAGCTCATCCGCACCAGCCGCTACCTGGTGCAGGAGCTCGGCCGCGAGCCGACGCCGGAGGAGATCGCCGAGAAGATGGAGCTGCCGCTCGACAAGGTCCGCAAGGTCCTCAAGATCGCCAAGGAGCCCATCTCGCTCGAGACGCCGATCGGCGAGGAGGAGGACTGCCACCTCGGCGACTTCATCGAGGACAAGACGCATCGTGTCGCCGTCCGACGCGGTCATCAACATGAACCTCGCCGAGCAGACCCGGAAGGTGCTCGCCACGCTGACGCCGCGCGAGGAGAAGGTGCTGCGCATGCGCTTCGGCATCGGCGAGAAGAGCGACCACACGCTGGAGGAGGTCGGCCAGGACTTCGAGGTGACGCGCGAGCGCATCCGCCAGATCGAGGCGAAGGCGCTGCGCAAGCTGCGCCACCCGTCGCGCTCGAAGCGGCTGAAGAGCTTCGTGGAGAGCTAGAGGACCGGCGCCGTCGCGAGGCGGCGCGTTGTGATAATGGGTGTGCCCACCGGGACCCGGGGCCCATAGCTCAACGGTCAGAGCTGTCGGCTCATAACCGATGTGATCCAGGTTCGAATCCTGGTGGGCCCATCGTCTCGACGTACGGAGCACACGGCGCCACGAGGATTGCCGTCGCTGCGTGAGAAGCTGAAGGCGCTCGAGGAGCTGCAGCAGATCGACCTCGACTCGGACGAGGTTCGCGGCGAGCTCGAGACCGTCCCGGCCCGGCGCGCCGAGATCGACGCAGCGGGTGCGCGACGCCCGCCGGGCGTACGACGAGGAGAAGCTCCGCGCTCGAGGGGAACGAGCGCGAGCGCCGCCAGCTCGAGTCGCTGCTCGCCATGGAGCGCGACAAGGTGAAGAAGTGGGAGGGGCGGCTGGGCGAGATCAGCACCCCCCGCGAGTACGCCGCGCTGTCCCGCGAGATCGACATCGCCAAGAAGACCAACGACGAGCAGAGCGAGCAGATCGAAGGCGCTGACCGCCGCGGCCGGCGAGCTCCAGAAGGCGCTGGAGACACGAGGCGGAGGCGCTGGCCGAGCGCGAGGAGGCCGCCGAGGCCGAGCTGCGCCGCCCTCGAGAAGCAGCGCCAGGCCGCCGAGGCGCGCCTGCGCGAGCTCGACGCCCGGCGCGCCGAGGCGGCCACGAGGTCGACCCCGCGCCTGCTCTCGAAGTACGAGAACATCAAGCGGCGCCGGGCGGGCATCGCGGTCGCGCCGGTGGTCGGGATGACCTGCACGCGGGTGCCACCGCAACATCCCGCCCCAGCTCGCCATCACCCTGCAGCGGGCCAACTCGGTCGAGACCTGCCCGAACTGCCAACCGCATCATCTACTCGGCCGAGGCGGTCAACCCGCCCGCGCCGCCGCCCGGCCTAGCCGTGGCCAGGGCCGTCCTCGCCGAGCTGCTCCGCTTCATCGCCGCCAACGAGGACCTGCCGCGCACGCGCGCGCGCTACCCCGGGTACGACCGCGACACGCTCGGCAAGCTCATCGCCGCCGCCGCCGATCGGGTCGAGGAGGCCGAGAAGGCGCGCGAGCCCGCGCCCGGGCCGGCTCGAAGGGGCATCAAGGTCCGCAAGCAGACCGAGGTCGAGAAGGCCGCGCAGAAGGCGGCGGCCGAGACTCGACGAGGCGATGGACCTCTCCAAGGTGGAGCGGGAGCGGCGCAGAAGGAGCGCGCCGCGCAGGAGGCAGCGCGAGCGCGCCGCGGCCGAGGCCGCGGTGGTCGTCGGAGGCCGCCCGGCGGACGCGCCTCTTCACCGACGGCGCGGCCCGCGGCAACCCGGGCCCGGCCGGCGCCGGGCGCGGTCATCGTGAGCCCGACGGGCACATCGTGGCCAAGGTGGGCAAGTTCCTCGGCGACTCCACCAACAACGTGGCCGAGTACATGGGGCTCATCCTGGGGCTCAAGCGCGCCAAGGCCATGGGCATCAAGGAGCTCGAGGTGCTCTCGCGACTCCGAGCTCCTCGTGAAGCAGCTCGCCGGCGACTACGCCGTGAAGGCCGATCACCTCCGCCCGCTCCACCACGAGGCGCAGGCGCTCATCCAGGGCTTCCAGTGGATCCAGGTTCGCCACATCCCGCGCGAGCAGAACGTGCAGGCGGACGCGATGTCGAACCGCGCCATCGACGAGCGGCTCTGAGCCGCCCGCGAGCCCCCGTTCACCGTCCGTGACTTGGCTCCCCCGGCGCCTCCGGGACGCCGCGCGCCCAGGTCCGCGACATTCACGGCAGGTATGGCAACGTCCGCGCGGTGCCCGGGCGGGGAGCGCCGCCGGCGGCGCCCGGCCGCGCGCGGATTGCCCCTGATCGCGCAAAGCTCCCCGGGAGCGGCGTCCGGAGTGCGCGCGCGCATCGTGTGCGCGCAACGGGCATCGAGGCCAGGATACGTTGCGCGCACGCGTTGCGTGCGGGCGCTTTCGTCGACCGGTGGCGCCCACGACGATTGACGCGTCGTCACCCGTATTGCGCACGAATCAACGGATGGCGAGCCGGCATTGCGCAATCCGTGCTATGGGCACGGTTCCACAGTCACCCACGGAGGCGAAGGATGAAGCAGACCCAGGCGGCGAACGCCGCGATCGAGCAGCTCCCGAGCATCGACCTGCAGCAAGGCGGCGACGCTGGCGGAGACGGTCATCAGGGACACCACCGCCAACCCCGCGCCGCTCGGGCTCATGGGCTTCGGCCTCACCACCGTGCTGCTCAACCTCCACAACGCCGGGCTCATCGGCATCGGCAGCATGATCCTGGCGATGGGGCTCTTCTACGGCGGCCTCGCCCAGATCATCGCCGGCGTCATGGAGTGGAAGAAGAAGAACACCTTCGGCATGGTGGCCTTCACCTCCTACGGGTTCTTCTGGATCTCGCTCGTGGCGCTGATCGTCATGCCGCGCTTCGGGATCGCCGACGCGTCGGACAAGAACGCGATGGCGGCCTACCTGTTCCTGTGGGGGCTGTTCTCGGTCGATCCTGTTCATCGCCACCTTCAAGATGAACCGCGCCATCATGCTGGTGTTCTTCGCGCTGGTGGTGCTGTTCATCCTGCTCGGCCTCGGCGACGCCACCGGCAACGTGCTCATCACGCGGATCGCCGGCTACGAGGGCATCGCCTGCGGCCTCGGCGCCATCTACCTCGGCGCCGCGCAGATCCTCAACGAGGTCTACGGTCGCAAGGTGCTCCCCATCGGCGAGTTCTAGCCGTCGCCGCCCGGCCCCCGCCGGGTGCGCAGCCTCACGCGAGCCGGGCGCCCCCAGGGTGCCCGGCTCGAGGCGTTCCAGCCGGCTCGCGTCCTTCCAGGAGACCTGCGACGACCCGCGACCGTGCGTCGTCTCGCGCGCTTCCGTTGCCCTCGGGGGCGGAAAGCTCCCCCGAGTGGTCGTCCCGGAAGCGGCTTTTTGCCGCGCCCGGCCTCGACTTTCGACTCAGTCTCGCTAGCTTGGCTGGGTCCTCGCCCGGAGAGGCTTGGGGGCCGGTCGGCAAGTTCGCCGCTCCGAGACCAGAAAGAAGTGTGTCTGCATGGCCAGTGGCACCGTGAAGTGGTTCAACGACGCGAAGGGCTTCGGCTTCCTCACGCAGGACGACGGCGGGGATGACGTCTTCGTCCACCACACCGCGATCGTGGCGGACGGGTTCCGTTCGCTGCAGGAAGGCCAGCGGGTCGAGTTCGAGGTCAAGCGGGGCCCGAAGGGCCTCCAGGCCGCGAACGTCCGCGCGGTCTGATCACGCTCGAGCTTCGGCTCTCGGGGGCCCCGGCCGGTGACGGCCGGGGCCTTGCCATGTCTGGGGTCCCGGCGTAGAGCGCCGACTCGTGCCGCGCGGCGCCCTTGATCTCCGTGGCGCGATCGGACGCGCGCTGCACCTGCAGCTTCTTCATCCGGCGACGGATGAGCTCACGCTTCAGGCTGGAGAGGTGGTCCACGAACACCGTGCCGTCCAGGTGATCGGTCTCGTGCTGCAGCGCGACCGCGAGCAGCCCGTCCGCCTCGAGCTCGAACGGCTTGCCGTGGTAGTCGAGCGCGCGCACCCAGACCTTGGCGGCGCGGTCCACGTCCTCGGCCTCGCCCGGGATGGACAGGCAGCCCTCGGTGTAGGTGATCGCGCCCTCGAGCCGGACGATCTCGGGGTTCACGAGGTGGAGGAGCTTCTGGCCCTCCTGCCGCGGCGAGGCGTCGATCACGACCAGCCGCTTCTTCTCGGCGATCTGCGGAGCTGCCAGCCCCACGCCGTCGGCGGCGTACATGGTCTCGGCCATGTCGTCGAGGAGCCGACGGATGTCGTCGTCCACGCGGTCCACGGGGAGCGCGCGTTCCTTAAGGACGGGATCGGGCCAGATGACGATTTCGCGAACCATTCGAGCACCTTATATCGAAACGCAAATCTAACGGCGAGGGGGAGGCGGCGCAGCGGGATTGGCGGGGCGCCCGCCGCCGCCGCGGCGGCCGCCGGATCAGCTCCCCAGCCCGGCCAGGTACGCCTGCCGGAGCCGCTCGTCGCCGAGCACGTCGCGGGCATCCCGGACGACCCCCAGGATCTCGGCGAGCCGCGCCGCCAGCGCCTCGTCGAACGCCCCGTCGTGACGGCCCGGATCGAGCTCCGCCTCGAGGCGGGCGACCGCCTCGAGGATCTCGTGCGACGTGCTCGAGCGCGGCAGCCCGAGGATCGTGAAGTAGTCGGCGCGGCGCGCCTGGTCGAGCTTGTCGCTGACGCGGGCGAGGTCGATGGCCCGCGCGGCCTCCGGGCCGGCGCGCCCCGCCAGCCGTCGCACCGCCAGCGCGCCGGTCTCGACCAGCGCGGCCAGCACCTGGCGGGTCGAGAGCGGGTCGAGCGAGCTCGCGCGCACGATCTCGTCGAGGGTGCGGAGCCCATCGGCGAGCGCCGCCGCGCGGCGCTCCTCCGCGGACAGGGCCAGCGTCTCGATCGGCGGGCCGTCGGGCGAGGGTGCGAGGAGCGTGTCCGGTCCGCCGAGGACCGGCTCCACCTGCCGCGGCCCCCACCGCCGCCGGACGGCCTCCATGGCGAGCGCCAGCGGGGGCCGCTCGACGGGGCTCCGCTCCTCGGCGGGTACCTGCTCGGAGACCCACTGGAAGAGACCGCGCGCTTCGCCGAACACCCCGAAGACGACCTCCTCGGTGGTGCGCCGCGCCAGCCCGGAGAGCTCGGCCGGCTTCAGGAACCCGCTGTCGAGCAGCAGGAGCGCGGCGCGGCGCGAGGGAAGTGCGGCGGCCTCGGTGGAGATCAGCTGGTGCTGGTCGCGCGTGACGAGGCCGAGCCGAAGGGCCAGCGCCTCCAGCCGCTCGCCTGGATCCGCGCTCCGCGCGCCGACGACCCGACCCGCCTCGAACCAGAGTGATCGCGGCGCCTCGCCCTCGAAGTCGAGCCGTCCCGAGAGGCGGGCGCGGGCGGCCAGCGCAAGGAGGCGGGGCGCCGAGAGCTCCGCCAGCGTGCCGCCCTGGAGCTCCGCCGGAGGACGCGGCAGGGCGGGCAGGGGTGGCCTGGTGGGGGTGCGCGGCCTCGGCGCGCGCACCGGCGAATCCGGGCCGGGCACGGTGGCGGCGGAGGCAGCTGGAGCCGAGATCGGCTCGGCCGCTTCCTGCGCCGCGGGGCCACTCTGCCCGGCAGTGGCCTCCTGCTCCGCGGCGGCCCTTCGTTCGTCGGCGGCCTTCCGCTCCGAGGCTGCCTTCTGCTCGGCGGCGATCTTCGCCTCGGCGGCGGCCCTTCGCTCGTCGGCGAGCCTTCCGCTCCGAGGCCGCCTTCTGCTCGGCGGCGATCTTCGCCTCGGCGGCGGCCCTTCGCTCGTCGGCGACCTTCCGCTCCGACGGCTGCCTTCTGCTCGGCGGCGATCTTCGCCTCGGCGGCGGCCCTTCGCTCGGCGGCGGCCTTCCGCTCCGAGGCTGCCTTCTGCTCGGCGGCGATCTTCGCCTCGGCGGCGGCCCTTCGCTCGTCGGCGACCTGCGCCTCGACGGCGGCCCTTCGTTCGTCGGCAGCCTTGCGCTCCGCCGCGGCCTCCAGCTCCGCAGCAGCCTTCAGCTCCGCAGCAGCCTTCGCCTCGGCGGCGGCCTTCCGCTCCGCGGCGGCCTTCTGCTCGGCAGCGGCCCTTCGCTCCGCCGCAAGCTTCGCCTCGACGGCAGCCTTTCGCTCCGCGGCGGCCCGCTGTTCAGGCGCCGCTCTCTGTTCTTCGGCGGCCGCCTTCCGCTCCGCGGCGGCCTTCAGGTCCGCCGCCCCCCGCTGCTCCGCCGCCCTCCGCGCCGCCTCCAGCTGCCCCGGTTGCGCTCGCTCCTCCCCCCTGGCGCCACGCGGCTCACTCGAATCCGGACTGATCGAGCGCCCACCGCCGCGGGTCCTCCCCGCCGTCGCCGCGCCGGCCCGGCCGTCTCGCCGAGAAGCGCGTCGAGCGCCCGGCCTGGATCGACCCGGGCTGCCGGTGGGGAGGTACCTCTGTCGCCGCCACCGACGCGAAGCTCCTGGGCGCGGGCGCGGAGCGCCTCGGCGGCGGTTCGACCGCTCGGCGCCGCCGCCGGCGTGACCGACGTGGCAGGCGGCGCGGGCAGGGGGGCGGACGGGTCGAGGAGCGCCTCGATCGCCCCGGCGAGCTGCTCGGGGACGACGGGCTGCGCGATCGTGCGGATGCCGCGCGGGAGGGCCGGGACGTCGCCGAGCACCAGCACCGGCAGCGAGGCGGAGGCGTGCCGCGCCAGCGCCAGCGCCCGGCCGTCGTCGCAGTCGGACGCCACCACGAACAGGTCGGGCGGGGCCCGCTCGAGCGCGCCGGCCGCGTCGGCCGCGGTGGTGGCGAGCTGGGCCCGGTGCGGGCCGCGGGCCAGCACCCGCTTCACCGCGGTGATCTCGGCGATGTCGTCGTCGAGCAGGAGGATCCGGGCCACGGGGGCGCGATTATGGATCGCCGGCGCCGGGCCACCAAGCCGTCATCCCGCTCGCGCGGTGAAACCGGCGCCGCGTGGGTGGGCGTGCGACGCGCGGCTACAGCATCGAATAGGGGTCCATGTCGAAGCGGATGGCCGCGCCGCCGGGCGGCCGACGCGCGACGCGGGCGAGGGCGGCGTGGACGCGGAAGAGCGACGCCGGCGTGGGGGCCCGGAACAGCAGGTGCCAGCGGCTCTTTCCGCGCAGCCGCTCGATGGCCGCGGGGGCCGGGCCGAGCAGCGTCACCTCGCCGCCGAGCGCGGGGCGCGCGGCGTGGGCGAGCGCCTCGGCGGTGCGGCGGGCGCCCTCCTCCGAGCCTTCCACCCGCGCGGCCATCATCCTAGTGAAGGGCGGGTACCCGAGCGTCCGGCGGCGCTCGAGCTCGCCCTCAGCGAAGGTGGCGTAGTCGTGCGTGGCCGCCAGCGCCACGGCGGGGGTGCGCGGGTTGAAGGTCTGGATGAGCACCCGGCCCGCGTCGGCGCCGCGGCCGGCGCGGCCGGCCACCTGCGCCAGCAGCTGGAAGGTCCGCTCGGCGGCCCGGAAGTCCGGCAGCGCCAGCGCGGTGTCGGCCAGGACCACGCCCACCAGCGTGACCCCCGGAAAGTCGTGCCCCTTCGTCACCATCTGCGTGCCGATCAGCACGTCTGCCTCGCGGCGGGCGAAGCGCGCCAGGACCGCCGCGGTGTCGTCGGCGCTCGCGACCGCGTCCCGGTCGAGGCGCGCCAGCCGCGCGCGTGGGAGAAGGCGAGCGGATCGCCTCCTCCACCTGCTCGGTGCCGACGCCGACGCCGAGCCGGACGCCGCCGCAGGCCGGGCAGCGCGCGTCCATCCGCTCGCTCCTGCCGCAGTAGTGGCAGAGCAGGATGCCCCGGCGGGCGTGGTGGGTGAGGGACGACCGCGCACTCGGTGCAGCGGGCCTCGGCGCCGCAGGCCTCGCACACCACCAGCGTCTCGTAGCCGCGCCGGTTCAGGAACACGATCGACTGCTGCCCGGCCCCGAGCGTCTCCTCGAGCGCCTGGACGAGCTGCGGGGAGAGCAGCCCGGGGAGGCCGGGGCCGCCGCCCCGGCGCAGGCGCGACAGGTCCACCAGCGAGACCGCGGGCAGCGGCCGGTCGTCGACGCGGTCCGGGAGCGCGAGCGTGCGGTAGCGCCCGCGCCGCGCGTTCTCGAGGGTCTCGAGCGAGGGCGTGGCCGAGCCGAGGATCAGCACCGCGTCCTCGCCCTTGGCGCGCACCACCGCGAGGTCGCGGGCGTGGTAGGCGGGCCCGTCCTCCTGCTTGAAGCTCGGGTCGTGCTCCTCGTCCACCACCAGCACCGCCAGGTCCTGCACCGGCGCGAAGATCGCGCTGCGGACGCCCACGCAGATGCGGGCCTCGCCGCGGCGCAGCCGCAGCCACTCGGCGTGGCGCTCCGCGCCGGAGAGGCCGGAGTGGAGCAGGGCGACGTCGTCGCCGAAGCGGGCCCGGAAGCGGCCGGCGAGCTGCGGCGTGAGCGCGATCTCCGGCACCAGCACCAGCGCGCCCCGCCCGGCGGCGCGGGCGCGGGCGATGGCCTGCAGGTAGACCTCGGTCTTGCCGGAGCCGGTCACGCCGTGGAGGAGGAAGGCGTGGAAGCTCCCGGCGCGCGCCGTCGATCTCCGCGAGCGCCGCGGCCTGCGCCGGCGTGAGCGCCGGCGGCGCCGCGCCCGATCCCGTCGAGCACGCCCGCCGCGCGCCACCGGCGTCTCGGTGTCGAGCGCCACCAGGCCGCGCCGGGAGAGCGCGGTGAGCGCGGCGCGCCCGCGCGGGAAGGCGGCGCGGAGCTCCTCCACCGGGATGCGCCCCCGCGCGAGGAGGTACTCGAGCACCGCGCGCTGCGCCGGCGCGCGCCCCAGCGCCGCCACCGCCTCCGGCGCCCCGGCGGCGGGGGCCGCGTACTCGACGCCGCGACGGGCGGGCGCCGGCGTCGCCCCCGCGGGTGTTCAGGCCGGGCGGCAGGGCGGCCCGGAGCAGCTCGCCGGGCGGGACGAGGTAGTAGTCCTCCGCCCAGCGCAGGAGCTCGACCAGCCGCGGCGTGAACGGCGGGAAGGCGTCGAGCACCTCGACCACGTCGCGGAGCTCGACGCCCGGAGGCGGGGTGGTCGGGAAGCCCACCACGTAGCCGGTCGCCCGGCGGCTCTTCCCGAACGGCACCGCCACGCGCTGGCCGAGCGAGACCTCGGGCGCGAGCGCGGTGGGGACGCGGTAGGTGAAGGTGCCGCGGACGGCGGCGGCGACGGCGACCTCGACGAGCACCGCCGGAGTGTAGCAGCGGGCCACCACGCCGGCCGCGCGCGCCGTCACGTCGCGGCCCCCGCGCCGCCGCCATGGGCTACACTCCGCGCGAACTCAAGGAGGAAGACCATGCGACACCTCGATCTCCGCGCCGCGCTCGCCGCCGTCGGCGTGCTCACCGTCCTCGCCTGCTCGGAGAAGAAGCCCGCGCCGCCGACCTATCCCTCCGCGCCCGCGCCGTCGGCCGAGGCGCCGCCGCGCGAGGCGCCGCCGCCGGCCGCGCCCGCGCCGGCCCCCGCCGCCGAGCCGACCCAGGCCCCCCCGGCGGCCGCGGCGGCGCCGGTCGAGGCGAAGCCCGCCCCCGCGGCGCCGGCCCCGGCCGCGCAGCCGAAGTCCACGCCGGCGGCGAAGCCGGCGCCCGCCCCGGTCGCGCCGCGCCGCCGCCGCCGCGAAGCCCGCGCCGGCTCCCGCCGCGGCGCCTGCCCCGGCCGCCGCCCCCGCTCCGGCGCCGTAGCCCACGCGCCACCGCGCACGCCAAGGTCGGCCCGCAGAAGTGCAAGATGTGCCACCGGGTGCAGCACGAGTCCTGGTCGGCCTCGCCCCACGCCAAGAACGACCTCGACTGCGAGGGTTGCCACGGGAACGGCGGCGACTACTGGCCGGCGACCGTCATGCGCGACCGCGCCAAGGCCACCGCCAGCGGGCTGGTGATCCCGACCCTGGCGGCCTGCAAGCAGTGCCACCCCGCCGCCGACGCCGCGCTCCTCGCGCGGGTGCACGCGCACAAGGCGAAGTAGGCCGGGCCCCTCGCCGCGGCGGCCGCCGAGCCGCGCGCCCGGTCAAAGCCTCCGCGCCGTGACACCCCCGTCAGGGAACGCCCGCGCCTCCGCCGAAGATCACGTCGAGCGACGCCATCAGATCGTGCCCGTCGTCCACCGGGACCAGGCGCGCGGACGGCGTGCGCTCGCACGAAGGCCTCCACGTCCACGAACGGCACGGTGTCGTCGCGCCGCCCCGCCACGCAGAGCGTGGGCACGCGCACCTCCGGGAAGGCTGGCCAGCCGCGGGCGTCCTCGTGGAACTGCCACCCGAGCCGCCGCCGGCGGCCCGACGCGAAGTGTTCCACCTCGAGGCCCACCGTGCGCCAGGCCTCGCGGTCCGCCGGGGAGGAGCCGCTGGTCCCAGCGCTCGAAGAGCCGGAACGCCGGCGCCATGAGCACCAGCCGCTCGATGGAGGATCGCGCGACGCGGCCACCGCGGCGAGGTAGCCGCCCAGCGAGCTGCCGATGAGGGCGTGCGGCGGCGGCGCCGTGGCGAGGAGCCGCTCCGCCACCGCCAGCATCGAGGCGGGCGACGAGCGCTCGAAGCCGTCGGGCCCCGGCGTCAGGTCCGGGACCTCGACCGTCACGCCGAGCGCCGCGAAGCGCGCGGCGAGGTCCCTGGCCTTCTTCGAGCTGGGGCCGGAGGCGAAGCCGTGGAGGTAGAGGAGCACCGCGGCAGCTTAGCCGAAGCGGGCCCCGGCCGCGGCCCCGCGCGGCCCCCCGCCCGTCACTTCCCGGCCTTCCCCGTCAGCGTGCGCCAGCGCTCGCCGAGCGCCTTCTCGAGGCCGCTCTCCGAGAGCTGCACCACCGCCTCGCCGCGGAGCGCGTCGGGCAGGTACTCCTCGGCCACGTAGTGCCCCTCGAAGTTGTGCGGGTAGCGGTAGCCGCCGCCGTAGCCGAGCCCCTCCATCAGCTTGGTCGGCGCGTTGCGCAGCTTGCAGCGGCACCGGCAGCGGCCCGCGCTCGCGCACCAGCTTGCGCGCCGCGCCGTAGGCGGTGATGGCGGTGTTCGACTTGGGCGCGAGCGCCAGGTAGACGGCGGCCTGGGTCATGGGGAGCACGCCCTCGGGCAGGCCGACGAGCTCGACCGCCTGGAGCGCGGCCACCGCCACCTGCAGCGCCTGCGGATCGGCGTTCCCGACGTCCTCGGTGGCGAAGATCACCATCCGGCGCAGCACGAAGCAGCGGGTCCTCCCCGGCCTCGAGCATCCGCGCCAGCCAGTAGACGGCCGCGTCGGGGTCGGAGCCGCGCAGCGACTTGATGAACGCGGAGACGACGTTGTAGTGCTCCTCGCCGGCCTTGTCGTAGACGACGGTGCTGCGCTGGAGCGCCTCCTCGCGCCCGGCGCGCTCGATGGTCGCGCGGCCGCCGACGCCGCGCCGCGGCGGCGGCCACCTCCAGCGCGTTGAGCGCCTTGCGCGCGTCGCCCGTCGGCGAGCCGCGGCGATGCGTCTCGCGGGCCGTCCGTCGACGAGCCCGACCGCGCCGGCCAGCCCCTCGCCGGCCGCGAGTGGCCCGGTCGAGCAGCGCGGCGCAGCTCCTCCTCGGTCGAGCGCCCGCAGCGTGATCACCCGGCAGCGCGACAGCAGCGCCGCGTTCACCTCGAAGGACGGGTTCTCGGTGGTGGCGCCGATCAGCGTGATGGTGCCGTCCTCGACGTGCGGCAGGAAGGCGTCCTGCTGGGCCTTGTTGAAGCGGTGGATCTCGTCGACGAACAGGATGGTGCCGCTTGCCGGTGCATGCGGCGGCGGTCGCGCGCGGCCGCGACGATCTCGCGGATCTCCTTCACGCCGCCGAGCACCGCGCTGAAGGGCACGAACTCGGCCCCGGTGCGCTTGGCCATGATCCGGGCCAGGGTGGTCTTGCCGCGTCCCGGGCGGGCCCCAGAGGATGAGCGAGGGGACCTGGTCCGCCTCGATGGCCCGCCGGAGCGCGGTCCCGGGCCCGAGCAGGTGCTCCTGGCCGACGAACTCCTCCAGGGTGCGCGGGCGCATCCGCTCGGCCAGCGGCTTGCCGGTGGGGTCCTCGGCGGCGGCACGATCGAAGAGGTCCATGCGATCCGCTTATATAATGCCCACCATGGACGGCCATCCGTGTCCCGTGCCCCGGCGCATCGGTATCGTGCACAAGGTCTCGAGCGCCGAGGCGTCGGAGACCGCGCACTACGTCGCGCAGTTCCTCCAGTCGAAGGGGGTCGAGGTCGTCCAGGACGAGGATGAGGTGGGCGTCTCCGCCGACATGGTGGTGGTGCTGGGGGGCGACGGCACCCTCATCCACGCCGCCGGGCTGCTCGGCGGACGGCCGGTGCCCATCCTCGGCGTGAACATGGGCAGCCTCGGGTTCATGACCGAGGTGCCGCAGAGCGGGATGTACGGCGCGCTCGACGCGGTGCTGGCCGGGCGGGCCGTCCTCTCGCCGCGGATGAAGTTCCGCGTCCACCTGCACCGCGGCGGGAGCTCCGAGCGGGCGCTCGACGCCGAGGTGCTGAACGACGTGGTGATCGCCAAGGGGGCCCTCTCGCGCATGGTCGAGCTCGACACGCGCTGCACGGGCCAGTACGTCACCACGTACAAGGCGGACGGCATCATCGTCGCGACGCCGACCGGATCCACCGCCTACTCGCTGGCCGCGAACGGGCCGATCATGTACCCGACCATGCGCGGCGTGATCATCGCCCCCATCTGCCCGCACATGCTGACGCAGCGGCCGCTGGTGGTCCCGGACGACGAGAACATCGAGATCGTCCTCGTGAACGACAGCGAGGTCTACCTCACGCTCGACGGCCAGAAGGGACTGAAGCTCGAGCGCGGCGATCGGGTGCAGGTGAAGCAGTCCTACAACCGCGTGCTGCTGGTGCGGAACCCGCAGATCGACTTCTTCGGGATCCTCCGGCAGAAGCTGCGGTGGGGCGAGCGGTAGCCGGCATCCAACATCCGGCCGAGGCACTTTTCGCGAAGCGAAATGTGCCCGGCCGCACGGCGTCACCGGTGCTCACCTGTCGCCGCGCTCACCGGCTCGGCCGGATGTTGGGGTTCCGGCCCACTGAAAACTTGTACAGTGTCAGGGGCCCGTGGATCAATGGCCCCATGCTCACGACCCTGCGCATCTCCGGCTTCGCGGTCGTCGACTCGGTCGAGGTGCGGTTCGGCCCCGGGCTGAACGTCCTCACCGGCGAGACCGGCGCCGGAAAGTCCATCCTGGTGAACGCGCTGCACCTCGTCCTGGGCGGCCGGATGACGGCGGAGGTGCTGCGCGAGGGGGCGGAGGAGGCGGTGGTCGAGGCGCTCTTCGAGCTCCCCGCCGCGCATCCGGTGCTCGCCCGGCTGGAGGCGGCCGGGCTGCGCGCGGCGCCCGCCGTGGCCGGGCGCGACGGCACCTGCGAGCTGCTGATCCGCCGCGTCGCCACGCGCGGCGGGCGGGGGCGCGCCTTCGTCGACGGCGCGCTCTGCACCGTCTCCATGCTGGAGGCGGCGCTCCGCGGGGTGGTGGACATCTCCGGCCAGCACGAGCACGTGTCGCTGCTCGACCCGGGGGCGCACCTCGACCTCCTCGACGCCTACGCCGGGCTCGACCTGCCTTCCCCGGACGGCGCGGAGCCGCTCCTCCGGTTCCGCGCCGTCCACGCGGCGCTCGCCGCCCTCGTCCGCGAGCGCACCGCCCTCGCCGCGGACGAGGGCGAGCGGGCGCGGCGGGCCGACTACCTCGCCTTCCAGCTGAAGGAGCTGGAGGCGGTCGACCCGCGGCAGGGCGAGCTCGAGGTCCTCGAGGGCGAGCGGCGCGTGCTCGCCTCGTCGGAGAAGCTCCGCGACGCGGCGCGCGGGGCGGAGGCGCTCGCGTATGGAGAGGAGGGGAGCGCGTCGGAGCGGGTGGCCCAGGCCGCGCGCGCGCTCGGGGAGGCGGCGCTGCTCGACCGCCGCCTCGAGGCGCCGCTCGCGCTGCTCCGCTCGGCGGCGGTGGAGCTCGACGAGGCGGGCCGCGAGCTGGGCCGGTACGCCGATCTGGTGGGCGGCGACCCGGAGCGGCTCGCGGCGGTGGACGACCGGCTCGAGCTCCTCCGCGGGCTTGCGCGCAAGCACGGCTCGATCGAGGCGGCGGTGGCGCGCCGCGCCGAGATGCGGGAGGAGCTCTCGCGACTCGAGGGCGGGGGCGAGCGGGCCCTGGCCCTCGACGCGGAGATTGAGGCGCGCGGCCAGGAGGCGCTGCGGCTCGCGCAGGTTCTCTCGCGGGCGCGCGCCGCGGCCGCCGGTGCCTTCGCCGGGGCCGTGCGGCGGGAGCTCGAGGGGCTCGCCATGGGTCGGTGCCGGCTGGAGGTCGCGCTGCCGCCGCCGGCCGAGGGCCTCGAGGTCGGCGGACGGCTCCTCGGCGCGGCCGGCGCGGAGCGGGCGGAGATCCTGATCGCGCCGAACCCCGGCGAGCCGCTTCGCCCGCTGGCGCGGATCGCGTCCGGCGGCGAGCTCTCGCGCCTGCTCCTGGCGGTGAAGCGGACCCTCTCACGGAAGGACCCGGTCGCCACCTACGTCTTCGACGAGGTCGACGCGGGCATCGGCGGCGCCGTGGCCGAGGCGATGGGCCGGGTGCTCTCGGAGGTCTCGCGGGGAGGGCAGGTCATCTGCATCACGCACCTGCCGCAGGTGGCTGCCTTCGCCGATTGCCACCACCGCGTCGAGAAGAAGGTCGCCGGGACGCGCACCCACACGCGGGTGGTGCCGCTGGAGGGGGAGGGTGAGCGGCGCCGGGAGGTGGCGCGGATGATGGCCGGGGTGACGGTCACCGCCTCTGCGCTCGATCACGCCGCGGCGCTCATCGCGGCGGCTCGGCGTCCCGGCCGCCCGGCGAGGGGGCGCCGCGCGGTGCCTGCCCGCAACGCCGCGCGGCGAGCCTCTGGAGCCTGAGGAGTGGCTCGCCGGACGACCGCGGCCCCGGGCGGACGTGTACCTGCGGCCTCATGTCCCCGCCGGACCACGTACAACGCGTTGACCCCTTGGGGATCGCGAGGTTACGCTCCGGGGGTGGCGGCCCAGCCTGCCTTCTCCATCCTCGCGAGCGGCGCCACCGATGTCGGGCGCCGCCGCGAACAGAACGAGGACGCGCACCTCGTCGACCGCTCGCTCGGCCTCTTCATCGTGGCCGACGGGATGGGAGGCCATGCGGGGGGTGGCACCGCCTCACGCCTCGCCGTCGAGACCATTCAGGCGTCGGTCCGGGCGGCGCAGAGCAGCCGGCCGGAGGCGTTCGGCGCCACCGAAGGCGTCGAGGACAGCCCCCTCCCGGAGGTGCTCCGCCAGGCGGTCGAGGACGCCTGCGCGCGCATCTTCCAGACGGCCCAGGAGGACCCCGAGCTCGCCGGGATGGGCACCACGGTCACGGCCGCCCTGGTGAACGGCCGGCTCGCCTTCGTGGCGCACGTGGGCGACAGCCGCTGCTACCTCCTCCGCGAGGGGCGCATCTACCAGGTCTCCGAGGACCACTCCCTGGTGAACGAGCAGCTCAAGGCGGGGACCATCAGCGCCGACGAGGCGAAGCGGAGCCGCTTCAAGAACATCATCACCCGCTCGGTCGGGTTCGAGCAGCAGGTCCAGGTCGACCTCATGGGCGTGGAGCTGCGAGGCTGGGGACGCGCTGGTCCTCTGCTGCGACGGGCTCTCGAACCTGGTCGAGGACCAGGAGATCCTCCAGATCGTCGACGAGAACCAGATTCGACGAGGCGCCCGACCGCCTGGTCGAGCTCGCCAACGTGCGGGGCGGCGACGACAACATCACCGTCATCGTGATCCGCGCCTCCGCACGGACCGCGTGATCTCCTCGGCCGAAGCCCGGCGACGCCGCGCGGGTCGCGCGAACCCGACGCCCTCGATATCGACCGCTCGCTCGAGCGCTCGGAGGGGTGAAGGTGCGCGGACCGCTCGTTCCCTCTCTGTTACCGAACCGGCTCCCACTCGTCCCCTCTCTCGGGGACGGGGCGTTCTTCCTGGCCTGCGTCGTCGCTAGCTTCTCGTGCGCATGGTCGGCCAGCTTCACCGGAGCGTGAAACGGATGGCGGCATCATCGAAGAGCCAGCTATTCACCGTCATCGTCGTGAGCGACCACTCGCAGGCGGTCCGGAAGTTCCGGATCCCGCGCGCCTGGCTCGCGAAGGCAGCCTACGTGGGCGGTGGCGTGGCGCTGATCGCGCTGCTCGTCATGGGTCACTACCTCTCCCTGCTCGGGTCCTCGTCCGAGAACGAGGCTCCTCGAGGAGGAGAACGACCAGCTCCGCTCGCAGATCCTGCGGGTGCAGGAGAAGGTCGCCCACATCTCGGCCACGCTCGACCGCGTGGAGCGGTTCGACGCCAAGCTCCGCACCGCGGTCACCCAGCTGCAGGACCCGGAGCGGAGCCTCGCCATCGGTCCGGTCGGGAGCGCCGCGACCGGCCCCGTGGTACCCGGGTCGGTGCCCGCCGCCGAGGGGAAGCTCGCCGAGCTCCTCCCGGGCAAGCTCGGCTCGCTCGAGGCCGAGGCGTCGCGCCAGGAGCAGAGCCTGAGCCACCTGCAGGAGTACTTCGACGACCAGCGCTCGCTGCTCTCCTCGACACCGTCCGTCTGGCCGGCGCGGGGCTGGGTGACCTCGGACTTCGGCACGCGGATGGACCCGTACACGGCCGAGCGCAAGATGCACCAGGGGCTCGACATCGCCACCTCGCACGGCCAGCCCGTCTACTCCCCGTCCGACGGGACGGTGGTGTTCGCCGGCGCGGAGGGCGGCTACGGCAAGGTGCTGGTGATCGACCACGGCTACGGGGTGAAGACCCGCTACGGGCACGTCTCGGAGCTCTTCGTCCACGCGGGCGACAGGGTGCGCCGCGGCGACAAGGTGGCGGCGGTCGGAAACACCGGCCGCTCCACGGGGCCGCACCTCCACTATGAGGTGCGCGTGAACGGGATCCCCGAGAACCCGCGGAAGTTCATCCTCGAGTGACGTCCCGCCGGCGCTCGCGCTCGGCGTCGGCGCCGCGGTGGCACACGAGGCCGCTCGCCCTCGCACTGCTGGTCCTGCTGGCCGCGGGCTGCGCCCACGCGGTCAAGCCCGGCGCGCCCGCGATCGAGGCCTCCTCGCCGGCCGGCGCCGCCGCGACGAGCGCCGGAGCGGCCGCCGCCGCGTCCGCCTTTCCGATCACGCTGGCGGCGGCCGGCGACGTGATGCTGGGCACGACCTTCCCCGACGAGACCGGCGGGCTGCTGCCCCCCGACGACGGCAAGACGCTGCTCGCCGCGGTGACCCCGGCGCTCTCCGCGGCGGACCTGGCCCTCGCGAACCTCGAGGGCCCGCTGCTCGACGGCGGCGTCTCGGAGAAGTGCGCGGGTTCGAAGCCGGGCCGCTGCTGGGCGTTCCGCTCGCCGGAGCGCTACGGCGCGTTGCTCCGTGCGGCCGGGCTCGACGTGGTGAGCCTCGCGAACAACCACATCAACGACTTCGGCGAGGAGGGGCGGCTGCGGACGCGCGCGGTGCTGGACGCGAACGGGATCCGCTACTCCGGCGCGGCGGGCGAGGTCGCGCGGCTCGAGGTGCGGGGCGCGCGGATCGCGGTGGTGGCGTTCTCGACCTCGTTCGGCACCAACGACCTGCGCGATCTCGAGGCCGCCGCCCGGCTGGTGGCGGCGGCCCGGCGCGAGGCCGACCTGGTGGTGGTCTCGATGCACGGCGGCGCCGAGGGGGGCGATTCGGCAACACGTGCCGCCCGGTCCCGAGGAGTTCCTCGGCGAGGATCGCGGCGACCTTCGCGCCTTCGCGCGGGCCGTGGTGGACGCGGGGGCGGCGGCCGTGATCGGCCACGGGCCGCACGTGGTGCGCGGGATGGAGGTCTACCGCGGCCGGCTGGTCGCCTACTCGCTCGGGAACTTCGCCACCTACGGGGCCATGAACCTCGCAGGGCCGAACGGGCTGACCCTGATCCTCGAGGCGCGGCTCGCGGCGGATGGGACCTTCCTCGGCGGTCGCGTCCACCCGGCGCGGCAGGAGAAGCCGGGCGGCCCCCGGCTCGATCCCAACGGCGAGGTGATCCCGGTGCTGCGCCGCCTCTCGGAGGAAGACTTCGGCGCGGCGGCGGTGCGAGTGGCGGACGACGGGGTGCTCACCCCCCCGCCTTTGGACCCAGGTGGAGCCTGACGCGAAGCACCGTCTCGGACCCGACCCGTGCGCGGACAAACTACTCTGGGTAAGGGAGCGCCGACCCGTGCTGCGGACGAATTACTCTGGGTAAGGGCGCAAGGGGTAAGGGCGCGCGGGTAGAGCTCGCCGGGCGCGGCCTCCGAAATTACTCGGTATTTCAATTACTCTGGGTCGGGGAGGCGCGCCGGATCGATGCGGCCGTAGCCCGCGAACAGCTGGCCCGCCAGCGTCTGCCCGGCGCGGAGCGGCGGGCGACGGCTGCGCATCGGGCTGTTCAGCCGGCGGCCATCCGCTCCGACCGTGCGATCGGGCTGATCGAGGGTCATCGACGCCCTGACCACCGCCTTCCCCCCGCGGTGGAGGAAGACCACCGTGGCGCCCGAGACGTGCTCGACCACGCCGAGGTGGGTGAACGGGTCGTCGGCCCGGCCGTCGCGGTTCCGATCGTAGGTGTCGTCGAAGAAGACCAGGTCGCCTGGCGAGGGCCACGCCCCACCCCCTCCGAACGTCACTCCGTAGGCCTTCATCGCCTGGTATGCGGCGGCGGCGCCGGAGGTCTCGCGCGGCGACACCCGGGCCATCAGGCGGTCGAAGGGGATCCCCTCCGCCGCGTAGACCGCGGTCACGAACCCGGAGCAGTCCGGGTTGTAGCGCTTGCCGTCCACTTCGAACGGGCCGCGGTGTCCCAGCAGGGACGCGGCGCGGGCGGCGAGCCGGTCGGGTAACGCCTCGGAGGGGGGCAGCGTCCGCACGCTCCGGCCCGGTCCCGCGCACGCGGCGAGGAGCAGGGCGGCAGCGGAGAGCGACGGGAGGCGGCCCACCCGGCCCACTGTAGGAGGGTCCTGACGGCTGTCAAAAGGGAGGCCAAGTGCGCGAAGGGGCTCGGATTTGATTTCGTCTGGCGCGGCGTTACCTAAGCAGGTAGCCTCGGCGGCCCGCTGGACCCTGTTCCCGCGGAAACGCGCGCGCCAGCAAAGGCCAACGCACCGCGGAACGCGTCCGCAGGGGCCGCTTGTTCCGTCGACGGGCGCAGCCCGCCCAGCGGCGCGAGCGCGAACCGGAGATCAGAGCCGAAAATGGTCAACTACGTCCTGAAGAAGATCCTCGGCACCAAGAACGAGCGCGAGCTGAAGCGGCTGCGCCCCCTCGTCGCGCGGGTGGCCGAGCTCGAGCCGAGGATGAAGGCGCTGAAGGACGAGGACTTCCCCCGGCTGGTGGCGGAGTGGAAGCAGCAGGTCCGCGAGAAGGGCCGCGCGCTCGACGACGTCATGCCCGAGGCGTTCGCCCTGGTGCGCGAGGCGGGCGTGCGCGCGCTCGGGATGCGCCACTTCGACGTCCAGCTCATCGGCGGCGTGGTGCTCCACTCCGGCAAGATCGCCGAGATGAAGACCGGCGAGGGCAAGACCCTCGTCGCGACGCTCCCCTGCGTGCTGAACGCGCTCTCCGGCCGCGGCGTGCACGTCGTGACCGTGAACGACTACCTGGCCCGGCGCGACGCGGAGTGGATGGGGCGGCTCTACCGGTTCTGCGGGCTCGGCACCGGCATCATCGTGCACGGCCTCAACGACCGCGAGCGGCAGGAGGCCTACGGCGCGGACATCACCTACGGGCAGAACAACGAGTTCGGCTTCGACTACCTGCGCGACAACATGAAGTTCCGGCTCCAGGACTACGTCCAGGGCGAGCTGAACTTCGCCATCGTGGACGAGGTCGACTCGATCCTCATCGACGAGGCGCGCACGCCGCTCATCATCAGCGGCCCGTCGGACGAGTCCTCCGAGCTCTACTACAAGGTGAACCAGATCATCCCCTCGATGATCCGGGACGCCGACTTCACCGTGGACGAGAAGAGCCGGACCATCGTGATGAACGACGCCGGCGTCGAGAAGATGGAGAAGAAGCTCGCGGTCGGGAACCTCTACGCGCCCGAGGAGATCGAGACCCTCCACCACGTCGAGCAGGCGCTCCGCGCCCACCACCTCTACCGGAACGAGGTGGACTACGTGGTGAAGGAGGGCGAGGTCGTCATCGTCGACGAGTTCACCGGGCGGCTCATGCCGGGGCGGCGCTGGTCGGACGGCCTGCACCAGGCCGTCGAGGCCAAGGAGGGGGTGAAGATCGAGGCGGAGAACCAGACCCTCGCCACCATCTCCTTCCAGAACTACTTCCGCATGTACTCGAAGCTCGCCGGCATGACCGGCACCGCGGACACCGAGGCCGAGGAGTTCGCCAAGACCTACAACCTCGACGTGGTGGTCGTCCCCACCAACAAGAAGATCATCCGGAAGGACTCGGAGGACGTCGTCTACAAGACCGAGGGCGAGAAGTTCGACGCGCTCTGCGGCGAGATCGGGGATCGGCACAAGAAGGGGCAGCCGGTGCTGGTGGGCACCGTCTCGGTGGCGAAGAGCGAGGTGGTCGCCTCGCTGCTCCGGCGGCGCGGCGTGCCGCACAACGTCCTGAACGCGAAGCACCACGAGCGCGAGGCCGAGATCGTCGCGCAGGCGGGCCGCCAGGGCGCGGTGACCATCTCCACCAACATGGCCGGCCGCGGCACCGACATCATCCTGGGCGGCAACCCGGAGATGATGGCGAAGCACGAGGTGGGCCCCGAGCCCGACGCGCCCATGGAGGGCGAGGAGGAGCAGGCCTTCCTCGAGCGCAAGGCCGAGTGGGCGCGGCGGCTGCGCGAGACCACCGAGCGGCTCCGGACGCAGACAGCGGCCGAGCACGAGGCGGTGGTGGGGCTGGGCGGCCTCCACATCCTCGGCACCGAGCGCCACGAGTCGCGGCGCATCGACAACCAGCTGCGCGGCCGCGGCGGCCGGCAGGGTGACCCCGGCTCCTCGATCTTCTACCTGTCGCTGGAAGACGAGCTGATGCGGATCTTCGGCTCGGAGCGGATCCAGGGGCTCATGTCGAAGATGGGCATGAAGGACGACGAGCAGATCGAGCACCCGTGGCTCACCAAGGCCATCGAGAACGCGCAGAAGAAGGTCGAGGGCCACAACTTCGACATCCGCAAGAACCTGCTCGAGTACGACGACGTCATGAACCAGCAGCGCCGGTCGATCTACCGGCTGCGCCGGATGGTGCTGGGCTTCGGCGCGGGCGTGCCGGTGGTCGAGTACGACGAGGACCCCAAGACCAGGAAGAAGACCCGCCACGAGCAGGTGTTCGCCTGGTCGGACGCGCGCGAGCACCTGCTCGACCTCGTCGAGGACCTGGTGGTGGACATGGTCGGGGCGAACTGCCCGGACCGGATGGCCGAGTGGAACCTCGACGGGCTCTCCGCGATGGTGAAGGACCAGTTCGGCGTGGACATGACCTTCTCGCCCCCCGGCGGCCGCCCGCAGGAGGCGCGGAAGGCCCTCGAGGAGCAGGTCTTCAACGTCATCGAGAAGGCCTACCGCGCCAAGGAGGAGGAGCTCGGCGTCGACCCGGAGGGCGTGCCGGTTCTCCGGCGCTGGGAGCAGTACCTGTACCTCCAGGCCATCGACCAGCAGTGGAAGGACCACCTGCTCTCGATGGACCACCTGCGCCAGGGCATCGGGCTCCGCGGCTACGGCCAGAAGGACCCGAAGCAGGAGTACAAGAAGGAGGGCTACGAGATGTTCGTGCAGATGACCTGGCGCGTGAAGAGCGCGGTCGTCGGCAACATCGTGCGCCTCCAGCTGGTCCGGCAGGAGACGGCCGAGGAGATCGAGGCGAAGCGGCTCGCCATGCAGCGCCGGGCGATGCAGCGCATCACCGAGAGCCACGCCGACGCCGCCGACGCGGGCGACGGCGCGAAGCCGCGCGCGAAGCAGGAGACGGTGGTCCGCACGCAGCCCAAGGTCGGCCGGAACGACCCCTGCCCGTGCGGCTCGGGCAAGAAGTACAAGAAGTGCCACGGGGCGACCGAGGTGTCGGCGTAGCCGGCGGGCTCCCGAGCGCAGCCGGTAGGGAGCGGCCGGGCCGAGCGCAGCCGGTAGGGAGCGGCCGGGCACACTTCGCTTCGCGAACTGTGCCTCGGCCGGATTTGGATTCCGGCTGGTGCCTCGGCCGGATGTTGGAGGCCGGCTAGAACGCCTCCAGCACGAGCACGTACAGCTCCACCCCCAGCCGGCTCGCCGCCACGTCGAGCCGGATGTTGGCGCCCGCGTCGGTGAGCCGGAAGCGCAGGCCGGCGCCGCCCGCGAGCTTCATCGTCTCGAGCGAGAACGCGTCCAGGTTCGGCGCCACGTCGCCCACCGCGGCGAAGGCGGTGGCGCTGAAGCGGCCGCGCACCGGCACGCGCAGCTCCGTCTGCGTCATCCAGTCGAACCGATCGCGGTAGCGGCCCTCGCGGATGCCGCGGAGGAAGCGGGTGCTGCCGAGCTTGGCGAGCAGGGTGAACGGCGGATCGCCGTGGGCGCCCTCGAGGTACCCGTGGAGCCCGAGCGTGCGCCCGCCGCCGAGCGGGAGGAACCGGCGCGCCTCGAGCACCCCGCGCCCGAAGCCGTGGGACCGGCCGATCGACTCCGGGGCGTAGACGTACCAGGCCTGCGCGAGCGTGCCGCGCGAGGTCCAGAAGGTGTTGTCGCGGGTGTCCCAGCTCACGCTCCCGCCGATCCCGGCCGCCGAGTAGCCGTCCCAGCCGGTGACGGTCCCGGCGGCGAGGGCGCCGTCCGGAGCCCGGTCCTGGATCTCCTCCACCCGGAGGTCGAGGCGAGGACCGGCGCGGAGGGCGGAGACGATGGGAAACTCCGCGGTGACCACCGCCTCGGCGGACCGGCGGGTGAACTTCTCGCGGTCACCCTCGTGCGTGTGCGTGCCGATCCCGTAGAACACGTCCGGGAAGTGGACGGCGCGGACGCGGCCGCTCACCAGGGGCCCGCCGCGAACGTACACGTCGCCCGCCACGTCCACCGAGCCCTGCCGCTCGAGCGTGTACACCGCGGCGGCGAAGAAGCTGCTCGGCCGCGGCGCGCCGCGGAGCTGGAGGTGGAGGCCGCCGGTCGCGCCGAACCCGAGCTTCGTCTCCGGCAGGTAGAAGAGCACCGGCAGCGCGAACCAGCGGTCGCCCCGGTGCTTGGCCTCGGTGCCGGCCACGTGACCGGTGCCGTGCGCCGGGACCTCGGTGGGCCGGTCGTCGGTCGGGACCGCTTCGGGAGGCGCCGTCGGCGTGGCGGGCTCGGTCTTGAGCGCGGGGGCGGCCGGGGACGGATCCGGCCCGGGCGTGCTGGGCGGGGGGGCGGCGCCGCACAGGGCCGCGGAGGCGACGAGGGCGAGGGCTGCGGGACGCAGGGGGTGCATGGGGCGCAGCGAACCTAGCACCGTCGCGGCCTCCACGCAGGCGTCGCGTGGTGGGGGCGAGCGCGGACCACGTGCACGGAGCGCGGCCGCGCCGGGTTGGCGTGAGCGCTGCGGTGCCGGCGCGGGGAGCGCCGGCACGGCCTCAGTCGCCGTCGGGCGTCGGGTGGATGGCGAGCTGCGGCTCGGAGGGGAGGTTCAGGATCTCCTCCGGGAACACCTCGACCAGGAAGTCCACGATGTCGCGGACCGAGATCATCCCGGCCGGCCGGCCGTCGTCGTCCACCAGCGGCACGTGGCGGATGCGCCCCACGCTCATCTTGTTGAGCGCGTAAGCCACGCTGTCCTTGGGGCGGAGCGTCTCCGGGCTCGGCGTCATGAACTTCGAGACCGGCGCGCGGGTGAAGTTCCGGACCCCGAAGGCGCGGTGGACGAGGTCGGTGTCGCTGAAGATGCCGGTCAGCCGCTTGCGCCGTGCACCCTCGACGACCATCACCGCGGAGACCTTCTTCCGCTGCATGATCTCGACGGCCTTAGCGACCGTGGTGTCAGGGGGCACCGTCACCGGCACCCCGCGCTTCACGTCCATGATCCGGGTCTCGAGGATGAGCCGCCCCACCTCCCGGTGGCGCCTGATCTCCAGCTCCCCCTCATCGCCTTCCAGCACCTCAAGCTCCTGCGCGGCGTCCGTCTCGACGACCATGGCAGCGCTCCTCGCGGTGGGATGATAGAAGCCCGTCGATGCTCCGCTGCGCTCCGCGGGCGTGCAACACCCCACGAGGGTGACCGTGCAAGTGACCGAGCC
Source organism: uncultured delta proteobacterium (assembly GCA_963733485.1). GTDB lineage: Bacteria > Myxococcota > Myxococcia > Myxococcales > Anaeromyxobacteraceae > Anaeromyxobacter. Next base: position 306,299 of record CAVTDL010000002.1, on the reverse strand, counting down.
GTTCGACCTCGTCCTGACCGTTCGCAGCCATGGCTGGTACGATCTGCCGCCGTGGCGCTGGGACGCAGCCCGCTCCGTGCTGGGGCGCCCGCTCCGCCTCCACGGGGGGCGGACCGTGTTCGCCGAGGTCGCGGCGTCCGAGCCCCGCGGCCTCACCTTCCGCGCCGTGGCCGAAGGCCGCCTGCCTTCCGCCGAGGCGCGCGAGGCCCGCGCCGCGGTGGAGACCTGCCTCGCCCTCGACGAGGACCTCGGCCCGTTCCGGGCGCTGGCTCTGGAGCTGGAGCGCCGGCGCGCCGCGGGCCTGGGACGGGGGCGGGACCTGCCGGACCTGCGCTGGGCGCTCGCGCGCGGGGCGGGGCGGCTGCTCCGCTCGCCCACCGTGTTCGAGGACGCGGTGAAGACGCTCTGCACCACCAACTGCTCCTGGGCGCTCACGCGGGTGATGGTGGCGCGGCTGTGCGACCTGCTCGGCGAGCCGGCGCCGCTCGGGACGCGGACGTTTCCCACGGCGGCGGCGATGGCCGCGCGGGACGAGCGCTTCTACCGGGACGAGGTCCGGGCCGGCTACCGCGCCCCGTTCCTGCTGGCGCTGGCGCGCGGGGCGGCGGGCGGTAGCCTGGACCTCGAGTCGCTGCGCGACTCGCCGCTCCCGACCGAGGAGCTCGCCCAGCGGATCTCGGTGCTCCGGGGCTTCGGCCCCTACGCGACCGAGCACCTGCTGCGCCTCCTCGGCCGGCACGGCCACCTCGCCCTCGACTCCTGGACCCGCGCCAAGCTGGCGCGCCTCCGCCGGAAGCGCCGGCCTCCCGCCGATCGCACGCTCCGGCGCTGGTACGCGCCGTACGGCGACTTCGCCGGGCTGGCCATGTGGCTCGAGGTGACCGCCGACTGGCACGGGACCGAGGATCCCGAGGCGTGGAAGCGTGGTACAGATCCGGCCAGCTCGGGAGGCGCGACATGAAGGCTGCGTTCGTGATGGTGAAGTGCCACCTCGGGAAGCTGGAGGATGTGGCGAACGCCCTGATGGAGCTCGAGGGCGTCTCCGAGGTGCACTCGATCACCGGCGGGTGGGACCTCCTCGTGAAGCTCTACGCGCCCACCTACGACGACTTCGGGGATCTCATCCCCGACCAGCTGCAGAAGCTCCCGGGCGTGCGCGACACCGAGACCCACCTCGCGTTCCGCGCGTTCAAGCCCACCACGTAGCGACGGGAGGAGGCCATGGCCTTCCGCATCCGCCAGCCGGTCCGGCACCCCGACGTCGATCGCGCCGGGATCGTCTACTTCCCCAGGTTCTACGACTTCTTCCACCGGGCGCTGGAGGACTTCTTCACCCAGGAGGTCGGCATCCCGCAGTGGGATCTGGCCGACCGGCTGAAGGTCGCCATGCCGGTGGTGCACATCGAGACCGACTTCGTGCGGCCGCTGCAGCACGGCGACGTGCTCGCGATCCAGCTCTCCACCCTGAAGCTCGGCGCGCACTCGGTGACGGTCCGCTACGAGGTGTTCCGCCCGGACGAGGCGGAGCCCGCGGCGCGCTCCACCATCGTGCTCTGCTTCATCGCGGTGCCGGGGTGGACGAAGACGCCGGTGCCGGCGCAGGTCCGCGCGGCCTTCGAGAAGCACCTGGCCTAGGGCGCGGGCGCCATGGCGCGGCTCATCGTCAACGTCGACGTCGACGATCTCGAGGCGGCCATCCGCTTCTACACCGCCGCGCTCGCGCTCGTCGTCGGCCGCCGCTTCGGCGACGAGGGCGTCGAGCTCCTGGGCGCCGAGGCGCCCATCTACCTGCTCGTCAAGGCGCCCGGGACGCCGCCCTTCGAGGGCGCCACCGCGTTGCGCCACTACGGCCGCCACTGGACCCCCGTCCACCTCGACCTCGCGGTGGAGGACATCGAGGCGGCCGTCGCGCGCGCGGTGATCGCCGGCGCGAAGGTCGAGGAGCCCATCGGCCAGCACGCCTACGGCAAGCTGGCCGTCCTCTCGGATCCCTTCGGGCACGGCTTCTGCTTCCTGCAGTTCGAGGGTCGCGGCTACGACGCGATCGCGACGGGGAGCGGGTAGGGCGCGACGCGTCCAGCGCGAGCGCGCGAGCACCATCTCCAGGGCTGGCGTTCACCAACCGTGCATCAGCGCGGCGTGACGATTGATCTTCGTCAACCACCGGCCGATCGGTGAAACCCATGCGTCGGTGGCTGCCAACCGAGCCTTGGGTGGAGCGAGTGCGCCGAGAGGATCTGTTTACGCGGGATGACGGGAGGTTCCTCGCTCGGCACGGCTCCTGCTGTCGCGTGCACTCCTGGAGAACCCGCCAGCTGTCCCTCTCGCACGAAGGAGCCCCCGATGAGTGAAAGGCTCGCCAAGTGGATCTTCTGGATCGGAACGCTCAGCTCACTGGCCCTGTTCCTCGCGGCGACGTACGACACCCACGCGAACTTCGACGCGCTGACCCACGCCGACCAGCTCGATGACCACGTCGTCGCCGGGAAGCGCGCCTTCGAGAAGTACAACTGCAACGACTGCCACACCATCCTGGGGTTCGGCGGCTACTACGCGCCCGACCTGACCCGCGTGGCCTCGCGCGGAGGTGAGGACTGGATCCGGCGTCGCCTCGAGCACCCCGAGATCGCGATGTCCGGCTCGCCCCGGAAGATGCCGCAGCAGCACCTCGCGCCGCAGGAGGTCTCGGACCTGGTGTCGTTCCTGCGCTGGGTCGACAACATCGAGAACCTCGACTGGCCGCCCCAGGACTCGAAGCACCGCTGGAAGTCCTCGACGCGGCGGCTCCTGGCGGGGGCCGCGCTCACGCCCGCGGCGGCCCTGGTGCAGCAGGAGAACTGCCTCGCCTGCCACAGCCTGGGCGGAGACGGAGAGAGCAGGGGGCCGCGCCTCGAGTGGATCGGCGCGCGTCACGACGCCGTCTGGATCGCGGACTACCTCGCCGACCCCGAGGCCGTCGCGCCGGGCTCGCAGATGCCGGCCTTCGGCCACCTCTCCCCGGAGCAGCGCCTCACGCTCGGGCAGTTCCTCGTCAGCCTCGCCGCCCACAGGAGCACGCCATGATGCCCGCCGCGACTGCCGCCGCGCCTGCGGTGACGATCTACCGGAGCCAGCGCGTCGCCCACGCCTACTTCGTGGTGGCGCTGCTGCTCTTCGGGCTCCAGCTCGTGGTCGGGCTCTGGCTGGCGTTCCAGTACTACTTCAGCGTGCCGCAGGCCGTGGTCGACGTCTTCCCCTTCTCGACCTCCCGCGCCATGCACACCAACCTGGCCGTGCTGTGGCTCCTCCTCGGCTTCATGGGCGCGACCTACTACCTGGTGCCGGACGAGGCCGGCCGCGAGATCGCCTCGGTGAAGGTGGCCGTGGCCCAGCTCGTCGTCCTGGCCCTCACCGGCGTCACGGCGCTGGTCGGCTTCCTGTTCGGCTGGATCCAGGGCCGCCCGCTCCTCGAGATCCCGACCTCGCTCGATCTGGTGGTCGTCGCCTGCGCCCTCGCGTTCCTCGGGAACGTCGGCGTCACCATCCTGAAGTCGGGCCGGTTCACCGCCATCCAGGGCAGCCTCCTCGGCGGCCTGGTGTTCCTCGCGGTGATGTACCTGTTCGGCATCCCGTTCTACCGGAACCTGGCGGTCGACTGGTACTACTGGTGGTGGGTGATCCACCTCTGGGTGGAGGGCGCCTGGGAGCTCATCACCGCGGCCATGGCCGCGTACATGCTCATGAAGCTGACCGGCGTCGACCGCAAGGTGGTCGAGAAGTGGCTGTACGTCGAGCTGGGCCTCTTCCTCTTCACCGGCCTCGCCGGGACGGGACACCACTACTACTGGCTCGGCACGCCCAGGTACTGGCTCTGGATCGGCGGGATCTTCTCGGCCCTCGAGCCCTTCCCCATCATGCTCATGCTCTGGGACACGCTCCGGTCGGTGAAGGAGGGGAAGACGGCCGGCAGCGTGCCGCGGCTCACGTGGACCTACGTCATCGGGATGGCGGTCCTCCACTTCGTGGGGGCCGGCCTGTTCGGCTTCGCCCACACGCTCCCGCAGATCAACTACTACACGCACGGCAGCCAGGTGACCGTGTCCCACGGCCACCTCGCCTTCTTCGGCGCCTACGTGCTGCTCAACCTGAGCTTCTTCTACTTCGCCATCCCCCGGCTGAAGGGCTTCACCGACGGGCAATACGACGAGCGCCGGGGGACCTGGGGGTTCTGGATGTTGACGCTCGGTGTGCTTGGGATGAGCCTCTCGTTCGGGGTCGCCGGGGTCCTCCAGAGCTACCTCGAGCGGTACCTCGGGCAGCCGTACATGATCGCGCAGCAGCCGATCCGGCTCTGGATGCTGCTGGTCTTCCTGCACGGGCTCCTGGCCCTGGCGGGAGCCGCCGTCACCATCAAGGATCTCCTCACGCTGCGGCCGGCCCAGGTGGTGGCGGTGCCGGAGGCCGCTCCGGCGCCGATCCGGCTCCAGGCCTGAGCACCGTCGGGCAGGGGTGGCGGCCGGCGCCGGCCGCCATCCCGCCGCGCGCGCTGCGGACAGGACAGCGGCGGGCTCGAGGGCCGCGGGGCCTGCCCCGCCTACCCTCCGGCGTAGGCCTGCTTCAGCCGCGCGACGTCGAGCTTCACCATGTGGAGCATCGCCTTCATGACCCGGCTCGGCCTTCACGGGGTCCGGGTCCGCCATCAGCTGGCCCAGCACCCTCGGGACGATCTGCCAGGAGAGGCCGTACCGGTCCGTGAGCCAGCCGCACTGCTGGATCTGGCCGCCGGCGGAGAGCTTGTCCCAGTACTCGTCCACCTCGGCCTGGGTCTCGCAGTTCACCACGAACGAGATGGCCGGCGTGAACGTGAACTCCGGGCCGCCGTTCAGGGCGATGAACTCCTGCCCGAACAGCTGGAACGTCGCGGTCATCACCGTGCCCTTCGGCCCGGGCCCCGCGTCTCCGTAGCGAGTGATGGTCCCGGCCTTCGCGCCCTCGAAGACCGAGACGTAGAAGTTCATGGCCTCCTCGGCCTTGCCGTTGAACCACAGGAACGGGGTGATCTTCTGCATGGGGGTTCCGCCTTTCGAGGCCGTTTGCCTGGCACCAGTACTCCGCCGACGCCGTCGAAAGATGGACGCTCATGGGCCGTCGGGCTCATCGGCACCCGGAGGGGCCGAGGGACGCCCTCACGAAGGGCTCCGCCCGCTCGCCGGTAGCTCGCCCGACACTCCACGCTCGTCCGCGCGCGCCTAGGTGACGGCTTCCTCCGCGAACTCGCCCCCGCGCCAGACGTACCGGCGGACCTCGTCCACCCGGCCGCCGCGCACGCCCAGCACCAGGTACTCCGCGCCGGGGACCAGCTGCACCCCGTCCACCACGGCGTCGGCCCGGTCCTTGGCGGAGAAGTACGCGCCGACCTCCACGTGCGAGTGCCAGACCGCCACAATCACGCCGCCTTCGCGGTCGAGCGCCTCGTGCAGGCGGAGCTGCGCCCGCGGGTCCATCAGGTAGGACTCGCGGCTCGTCCGCGGGAAGTGGACGGGGTCGTGCGCGTGGTACGCGTCGGCGACGTTCCGGATCTCCACCGCCTCGAGCGCGCCGCCCCTCCGCACCACGAAGCCGCACACCTCGCGCTCCGGGCTCGGCCTCGCAGAGCGCGGCCAGGCGCGTCAGGAGCTCGGGGCCGTACGCCACGCCGCTCACCACGCGATCCTCCGATCCCAGCGGCGCGGCTCGAGGTAGCGGTCGGCCCGGTCGGGCAGCACCGTCACCACGTTGCCGCCCTGGCCGGCCTCGACCAGCCGCCGCGCCACCTCCAGCGCGCCCACCACCGCGGCGCCGGCGGAGTGGCCGACGCGCAGCCCCTCCTCGCGGCCGAGCCGCTCGGCCATGGCCCAGCCGTCGGCGGTCGCGATCGAGAGCTTCCCGTCCAGCTCCTCCTCCCGGTAGATGGCCGGCACGATCGAGGTCGCCATGTGCTTCAGCCCCTCCAGCCCGTGCAGCGGCTCGGCCGGCTCCACCGCGTAGCAGCGGACGCCGGGCGCGAGGGCGCGCAGCCCGCGGCTCGTCCCCATCACCGTGCCCCCGGTGCCGATCCCGGCCACGAAGGCGGCCACCCGCCCGTCGAGCGCCTCGGCGATCTCGACGGCGGTGCCGAGCTCGTGCGCGCGGGGGTTCTCCTCGTTGCCGTACTGGTCGGGGTAGAACCAGCGCCCGGGGTCGGCCTCCACCAGCCCGCGGACGTGGTGGATGGCGCCGTCCGAGCCCTCCAGCGGATCCGAGAAGACGAGCTCGGCCCCGTAGGCGCGGGTGATGAGCTTGCGGGCGGCGCTCACGTTCCGCGGCATCACCAGCGCGCAGCGGAGGCCGAGGGCGGCGCAGATCCAGGCGTAGGCGACGCCGGTGTTCCCGCTGGTGGAGTCGACCAGCGTCCGCTCCGGGCCGAAGCGGCCGGCGGCGAGCGCCCCCTCGATCATCCGGAGCGCGGCGCGATCCTTCACCGAGCCGCCCGGGTTCATGAACTCGCACTTCGCGTAGACGGACACGCCGGGCAGGCCGGCGCCGACGCGCCGCAGACGCACCAGCGGCGTGCTGCCGACCAGCCGCGCCAGCGACTCCACCGGCGCGCTCCCGTGGCGCGGGGCCGCGAAGGTCACGGCCGCGCCTCCGGCGGGAACCACTCCGCCATCGAGAAGTAGCGCTCGCCGGTGTCGGGGAACAGCGTGGCCACGAGCCTCCCGGGCCCGAGCGCGCGGGCCACCCGCAGCGCCGCCACCGCCGCCGCGCCGCTGGAGGTGCCGACCAGGAGCCCCTCCTCGCGGGCCAGCCGGAGCTTCATGGCCCAGGCCTCCTCGTCGGAGACGGTCGCCACCTCGTCGAAGGCGCCCCGCGCGAGGACCGCCGGCACGAACCCGGCCCCGAGCCCCTGGATCCGGGTCGGCCCCGGGCGGCCGCCGGAGAGCACGGCGCAAACCGCGGGCTCGACCGCCACGATACGCACGCCGCGCTCGCGCAGGGCGGGCGCGACGCCGGTGATCGTCCCGCCGGTGCCGACGCCCGCCACGAACGCGTCCGGCCAGGCCCCGAGCGCCTCGAAGGCCGCCACCAGCTCGCGGGCGGTCCCCTCGCGGTGCGCGGCGGGGTTGGCGGGGTTCTGGAACTGCTCGAGCAGGAGGGCCCCGTCGCGCCCGGCCAGCTCGTGGGCGCGCGCGACCGCGGCCGGCATCCCGTCCTCCGCGCGCGTCAGGAGCAGCTCCGCTCCGTAGGCCTCGAGCGCCTGCCGGTGCTCGAGCGCGGTCGAGTCGGGCATCACCAGGGTGAGCCGGTAGCCCTTCACGGCGCAGGCGAGGGCGAGGCCGATGCCGGTGTTCCCGCTGGTGGGCTCCACGATCCGCCCGCCCGGCGCGAGCCGGCCGTCGCGCTCGGCCGCCTCGATCATCGAGAGCGCGATCCGGTCCTTCACCGAGCCGCCCGGGTTCAGCGACTCGAGCTTCGCGACGACGGCGGCGCCGCCGGGCTCGACCACCCGGCGCAGGCGGACCATGGGCGTGCCGCCCACCGCCTCGAGGATCGACTCGATCGGCGGAGCGGCGCGCGGGCGGGGGGCGGAGGGCACGCGGCGCCTATCCCACGGGGGCTGCGCCCCCGCCCCGCCGAGCGAAGCCCGTCGGGGCCCCACCCTTGCTCGCCGGGTCCCGTGCGCCGCCGCGAGCGGCTTCGCCGCTTCCGCGGCAGCGCCCCGGCGGGCTCGCTTCGCTCGCCAGCTCTTCTCGAATCATGCGTTCGCCTCAGTAGCGCGGGACGGTCGGGTCGATCTCCTCGCTCCAGCGGGTGATCCCGCCGGCGAGGTTCCAGACCCGGCGGAAGCCGGCGGCCTGGAGCTGGCGAACCACCTTGGCGCTCCGCTGCCCGCTCTTGCAGTACACGACCACGTCGCGCGCGCTGTCCATGGTCCGGAGCGACTCGGCGAAGGCGGAGAGCGGCGCCAGCCGCGCCCCCTCGATCCGGCAGATCTCCCACTCGTGCGGCTCGCGGACGTCCACCAGGTCGAGGTCGTCGCCGCGGCGGCGCCGCTGGTCCAGGTCGGCCACGCTCATGACCGGGACGCCGTCGGTCTCCTCCTCCTGGCCGCGGATCCCGCAGAACTGATCGTAGTCGATCAGCGCCTTGAGGTCCCGCGTGCCGCAGACGGGGCAGCGCGGGTCCTTCCGCAGCGTGAGCTCCGGAAGTGCATCTCGAGCGCGTCGAACAGCAGGAGCCGGCCGACCAGCGTCTCGCCGATGCCGATGATCAGCTTGACCGCCTCGGTGGCCTGGATCGTGCCGATGAGGCCCGGCAGCACGCCGAGCACCCCGCCCTCGGCGCAGGAGGGCACCAGCCCGGGCGGCGGCGGCTCGGGGTAGAGGCAGCGATAGCAGGGGCCGTCGCCGGCGCAGAAGACCGACGCCTGCCCCTCGAAGCGGAAGATCGAGCCGTAGACGTTCGGCTTGCCCAGCAGGACGCAGGCGTCGTTCACCAGGTAGCGGGTCGGGAAGTTGTCGGTGCCGTCGACGACGACGTCGTAATCGCCCGAGGATCTCCAGCGCGTTGTCCGAGGTCAGCGTCGTCTCGTGGGTGTCGACCTCGGACGTGCGGGTTCAGGTCGGCCAGGCGGTCGCGCGCCGACTCGAGCTTCGGCCGGCCGACGTCGGCGGTGCCGTGGAGGATCTGCCGCTGCAGGTTCGTGACGTCGACCACGTCGAAATCGACGATGCCGATCCGTCCCACTCCGGCCGCCGCCAGGTAGAGGCCGAGCGGCGACGCCGAGCCCTCCGGCGCCGACCAGCAGGACGCTGGCCGCCTTCAGCTTGCGCTGCCCCTCGATCGCCGACCTCCGGGAGGATGAGATGGCGGCTGTAGCGAAGGATCTCCTCCTGGGAGAGCTGCGGCAGCTCCGACGCGGGCCCGAGGATGGCCATGGCTACCCTCCCGCGATGGCCGGGCACGACCATGATCTCGTCGCCGTCCGCGACCGGCGTCTTGAAGCCCCCGCTGGAACCGGATGTCCTCGTCGTTCAGGTAGAAGGTGACGAAGGGGTACGGCTCGCCCCTGCGCGTCGCGGAGCCGCGGGGCGAGCTCGGGGTAGCGGCTCGCGACGTCGGCGACCACGTCGCCCACCGTGGCGCCGTTCGCCTCGTGGACGGTCTGACCGCCGGCGAGCGGGCGAGCACGGTGGGGAGCCTCAGGGTGACTGGCATGGCGTGCCTCCTCAGATAAGGTCACGGGTTCACGAGCGCCGCGACCTCGCGGAGCTTCGGCGACACGATGGGCGCCTCGGGCAGCGCCGGCTGGACGGCCTCGACGGTCTTGAGGCCGTTGCCGGTGATGCAGAGCACCACCTCGTCGTCGGGCGCGGAGCTTGCCGGTCGGCCGCCAGCTGCGAGCGCGCCGCGACGGTCACGCCGCCCGCGGTCTCGGTGAAGACGCCGGTGGTCTCGGCGCAGGAGCCTGATCCCCTCCACCAGCTCCTCGTCGGTCACGCGCGGCGGCCCCGCCCCCCGATCCCGCGGATGGCCGCGGCGGCGAAGCGGCCGTCGGCCGGGTTCCCGATGGCGATCGAGCGGGCGATGGTCCGCGGGATGACCGGCTCGATCCGGTCGCCGCCCCGCTCGACCAGGTTGCACGATCGGGCGAACAGCCGGCGGCCTGGGCGCCGTACAGGCGCGGCGACGGCCCCTCGACCAGCCCCGCCTCGAGGAACTCGCGGAAGCCCTTGTCGAGCTTGGTGACCAGCGAGCCGCCCGCCATCGGCGCGACCACCGCGTCCGGCAGCCGCCAGCCGAGCTGCTCGGCGATCTCGAAGGCCATGGTCTTCGAGCCCTCGCCGTAGTAGCTGCGCAGGTTCACGTTCACGAGGCCCCAGCCGAAGCGGTCGGCCACCTGCGCGCAGAGGCGGTTCACGTCGTCGTAGGTGCCGCGCACGCGCACGAGATTCGGCCCGTACACCGCGGTGCCGACCACCTTGCCGAGCTCGAGGTCGTCCGGGATGAAGATCCACGCCGGCAGCCCGGCGCGCGCGGCCTGCGCCGCCACCGCGTTGGCGAGGTTGCCGGTGGAGGCGCAGCCCACCGTGTCGAGGTCGAACGCCACCGCCGCGTTGAGCGCCACCGCCACCACCCGGTCCTTGAAGGAGAGGGTCGGGTGCGAGACGGCGTCGTTCTTCACCCAGCGCGCGGCGACGCCGAGCGCGCGCGCCAGCGCCGGGGCGTCGAGGAGCGGGGTGAAGCCGGTGTCGAGCGAGACCGACGGGCGACCCAGGATCGGCAGCCACTCGTGGTAGCGCCAGATGGAGGCGGGCCGGGCCTCGATCTCGCGGCGGGAGGGCAGCCGCCGATCGGCCGGGTAGGCCGGCTCGAGCGGGCCGAGGCAGTGCTCGCAGAGCGCCGCCGGCCGCGCCTCGAAGGGCGCCCCGCAGAGGCGACAGCGGAGGTCGGTGGGCCTGGGGCCGGACGGCGCATCGGAGGCGGCGGGCGCGAGGCGCGCCGCCGCGGCGGGCGAGGACATCGGGTCTTCCTTCTGCCTCGCTCGGCGCCGCGGGCGCGCTGGGCGAGAGGCATTTTAGCGGTTGGTTTAACGTGGCCGCAATAAGCCGCAAATCGCCACGCACGAGCTGCTGTGTGCTGCGCGCATCGGTCCCGCTGCGAGGCCCGAATCCTACTTAACGGAGGCGCGTCCCGTCAAACGGATAAACGGACGACGCTCCGTTTTAACGGAATCCCGGGAGTCTGGGCCTCGGCGGCGCGGACCGGCCCCCTAGGCGGCGCACTCGCCCTCCTGGACGACCGGCCGGAAGTCCTCGCTCGAGCCCGGCTCGCGGAAGTCCTCGGCGCGCGCGTCCTCGAGCCGGAGCTCCTCGAGCGGCGCGAGGATCGCGCGGGCGCGGTCGACGGACCGCGCGAAGAACGCGCCGGCCTCCTCTCCCGGTCCGCGCTCGGCCAGGTAGAGCGCGGAAAGCCGCTCCACCGCCTCCGGGACCCGCCGCGCGGGCACCTTGGCCGCGAGGGTGCCGAAGCGCGCCCCGGCGTCGCCGACGCCGCCGCCCACCAGCACGAAGTACTGCGGTACGGCGCGGGGGCCGAGCCGGCGGGCGCTCCCCTGCAGCCCGATGGCGGCGAGGTGGTGCTGGCTGCAGCCGTTCGGGCAGCCGGAGACGCGGACCCCGACGGGCGGGAGCGACCCGACATCAGTGGCCGCCCTGAGGTGCGCCTCGACCGTCCGTGCCACGCCGCGGCTGGCGGTCACCGCCAGCCGGCAGAGCTCGCTCCCCGGGCAGCTGTTCACCTCGGCCGCCGTGCCTGCGCCCGCGCGCCCCAGCCCGGCCGCCGCCAGCCGCTCGAACAGCGCCGCGACGTCGGCGTCGCGGACGAAGCGGAGGAGCGCGTTCCCTGCGCTGGTGAACCGGATCGCGCCCTCGCCGTAGGCGAGCGAGAGATCGGCGAGGACCTCGAGCTGGGCGGCGGTGAGGTCGCCCTGCGGCGCCGAGACGGTGACCGCCGAGAACCCGGCCTGCCGCTGCGGCCGGACGTTGGTGGCGCGGAAGGCGGCCAGGGCGGCCGCCGGCGGGTCGAGCCGGAGCTCCACCGCCGGCGGCTCCCCGGGGCCGCGCGGCGGGGAGGCGCGGAGCCGCTCGGCGATCTCGGCGGGCGCGGGAGGCGCCGGGCGGGGCTGGGCGGCGGGGGCGGACGTCTCCGGCGGCCGCCCGGGATCGAACGGCAGGCGCGGCGCGCCCTCGGCCCGGACGCGCGCGAGCTCCCCCTCGACCAGCGCGCGGAAGGCGTCGAAGCCGAGCTGCCGGACCAGGAACTTGAGCCGGTTCCGCTGCTTGTTCGCGCGGTCGCCGCGGGCGTGGAAGACGCGCAGCACAGCCTCCGCGAGGGCGAGCACGTCCGCCGCGGGGAGGAACTCGAGGAGGGGCGTGCCCGAGGTGCAGAGCGAGGCGGTGCCGCCCGCGACCGTCACCGCGAAGCCGCGCGACGGGGCGCCGCCCTCGTCGCGGACGCGGGCCCGGAAGCCGAGGTCCTGGATCGCCGTGCCGGCGTGGTCCTCCGGGCAGCCCTCGAAGGCGATCTTGAACTTGCGCGGCAGCGCCGAGGCGAGCGGGTGGCGAAGGAAGTGGCGCGCCACCGCCTCCGCGTACGGCGTCACGTCGAAGGGCTCGCCCTCCGCCACGCCGGCGAGCGGGCAGGTCACCACGTTCCGGACCGCGTTGCCGCCCGCGCCGTGGGTGGTGATGCCCGCCTCGGCGAGGCGGCGCATGGCCGGCTCGAGATCGGCCGGGCGGAGGTGGTGGACCTGGAAGTTCTGGCGGGTGGTGACGTGGCCGAAGCCCCGGGAGTACCGCGCCGCCACCTCCGCCAGCGCCCGGAGCTGTGCCGCGTCCGCGACGCCCTGCGGGAGCTTGATGCGGAGCATGTGGACGCCATCCTGCCGCTGGGAGTAGGCGCCGCGGACGACGCGGTAGGCGCGCCAGGCGTCGGCGTCGAGCTCGCCGCGCTCGAAGCGGCCGAGCACAGCGACGAAGTCGTCGATCTCGCGCGGGTCGGCGAAGGTCGGGCGTCCACCGGGGGCAGGCATGGCTCCGGATCCTCGATGACGGACGAGTATCCTGTCAAGCGGATAACGGATGATCCTCCACCAAAACGGACGAGCAGGCCTCGCGGCCCGCCTCCCGGTACCCGCCGCCCCTTGAACGCCGCGACCCGGCGTGAGAGAAGGCGCGCCTCGTGATCCGCCTCGACGGCATCTCCAGGCAGCACGGCCGGCAGCTCCTCTTCGTGCAGGCGTCGGCGGTGATCCACCGCGGCGAGAAGGTGGGGCTGGTCGGCCCGAACGGCGCCGGCAAGTCCACCCTGTTCCGGATGATCACCCGGGAGGAGCAGCCGGACGAGGGGCAGGTCTCGATCGACCGCGGCGTCACGGTGGGCCACTTCTCGCAGGAGGCGGGCGAGATGTCGGGCCGGAGCGCGGTGGCCGAGACCATGGACGGCGCCGGCCCGGTCTCCGAGGTCGCCGCCGAGCTGCACGCCCTCGAGCATGCCCTGGCCGACCCCGCGCGCGCCGACGAGCTCGAGGCGCTGGTGGAGCGGTTCGGCCACGTGCAGGCCCGCTTCGACGAGCTGGGCGGCTACGCGCTGGAGGCGCGGGCGCGGGAGATCCTGGCCGGCCTGGGGTTCTCGGCCGAGCTGATGGAGCGCGACGTGGGCGCGCTCTCGGGCGGCTGGAAGATGCGGGTGGCGCTGGCGCGCATCCTCCTCATGCGCCCGGACGCCATGCTGCTCGACGAGCCCTCCAACCACCTCGACCTCGAGTCGATCATCTGGCTGGAGGAGTTCCTGCGCGGCTACGAGGGCGCCATCCTCATGACCTCGCACGACCGCGAGTTCATGAACCGGGTGGTCTCCAAGATCATCGAGATCGACGGGGGCGAGCTCACCACCTACTCGGGCGACTACGACCTCTACGAGCGCGAGCGCGCCATCGCCGATCAGCACCAGCAGGCGGCCTTCGACCGGCAGCAGGCGACGCTGAAGAAGGAGCTGGCCTTCATCGAGCGCTTCAAGGCGCGCGCCTCGCACGCGGCGCAGGTCCAGTCGCGCGTGAAGAAGCTCGACAAGATCGAGAAGGTCGAGCCGCCCAAGGTGCGCAAGGTGGTGGACTTCGAGTTCCGCGCGCCGCCCCGCTCCGGCGAGGACGTGGCCAAGCTCACCGGCGTGGTGAAGCGCTACGGCGCGCGGACGATCTACGGCGGGCTCGACTTCCTGGTCCGGCGCGGCGAGCGCTGGTGCGTCCTCGGCGCGAACGGCGCCGGGAAGACCACGCTCCTGCGGATGGTGGCGCGCGAGTCGGCGCCGGACGAGGGCGCGGTGACGGTCGGCGGCAGCGTGAAGATGGGCTACTTCGCCCAGCACGCCATGGAGCTGCTCGAGCCGGAGGAGACGGTCTGGGACGTGCTCCAGGGCACCTTCCCGCGCGCCTCGATCGGCTCGCTCCGCACCCTGGCCGGCTGCTTCGGCTTCTCCGGCGACGAGATCGAGAAGCGCTGCCGGGTCCTCTCCGGCGGCGAGAAGGCGCGGCTCGTGATGGCCACGCTGCTCTACGATCCGCCCAACTTCCTCGTGCTCGACGAGCCCACCAACCACCTCGACGTGGCCACCCGCGAGCTGCTGGTCCGGGCCCTGGCCGGCTACGAGGGGACCATGCTCTTCGTCTCGCACGATCGCCGCTTCCTCTCGGCGCTCTCGAACCGGGTGCTCGAGCTCGGGCCGGACGGGCCGATCCCGTATGGCGGCGGCTACTCCGAGTACGTCGCCCGGACCGGCCGCGAGGCGCCCGGGCTGCGGGCGGCCCCGACGCGGCGGTAGCCGGCACCGGCCCCGCGCGGGCGCTGGCGGGCCGCGCCGGGCCCGCGGTACGCAGGGGGATGCCCGGACCCGCGGACGATCCCTACCAGCTGCTCTACTGGCCCGGCCTGCAGGGGCGCGGCGAGTTCGTCCGCCTCCCCTTCGAGGACGCCGGGGTCTCTTACGAGGACGTCGGCCGTCGGTCCGACGCGGAGGGCGGCGGGGTGGCCGCCATAGAGCGGCTGCTGGAGGAGCCCGGGCCCTGGCTCACCCCGTTCGGCCCGCCCGCGCTCCGGCACGGCGAGGTGCTGGTGGCGCAGACGGCGGCGATCCTCCAGTACCTCGGGCCGCGCCTCGGCCTGGTCCCCGAGGACGAGGAGAGCCGGCGCCGCGCCCACCAGATCCAGCTCACCATCGCGGACCTGGTGGCCGAGGTGCACCAGACGCACCACCCGGTCGCCGTCCTCGCTCCACTACGAGGAGCAGCGGCGCGAGGCGGCGCGGGCGGCCGGCTTCTTCGTGCGCGAGCGGATCCCGCGCTTCCTCCGCTACCTCGACCGCGCCCTCGACTCGAACCCGGCCGGCGGCGGGCGCTGGCTGGTGGGGGACGCGTGCAGCTACGTGGACCTGTCGACGTTCCAGGTGATGGCCGGGCTCCGGTACGCCTTTCCGCGCGCCATGCGCAGGATCGAGCGCCGCGTCCCGCGGCTCGGCGCGCTCCACGACGCGGTGGCCGCGCGGCCGCGGATCGCCGCGTACCTCGCCTCGGAGCGGCGGGTGCCGTTCAACGAGTACGGCATCTTCCGGCACTACCCGGAGCTGGACGTGGCTGCGCCGGCGCGGCGCGCGACGAAGGTGAAGGCCAAGGCGAGGACGAAGGCGAAGGGGGCGGGCGCGAGAGCCAGGGCGGGCGGGCGCCGAGCGAGGAAGTGAGCGGCGACTCTCGACCTCACGGCGCTGCGCGCCGCCACGCGCGGGCGAACGGCCTGATCAGGGGCTCGCGAAGGCCCTGGGCCCGCCGGGCGTCCTGAAGGGCGGCGACGAGAGGGCGTCCTACGCTCTCCGTGAAGCAGGCCCGGTCCGGCGCCGACGCGGGCGCCCCGAACTCGCGCCGGTACATGTTGAGCGCGGTGATCATGAAGGTGATGGCGAGCGGGCCCACCACCAGCCCGATCCCGCCGAACACGGCCAGGCCCCCGAGGAGCGAGAAGAACACCACGCCGCCGTGCAGCGCCATCCCGCCCTTGAGCAGGTAGGGGCGGGCGACGTTGTCCACCAGCGACACCACCACGACGCCCCACGCCGCGAGGAAGATCCCGGACACCGTGTGCCCGGTGGCCAGCTGGAGCACCGCCACCCCGAGCACCAGGACCGTGGCGCCCGCCGCGGGGACCAGGGCGGCGAGCAGCGTGAGCAGGGC
Source organism: uncultured delta proteobacterium (assembly GCA_963733485.1). Classification (GTDB taxonomy): domain Bacteria; phylum Myxococcota; class Myxococcia; order Myxococcales; family Anaeromyxobacteraceae; genus Anaeromyxobacter. Next base: position 290,521 of record CAVTDL010000002.1, on the reverse strand, counting down.
CAGGAAGATGGGGTTCGGCGCGCGCGCGATGAGGTAGCCGACCAGGGCCGCGAGCGTCTGGATCCCGGCGGTGGCCGCGGTGGCCACCAGCACCGAGACGCTGGTCCGGCGGAAGTCGGCGAGCAGCTCCCGGAACTGGCCGGGCCTGAGCGGCACCCGCGCGTCGAGCCAGTCCACCAGCGGCCGGCCGTCGGCGAGGAAGAAGAAGAGCGCGATGAGCATCATCGCCGACTGGAAGAGGAACCCGCCGGTGGCGGCCAGGACCCCGCCCACCGCCGCGGCGGCCTGGCCGCCCTGGGCGCCGGCCCACTCCTGGAGCTGGCGCTGCGGATCGCCGAGCGACGCCACCACGTGGCCCACCAGCCGCTCGACGGGATCGGGGAGGCGGCGGACCAGGCCCCACACGCCCTCGCTGGCGAGCGCGCCGCGCAGCCACTGGATGCCGTCGATCACCTCGCCGACCAGCACCGCCCCGAGCGCGGTGATGGGCAGGATCACCGCCAGGAGGACCACCAGCGTGACGAGCCCGGCGGCGACGGCGCGCCGGCCGCGGAGCCCGCGCGCGAGCCACTCCATGGGCCGGTGGAACGTCGCGGCGAGCACCGCCGCCATGAACAGCGCCACCCAGAACGGCCGGAGGACGGCGGCGACCAGCACGACCGCGGCGATCAGGAGGGCGATCAGGAGACGCGGCGCGTGGTCGTCGGACCGGATCATTGCGCTCCTCAGAAGTTGGCGTGGACGCGCGCCGGCGGGATCCCCGCCTCGCCGAGCGTCCGCCGCACGTCCTCGACCATGGCCGTCATCCCGGCCACGAAGGCCACCGTCTCGGCCGGGGAGGCGCCGCCGAACCCGATCGACCGGGCCACCTCCTGCACGCGGCCGCGGACGCCGGGCCACGCGTCGTCCTCGCCGGACGGGCACAGGATCACCCGCACGCCGCCGCGCTCCCAGTCGAGGTGCTCGGCGCGGTACGCGAACTCGGCGCCGTGGCGCTGGCCGTAGAAGAGGGTCACCAGCCGGAACCCGGCCCGGTGGCGGAGCACGTGCTGCACGAGCGCCCGGACCGGCGCGATCCCGGAGCCGGCCGCGAAGAGGAGCACGTCGCGCCCCACCGCCTCCTCGACCGCGAAGCCGTTCCCGAACGGCTCGGTGACCGGGAGCGAGGCGCCGGGCGAGGCGCGGCCGACGGCGGCGTCGGCCACCTTGCCGCCGCGCTTCACCAGCAGCTCCACCTCGCCGTCCGGCCGAGGGCGCGCTGGCGAGCGCGAAGAAGCCCTCGCCGACGTCGTCGGCCCGCACCTTCACGAGCTGTCCGGGCTTCCGGTGAGCCCGCGCGAGCGGGACCGGGAGCCGGAGCCGGAGGCCGCGGAGCGTCGCGGTCTCGTCCCAGGCCGCGAGGACCGGCGCCTCCGTGTAGACGCTGGGGCCGAGCATCGCGCGAAACCTATCACCGAACCCGGGTGGCGGGGCGGCCCGGCGTGCGCGCGCCGGCGGCGCGGGCCCGGACGGCGCCGGGGAGATCGTCGAGATCGAGGAGCCAGCCGTCGCGCGCCGCCAGCACCGGGACCCCCGTCCGCTCCGACAGGTCGCGCGCCAGCGGGTCGGCCAGGGCGGGCGGGAGCTGCATCCCGAAGTGCGTCAGCACCGCCAGGCGCGGGCGGACCGCCCCCACCAGCCGCTCGGCGTCGTCGGCGCCGAGGTGCAGGTAGCGCCGGTCGCCCCCCACCCGCCGGGTGGTGTTCACCACCAGGAGATCGACGCCGGCGTAGGCCTCCAGGAGCGCGTCCATCCAGAAGGTGTCGATCACGTGCCCGGCCGTGAAGCCGGGGGCCGCCAGCCGGTAGCCGTAGGTCTCGACGCCGTGGTCGTGGGCGAGCGGCGTCTCGAGGACCAGGCCGTCCCCGAGCTCGTGCCGGCTCCCAGGGCGCGAGCACCCCGACGCGCGCCACGAAGCGCTGCGCGTACCGGAACACCACCGGCTCGACCTCCAGCGCGTCGCGCGGCGCGAGGAGCGCGCCGCGGCGCCCGAAGCCGCCCCGGGTCATGGCCTCCACCACCGCGGTCGCGTCGCCGGCGTGGTCGAGGTGGCGGTGGGTGACCACCAGCGCGTCCACCTTGGTCGGGTCCACCTTCGGGCGGGAGGCCAGCGCGCGCACCAGCGCCCCCGGCCCCGGATCGACCCAGACCACCGCGCCGCCCAGCGTCCAGACCAGCCCGCCCGAGTGGCGGAGCTGGGTCGACACGGCGAAGCGCGCCCCGGCGGTCCCGAGGAACTTGAGCGTGCTCGCGCGTCCGGTCACCGCGGAAGGATAGGCGGCGGCCCGCCCCGCGGCACGTCGGGATGCGAAGCCGCGCTCAGCCGGGCGAAGGCGCAGCCCTCGTCAATAGCTTATCAGCGCGTGGACGTTCTGCGCGCCGAGCTTCCGCGCGCCGTTCAGGAACGAGAGCTCGACCAGGAACGAGTAGGAGACGAGCTGCGCGCCCTGCCGCGCCACGAGCCGCCCCACCGCGTCGGCCGTGCCGCCGGTGGCCAGCACGTCGTCGACCACCAGCACCCGGTCGCCGGGGCCGACCGCGTCGATGTGCAGCTCGAGGGAGCCCTCCCCGTACTCGAGCGCGTACACCTCGCGGATGGTCTCCCAGGGCAGCTTCCCGGGCTTGCGGACGATGGCGAAGCCGGCGCCGAGGGCGTAGGCGAGCGGCGCCGCGAAGATGAAGCCGCGCGACTCGATCCCGATCACCTTGTCGATCCGCTCGCCCTTCCAGCGGTCGACCAGGGCGTCGATCACCGCGCGGAAGGTGCTCGCGTCGGAGAGGACGGGCGTGATGTCCTTGAAGACGATCCCCTTCTTCGGGAAGTCGGGGACGTCTCGGATCCTGGCGCGGACGGCATCCATCATGGGGGCGGACCTTACCACGGGACCCCGCGCCGCCCGCGGGCCCGGTGACCGGCGTCAGGGGAGGAAGAGGAGGGGATTGCGCGGGCGCGTGCCCTGGCGGACCTCGAAGTGCAGGTGCGGGCCGGTGGTCCGCCCGGTCTGCCCCACCCTCGCGATGGCCTGGCCGCGCGACACGCGCTCGCCGTCCTTCACCAGCACCGCCGAGTTGTGCGCGTAGAGCGTCACCAGCCCGCCCTCGTGGCGCAGGAGCACCACCGTGCCGAAGGCCGGCTGCTCCCCGACGTAGATGACGGCGCCGTCGGCCGCGGCGACCACCTCGGTCCCCTCCGGCGCGGCGATGTCGATGCCGTCGTGCCGCTTGCCGGCCCGGACGCCGTACCGCCCGTAGAGCACGCCCTTGAGCGGCCAGCCGAGCCGCGCGGCGGCGTCGACGCCCCGCTCCTCGGGCTCCGCACCGACCGAGGTCGGCTCGGCGGGGCGCGGCGCCCAGGGGGAGGCTGGCGGGGAGCCGGCCGCGACGCTCGGGCCGCCCGTCGCCGGGAGCGCGTCCGGGCCGGACCTCGCGCTGCCGGGAACGGTCAGCCGGGTGCCCACGGCGAGCGCGTGGGGGTCCGTGATCCCGTTCGTCGCCATCAGGTCGGCCGGGTCCACCTGGTAGGTGCGAGCGATCCGGTACACCGTGTCGCCGGGCTTCACCACGTGCACCACGCCCGCGAGCGCGGGCTCCTGGTGGCGCGCCTCGCCGGGCGGCGGGCTCGCGGGCGGGGGAGAGGGCGGGCGCGACGTCGGGGCGGGGGTCGGGCGCACTCCCCGCAGCGGTGCGGGGCAGGCCGTGAGGAGCGCGAGGGCGGCGGCGGCGGTCGCCACCCGCCGGCTCACGGCGCCGGCTCCTTGACGTAGCCGGGGATGGTCCAGCTGCGCGCCTCCTGGAGCACCGGGTCGTGCGTCGAGTCGAGGTGGAGCGGGGTCACCGAGACCAGCCCGTCGAGCAGGACCGCGTTGCAGTCCGAGCCGGGGATGTCGGCGTTCTGCACGCCCCCCTCGCCGCCGATCCAGTAGTACTTGCGGCCGCGCGGGTCGGTCTTCTCGACCACCTCGCTGCCGTAGGTGCGGCGGCCCAGGCGCGTGAACCGGTAGCCGCGCACGGGGCCCGGAGGGACGTTCACGTTGAGCAGGAGGGGCGCCGCCGGCGGGCGCGCCACCACCCGCCGCGCCAGCGCGGCCGCGAAGCGGGCCGCCTCGGCGAACTCGTGGGGCGGCTGGCACGCGAGCGAGATCGCGATGGCGTTCACGCCGAGCAGCGCCGCCTCCATCGCCGCCGCCACGGTGCCCGAGTAGAGGACGTCGTTGCCGAGGTTCGGGCCGTGGTTCACGCCGGACACCACCACGTCGGGCCGCGCCTCCCGCAGGAGGAGGTTCAGCCCCATGTACACGGCGTCGGTGGGCGTGCCGTCGACGGCGTACCAGCGCTCCTTCACCTCGACCAGCCGGAGCGGCCGGTGGAGCGAGATGGCATGGGACGAGGCGGACTGCTCGCGGTCCGGGGCGACCACCCACACCTCGTCCTCGGCGAACGCGCCGGCGAGGGCCCGGATCCCCGGGGCGTGGACCCCATCGTCGTTGGAGAGCAGGACGCGCACGCGCGAGAATCTACCAACCAGCCGACCGCACCGCCAGGCACCGACCGCGCGCGGCGCGGCGCGGATCAGGCCAGCCGGTCCAGCTCCTCCACGAGCACGGCCGCGAGCGCGCGCGTGGCGCGGACGGCGCGTGGATCGAGGCGCGAGAGGGCGCGGCGCACCGAGGTCTCGATGGTCCCGCCGCGCAGCCCGTCGACGGCCTCACCGAGCGCCGTGAGCCGGAGCAGGGCGCGGCGCGCGTCGCGCGGATCGGTCCGGCGCTCGACCACGCCGCGCGCGGTGAGCCGCCTCATGACCCCGGTCAGCGTGCTCGGGTGCAGGTGGAGGATCCGCGAGACCTCGCCCGCGGAGATCCCGGGGTACTGCCCGACGATCCGGACCACCAGCCGCTGCGGGCCGGTGACGCCGTGGCGCGACTCCATCCGCTTCGAGGCCGACTGGAGCGCGTGGTCGAGGGTCCAGAGGTCGCCCATGAACTCGAGCACCGGGCCGAGCGAGGCGAGGTCGCGGGGAGCAGGCGGCCTCACCTTCTGCGGGCGGGCAGGCATCCCGGGAGTGTGTACCGGACCGTCCGTCGAAAACCACAATAATCGCGCACGCCTCCGGGTGCGACCGGAGGCCGTGCGGCCCTCGGAACCATTGCCTCCAGTCTCCATCCGGGTTCAACTCGCCCTCGCCTTGACTATCGAAGAGGTCGGGGGAGGGATGTCTTTCATCGGACCGCCGGACCCGAATCGGCACCTGGGAATCCGAGCACGCTGCGCGGCGCCTCGCCGAGGCGGCCGCCGACCGCATCTCACAGCTGCAGGAGGCCACCGCCGCGCTCTCGGGAGCCCGGACGCCGGCCGACGTCGCAGACGCGACCCTGGGGGCCGCGCAGGCGATGCTCGGCGCGCGCCGCGGCGCCCTGATCGTGCCGGCCCCGGGCGGCGATCTGAAGGTGCTGCGCGCCGCCGGCGAGCCGGACCTCGAGCCGAACCTCGAGCCGCTCCTCGCCGCTGCGTCGCAGGCCTGGCGCGCGCGCGCCACCGTGCTGGTGGACGGAACGCCGGCCTCAGCCGCCGCCGGCGGAGCGAGCGCCGCGCTCGCGGCGTTCCCGCTGATGCTGCACGATCGGCCCATCGGCGTGCTCGCGCTCGGGTTCGACGGCCCGCGCGCGCCCGAGGACTGCGATCGCGCGCTGGCCGCGGCGCTGTGCGGTCAGTGCGCCCTCGCGCTCGACCGGGCCCGCCTGTTCCAGGAGCTCCAGCTCGCGGCGCAGGCGCAGGAGGACTTCCTGAACGTCGCGTCGCACGAGCTGCGCGCGCCGCTCGGCACGCTCTGCCTGGCCGTGCGGCTCCTGGCGCGCGACGCCCGCGCGCGGGCGGGGCTGGACATGGACGGGCGCGTGCGCGCCATCCAGCGGCAGGTCGATCGGCTGGCGCGCCTCTCCGACGCGCTCCTCGACATCACCCGCATCGCCGCCGGCCGGCTCGAGCTGCAGCGCGAGCCGTGCGACCTGGCGGCGCTGGTGAGGGACGGGGTGGCCCGGGTGGCCGACGACGCGGCGGCCGCGCGCTGCGCGCTCACCGTCGACGTCCAGGATCCGGTGGAGGGCGTGATCGACACCCAGCGGATGGAGCAGGTGATCGACAACCTGCTCTCCAACGCGCTCAAGTACGGCCGCGAGGCCCCCGTCGCCGTGTCGCTGCGGCGGGAGGGCGAGCGCGCCGTGCTGGCGATCGCCGACCGCGGGATCGGGATCGCCCCGGAGCACCAGGCCCGCATCTTCGGGCGCTTCGAGCGGGCGGTCTCGGGTCGGCGCTACAGCGGGCTCGGGCTGGGCCTCTGGATCGTGCGCCAGATCGTCGAGGCGCACGGCGGCACGATCCGCGTCGAGAGCGCGCCCGGCGCGGGCTCCACCTTCACGGTGGAGCTGCCGCTCGCGGGCGCCTGAGGGGGCCGGCTACATCGACGGGAGGCCGAGCTGCGGCACCGGCCGGACGTGCTCCTCCCGCAGCCACTCGTCGGTGCGGATCCGGATCGCGTCCTCGTGGGTGCCGCCGCGCATGACGATCCAGGGCTCGCGGGCGAGCGCCTCGTCCACGTAGATGGGCAGCCCGAAGAGCCCGAGCGGCGGCTCGGCGCCCGCCTCGCAGGGCTCGAAGCGCCCGGCGAAGCTGGACTCCGGGACGAGCTCGATGCTCTGCGCCGAGGTCACCCGGCGGAGCACGTCGAGGTCCAGTCGACGGTCGGCGCCGATCACCACCATGGCCAGCGCGCCATCGAGGTTCACCACCACCGGCTTCGCCACCCGCGATCCGCGGACGTGCTCCGCCGCCGCGAGGCGCTGGGCCGCCACCGCACGGAGGTGCGTGGTGTGTGCGCAATCCGGGTGGTGCTCACGCAGATACCGGTCGACGCGCTCGGGGATCATGGGAACCTCCTGAGTGTCGGCTCACTCCTATCCTTCTGCGCGCCGGGTGGAAGCGTCCCAGGCGGAACCCCACCGCCGGGCGACCTCCAACGTGGGCTAGAGTCCCGCCGTGCCCTCCAGCCTCGAGGACCTGGTCGCGGCCGCCCCGGTGCTCGTCGCCCTGCTCTCGGCCATCGCGGTCGCCGTGGGCATCGGGGTGCGGGCGGCCGGCGCGCGCACCTTCCTGCAGCGGGCCGCCGGGGGGGCGCTGGGCGCGCTCGCGGTGGTGGGGCTCGCCGTCGGGGCTCAGGCCTTCCTGGCACACCCCCTAGGGGACGCGGTGATGGTGCTCTACCTGCTGCTGGTGGGGCCCGGGCTCTCGGCGCTGGTGGCGGGGGGCGTGCTCGCCGCCGAGGCGCTCGCCGGACGCGGGCTGTCGATGGCCGGGCTGGGGCGCTCGATCGCGGCGGCCTCCCTCGGCGCGCTGGCGTGGCTCCTCGGGTACCCGCTGCTGTTCGGGAGGCCGACCGGCGTGGTGGTGACGGGCTGGGCGCTGGCGCTGCTCGCGGTGGCGGTCTGGACCGCCGCCGCGCACGGGGCGGGGAGGGCCCGGCGGCGGCCTAGCCCTGACCGATCCCCATCGCCCGGTAGGCCCAGCGGAACGCCTCGACGGTGACGCTCGTCTCCCAGAACCCGCTCGCGCGCGCGACCGCGTAGAAGCCGAGCATCACGCCGAGCGCGAGCGCCGGCACGAGCCAGGGCGACCAGGCGTTTGCGCCCTTCCGCGTGACGCCGAGGCAGTCGGCGGTGGTGCAGGCCGCCACGCACGACATGCAGCCGGTGCACTCGGTCGAGAGGACGCGCAGCCGGGCGTGGACCTGGATCTCGCTCGGGCAGGCCCGGGTGCAGGCCCGGCAGTCGTTGCAGGCCTCGGGATCGCGGCGGACCGAGATCGGCGAGAGGAGGCTCGCCAGGCCGAGCAGGGCGCCGTACGGGCAGAGGTAGCGGCACCAGGCGTGCTTCACGAAGAGTGACAACGCGGCGAGCGCGCCGATCACCCCCAGGGTGAGCGCCGGTGGGGGAGGTGAAGAGCTCGAGCATCTTCGCGTCCGCCACCATGTTGTAGGGCGAGCGCAGGAAGCCCTCGATCGCCTCGAGCGGCATCCCGGAGAAGACCGTCCAGACGAAGAAGGCGAGCAGCAGGTACTTGAGGCTCGCGAGCGGCAGGTCGAGCCAGCGCGGCACGGCCGGCCAGCGGCGCCGCCACAGCGTCCTGCCGCCCCACCCACTCGAGCGCGCGCGAGAGCGTGCCGACCGGGCAGACCCAGGAGCAGAAGGCCTTGCGCGCCACGAACGCGGTGGCGACGGCGGCGAGGAGGATGGTGAGGCCGGCCGGGTGGATCTGGTCCCAGTAGCGGGTGAGCAGGAAGCGCTTCAGGCCGACCAGCGCCGCGATGGGCAGGAACGCCTCGACCGAGGGCGGGCGCGCCACCTCGACCGGCCCGTCGCCCGCCACCGCCTCGGCGAAGCGCGCGAACTGCCAGCCGACGAGGAGCAGGAAGGCGAGGTACGCGAGCTGGACCGCCCAGCGGACCCGCGGCAGGTGGCGGTACGGGTTCTTCTCCCAGCGTGCGCCGCGCGCGGGCGCGACGACGGACGGCGGCGCGGAGACGGGGGGAGGCCGGGGCGGCTGGCAGGACGCGGAGCTTGGAGGTCAACTCGCGTTCTCTAGGTGCGAGGACGGGCGCGTCCCCGGGGCTCGCCCGCTGGAACCAGCCGGGCGGGCGGCGCATTCCGGGGCGGCCGGTGGCTCAGGCTTCGGCGGCCTCCGCCGCCGGACGCGATCTCACCGCCACGTCCCAGCTGTAGATCGCGAGCGAGACCCAGATGCAGGCGAAGGCGACCGCGTGCGCCGCGTCGAAGCGGCTCGCGGTACAGCGCCACCGCGAGCAGGAACTGGCAGGTGGGGGTCAGGTACTGGATGAGCCCGACGGTGGCGAGCCGGAGGTGTCGGACGCCCACCGCGAACCAGACGAGCGGGAGGGCGGTGATCGGCCCGGCCGCCATCAGGAGGAGCGACGTGACGGGCGCGTGGCCGAAGACGCCCACCCCGCTCGCCTCCCGCCAGACGAGGAAGCCGAGGGCGACCGGGGCGAGCAGGAGCGTCTCGCCGAGCAGGCCGCCGATGGCGTCGATGCCGGCCGCTTCCGGAGCAGGGCGTACAGTCCGAAGGAGAGCGCCAGCGACAGCGGCAGCCAGGGGACGACCCCGAGCCGCACCACCAGCGCGAGGACGCCGGCGCCGGCCAGCGCCACCGCCAGCTTCTGCCGGCCGGTGAGGGTCTCGCCGAGGAACGCCACGCCGAGCAGCACGTTCACGAGCGGGTTCACGAAGTAACCGAGGCTGGCCTCCAGGACACGCCCGGAGTTGACCGCCCAGATGTAGATGAGCCAGTTCGCCGCGATGAGGACGGCGGTGAGGGCGAGCGGGCCGCGCTTGCCGGGCCGGAGCGCGTCGCGGAACCCGGCCCAGCGGGCGCCGGAGTGGACGAGGAAGACCAGCAGCACCACGGACCAGACCACCCGGTGCGCCAGGATCTCCAGCGGCGGGACGGAGCGGATGCTCTTGAAGTAGATCGGGAAGAAGCCCCACGCCAGGAAGGCGGCCAGGGCGAAGGTGAAGCCGCGCGATCGGGATTGCACGAGGCGGCGAATCCTAGTCCATGTGGCCCCCGCGCGCGCGACTTCTCGCGCACGCCCCCGGCGACCCGGCTGCCCGGGGGCGCGCGCGGGAGTAGGATTTAACTGCTGCGCAGCCGGCAAGGAGCGGCCGGGCACATTTCGCTTCGCGAAAAGTGCCTCGGCCGAGTGTCGGATGCCGGCTGGAGGCGCGAAATGCCGAACGCGGACTGGAAGAGGATCTGCTGCCCGATCGACTTCTCCGACGCCTCGCGCGCCGCCATGGAGGTGGCGGCCGACCTGGCGCGGCGCAACGACGGGGCAGCTCACGCTGTTCCACGCCTACCCGATCCCCGGCTACACCTTCCCGGACGGCTCGGTGGTGGCGAGCCCCAAGATGATGCAGGACCTCTCCGATCAGGCGACCCGCCACCTCGAGGAGTGGCGCGCGGAGGCGGTGAAGCTCGGCGCGCCGCGGGTCTCGACCGTCAGCGCGGTGGGCGAGCCGGCCGCGGAGATCGTCGGCCACGCGGCGGAGCAGAAGGTGGAGCTCCTGGTGCTCGGCACGCACGGGCGCACCGGCCTCGAGCACGCGCTGATGGGCTCGGTGGCCGAGCGCGTGGTCCGCCGCGCCCGGTGCCCCGTGCTCACGGTCCACCCGGCCGCGACCAGCGCTGACCGCGCGGCGTCTTTCGCTGGCATCCGTCCGGGGGACGGGCTATCTCCGGATCCGCTTCGTTCCACCGCGTCGCCGCCCCTGGCCGCGAGGGCCGCCCGGAGAAACCAGATGGCCGACCTGTCCACGGAGTACCTGGGGCTCGCGCTCCCGAGCCCGCTCCTGCTCGCGAGCTCCGCCCTCTCCAACCGGATCGAGAACCTGCAGGCCGCCGAGGGGCACGGCGCCGGAGCGGTGGTGCTCCGCTCGCTGTTCGAGGAGCAGCTCGAGGCCGCCACGACCGCGCTCGAGGAGGAGCTGGCGCGCGGCGCCGAGTCCAACCCGGAGGCGCGCACCTACTTCCCGCCGCAGCGGGTCGGGCCGCACGAGTACCTGTCGCTGCTCGAGCGGGCCAAGCGCGCGCTGGAGATCCCGGTGATCGCGAGCCTCAACTGCGCCGCGCCGGGGAGCTGGACCGAGTACGCGCGCGACATAGAGCGGGCCGGCGCCGACGCGCTGGAGGTGAACATCTACGCCGTCGAGGCCGACCCGCAGAGGACCGGCGCGGAGGTGGAGCGGCGCTACCTCGAGGCCGTCGCGTCGGTGCGCGACGCGGTGCGGATCCCGGTGGCGGTGAAGCTCTCGCCCTACTTCAGCTCGCTCGCCCACTTCGCCGCGCAGCTCGACGCGCTGGGGGTGAACGGGCTCGTGCTCTTCAACCGCTTCCTCCAGCCGGACCTGTCGCTCGAGCGCATGGCCGCGGTCCCCGCCATGACGCTCTCCAGCCCCTCGGAGGCGCTGCTCCCGCTGCGCTGGATCGGCATCCTGCACGGGCGGATCCGGGCCCAGCTCGCCGCCAGCACCGGCGTGTACGACGCGCCGGGCGCCCTGAAGCAGGTGCTGGCCGGCGCGCAGGTGGTGCAGCTCGCCTCGACGCTGGTGAAGAACGGCATCCCGCACCTGGGCCGCGTGCTGGCCGGCATGGAGGACTGGCTCGACCGGCGCGGGGCCTCGCTCGACGAGATCCGGGGCTCGCTCTCGCAGCGGGCGGTGCAGGATCCGGGCGCCTTCGAGCGCGCGCAGTACGTCCACCTGATCCTGTCGCAGAACATCTGAGGCCCGCTCGCGCGCGGTGCGCCGGCGTGGCACGATGCGACGCACGCATGGCCGCGCCCTCGCCCGCCGCCGCTCCTCCTCCCCCTCCGCCGCCCGCGCGCGGCCGCCACGGCCTGGCGCGGAGCTTCGCGTTCGCCTGGACGGGCCTCGCCGAGACGGCCGTCCGGGACCGGAACTTCCGCGTCCACCTCGCGCTCGGGGTCCTGGCCGCCGCCCTCGCGGCGGTGGCGCCGCTCGCGCCGGCGTCGCGCGCGCTCCTGCTCCTGTGCGTGGCGCTGGTCCCGGCGGCCGAGGCGGCCAACTCGGCGCTGGAGGCGGCGGTGGACCTCGCCTCGCCGGGCTTCAGCGAGAAGGCCCGGATCGCGAAGGACGCCGCCGCCGCGACGGTGCTGGCCCTCGCCGCGGGGAGCGTGCTGGTCGCGGTGGTGGTGGCCGCGCCGGTCGTCCCGGCCCTCGTCGCGCAGGCCTCGCGCCTCGCCCCGGCCGCGGCGGGCGCGCTCGGGGCGGCGCTCGCCGCCGGCCTCCTCCCCCTCCCAGGGCCCCGCGCGCGCGGCGCGGACCTCGCCCTCGCGGTCGGCGGCGCGGCGGGGCTCCTTCCGGTGGCGCTCGCGGCGGAGTCCCAGGCCGCGACCGCCGCGGCCGCCCTCCTCCTCGCCATCGCCGCCGACGCCGCGCGGCGGAGGCGCCGCCTCTGAGCGTGCGCCGGCCGCGGTCGACCGGCGCGCACCTGCGGTGACGTCGAGGTGATCGGTCGCAGCCCCGCGAGGGGCGATGAAACCCCCGCGCGCGTGGCTACCCATGGTCCACCGCACCGAGCACTCGTTCGTGGGCCCGCGCCCTAGCGGCGCGCCGCGGACCGCGTGCTCGGCGAGCACGCACGGCTCGAGGATCCACCCGCCGCACTCGCAGGAGAGACCATGGCCCAGCTGAAGGGGAGCAAGACCGAGCAGAACCTGAAGGACGCGTTCGCGGGGGAGTCGCAGGCGAACCGGCGGTACCTGTACTTCGCGAAGGTGGCGGACGTGGAGGGCTATCCGGAGGTGGCCTCGAACTTCCGGGAGACGGCGGAGGGGGAGACGGGCCACGCGCACGGGCACCTGGACTTCCTGAAGGCGGTGGGGGATCCGGCGACGGGGCTGCCCATCGGCGACAGCGCGCTGAACCTCGCGGCGGCCATCGCGGGGGAGACGCACGAGTACACGGACATGTACCCGGGGATGGCGAGATCGGCGCGGGAGGAGGGGTTCGCGGAGATCGCCGACTGGTTCGAGACGCTGGCCAAGGCGGAGAGGTCCCACGCCGGCCGCTTCGACAAGATGCTGAAGTCGATCACGTAGTCTGCCGGCCTCCGACATCCGGCCGAGGCACATTTCGCGAAGCGAAATGTGCCCGGCCGCTCCACACCGGCAGCGCAGGTTCGGAAATGTGCCCGGCCGCACCCTACCGGCTACCTTGCCGCCGCCTACGCGAAGCAAGATGTGCCCGGCCGCTCCTCACCGGCAGCGCAGGCGCGGAGAAGCCCCCGCCCGCCCCTTGCCGGCCACGGCACGTGCCTCCCCTCGAGCCCGCGCTAGACTCCACGCATGAGCACATCCGAGCAGAAGCCCGAGAAGGCCATCTCCTACATGCCGACGCCGGGCCTCACCTACGATCCCTCGGACGCGAGGTACTGGGAGCACGGCGCGCTCGACGGCGAGGTGCAGCGGGCGTTCGAGATCTGCGTGGGCTGCCGCATGTGCTTCAAGTACTGCGACAGCTTCCCGCGTCTGTTCGACGTCGTGGACCACCGGCACGACGGCGACGTCCGGAAGGTCACGGCGGACGAGACGCGGCAGGTGATGGACGCCTGCTTCCAGTGCAAGCTCTGCGAGGTGCAGTGCCCCTACACGCCGCGTGACGGGCACGCGTTCCAGCTCGACTTCCCGAAGCTGGTGCACCGCTACCGCGGCGTGCACCAGCGCGGCAAGCCGCGCACCCTCCGGCAGCGGGTGCTGAACGACCCGGACACCGCCGGGAAGCTGGCCCGGCTCTCGCTCGGGATGGCCAACGTCGCGAACCGGAGCCGGCCGCTCCGGGTGCTGATGGAGAAGGCCGTCGGCGTCCACCGCGACAAGCTGCTCCCGGCGTTCGCCGCCGAGTCCTTCGACGACTGGGCCGAGAAGCACGGCCACGTGCAGCCCGGGCCGGGCGGCGAGGTGGTGCTCTTCCAGACCTGCTTCGTGCAGCACAACGAGCCGGAGATCGGCAAGGACGCGCTGTACGTCCTCGCGCGGAACGGGGTGGACGCGCGGGTGGTGAAGGGGCTGGCCTGCTGCGGCATGCCGGCCTGGGAGCACGGCGACCTCGAGGCGCTCCGGCGCCAGGCGGGGCATGACCTCGACCTGCTCCTGCCGTACGTCGAGCGCGGCGCCAAGGTGCTGGTGGTGAACCCGACCTGCTCGATGATGATGCGGCGCGAGTGGCCGCACCTGCTCGAGGGCGCGGACCGCGCGCGGGCCGAGCGGCTGGCGCCGGCGGTGATGGACGTCTCCGAGTTCCTCTGGTCGATCCGGAACGAGCCGCGCTTCGACGCGACCTTCGCGTCGTCGCCGCCGGGCGGGAAGGTGGCCTACCACGCCCCCTGCCACCTGCGCGCGCAGGGCATCGGGTTCAAGGGGCGCGACCTCATCCGCAAGATCCCGGGGCGTGGCGGTGTCGGCCACCGTGATGGAATGCTGCGGTCACGACGGGACCTTCGCGCTGACGGTGGAGGGCTTCGAGCCGTCGCAGCGGCTCGGGCAGAAGGCGTTCCAGGGGATGCAGGCGGCCGGGGCCGAGGTCTGGGCGAGCGACTGCCCGCTGGCGTGCATCCAGTTCCAGCAGCACGCCGGCAAGAAGCCGCTCCACCCGATCACGCTCCTGGCGCGGGCGTACCGGGGCGAGGGGTTCGACGCGACGGACGGAGGCCACCGATGAGGCAGGTGCGGCGCGAGGAGATCCTGGACCTCTCCACCTACGAGCGCTCGCGCGCGGAGATCCGCCAGGGCGTGCTCGAGGCGAAGCGGCGGCGGCGGGTTCACGTCGGCCCGGCGCTCACGTTCCTGTTCGAGAACACCGCCACCATCCGCTACCAGGTGCAGGAGATGGTCCGGGCCGAGCGGATCACGCGCGAGGAGGACATCCGGCACGAGCTCGAGACGTACAACGAGCTGCTGGGCGGGGAGGGGGAGCTCGGCGTGTCGCTCCTCATCGAGCTCCCCGAGCCGGAGGAGCGCGACCGGAAGCTCCGCGAGTGGCTGGCGCTCCCGCGGCACCTCTACCTGCTGCTCGAGGGCGGCCAGAAGATCCGGCCCACCTTCGACGAGCGGCAGGTCGGCACCGATCGGCTCTCGTCGGTCCAGTACCTCCGGTTCGACGTGCGCGGCGAGGTCCCGGTGGCGGCCGGCAGCGATCTCCCGGCGCACACCGTCGAGGTGCGGCTCACCGACGAGCAGCGCGAGGCGCTGCGGGCGGATCTGGCGGGATAGGCGGTGGCGGCGGTGCGTGAGCCGCCCGGTCCTGCAGGGAGGGGGCCCCCGCCGCAGGCGGGGGAGGGGCGCAGCCCCTCACGCGCGGGGACCTCGCGCGAGCCCGCGCACGCGGGCGCGCGAGGTCACGGGCCCCGCGCAGCAGGAGTGGGGCCCCACCGGCTCCGCCGGTGGGGCGAGGGCGCAGCCCTCGTTCTACCTGAGATCCCGCAGCGTCCGGGCGCCGAGCTGCCGGCGCAGCACGAGGAACAGCTCCGCCGTCGCGATGGCGTCGGTGAGCGCGTCGTGCTGGCCGTAGTCGGGGAGGCCGAGGTTCCGCCGCGCGGCGAGCAGGTTGAGGTTCGGCAGGTGGCCGGGCGCGTCCGGATCGAGGAAGCGGGCCCGCTTCGCCGCCTTGATGAGGAGCGTCACCGTGTCGACCACGGGGGGATCCGGCCAGCGCAGGTCGGAGCGCGCATAGGCCCGCTTCAGGAACGCCACGTCGAGCGCGGCCTGGTGGACCAGCAGCCCTCCCTGCCGGAGCCGGGTATCGACCTCGCTCAGGACTGACGCGAGCGGGGGTGCCGAGGAGAGCTCGCCCGGTATGAGCTGATGGGCCTGGATGGAGTGGGCGTGGAAATCGTCCCCGCCATCTGGTCTCACCAGAGAGGAGTACCCCTCCCCGAGCCTCACGGCCGAGCTCCGCACCGGGACCATCCCCACCGCCAAGATCGCGTCTTTCCTGGGGTCCAGGCCACCGGTCTCTAGGTCGAGCGACCAGTACACGAGGCTGTCCCAAGGTGGGGAGCGCCAGAACACGCGGTCGTTTCCTAGCATGAGCCGCTATCGGGTGGCACCATGTGCGTGCTTTGGCCTCGCTCGCCCACCCACACCGACCTTCTCCTACCTCGCCCCCGTTCTCCGCGATCTGCCTCGTCGGAGGGGTCGCATGACCGCCGTCGCGCTGTCGTATCTCCGCGACGCGTCGGCGTCGCTCGAGCGCGGTCTGGAGGCGCCCGACGTCGGGCCCCTCCCCGCCTCGCCGATCCCCTTCGAGGCCTTCCAGCGCCACACGCGCCCGCGCCCGCCCCGGGCCCTCGAGCTCGACGACATCCGCACGGTCCTCGACGAGGGGCGCTTCTGGACCGAGTACCAGGCCATCGTCCACGCCGGCACCGGGGTCACCGTCGCCTTCGAGGCGCTGGCGCGCTTCCGCCACCGCAGCGGCCGGCCGCTCCCGCCGGATCGCGTCTTCCCGCTGCTCCGGTCCGATCCGGCGCTCTTGCTCCGCGCCGAGCTCACGCTGAAGCTCCACCAGGTCGAGCACGCGCCGCGCGGCACCGTCTTCGTTAACCTCGACCCCGACTCCTGGGCTCGCTCCGGCGACGGCCAGCAGAACCCGTTCCTGGCGCTCTTCTCGTCGGCGGGCGGCAAGGTGGTGGTCGAGGTCACCGAGGCGTTCGCGCGCAACGAGGCGCTGGCGGCGCGCCGGATGATCACGGCCTTCCGCGAGCGGGACCTGACGGTCGCGCTCGACGACGTGGGCGCGATCGACGGGCTGGTGTCGTTCGAGGCGGTGGCCGAGGCCGAGGTGCTCAAGTTCGACCGCTCGCTGGTGGCGCGGATGCAGCACCCGCGCTACCGCGCGCTGCTCCAGGCGCTCACCCGGATGGCGCGCGAGACCGGCGCGCGCACGGTGCTCGAGGGCGTCGAGACCACCGCCGAGTTCGTCATGGCGCGCGACCTCGGCTTCGACCTGGTCCAGGGCTTCCTGTTCAAGGACCGCGCCCGCGTCGCGAACTAGCCGGAATCCGATCTCCGGCCGAGGCACTTTTCGCGAAGCGAAATGTGCCCGGCCGCACCCTACCGGCTACATGCCGCCGCTTCGCGAAGCGAGTGTGCCCGGCCCCCGCCGCACCTCACGACTGCGCACGCAGGGAGGGGGCCCCGCGCAGCGGGGAGGGGCGCAGCCCCTCGACGCGGGGACCTCGCGCGAGCCCGCGAAGGCGGGCGCGCGAGGTCACGGGCCCCGCGCAGCAGGGTGGGGCCCCGACGGGCTTTGCCCGGCGGGGCGGGGGCGCAGCCCCCGTCAGAACAGATCCGTCCGGTAGTGGTACGAGGCCCGCTCCTGCCAGACCTCGATGGCGCGGAAGGCGTCGCGCAGCCGGCTCCGCTCGATGGACGAGAGGTCGGCGAGCGAGATCTCGTTGTTCGGAGGCCTGCCCTCCGACACGGCCCTGAGCTGTTCGCGCAGGCGCAGGCGCAGCAGGTACCGGTAGGCCTCGGAGAGCGTCTCGCAGGAGTCCTGCTCGATCAGCCCGGCGTGCACCGCCGCGCCGAGCCGCGCCAGCGTGTTGGAGGTCTCCGAGCCCGCCTCGAGGCCGTAGACGCGCGCCAGGAAGACGATGGGGGAGACGCCCTTGAGCTTCAGGTCGAGCTTGGAGGCGTCACCGCGGAGGCGGAGCATCAGCCCGCCAGGCGGGTGGAAGGTGAGGGCGCTCTTCGCCATGGCGGCCAGGAACACGCGGGCGCCGCGGGCTCGCCGGACGGTGGTCTCGAGGGTGGCGAGCGAGAGGCCGCCGTGCGCCGCCCGGAAGTCGAAGAAGATCGAGGCCTCGAGCAGCGCCTGCGGGGTGGGTCGGTCGAGCCAGGTGGCGAAGCGCTCCTCCCACTCCGCGAGCGGCCCGCGCCACCTCGCGGCCATGTAGCCGCCCGGGCAGCGCGGGAACCCGGCCGACACGAGGTCGGCGTTCACCCGCTCGGTGAGCGCCTCGAAGTAGCGGCGCGCCTCCGGCGTGTCGTCGCCCCACACGAGCGCGTTGTCCTGGTCGGTGAGGAGCATCTGCTCCCTCCGCCCCTCGGATCCGAACACCATCCAGGCGTACGGCGTGGGCGGCGGGCCCATCTCGGCCTCGGTCCAGCGGAGGATCCTCCCGACCAGCGTCTCGTTGAGCCGGGCCACGAACCCGCCGATGACGAGCGGCTCGAGGCCGCCGGCGAAGAGGGTGGTGACCATCTCGGCCACCTTGCGCTCGTACCCGGGCAGCGCCTCCCGCCCGCCCAGGCGCTCGAGCCGCTTCATCACGGCGACGGGGCCGGAGGCGGTGCACTTGAGGAGGTCGGTGGCGGTGAGCACGCCCACGATCTCGCCGCCCCGCAGGATCGGCAGGTGGTGGACCCCCGAGTCGAGCAGGATCCGCCAGGCCTCGAACACCGGCGTCTCGGCCGGAACGGTCTGGAGCGGCGCGCTCATCACCTCGGAGAGCGGCGTCTCGGCGCTGCGGCCCGCCGCCAGCACGCGGGTGCGGAAGTCGCGGTCGGTCACGATGCCGGGTGGATCCGAGTCGACGATCACCGAGCCCACCGAGCGCTCGGACATGAGCCGCGCGGCCTCGGCCACCGTGGCGCCGGGCGCGATCCGGACCGCCGGCCCGCGCAGCAGCGAGACCACGGGCACCGCCAGGTCCGGCGGGAAGCTCGTCACCGCGGAGCGCTCCAGGCTGTTCCGGAGCCGCTCGGCCAGCCCCGAGGCGAAGTGGCCGGCGAAGGGACCGTGCGCGAGCAGCGCCTGGAACTGCTCCGTCGGGAGGCGATAGGTGAGCAGGTCCTCGTCGGCGATCACGTCCATGGTGGCGCGGCCGGAGATGAGCGAGGTGAAGCCGAAGATCTCCCCCTCCTCCAGCACCTGGAGCGTCTGCCCGTCGCGCTCGAGCCGGACCGCGCCCTTGCGGATCACGTAGAGGTGCTCGGAGGGCTTGCCGCCGCGCTCGAGCACGCGTGTCCCGGCGGGGAAGAACACGATCTCGAGGGCGTGCGACGCGTCCTCGAAGGCGGGCTCGGGGAGCGCGTCGAAGGGCGGCGTGGCGCGCACGAAGGCCACCGGGTCGAGGGCGGTCATCGCGCGAGGATAGCAGAGGCGGCCCGGCGGCCGGACGGGCGCGTCGCCCGGCGCGGCGGGGCGCACGCCCGGACGCGGGTGAACGTTCGCCGCACCCTGGATCCGGGAGCGGCCAGGGACGTCACGCCCCGAGCGCCGTCACCACCGCCTCGACCGCCTGCGCGTCCTCGCCGCCGCGGGCGATCACCTCCGGCGCGCGCGGCGCCTCGTAGGCGGGGCCGGCGCCGGGGAGCTCGGGCGCCTCGCCCGCGCGGGCGCTGGCCCACAGCCGCTTGGGATCCCTCGTCGCGCAGACCTCGGCCGGCGTGTCGACGAAGACCTCGACGAAGCGCGGGCACGCCGCGCGGACGCGGTCGCGGAAGGCGCGGCGGTGGGCCGTGGCCGCCACCACGGCGACCAGCCCCTGGCCGGCGAGGAGCAGCGCCAGGTTGCCGAGCGTCTCGTAGAACGCGGCGCGGCCGGCGGCGTCGTAGCCGGGCCGCGGCGAGAGCGCGAGCCGCACCGCGTCGCCGTCGAGGAGCGCGGCGGGTCGGCCGTCCGCGGCCAGCCGGGCTGCCACCGCGCGCGCCAGCGTGGACTTGCCCGAGGCGGGCAGGCCGGTCACGAAGACCACCGCGCCGCCGCTCACGGCCCGCGCTCCGCCGCGAAGAGCGGCTCCACGTCGACCGGGTCGAGCCGGCCCGCGTCGAGCGCCCGCTCGGCGAGCCCGAGCAGCGCGTCGCGCGCGGCCGCGCCGAGGCGCGGGTAGAAGCGCGGGCAGGCCAGCACCAGCGCGCGCCAGGCGAGGTAGGGCGGGGCGCTCACCAGCACGCCCGCGTCGCCGCGGGTCTCGAGGTAGACCTCCCAGAAGCGTCGCCACAGCGCGCCGAGCCCGCGCGCCCAGGCGCCCGGGTGCTCGAGCGCGAAGAAGGCGTAGTTCACCGAGAGCGCGGTCACGTCGTCCGCGGGATCGCCCCGGCCGCCGCGCGACGCGTCGAGGAGGGTGAACCGCGCTCCCCCCGCGCCCGGGGCCGGCGGCTCGAAGACGATGTTGAAGGGGTGGAAGTCGCCGTGCGTCCGGGTCAGCCGCTCCGGCCTGCCGCGGAGCGCCCAGCGCGCGGCGAGGCAGCGCTCCTCGATCGCCCGGAGCCGTGCCGGCGGCGCCGAGGGCACGTCGGGCGGGTAGGCGTCGACCACCCCGAAGATCCCCTCGCCGTGGCCGAGGAGGTCGCGCACCGCGCGCCGCCAGGCCGCCGGGTCGTCGAGCGCCTCGGCGTGGAGCCTGGGCCAGGTAGCGCGCCAGCGCCTCGCAGCGTGTCCGGTCGAGGGGCTGCGCTCCCTCCCGCGCGATGCGCCGGAGATCCTCGGCGTAGAGCGTCCCCTCCGCCCAGCCGGTGGCGAGCCAGAACTCGCCGGCGCCGCCGAGCGAGACGAGGCGCCCGTCGGCGGCGATGGCCCCGACGTCGAGCGCGCGCACGTGGTCGGGGTAGAGGCCGAAGAGATCGTAGGCGAGCAGCGCGGCCTCGGCCCGGTCGGCGCGCCGGTCGTGGCCGAACTCGTTCGACGCCTGCGTGCGGAACACGAAGCGGCGCTCCCCGCCGCCGGAGAGCCGCACCGTCACGCGGAGCGGCCGCCCGTAGCCGGCGGCCTTCTCGTCGCCGCGCGGCGTCCGGGCCGAGCGGCTCGGCCCGGAGCAGCGTCGCGCCGGGGAAGAGCGACGAGGCGAGGCCCTCGAGCGCCTGGGGGGTCACGACGGTCATGACGCACCTCCGGGGGGAGGATAGGCCGGCCGGAGGAGTCCGGGCGCGCCGCGGGCGGGTGCGGCGGGCGGGCCGGGTGGCACCTCGCGGTCGGGTCGCCGCGCGGCGGGCGAGCGGCGGTGCGTCGGGACCGCACGGCGGTCCCCCGCCCGCGCCGGGGTGCGCCCGGAATGAGTGGACCGCTCGCCGGTTGGCGGGTAAACGTGCGCCCGATGCCCCTCGCCCTCATCCCCTGGTTCGAGCTGCCGAGCCTCTCCCTCGGGCCCTTCACGCTCCAGTCGTTCGGGGTGCTCTCGGCGCTCGGGATCCTCGCCGCCGTCCAGCTCGCGGCCCGCGGCGCGCGCGAGCTCGGTCGGGAGCCGCAGGTCATCCTCGACTTCTCGGTGGCGGGCGTGCTGGCCGGGGTGGTGGTCGGCCACCTCGTCCACCTGTTCTTCTATCACCCGGAGGAGCTGAGCGAGCCCTTGCGGATCCTGAAGTTCTGGGAGGGGCTCTCCTCGATGGGCGGGCTCGCCGGCGGGATCCTGGCGGCGATCTGGTACTTCCGCCGCAAGCGGGTGCGCTTCGCCGACTACGCCGACGCGTTCGCGCTCGGCGTCGCGCCGGGGTGGGGTGTCGCGCGGATCGGCTGCTTCACCGTGCACGATCACCCGGGCGTGCGGACCGACTTCTTCCTGGCGGTGAACTTCGCGGACGGCCCCCGCCACGACCTCGGCCTCTACGAGGCCATCCTGCTCCTCTCGCTCGGCGCGGCGCTCTGGGTGCTGCACCGCCGGAACCTCCTCCGCGGGCGGCTGCTCCACGTGCTCGCGCTGGTCTACGGCGCCGGCCGCTTCCTGCTCGACTTCCTGCGGGCGCGCGACGTGGCCTACGCCGACGGCCGCCAGCTGGGGCTCACCTTCGCGCAATACTTCGCGGCGGCGCTGGTGGTGTGGGGGATCGTGGGGCTGGTGCGGCGGCCGCGGCCGGGCGCGGCCGCGGGGGCCTCCACCGCGCGCAGGGCCGGGTGATACAACCCGGGGATGTCTCCCCGGGAGCGAGCGCTCGCGCGGACCGCGCCAGCGGCGACGTCCGCCGAGGTCGCCCGGGCCGAGGCGCGGCTGGCCGCCGTCCTCGAGCAGGTCACCGCGCTCGACGGCGAGCTCGAGGAGCTCTCCGCCGCGCTCGCGGCCTTCGCGCACGCATGGGACCGGGCGCTCGGCGAGGCGTTCGCGCGACACACCGCGGCCGAGCGGCTGGTGCATCGTCTCCAGGCCCTCGAGGAGGCGCTGCTCGGGCTGGCCGAGCGGCTCCTCGACGGCGGGCCCAACGGCGAGGCGACCGCCGACGGTGCGCGGGCGCCGCCGCGCGCCCGGACGGGGGGGTTCGATCCGGCGGCCAGGCGACCGGTCCAGGCTCGCGGCGCCGCCCGGGGGGACGACGAGGACGACGCGCGCGACGACGCCGGTGACGAGCCCGAGGTGGAGCCCGAGGCCGTGGCGCTGAAGCGGCTCTACCGGCGGCTCGCCCGGCTCCTGCACCCGGACCTCGCGTGCGACGACGCCGAGGAGGCGCGGCGCTCCGACCTGATGGCCCGCGTCAACGCCGCCTACGCGCGGGGAGACCTCGCCGCGCTGCAGGTGATGGCGGAGCGGGTGGGGGCCGGCGAGCCTCCGGGCGAGCTCGGCGAGGCCGAGCGCCTCGCCCACCTCGAGCGGCGCGGCGAGACGCTGGCGCGGATCGCGGCGGCGCTGGCGCGCGAGCGCGACCGGCTGCTCCGCACCGACACCGAACGGCTGCGCGGGGAGGCCGCGCGGCGCGCGGCGGCCGGCGGGGATCTCGTCGCGGAGACGCGGGCCGAGCTCGTGGAGGAGACCGCCGCGGCGGACGCCGACGCGCTGGTTCGGCTGGATCGGGTCGCGGCGGCGGCGCGCGCGCTGTCGAGCGCGAGGGAGGGCGCGATGGGGCGGATCGAGAGGCGAGGCCCGACCGGCGCGAGGCGCGCGTTCGACCCGCTCGCCGAGAGCGACCTGGTGCGGCAGGGGGCGTCACGGCTCGCCCGGCGCGCGGCCACCCCCGCGGCGCGCGAGCTGGCGCGCGCGCTCGAGGACGCGGCGCGGGGCGCGCCCTGGGAGGTCGCGCTCACCGTGCTGGCCTTCTTCGCGGAGGAGGCTGGCGCGCGAGCGCCGGAGGCGATGGCCACCGCCGCCGCGCTCGCGGCGCGCTGGGAGCGCCTGCGCGCCGCATGGCCGGACGGGCCAGGCCTGGCGGCGCTCCTGGCGCGGCCGCCGCGCCACCTCGCGCTCGGCGCCCGGGAGGGAGCGGGGCAGATCCACGCGGGGCTGCAGCTCGCCACCGCCGATCTCGCGGCGGGCGTGCGGATCGCGCTCGAGCGCGGGCCGGTGGCGGCCATCGCGGCCGAGGTGCTGGCGGCGCTCGAGCCCGACGAGGATTGCCCCGCGTGCGGCGTGCGCGGCCAGGCCCGGCACCTCGAGCGCACGCGCGGGCTCGACGCGCGCCACGGGCTCGCCTGCGTCGCCTGCGGCGCGGTGCTGCGCAGCTACTGGCGCTACGGCGAGCTGGACGGGCTCGAGGCGCTGGCGCCGCACGCGCTCCGGCTGGGGCTGGTGGCGGAGGTCTCGGCCGAGCTCGCGGGCACCGTGCTCGGGTTCCAGATGCTGCCGGCGGAAGCGGCGGCCCTCACCGCCGGGCGCCTGCGCCGCCACTTCGCCGAGCTCTACCTCGAGGCCTACGAGGTGGGGCTCTCGCCCGAGGCGGTGATCGTCGAGGGCGGCGGAGGGGCGCTCGCGCGGGGTGCCCGGGTGGCGGGGCACGCGCCGCTCAGGTTCGAGATCGCGCCGGGCGCCGGGACCACCGCCGAGGAGCTGCTCGAGCTGCTGCGCGCGCGCATCGAGCGTCGCTTCAGACCCTGAGCGCCGAGCCGGCAATTGCCCGTCGGGGTATGAGCGGTGACGGGCGCGGGCGGGCGGGCGGACTTACATCGGAGTCAGGCGGGTGCGACGGCTCGCCGCGGAGGCTCCGATGAAGATCTGCTCGCTCTGCTCAGCGCCGATGGAAGACGCCTCCCGCGCCTGCCCTCGCTGCGGGATCGCCTGCGCGACTGCGGCCCCGGCGCGAGGCGTGGCTGCCCGCGTGCTCCGCACGGCCGCGGTGGCGGCGACCGGGCTGGCGGTCCTCGCCGTGCTCGCGCTCCCGCTGGTCCGGTCGACGCGCGGATCGCCGAGCTGTGAGCCGCACAGCTGGATGGACTGGCACGTCGCGATGGAGCAGGCCTGCCTGACCCCCGCTTACGTGTGCGAGAACATGACCTCCGCGAAGCTCCTGCAGGACCCCAGCGTCGCGGGCGAGCTCCGCGACGCGATGGGGGCCGGTCAGGCCGGCGCCCTGGAACACCTCGACGCGCTGGTCGGCCACATGCGCGACGTGTACGGCTGCGAGGGCACGAGCGACCCGCACGGCGTGCGGCGAGCGGGTCCGGATCCCCGGCTGCCGCCCGGGCACCCTCCCATCCCGACCACGCCGGGGTCGCCCATGTTCGAGGCCCCGCCGACCGTCACCATCTGACGCTCGAACGGCAGCTGACCTGGCACGGCTGGCGCTCCCCCGCTGGGGCGCGCCGGGTGCCTCGCGAACACCGCGGTGCTAGAAAGGCCGCGGTACCCAAGCTGCGGGGGGCTCGTGGACGTCGGCCGGCGCATCCTCCTCATCGAGGACGACGAAGGGATCCGCGACAGCGTGGCGGAGTGCCTCGCGTCCGAGGGCTATGCGGTCACGCCCGTGTCGAACGGCGTCGAGGGGCTCGAGTGGCTTCGCCGCGAGAACCACGCCGACCTCATCGTGCTCGACCTGGTCATGCCGGTGATGAACGGCGCCCAGTTCCTCGAGGCCGTGCGCGAGGACCCGGCCTTCCGCAAGGTCCCGGTGGTGCTGATGACCGCGGCGATGCCCACCACCGAGCTGCCCATCCCCGACGCGAACGGCTACCTCGCGAAGCCCTTCGAGCTCGACGACCTCCTCGCCACGGTGGCTCGTCACACGGCCTGAGCCGGCGCCTCACGACTCCGCCCCGGCGTCGCTCGCCGCTTCCCGGTGCGCCTCCTCGCGCGGCCGCGTGAGGCGCACCAGCCGGACCACCCGAGGCGTCGCCTCCACCACCTCGATGGCGGTCCCGTCCTGCGTGGCGAGGCGGGCCCCACGCTCCGGCACGGCGCCCGAGAGCGCGATGCAGAGCCCGGCCACCGTGGTGTAGTCGCCCTCCGGCAGGTCGAGGTCGAGGGCCCGGTTCACCTCGCGGATGGGCGCGTCGCCGCGCACCAGCGCGCTGCCGTCCGGCTCCGCCTGGAAGAGCGGGACCGGCTCCTCCCGCTCGCCCAGGATGTCGCCCACCAGCTCCTCGACCAGATCCTCGAGCGTGAGCAGGCCGGCCACGCCGCCGTGCTCGTCCACCACCACCGCGATCTGCGTCCGGCGTCGCTGCAGGTCGCGGAGCACGTGGACCGCGCGGGCGGTCTCGGGCACGAAGTGGACCGGACGGACCAGGTCCTCGAGCACGATGAGCTCCCGCTCCCAGGCCATGGCGGCCAGGTCCTTGGCCATCACGTAGCCCACCACGTTGTCGAGGGTGCCGTCGTAGACCGGCATCCGCGTGCGCCCCTGCTCGAGCAGGAGGCGCTTGAGGTCCTCCGTCGAGGCGTCGCGCGGGAGGCCCACCATGCGGCTGCGCGGCACCATCACGTCGGCGGCGGTGAGGTCGCGGAAGGCGAGCGCACGCGAGGCGATCTCGGCGGTGGGGGCGTCGAGGGCGCCGACGCGCCCCGCCTCGTCCACCAGCTGCTCGAGCTCCTCGGCGGAGAGGCGCGCCTCGGAGAAGGTCGTGCGATCGCCGAGCGGCCGCAGGATCAGGTTCGACGCCGCGGTGAGGAGCCAGACCACCGGCCGCGCCACCCACGAGAGCCCGAGCAGCGGGCGGCCCATCGCGAGCGCGTAGCGCTCGGCCGAGCGGAGCGCGATCGACTTCGGCACCAGCTCGCCGAGGACGAGCGAGAGGAACGACACCAGCGCCACCACCAGCGCCAGCGCGAGCTCCGAGGCATACGGCCCCACCCCCGGCAGGCGGGCCAGCCCGGGCGCGAGGCGGCCCGCGATCGAGGCACCGCCGAAGGCCGCGGCGGTGGAGCTCACCACCGTGATGCCGATCTGCACCGTGGCGAGGAAGCGCTCGGGCGAGTCTCGCAGGCGCTTGACCGCGCGCGCCGCCGTGCGCCCCTCCTCCACCAGCTGGGCGAGGCGCGTCTTGCGCAGCGCGATGATGGCGATCTCGGCCCCGGCGAACACGCCGTTGGCGAGGATCAGCAGGAGGACGACCAGGAGCTCGACCGCCACGTCGGACAGGTGTTCCTCCCAGGTGCCAGGCCGCGGGTCCCGCCCTCGGTCAGACTACCCGGCTGCGCGCCGGTGCGCGCCGCCGGGTGGGGGCGCGCCCGCCCGGGGCCTCGCGATCCTGCGTCCATGGGGCTTAGCTGAGTCCGTCCTCACCGTCGTCTCCACGTGCACGCCATCATCGAGGTTCCTCCGGCCAGGAGGCAGCCCATGATCGCCGAACCCACGGCCTTCCCCGCGCGCGCCGAGCCCGCCGAGCGCCTGCGCTTCTTCCTGTCGTACGCCGTCCTCGCGCCGTCGCGGCACAACGCGCAGCCCTGGGTCTTCGAGATCGAGGGCGACGAGCTGCGCATCCACGCGGACGCCGCGCGCGCGCTGCCCGAGGCGGATCCGGACGGGCGCGAGCTGCTCATGGCCTGCGGCGCCGCCATGGTGAACCTTCGGCTCGCCGCGGCCCACTACGGCCACGCCACCACCACGGAGATCGTCCCGGAGCACCGGCGCGACGGGCTCGTCGCGCGCCTGCGGCTCGAGGAGCGGCGCGCCTCGACGCCCGACCTCGAGGCGCTGTACCAGGCCATCCCGCTGCGGCGCACCAACCGCCTCCCGCTCGACGGGCGCGAGCCGCCCGAGGGGCTCGTGACGCGCCTCCTGCGGGAGGCGCACGAGGAGGGCGCGTCGCTGCGATTGGTGGAGCCGCCGCAGCGGCGGGCGGTGGCGGAGCTCGTCGCCGAGGGCGATCGGCTCCAGTGGGAGCGCCCGCGCTTCCGTCGCGAGGTGGCGGCCTGGACGCGCCGGAACGGGACCACGCGGCGCGACGGGATGCCCGGCTACGCGGCGGGGATGAGCGACGCGGCGGCGCTGCTGCACCCGCTCCGCCTCCGCCTCTCGAGCCCGGCGCGCGACGAGGCGGAGCGCGACCACCGGCGCGCCCTCGCGACCAAGGCGCTGCTGGTGCTCTCGACCGCCCGTGACGGCAAGGCGGACTGGATCGCGGCCGGCGAGGCGCTGCAGCGGATCCTCCTGCGCGCCGCCGCCGCCGGCCTGTCGGCCTCCTACTTCAACCAGCCGGTCGAGTGCCCCGATCTCCGCGACCGCCTCCGCGAGGCGGTGGGCGTGCGCGGCCTGCCCCAGGTCCTGCTGCGCCTGGGCTATGGCCCGGGGGTGCGCGCCCCGCCGCGACGCCCGGTGCAGGAGGTGCTGCGCCGGATGGTCGTGGCCGCGCGCCGCCCCGAGCCGATCGCGCTCTGGAGCCCGGCCGTGGATCGCCTGCCGGTGGGTCCCCCGGGCGCGGTCCCGGGGCACGCGCGCCCGGTGGGCGCCGCGCCGCCGGCGCCGTGATGCGCCGCGCCCGCCGCCTCAGCCGGCGCGGACCAGCCGGAAGAGCCGCGTCACCTCGGCGGCCCGGATCGCGTGGAGCGGATCGCCGCGGTCGCGCGTGCGCGGGTGCGTGGGCCGGGTCTCCAGCACCGCCGCCACCTCCAGCCCGGCCGACGCGGCGAGCCGCGGGAGGTGATCCGGAGAGCGCAGCCCGAGCCGCTCGGCCAGGTCCGAGAGGACGATCCAGGCCTCGCCGCCGGGCGCGAGGTGGGCCGGGAGCCCCCGCACCAGCCGCTCCAGGAACGCGCCGCCGGGATCGTAGACGGCCCGATCGAGCGGGCCGTGCGCCTCGGCCGGCACCCACGGTGGATTCGAGACCACCAGGTCGGCCACACCCTCCGGGAAGACGTCGGCCTCCGTCACCTCCACGCGTGCGGCGAGGTCGAGCCGCGCCGCGTTCTCGCGCGCGCAGGCGATCGCCCGCGGGTCGAGATCGGTCGCGACCACCCGCGCCCCGGCGCGAGCGAGCAGAAGGGCCAGCACGCCGGTCCCGGTCCCGACGTCGAAGGCCCGCTTCCCGGTCGCCGGCCAGGCGGCGAGCGCGTCGGCGACCAGGTCGACGTACTCGCCCCGGATGGGGGCATAAACGGCGTAGTGCGGGTGGACCCGGGCGGCGAGCGCGCGGACCTCCACGCCGCGCCGGCGCCACTCGTGAGCGCCGATCATCCCGAGCAGGTCCCGGAGCGGGAGCAGCGCCGTGACCTCCAGGGGCGGGCCCAGCGCCTCCTCGCAGGGCTCGCGCACGTCCGGCGCCCTCCTGAGCGGCACACGCCAGCCGGGCTCGATCGGCACGAGCAGGCGGGAGAGGAGCGCCTGCTCGAGCCGGGTGCGCTCCCGCTCGGCGTGGAAGAGCGCCGCGGGGCCCGGTCCTCGGGGGCGGGCGGCGGGGAGGCGCCTCGCCAGGGCGGTCAGGAGCTGGCGCGCGTTGTGGTAGTCCCCCGAGTAGACCAGCCCCTCGCCGCGCCGCGCCCGGGCGGCGGCGGCCGCCGCGCGCGTGTCGTCGCCCGCCGCGCCGAGCCGGGCCGGCGGCGGCGCGCCGGGCGAGACCCAGACGGCGGTGTGCTCGCCCGCGGCGTCCCGCCAGGTGAGGCGGGATCGTTCGGCGACTGGAACGGTCAGTGGCATCGGGTCGCGTCCGGATCTGCGGCCGGCCGGGGGCACGGCGCGTTAGATATGGCCCGCCATGTCATCCGAGTCCGTGCTCCCGGCGTCGCCGCCCGCGCCCAACCTGGCGTTCGTGGAGAACCTCTACTACGCGTGGCTGGCCGATCCCAGCGCGGTCGACGAGGCGTGGAGGAGGTACTTCGAGGCGCTGCCGGCCGCCCCCGGCGCGGCCCCGGCGCCCGAAGCCTTCGAGCCACGTCGCCCGGGCGGCCCGGTCGCCGCGGCCCCCGCCGCGAGCGGCGACGCTGCCTTCCAGGCCAGGGTCGATCGGCTGGTGCAGGCCTACCGTGAGTACGGACACCTCCGCGCCAACCTCGATCCGCTCGGGCTGGTCCGGCCCGCCGAGCCGCTCTCGCTCGAGGGCTTCGGCCTCTCCGCCGCCGACCTCGACCGGCCCACCGCCGACCCCGAGGGACGGGGCGATCGGACGCTCCGGGATCTGGTCTCGCGCCTCGAGGAGACCTACTGCCGCTCGATCGGCGTCGAGCTCGCGCACATGCACGACCAGGATCTGCGCGGCTGGGTCGAGCGGCGGATGGAGCGGAACCGCAACCGGCTCACGCTGGCCCCCGAGGTGCAGAAGCTCCTCCTGCGGAAGATCGTCGAGGCGGAGAGCCTGGAGCAGTTCCTCGGGACCAAGTTCCTCGGCGCGAAGCGCTTCAGCGTGGAGGGGGCGGAGGGCTTCGTCGCGCTGCTCGAGTTCCTGGTGGACCGCGCCGTCGGGCACGGCGTCCGGAACGTCGTCATCGGCATGGCCCACCGCGGCCGGCTCAACGTGCTCGCCAACATCGTGGGCAAGCCGCTGCAGGCGATCTTCGGCGAGTTCCGCGACAACGCCATCATCAACGCGGCGGGCGGGGACGTGAAGTACCACCTCGGCTACTCGAGCGATCGCGAGACGCCGGACGGGGTGCTCCTGCACCTCTCGCTCGCCTTCAACCCGAGCCACCTCGAGTGGATCAACACGGTGGTGCAGGGGCGCGTCCGCGCCAAGCAGGACCGCTACCACGACTTCGAGCGGGTCCGCTCGCTGCCGGTGCTGGTCCACGGCGACGCCGCCTTCGCCGGGCAGGGCATCGTGGCCGAGACGCTCAACATGTCCCAGCTCGAGGCCTACTCGGTGGGCGGGACCATCCACCTCATCGTGAACAACCAGGTGGGCTTCACCACCTCGCCCCGCGACGCGCGCTCCACCACCTACTGCACCGGGCCGGCGCGCATGCTGCAGATCCCGATCATCCACGTGAACGGGGAGGACCTCGAGGCGGTGGCGCAGGCGGTGCTGCTGGCGGTGGACTTCCGGCAGCGCTTCCACCGCGACGTGGTGATCGACCTCTGGGCCTACCGCCGCCACGGGCACAACGAGGGGGACGAGCCGTCCTTCACGCAGCCGGTGATGTACCGGGCCATCGGCAAGAAGCCGACGCTGCGGCAGGTCTACGCGGAGGAGGTCCTGCGCGCCGGCGCGGTCACCCAGGCCGAGCTGGACGCCATGACCACGGGCTACCGCGCCCGGCTCGACGAGGCGTACCAGGCGTCGGCGCGCACCGCGGTGCAGGCCGGCGCCCAGTCGATGGGCGGCTTCTGGGCGGGGCTGGAGGGTGGCGCCATCACCGGGCCCGAGCCGGAGACGGCCGTCGACGCGGCCTCGCTGCGCCGCGCCGCCGAGGCGCTCACGCAGGTGCCGCAGGGCTTCCGCGTGCACCCGAAGCTCGCCCGGGTCCTCGAGGCGCGCGCCGAGATGGGCCGCGGCGAGCGGCCGATCGACTGGGCCACCGCGGAGGCGCTGGCCTTCGCCTCGCTCGCGCTGGAGGGACGCCGGGTCCGGCTGCTGGGCCAGGACAGCCAGCGCGGCACCTTCAGCCACCGGCACGCGGTGCTCCACGACAACGAGACCGGCAACACGTACACGCCGCTCGCGCACCTCGCCGAGGGCCAGGGCGCGGTCGAGATCCGGGACAGCCTCCTCTCCGAGGCGGCCGCGCTCGGCTACGAGTACGGCTACAGCCTGGAGATGCCCGAGGCGCTCACCATCTGGGAGGCGCAGTTCGGCGACTTCCTGAACGCCGCGCAGGTGATCGTCGATCAGTTCCTGGCGTCGGGCGAGGCCAAGTGGAACCGGCTCTCCGGGCTGATCCTGCTCCTGCCGCACGGGATCGAGGGGCAGGGGCCGGAGCACTCCTCGGCGCGCCTGGAGCGCTTCCTCGAGCTCTCGGTGGACGACAACTGGCGGGTGGTCAACCTCACCACGCCGGCGCAGCTCTTCCACGCGCTGCGACGGCAGGTGGTGTCGCCCTGGCGCAAGCCGCTGGTGGTCATGTCGCCGAAGAGCCTGCTCCGGCACCCGCGCGCCGTGTCGCCGCTGGCGGAGCTCTCGCAGCAGCGGTTCCGGCCGGTGCTCCCCGACGACGAGGCCGACCCGGGCGAGGTCTCCCGGGTGGTGCTGTGCTCGGGCAAGGTGTACTTCGATCTCCTCGCCGCCCGGGAGGCGCAGGCGGCCCGCCACGCCGCGCTGGTGCGGCTCGAGCAGCTCTACCCGCTGGCCGTCGGGGACATCCTCGACGCGATCGGGCGGTACCGGCCGGGCGTCGAGATCGTGTGGGCGCAGGAGGAGCCCGCCAACATGGGCGCGTACGAGTACGTGAACCTCTACCTCTCGCCGGCGCTGCCCTCTCGCCTCGAGCTGGTGGCCCGCGCGCGCTCGGCGAGCCCGGCCGTCGGCTCCGCCACCCGGCACAAGCTCGAGCAGGCGCAGCTCACCCGCGAGGCGCTCGGCGAGCCGGCGTCCTCCATCACGCGCGTCGATACCCGCGCCGCGGCGCAGGAGCACTGAACGTGTCCATCCAGCTGAAGGTCCCGTCGCTCGGAGAGTCGATCCAGGAGGCCACCATCGGCGCCTGGCTCAAGAAGGAGGGCGATCCGGTCCAGGTCGACGAGCCGCTGGTCGAGATCGAGAGCGAGAAGGCGACCGTGGCCCTCCCGGCGCCGGCGGCCGGGGTGCTCCGCAAGGTGCTGCGCGGCAGCGGCGAGAACGTCGCGATCGGCGAGGTGATCGCCGAGCTCGAGGAGGGGGCCGCCCCGCAGGCGGTGGCGACTTCCCCGCTCGGCTCCGGCCCGCTGCCGGGTGGTCCCGTCCCGACCGCGCGCGGCGACGGCCAGCCCCGGGCCGCGAGCGCGCCGGCGCCGGCCGTCGCGCAGGCTCCCGCACCGCCGCCCGCCGCACCGCCCGAGAGCGCCGCCGTCGGCGCGCCGGCGCCGACGGGCCGCGGACCGGTCCGCGCGCCGCCGTCGGCGCGACGGTTGATGGCCGAGCACGGCCTCGACGCCGCGCGCGTGGAGGGGAGCGGCCTGGGCGGCTCGATCCGCAAGGAGGACGTCGCGCGCCTGCTGGAGCGCCCCGCGCCGTCGGCGCCGGCCAGGGCGCCGGTCCAGGCGCCGGGCCGGGACGGCGCCGCCGCCCGCGAGCGGGTGGTGCCCATGACCCCGCTCCGCCGCACCGTGGCACGCCGGCTGATCGAGGCCCAGCAGACCGCCGCCATCCTGACCACCTTCAACGAGGTGGACATGACCCGCGTGCTCGCGCTGCGGGCGCAGCACGGCGAGGCCTTCCTGGCGCGCCACGGCGTCAAGCTCGGCTTCATGTCGTTCTTCATCAAGGCGTCGGTCGAGGCGCTGCGCGCCTTCCCGGCCGTCAACGGGGAGGTCCGCGGCGACGCCCTCGTCTACAAGGATCACTACGACATCGGGGTGGCGGTGGGCGGCGGCAAGGGGCTGGTGGTCCCGGTCGTCCGCGACGCCGACGCGCTCTCCTTCGCGGAGATCGAGAAGACGGTGGCAGAGCTCGGGAAGAAGGCCCGGGAGAATCGCATCACCATGGACGACCTGGCCGGCGGCACCTTCACCATCTCGAACGGCGGGGTCTACGGATCGCTCCTCTCCACGCCGATCCTGAACCCGCCGCAGTCCGGCATCCTCGGACTGCACAAGATCGACAAGCGCGCGGTGGTGGGGGAGGGCGACCAGGTGGTGGTGCGCCCGATGATGTACCTGGCGCTCTCCTACGATCACCGGATCATCGACGGTCGCGAGGCGGTCTCCTTCCTGGTGAAGGTGAAGGAGTGCATCGAGGATCCGGAGCGGATGCTGCTCGAGGTGTGAGGCATCCGCTGGCGCGGTGCGGCAGGGCTCCCGGCTGCCTCACGCCGGGGCGGGGTGCTCCGGCGTCGGGCGCGCCTCGCCCAGGAGCGCGCGCAGGGCCCGCGCGTCGTGCACGGCGTGGCCGCCCGTGTCGTTGTTGAAGTAGACGTACGCGTCGCCCTCCAGGCGCGACCAGGCGAGCAGGTCGGACGCGACCCGGCGGAGCGCGGCCGGGCCGTAGCGCCCTGCATAGCGGCCGGTGGTGCCGTGGAAGCGCAGGTAACGCCAGCCGCCGGTGTGGCGCGGGGGTGGCCGGTCGACCGCGTCGTGCTCGCAGAAGGCGGCGCCGTGCGCGTCGAGGAGATCGCAGGTGTCCTCGGCGTACCAGGCGGGATCGCGGAACTCGATCGCGTGTCGGCCGGGCGGGAGGCGGGAGAGGAACCGCTCCAGGCGCGGCAGGTCCGGCCCGAGCTGCGGCGGGAGCTGCCACAGCATCGGCCCGAGCTTCTCCCGCAGGCGCGAGACGGGGTGGAGGAAGCGGCGCAGCCCCGCCTCCGCGTCGAGGAGCCGCTTCATGTGCGTGAGGTAGCGCGAGCCCTTCACCGCGAAGGTGAACCCGGCCGGCACCCGCGCGTGCCAGCGGGTCACCGCCTCGGGGGTCGGGAGCCGGTAGAACGTCGCGTTCAGCTCGACGGTGTCGAAGGCGCGCGCGTAGTGCGGGAGCCAGTCGCGCTGCGCGAGCCCCTCCGGGTAGAGCACGCCGCGCCAGTGGCGGTAGAGATAGCCGCTCGTGCCGACGCGGATCACGGCCCGGCCTTTCTCCGCGCTGGCCTCACGGAGCGGCCCACGCCGCGCCGAGGCGCGGAGGTCGCCGGCGGCTCGGATGAAGCGGCCGCGGCGGCCCGCACGTCCTCCCGCACCACGTCCTCCGCGCGCTTGTCCTCGCGGAGGCCCTGGAACGACGACTGACGGACCTTGCCGTCGTCGGTCCACTCGGTGAAGGTGACCTCCGCGACCAGCGCAGGCTTCACCCAGTGTGCCTCGCGTCCGAGCCGGCCGGCCGGCGGCGGCCTGAAGGGCGGCTCGCGCACCTCCAGCGGGCCAAGGCGCGCTCGGAGCGCGCCGGCCGCGGCGAGGGTGAAGCCGGTGCCCACCTTGCCGGCGTACCGGAGCAGACCACCCTGGTAGTGGCCCAACAGCAGCGCGCCAATCCCCTGGCGGGAGCCCTCCGGATCGGTGAAGCCGCCGATGACGAGCTCCTGGCGCGCGATGCACTTCGACTTCGTCCAGCCGGCGTACCGGCCCGCGCGGTAGGGCAGGTCGGCGCGCTTCGAGACGATCCCCTCGAGGCCATGCTGGCAGGCCTCGCGCAGCGCCGCGTCGCCCCGACCCGTCACGTGCGGCGCGTAACGGACGATCCCGCGCGCGGCCGAGAGGAGACGCTCGAGCGCCGCCTTCCGCTCGAGGAGCGGGCGCGCCGACAGGTCCTCGCCGTCGAGCCAGAGCAGGTCGAAGACGAGGTAGGCCAGGCGGCGCGGACCGCCGGAGAAGGCGTTCTGCAGCGCCTGGAAGCTGGTCCGCCCGTCGGGCAGCACCGCGGCCACCTCCCCGTCGAGCAGCGCCGAGTGGACCGGGAGCCGGCGCGCCGCCTCGGCGACCTCGGGGAACTGCCTCGTCCACTCGAGGCCGCGGCGGCTCCACAGCTGGACGCCCCCGTCCTCGAGGGCGCAACCGATCCGGTAGCCGTCGTACTTGACCTCGTGGACCCAGCTCGCACCCGTGGGCGGCGCGGGCACGAGCTGCGCGAGCTGGGGTCGGTAGGGCGGGACCGGGAGGTCGCGGGCCACGGCGGAAGGGTCGTCACCGCGCCTCGAGCGGGCAAGCGGCCGGGGAATCCCGTGAAATGACCGGGTGGGAAGAGGCGGCAGCAGGGGCGTCGACTGGCGCATCGCGTTACAATGGGATGCATGCCCTTCCAGACGCCGCCCGCCCGCTTCCCCGCCCAGGACCAGGTGCTCGTCCGCGGCGCCTCCGACGTCGAGCGCCGCTTCATGTCGGCCGTGTACCGGTGGATGACCTTGGGCCTCGGGCTCACCGCGCTGGTGGCGGCGACCGTCGCCGGCTCCGAGACGCTCCTGCGCGCCATCGTCGCCAACCGGATCGTCTTCTTCGGCCTCATCATCGCGGAGCTGGCGCTCGTCATCGGGATCTCCGCGGCCGTGAACAGGCTCTCCGCGGCGGCCGCTGGCGGTCTCTTCCTGCTCTACTCGGCGCTGAACGGGGCCACCCTCTCGGTGGTCCTCCTCGCCTACACCGGGACCTCGGTCGCGCTCGCGTTCGTGACCACCGCCGGCACGTTCGCGGCCATGAGCCTCTACGGCACCGTGACGAGGCGCGACCTCACGAGCTGGGGGAGCTTCCTGTTCATGGGGCTCATCGGCGTCGTGATCGCGAGCCTGGTGAACGTCTTCCTGCGGTCGAGCATGGTCTCCTGGGTGGTCTCCTGCATGGGCGTGCTGGTCTTCACCGGCCTCACCGCCTACGACACGCAGAAGCTCCGCGCCTTCGCGCGCGCCGGCGGCGGCGCGGCGGCGGCCCCGGTGAGCGGCGCGCTCTCGCTCTACCTCGACTTCGTGAACCTGTTCCTCTCGCTGCTCCGGCTGTTCGGCAACCGGCGCTGACCGGAGCCGCGAGGTCGCCGCTCGGGCGCGCGGGTCTCGGACGGCACGTGCGCGCCGCCGCCGCCCGTTCGCGGGCGGGTCGTCACCCTTCCACTCGTCTTCATGCCCCATCGCGCTAACGCCACCGCACCAGCACCGCGTCTTCCCCGACCCAGAGTAACGCGGTTCGACCGAGGGGGTCCGTACGACGGACCTTGTGGCTTCGGTGCCTTCGTTGATGGCTGCTCCCCGGCCGGCACGTCTCCTGCCAGGGCGCGTGCCCATGACCGCGCCTCGTCAGGTTCTCCCGGGCACCACCTACCTCGTCACCCGGAGATGCACGCAGCGACAGCTCCTCCTTCGCCCGTCGACAGCCACCGGCGCGATCTTCCTCTACGTCCTGGCCGTCGCCGCCCGGCGCTACGGCATCCGCGTCCACGCCTTCTGTGTCCTCTCCAACCACTACCATTTGGTCGTGACCGATCCGGGCGCGGCGTTGCCCGCGTTCGGCCAGTACCTGGACTCACTCGTCGCACGGGCCACGAACGCGTCTCTCGGCCGCTGGGAGTCCTTCTGGGCTCCCTCGAGCTACAGCGCCGTCGCCCTCGCCGATCCCGCCGACATCCTTGACAAGGCCGCCTACACGCTCGCGAACCCGGTAGTGGCCGGGCTCGTTCGTCACGCGCGCGAATGGCCCGGGCTGTGGTCAGCCCCCGAGCAGATCGGCGCGGCGCCATTGGTGGCCGAACGGCCGGCCGCGTTCTTCCGCGCCAAAGGCTACATGCCGGAGAAGGTCGAGCTCGAGCTCACCACGCCACCCGGGTTCGAGTCGGCGGCAGACTTCCGGGACCAGCTCGCTGAAGCGCTCGGGGACCTCGAGGAGCAGGCGGCGAAGGACGTCACCGCCAAGCGAGGCGGATTCGTTGGCAGGGCGAAGGTGGCCGCACAGAAGGCGACCGCCCGCCCCATGCCGCGCGAGCCGCGGCGCAACCTCAACCCGAGGGTAGCGGCTCGCGACAAGTGGCGGCGGCTCGAGGTCCTCTCGAGGCTCGTCGACTTCCTCGATCAGTACCGCCTGGCCTGGCATGCGCGGCGGGCCGGACGTCCCGACGTCCTCTTCCCGCCCGGGACGTATTTGCTGCGGGTCGCTCACGGCGTCCGGTGCGCACAAGCAGCATAAGAGTCGAACCCGCGTGAGCTCCCAGCGGGAGGCGCGTCCGTCGCGCCAGGCAGCGGTGTGCCCGAAGCTGCCAGGGTGATAGCGCGCTGGATGAAAAGCGCGTCTCGGTCTCCCAATCTGACAGGCGCGCCCACCTCACCGTTGCGAGGATTTCCCCGAGGTCTCGTCACCCTGAACGCTATGGGCCCGGGGATCTGGCCAGGCCGACGCTTGGCGCTGGGAAATACTCTGGGTCGGGCAGTGGGGAGCTATCAATGACTCTGGGTCGGGTAGAAGCTATCGGTGGCGGGGCGGGGGCGGCGTGGCGGTGCGCGGGTCGTCGGGCCAGGCGTGGCGCGGGTAGCGGCGCAAGAGCTCGCGCCGCAGCGCCGGGTAGTGGCGCTCCCAGAAGCCGGCCAGGTCGGTGGTCACCTGGACGGCCCGCTGGTTGGGGGCGAGCAGGTGGAGGATGAGCGGGACGCGCCGCCGGCCACCGTCGGGCCCTGCGGCGAGGCCGAAGAAGTCCTGCAGCCGGCTCTCGATCCAGGGCGGCTTGCCGGCCTCGTAGTGGACCCGCGCGGCGGCCGCCGGGCAGGGTGACCCGCTCCGGCGCGAGCCGGTCGAGCGCGGCGCGGGCCCGCGGGTCGAGGCCGCCGAGGAGCGCGGCGGGCAGGTCGGCCTCGCGGAGCTCGGCGAGGCTGCGCCGCCCCTGGCAGCCGGCCGGAGCGCCGCCGCCAGGTCGCCTCGTCCGGCGGCGCCGCCCCGCCTCGGGCGCGTGCTCGGCGGCGAGGGCGAGCCGTGCCAGGAGCCGGTCGAGCGCGCCCTCCGGCGCGAAGGCCCGCGCCCCGCGCGCGAGCGCCTCCCGCAGCGCCTCGCCCAACTTGCTCTGGGTCGGGCCGGGCGGCGCGCGACTCCTCCAGCACCAGGTCCTGGTAGAGGAGCCGCTCGGTCGCCTCGACCCGCTCGGCCGGCGCGTTCCAGGTGACCGCCTCCTCGTAGCGGAGCGCGTCGGGGAAGAGGTCGAGCAGGAGCTCCTGCGTGACCGCGGAGGCGATCCGCACCCGGGCCTCGGCCGCGCGCGTGGCCGGGGCGCCCGGGCGGGCGCCGGTCGCCGCGCCGCTCCTCGGCGTCGACCGCCACCAGGAGCTCGGCCTCGCGGACCACGGTGGCCGGATCGAGCCGGGCGCAGCCGCCGCCGACCAGCACCACCTCGTCCGAGCCGGGCGCCCGGCGGCGCGCCACGCGGTCGGGGTAGGCGGCCAGCGTGGCGTGCAGGAGCGCCTGCTCGACCGCGGCGTCCCGGCCGGCCGGTCGCGCCCGGCGGTCGTCCCGCATCGTCGCCGCCGGCGCCGCCGCCCGCGCCCCGCGCGCCGGGCCGACGGCCCGGACCCGTCCGCGGCAGGCCCGCTCCCCCAGAGCTGCCGCCGGCCCCGCTCCACCGCCTGCGCCGCGCCGGCGTCGAGCCCCAGCCGCCGGAGCGGTCCGGGTCGAAGCGGGCGCGGGCCGCCTCCTCGAAGAGGCTGGCCAGCTCGAGCAGGTCGGACGGGCCGGTCGGCGGCAGGGCCGCGCCCTCCAGCGCCGCGCCGATCGCGCAGGTCGCGCTCGCCGAGCAGCGCCGCCAGGAGCGCCCCGCCCTCGGCCGCGCCGCGCTCGGCCGCCTCGACCGCGAGCCGCGCCTGGCGCGGGTGGAGCGGGAGGCGAAGCAGCCGCCGGCCGGCGGCGTGAGCGCGCCCGCGGCGTCGATGGCGCCGAGCCGCGCGAGCAGCGCCCGCGCGGCCTCGAGCGCCGGCCCCGGCGGCGGCTCGAACCACTCGAAGTCCCGCGCGGCCAGCACGCCGAGGCCGGCCAGCGCGAGGAACGGTCTCGGCGAGGTCCTCGCGCTCCACCTCCGGCGTCTCGTACGCGGGGCGCGCGTCGTGGTCGTGCCGCGTGTAGAGCCGGAGCGCGCGGCCGGCGCGGGTGCGGCCGGCGCGGCCGGCCCGCTGCGCCGCCGAGGCGCGGCTGACCTTCGCGACCTCGAGCGTGGGCAGCCCGGACCAGGGCGAGTGCGAGGCGATGCGGGCCAGGCCGGAGTCGATCACCGCCACCACGCCCTCGATGGTGACCGAGGTCTCGGCCAC
Source organism: uncultured delta proteobacterium (assembly GCA_963733485.1). Taxonomy (GTDB): domain Bacteria; phylum Myxococcota; class Myxococcia; order Myxococcales; family Anaeromyxobacteraceae; genus Anaeromyxobacter. Next base: position 252,013 of record CAVTDL010000002.1, on the reverse strand, counting down.
GTTGGTGGAGAGGATCACCTTGCGCCGCGGGCCGGGCCGCACGGCGCGGTCCTGCTCCTCGGGCGGCAGGTCGCCGTGGAGCGGCAGCACGTCCACGCCCGCGCTCGCCGCCAGGCCGCGAGCGCCTCGCGCGCGCGGCGGATCTCGGCGCGCGCCCGGGAGGAAGACCAGCACGTCGCCGTCGGGCTCCTCGCGGCGGAGCCGCTTCACCGCGCGGGCCACCTGCTCCTCGAGCCGCGCCGGGCGGGCCGCCTCCTCCGGCGTGAGGTGCTCGACCGCCACCTCGAAGCGCCGCCCCTCGGAGCGGAGCGTCGGGCGCCCGAGGAAGCGCGCCACCGGGCCGGCGTCGAGCGTGGCCGACATGGCGACCAGCTTGAGGTCGGGCCGGGCGGTCCGCTGGAGCCGGCGCAGCAGCGCCAGCGCGAGGTCGCCGTGCGAGGTGGCGCTCGTGGAACTCGTCGAGCACCACCGCGCCGACGCCGCGCAGCGTCGGGTCGGCGAGCAGCCGGCGGGTGAGCAGCCCCTCGGTGACGAAGCGGATGCGCGTGCGCGGCCCGGAGACCTCCTCGAAGCGGACCTGGTAGCCGACCGTCTCGCCCGGCCGCTCGCCCAGCTCCTCGGCGACCCGCCGCGCGGCCAGCCGGGCCGCCAGCCGCCGCGGCTCGAGCACCACGATCTCGCCCCTCGGCCAGCCCGGCGTCGAGCAGCGCGCGCGGGCACGCGGGTGGTCTTGCCGGCGCCGGGCGGCGCCTCGATCACCAGCGACGGCGCGGCCCGGAGCGCGGCCACGATCTCCGGCAGGAGCGGGTCGATGGGGAGCGGCTGCACGCAGAGGGGTTGTACCCTCGCTCCAGGACCCGCGGACGGGGATAATGCGCGGCCCATGAGGCTGGTCGTCCAGTTCATCGAGGCGCTGGCCGTCTTCCTGGTGATCTCCTACCTGTACTGCCGGTCCCCGCGTCCTGCCGCTCCGCGCCGAGTGGCCCCGGCCGCGCGCCAAGGTCCGGCTCTACGCTGGTCTTCACCGGCATCGCGATCCTGGGACCTACCTCGGCATCCCGGTGCCGGACGGCGAGTCATCGCCAACACGCGCGCGGTGGGCGCCATGCTGGCCGGGTTCCTGGGCGGCCCGGTGCTCGGCCTGCCGGTGGGGCGTCACCGCCGGCGTCCACCGGTCACCGCCTGAGCGGCGCCGCCGCGCTGGCCGGCGCGGTGGCCACCACGCTGGAGGGGCTGGTCGGCGGCGCTGGTGCACGTGGCTGCTGCGGCGCGACGGCCGGAGCGGCTCCATGACCGCGAGGCTGGCCGGCGGCGTCACCTTCGTCGGCGAGGTCGTCCACATGGGCATCGTGCTCGCCCTGCTCGCCCGTTCCCTGCAGGACGCGGTGGAGGCGGTGAAGCGTCATCGGCCCGTCCATGATCCTGGCCAACGCCACTCGGCGTCGGCGCTCTTCGCCCGGTGATGCGCGACCGGCAGCGCGAGCGGACCAGGTGGCGGCCGCCTCCTCGGCGCGCGCCCTGCGCAGGTGGCCGAGCGCACCCTCGGCCTCCTGGCGCGGGGCTTCGGGCCGGAGGCTGCCGGCGAGGTGGCCCGCATCCTGCAGGAGGAGACCGGCGTCGGCGCGGTCGGCGGTCACCGACACCGAGCACGTGCTCGGCCTTCGACGGGCTGGGCGGCGACCACCACCGGCCCGGCGGGCCCATCTCCTCCCCGCTCACGCGGCAGGCCATCGCCGCCAACGAGGTGGTCTTCGCCGACGGCGTGCACGACCACTACGACTGCCGCGTGTCGAGCCGCCTGCCCGCTCGACTCGGTGCTGATCGCGCCGCTCCAGGTGGACGGCCTGGTGATCGGCACGGTGCAGCTCTTCGAGCCGCGCCGCGCCGCTTCCGCATCGGTCAACCGCTCGCTCGGCGAGGGGCTCGGCGCCGCTCCTCTCGAGCCAGCTCCTGGTCGGCCCGCTACCAGGAGCCAAGGGGCTGCTCGCCATGTCCGGAGCTGAAGCTGCTGCAGGCGCAGGTCAACCCGCACTTCCTCTTCAACGCGCTCAACACCATCGCCGCGGTGCTGCGGCGCCGACGCCGACCGCGCGCGCGAGCTCCTCCTCCAGCTCTGCCGCCTTCTTCCGCAAGAACCTGAAGCGCTCCGGCGGCCTCGCGACGCTGCGCGGAGGAGCTGGAGCACGTCGGCGCCTACCTCGAGATCGAGAAGGCCCGCTTCGCCGACCGGCTCGCCGTGGTGACCGAGGTGGACCCGGCCCTGCTCGGCCTGCAGTGCCCGCCTTCACGCTCCAGCCGCTGGTCGAGAACGCCTTCAAGCACGGGCTCGTCCACCGCGCTCGGCGCCGGGCGCGGCCCGTGATCCGGGCCTACCGCCGGGACGGCACCGCCTTCGTCGAGATCGACGACAACGCCGGCGCCTGCGATCGAGCCCCGTCAGGGCGACGGGCTCGGCATGCAGATCGTCGACAAGCGGATCAAGAACCTGTACGGCCGAGCAGTTCGGGCTCTCGGTCTCCTGCGTCCCGGACGAGCTGACCCGGGTCACCGTCCGCCTGCCCGCTACCGGAGTCGCAGCCTTGATGCGCGCCCTGGTCGTCGACGACGAGCTGCACGCCCGCGCAGGAGCTCGAGGCGCTGCTCGCCGAGACCGGCGAGTTCGAGATCGTGGCGAGCTGCGCCGACGCGGTCGAGGCCATCCAGGCGATCCGGCGCGAGCGGCCGGACGTGGTCTTCCTCGACGTCCAGATGCCGGCCGTCTCGGGCTTCGAGCTGCTCGCCATGCTCGACGCCGAGGACCTGCCGCGGCGTGGTCTTCGTCACCGCGCACGACGAGTTCGCGGTGCGCGCCTTCGAGGAGAACGCCGCTCGACTACCTGCTGAAGCCGGTGGAGCGCGAGCGGCTCGCCCGGGCCATCGAGCGGCTCGAGCGGTCAGCCCGCGCCGCCCGTCGAGGCCGGCTTCCCGCGCGCCGCAGCATCCGGCGCATCCCCTGCCTGGGCGCCCGCAAGGCCATCCGCCTGGTGGACCTCGCCGAGGTCGAGTCGGTCCGCTCGTCGCGAGGCCGGCGTCTACGTGGTGACCGCGCGGGCCGAGCTCTTCACCGACCTGACGCTGCGGGTGCTGGAGGAGCGGGCCGGCCTGCTGCCGCTGCCACAAGCAGCACCTCGTCAACGTCGACCGGGTGGAGGAGATCGTCCTGCGACGAGGGGCTGGCCGTGCTCCGGACCCGCTCCGGGAAGCGAGGTGCCGGTGAGCCGGCGCTTCCTCCCCAGCCTGCGCGAGCGGCTCGGGATCTGACGTGCGCTACGCCGGCTCCGGCTCGGCCACCGGCCGCGGGCGGCGCCGGCGGCGCGCGACGACCAGCCGGAGCTTGACGCCGTCCGGCTCGACCTCGACCCGCACCGTCCCGCCGTCGTGCAGCTCGCCGAAGAGGATCTTCTCGGCGAGCGGCTTCTTCACCTCGTTCTGGATGAGCCGCGCCATGGGGCGCGCGCCGATCTTCCGGTCGAAGCCGTGCTCGGCGAGCCAGGTCCGCCCCTCGGCGGAGAGCTCGATGCGGACCTTCTTCTCGGCGAGCTGCCCCTCGAGCTCCTTCACCAGCTTGTCGACGACCTGCAGGATGACCTCCGGCGGCGAGCGAGTCGAAGGCGACCCAGGCGTCGAGCCGGTTGCGGAACTCGGGGCTGAAGGTCCGCTCGATGGCGTTCCGGGCGTTGCCGGGCTCGGACTGATCCGGCGCCGAAGCCGACCCGGCGCGCCGCCAGCTCCTGGGCGCCGGCGTTGGTGGTCATGATCAGCACCACGTTGCGGAAGTCGGCCTTGCGGCCGTTGTTGTCGGTCAGGGTGGCGTGGTCCATCACCTGCAGCAGCAGGTTGAAGATGTCCGGGTGCGCCTTCTCGATCTCGTCGAGCAGCAGCACCGCGTACGGCGTCTTGCGGATGGCGTCGGTGAGCAGGCCGCCCTGGTCGAAGCCGACGTAGCCGGGCGGCGCGCCGATCAGCCGCGAGACGGTGTGCTTCTCCTGGTACTCGGTCATGTCGAAGCGCAGGAACTCGACGCCGAGGATGCGGGCGAGCTGCTTGGCGAGCTCGGTCTTGCCGACGCCGGTCGGGCCGGAGAAGAGGAAGCAGCCGATGGGCTGCTCCGGGGAGGCCGAGGCCGGAGCGCGACAGCTTGATGGCGCTGGCGATGGCCTCGATGGCCGGGTCCTGGCCGAAGATCACCTTCCGCAGCTCGGGCTCGAGGTTCTTGAGCGCGGCCTGGTCGTCGGCCGAGACGGTCCGCTCCGGGATCTTGGCGATCTTCGCGACCACCCGCTCCACGTCGCGGGCGGTGATCCGCCGGTGCCGCCGCTGCCTCGGAGCGCATCCGGTCGCGCGCGCCGGCCTCGTCGAGCACGTCGATGGCCTTGTCCGGGCAGCTGCCGGTCGTTGATGTGCTTGGCCGAGAGCTCGGCGGCGGCCCGGAGCGCCGCGCGGCGTGTAGCTCGACGCCGTGGTGGTCCTCGTAGACCTTCTTCAGGCCGTGCAGGATCTGGACGGTGTCCTCGACCGACGGCTCGTCGACCTCGATCTTCTGGAAGCGGCGGGCCAGCGCGTGGTCGCGCTCGAAGGTCTGCTTGTAGTCGTGGAAGGTGGTCGAGCCGATGCAGCGCAGCTCGCCGGAGGCGAGCGCCGGCTTGAGCAGGTTGGAGGCGTCCATCGACCAGCCGGTGGTGGCGCCGGCGCCGACGATGGTGTGGATCTCGTCGATGAAGAGGATGGCGTTCGGGCGTCTTCTTCACCCCGGCGATGACGCCCTTGAGCCGCTGCTCGAACTCGCCGCGGAACTTGGTGCCGGCCAGCAGCGCGCCCATGTCGAGCGAGTAGATGGCGGCCTTCGCCAGGACCTCCGGGACCTTCTTCTGGTGGATGCGGAGCGCCAGCCCCTCGACGATGGCGGTCTTGCCCACGCCCGGCTCGCCCACGAAGACCGGGTTGTTCTTGCGGCGGCGGCAGAGCACCTGGATGGTCCGCTCGAGCTCGGCGTCGCGGCCGATGAGCGGGTCGATGTGCCCCTGCGCGGCGCGCTCGACCAGGTTGACCGTGAAGGTCCGGAACGGGTCCTTCACCGGCCGCGGGGCGCCGTCCTCCTCGCCCTCGCCCTCGCCCGTCGGGCCGCGGCCCGCCGCCCTCCTCGCCGTCCTTGCCGATGCCGTGCGAGATGTACTGGAGGATGTCGAGCCGCCGGACCCCCTGCTTCTCGAGCAGGTAGACCGCGTGCGAGCCGCGCTCGCGGGTGATGGCCACCAGCACGTCGCCGGCGTTGAGCTCGCTGCGGCCGGAGCCCTGCACGTGCCAGGCGGCGCGCTGGAGCACGCGCTGGAAGGCCGCGGTCTGCTCGGGATCCTGCTCCGCGCCCACCGACTCGAGGGTGCGGTCGAGGTACTCCTCGAGCTCCTTCTCGAGCAGCTTCAGGTCGGCGCCGCAGGCGAGCAGCACCTCCGAGGCGACCTTGTCCTTGGTCATCGCGTGGAGCAGGTGCTCCAGCGTCACGTACTCGTGACGCCGTCGCCGGGCCTCGGCCACCGCCGCCTGGAGGGTCTGCTGTAGCTCCTTCGACACCGTCACCATCGTCTACTCCGGCTCGATCGTCACGAGCAGCGGGAACTCCGCCTCGCGCGCCAGGGACATCGTCTTCTGCGCCTTCGTCTCGGCGATCTCGTGGGGATAGATACCCGCCACGCCGACCCCGTGCATGTGAACGTGCAGCATGATGCGGTGCGCCGTCTCCGCGTCGTGGTGGAACACGGTGATCAGCACCCAGTCGACGAACTCCTGGGTCGTGTAATCGTCGTTGTGCAGCAGCACGCGAAAGAGCGTGGGGCGCTTCGTCTCGCGCTCGGCCCTCGTCTTGGGGACGACGATGCCTGCCTCGTCTCCGGGACGGGATGGGTCTGCCATGGACCCTCATCTTAAGCCGAGCGCCGACGCTTGCCTTCCCCGGGGAACGGGCACCGTCCCCCACACCGCCTCCCGGCCGGGGCCGCAGGCTCGCCATCGTCTCGTCCCTCCTCTAAGAGGGAGGGATGCTCGCCCTCTTGCTCGGTCTCCTCGCCGCCGCCCAGCCCACCCCCGAGGCGGCAGCGCTCGAGCTCGTCCCGCTCCCGGGCCGACCGAACCTCCTCCAGCTCACCGTCCCGCCCGTCCCGCCCGCGCTGACCGCCCGGCTCGCCCAGTACCAGGAGGCCCGCGCCGCCCAGCTGATGGACGTCTCCGAGGACGGTGAGACCGTCCTCGTCCGGACCCGCTTCGCCGGGAGCGCCCAGCTCCACCTGGTGACGGCCCCGCTCGGCATGCGCGAGCAGCTCACCTTCGGGGAGGAGCCGGTGTCGGACGCGCGCTTCGTCCCGGGCCACCCCCGGACCGTCCTGTTCCTGCGCGACGTCGGCGGCGGCGAGCTCTTCCAGCTCTACGCGCTCGACCGCCGCACCGGCCGGACCGAGCTGCTCACCGACGGCAAGAGCCGCCACGAGGCGCTGGTGGTCTCGCCCGACGGCCGCCGGTTCGCCTACGCCGGCTCGGGCCGGAACGGCAAGGACACCGACGTGTACGTGGCCGAGCTCGATCATCCCAGGGAGGCCCGGCGGGTGGTCGAGGCGGGGGGCACCTGGCACCCGGTCGACTTCTCGCGCGACGGGCGCCGGCTCCTGGTGCGCCGGTACCGCTCGATCAGCGACGGCGACCTGGCGCTCGTGGACCTCGCGAGCGGCGAGCGGCGCATGCTGATCGCGGGCGGGGGCTCGGTGGGCGACGCCGCCTTCTCGAGCGACGGCCGCGCCGTCTACGCGGTCGCCAGCCTCGGCGGCGAGTGGAACCGGCTCGTCCGGCTCGATCTCGAGCGCACGGGGGCGGCGCCGGCGCAGGTCGCGCCCGGCATCTCCTGGGACGTCGAGTCGATCGCTGTCGCGCGCGACGGCCGGGTGGCGTTCACCGCCAACGCCGACGGCGTCTCGCTCCTGCACGTCCTCGACCCGCGGAGCGGGCGGCTCTCCGCCGCGCCGCTCCCGGCGGGGACCGCCGGGGAGCTGAGGATCCGCGGACGCGCCGGAGTGGTCTTCACCTCGGTGACCACCGCCACCTCGCCCTCCGACGTCTGGTCGGTGGACCTGAGCCGCCGCCGCCAGGTCCGCTGGACCCGCTCGGAGGTGGGTGGCCTCGATCCCGCCACGTTCGTGGAGCCGGAGCTGGTCCGCTACCCGACCTCCGGCGGCGGGCAGATCCCGGCCTTCCTCTACCTGCCGCGGGGGCCCGGCCCGCACCCGGTGGTGGTGAACTGGCACGGCGGCCCCGAGTCGCAGCACCGGCCCGCCTTCAGCCCCGCCATCCAGTTCCTCGCGATCGAGCTCGGCGTCGCGGTGCTCCAGCCCAACGTCCGCGGCTCGGACGGCTACGGGCGGGCGTGGCTCGCCATGGACGACGGGGTGAAGCGCGAGGAGGCCCTGAAGGACATCCCGGCCACCTTCGACTTCATCGCCTCGCGCAGGGACCTCGACGCCTCGCGGGTGGCGGCCTGGGGCGGATCGTACGGTGGGTACATGACCCTCGCCACCGTGGCGCTGTTTCCGGGGCGGGCCCGCGCCGCCGTGGACGTGGTGGGCATCGCCTCCCTCCCGACCTTCCTCGAGAACACGCAGGGCTACCGGCGCGACCTCAGGCGGGCGGAGTACGGCGACGAGCGCGTGCCCGAGGTGCGCTCCGTCCAGGAGCGGATCTCGCCGCTCTCCCACGCCGGCCGGATCGCCGCCCCGCTGCTGGTGATCCAGGGAAAGAACGACCCCCGGGTTCCCCGGTCGGAGGCCGAGCAGATCGTGCGGGCGGTGCGGGCGAGCGGGAACGAGGTCTGGTACCTGCTCGCGCTCGACGAGGGGCACGGCTTCCAGAAGAAGGAGAACCGGGACCACCTCACCGCGGTCACCATGATGTTCCTCGAGCGGATGCTCGCGCCGCGTGCGTCGTCGGGCGGCTCGACCGGCGCGGGCGCCCCGGGGACCTAGCCCGCCGGCTCGAGCCGCCAGATCCCACGCCGCGTCGGCCGCTCGAGGGCGGCGGCGAGCCGGGCCAGGAACCAGGCGCGCGGGACCTCCCGCGCGCCGAAGCGCACCAGGTGCTCGGTCCGGACCTGGCAGTCCACCAGCGTGACGCCCTGCCCGCGCAGCCACTGCACCGACCGGACGAAGGCCGCCTTCGACGCGTCGGTCGCGTCGGCGAACATCGACTCGCCGAAGAAGGCCGCCCCGAGCGACACGCCGTAGAGGCCGCCCGCGAGCGCCTGGCCGTCCCAGGCCTCGAAGGAGTGCGCGTAGCCGAGCCGGTGCAGCCGGAGATAGGCCGCCACCATCTCCGGCGTGATCCAGGTCCCGCGCTGCCCGGGGCGCTCCTGCTCCGCGCAGCGGCGGATGACGCGCTCGAAGGCGGTGTCGGCGGTCACGCGGAACCCCCCGCGGCGGAGCGTCCGCGCGAGCGAGCGCGGCACGTGCAGCGCGGCCGGCTCGAGCACCAGGCGCGGGTCCGGGGACCACCAGAGGATCGGGCTCTCCTCGTCGTACCAGGGGAAGATGCCCTGCGCGTACGCCTCGAGCAGGCGCTCCGGCGAGAGATCTCCGCCCACCGCGAGCAGGCCGTCCGGCTCGGCCAGGGCGGGATCCGGGAAGGCGACCTCGCGCGGCAGACGGAAGATCGGCACCGGACGATTCTACAGCCTCACAAGCTCACGAAACGCTTCAGCGCCTGGCGCACCGAGGCCTGCACCTGCTCCGGCACCTCCGGGAGCGGCGCCGCCTGGCAGAGCGAGAGCGTCCGCTGGAGCGAGTCGCAGCGGGACTGGCAGGCGGGGCAGCCGGAGAGGTGGCGCTCCATGTCGGCGCAGAGGGTCGCGCTGATCTCGCCCTCGAGGTGCTGCGAGAAGAGCTGGACGATGTCGGGGCAGGGCTGGGCCGCCGGCGGCGGGGGAGCGGCGGGCGAGATCGCGGCCTCTCCCGCGGGGAGGGGCGGGATGGCCAGCAGGGGGGCCATCGCCTCGCGCACCGCGACCCGGGCGCGGTGGAGCCGGCTCTTGACCGCCTGGACGGTGAGCCCCATCACCTCCGCGACCTCCGGGGCGGTCAGCCCCTCCACGTCGCGCAGCACCAGCACCTCGCGGTACATCGGGTCGAGCCCGCCGATGGCCTGCTCGAGCGCGGCCTCGATCTGGCGGCCGGCGAGCGTCTCGTCGGGCCCGCGGGAGGGGTCCGCCACCTGGAGCGCCTCGGTCCCCGGCGAGCCGCCGTCGAGCGACTCCTCCCCGGTCGGCGCGAACTTGGAGCGCCGGCGCTTCTTGATGCAGAAGCTCCGGGCGATCGTGTACATCCAGGTCGACACCGACGACGCGCCCCGGAAGTCTTTCACGGTCCGCGCCACCGCGAGGAGCGTCTCCTGGAGGATGTCCTTCGCGTCCTCGGCGTCCCGGCACATCTTGAGGCCGAAGCGGTACACCCGGCGTTGATGGCGCCCGAGGAGCGCCTCGAGTGCCCGGCGATCGCCGCCGCGGGCCTGCTCGAGGAGGGCGGTGTCGCTGGTCTCCGGGTCGTGAATCTCCATGGCAGTCCCTCCTCTTTAGAGCACGGTCGGGGCGAGGACAACCGGCGCCCGCCCTGCGCCTCGCCGGCGCCGTGCCCGCCCACCTCCGCCCAGGCAAGGGCCCCGGCTCCCGCCGACACCACGCGTGCTCGCCCCTTCAGAGACCTTCCGCCGGTCGGGGTTGCCGAACAGTTTACGCCCCAGCGCGGGCCCCGGACCGTCGAAGTCGCCGAGCACTTCACCCGGAGCCCGCGTCCATGCGATGAGCGCACTGTTCTCCCCGAGATCGAACGCCATCTTCCGCCTCGTGGTCGTCCTGCTCGTCGCCGGGGCCGGCGGCACCGTGGCGGCGCTCATGGGGTACTGGCGGGTGCCGTACGGCACCGGCCAGCAGGAGCAGGTGGTCCAGCCGGTCCAGTTCGACCATCGCCACCACGTGAAGGACGACCTCATCGACTGCCGCTACTGCCACACCACCGTGGACAGGGCGGCGAGCGCCGGGATCCCCTCCACCGAGCTCTGCCTCAACTGCCACGCGCAGGTGTGGAACAAGAGCCCGCTGCTCGACCTCGTGCGGGCGAGCTGGTTCGCGAACCAGCCCATCGCCTGGACGCGCGTCCACAAGCTCCCCGACTTCGTCTACTTCAACCACGCCATCCACGTGAACAAGGGCGTGGGCTGCGTCGAGTGCCACGGGCGCGTCGACCAGATGGCCGCCATCCAGCAGGTGCAGCCGCTCACCATGGGCTGGTGCCTCGACTGCCACAACGACCCGTACCCGCGCCTCCGCCCGCCGGAGGAGGTCACCAGCATGACGTGGAAGCCGGACGGCGACCCGACCGAGGTCGGGAAGGCGCTCGCGAAGAAGCACGACATCAAGCCGCGGACGAGCTGCTACACATGCCATCGCTAGGGCTCCCCATCTACGGACAGAGGCAGGGCGCGGGGCTCGACGCGCGCCGCTGGCGCAGCGTGGACGAGGCGGCGGCGCCGCGGGAGGTCGCCCCGGGCGAGTTCCCGGAGGGCGCCGCCGAGCTGCCCGAGGGCTTCACGCGCCGCGGGTTCCTCCAGGTGCTCGGCGCGTCGGCCGCGCTGGCCGGCCTCTCCGCCTGCAAGCCGCCGCGCGAGAAGGTGGTCTCCTACGTCCGGCCGCCGGCCGGGGTGACGCCGAGCCTGCCGAGCGGCTACGCCACCGCGCTCTCCCGCGGCGGGCACGCGGTGGGCGTGGTGGTGACGAGCTGGGAGGGCCGGCCCACCAAGGTCGAGGGGAACCGCGAGCACCCCGCCAGCCGCGGGGGCTCGGACGCGATCCTGCAGGCGTCGATCCTCGACCTCTACGATCCGGCCCGGCTGGTGGGCTTCACGCGCCAGGGCCGCGCGCTCGGGCTGACCGCGCTCCTCGGGGAGCTCTCGGCGCTCGCGGCCACGCACGCCCGCGACGGCGGCGCGCGGCTCCGCTTCCTGGTCGAGCCGACCTCCTCGCCCAGCCAGGCCGAGCTGCGCCGTCGGATCCTGGAGCGCTTCCCCCGGGCGCGCTTCGACGCCTGGTCTCCCATCTCGGATGAGGCGGCGCGCGCGGGCGCGGCGCTCGCCTTCGGCCGGCCGCTCGACGCGACCGCCTCGCTGGCCGGCGCCGACGTGGTCCTCTCGCTCGAGTCCGACTTCCTCGCCATGGAGGGCGAGCCGCTCCGGCAGGCCCGCGAGTTCGCCGAGCGCCGGGGCGGCGATCGGATGAACCGGCTCTACGTCGCCGAGGCCGCCTACACGGTGACCGGCGGGATGGCCGACCACCGCTTCCGGATGCGCTCGGCCGAGGTGCTCGGGTTCGGGCGCGCGGTGGCGGCCGCGCTCGCCGGCGGCCACGGGCTCGCCGCGCTGGCGCCGCTCGGGGCGCCGGCCGAGGGCGAGCGGGCGCGGGCCGCGGCCGCGGTGGCGGCCGACCTCGCCCGCGCCCGGGGGCGCTCGCTCGTGCTGGTCGGCGCGCGGCAGCCGGCGGCGGTCCACGCCCTGGCGGCCGCGCTCAACGCCGCGCTCGGCAACGCCGGGGCGACGGTGGGCTACCGGCCCACGGCGCTCCTCGACGAGGCCGCCGGCCCGGAGCGGCTCCGGACGCTGGCGCGGGAGATGGCGGCCGGGCAGGTGGACACGCTGGTGGTCACGGCCTGGAACCCGCTCCACACCGCCCCGGCCGACCTCGACCTGCGCGCGCTCTTCCCCAGGGTGAAGGAGACGGTGGCGCTGGCCCTCCGCGCCGACGAGACGGTCCGCGCCGCCTCCTGGCGGCTCGCGGCGGCCCACCCGCTCGAGGCCTGGGGTGATCTGCGCGCGCGCGACGGCTCGGTCTCGATCCAGCAGCCGCTCATCGCGCCGCTGCACGAGTCGATCGCCGAGCTGGAGCTCCTGGCCGCCTTCGTGGACGCGGGGGATCGGGGCTCCTGGCGCCTGGTCCGCGAGGGCTGGCGCCGCCGCTCGGGCGAGCTCGGGTTCGACCACCGCTGGGACGGCTGGCTCGCCGCCGGCGTGGCCGCGGGCACGGCGGTGCCCGCCGAGGCGCCGCCGGTGGACCTGGCGCGGGTGGCCGAGGCGGTGCGGGCGGTGCCCGCCCCGACCGCCGGCCTCGAGGTGGGCTTCGCCCCCGACCCCAAGGTGCTCGACGGCCGCTTCCTCGAGAACGCCTGGCTGCAGGAGCTGCCGCACCCCATCACCAAGCTCACCTGGGACAACGCCGCCCAGCTCTCGCCCGCCACGGCCAGGCGGCTCGGGATCGCCTCGGGCGACGTGCTCTCGCTCTCCCGCGCCGGGCGGACGGTGAGCGCCCCGGCGCAGATCGTGCCCGGCCACGCCGACGACGCGGTGACCCTGCCGCTCGGCTACGGGCAGGCGGTGGGCGGCGCGGTGGGGAAGGGGGTCGGCTTCGACGCCTACGCGCTCCGGACCGCCGACGCGCCCTGGTTCGCGGGCGGGCTCGAGGTGAAGCGTACCGGCAAGACGCACGCGCTCGCCACGACCCAGGAGCACTTCTCTATGGAGGGGCGGGCCATCGCGCTCGCCCTCGACGCGCCCGAGCTCGAGCACGCGCGGCACGAGCTGGACGAGCACCGCGGCGCGGAGCCCAGCATCCTCCCGGCGGTCGACTACTCGAAGCAGGAGTACCGCTGGGGCATGGCCATCGACCTGTCGCGCTGCCTCGGCTGCGGCGCCTGCACCCTGGCCTGCCAGGCCGAGAACAACATCCCGGTGGTGGGGAAGGAGCAGGTGCTCCGCAGCCGCGAGATGCACTGGCTGCGGGTGGACCGGTACTTCGAGGGCCCGGCCGAGGATCCCTCCTCGGTCTCGCAGCCGCTCGCCTGCGTCCACTGCGAGCTGGCGCCCTGCGAGTACGTGTGCCCGGTGAACGCCACCGTGCACTCGGACGAGGGGCTGAACGAGATGGTCTACAACCGGTGCGTCGGCACCCGGTACTGCTCCAACAACTGCCCGTACAAGGTCCGGCGCTTCAACTGGCTCGACTGGCACGGCGAGCTCGCGCCCACCGAGCGGCTGCTGCAGAACCCCGACGTCACCGTCCGCGCGCGCGGCGTGATGGAGAAGTGCACCTACTGCACGCAGCGGATCGAGCGCGCCCGCTCCGGCGCGCGGTCGGAGGGGAGGAAGATCGGCGGCGACGAGGTGGTCTCCGCCTGCCAGCAGGCCTGCCCGGCGCAGGCCATCGTCTTCGGGAACCTGAACGACCCGGGCTCGGCCGTCTCGAGGCGCCACGCCGACGCCCGGCGCTACGACCTCCTGCACGAGCTCGGCACCAAGCCGCGGACCGCCTACCTCGTGAAGCTGCGCAACCCGAACCCCGACCTCGCATGAGCACCGCCATCAAGACCGCCGAACGCGTCGATCCGCTCGAGACCTCGCCGGTGCTGGTGGGCCGGCCGGACGATCGGGCGCTGACCGAGAGCCTCCTCGAGCCGGTCCTGGAGCCGACCAGGAAGGGCTGGCTGCTGCTGCTGACCGTGCTGGGCGGCGGGATGGCCTTCTGGCTCCTGTCCCTCTACATGACGGTGTTCGTCGGCATCGGCGTGTGGGGGAACAACATCCCGGTCGCCTGGGCCTTCGACATCACCAACTTCGTCTGGTGGATCGGCATCGGCCACGCCGGGACGCTCATCAGCGCCATCCTGCTCCTCTTCCAGCAGAAGTGGCGCACCTCCATCAACCGGTTCGCCGAGGCGATGACCCTCTTCGCGGTGGCGATGGCCGGCATGTACCCCATCATCCACCTGGGCCGGCCCTGGCTGTTCTGGTGGCTCATCCCGTACCCGTCCACCACCCAGCTCTGGCCCAACTTCAAGAGCGCGCTCCCCTGGGACGTGTTCGCCATCTCGACCTACGCCACCGTCTCGCTGCTGTTCTGGTACCTCGGGCTCATCCCCGATCTCGCCACGCTGCGCGACGCCGCGAAGAGCCGCACCCGCCGGATCGTGTACGGGATCATGTCCTTCGGGTGGCGCGGCTCGGCCCGCCACTGGCAGCACTGGCGCGTCGGCTACCTGCTCCTGGCCGGCCTCTCCACGCCGCTGGTGGTCTCGGTCCACACCATCGTGTCCTTCGACTTCGCCATCTCGCAGCTGCCGGGCTGGCACACCACCATCTTCCCGCCCTACTTCGTGGCCGGCGCCATCTTCAGCGGCTTCGCGATGGTCGTCACCCTGATGATCCCGGCGCGGAAGTTCTTCAGGTTCGAGCACGTGGTGACGGCGCGCCACCTCGACAACATGGCCAAGGTGATCCTCGCCACCGGGCTGATGGTCGCCTACGGCTACGTGATGGAGTGGTTCATCGCCTGGTACTCCGGGAACGAGGCCGAGTGGTTCGCCTTCGCCAACCGGGTGACCGGCCACTACAGGCTCGTCTACGCGATGCAGATCTTCTGCAACGTGGTGGCGCCGCAGGCGTTCTGGTTCCCCTCGCTGCGCCGGAACGTGCTGGTGCTGTTCCTGGTCGCGGTCCTGGTGAACTTCGGGATGTGGGCCGAGCGGTTCGTCATCATCGCGGTGACGCTCACCCGCGACTTCGTGCCCTCGTCCTGGGCCAACTACACGCCCACCTGGGTGGACTGGGGGCTGCTGGGCGGCTCGATCTGCACCTTCGGCGTGCTGTTCCTCCTCTTCCTTCGCTTCCTGCCGGCCATCCCCATCTCCGAGGTGAAGGAGCTCCGGCGCGAGCTCGAGCACCAGGACCACCACGCCGCGCGGGAGGTTCACGCGCACGCGGAGCGGACATGAAGGCGCTCGTGCTCGGGGAGTTCGGGGCCGAGGCGGCGCTGCTCGAGGCGGCCCGGACGCTGCGCGCGCACGGCCGGGCGGCGCTCGACATCCACTCGCCGTATCCGCTGCACGGCGCCGACGAGGCGCTCGGCCTGCGGCGCTCGACGGTCCCGCTGGTGGCGCTCTGCGCCGGCGTGATCGGCGCGGCGAGCGGCTACCTCCTGCAGTGGTACACGGTCGCCGTCGCCTGGCCGCTCAACGTGGGCGGCCGCCCCCCGCACAGCGCCCCGGCCTTCATCCCGGTGACCTTCGAGCTCGGCGTGCTGTTCGCCTCCCTCGCCATCTTCTTCGGCCTGATCGGCGGCTACTTCGGCTTCCCGCGCCTGCACCACCCGGTCTTCGAGGTGGAGGCCTTCCGGTCGGCCACCATCGACGGCCTGTGGCTCTCGGCCGAGGTCGAGGCGGGCGAGGGCGAGTCCACCGCGGCGGAGCTCCGCCGGCTGGGCGCCCGCCAGGTGTCCATCGTCCCGGAGGCGACGACATGACCCGCCGCCTCGCGCTGCTGCTCCCGCTCCTCGCCCTGACCGGCTGCCCGCGGCTCGACCCCATGCAGCGGCAGCAGAAGTCGAAGGCGTACCAGGCCAGCGACCGGTTCGCGGATGGGCTCGCCATGCGCCACCCGCCGCCCGGCACCGTCCCCTACGGGCCGCCGCTCGACCCGGTGGTTGCCACCGGGCGCGGGCCGGACGGGCGCCCGGTGCCGCTCCTGCCGGTGGCGGTGGACGCGAAGCTCCTGGCCCGCGGCCGCCAGCGCTTCGACATCACCTGCGCGACCTGCCACGGCGTCCTCGGCGACGGGGAGAGCCAGGTGGCCATGAACATGTCGCTCCGGCGCCCGCCCTCGCTCCACCAGTTCCGCGAGCTGCCCGACGGCTACATCTTCCAGGTCATCACGGAGGGCTTCGGCCTCATGCCGTCGTACGCGACGGTGCTGTCGGTGCAGGATCGCTGGGCGGTGGTGGCCTACCTGCGGGCCCTCCAGCTCAGCCAGCACGCCACCCTCGACCAGGTCCCCCCGGACGCGCGCGAGCGGCTCGACCAGGAGCGCCGATGACCCTCACCCCGTACCAGGGCGGCCAGAAGCTGCTCCGCCTCTCCGCCGCCGCCGGCGCCGCCGGCCTCGCCGTCACCGCCCTGGGCGGCCTGGTCTTCGACCCGCGCCGCGCGCTCCACGCCTACCTGGTGGCGTTCGTCTACTGGCTCGGGATCGCCCTCGGCGCGCTCATCCTGCTGGGCGCCTTCCACGCCTCGAACGCGCGCTGGCCGGTGGTGCTGCGCCGCTTCCTCGAGCACGTGACGCAGGTGATCCCGCTCTTCGTCCTGCTCTTCGTCCCCATCGCGCTCGGGCGCGCCCACCTGTTCCCGTGGGTGAACCCGCACGCGGCCCCGGCCGACATGGCCCACGCCATCGCGCACAAGGTCCCCTGGCTGAACGTCCCCTTCTTCCTGGGGCGGGCCGCCTTCTACTTCGCCTCCTGGATCGCGGTGGCCCACTTCCTGCGCGCCTGGTCGGTCCGGCAGGACTCGGCCGGCGGGGTGACGCTCACGCGCTGGCAGCGGCGCCTCGGGGCCGGCTCGCTCCCGCTCCTCGCGCTCACGCTCACCTTCGCGGCCTTCGACTGGATGATGTCGCTCGATCCGCGCTTCTTCTCGACCATCTTCGGCGTCTACTGGTTCGCCGGCAGCTTCATGGCGGTCTTCGCGGTGACCATCCTGGCCGCCACCGCCACGCGCGCCGACCCGACCCAGTTCGGCGCGCACATGAACACCGACCACTTCCACTCGCTCGGGAAGTTCCTGCTCGCCTTCACCGCCTTCTGGGCCTACGTCGCCTTCTCGCAGTTCATGCTGATCTGGATCGCCAACGTGCCGGAGGAGGTCCCCTGGTACATCCTCCGCATCCAGGGCGGCTGGCGCGCGGTGGGGATGTTCCTGGCGCTGTTCCAGTTCGTGGTCCCGTTCTTCCTGCTCACCAACAAGGGGATCACCCGCAACCCGCGGCGGCTGGCCGCCGTGGCGGCCTGGATGCTCCTCGTCCACTGGATCGACCTGTACTGGGTGCTGATGCCGCACCTCGACCCGCGCGGCCCCCGCCCCTCGCCCTGGGACCTGGCCGCCTTCGTGGGCGTGGGCGGCCTCGCCGTCGCCTTCGGGCTCCTGCGCATGCGCGGCACGGCGGCGGTCCCGATCCGCGACCCCTACCTCGAGGACTCGCTGAGGTACACGCCGCAATGAACCCGAGCCAGGAACATCCGCACCTGGTCCGGTCCGAGGAGGACCGGATCGACACGCCCAGGATCCTCGCCGTCGGCGCCGCGGCGCTGGTGGTGTTCTTCATCGGCAGCCTGGGCGCCATCGGCTACTACCGCATGCGCCAGGCCCGGCACGTGGGGCCGCCCATCCCGGCCGAGGTCGGCCAGAACAAGATCGGCCTGGTCGAGCAGCAGCTCTTCGAGCTCGCGGCGCGCGGCGAGCGCGACCGCGCCGCGCGGCTCCGGCGGCTCGGCTCGTACGGCTGGGTGGACCGTCCGGCCGGCGTGGTGCACCTGCCCATCGACGAGGCGATGTCGCTGGTGGTGAAGGGGGTGCGCCCCATGCCCGTCGAGCAGCCGCCCCGTCCGCCGTCGCTCGATCCGCTGCGCGTGCTCCCGGGGGGCCAGCCGTGAAAGGGAACCGGCGGTCCGGCGCGGCGGCGGCCCTGGCGGCCGCGGCGCTCCTCGCGGGCGCCGCGCCGGCGCGGGCCCAGTACCTGCGCGGCGGGGCGGCCGCCGGGGAGGGCACCCCCACCGACGTCGCGCCGGTCGCGCTCGAGAAGGTGCGCATCGAGGAGCGGCTCGGCGCGGTGCTCCCGCTCGACGTCTCGTTCAGCGACGGGCAGGGGCGCCCGTACGTGCTCCGCCAGGCCTTCGACGGGAAGCGGCCGGTGGTGATCGCGCTCGTCTACTACGAGTGCCCCATGCTGTGCGGGCTCATCCTCTCCGGCATGGCCCGGGCCATGCGCGAGAACGGCCTCGCGCTCGGCCAGGACTACCAGGCCGTCACCATCTCCTTCGACCCGGCGGAGAAGCCGGCCCTGGCCGCCGAGCGGCGGCGCGGGTACCTCCAGTCGATGGGCCGCGCCGAGGCGGGGGGCGACTGGCCGTTCCTGGTGGGCACCGCCGAGGCCGCGCGGAAGGTCTCCGACGCGCTCGGCTTCTACTACCAGCAGGACCCGGTCTCCGGGGAGTGGGCCCACCACGCCGCCATCTTCGTGATCGCGCCCGACGGGAAGATCTCGCGGTACCTGTACGGCATCGAGTATCCGCCCAAGGACTTCCGCCTGGCGATGGTGGAGGCCGCGCGCGGCAAGGTCGGCACCAGCTTCGACCGCCTGCTCCTCACCTGCTACCGCTACGACCCGGCCTCGCGGAAGTACCAGCCGTACGCGTTCGGGATCCTGCGCGCCGGCGGGCTGGCGGTCCTCCTGGGCCTCACCGGCCTCATCGTCACGCTGGTGGTTCGCGAGCGGCGCGCGAAGGGGAGGAGGGCCGCGTGAACGAGCTCATGCGCAGGCTGCTGTTCCTCCCCGAGCAGGCGAGCGACCACGCCCGCCAGGTCGACGCGCTCCACTTCTTCGTGATCAGCACCACCATGATCGCGGCGGCGGGGGTGTTCGCCACCGCCATCTGGTTCTTCGTGCGCTACCGGCGGCGCGACGGCGACGGCCCGACCCCGCGGGTGGAGCCCAAGGCCATCCACGAGGTGATCTTCGTGGGGCTGCCGCTCGTCTTCTTCCTGCTCTGGTTCGCCATCGGCTTCCGCGCACTTCGTGAAGCTGCAGCACGCCGCCCGAGGACGCGATCGACGTGTACGTGCATGGGCAAGCAGTGGATGTGGAAGTTCGCCTACCCGGAGCGGCCCGAGCGCGCGTCGACGTGCTGCACGTGCCGGCCGGCCGCCCGGTGCGGCTGCTCCTCACCTCGCGCGACGTGATCCACTCGTTCTACGTGCCCGCGCTTCCGCATCAAGCAGGACGCGCTGCCGGGGCGCTACACGCAGACCTGGTTCAGCGCGCATCGACCCGGCCGCTACCAGATCTTCTGCGCCGAGTACTGCGGCGCTGTCGCACTCCGGGATGCTGGGCGAGGTGGTGGTGATGCCGCCGGAGGAGTTCGACGCAGTGGGTGACGCAGCAGCGGCGCGGGGCTGGCGCAGGCCGCAGGACCGGCGCTGGCGGCCGGCGAGGCCGTCCGCCCCGCGTCGAGCGTGGTCGAGGAGGGGCGCCGGATCGCCGGCGACCAGGGCTGCCTCAAGTGCCACTCGCTCGACGGCACGCCGCACATCGGCCCGACCTGGGTGGGCCTCTACATGCGGCAGGAGCGGCTGGACAGCGGGAAGGAGATCGTGGCGGACGAGGCCTACCTCACCAAGTCGATGATGGATCCCGGCGCGGACATCGCGAAGGGGTTCCAGAACGTCATGCCCACCTACCAGGGCAAGCTCGCGCCGCCCGAGACGGCGGCCATCGTCGAGTTCATCAAGTCGCTGAAGACGCCGGCGGTCCGCAGCGGTCCGTCGGAGGGGCCGGTCTATGAGCCCATCCGCAGCGCAGAGTGACGCCCCGGCGTACAACCCGCGGAACTACCTGGTCGCGCCGGCACCGGCCTCAGGTCCTGGCTCCTGACCCAGGACCACAAGCGGATCGGCGTGATGTTCCTGGTCGCGGCGACGATCTTCTTCGCCGTCGGCGGCATCTTCGCGCTGCCTGATCCGGGTCGAGCTGCTCACCCCCGGCCCGACCATCATGGACGCGATGACCTACAACCGCATGTTCACGCTCCACGGCGTGGTCATGATCTTCCTGTTCATGATCCCGGCCATCCCGAGCGGCGTTCGGCAACTTCCTGCGTGCCGATCATGCTGGGGGCGAACGACGTCGCCTTCCCGCGGCTCAACCTCCTGTCCTTCTACCTGTACCTGGTGGGCGCGGTCATCGCGCTGTGCGGGATGGTCCACGGCGGCGCGGACACCGGCTGGACCTTCTACACGCCGTATTCACCACCACCACCACCAAGGTCGTCCCCGTCCTGCTCGGCGTCTTCGTGCTGGGGTTCTCGTCGATCCTCACCGGCCTGAACTTCATCGTCACCACGCACACCATGCGGGCGCCCGGGATCACCTGGAACCGGCTCCCGCTCTTCGTGTGGTCGATCTACGCCACCAGCATCATCCAGATCCTGGCCACGCCGGTGCTGGGCCTGACGCTCCTGCTGGTGGCGATCGAGCACGCCTTCGGCTGGGGCATCTTCGATCCCGCCCGCGGCGGCGACCCGATCCTCTTCCAGCACCTCTTCTGGTTCTACTCGCACCCGGCCGTCTACATCATGGTGCTGCCGGCCATGGCGGTGATCTCCGAGGTGGTCTGCGCCTTCTCGCGCAAGAACATCTTCGGCTACAAGGCGATGGCCTACTCGTCGCTGGGCATCGCCTTCGTCGGGCTTCTTCACCTGGGGTCACCACATGTTCGTGTCCGGCCAGTCGGCCGTTCGACGCCGGGGTGTTCGGCGTCCTCTCGATGCTGGTGGGCATCTTCACCGCCATCAAGGTCTTCAACTGGATCGCCACCCTGTACAAGGGATCGATCGCCTTCACCACGCCGTTCGCCTACTTCGTGGGCTTCCTCTTCTTCCTCGTGTTCGGCGGGATGACGGGCATCGCGGTCGCCACCGTCTCCCTCGACGTCCACTGGCACGACACCTACTTCGTGGTGGCGCACTTCCACTTCATCATGGTGGGCGCCACGCTGATGGCCTTCCTGGCCGCGCTCCACTACTGGTTCCCGAAGATGATCGGGCGGATGTACCCGGAGGGCTGGGGGCTGGTGGGCGCGACGCTCATCATCCTCGGCTTCAACTTCACCTTCATCCCGCAGTTCCTGCTCGGGAACGAGGGGATGCCGCGCCGCTACTTCTCCTACCCGGAGCGGTTCTGGGCGCTCAACGTGGCCTCCACCGCCGGCGCCTCGGTGCTCGCCTTCGGGCTCGTCGTGGTGCTGGTCTACATCCTGGGCGCGCTGCGGTGGGGCCCGGTGGCCGGGGCGAACCCGTGGCGCTCGCGCGGCTACGAGTGGGAGACCCCCTCGCCGCCGCCGCCCGAGAACTTCGAGGTCCCGCCGGTCTTCACCCGTGGCCCCCACGAGTACGACGACGACGCCGCCACCTCCCCGACCATCGCCCCCGAGCCGAAGCATGCAAGCTAGCTCAAGCCCGCTCGCGCACCACTTCGAGAGCCTCGAGAAGCAGAGCCACGCCCACCGGCTGGGCATGTGGCTCTTCCTCGCCAGCGAGATCCTGCTCTTCACCGCGCTGTTCGCGGCCTACGGCGTCTACCGGTTCCTCTACCCGGAGGCCTTCGCCCTCTCGAGCCGCGCCATCGAGACCTCCTTCGGCCTGGTGAACACCATCGTGCTGGTCACCAGCTCCTACACGGTGGCGCTCGGGCTCGACGCGTCGGCCCGCGGCAACGGGCGCCGCACCGCGCTGCTGTACGGCGCCTCGGTGGCCATGGGCCTCCTGTTCCTGGGGCTCAAGTACGTCGAGTACCACCACCACTTCGCCGAGGGGCAGCTCCCCGGCCGCTACTACGCCTACGAGGCGATCGCGGCGCCCGGGGTGACCATCTTCTGGTCGCTGTACTTCCTCATCACCGGCCTGCACGGGATCCACGTGGTGGTCGGGATGACCATCCTGTCGATCGTCGCGGTGAAGGCTGCGCGGGGCGCCTACACCCCCGAGTACCACGTGGGTGTCGAGCTGGCCGGCCTCTACTGGCACCTCGTCGACCTGATCTGGATCTTCGTCTTCCCGCTCATCTACCTCGTCTGAGGACCGCCCCATGGCCGACCCGAACGTCGCCCACGCCGAGCACGAGCGCCTGCAGCACACGCACGCGGGCCGCTACCTGGTGGTGTGGGTGGCCCTCCTCGTCCTCACCGTCGTGACCTTCTACGCCTCGAGGGTCCACCTGCCGGGCGGCTGGCACATCGCCGTCGCGCTGCTCATCGCCACCGCGAAGGGCTCGCTGGTCGCGCTCTTCTTCATGCACCTGTGGGATCAGCAGGGCGCGAACCGGCTGGTCTTCGCGACCTCGCTGGTCTTCGTGGTGCTGCTCATCGGCCTCACCGTGATGGACAACGCGACGCGCTTCCCGCTCGCGAACCCGCCCGGCGCGGCGGGGGCGCTCCCGATCGGCGGCGCCGACCGCGACCCGGCGAGGTAGAGCGGCGGGGCACCGGCCTCGGGCCCCACCACGATCAGCGGGCCGCCTCGGCGGAGAGCACCTCCCGGTAGACCTCCAGATCCGCCGCCGAGAAGCAGCAGAAGATCACCCGCTCCACCTTGCTCCCGGCCTCGAGGACCCGCAGCACCTCGGCCACCGCGATCCGGGTGGCGCGGCGAAGCGGGAACCCGTAGACACCGGTCGAGATGGCGGGGAAGGCGACGGTGCGCAGGTCGTGCGCGTCGGCCAGGCGGAGCGACTCCCGGTAACAGGAGGCGAGCAGGTCGTCCTCGCCCTCACCGCCCCCGCGCCACACCGGCCCGACCGCGTGGATGACGTGGCGCGCCGGGAGCGAGTGGCCCGCGGTGAGCCTCGCCTCGCCGGTGCGGGCGCCCCCGAGCGTGCGGCACTCCGCGAGCAGCCCAGGCCCGGCGGCGCGGTGGATGGCCCCGTCCACGCCGCCGCCGCCGAGCAGCGCGGCGTTGGCCGCGTTCACGATGGCGTCCACCGCGAGCCGGGTGATGTCCTCCTGCACGAGCGCGATGCGCCCGCCGAGCCAGGTCCGGTCCATGCGCGCTTGGTAGCGCCCGCCGCCGCCGCGGGCAAGGCGTGCCTTCTCCCCGCCTCGGCGGGACTCCGCACCGGCTGCGGTCCTTGCGCGTTGTCCGGGCTTCCGCCGGAGACGAGCGCGCCCACCGTCCAGAAAACCTGTGGACGCGCGACGGGTTGTACGCTACTCGGGCGGCCGGCGGCGGTGCGTCACCCGGCCTCAGCGCAATTCATGCACGCAAAGCTCGGCTGAAGCCGGGTACGGCGCTTGCTTTCCTCCACGACCCGACACATGCAGCGCGACCGCATCCTCGTCATCGACGGCAACCCGCTCGACGGCGCCGCCCTCCGGGCCGCGCTGTGCGAGCAGGGCTTCGACGCCGTCGAGGCGTCGAGCGCGGAGGGCGCGCTGGCGATGGTGCCGAGCTTCGCCCCCGGGGCCGTCCTCGCCGACACGAGCCTGCCGGGCTGCGACGGCGGCGCGCTGCTCGGCAGGCTGCGCGGCCTGGGCTCCGACGCGGCCGTGGTCGCGACGGTCCCGCACGACCGGATCGAGGGCGCGGTGGCCGCGCTCCGCGCCGGAGCCGAGAGCTTCCTCATCCGGCCCGTCGATCCGGGCCAGGCGCAGGTGATGCTGGAGAAGGCGCTCGAGAAGCGGCGCCTCCGGCGTGACCGCGCCTCGCTGCGCGAGCGGGTGCGCTCCCGCGCGGTGGTGGTGGGCACCGCCCCGGAGCTCCAGTCGGTGGTGGAGCTGGTCCGGCGCGTCGCGCCCACCAAGGCGACCGTGCTGGTCCTCGGCGAGACCGGCGCCGGCAAGGAGCACGTGGCGCACGCGCTCCACGAGGCCTCTCCGCGTCGCGACAAGCCCTTCATCCGCGTCAACTGCGCGGCCCTCTCCGAGGCGCTCCTCGCGTCCGACCTCTTCGGCCACGAGGCCGACGCCTTCGGCGACGCCGACGGGCGCCACGTCGGCAAGCTCGAGCAGGCCGACGGCGGCACCATCTACCTGCACGAGGTGGGGCGGCTGCCGCCGGCGCTCCAGGTGCGGATCCTCCGGGTCCTGCAGCACGGCGAGCTGGAGCGCCTGGGCGGCGATCGGACCGTCCGCGTCGACGTGCGGGTGGTGGCGGGCTCGCAGCACGACCTGGCCGAGGAGGTCCGCAGCGGCCGCTTCCGCGACGACCTCTACTACCGGCTGAACGTGGTCTCGGTGTCCTTGCCGCCGCTCCGGGAGCGGAAGGGAGACATCCCCGCCCTGGTGAACCACTTCCTCGTCGTGTACGGCCGGGCCCAGGGGAAGAACATCTCCGGCGTGACGCCAGGGACGCTCTCGGCGCTGTTCGCCTACGACTGGCCGGGCAACGTGCGCGAGCTCGCGAGCGTGGTGGAGCACGCCGTCACCCTGGCGCAGGGGCGCGAGATCACCGCCGACGACCTCTCGCCGGTGCTCCACGGCGCCCGCCCCGAGGAGAGCGGCGCCTCGGCGCTCATCCCCGGGGCGACCCTCTTCGAGATCGAGCGCGAGGCGATCCTGCGCACGCTCGAGCAGTGCGACGGATCCACCGCCCGCGCGGCCGAGGTGCTGGGCGTCTCGGTGCGGAAGATCCAGTACCGGCTGAAGGAGTACCGGAGCGGCGTCTCCGGCCGCCGCCGCGGCCTCGAGGACGACGTCTACCTCGAGCTCCCGACCAAGGAGTAGCGCCGCACGGCCAGCGCGCCGAAGGCGCGGGTGCGGTGGAGCGGCTCGAGGGCGAGCGTCCCGCAGGAATGGCCGCCTCGCTCCAGATCGGCGCAAAGGGTGCGCGGGCGCTCGCCGTCCTTCCGGCCAGGCGGCGGCCCCTGGCGGGGAACCTGGCCGGCGCTCTTCCGCACGAGGTGCGCCCGGACGCAGGCATCCCCCGCCGGCTGCGCGCGGGGTGCCGCGCGCGCAGGTCCCCTCCTACCTTTCCACCATGGCAAGTGATCGCATCCACTTCGGTGCCGTGCTCGACAGGGGTACGGGCGACGGCAAGATCTGGCTCATCGTCATCCCGGTCGTCCTGCTGGTGATCGGCGGGATCGTCTGGGGGGCCATCACGGTCTCGCGCTCCGGGTCGTACCAGGCCGAGGCCGCGAGCGCTCGAGCCCAGCTGGCCGAGCTGCAGCGGTCGCTCGACGAGCGTGACAAGCTGCTCGTCCAGGCGCGCAAGGACGAGGCGATCCTGACGTCGGCGGGGCAGGCGACCGGGCTGTTCCTCGGCGTCGCCGGTGACGCGACCGAGAGCGGCCTCGTGCTCGCGAACCCGGGTGAGCGTGCCGCCCGCGTGCTCCTCTACGGGCTCGTGGCGCCGCCGGAGGGGCGCGAGTACGTGGTCGCCGCCCGCGATGCCCAGGGCGCGCGGAAGCCGCTCGGCAAGGTGATCCCGAGCGAGACGGGCACGGGCTTCCTGCTCGCTCGCGACCTGCCCGAGGGGACGGCGTCCGTCGAGCTCCTGCTGCGCGAGGCCGGCGCGGAGACGCTCGACGGTGCCACGCCGCGCGTGGCGGCGCGCTACCCGGCCACCGCCGGGGAGCGGGGCATCCTGATGCAACCGGAGGCGAAGCCGGCGCAGGCGCGGCGCGGCCGACGGTGACCGGGCCTCGCCCGCCCGATCGCCGCGGCGAGGCGTGACGTTGCGTGAATCAGGGCCGGCGCGCCGGCGCGCAGCGACGCGCCGGCGCGCGCTCCCGCCCCCCGCGATCGACGTGGCCTCGGGGGCGACCCGGAGAGCAGCGAGGCGAGCGGCCGGCCGGTCCCGCGTGAGCGGTTGAGAGATCGACCCTTGAACCGGCACCGTCCTTGAATAGGATGGGCCGGAAGTCGTTACGCTTTCCCCCGGCTCTTTGCCGTCACCTCCTCCGCGGGGCACCATCCGCGTCCGGGCCCCTCGGGGCTCGGGCCGTCAGGTCCGGGAAACAGAGCGCGTGTCGCCTGGCAACGAGGGCGTCCGATGGCGGGTGAGTGCCCGCGCTCGGGGCACTGGCCGCTCGTTTTCCGGGCGTGGCTGTGCCCGATGATCGGGCAGCCGGCCGTCCGGTGGCCGGATCGAGGGCGCTGGCCGGCAAGGGGCTTTCGCGAAGGGGCTTTTCCGTAGGATGAAGGGGCAGATGATCGAGACCGGCTATCCCCCGAGGCAAGGGCTGTACGACCCGCAGAACGAGAAGGACGCCTGCGGGTTCGGGTTCGTGGTGGACATCCAGGGGCGGGCCACCCACGGCATCGTCGAGCAGGCGCTCACGGTGCTCGTGAACCTCGAGCACCGCGGCGCCGCCGGCGCCGAGGCGAACACCGGCGACGGCGCCGGGATCCTGCTCCAGACCCCGCACGCGTTCCTGAAGGCCGAGGCGGCCCGGCTGGGCGTCTCGCTGCCGGCGCCCGGGGCCTACGCGGCCGGCATGGTTTTCCTGCCGCCGAACGAGACTGGCCTCCGCGCCTGCGCCGCCATCTTCGAGGAGGTGGTGCGCGCCGAGGGGCAGCAGGTGCTCGGGTGGCGCGACGTGCCCACCGACAACGGCACGCTCGGGCCGACCGCGCAGTCGAGCCAGCCCGTCATCCGGCAGATCCTGGTGGGGCGCGCCGCGGGCTGCGCCGACGAGGACGCCTTCGAGCGGAAGCTCTACGTGATCCGGCGGCAGGTCGAGAAGAAGGTGAGCCGGTCGGCCATCCCGGGGCGCACCCACTTCTACGTCCCGTCGCTCTCTCACAAGACCATCGTCTACAAGGGCATGCTGAACGCGGGGCAGCTCCGCGAGCTCTACCTCGACCTCTCGAATCCGGCGGTGGTGTCGGCGCTCGCGATGGTCCACTCGCGGTTCAGCACCAACACCTTCCCGTCCTGGGCGCGCGCCCACCCGTACCGCTACATCTCGCACAACGGCGAGATCAACACGCTGCGCGGCAACATCAACTGGATCCACGCGCGCCAGTCGATGATGCGGTCGTCGCTGCTCGGCGACGACCTGCTGAAGATCCTCACCGTGGTGGACACCGAGGGCTCCGACTCGGCCATGTTCGACAACGTGCTCGAGCTGCTCACGCTCTCCGGGCGCGAGCTGCCGCACGCCATGATGATGATGGTGCCGGAGCCGTGGACCCGCGACCCGGCCATGAGCCCGGAGAAGCGGGCGTTCTACGAGTTCCACTCCTGCCTGATGGAGCCGTGGGACGGGCCGGCCTCGATCGCCTTCACCGACGGCGTCCGGGTGGGGGCCGTGCTGGACCGCAACGGCCTGCGCCCCTCGCGCTACTACGTCACCCGCGACGACCTGGTGGTGATGGCGTCCGAGGTGGGCGTGCTCGACATCCCGCCGGAGCGGATCCTGAAGAAGGGCCGGCTCCAGCCGGGCCGCATGTTCCTGGTGGACACCCGCGAGAAGCGGATCATCTCCGACGAGGAGCTGAAGGAGCGGATCGCCCGGGAGAAGCCCTACGCCGAGTGGCTCGAGCGGTACACGGTCCGGCTCGATCAGCTCCCGCGGCCGGTCAACGTCATCGCGCCGGCCCACGAGACCGTCCTCCGGCGGCAGGAGGTGTTCGGCTACACCGCCGAGGACGTGAAGATGCTCATCACGCCCATGGCGACCGAGGGCACCGAGGCCATCGGCTCGATGGGCACCGACACGCCGCTGGCGGTCCTGTCCGAGAAGCCCCAGCCGCTCTTCAACTACTTCAAGCAGCTCTTCGCCCAGGTCACCAACCCTCCCGTCGACGCGATCCGGGAGGAGATCATCATGGCGGTGGAGACCGCGGTCGGCCCGGAGGGGAACCTCCTCGAGCCGGGCCCGGACGCCGCCCGCCAGCTGGCGCTGCCCTCGCCGGTGGTCCGCAACGAGGACCTCGAGAAGATCCGCGCGCTGGACGGCGGCCCCGAGTCGAAGGGGCTGCGCGCCATCACGATCCCCATCCTGTTCCGGGCCGCCGACGGCGGCGCCGGGCTCCGCAAGGCGCTCGAGGACCTGCGCTGGAAGGCCTCGGAGTGCATCGCCGAGGGCTACAACCTCCTCATCCTCTCGGACCGCGGCCACGACGCCGACGACGCGCCCATCCCGTCGCTCCTGGCGGTCGCGGCGGTCCAGCACCACCTGATCCGCGAGGGCACCCGCACCCGCTGCGGCCTGGTGCTCGAGACGGGCGAGCCGCGCGAGGTGCACCACTTCGCGCTGCTCATCGGCTACGGCGCCTCGGCCGTGAACCCCTACCTCGTCTTCGAGACCATCCACGACCAGGTGAAGCTCGGGATGATCCCCGGCCCGGCGGCCGAGGCCGAGAAGAAGTTCGCGAAGGCGGTGTCGAAGGGGATCGTGAAGGTGATCTCCAAGATGGGGATCTCCACCATCCAGAGCTACCACGGCGCCCAGGTCTTCGAGGCGGTGGGGCTCAACCAGGACTTCATCGACGAGTACTTCACCTGGACGGCCACCCGCGTCGGGGGCGTCGGCATCGACGTGATCGCGCGCGAGGCGCGCATGCGCAACGAGCGCGGCTTCCCGCCCCGGCGCCCGGTGATCCACACCAGCCTGCCCGCCGGCGGCCAGTACAAGTGGCGGGAGGGCGGCGAGCACCACCTCTTCAACCCGGAGACGGTGCACAAGCTCCAGTTCGCCTGCCGGACCGGCAGCTACCCGCTCTTCAAGGAGTACACGCGGCTGGTGAACGACCAGTCGAGGAACCTCAACACGCTCCGCGGCCTGATGGATCTGCTGCCCGGCCAGCGGCCGGTGCCGCTCGAGGAGGTCGAGCCGGTCGAGCGGATCGTGCGCCGGTTCAAGACCGGCGCCATGAGCTACGGGTCCATCTCCAAGGAGGCGCACGAGGCGCTGGCCGTGGCGATGAACCGGATCGGCGGCAAGTCCAACACCGGCGAGGGCGGCGAGGATCCCGCCCGCTACCAGAAGACCGCCGGCGGCGACTCCAAGAACTCCGCCATCAAGCAGGTGGCCTCCGGCCGCTTCGGCGTGACCAGCGACTACCTGGTGAACGCCCAGGAGCTGCAGATCAAGATGGCCCAGGGGGCCAAGCCGGGGGAGGGCGGGCAGCTCCCGGGGTCCAAGGTCTACCCCTGGATCGCCAAGGTCCGGCACTCGACCCCGGGCGTCGGGCTCATCTCGCCCCCGCCGCACCACGACATCTACTCGATCGAGGACCTGGCGCAGCTCATCCACGACCTCAAGAACGCCAACCACCACGCGCGCATCTCGGTGAAGCTGGTGGCCGAGGTGGGCGTCGGCACCATCGCCGCCGGCGTCGCCAAGGCGCACGCCGACGTGGTGCTCATCTCCGGGCACGACGGCGGCACGGGCGCCTCGCCGCTCACGTCGATCAAGCACGCCGGCATCCCCTGGGAGCTCGGCCTCGCCGAGGCGCACCAGGTGCTGGTCATGAACGACCTGCGCTCGCGCATCGTGGTGGAGGTGGACGGGCAGCTCAAGACCGGCCGCGACGTGGTGATCGGCGCGCTGCTCGGCGCCGAGGAGTTCGGCTTCGCCACCGCGCCGCTGGTGGTGCTCGGCTGCATCATGATGCGGGCCTGCCACCTCAACACCTGCCCGGTGGGCGTGGCCACGCAGGACCCGAAGCTCCGCGCCCGCTTCACCGGCGATCCCGCCCACGTGGTCACCTTCATGCGCTACGTCGCGCAGGAGGTCCGCGAGCTGATGGCCGAGCTGGGCTACCGGACCATCGACGAGATGGTGGGCCGGTCGGAGCGGATCGAGATGCGGCGCGCCGTGGACCACTGGAAGGCGCGCAACCTCGACTTCAGCCGGATCCTCTTCAAGCCGACCGTGCCGAGGAGCTACGGGCGCACCTGCCAGATCCCGCAGGACCACGGCATCGAGCGGACGCTCGACGCCACCGTGCTGCTCGACCTGTGCCGCCCGGCCATCCAGGAGCGCAAGCCGGTGCGCGCCACGCTCCCCATCCGGAACACCAACCGGGTGGTGGGGACCATGGTCGGCTCCGAGGTCACCCGCCGGCACGGGCCGGCCGGGCTACCGGAGGACACCATCCGGCTCCACTTCCAGGGCTCGGCGGGCCAGTCCTTCGGCGCGTTCCTGCCGCCGGGCGTCACGCTGGCGCTGGAGGGCGACGCCAACGACTACGTGGGCAAGGGGCTCTCGGGCGGGAAGATCGTGGTGTTCCCGCCGGCCGGCGCCGCCTTCGTGCCGGAGGAGAACATCATCGTCGGGAACGTGGCCTTCTACGGCGCGACCGGCGGCGAGGCCTACGTGCGCGGGCTGGCCGGCGAGCGGTTCTGCGTCCGGAACTCGGGCCTCTCGGCGGTGGTGGAGGGGGTGGGCGACCACGGCTGCGAGTACATGACCGGCGGCACCGTGGTGGTGCTCGGTCCGACCGGCCGGAACTTCGCGGCCGGGATGTCCGGCGGCGTGGCCTACGTGCTCGACGACGGCGCCTTCGAGCGCCGCTGCAACGTCGAGATGGTGGGGCTCTCGCCGCTCGAGGACCCCGGGGAGATTGCCCGGGTGCGGGCGCTGGTGGAGCGGCACGCCGCGCTCACCGAGAGCGGCCACGCGCGGCGGCTGCTCTCCGCCTGGCCGGAGACGGTGAAGCGGATGGTCCGCGTGGTGCCGCACGACTACCGCCGCGTCCTCGAGGCGCAGGCGAGGATGCGCGAGAAGGGGCTCACGCCGGAGCAGGCGGAGCTGGCGGCGTTCGAGCAGAACGCGCACGACCTGGCGCGCGTGGGCGGGAACTAGCACATGGGCAAGCCGACCGGATTCCTGGAGTTCCCCCGCGAGCCGAAGCACGAGCGGGGCCCGCTGGAGCGCGTGAAGGACTGGAGCGAGGACCACCCGCCCTACGCCGAGGAGACGCTGCGCCAGCAGGGCGCCCGCTGCATGGACTGCGGCATCCCGTTCTGCCACACCGGCAAGCTGCTGGCGGGGATGGCCTTCGGCTGCCCGGTCAACAACCTCATCCCCGAGTGGAACGACCTCGTCTACCGCGGCCAGTGGGAGGAGGCGTACATCCGCCTCGCCAAGACCAACAACTTCCCGGAGTTCACGGGGCGCGTCTGCCCGGCGCCCTGCGAGGGGAGCTGTACGCTCGGGATCGACGACCCGCCGGTGAGCATCAAGCTCATCGAGGCCGAGATCGTCGATCGCGCCTTCGCCAGCGGCTGGGTGAAGCCCAAGTCCCCGCCGGTGCGGACCGGCAAGCGCGTGGCGGTGGTCGGCTCGGGGCCGGCCGGGCTGGCGGCGGCGCA
The DNA here is from genome assembly GCA_963733485.1 of uncultured delta proteobacterium. Classification (GTDB taxonomy): domain Bacteria; phylum Myxococcota; class Myxococcia; order Myxococcales; family Anaeromyxobacteraceae; genus Anaeromyxobacter. Next base: position 221,046 of record CAVTDL010000002.1, on the reverse strand, counting down.
GCAGCTCAACCGCGCCGGCCACACCGTCACGGTGTTCGAGCGAGCCGACCGGATCGGCGGGCTGCTCATGTACGGCATCCCCAACATGAAGCTCGACAAGTCGATCGTCGAGCGGCGGGTGAAGGTCCTCGCCGACGAGGGGATCCGCTTCGTCACCCAGACCGAGATCGGCAAGCACATCCCGGCCGAGCGGCTGACCCGGGACTACGACGCGGTGGTGCTCTGCGGCGGCTCCACCCTGGGGCGAGACCTGCCCATCGAGGGGCGGAGCCTGGACGGCATCCACCTGGCGATGGACTTCCTCCACGCCAACACCAAGTCGCTCCTCGACTCCGACCACGCGGACGGGAAGTACATCTCCGCCAAGGGCAAGCACGTGGTGGTGATCGGCGGCGGCGACACCGGCACCGACTGCGTCGGCACCTCGGTGCGCCACGGCGCGGCCAGCGTGACGCAGCTCGAGATCCTGCCGCGCCCGCCCGACCGGCGGGCCGCCGACAACCCGTGGCCCCAGTGGCCCAAGATCCTCCGCACCGACTACGGGCAGGAGGAGGCGAAGGCCCTCTTCGGCCACGATCCGCGCCGCTTCTGCGTGCAGACCAAGCGCTTCATCGGCGACGAGGCCGGCCGCGTGAAGGAGCTGCACCTCATCGAGGTGGAGTGGGTGAAGGGGCAGGACGGCCGGGTCGCCCCGAAGGAGATCCCGCACACCGACCGGATCATCCGGGCCGAGCTGGTGCTGCTCGCCATGGGCTTCGTCGGCCCGGAGAAGCCGCTCCTGCAGCAGCTCGGCGTGAAGCTCGACGAGCGCGGCAACGTCTGGACCGACGAGAGCAAGATGACCAGCGTCACCGGCATCTTCGCCGCCGGCGACATGTCGCGCGGCCAGTCGCTGGTGGTGTGGGCCATCCGCGAGGGCCGCCAGGCGGCCCAGGCGGTGGACCGCTTCCTGTCGCACGGGGAGACGGTCCTGCCGTAGGGCGGCGCCGCGAGGGCGAGCGGTCGGCGCGCGCCGGCCCCCGAACCTCGCCGCGCGCCCGGCGAGCCCCGGCCACCTCCTCGATCGAAACCGGATCGGTCGCGCGGTCGGCGCTGCAGCGCCGGCCCCTGCGGATGCGCGCGCTGGTGCCGCTCGCTCCGCCCGCGCGGTCGGGGTCGATGGCACCGGAGCCGCGCGCGGGCGTGCCCCACGACGCCCTCGATCTTCGCCGAAACCGGGTGTGGGCACCGTCCACACGTGTACGCGATGCGCGGCGAAGGTGCCGAATGATGGTCAATTGTGCTCAATCGTGCGCGCAATCTTGCCGCCACAATTGAACGTTCCGGGTTCAATCCGACCCGGGTCTCGCGTATACCGGTCAGGTGTCCCATGACCAGGGGACAGGGAGCGTCCATTGACCGAGATCGCCGCCGAGCCGATGTCCCCCAGCATTCCGCCGACCAGGCGCCACAGGGCGGGCAGGTTCCCGGGCCTCATCGCGCTGGCGGCCGTGGCCATCGCGTGCGGCGGGGCCGACCCCGGGGCGAGCGATGGCGGAGCACCCACGGTGAACGTCAGCGAAGCGGCGCGGTCGGGCGCCGCCTCCCTGGCCGCGGCGCCGAGCCCGGCCCCCGCCGGCGCATCACTGCAGGTGACAGGCTGCGGCTACACCGCCGGGCTCAGCATCCTCGGCCAGGACCAGGGGCCGGCCGGGACGCGGAGCTGGAGCGCGGTGGCCGACGCCTCTGGCTGCCTCGCCGCCGCCGTCACCGTGGGCAGGGACGTCGGGACGCACACGCTCAAGGCCTACCAGCAGCTCAAGCGCGGCCAGGCGACGCTGCTCGGGCAGACGAGCGTGGACGTCGTCCCGGCGCCCCTCGGCATCACCTCCGAGTCCTACTCCTTCCGCTGGGACGCCACCAAGGCCTGCCTCGGAGAGGACGATCACGCCGACTGGACCGCGGCAGGCTCCCTCGCGCCGGGCGAGAGCTTCACGTTCGCGCCTCGCCATCCGGACTGCAACGATCCGCGCGCAGTCATGGTGAAGGTCACCGCCGGCACCGACGCGCAGCTCCAGGTGTCGACGGTCGTGCCGGAGAACGACTACCTCTCGAACGAGCGGACCCAGAAAGGCAAGACGATCGTCGCCAGGACCTCGGGTGGCGTGGCGCGGCTCTGCATGTTCCCGAACACGAGCTTCACCGCGCCCGCCGGGTACGCGATCACCGTGACGAACGTGGGCTCCACCACCGCGACCAGCGTCGACGTCTCGGGCAAGGACTACAACGACTGGCCGTACTTCTACTGGAGCGCGTGCCTGGGCGCCGACGCCGACGGCGACGGGTGGTCGGACAGCTACGAGCACACGCTGGCCCAGCTCGTCTACCCGAGCGGCAACTTCAACTCGGGCGCCCTCCCCGCGGGGACCGACTACCTGCGCGCCTGCGGGACGAGCTCGGCCAACGACGAGTTCGATGCCTGGCCGGTGGACCTCGACGACGACGGCGTGGTCACGCAGGTCGACGCGGACCTGGTGGCCGCGCACGTGGGCGAGGGCAACGGGATCGCCTGGTCGCGGATCTCGCCCAATCCGGGCATCCCGGAGAACTACTGGAACCACGTGGGCGACTGGAACCGCTTCGACCTGGACGCGGATGGCTGGGTGACCTCCGCCGACGTCGACCTGGTGAAGGCACGCCTCGGCGCGCGCTGCGGCCCCTGAGCCGCGGCCGGACCGTCCGCGCGGACGACGAGGCCCCCGGGGGGACCGGGGGCCTCTCCCTTTCGCGCGCGGGCGGGCGCTCACGCGCCCGCGCGTCTCCGCGCGCCGCTCGGACTCACGGATCGACGATCACGGTGCACTGGTAGGTGCCCGGCACCAGGTCGTCGAGGATCCTGGGCGTCGCCTCCGGCAGCGCGACGTAGTTGCCGGGGGTGTCGCCGGTGCAGTTGATGGTGGCCTCGGTCACGCCCAGGCCGGCCAGCGACTGGAACGACACGGTGATCCGCGAGAGCGGGACGTTCGTGAAGGAGACCGTGTCCGCGTCGCCGACGAGCGCTCCGCAGTTGGCCGTCTTCGTGACCGTGACCGTCTTGGTGGCGGTCTCGTTCGAGTAGTTGCTCGGCACCGTCTCGACGACCTTGTAGGTCGTGCCGAGCGGCGTCAGGCCGTCGAAGCACACCTGCCCGTTCGCGTCGGTGACCCCGCTGGTGATGAACACGGGCGGCGTGGCGTTGGTATAGAGGCCGATGGTCACGCCGGCCTGCGGGGCGCTGCCGCTCTGGGCCAGCTTGGTCTTGGCGGTCTTCGTCACCAGGATCGCGCCGGGCTGCCGCGGGTCGACGAAGGTGAGGCTCACCGTCCCGTTCGGCGTGTTCTGGTCGAGCGTGAAGGCCTGATCGGCCGCGAGGTCGTAGCCTGTGAGGCCCTTCGTCTCGACGGCCCAGTAGTCGCCGAACACCACGTTCGTGATGGAGCACTTGCCGTTGGCGCCAGTGGTGCAGGTGTAGGCGGTCGCGGTGTCCTCGGCGCCATGCGGAGGCGTCGTCGTGACCGGGGCGTTGTTCTGGTACAGCGTGAACTCGACGCCCGCGAGCGGGGCCCCCAGGTCGTCCGTCTTGGTGATGTCGACCGTCGCGCAGTTGGTGATGTTGGTCGAGAGCGGCGGGATGAAGTCCTTCAGCTCGGCGGTGAAGGAGGCCGAGGAGCGGCTCTTCAGGTAGGCGCCGGCGAAGGTGGTGCACTGATTCGAGGAGAACACGCCGGCCGCGGTCAGGTTGATGGCCGCCTCGCCGAAGGTCAGCTCGTTCACGGTCGCGTTGCCGTTCTTCGGATCGATCGTCGTGCACGTCTTGCTGTTGCCCTCCTTGGGGCCGTTGCAGAGCGCGCCGGGCGCCACGGCCGCGCAGTCCGCGTCCACCTTGCACGTCACCTGCGGGAAGACCGAGCCGTCCGCCGTCGCGCTGCCGAGGGTCTGGTGGTTACCCCAGCACGGCAGCGAGTTGCTGGCGAAGCAGCTGGCGACCGAGTCCTGCGGCGGCGTCAGCCAGCGCAGGATCCCGAGGACGGGGTTGCCTCCGCCGTTGGTGAAGTCGAAGGTGACGAGCAGGTCACCCCGGGTGCGCTTCAGCGTCACGCCGTTGTCGTCCAGGGTGGACGACTGGTTGAACTCGAAGTCCATGTTGGCGGAGCCGAGGATGTTCGTGCGCAGCCAGGCGAGGTAGAGGTAATAGTCTCCTCCGATCCGCTCGTGGCCGAGGTAGAAGCGCGTCAGGTCGCTCTTGTTCGGAGGGATCGAGCCGGTCACCACCGTCGGATTCGGGATGTCCTCCTTCGCCCCCTGGCCGAAGGCGTCGTCCTGCGACCCGGTGAACGGGTCCGCCTTGAAGTCGAAGTTCGGCGCGCTCTGCCAGTCGATGGCCGCTTGATCGAGGAGGTTCCCGTCCTGACTCTCGAACGAGCTGCCTGCCAGCGCTGATCGGTCGGCGTCGCCCGCCGGTGCGCGCTCGCTGGCGCCGCATCCAGCGAGCGTCAGCACCGCCATCGTGCCTGTGAAGGCCAACCACTTCCCGGTACGGATCATCGTGCTCCCCCTTGTTCCGCGATCGCTCCGAGGCGACCCGCGGTCCGGAGGTTCCGCTGGAGGGCGGGCGCCCAGCACGCCACCCGGGCGGGGAGGGCCCCTTTGGCGCGTCCGGAGCGCTCGCCTGGCCCGTGTCTCGACCGCCGCTTGCGGCGCTGGCGCTCATCCGTTGGTGTGCCGTGGTCCGATGGGCTGAGCGCTTTGTCCCGGTCGCACCGGCAGCAGACCCCGGCGGGCATCGTCATCGCCCTGCGTTCCCGGGCCAATCCCCGATAGAGTTGCGAGGCGCGGGCGCCGGGGGGGGCCATGACTGCCAAGCAACAGATCCAGGTCTTCGTCGTCGACGACCATCCCATCCTTCGAGATGGTCTCAGGTCGCTCCTGGGATCTACGAGTGACCTGCGCGTGGCTGGAGAGTCGGCCTCGGCGCGCGACGCCATGGTGCGCCTGCGCGGGTGCGCCATCGACGTGGTGATGCTCAATCTCGCCCTCGAGGGCGAGGACGGTCTCGAGGTCCTTCCGATGCTGATGCGCGCGGCGCCGGGCGCGCGGTTCCTCGTCTTCACCGGCTCGGCGGATCCCACCACGTACAAGGAAGCGCTCCGGGCGGGGGCGCACGGCTTCTTGACCAAGGACAGGCCGGCGGAGCTGATCCTGAAGGCCCTGCGCAAGGTGAGCGCGGGCGAGCTGTGGTTCGATCGTCACTGCCTCGAGTCCGTCCTGAACGAGTCGCTCGAGGCAGCTCGCCGCGCCGACCCGGAGCTGGCACGGATCGCGTCGCTCACGCCGCGCGAGCGGGAGGTGGCAGGCCTCGTCGCCGAAGGGCTCCGCAACGACGAGATTGCGGAGCGGCTCGGAATCAACGAGAAGACCGTGAGGAACCACCTGAGCGAGGTGTTCGAGAAGCTCGGGGTCGCGGGACGCCTCAAGCTGCTCGTCTACGCGCTCCACCACGGCCTCGGCGCCGCGCCGCTCCCCCCGAACCCCGCGAGCCACCGCGCCACGGTCGATCCGCCCGGTATCGGCAGGACGCCTCGCTCATGGCCGCCCCCCGCCGCCTCCCGCTGATCCAGGTCGACGTCTTCACCGCGAACGCCCTCGAGGGGAACCCGCTCTCGGTGTTCATCGACGCGCGCGGGCTCGGCGGCGAGGAGATGCAGGCGCTCGCCCGGGAGACGAACCACTCCGAGACGACCTTCGTGCTCCCGCGCGACGCCTACACCGAGCGCGACCACGGGGTGCGGGTCCGCATCTTCACCGTGGAGGAGGAGCTGCCCTTCGCCGGACACCCGACGCTGGGGACGGCGGCGGTGCTGCGGGGCGAGACGCGGGTCCCGGAGATCACGCTGGATCTCGACGCCGGGCGGATCCCGGTCCGGTTCGAGGCGCGGGCGGGCGAGCCGGACTTCGGCGAGATGCGGCAGGTGGAGCCGGTGTTCGGACGCGTGCACGACCGGCGCGACGTGGCGCGCGCGACCGGGCTGCGGCGAGGCCGACCTCGACCCGGCGCTCCCGATCCAGACCGTCTCGACCGGGCTCCCCTTCGTGATCCTGCCGCTCCGCTCGCTGGCCGCGCTGCGGACGCTGGCGGTGGACTGGCGCTCGGCGAACGCCTGGCTCGCCGGGACCGACGCGCGCTTCTTCTACGCGGTCTGCCGCGAGACGGTCGATCCGGCCGCCCGGCTCCACGCCCGCATGATCTTCTACGGGGGCGAGGACCCGGCCACCGGGTCCGCCGCCGGCTGCGCCGCGGCCTGGATGGTGGCGAGCGGGGTCGCGGCCAGCGACGAGCGGGTGCTGATCGAGCAGGGCCTGGAGGCGCGCCGGCCCAGCCGGATCTTCGTGCGCGCGACCACGAGCGGGGGACGCGTCACCGACGTTCGCGTGGGCGGACAGGTGGTGGAGGTGATGCGGGGCGAGGTCGCGTTCTGAGCGCGCCCCGCCGTGGGCGCGGCTATCCCTTGCCGAGCGGCAGCCCGCGCCGGCACCACTCGCCGTACGAGCCCACGTAGAGCGCGGCCCCCTCCAGCCCCGCCAGCTCCAGCGCGAGCAGGGTGTGGCAGGCGGTGACGCCGGAGCCGCAGTGCACCACGAGGTGGTCGGACGGGGCGCCGGCGAGCAGGTCCAGGTACTGCCGCCGCAGGGCGTCGCCGGGCTTGAAGCGCCCGTCCGTCCCGAGGTTCTCGGAGAACGGCAGGTTCACGGTGCCCGGGATCCTGCCCGGCACGGGGTCGAAGGGCTCGACCTCCCCCCGCCAGCGCTCGCGCGAGCGGACGTCCAGCACCCTCCAGGAACGGTCCTTCACCCGCCGCTCCACGGCGTCGAGGTCGGCGGTCGGGAGGAGCCAGCTCGAGCACGGGTAGGGGGGCAGCGCCGGGATCGGCCCGGGCGCGGCCCGGGTCTCGGCGAGCCCGGCGGCGCGCGCCGCCTGGATCCCGCCGTCCAGCACCGCGACCTGCCGATGGCCGAACGCCCGCAGCATCCACCAGAGCCGGCAGGCGGCGTTGCCTCCGCCCGACGCGTCGTAGACCACCACCGGCGTCTCGGGGCCGATCCCCCACGCGCCGAGCTGGGCCGCCCACGCGGCGGGCGAGGGCAGCGGGTGGCGTCCGCCTCGGGCCGGATCGGCGCCGGGGGCGGTGGCCGCGCTGAGCTGCGACTCGAGGTCCGCGTGGAGGGCGCCCTCGAGGTGACCGGCGGCGTGGACCTCCGCGCCGGGGCGGGCGTCCAGCAGGCGCACGGGCGTGGTCGAGGCGACCAGGGCGTCGACGGAGATCAGCGGACCGAGGTTCATGACCGGAGCCTAGCAGCCCGGCGGCGTGATCGCAGCGCGGGCCGAGGGAGGCGAGCCGATCACTGGACGGCGGCGTCCTGCGCGATGCCGGCGGAGTCCGGATCGCCCGCGGGCCGCCCGGACTCGGGCGCCGTCCGCGCCGCCGGGACGACGGCCGCCGCGGCCTGGTGCACCTCGACCTTCGACCGTGGCCTCGCCTGGCTGACGAGCCGCAGCGGCACGCTGCGGATCTTGCCGCGCACCGTCCCCCGCAGCACCTCCACCTCCACGGGAGGGGTGAGCTCGAAGCGGTACCCGCGGTGCGGGATGGGGTGCCTCAGCTTCATGCCGCGCCAGGTGAACTCGTGCACGAACGGGCGGGCGAGGAGGCCGTGACGGACGTGGTGCCGGTGCTGCAGGAGGAACGAGGCCAGCTGCACCGCGGCGTGGTTGAACAGCCGGTGACACCCGTGGCTCTCGCTGCCCAGGATCGACGGGTAGCTCACCGAGCCGTGGGTGCGGATGCCGTTGTCGTACCAGAGCGTCCCGCCGCCGGAGCTCACCGGCCGCAGGTGCGGCAACATCACGAGCCCGTAGGCCGACGCGTACCCCGGGCCGAGGAAATCCGTCTCGGGCAGCCACTTCTTCTCGCCGTAGCCCCGGTGCACCAGCGCGCGCGCCGGGGTCTGGGGCGGCGGGAGCCACGCCGGCGACGCCACGAGGTCGCGCCACATCCGCTTGCCCACGTCGGAGTTCTTGTACCGGAGCCCGACCTGCCCCCAGGGCCCCACCTCCTTCTTCCAGCCGCCGATGGTGGTCGGCCACCGCACCAGGGCCACCTCCGCGCCGCCGGCCGTGCGCGCGTAGAGGGTGAGCGTGGGCCGGCGCGCGATGCTCCCGCGCGAGGTGGGGAGCTCGTACCAGACGTCGCCGCGATCGATCTCGGCCCGGAGCTCCATGTGCTCCGCGTGATACGCGGGCAGGGGCGGGAGCCGCAGCGCCACGACGAGCCGACGGGAGGCGTCGGGCCCGCGCGCGCGGAAGAATTCGGCGGCCGCCGCGGGATCGGTCCACCCCAGCGCGAGCGCCGCCGCCTCGGTCGCGGGAGAGCCGAGATCCGGCGCGCCGGACTCGAGCGCGTCGTACCGGTCGGTGGCGTGGAACGCGTCCCCGTCGAGGCGCCGCGACAGGACCGTGCCGCGCGTCCCCGCCGCGCTGCCGTCCTCGATGAGGCCGGAGGCGTCGATGACGCGGGCCCGCAGCGCTCGGAGGAGCGCCCGGAAGTCCAGCTCGCGGCTGTCCTCGGCAAGCGCGAGGCGAGTCTCGCGGTCCAGGGCGCCCCGCGAGACGATGGCGTGCTTGCGCTGGTACGCCTCGAGGGCCTCCTGCAGCCGCCACCGCGGCGTCCGCCCCGCCGGGCGGAGGAGCCGCTCGCAGAGGAGCCGCCGCTCCAGCGCGGCCAGCGCGCCCTCGATGTCGGGCGCGGCGGAGCCGGACGAAGGCCGCGGGGAGGTCGCGAGCGCCTGGATGGGCGTCCCGTCGACGGCCGCGTGGCACAGGTGGCGCTCCTCGTCGAGCAGGCGCGCCGCCAGCACGCGGAGGCTCGGGAAGATCCCGTAGAGCTCCAGGAAGGCGTCGCGCCGGGCGCGCTCACCCTCGGGGCCCGGCGGGAACCGCTCGTCGGCGAGGGCCGCGTAGGTCGCGCGGTAGGGCTGCGGCAGCCGCACCAGGTCGTCCGGGTCCCGGAGCACCAGCGGCACCCAGTCGTCGGACAGGTCGACCACGGTGAGGCCCTGACGGCGCGCGTCCCCGGGGCAGACGCGCCCGACCTCGCGGCCCTCCTCGAGCACGGGGACCGGGCTGTCGCACGCCTCGACGCCGGCCGGCTCCGGAGCGGCGCGCTGCGCGCCGGCCTCCGCGGCCGGGGGAGCGGGCCGGGCCGGCTGGGCGGGCGGGTCGGCCCGGCATCCGGCGAGGAGCGCCAGGACCACGAGTGAAACGAGCCGGGACCTCCGACCACCGGGTGAGGACTCTGCTCGTCGCTGCCGCACCCGCGGAATCTAGAGCGGCGGCGCGCCGTACTCGATGTGTTCCTCGACGTACATCGCGAATCCCGTCGCCTTGCACGCTCGGTGCCGGTCGCACTGTGCGTGCAGGAAGCAGATCGGCGCAGCGCGGGCCTTGACCACACGATCCGCCGCTTGCTTTGTCATTGCGATGATCCCGCACGATCCAGCGTTCACGGACCACCTGCGCGACGCGCCGCCGCCCGTCGAGGGCCCGCCCAAGGATCGCCCCGCTCCGCCGTGGCGGGCCCCGTTCCCGCGCACGCCGCTGGTCGTGGCGCTCGCGGGCGCCCTGGTGGGCGCCTCCTTCTCGGCGCTGAGCACCAGCGACTTCGCGCAGCACCTGGACCGGCAGGTCCACGCGATCCACTGCTCGTTCCTGCCCGGCGCGGCCGCCGAGGTCGCGGCGAGCGGCTGCCGGACGGTGATGATGAGCCCCTACAGCTCGTTCTTCCGCGAGCGCGTGTGGGGCGGGGTGCCGGTCAGCCTCTGGTCGCTGGCGGTGTTCGCGTTCCTCGCCTACCGGGCCGTCCTCCTGCTGTGGCGGCGGCGCGCGTCCTCCGGCGAGACGAGGGTGCTGGTCGCCGCGGCCGGCCTCCCGGTCGCGATGTCCGTCGTGTACGGCGCCGTGTCCTTCCACGCGCTCGACGCGGTCTGCAAGATCTGCATCGGCATCTATGCCGCGAGTGCGCTCTGCTTCGCCGGCGCGCTCCTCGCGCACCGCGCGCTCCGCGCGACCCCCTCCGGTCCGTCGCGCTTCGGGCCGGCGCTGCTCGAGGGCACCGGGCTGGTCGCGGCCGTGACGCTGGCCTACCTCGTCTCCGCGCCGCAGCCGGATCCCGGGAGCTCGACGATGGGGTGCGGCGCGCTGGTCCGCGCCGAGGACTCCGCCGGCGTGATGATCCCGCTCACCTCGAGCGCGGGCGGGACCGCCGCCATCGAGGTGCTCGACCCGCTCTGCGCGTCCTGCAAGGCCTTCGACGCGCGCCTCGCGGCCAGCGCGCTGGGCGAGCGGCTCGACCTGAGGGGCGTGCTGTTCCCCCTGGACTCGGCCTGTAACTGGATGGTGACGGAGGCGGTCCACCCCGGCGCCTGCGCGGTCAGCGAGGCGGTCCTCTGCGCCGCGGGCGTCGACCACGGCGCGAAGGACGCCGACGCCGCCGGCGCCGTCCTGCGGTGGGCCTTCGCCCGCCAGGGCGAGCTCCGCGCGCTGGGCGCCCGGGGCGACGCCGCGCTGCGGGCCGAGATCGAGCGGGAGTTCCCGAAGGTCCGGGGCTGCCTGGGCGGCGCCCTGGTGAAGAGCAAGCTCACGAAGAGCCTGCGCTGGGCCGTCGCCAACGCGATCCCGGTGCTGACGCCCCAGCTGTTCGTGGACGGCGCACGGATGTGCGACGAGGACACCGATCTCGGCCTCGAGTACACGCTGGCGCGCATGCTCTCGCCCGGGGCCGCGCGGGAGCGCGCCCTGAGGCGCGCGGCGAAGCCCAGGCGTCCCCCGCCTCCACCCCCCGGCGCGGAGCAGGTGGCCGTGGCGAGGCCGTCGCAGGAGGTCGGGCCCGGATCGAGGACGCCAGGGGCGGGGCAGGCGCTCGCGCCCTCCCCGCCCGCGGAGCCACCGCCGCCGCTCCCGTCCACCCCGGCGGCCGCGCCGGGCGAGGAGCCGATGCCCGCGCCGCCGTCCCCGGGCGCCGACCCGCTGCCCGCCGCCCCGACGGGCGAGGAGACCGAGCGATGAACGACACGTCCAGGCGCTGGCTCCTGCTGAGCGCGGCGCTCGTGATCCCGGTGGCGCTGGTGGTGACCTGGACCCGCGCCGCGGAGCGGCGGCTCGAGGCCGGCCAGGGCGCGGCGCGCGAGGTCGCGACCGCGAGCGTGACGAACGACGCCTACTGCACGCCGGAGCTGAAGGCCATCGTGCGCCGGGTCGCGGGCGCCTGCGGCCTGGTCGGCGGCGGGGCGGGCGGCCGCGGCTGCCAGCCGCTCCAGGCGCGGAAGATCGCGGCGCTGTCGGGCAGCGACTTCAACGCCATCTTCAAGCCGCTCGCGCACCGCGCGCGCATCATCCAGTTCGACGCCGCCAAGGCGGAGCTGGACGACCCGGCGCGCGCGCTCGTCGAGCAGGCCTGGAGCGATCAGCGCGGCGCGAGCTTCTTCTTCGTGGTCTCGCGCGCGAGCACCGACGGCGACGAGCGCTACAACGAGGCGCTGAGCCGCGACCGCGCCAAGGGGATCCTGGACCACCTCGACGGGAGGTTCCACGACGAGGACCTCAGGAAGCAGGTGGGGCTCCTGTGGCTGGGCGAGGAGTTCGCCCAGCTGTCGAGCGAGTTCTGCGGGTGGGAGCGCTCCCGCGCCGGGCAGTGCAGCCACGCCGACATCAACCGCAGCGCCTTCGTGGCCTGGATCGACTGTGCCATCTGACGGGCGGCCCCGCGGCCGGCGAGCGCTCCGGGGAGCTGCCGCGCTCCTCGCCTGCGCCCTCGGGACGGCCTGCCAGGAGTCGAGCGCCCCTGCGCAGGCGGTGCCCGAGCGCTTCGCCGGCGTGCGGAGGCCAGCCGGCCCTTCCGCGCCCGAGAGCGCGTTCTGCGAGCGGAGCTACCCGGCCGGCGGCGAGGGTGCCCGACGCTACGCCGCTCCTCCCACCCGCCCGCTGCCCGGGAAGGACGACCGGTCCGGCTCCTCCGGCGCGCGGGCGCCGGGCTGGACCTGGGTCAACCTCTGGGCGACCTGGTGCACGCCGTGCGTCGAGGAGATGGGGCTGCTCCGGCGTTGGCAGGACGCCCTGGCGCGGGACGGCACGCCCGTGGCGCTCGAGCTGGTCAGCATCGACGCCGAGGATCGAGGGACGGAGCTGGCCGCCTGGCGCTCGAGGGGGTTGCCGGGCCGGATGGGGTGGCTCCGCTCGGAGGGGGATCTCGGGCCGCTGCTCGACTCGCTCGGCGTGGCGCGAGACGCGATGATCCCGGTCCACGCGCTCGTGGACGCCGCGGGCTGGCTCCGCTGCGTCCGGGTCGGCGCGGTGCACGAGCAGGACTATGCCGCCGTGAAGGGGCTCCTCGGGCGCTGACCGGGCGAGCGCGGGCTGCTCGCCAGGCTCACGCCACCAGCGCCTCCCGCGTGCCCTGGTCGATGGCGCGGCGGGCGTCCAGCTCGGCGGCCACGTCGGCGCCGCCGACGAGCGTGGTCGGGACGCCGGCCGCCAGGAGCTCCGCCTGCAGCTCTCGCCGCGGCTCCTGGCCGGCGCAGACCACGATGGTGTCGACCTCCAGCGTCCGCGCCTCACCGCCCACGCGGAGGTGGAGGCCGGCGTCGTCGATCCGCTCGTAGACGACGCCGGGGATCATCACCACGCCGCGGTCGAGCAGGAGCTTGCGGCGGATCCAGCCGGTGGTGCGCGCCAGCCCGCGAGCCCACCTTGCTCGCCTTGCGCTGGAGGAGGAAGACCTGTCGCGGCGAGGAGGGCGCGGGCGGGCTCGCCGCGATCCCGCCGCCCCTGGCATAGCCCTGATCGATGCCCCACTCGGCGCAGAAGCGGCGGACGGCTTCCGCGGGCTCGTCGCGGTGGGTGAGCAGCTCGGCCACGTCGAAGCCGATCCCGCCCGCGCCGAGGATGGCCACGCGCTGGCCCACCGGGCGGCGCCCCTCGATCGCCTCCGCGTAGCCCATCACCCTCGGGTGGTCGAGGCCGGGGATGCCGGGATCGCGCGGGGTGACGCCGGTGGCGAGGATCACCCGGTCGTACCGCGCCTCCACCAGCTCCGCGGCCGTGGCGCGGTGCCCGAGGCGGACCTCGACCCCGAGCGCCTCGAGCCGGGCGCGGAAGTAGCGCAGCGTCTCGGCGTACTCCTCCTTGCCGGGGATGCGGCGCGCCAGGTTGAACTGCCCGCCGATCTCGGGCCCCGCGTCGAGGAGCGTCACCCGGTGGCCGCGCTCGGCGGCGGTGCAGGCGTAGGCGAGCCCGGCCGGCCCGGCGCCCACCACCGCGATCCGGCGCGGCGTCGTGGCCGGCGACGGCGAGAGCTCCGCCTCGCGGCAGGCGCGCGGGTTCACCAGGCAGGAACACTCCTTCCCCTCGAAGATCTGGTCCAGGCAGGCCTGGTTGCAGGCGATGCAGGTGTTGATCTCGTCGGCGCGCCCGGCCGCGGCCTTCCGCACCAGCTCCGGGTCGGCCAGGAACGGCCTCGCCATCGAGACCACGTCGGCGTCGCCGCGGGCCAGCACCGCCTCGGCGACCTCGGGCGCGTTGATCCGGTTGGTGGTGACGAGCGGGATCGACACCGCCCCCTTGAGCCGGCGGGTCACCCAGGTGAAGGCGGCGCGCGGGACCATGGTGGCGATGGTCGGGATCCGCGCCTCGTGCCAGCCGATGCCGGTGTTGAGCATCGTCGCGCCGGCGGCCTCGACCGCCCTCGCGAGCGCCACCACCTCGTCCCAGGTGCTGCCGCCCTCCACCAGATCGAGCATGGACAGCCGGAAGATCACGATGAAGCGCGGGCCCACCGCGGCGCGGGTCCTCCGGACGATCTCGATCGGGAGCCGGAGCCGGTGCTCGAGCGCGCCGCCCCAGCGATCGGTCCTCCGGTTGGTGCACGGCGCGACGAACTCGTTGATGAGGTAGCCCTCCGAGCCCATCACCTCGACGCCGTCGTAGCCGGCGTCCTGCGCGAGCCGCGCGCACCGGACGTAGTCCTCGATGGTCTGCTCCACCTCGTCGTCGGAGAGCGCGCGGGGGGTGATCGGCGAGATGGGCGCCCGCAGCGCCGAGGGGGCCACCGCGCCCGGGTGCGCCGCGTACCGGCCGCAGTGGAGGATCTGCAGGCAGATGACGCCGCCCTCGCGGTGGACCGCCTCCGGGATGACGCGGTGGGCGGCCGCCTCCTCAGGGAGCTCGAGCTTGGCTGCGTGCCGGCCCAGCCGGCCCGCGGGGTTCGGCGCGATCCCGCCGGTCACGATCAGCCCGGCCCCGCCGCGCGCCCGCGCGGCGTAGAAGGCCGCCAGCCGCTCGAAGCCCCCGGGCGCCTCCTCGAGGCCGGTGTGCATCGAGCCCATCAGCGCGCGGTTCCGCAGCGTGACGAAGCCGAGGTCGAGCGGCGCGAGGAGGTGCGGGTAGGGGGACATGAGGCCTCGGAGCGGGCGGCGCGGCGCGGCGTGCGCCGGTGCGACCCGCGGAGGGCAGGATAGCCTGACGGCCACCTGGCCGGGAGCGGGGGAAGCCTCCGGACGGCGGCCGTGCGATGGACGGCGTGGCCGGTGAGGACCGGCCGGGCACATCTCGCTGCGCGAAGAGTGCCTCGGCCGGAGCTCGAATGCCGGCTAGCGACGCTCGGTGCCGGTGGCGCCCGAGGTCGTGCCCGGCGCCTTCTCGGCCGGGGGTGCCCCGATGTTCGACGGCCCGCTGCCGGCGGGGCCGGTCAGCGCCTCGATGCGGATCGCCTGCTGGTCGCCGCCCGCCTGGTGGTAGGACGCCCGGACCTGCGTCCCCTCCGTCAGCTCGGACACGGAGGCCTCCCGCCCACCCATCATCACGGTCGTGGACGGGCTCACCTTGAGCTTCAGGTCGGGCGCGCCGCTCCCCTGCCGCAGCACGAGCTCGTCCTGCTTCGCGCTCACCACCTGCCCGCTCGCGATCTTCTCCGTGTCGGGCTGGGCCGCCGCCGCCGCGGAGCCGGCGGCCTGCTGCTTCTGCGCCTCGGCCTGCTGCCGCCCCTGCTCGGCGGTGGTCTGCTGCGCCGTGGCGCTCTGCTGCTGCGCGTCGCGCGAGGCCTGCGTGGCCTGCTGCTCGGCGCCGCGCGCCTCGCCCATCTCCTTGTTCTCCTTCTGCTGCGCCTTGGCGAGCTCCTGCTGCTTCTCGGCCACGTCCTTCTGCGCGCCCGCCACGTCGCCGCGCTCGTCGGCGGCCTTCTTCTCGGCCTTGGCGGCGCGGTCGCTGGTCTGCTCCGCGCCCTGCGTCGCGCTCCGCGCCTGCCGGCGCGAGGCGTCGTCCTGCTTCTGGCAGGCGCCGGCGATCAGCGCCGCCGCGCCCAGCGCCATGGTGAGGCCACGCGAGATCCCGATCATGTCTTCCTCCCTTTCCGGCGCCCGTGGCACCGACGCCAAAGGTGGTGACGCGGGTGATGAGACGCGACAAAGCGGCAGGGAGGCGCGCGGCGCGCCCTCGCGGCGGCGAGGGCTGGCCGCCCCGCGCCCTCAGCCGCGGGCGCCGGGGCCCTCGCCCGCCTGGCCCTCGTCGCGTGGGCGGCCGCCCGGGCCGGCGGGCGCGCGCCCGTCGAATCAGGCGTGCGCCCGCCGCCGGGGCAGGAGGTGCCGCCAGCGCTCGCCGGCCTGGTGCGAGGCGCCCGGGCGCCGCGTGAAGACGGGGAGCAGCGTCGCGAACAGCAGCATCACCGCGATCACAGGGAGCGCCCCGGAGAAGGTGCCGGTCAGGTCCTTCACGCGGGCGACGAAGATCGGCCCCACGACGCCGCCCACGCCCCAGGCCAGCAGGATCCACCCGTAGTTCACGCCCATGTACCTCGTCCCGAAGTAGTCGGCCGTGAAGGAGGGCATGGTGCCGAAGCCGCCGCCGTAGTCGAGGAGCACGATGGCGAACAGGAGGGTGACGATGGGCAGCGCGTGGATCCCGCCCACCACGAAGAAGATCACCACCTGCGTGCCGTAGATGAGCACGTAGGCCAGGTTCCGCCCGATCCGATCGGACACCGCGCCCCAGAAGAAGCGCCCCACGCCGTTGAAGAGTGCGATGAAGCCATAGAGCGCGAGCGCGGTCCCCGGCGCCACCCCGGTCAGCTCGCGCATGATGGGCACCGCGTTCGAGATGAAGAGGATGCCGGCCGTCACGTTCAGGAACAGCATGGCCCAGAGCGCCCAGAACTGCGGCGTCCGCATGGCCTCGGAGGGTGAGTACTCGCGCTGGGCTGGCGCCGGGGCGCGAGCGGCGGCTCCGATGGGCGCGGGGGCGGTCGAGGGTGGGGTGGTCGCGGCCGCGGAGGGCGGGTTGCGGATGAACGAGGCGCACAGGCCGCCCAGGACGGCGAAGACGACGCCGGACCAGACGAAGGTGCTCATGACGGTCCCGACCGAACCGGCCGAGAGCGCTCCCTCGGTGCCCTGGGCCCGGGCGGCGATCACCTGGGCCGCCTCGCGCGAGGCCGTGACGAAGGCCGGGACCGCCTTGAGCAGGTTGTTGTAGATGAACGCGCCGAGGCCGAAGCCCATCACCACCATGCCGCTCCCGAACCCGCGCCTGTCCGGGAACCACTTCGTGACGGCGGCCACCGGCGTGATGTAGCCGAGACCGAGACCGAGCCCGCCCAGCACGCCGTAGGTCAGGTACATCCAGGCCGCGCCGAGGTGGGCCGTGCCGAGCCCCGCCAGCACGTTGCCGGCGCCCCACAGGATCACCCCGGTCACCGCCACCGGCCGCGGTCCGGCGCGATCCTGCCAGCGGCCGCCCAGGACGGCGCCCACGCCCAGGAAGAAGATCGACAGGGCGAAGGCCCAGGTGGTGGTGGTGCTCGACCACCCGAACGCCGCGATGAGCGGCTGCGCGAAGAGGCTCCACGAGTAGACGGTCCCGAGGCACGCCATGGCGACGGTGCCCGCGACCGCGATCAGCCAGCGATTGCTCGTCATCCCCCCTCCTCCGTCGGTCGGCGCCGCGCCTCGCGACGAACGGCCTCCTCGCGGTGGCCGGCCCCGAGCCCGGCCGGGCCCGCGCGCCGCTCAACCTCCGATCCCGCGCATGGGCAGGAGCACCAGCGCGGCCCCCGCCTCGTCCATGTGGTGGCGCGGCGCCTTCCGTGCGAGCGCCCCGCGCACCGCGTCCTCCAGCGCGTCGTCGGCCGCCCGCGCCCGCATGAGATCGCGCAGGTTCGCGCTCCGGTCGACGCCGCCCAGGCAGGCCTGGAAGCCGCCGTCGGCCGCCACCCGGGCGCGGTTGCAGTCCTCGCAGAAGTTCTCGGTCATGGCGCCGATGAAGCCGACCAGCCCCTCCCGCCCGTCGCGGTCGGTGGCGCGCATGTGGCGCGCCGGCCCCCAGCCGCGCCAGCCGTCCGGCGCGAGCGCGAACCCCTCGGCCGCGAGCCGCGCCCGCACCTCGCCGAGCGGCACCGGCGCGCCGCCGCCGAACGGCATCTGCTCGATGAAGCGCGGGAGCGCGCCCCGATCCCAGGCGTACCGGACCAGCGCCCCGATCTCGTCCTCGTTCACGCCGCGCATCACCACGGTGTTGAGCTTCAGCGAGCGGAACCGCCCGGCGGAGGCGTCGATGCCGGCCAGGATGCGCTCGAGCCGCGCGCCCTTGCCGGAGACGCCGCCGAGCCGCGCCGGCACCAGCGTGTCGAGCGAGACGTTGAGGGCGCCGAGCCCGGCGGCGCGGAGCGGCTCGGCCAGCTCGGCCAGCCGGTGGCCGTTGGTGGTGAGCGCCACCTCCTCGACGCCCGGGGTGGCGGCGGCGTCGGCGACGATCTCCACCACGTCCTTGCGGAGGGTGGGCTCGCCGCCGGTGAGCCGCACGCGCCGCACCCCCAGCCCCGCGAAGACGCGGAAGAGGCGGGCCAGCTCGGCGCGCGAGAGCAGCGCGTCCGGCGCCTCGTGCTCGGCGGGCGAGCAGTAGGTGCACCGGAAGTTGCAGCGATCGGTGAGCGAGACGCGCAGGTACCGGATGAGCCGGCCCTGGGCATCGGCCAGGGCGCGCTCGCTCCCAGGCCCCCTCCGCGGTGCGACGGCGGCTTCAGGCAGGGACTGCTCCATGCTGCTCCGCCCGCTCCTTCCCGGTCGCGTCGACGCCCGGGATCGACGGCATCGACGGCGCCTCCTCCCTCGTAACCAGCTCGGCGGCCCCGCGCCCGGCGCGCTGCATGGCGAAGGTCGCCCGCGCATCCCGCGCCGAGTACCGGCCGGCCGCCACGACGCCGAAGCGGAGCGCCATGGTCCCGGCCAGGGCCAGCGTCCCCGACGCGGCGCGGCGCGCGCGCGAGCGGCCGGGCAGGAGGTCGAGCACGGCCGAGGCGCCGAGCAGGACGCGCGCCGCGCGGAGGAGCGCGCCACCCCGGCCGCGCCGGAGCGCCTGCTCGACCTCTGGCACCGCCCCGGCCTCACGGTGCAACGCGTGGGAGAGCGCCAGCTCCGCCCCCTTGGCCACGAGGCCGAAGCGGTGCGCCATCTCGCCTCCCGCGCCGGGCGTGCGCCACGCGTCGGCGAGGCCGCCGGCGCTCACCGCCCCCGAGAAGGCGAACAGGATGGGCAGCGTGTTGCGCGTGGACTGCCAGATCGGCACCGCCGTGTTCGCGAGCAGCACGCCGGTGTAGCCGACCAGCGGGAGCCCCAGCACCGCCGCGCCGATCGCCGCGGCGTCGGCGGCGGGGGCGCGCGGGCGCCCGAGCGCGACCGGCAGCGCGGCCGCGGAGGAGAGCGCGCCGAAGCCGGCCAGGAGCCAGGTCCCCATGTTCATGGGCGAGCTCGGCCGGAACACCCGCATCATGGCGAGGAAGCGGGCCGGCCGGCCCAGGTCCTTGATCAGCAGCGCGGCGCTCACCGCCGCCCCGCCGGCCGCCACCAGCCTGCAGCGGCGCACCAGCAGGTCGATGCCCCGGCCCCCTGCCAGCGCGGCGGCGCCGCCCAGCACCGCCGACGCGCCGGCGAGCCCGCCCGTGAAGAAGTAGGCCGGGATCTCCCACTCCCAGACCGGCTCCTTCAGCACCGGCAGGCCGTAGTAGCCCGGCGCCGCCGCCTCGAGGACGGCCCCGGTCCCGCGCCGCTCCAGCGCCGGGTGCTCCCGGAGCTCCTTCCCCGCGTCGACCCGCTGCGCGGCTCCCTCGCCGGCGAGGAGCGCGCGCCGGGGGTCGATGTTCCGCCCATCCCGGTCCTCGGTCGCGGTCCGGTTCGGATCCATCACGCCCTCCTCGCCGACAGCACCGCCGCGGCCGCGAGCGCCGCGAGCGACAGCACGCCGGTGGCCATGGCGCGCCAGCTCCGCACGATCTTCGCGGTCGGGACCACCGGGTCCGGCGGCAGGTTGTAGACCTCGGGCCGGTCGCACAGCAGGAAGAACGCGTGGAGCCCCTCGGTGCCGGGCTGCGAGGCGCGGTCCTCGCCGTACAGGTACGCGTCCTCCAGACCGCGGCCGCGCAGCTGCGCGACGCGGGCGCGAGCCCGCTCCCGCAGCTCGGGGAGCGGCCCGAACTGGATCGAGGCGGTGGGGCAGGCCTTGGCGCACGCCGGGACCAGGTCGCCCTTGAGCCGGTCGTAGCAGAGGGTGCACTTCCAGGCGCGGCCGTCGTCCTCGCGCCGGTCCACCACGCCGAACGGGCAGGCCGAGACGCAGTAGCCGCAGCCGTTGCAGACGTCGGGCTGGATGTAGACCGAGCCGAACTCGGTGCGCACGATCGCGCCGGTGGGGCAGGCCTCCAGGCAGCCGGCGCGCTCGCAGTGCTTGCAGACGTCGCTGAGCAGCAGCCAGGAGAACCTCGAGAGCGCCGCCTGGGTCGGCCCGAGCGCCACCGGCGCGTCGGCGAGGTGCGTCGGCGCGACGTCGCGCAGCAGGCTGGTGGGGCCGGGCTGGCCGGCCGGGAACAGCTCCGCGAAGGCGCTCGTCCCGCCCTCCACGCCGTCGCGCGGGCTCCCCTGGCCCGGCAGCGAGGCCGCCCGCTCCACGAAGGCCACGTGGCGCCAGGTGGAGGCGCCCAGGTGGCCGGTGTTGTCGTAGCTCATCCCGGTGAACAGGAACCCGTCGTCGGGGAGCTGGTTCCACTGCTTGCAGGCGACCTCGCACGCCTTGCAGCCGATGCAGAGCGTGGTGTCGGTGAAGAAGCCCCATCTCCTTCGCGGCGTCCACCTTGGATGGCCTCCTCTCAGCGACGGCGCGTCGGCTCGACCGGCGGGTGCCGGTGGCGGGTGCGCAGACCCGGCAGGTCGCGCGGTGCGGCCACGTGCGGCTCCGGACGGCGCAGCGCCTCGCCGTCGGTGGCCGACCGGCGCCCGCGGGCGTGGCGGCCGGCGCGGATCTCGCCCGTGAGCGCCTTCGACTCCTGGATCGAGACGTTGGGGTCGGCCACGAACGGGATGAGCTCGTTGGTGGGATCGCCGGTGACCCGACCCACGTAGCTCCAGTGATAGGGCAGCCCGATGACGTGCACCGCGCGGCCCTTCACCCGGAGCGGCCGGAGCCGGTCGGTCACCAGCACGCGACACTCGATCTCGCCGCGCGCGGTGGTGATGGTGGCCCAGCCGCCGTTGGAGAGCCCCTTCTCGGCGGCCAGCTCGCGGCGACACCTCGCAGAACATCTCGGGCTGCAGCTCGCGACAGCCAGGAGAGCCAGCGGCTCATGCCGCCGGCGGTGTGGTGCTCGGTCAGCCGGTAGGTGGTGAGCACGTACGGGAAGCGCGGGTCGCCCCAGGCGGCGTGGTAGGGGTTGTCGCGCCGGTGCCACTCCATCCGCGCCGGGTTGCACTGCTGCGGGTAGAGCGGGTTCTCGACGACCGACTCCTCCGGCTCGTAGTGGGTCGGGAAGGGGCCGTCGAGCAGGCCGGACGGCGCGAAGAGCCAGCCCTTCCCGTCGGCCTGCATGATGAACGGGTCGTCGCCGGCGATGGTGGCGGTCCCGCGCGCGCCCTTCGGGCGGGCGGTACGAGGGCGGCCGGTCCTTGATGAAGTCCGGCACGTCGTGGCCGGTCCAGACCCGCCTCTCCTCGTCCCACCAGACGTAGCGCTTGCGCTCCGACCAGGGCCGGCCCTCCGGGTCGGCCGAGGCGCGGTTGTAGAGGATGCGCCGGTTGGCCGGCCAGGCCCAGCCCCACTCCGGCGCGACCCAGTGCTGCTGCGCCTGGGGCCTGCGCCGCGCCGGCTGGTTGACGCCGTCCGTGTAGCACCCGGAGTAGATCCAGCAGCCGCAGGCGGTGCGAGCCGTCGTCCTTCAGCTCGGCGAAGCCGCTCACCGGCTTCCCGTCGGCGACCGTGAAGCCGTTGATCTCGCGGAGCACCGCCTCGGCGTCCGGATCCTCGCTGCGGCCCGCGCGTCGGGTAGTCCCAGGTCAGCGCCTGGATGGCGCGGTCCCGCTCGGCGGTCGAGCCGGCGTAGAGCGCCTTGAGCCGCCGGCCCAGGTGGAACATGAAGGAGAGCTCGCTGCGGCAGTCGCCCGGCGGCTCGACCGCCTGCTCGTGCCACTGGAGCATGCGCTGGGTGTTGGTGAACGAGCCGTCCTTCTCGGTGTGCGCCGCGGCGGGCAGGAAGAAGACCTCGGTCCGGATGTCCTCGGTCCGCACCTCGCCGCGGTCGATCTCCGGCGCGGTCGCGCCAGAACTCGGCGGTCTCGGTCAGCGTGAAGTCGCGGACCACCAGCCAGTCGAGCCTGCCGGAGCCCCGCGCGGTGGAGCGCGCCGTTCTGGAGCCCACGGTCGGGTTCTCGCCCATCACGAAGTAGCCCTTCACCTTGCCGTCGGCCATCTCGGACACGGTGGTCATGTGCGAGTGGTTGCCGGAGAGCCGCGGGAGCAGGTCGAAGCAGGAAGTCGTTCTCCGGGCGTCGCGGCGCTCGCCGAACCAGGCCTTGCAGAGCGAGACCGACGTACTTCGCGGAACTCGCTCCACCACCCGGTGGGCGAGGCGTTGTTGTTCGACGTACTGGTCGAGGCCCGCGGTCCGGCAGCACCGCGTGCGGCATGGGCAGGTAGCCCGGGCAGCAGGTCGTAGCAGCGTCGGGATGTCGGTCGAGCCCTGGATCGAGGCGTGGCCGCGCAGCGCCATGATCCCGCCGCCGGGCCGCCCGATGTTGCCGAGCAGGAGCTGGAGGATGGCGGCGGTGCGGATGTTCTGCACGCCCACCGTGTGCTGGGTCCAGCCGACCGCGTAGCAGAAGGCGCCGGTCCGCTCGCGGCCGGAGTTCCGCGCACAGCGTCTCGGCCACCTGCAGGAAGAGCGCCGCGCGGGATGCCGCAGATCTCCTCCACCATCTCCGGCGTGTAGCGCGCGAAGTGGCGCCTGAGGAGCTGGAAGACGCAGCGCGGGTGCTGGAGGGTCGGATCGGTCTGCGCGCTCCAGCATGTTCGTCGCCGTGCAGCTCGTGGCGGCCGGCGCCCGGCTCGCCGTAGACCTCCTTGTGCCCGGCGGCCGGGACGACCCCGTCCACGCCCTCGTAGCTCCAGGTGTCCCAGGCGTACTTGTTCCGCTCGCGCGTCGAACCCGCTGAAGAGGCCCTCGCAGGTCCTCGGTGTCCTGGAAGTCGCTCGTCGATGAGGGTGGCGGCGTTGGTGTAGCGCGACGCACGTAGTCCTCGGAACCAGAGGTCGTTCTCGAGGACGTGCGGATGATCCCGCCCAGGAAGGCGATGTCGGTCCCGGCCGGATGGGCACGTGCAGGTCGGCCACCGCGCTGGTGCGCGTGAAGCGCGGGTCGACGTGGATGACCGTCGCGCCGCGGTCCTTCGCCTCCATCACCCAGCGGAACGCCACCGGGTGGCACTCCGCCATGTTGGAGCCCTGCATGACGATGCAGTCGGAGTTCTGCAGGTCCCGCGGGAAGGTGGTGGCGCCGCCGCGGCCGAACGAGATCCCCAGACCGGGGACCGTGGAGCTGTGTCAGATCCGGGCCTGGTTCTCCACCTGCACCACGCCGAGCGCGGTGAAGAGCTTCTTGATGAGGTAGTTCTCCTCGTTGTCGAGCGTGGCGCCGCCGAGGTGCGCGATCCCGAGGGTGCGTCGCACGCGGGCGCCCTCGTGCTCGGCGCCCGGCTCCTCGATCCGCTCCTGCCACGTCTCGTCGCGCGTCCGCTTCACGCGCTCGGCCACCATCTCCATGGCCCGCTCGAGCGGGATGGCCTCCCACGCCGTGCCGCCCGGCCGGCGGTAGAGCGACCTGCTCGATCGCGGTGCGAGCCGGTGACGAGCTGGAAGGTCGCCGCGCCCTTCGGGCACAGGCAGCCCTGCGAGACCGGGCGAGTCGGGATCGCCCTCGATGTCGACGATCCGCTCGTCCTTCACGTAGACGAGCTGGCCGCAGCCCACCGCGCAGTAGGGGCAGACCGAGCGCGCCACGCGGTCGGCCGACGCGGTCCGCGGAGCCAGCTCGCGCGTGCGAGGGCTCGCCGCCGTCGCGCCGAGACCACCAACGTCTCCGGCGCGTATCTGGCGCAGCACCGGCCAGTCGGAGAGCACGGGGAGCTTCGCCATCGGGGGCCTCCGACGGCAAGGTCATGCCCGCGGCGATTTGCCGCAACTCCGGCCGGATCAGGGACCGGTGAGTCCCAGCCTTCGGCCGTGCGCGTAGACGTTCATGCGGTCACCGCGGACGAACCCCGCCAGCGTCACCCCGGCCGCGCGGGCCAGGTCCACCGCCAGGCTCGAGGGCGCCGACACGCTCGCGATCACGGCCACGCCCGCCATGGCGCCCTTCTGCACGATCTCGAAGCCCGCCCGGCCGCTCACCGCGAGGAGCGCGGGCGCGCCGGCGGGATCGGCCCGCGCGCCGACCCGGCCCATCCGCACCGCCGCGCCGATCACCTTGTCGACCGCGTTGTGCCGGCCGATGTCCTCGGCCAGCGCGATCACCTCGCCGTCTCCGGCGAGCAGCGCCGCCGCGTGCAGCCCGCCGGTCCGGCGGAAGACCGGCTGTCCGCGCGCGAGCGCCTCCATCCCCGCCGCCACCAGCGTGGGCGCGATCGCCCGGTCCGGCACGAGCGGGATCCGCTCCATCAGCCGATCGATCGAGACGCGCCCGCACACGCCGCAGGCCGAGCTCACCGGCAGGAAGCGGCGACCCTCGAGCACCCGCTCCGGATCGATCCGCATGCCGCCGGCGGAGCGCACGTCGAGCACGTTGCCGAAGCCCTCCTCGCCGGGCCGGCCGCAGTGCGTGAGCGTGCCCACGTCCTCGGCGCCGGCACGATGCCCTCGGCGAAGAGGAAGCCGAGCGCGAGGTCGGCGTCGGCGCCCGGCGTCCGCATGGTGGTCGCGACGCGTCTCGCCGTCCACCCGGATCTCGAGCGGCTCCTCGACCGCGAGCGCGTCCAGCGCCTCGCCGCCGTCGCGCAGCACCAGCCGCTCCGCGACGGCGCCGCGGGGCAGCGCGAGGTCGGGGTCGGGGGTGGCCGGCATGGAGGGATGGTACCGGGAACGGGCCGCCGGGTCGCGCTGGAGTAAGCGAGGCGCGCGTCCGGGCGGTCCGGCCGCGCGCCCCCCGAGCCGCCGCCGTGACTCGGCAGCTCGCGACGGTCATCTAACCGGGCCCGCCCAGGCGCGCAGCGGTCCCTGCGGGCCGAGCGCCGGCGCCGCGTCGTTGCGCGCCGCCCGAGCGCGGGGTAGCTTCCGCGCGCGCATGTCGGTCTGGCACGTCATCGTGAACGGCGCCCCCGCCTGTGCCGCGGCGGGGCTCGCCGAGGACGAGCGGCTCGAGGCGCCCGTCTGCGGCAGCCGCGACCGCCGGCGGATCGACGAGTACGCCGAGCTCCTGCGCTCTCGCCACCCCGCGGACCACGTCCAGGTGGTCGAGGACGGCTGCCCCATGCGCGGCGAGTGAGCGAGACGCGCGGCGCTCCTCCGGCGGCGAGCGGCGCTCGCCGGCCCCCGGCGGCAGCTCGCCGCCGGCGAGCGGCACGGCGTGCGGTCGCCCCCGCATCCCCTTAGATTCATCGACTTGGCCGGCAACCGTACACGCGCGATCGTCGCGCCCGCCCTGGCGGAGCTCACCCCCGATCAGCGCGCGGTGGTGCTGGAGGAGGAGGCGCTCCTCGTCGCGGTGCAGCGCGCCCTGGCCGAGCGGCGGGCCGGCGCTGCGGGGGGAGGGCGACCTGGTGGGGCGCCTGCGGGACCTCCGCGAGGAGGCGCTCGAGGCGACGCCGAAGGACCTCCCCACCGTCTTCCAGGAGATGGGGCTGCTCCGCGCGGTGATGGACCGCGCCCGTCCCGACCAGCTCCCCGAGCCGGCCGCCCCTTACTTCGCGCACCTGCGCGTCCGCGAGGGCGAGGAGCGGCGCGACTACTGCCTCGGCCGCCACACCTTCGTCGATCGCGAGCGCGGCGTGCGGGTGGTCGACTGGCGCTTCGCGCCGGTCGCGAGCCTCTTCTACCGCTACCACGAGGGCGAGGAGTTCGAGGAGCCGTTCCCCGGCCGCGTGACCACCGGCGTGGTCGAGGCGCGGCGCGTGGTGGTGGTGGAGCGCGGGGTGCTGACCCGCGTCTCCACCGGCGCGCGCATGCTGGTGCGCGAGCCGGACGGGCGCTGGCGGAGCGCGCGCCACCGACGGCGCCGCGCTCGGCGGCGGCGCGGGCCGCGCCGCGCGCGCGGGCGCGCTCGGGACCGGGGCGGGCGCGCGCGGCCGCGCGGCCGCGCCCGGAGGTCACGGCGCTGCTCGACCCGGAGCAGTTCGAGGCGGTGTCCGCGCCCGCCGATCGGCCGCTCCTGGTGCTCGGCAGCGCCGGGAGCGGCAAGACCACCGTGGCGCTCCACCGGCTGGCGCGGATCGCCTTCGACGATCCGCGCCGCTTCCCGCGCGGCGCGCCTCCAGGTGGTGGTGCCGGAGACCGGGCTGGCCCGGCTGGCGGCGCGGCTCCTCGCGCCGCTCGGGCTCGAGCGCGCGACGGTGCGGACGCTCGAGGCCTGGTCGCGCGGCGCGTTCCAGAGCACCTTCGGCGCGCCGCCGCCGCGCCTCTTCACCGACACGCCGGCGCTGGCGGCGCGGCTGAAGCGCCACCCGGCGCTCTACGAGACCCTGCGCCGGCGCCCGCGCCTCGCCCGCGAGCAGCCCTCGCTCCTCAGGCTCCGCCGCGAGCTCGGCGACCTCCTGTCCGACCGCGGCTTCCTCGAGAGCGGTGGTGCGGGCGGCGGCCGGGGACCTGCCGTCCACCGCCATCGAGGAGACCCTGCGCCACACCCGGCTCCAGCTCGCGTCGACCACCGACCAGCTCCTCGCCGGCGTGGACGCCGACCGGCGCGAGACGCTCGACGGCCTGCCGCTCGACGAGGGGACGCCGGAGGCGGCCGCCGGCACGCTCGACCCGGAGGACCTGCCGGTGCTCCTCTTCATGGCGGCGCTCCGGGGCGCGGTCTCGGGCCGGCGGACGGCGCACCTGGTGGTGGACGAGGCGGAGGACGTGTCGCTCTTCGAGCTGCACGTGCTCGGGAGGCAGCTCTCCGGCTCGAGCGTCACGCTGGCGGGCGACGAGAGCCAGCAGACGTTCTCGTCGTACGCGGGCTGGCCGGAGGCGCTCGCCGCGCTCGGCGCGCCGGGGGCCGCCACCGTGCGGCTCGAGACCACCTACCGGTGCCCGCGCCCCATCGCCGAGCTGGCCCACCGGATCCTCGGGCCCATCGCCCCGGCCTCGCCGCCGCGCGCCGGCCGCGAGGGCGCGCCGGTCTCGCGCTTCGACTTCCCCACCGAGGCGCACGCGCACCTGTTCCTGGCCGGCGCCGTGCGCGAGCTGGTGGAGCGCGAGCCGCAGGCCTCCGCCGCGGTGGTCTGCCACGCCCCGGAGGTCGCCCGCGACTTCCACCGCCTGCTCGCCGATCTCCCCGAGGCGCGCCTCTCGCTGGACGGCGCCTTCAGCTTCCGCCCCGGGGTGGACGTGACCGACGTCGACGCCGTGAAGGGGCTCGAGTTCGACTACGTGATCGTCCCCGACGCGTCGATCGCGCGCCTACCCGGACGCCGACGAGGCGCGGCGCCGGCTGCACGTGGCGGTCACGCGCGCCGCGCACCAGCTCTGGATCGCCGCCCCGGGCACGCCCGTCGCCGCTCCTGGCCGGGCTGTCGCACGCGTGAGCCGGCACCGGCTACGCGACGAACGGACGCGCTCCGCGTGCGTCCCTGAAGGGGCGGCGCGGCGCCGATGAGGAGGCGGCCGCTCGCCGCTCGGACTACATTCGCGGCCCGAGACGAGCCCAGCGAGGCGAGCGGGGGCTTCCGCCTCATCCTGTCGAACCATCACGCACAGTGAACAGCCGGGACGGCCGCCCTCGGCGGCCGCTCGAGCAGGAGAACCGACCCATGGCCCAGGTGACGCTCAAGGGGAACCCCATCCAGACGAACGGCGACCTGCCCGCCGTCGGCGCCAAGGCGCCGGACTTCACGCTCACCAACGGCGACCTGAAGGACGTCACCCTCGCCGAGTGGAAGGGCAAGAAGAAGATCCTGAACATCGTGCCGAGCCTCGACACGGCCGTGTGCGCCACCTCCACCCGCAAGTTCAACGAGAAGGCCGGCCAGACCCCCAACACCGTGGTGCTGGTCATCTCGGCCGACCTCCCCTTCGCGCAGAAGCGCTTCTGCACCACCGAGGGGCTCGCCAACGTGATCCCGCTGTCGCTCATCCGCGGCAAGCACATGGCCAAGGACTACGGCGTGCTGCTGCAGGACGGCCCGCTGGCCGGGCTCACCGCCCGCGCGGTGGTGGTGCTCGACGAGAGCGACAAGGTGATCTACCGGCAGCTCGTGCCGGAGATCGGGCAGGAGCCCGACTACGACGCGGCGCTGGCCGCGGTGAAGGCGGCGTTCGGGGTGAACGCTAGCACGGCCAGGCCGCTCCTTGCCGGCTCCTCGCGCTCGCACGCCGCCTCCCGCCCCAGCCGGCTGCGCTGCGCCGCCTCCCAGTCGGCGTAGCGCTCCGCGAGCTCGGTCTTGGCCGCGGCCTGCCGCTCGATGAAGGGCTTCGCCCGCGCGAAGTCCTGGTAGAGCGCCGGGTCCGCCGAGCGCGGCGGTGGTCTCGCGCTCCTCCGCCTCCAGCTCGGCGATGCGCGCCTCGAGCCGCGCGATCTCCTCGCGGAGCGGCCGCTCGCGCCGCGAGCGCGCGTTGCGCGCCTCGGCCTCGGCGCGGCGGCGCTCCTTGTCGGTCGCAGGCGCCGCGGCGCCGGCCGCCCGCGCCGCGGCGCCCGGCCGCCGCCGGGCGCCGCCCTCGGCGGCGCCGGCCTCCTCGAGCTGCCGCTGGTGGTAGAGCCAGTCGTCGAGGTTCCCGGGGCAGGGGAGGATCCCGCCGTCCTTCACCTCCCAGATCACCGTGGCGAGCTGGTTCAGGAAGCTCCGGTCGTGCGAGACGAAGAGCAGCGTCCCGGCGTAGCCGCGGAGCGCCTCGATGAGCGCCTCGCAGGAGTCGAGGTCGAGGTGGTTGGTGGGCTCGTCGAGCACGAGCAGGTTGGCCGGCACGAGCAGCAGCTTCGCCAGCGCCACCCGCGCCCGCTCGCCGCCGGAGAGCACGCCCACCTTCTTCTCCACGTCGTCGCCCGAGAAGAGGAAGGAGCCCGCCACGCTGCGGACGTAGGACTCGCCGCTGGTCCGGCACCAGGTCCCAGAGCGTGTCGAGGATGGTCCGCTCCGGGTCGAGCGTGCCGAAGGTGCGCATCGCGCCCGCGCCGTCGGGGTGCTCGGCCCGCTCGAAGTGGTGCTGCGCGTAGTAGCCGGCCAGCACGTCGTGGCCGAGCTTCACCACGCCGCCGTCCGGCGCGAGCTCGCCCGCGACCAGCTTCAGCAGGGTGGTCTTGCCGGCGCCGTTCGGGCCGATCACGCCGACCCGCTCGCCGCGCTGGATGGCCGCGTCGAGCGCGCGGTACACCACCCGCGGGCCGAACGCCTTGCGCACGCCCTCGAGCCGCAGCACCTCGCGCCCGGAGCGCGGCGCCTCGGCGAAGCGGAAGCGGAGGGTGGCGCGCTGCTCGAGCACCTGGACGTCCTCCATCTTCTCGAGCAGCTTCTCCTTCGACTCTGCGCCTGGCGCGCCTTGGTGGCCTTCGCGCCGAAGCGCTCGATGAAGGTCTCGAGCTGCGCGCGCTTCGCCTGCTGGCGCTCCGCCTGCGCGAGTCGAGGCGCTCCTCCTCCTCGGCGCGCTGGCGGCGGTAGTCGTCGTAGTCGCCGGCGTAGCTCCGCAGCCCCTCCGGCTCGAGCGACAGCACCCGGTCGATCTGGCGGTTCAGGAACTCGCGGTCGTGCGAGACCAGCACGAGCGCCTTGCGCGAGCCGCGCAGGAACGCGTCGAACCAGGTGAGCGTGGGGACGTCGAGGTGGTTGGTGGGCTCGTCGAGGAGGAGCAGGTCCGGGTCCTGGAGCAGGATGCCCGGACAGCGCCGCCCGCATCTTCCAGCCGCCCGAGAAGGTGCGCGCCGGCCGGGCCGAGGTCGTCGGCGGTGAAGCCGAGCCCGCCCAGGATCCGCTCGGCGCGGCGGCGGCCGTAGTGCTCCTCGAAGTGCTCGAGCTCCTCGTGCAGCTCCGCCAGCGCCTGGGAGAGCTCGAGCTGGTCGGCCGGCTCGCGCGCGGCGGAGAGCGCCGCCTCGGCGGCGTGCAGCCGCTCCTCGAGCGAGGCGCGGCCCGGGACGGTGGCGAGCACCGAGTCGACCAGCGGCAGGTCCGGGAGCGCCGCCACGTCCTGCGGCAGGTAGCCGACCCGGGCGCCGCGCCGGAAGACCAGCTCACCGTCGTCGGGCGAGACCTGTCCGGCCAGGATCCGCATCAGCGAGGACTTGCCGGTGCCGTTCGCCCCGACGAGCCCGATCCGGTCGTGCGGGCCGACGGAGAAGCCGGCCTGGTCGAGCAGGACCTTGGGCCCGTAGGCGAGGGACAGCCGGCTCGCGGCGAGGAGGCTCACGGGGCGGAGGAGTTAGCCTGCTTCGGGGCGGGGGACAAGGCTCCCGTGGGCGGTCACGGCCAGGCGTCCGGCACCGAGACGCGCACCAGGACGTCCGGCTTCACGCGGATCATCCCGAGCATCGCGGTGAAGGGGCGGATGCCGAAGGCGGGCTGGGACACCGTCACCTCGGCCAGGAGCCGCCCGCCGGCGCGGCTGGCCGAGAGCTCGAGCGGGCGCGTCACGCCCGCGAGCGTGAGGGCACCGCGCACGTCGAAGCCGTCGTCCCTGCGCCGCACCTCGGTGGAGGCGAAGCGGATCTCGGGGAAGCGCTCCGCGCGCAGCACCGCGGCGGCGATGCTCGCCTCGATCTCCCGCGCGTCGCGCGGGCGGAGCGCGTCCGGGAGCGGGCGGCCGTCGCGCAGCGCGCTCACGACGCGCAGCGAGGCCGCGTCGAAGCGCGCCGAGACCGCCTTCGCGGCGGCGTCGATCGCGAGCTCGAAGGCGGTGACGCGCAGGAGGAGATCGTGCGCCACGGCGGAGAGCGCCCCCTCGCGGAAGGTGAGCACCTCGCAGGTCGCGGCGCCGGGGCCGAGCACGGCGGGCCCCGCGCCGGGGAGCGCCGGTCCGGGCATGCCCTCAGGATGCGGCACGGGCCGCGGCTCATCAAGGAGGCCGCCGGGGCGCGCCGTCCGCGAGGTCGCAGAGCGCCACGGGGCGGCAGGTTGGTTGGCCAGTGAACCGGGGTGGGCCCACGGCTCGTCGCGGCGCGGCGTCCCTCGAAACGAGAAGCGCCGGCCCGCGAGCGGGCCGGCGCCGTCGAACGGGAGGGGGCGAAGGCCCCGCCTACTAGAAATACAGCCGCAGGAACGCCAGACCGGTCGTGAAGAACCCGTCCGCCTCGTCGATGCTCGCGTCGGAGCGCGAGAAGTAGCCGAGCTGGGCCTCGAGGCCGAGGGAGAACTTGGGCACGAAGTAGTACTCGCCGCCGAGCGCGCCGGCGATGACCACGTCGGTGCCGGAGTTCTCGTTCACGCCGTCGTCGACCTTGGCGAAGTTCAGCTTGAAGCGGCCGCCGGCGTAGAAGTCGACCGGCGCGGCCACGCGCTGCACGAAGAACACGCCGAGGCCGAGCGTGACGTCGCTCGTGTCCACGTTGTTGCCGTTGTTGACGCGATCGGCGGTCTGGACGCCGAAGGACGGCTCGAGCCGGAGCTGCGGGGCGATCTTGATCGGGACGTAGACCTCGACCGTGGGCGCGTTGTAGCTGCCCGTCTCCAGCGGGACGATCGAGACGCCGATACCGACGGTGCCGCCGGTGGAGTCCTGCGCGAGGGCGGGGGCCGCGAGGGCGAGCGCGGCGATGGCGAGAGCGACCTTCTTCATCTTTGCTCCTCCGAGTTTTGCGACCCCGCGGGAGCGCGGTATCGCTTCGATGGCGGGGGACTCTACCCCCGCCGGAGGAACGTGCAAGGGAACGCTCGCTCCCTCAGGCGCCGCGCATGTAGGGGTATTCCCACCGTGTAGGTGGATCGCGCGACGCGGAGGAGCACTTCTGCCCTGGTACTCGAGGGCGCACGCACGAGCGCCGCCGCCGCCGCGTTCACCACGCAGGGCGGGAGCCCCGCCGCCTCGAGCAGCTCGAGGACGGTCGTGGCGGGCGGATCAGGCGCCTGGGTCGGGGCAGATGGGCGCGCCGCGGAAGGCGACCGGCGCGGCCTCTCCCGCCCGCGGCGGCGCGGGCCTCGGCGCACGGCGCGCCTCGGCGTCCATCCCGCGCGCGCGCGGCCCCCAGTGCAGGCCGAAGCTGGTCGCGGGCGACATGGTGGCGAGCTGCACCGGCAGCAGCGCCCAGTAGTTCGGGGCCGCGAAGTACCCGACCATCAGCGCCGCCGCGTGGCCCACCATCGACAGGAGGAAGGCCTTCCAGTACGCGCCGCGGGTCGGACCCGCCCGCCCCACCCCTCCGCCGATCACGGCGCCGAGGGGCGGCAGCAGCAGGGCCGCGGCGGCCAGCCCGTAGGCGGCGTGGCGGAAGTTCCCCACCGAGGGCGACAGGGCGCCGGAGACGAAGAGCTGGTAGGTGCCGTAGGCGAGCCCGAGGACCAGCGCGTCGCCCGCGAGGAGGCCGACGCCGGAGCCGACCAGCTCGCCCGCGCGGAAGGGGCCGGGCTCGAAGGCGCGCACGCCGCCGCCGAGCGTGACCGTCTCGAGGCCGGCGGGGGGCGCCGCGTGCAGGTCCGGCCCGGCAGGGGTCGCGGCGAGCAACGCTGCGGCGAGAGCGGTCGCGAGCATTCAACGCACGATGCGGCGTGCGTCCGCCCAGGCGCCGCCCCGTCACCAGGGAAGTTGGGGACCGCCCGCACCGGGAGCGGCTCTAGAGGACGATTCCTGTGAGCAGGCGAGCGGAGCGAGCCCGCCGGGGCGCAGCCCCCGTGGGATCACGAGGGCTCGCCCGCCTCCCCGTCGCCCCCGCCGAGGCCGTACTTGCGCAGCTTGTCATGGAGCGTGACGCGGGAGACCCCGAGCCGGCGCGCCGCCTCGCTGCGGTTCCCTCGCGCCGCGCGGAGCGCGTCCACGATGAGGCCGCGCTCGTAGGCCTCCACCCGCTGCTTCAGCCCGAGCGAGGACCCGGCCGCGGCGCCCTCCGCCCCGGGCGCGGGGCCGCTGGCCGGACCGCCGGGGAGGAGCGACAGGTCGAGGGTGCCCGCGGGCGAGAGCGCCACCAGCCCCTCGATGGCGTTCTCCAGCTCGCGCACGTTCCCCGGCCAGGCGTGGGCCGCCAGCCGGTCGAACAGCGCGGGCGGGACGTGCAGCGGCGACGCGCCGAACCGCTCGGCGAACCGATCGAGGAAGTGGCGGGCCAGGACCGGGACGTCCTCGGGCCGCTCGCGCAGCGGGGGGATCCGCAGCTGCACCACGTTGAGCCGGTAGTAGAGGTCCTCGCGGAAGGCGCCCGAGCGGACCCGCTCCTCGAGATCGCGGTGGGTGGCCGCCAGCACGCGCACGTCCACCGTGAGGGCCCGCTCCTCGCCCACCGGCCGGACCTCCCCCTCCTGCAGCACGCGCAGCAGCTTCGCCTGGGCCGGCCCCGCCAGCTCGGCCACCTCGTCGAGCAGGATGGTGCCGCCGTCGGCCTCGCGGAACAGGCCGGGCCGCGCCCGCACCGCGCCGGTGAAGGCGCCGCGCGAGTGGCCGAACAGCTCCGCCTCGGCCAGCTCGGGCGAGAGCGCGGCGCAGTTGAAGCGCACGAAGGGCCGGTCGGCGCGGGGCGAGGCGCGCACGATGGCCTCCGCCACCCGCTCCTTCCCGGTGCCGCTCTCGCCGCAGATGAGCACCGTCACGTCGCGCGGCGCCACCCGGCCCACCAGCACCGCCAGCCGCCGCATCGGCTCGGAGGTGAAGACCATGGACCGCGCCAGGGCCAGCTCGCCGGCGAGCTGCTCGTTCTCGCGCGAGAGCCGGAGCGCCTCCACCGCGCGGCGGACCACCGCCAGGAGCTCCTCGGTCTCGAACGGCTTCTTGAAGTAGTCGTAGGCCCCGGCCTTGACCGCCTCGACCGCCTGGCGCTCCGAGCCGTGCGCGGTGATGAGCACCACCCGGGTCCCCGGGTGCCGGGCCACCACGTGCCGGAGGAGCGCCATGCCGTCCGTGCCGGGCATGCGGAGGTCGGTGAGGACCAGCGCGGCGGGGGCCGCCGCGAGCCGCGCCATGGCCGCGGCCCCGTCCGGCGCCTCGTCCACCTCGAGCCCCTCGGAGGAGAGGATCTCGCGGAGCGTGTAGCGGACGCCCGGATCGTCGTCCACCACCAGCACCCGCGGGGCGGGCTGCTCCGCGCGCGGTGTCACGCCGCCTCCCCGCCGGCCACCGCGCCGGGGCGCGACGGGAGCCGGAGCTCGGCCACCGTCCCGCCGCCGGGCCGCGACGAGAGCAGGAGCTCGCCGCCGTGCTGGCGCGCCAGCGCCCGGGCGATGGTGAGCCCGAGGCCCGAGCCGCGCGCCTTGGTGGTGACGCCGGGCGCGAAGGCCGCCTCGCCCAGCGAGGGCTCGAGGCCGCGCCCGCGGTCGAGCACGCGCACCCGGGCGCCGCCGTCGCCGGCGCGCGCCGTCTCGACCTCCACCGCGCCGCCCGCCGGGCTCGCCTCGAAGGCGTTCTGCACCAGGTTGACCAGGATCTGCTTCACCTTCCGTGCATCGCACCGCGCCGGCACCGCCTCGCCGCGCACCTCCAGCGCGACGCCCCGCTCGCGCGAGATCCCCTCGTGCAGCGCGCCCACCTCGCGGGCGAGCTCGAGGAGGTCGCTCTCGCCGAGCGCGAGCGGCACCAGCGGCCGGGAGAAGTTCAGGAACTCGTCCAGGATGGCCTGCATCCGGTCCACCTCCCGGCGCAGCACGCCGAGCCGCTCGGCGCCCTTGCCCTCCGCGAGGCCCTGCGCCAGCAGGCCGGCCAGGCCCTTCACGCTCGCGAGCGGGTTCTTGAGCTCGTGGGCGATCTCGGCGGAGAGCGCGGTCAGCTCCTCCGCCCGCTCCTCGTAGGCGCGCAGCGACTCCTGCTGGGCCACCAGCCGGCGCGAGAGCACCGCCTCGAAGGTGCGGCGGAGGGCGCGCCCCAGGGCGTGGAGCCCGACCACCACGCAGCCGAGGAAGGCGGCGTGCGTCCACAGGTGGACGGTGTCGGCGCCGAGGCGCGGACCGCCGCCGAAGGCGGCCAGGTTGAAGTCGGGCACCGCGCCGGTCGCGCCGATCGCGGCCATGGCGAGGAAGGCGGTGAGCTGCAGCGCCACCAGGGCGAGCTGGGTCCGTCGCTCCAGGAACAGGACGGTGAGGAAGGTGATGGGGAGGGCGGCGTAGACGAACGGGCTCTCCATGCCCCCCGTCGCGGCGGCGGCGGCGAGCTGCAGCGCGGTGGCGGCGGACAGGTTGAGCTTGATCGCGCTCGGCGCGAGGCCCCGCCGCCGGTAGCGCGCCCACTCGAAGACGAAGAGCGAGAGCGCGAGCAGCGCCACCAGGGAGAGGGCGGCCCGGCGCCAGGGGGCCGGGTCGGTGACCAGCACCCAGGCGACCAGCCCCACCGCGAAGGGCACCACCACCAGCCGCGCCACGACGAGCTGCCCGAAGAGCCGCGACAGCTCCTCGCGCTCGATCTCCCGCTGGCCGGGTGGCATGGAGTCCCTCCGGCCGGGGAGGATACGACGCCTGTCTCGCGCGCGCACGCCGGGTCTCCTCAGCCGCGCCCGAGGGCGTGATCGAGCGCCAGCCGGGTCTGCGCGAGCCGCGCCCGCGCCTCGGCCAGGCCCGTGTCGGCGAGGTACAGCCGATCGTTCGCGTCGATCACGTCGAGGCTCGAGGCGACGCCGGCATCGTAGCTGCGGCGCGCCGAGGCGGCCGCGTCGGCGGCGAGCTGCCGCTGGGTCTCGGCCAGCCGCAGCCGCTCCCGCGCGACCTCCAGGTCGCGCGCGCCGTCGCGCACCTCCTGGACCACCGCCAGCCGCTCCGCCTCGGCCGCCGCCCGCGCGCCCGAGAGCGCCGCCTCCGCCTGGCGCCGCTTCCCGTAGCGCAGGCCGCCGTCGTAGAGCTGCCAGGTCAGATCCAGGGTGGCGCGCCAGCCGTCCTTCTGGCCGGTGGGGTAGGGGACGTCCGAGGCGAACACCGAGCCGGCGGCGGAGAGCTGCGGCGCGAGCCGCGCCCAGGCCGAGCGGACGCCGGCCTCCGCCGCGCCCACCTGCGCCGACTGCCCCTCGAGCTCGGGCCGGTTCGCCAGCGCCTCGTCGACCAGCGCCTCCGGCGCGGCGCCGGGCGGGGCGGCCGGGGTCGCCGGCAGCTCGATCACCACCGGCCCCTCCCGGCCGAGGAGGATCCCGAGCGCCAGCCGGGCGCGGTCGAGCTCGGCCCGGGCACGGGCGAGCTCGCTCTCGCGGCGGACCTGCTCCGTCCGCGCGCGGAGCGCGTCCAGCGGCGCGGCGGTGCCGGCCGCGACGCGCCGCTCGGCGCTCCGCGAGAGCTCGCCGGCGCTCTCCACCGCCTGCTCGGCGGCGATCAGCGTCTCCTCGGCGGCGCGCGCGCCATGCGCGGCCTGGGCGAACCCGGTGCGAACGCCGAGCCGCACCGCCCGCGCGCTCGCCTCGGCGGCGTGCTCGGCGCCGCGGGCCTGGGCGAGGTCGAACCAGGCGTTCGGGACCACCAGCGGGACGCGCGCCGCGAGGGTGCCGGTGAGCGACTCGAGCGGCTGGATGAACGTCGTCCGCGGCGCCTGGCCGGGCGCCGCGGGCGGGGAGATGCGGGCCTCGTCGCTGTTGCGGGTGTACGTGCCCTGCGCCGTGAGCGAGGGGAGGAGCGCGGCGGCCGCCTGGCGCGAGACCCCGCCCGCCTCGCCGGCGCGGCTGCGGGCCTGGGCGAGGGTGAGGCTCTGGCGATCGAGCTCGGCCAGGGCGGCGTCGAGGGGGAGCGAGGGGAGCGGGGTCGCGGACGGGGCGGACGGACGCCCGGGGGCGGCGGCCGGCGCGCTGGCTTCGCCCGGGGTGATCGTCCCGGTCGCCGGGGCGGGACTCGCCGCCGCCCCGCTCGCCGTCATCACCCACAGGAACGCCGAGACCAGCCATACACGCATGTCGTCTCCTCCGGAGCCGCCGTCCCGGTCCACAGAGCAAGGACGGTGCCGCCTTCCCGCGCGCGATTCTCGTCGGTTCGGCGCGGAATCCGCCGAGACGCGCGTCGGGAATCCTCCCGGGGATGTCGGGTCGCCTTACACTCCTCGGGCGCCAACCGTCGAAACCGGCCTGCCGGCGTGCGCCGGGACGCGGCACGGCGCTTGCCATCCGGAGCCGGAGACCCCGCGGCCGCCGCGGAGAGGAGCCCCACCGATGCGCAGAGTCGCCCTGGTCCTCGTCGCCCTCGTCGTCGTGCTCGGCGGCCTCATCGCGCTCCGGCTCTGGACCCAGGCGCGCGCCCTCGCCGCGCCGTCGGGCGGCTCGGGCGAGATCGAGGGCACCACGGTCGACCTGTCCTCGCGCGTCGGCGCGCGGATCCTCGAGCTGGGGGTCCGGGAGGGCGAGGCGGTGAAGGCCGGCGCGCTGGTGGTCCGGCTCGACTGCGCCGATCCCGACGCGCAGCTCGCCGAGGCCCAGGCCCGGCTGGCGGCGGCGAAGGCGCAGGCAGCCGCCGCGAGCGCGCAGCTCACCGCCTCCGAGCGGAACCGCGTGGCCGCCCGGGCGGGCGAGGAGGCGGCGCGGGCGCAGGCGGAGGCGCTGGCGGCCCAGCGCGACGCCGCGGAGCGCCAGGCGAGGCGGCTCGCGGCCCTGCCGCAGGACGTGCCGGCCTCGAGCATCGACGAGACGCAGGCGAGCGCGACCGGGCTCGCGCACCAGACCCAGGCCGCCCGGGCCCAGGCGTCGGCCAGCGCCGCCCAGGCGGTGGCGGCCACCTCCGGGATCCGCGCCGCCGGCGCCCAGGCCGAGGCGGCGCTCGCCCAGGTGCGCGCCGGCGAGGCGGCGGTGGCGCGCGCCAGGATCCTGGTGGGCGAGTGCGAGCTGCGCGCGCCGCGCGACGCCGAGATCTCCACCCTGCCGCACGAGGCGGGCGAGCTGGTCTCGCCGGGCGCGGTGCTGGCGCGGCTGGTGGACCTCTCCGAGGTGAAGGCCACCTTCTACCTGCCCAACGCCGAGGTGGGCGCGGTGAAGCCCGGCGCGACCGCGGTGGTGGAGGCCGACGCCTACCCGGGGGAGCGGTTCGAGGGCACCGTCCGCACCGTGGCGCTCGAGGCCGAGTTCACCCCGCGCAACATCCAGACCCGGACCGACCGCGACCGGCTGGTCTACCCGGTGGAGGTCACGGTGAGGAACCGCGACGGGAAGCTGCGCGCCGGGATGCCGGTCCAGGTCACCCTCCCGGGGACGAGGCGGTAGATGGCCGGCGTCGACGAGCAGGCTGCCCGCGGCGCGGCCGGGGCCAGCGGGCCGGCGCTCGAGGCGCGCGGGCTGGTGCGCCGCTTCGGCGCCGTCACCGCGCTCGACGGGCTCGGGTTCGAGGTGGCGCGGGGAGAGCTCTACGGCCTGGTGGGCCCCGACGGCGCGGGCAAGACCACCGCCATCCGGGCGCTGGCCGGGCTCATCC
The DNA here is from genome assembly GCA_963733485.1 of uncultured delta proteobacterium. Classification (GTDB taxonomy): domain Bacteria; phylum Myxococcota; class Myxococcia; order Myxococcales; family Anaeromyxobacteraceae; genus Anaeromyxobacter. The sequence continues at coordinate 182,997 of CAVTDL010000002.1, read as the reverse complement.
GGCTCGACGGCGGCGAGGCGCGGGTGCTGGGGCTCGCCGCCGACGACCACGCGGTGCGCGAGCGGGTCGGCCTCATGCCGCAGCAGTTCAGCCTCTACCGGGATCTCTCGGTGGACGAGAACCTCCGCTTCTTCTCGCGCGTCTTCGTCCTGCCGCGCGAGGCCTATCGTCGCCGGGCCGAGCGGCTCCTCGAGATCACCCGGCTCGGGCCCTTCCTCGACCGGCGCGCCGACGCCCTCTCCGGCGGCATGTACAAGAAGCTGGCCCTGGCCTGCGCCCTGCTGCACGAGCCGGAGGTGCTGCTGCTCGACGAGCCGACCAACGGGGTGGACCCGGTCTCGCGGCGCGAGCTGTGGGCGCTCCTGCACGAGTTCGTCCACGGCGGGATGACCGTGCTGGTCTCGACCCCGTACATGGACGAGGCGGAGCGCTGCGGGCGCGTCGGGCTGGTGCACCGCGGGCGCCTGCTGCTGGAGGGGACGCCCGGCGCGCTCATCGCCGGCTTCCAGGACGAGGCCTACGAGGTGCGCGGCGGCGAGCGCGACCGCGTGGACGCCGCGCTGGCCCGGGCGCCGGCGGTGCGCGCCGCCTCCCCGGCCGGCGAGCGGCTCCGGGTGGTGGTGGCCCGCGGCGGGGCGGCGGAGGTGGCGGGCGTGCTCGGGCCGCTCGGGGCCGCGCTCGAGCCGGTGACCCCCGACTTCGAGGACCTCTTCCTCTCGCGCATCGGCGAGGAGGCCGCGTGACCGCCCTCGACCAGGGCGCGCCGGCCATCGAGGCCCGCGAGCTGACGCGCCGGTTCGGCGCCTTCACGGCGGTGGACCGGGTGAGCTTCGAGGTCGAGCGCGGCGAGATCTTCGGCTACCTCGGCGCGAACGGCGCCGGCAAGTCGACCACCATCCGCATGCTGTACGGCCTCCTGGCGCCGACCGGGGGCACCGCCCGGGTGGCCGGGCACGACGTGGCGGCCGACCCCGAGGCGGTCAAGGCCGCCATCGGCTACATGTCGCAGAAGTTCTCGCTCTACCTCGACCTGCCGGTGATCGAGAACCTGCGCTTCTTCGGCGGCGCCTACGGCCTCTCGGGGAAGGCGCTGCTCCGCCGCGCCGACGAGCTGCTCGAGCTCACCGGCCTCTCCGGCCAGGGCGGCGCCATCACCGGCGCGCTCCCCGGGGGCATGCGGCAGCGGCTGGCGCTGGCCGGCGCGATCCTCCACCGGCCCGGCGTGGTCTTCCTCGACGAGCCCACCGCCGGCGTGGACCCGGTGGCGCGCCGCGCGTTCTGGCGGCTCATCCGCGAGCTCGCCTCGGGAGGCACCACCGTCTTCGTCACCACCCACTACCTCGACGAGGCGGAGTACTGCCGGCGCATCGGCCTGATGGTGGACGGCCGGCTGGTCGCGCTCGACACGCCGGCGGCCCTGAAGCGCACCTGGGTCCCGGAGCGCGTGCTGGTGGCGCGCGGCCAGGGGCTGGCGAGCGCGGCGGCGGCGCTCCGGGGGCGCGAGGGCGTCCGCTCGGTGGAGCCGTTCGGGGCCGGGCTGCACCTGCGGGTGGATCCGGCGCGCCCCTCGCCGGACGAGGTGGCCGCGATCCTCTCGGCCGCCGGCGCGCGCGAGGTGGCGGTGGAGCGCGGCGAGCCGTCGCTGGAGGACGTCTTCCTGGCGGTGGTGGGGCGCGAGGGGCGCGGGGAGGCGGCGTGAGCGGTCGGCTCCGGCGGTCGCTGGTGCGGGTGGGGGCCATGGCCTCCAAGGAGGCGCGCCACATCGTCCGCGATCCGCGGACGCTCTACATGTCGCTCGGCATGCCCATCGTGATGCTGTTCCTGTTCGGCTACGGGGTGGCCTACGACATCGACCGGATCCCGGTGGCGATCGTCGACCACGACCGGACCGAGTCCTCGCGGGCGCTGGTGAAGGCGCTCACCGTGTCGCGCGAGCTGGTCTCGGTGGGCGAGCTCCCGGACGCGGGCGCGGCGCTGGCCGCCTTCCGGCGCGCGCGCGCCGCCGCCGTCCTGGTGGTCGATCGCGGCTACGAGCGCGACGTGCTCGCGAGGAAGTCGGTCCCGGTGCAGCTCCTGGTGGACGGGGCCGACGCGCTGGTGGCGAACCAGCTCCTCGCCAAGGCCGACGCGCTGGTGCGCGCGGAGACCCGCCGGCTGGCCGGCCCGGACCTCGCCGCCGGCGCCGCGCCGGTGCAGGTGAAGGTCTGGACCCGCTACAACCCGGAGGGCCGCTCGGCGCTCTTCATGGTGCCGGGGCTGGCCGCCTACCTCATGGCCATCACCGCGGTGCTGCTCACCGCCCTCACCATCGCGGGCGAGTGGGAGCGCGGCTCGATGGAGCAGCTCTTCGCCTCGCCCATCGGCCGGCTCGAGATCGTCCTCGGCAAGCTCCTGCCCTACCTCGCCCTCGGGCTGCTCGAGTTCCTGCTGGTGGTCGCCTTCGGGATGACCGCCTTCGACCTGCCCATGCGCGGCAGCGGGGTGGCGCTCGCGCTGCTCGGCCTGGTCTTCCTGCTGGGCATGCTGGGGCAGGGGCTGCTCGTCTCGGTGCTGGCGAAGAACCAGACCGTGGCGACGCAGGCCGGCACCATGTCCTCGCTGCTCCCCTCGCTGCTCCTCTCCGGGATGATCTTCCCGGTCGAGAACATGCCCTGGCTGCTGCAGCAGCTCTCCCGCGTGATCCCGGCGCGCTACCTGGTCCACGGGCTGCGCGGCGTGCTGCTCAAGGGGAACGGCCTCGACGTGCTCTGGCCGGATCTCCTGGCGCTGGCGGTCTTCGCGGTGGCCATGATCGCCCTCGCCACCGCCCGCTTCCAGCGGAGGATCGCGTGACCGCCCGCGCCCGCCCCTCCGTGGTGGTCCAGCTCGCCGCGGTCTTCCGCAAGGAGGTCCAGCAGACGGTGCGGGACCGCCGCATCATGTTCATGCTGCTGGTGGCCCCGCTCCTCCAGACCATCGTCTTCGGCTACGCGGTGGACTTCGAGGTGGACCGGGTCGCGACGCTGGTGGTCGACCCGGATCGGAGCGAGACCTCGCGCGAGGACGTGCGCCGCCTGCTCGCGGACGGGACGCTCAGGCCCGCGGGGGAGGCGGCCAGCGCCGAGCGGGCCAGCGCGGCCATCGACGACGGGGAGGCGGCGGCGGCGCTGGTCTTCCGGCGCCGCGCCGAGGCCGACCGGCTCTCCGGACGCGGCCAGGAGGTCCAGGTCCTCCTCGACGGCACCGACCCCAACCGCAGCACCGTCGTGTCGGGCGCGGTCGGGCGCTACTTCGCCGAGCGCGGGGAGTCGCTCGCGCGGGAGCGCGTCGAGGCCACGGGCGCCGCGCCCCCCGCCCAGCTCCGGCCCGTCCCCCGCGTGGCCTTCAACCCCAGGCTGAAGACGGCGCCGTACATGGTCCCGGGCATCGCCGCCATGCTCCTCGTCATCGTGACGACCTTCACCTCGGCCATGGGGCTGGCCCGCGAGCGCGAGATGGGCACGCTCGAGCAGGTGCTGGTGACGCCCATCCGGCCGCTCCTGCTGCTGGTCGGCAAGATGGCGCCCTTCGTGGTGATCGGCCTGGTGGACGTGACGCTGCTGATCGGCGTCGGGACCTGGCTCTTCGACGTCCCCATCCGCGGGAGCCTCGGCCTGCTCTACCTCGGGACGGCGCTCTACCTCCTCACCACCCTGGGCGCGGGGCTCCTCATCTCCACCATGTCCGCCAGCCAGCAGCAGGCCTTCCTGGGCGGCTTCATGTTCACCCTCCCGGCGGTCCTGCTCTCCGGGCTGATGACGCCCATCCTGGCCATCCCGGGGTGGCTCCGCCCGCTCACGCTCGTGAACCCCATCCGCTGGTACGCCGAGCTCATGCGCGGCGTGCTGATGCGCGGGGCGGGGCTCTCGGACCTCTGGCCCCAGCTGCTCGCGCTGCTGGGGATCGGCGGCGCCATCCTGGTGGCCGCCACGCTCCGGTTCCACCGCCGGCTCGGATGATCGGAGGCCGGTCCGGGCGGGAAACCGGGCGTCCGCCCGTCCGCCGGGGTAGATTCGGGCGCCCATGGCGCCGGTGGTCGAGATCCGGGGAGTGAGCAAGCGGTTCGGGGGCGTGGTCGCCCTCGAGCGCATCGACCTCGACATCCGGGCCGGCGAGATCTTCGCCCTGCTCGGACCGAACGGCGCCGGGAAGACCACCCTCATCTCGATCATCGCCGGCCTGCTCCGGGCCAGCTCGGGGGAGGTGCGGGTCCTCGGCCGCGACGTGGTCCGCGACTACCGCTTCACCCGGCGCGCGGTGGGGCTCGTGCCGCAGGAGATCAACTTCGACCCCTTCTTCACGGTCGAGGAGGCCCTCCGCATCCAGGCCGGCTACTTCGGCGTCGCGCTGGAGGAGGCCCGGCTGGAGGAGATCCTCGGCGCGCTCGACCTGCTCGGGAAGCGCCGCGTCAACAGCCGGGCCCTGTCCGGCGGGATGAAGCGGCGCCTCCTCATCGGCAAGGCGCTGGTGCACGACCCGCGCGTCCTCTTCCTGGACGAGCCCACCGCCGGGGTGGACGTGGAGCTGCGCCGCGCGCTCTGGAGCTACGTGCGGACGCTGCGCGACCGGGGCACCACCGTGGTGCTGACCACGCACTACCTCGAGGAGGCGGAGGAGCTGGCCGACCGGGTCGGCGTGATCGATCGCGGCCGGCTCCTGGTGGTGGAGGAGAAGCGGGCGCTCCTGCGCCTGCACGGCGCGAAGACCCTGCGGATCGCGGTGGCGGCCCCGCTCTCCTCGGTCCCGCCCGCGCTGGCGCGCCTGGGCGGGCGGCTCGAGGACGGCGGCGCGGCCCTGGCGGTGGAGGTCCCGGCCGGCGAGGGCTTCGGGCCGGCGCTGGCGGCCGCGGCGGCGGCCGGGCTCGAGGTGAAGGACGTGGAGACGCGCCGGACCACGCTCGAGGACGTCTTCGTGCGGCTGATCGCCTCGGGGCATGCGGGGGGCGCGCCGTGATCTCGATCGGGCTCAGGACGCTGCTCGCCAAGGAGGTGCGCCGCTTCATGCGCGTCCCCGGGCAGACGCTCCTCTCGCCGCTCGTGACCACCACGCTCTACTTCGTGGTGTTCGGGTACTCGCTCGGGCACCAGCTGCGCGAGGTCGAGGGCGTGCCCTACGCCCGCTTCATCGTCCCCGGCCTGGTCACGCTCGGCGTGGTGACCAACGCCTACCTGAACAGCGCCTCTTCGCTGTTCGTGATGAAGCTGCAGGGCACGATCCTGGACCTGCTCGTCTCGCCGCTCTCCTACGGCGAGGTGCTGGCGGGGTTCCTCGGCGCGGCGGTGATCCGCGGTCTCCTGGTGGGCGGGGTGATGTGGATGGTGGCCGGCCTGTTCGGCGGGTTCGGCCTGGCGCACCCGCTCCTCGCCCTCTTCCTGCTCGCGCTGGTGGCGATCTCCTTCGCCGCGCTGGGGGTCGTCACCGCCATCTGGGCGGTGACCTTCGAGCAGGTGAACTTCTTCCCGACCTTCTTCATCACGCCGCTCACCTTCCTCGGCGGCGTCTTCTACTCGATCGGCATGCTGCCGCCGGGCCTGCGGCGGCTCACCGCGTGGAACCCGATCTTCTACATGGTGGACGGCGTCCGGTTCGCCATGCTCGGGGTCTCCGACGCCTCGCCGTGGGCCGGCGCCGCGCTGCTCGCGGTCCTCGCCACCGCCTCGGTGGGCGCCGCCTACGCGCTCCTCCGGAGCGGCTACAGGCTGCGCGGCTGACGCACCGGCGGGCGGGCGAGCGTGCAGGCCGACGCCTCGAGGCCGGTCTGTGGCGGATTGAAGCAGCCGCGCACGCTTCTCCCCGCGCCGCGCGCACGGATTGCGTGAGGGGCCCGCCGGCGGCCCCCGGAGGCGGCATCAGTCCGGATGGACCTCCAGGCGCGCGCGTCGCCTCAACTTTTGGGGATCGAATTCGCGCTGGCTTGGGTTTATCCTACGGCCCCCTCAAAACGGGGCACTCGCGAACATCCGTCGCGTCAACTGGAGGTCTTACCCCATGCGTCGTCTGTCCGTCGTCCTGCTGGTCGCGCTGGCCGTAGCGGGATGCAAGAAGCAGGAGCCCGCTCCTCAGCCGCAGCAGCCCATGGCGGCGCCTGGCGCCCCCGCGGCCGCGGCCGCGCTGACCGGCAAGGTCGCCGAGCGGCTCGATGCGCCGCCCTACAGCTACCTCAAGCTCACCACCGCCCAGGGCGAGGCGTGGGCGGCCGTGCCGCAGAGCGATGTCAAGGTCGGCGCCGAGGTCACCGTCGCCGGCGCGATGCCGATGCAGGGCTTCGAGTCGAAGACGCTGAAGCGCAAGTTCGACGTGGTCTACTTCGGCACCCTGGGCGGCGGCGCCGCCGGGGTCGCCGCACCGGCCCCGATGCCGGGCGCCCCCGCGGGCGCTCCGGCCGGCGGCGGCGCCATGGGCGGCGGCGCGATGGGCGGCGGCGCGATGCCCAACATCGCCGCGCAGCACGCGGCCGCCGCCGCGGGCCCCGCCGAGGTCGGCGACGTGAAGGTGGAGAAGGCCAGCGGCGCCGACGCGCGCACCGTCTCCGAGGTCTACGCGCAGCGGGCCGCCCTGAAGGAGAAGGCCGTCACCATCCGCGGCAAGGTGGTGAAGTACAACGAGGGCATCATGGGGAAGAACTGGGTCCACCTGCGCGACGGCACCGGCGCCGCCGGCAAGGACAACGACCTGACCATCACCACCGGCGACAAGACCGCGGTCGGTGAGGTCGTGGTGGTGAAGGGCACGCTCCGGGTCGACAAGGACTTCGGCGCCGGCTACGCCTACCCGGTCATCGTCGAGGACGCCAAGGTCACGAAGTAGCGCGCGGGGCGGTTCGAGGCGGGCGCGGTCCTCGCGGATCGCGCCCGTTTCCTTTTTCGCGAGGCACCGGCTAGATTCCGCCGCCTTGGCCGCAGACGAGGACAGCCGCCGGCCCGCCCTCCGGGCGGTCGAGGACGAGGTCCGGGCCCTCTCCCGCGCCGTCGAGGCGGGCGAGCCCGACGGCCACCGCGCCTGCGCAGGCCGGCTCGACGCGCTCCGCACCCGCTGGCGCGAGGCGCCCGACCTGTTCCTGCCGCCCACCGTGGAGCGGCTGCGGACCATCGCCGACCGGCTGGCGCGCGCCGCGACGGCGCCCGTTCTCCCGTTCACCGAGCTCGCGGCGCCGCCGAGGCCGGCCAGCGACGGGCGCGTCGCCGCGCGACGTGCTCCGCGAGGTGTTCGGCCACGCCGCCTTCCGCCCCGGGCAGGAGGAGATCGTGGCGGCGGTGCTCTCGGGCCGCGACTGCCTCGGCGTGATGCCCACCGGCGCGGGCAAGTCGATCACCTACCAGATCCCGGCGCGGCTCCTGGGCGGCACCACCCTGGTGGTCTCGCCGCTCATCGCGCTCATGAAGGACCAGGTGGACGCCATGGGGCGGGTGGGGCTCCGCGCCACCTTCCTCAACTCGAGCCTCTCGCCCGAGGAGCGGCGGGACCGGGTCCGGGCGCTGCGGCGGGGCGAGGTGGAGCTGCTCTACGCGGCGCCGGAGGGGCTGGAGGCGTCGGTGGGCGGAGCGCTCGAGGGGCTCGGGCTCTCGCTCATCGCGGTGGACGAGGCCCACTGCATCAGCCACTGGGGTCACGACTTCCGTCCCGCCTACCGGAACCTGGCCGGCCTCAAGGCGCGCTTCCGCACCTCGGTGCTGGCGCTCACCGCCACCGCCACCCGCGAGGTGACCCGCGACATCGCCGCCCAGCTCGGCATGTCCGACCCGCTGCTGGTGCGCGGCTCCTTCCTGCGCAGGAACCTGCGCCTCCAGGCGGTGAAGAAGGGCGAGGGGGTGCGCACCCGCGACGCCCTCCTGCGCCTCGTGCGCGCGCGGCGTGGCCAGAGCGGCATCGTCTACGCGCTCTCGCGCCGGTCGGTGGACGAGACCGCCGAGCTGCTGCGGGACCACGGGGTCCGGGCCGCCGCCTACCACGCCGGCCTCGAGGCCGACGTGCGCGCGCGGGTGCAGGACGCCTTCCAGGCGGGCGCCGTCGACGTGGTGGTCGCGACGGTGGCGTTCGGGATGGGGATCGACAAGCCCGACATCCGCTTCGTGATCCACCGCGACCTGCCGCGCTCCATCGAGGCGTACTACCAGGAGATCGGGCGCGCCGGCCGCGACGGCGCGCCGAGCGACTGCGTCCTCTTCTACTCCTGGGCCGACGTGATGAGCTGGGACCGGATGCTCGACGACGCCGAGCCGGAGGTGGCCGAGGGGCAGCGCCGCCAGGCCCGCGCCATGTTCCGGATGGCCGACGAGGAGGGCTGCCGCCACGAGCGGCTGGTGGGCCACTTCGGCGAGCGGATCGACCCCTGCGGCGACGCGTGCGACCGCTGCACCGGGGAGGACGTGCTCGCGTCGGCGCCGGCGGTGCGGGCCCGTCGCGGCGGCGCGCCGCGCCGAGCGGCCGGGCCGCCCCGCCGACGACGGCGGCGGCGAGGCGGCCGAGGCGGACCTCGCGCTGTTCGAGGCGCTCCGCGCCTGGCGGGCCGCCGAGGCGAAGGAGCGCGGCGTCCCCGCCTACGTGGTCTTCGCCGACGCGACGCTCATGGAGATCGCGCTCCAGCGGCCGCGCGACGAGGGGGCGCTCCTCGAGGTGAAGGGGCTCGGCCCCCGCAAGCTCGAGACGTACGGCGCGGCCATCCTCGCGCTGGTGCGCGCCGGCTGATCGTACGGGGCTGCACCGCCGCGGAAGGCCCTCCGCTCCTGCGCAGCCGGCAAGGAGCGGCCGGGCACGCTTCGCTTGCGCGAACTGTGTCTCGGCCGGTCGATGGGAGCCGGCTGGACGTCAGAGCAGCTCGCCGTAGTCGAGCCTCACCTTCAGGTAGAAGCTGGCGGTGACGTCGGCCTCGAAGGCCGGCGTGGGGCGGTCGTAGCCCAGCTCCACCCGCAGCCGGATCAGGCCCGCGTCGAGGTACGGCGCGAGATCGAGCCCGGACGTGCTCGAGGCCGCGATGGAGGTCGGCGCGGAGGTCCCGGGCGGCCGCTGGTAGCGCGCCAGCTCCACCGCGGGACCGCCGCCGGGCGGATAGGCGAGGACCGCCGCCGAGGTCACGCCGCCCAGGTCGCCGCCCTGCGTCGCCGCGAGCGCGAGGTCGAGGGCGGTGAGCCGGATCTCGTAGGCGGTGGCGGGCCGCTCGAGCACGTCCAGCTGCTGGCCGAGGTCGTAGGTGAGGTCGGTCGCCACGCAGGACGAGGTGGAGAGGGCGCACGCGGCGGGCGGCGGCGCCGACGAGGCCGGGAACCGCTGGGCGGGGAGGGTGAGCCGGGCCTCCTCCACCTCGAGGTCGGCGTGGAGGAGCGAGCCGCCGCAGCCGGCGGCGAGCAGGAGGGGCGCGGCGAGGAGGGCGGGGCGCATGGCGGCTCCTAGAAGAAGTACTGGAGGCCCAGCTTCACCGAGGGTGCGGTGGCGTGGACGCGCGCGTCGCGGAAGGTCACCTGGGTGCCGGTCCCGGTCGGCGCCGACGGGCCCGACGAGGAGGCCCACGCCCAGGCGAGGCCGGCCCGGAGCGTGAAGGACAGCCCGCGCTGGCTCCCGACCTCGAGGCCGAGGTGGACGGCGGCGTAGGTGGCGTCCACGTCGCGCAGCAGCGGCGCGGTGCCGGCGAAGGCGCCGGAGGAGGTGTTCACGAAGTGGGTGAGGTCGGCGCCGAAGTACCGGCCCACCTCGCCGCTCAGCGACGGCGCCACCGCCAGGCGGAACGGGACGAGCGCCACGCCGCCGAGGAGGCCCCAGGACACGTAGTTCCAGGCCGGGCCGCCGAAGACCCGGAGCGCCTCCAGGGGCCGGTAGACGAGCGCCACCGAGCCGCCGGCCGGGAAGCCGGCGTCGAGCGCGATCCCGAGGCGCGCGGGCGCGGGCGGACCCTCAGCGGCGGCGCGCGCGGGAGTGGCCGCGGCGGCGGTCATCGCGAGGGCGGCGATCGCCGCGAGCAGGGCGGGGCGGGTGGTGCGCATCGATGCCTCCGGAGAAGTCCCGAAGGATAGGCGTGCGACCGCGCGCCGGGCCACTCGCCGGCCCCGCTCCCGCTGGCGTTTTCCGGGGCGATCGGCGATGGGTGTGGCCGCCGATGGCACTCCCGTCCACGCTTCACCACCTCGACCTTCAGCTCGCGAACGTGGATCGGGGCGTCGACCGCTCGCTGGCGCTCAAGATCGCCCGCCATCCCTCCGAGACGATGGATCGGCTCTGGCTGCGCGTGCTCGCGCTCGCCTGGCAGTTCGAGGAGGGGCTGACGCCCGGTCCCGGGCTCTGCGAGCCGGACGCCCCCGACCTCGTCGCCTCCGGCCCGGACGGGAGACCCACGCTCCTGGTGCGGGTCGGAAAGCCCGACCCGGAGAGGGTGGCGCGGGACATCGCGCAGGGGGGCGGGGCGAGGGTGGCGGTCCTCTTCGACTCCCCCCGGAGGCTGGACGCCTTCCTCGCCGAGGCGCACGACCGCCGACTCGACCGCCTGGCCCGGGCAGAGCTGGCGGCGGTGGACCCGCCGCTCCTCGCGGCGCTTTCCTCCAAGGATGACCGGCGCTTGCGCCTCTCGATCACCCTGGTCGCCGACCACCTGTACGTCGACCTGGCCGGCGAGACGCTGGACGGTCCCCTCCACCGGAAGGGCTACTCCGCTCAGTAAATCCGTACTCCGGATGGCGCGGAGACGGTTTGGGCATGAAATCCGGACCACCTCCGTTAAGTCAGGTGTATCTGGACCGCTTCGGTCCATGATGGCTCCCACGGTCCGAAGCGCGGCGTGCGCCCGGTCCACGGGAGGCCCGCCACGCCCCACGGAGGCGGCCGAATGATCAGGATGTCGAAGCTGACGGACTACGCGATCGTGCTCCTCGCGCACCTGGCCCGGAGCGAGGGCACGGTGACCGCACAGGACCTCGCGGAGCGGTCGAAGGTCCCGCTCCCCACCGTCTCGAAGCTCTGCAAGGAGCTCTCGAAGGCGGGGCTGGTGGTCTCGCACCGCGGACGGCACGGCGGCTACGGCCTGGCGCGGCCGGCCGAGTCGATCTCGGTCGCGGAGATCGTCGAGGCGCTGGAAGGCCCGATCGCCCTCACCGAGTGCGTGCACCCCGGCGTGCAGCAGGCCTGCGGGATCGAGGCCACCTGCCTGGCCCGCGACAGCTGGGATCCCGTGTCGCGCGCGATCCAGGACGCGCTCCGGGCGCTCCCGCTCTCCGCCATCGCCCCGCACCGCGCGCCGGCCGCGGACCACCCCGCACCCGTCGTCGCCCTGGGAGCCCACGCGTCATGACCGCCGCCACCGCCCAGCAGCAGCAGCTGAAGGCGCTGACCGAGCAGAAGTACCGCTACGGCTTCGTCACCGACATCGACGAGGACAAGCTCCCCAAGGGCCTGTCCGAGGACGTCATCCGGCTCATCTCCGAGAAGAAGGGCGAGCCGCGCTTCATGCTCGAGTGGCGGCTCGAGGCGTACCGGCGGTGGCTCGCGATGGAGGAGCCGACCTGGTCGAACGTCCGGTACCCGAGGATCGACTACCAGGACATCGTCTACTACTCGGCGCCGAAGCAGAAGAAGGCGCTCGGCTCGATGGACGAGGTCGACCCGGAGCTGAAGCGCGCCTTCCAGAAGCTGGGCATCCCGCTCGAGGAGCAGATGCGCCTCGCCGGCGTGGCGGTGGACGCGGTGTTCGACTCGGTCTCGGTGGCCACCACCTACAAGAAGAAGCTCTACGATCTCGGCATCATCTTCTGCTCCTTCTCCGAGGCGGTCCGCGAGCACCCTGAGCTGGTCGAGCGGTACCTCGGCACGGTGGTGCCCTCCACCGACAACTTCTTCGCGGCGCTCAACTCGGCGGTCTTCTCCGACGGCTCCTTCGTCTACGTGCCGAAGGGCGTGCGCTGCCCCATGGAGCTCTCCACCTACTTCCGCATCAACGCCAAGGACACCGGCCAGTTCGAGCGGACGCTGATCGTCGCCGAGGAGGGCGCCTACGTCTCCTACCTCGAGGGCTGCACCGCGCCGCAGCGCGACGAGAACCAGCTGCACGCGGCGGTGGTCGAGCTGGTCGCGCTCGAGGGCGCGCACATCAAGTACTCCACCGTCCAGAACTGGTACCCGGGCGACGCCGAGGGGCGGGGCGGCATCTACAACTTCGTCACCAAGCGCGGCAAGGCGATGCGCAAGGCCAAGGTCAGCTGGACCCAGGTCGAGACCGGCTCGGCCATCACCTGGAAGTACCCGTCCTGCATCCTGCAGGGCGACGAGTCGGTGGGCGAGTTCTACTCGGTGGCCCTCACCAACCACCACCAGCAGGCCGACACCGGCACCAAGATGATCCACATCGGGAAGGACACCCGCTCGACCATCATCTCGAAGGGCATCAGCGCCGGGCAGGGGCAGAACACCTACCGCGGCCTGGTGAAGATGCTGAAGGGGGCCACCGGCGCCCGCAACTACTCGCAGTGCGACTCGCTCCTCATCGGCGACCGCTGCGGCGCCCACACGTTCCCGTACATCGAGGTGCGCAACCCGACCGCCAAGGTCGAGCACGAGGCCACCACCTCGAAGATCAGCGAGGACCAGCTCTTCTACTGCCGCCAGCGCGGCGTCTCGCAGGAGGACGCGGTCTCGATGATCGTGAACGGCTTCGCGAAGCAGGTGCTGAAGGAGCTGCCCATGGAGTTCGCGGTGGAGGCGCAGAAGCTCCTGGGGATGTCGCTCGAGGGGAGCGTCGGGCTGAGCCGATGACGAGGAGGACCGAGAGCATGCTGCGGATCCGCGGGCTGCGCGCCACCGTGGGCGAGAAGGAGATCCTGAAGGGGCTCGACCTCGAGGTCGGCGCGGGCGAGGTCCACGCGATCATGGGGCCGAACGGCTCCGGCAAGTCGACGCTGGCCGGGGTGCTGGCCGGGCGTGAGGCCTACGACGTCACCGCCGGCGAGGTCTCCTTCCTGGGCCAGGACCTGCTCGCGCTGACGCCGGAGGCGCGCGCCGCCGCCGGGCCTGTTCCTCGGCGTTCCAGTACCCGGTGGAGATCCCGGGCGTCGGCAACCTCTACTTCCTGCGCACCGCGCTCAACGCGGTCCGCCGCGCCCGCGGCGAGGAGGAGCTCGACGCGATGGACTTCCTCGCGCTCGCCCGCGAGAAGATGAAGCTGGTCGAGCTCGATCCCGCCTTCGGGAGCCGCTCGGTCAACGAGGGCTTCTCGGGCGGCGAGAAGAAGCGGAACGAGATCTTCCAGATGGCGGTGCTCGAGCCACGCCTCGCCATCCTCGACGAGATCGACTCCGGGCTCGACATCGACGCGCTCCGCGTGATCTCGCAAGGCGTGAACGCGCTCCGCCGGCCCGACCGCGCCGTGCTCCTCGTCACGCACTACAAGCGACTCCTCGAGTACGTGGAGCCGGACGTGGTGCACGTGATGGCGGCGGGGCGGATCGTCCGCTCGGGCGGGCCGGAGCTGGCGGAGGAGCTGGAGCGGACCGGGTACGCCTGGGTGGACGGCGCACGACCGGAGGTGGAGCGCGGGGTGGGGGCGCTGTCGTGACCCCGGCCGAGCAGAGCCTGCGGCTGGCCTACCAGGACCGCGCCGGTGCAACCGAGCCGGCCTGGCTCGGCGACGCGCGCGCCGCCGCGTTCGCGGCCCTCGGGGCGTCGGGGCTCCCCACGCCCCGCCACGAGGACTGGCGCTTCACCAGCCTGGCGGGGCTCTCGGCGGTGAGCTTCGTGGCCGCGAGGGAGCCCGAGGGAGCCGCCGAGGCGATCCTGGCGCACCGGCCGGTGCCGGAGGGGCCGCGGCTGGTCTTCGAGAACGGCCGCTTCCGGCGCGATCTCTCCACCGGCGGGCCGCTCCCGGCGGGCGCCGCGCTGGGGAGCCTCGCCGATGCGCTCCGCCACGCGCCCGAGGCGGTGCGGCCGCACCTCGGCCGGCTGGCGCGGCCGGAGGGGCTCGCCTTCACCGCGGCCAACGCCGCCCTCCTCGAGGACGGCGCATTCCTGCTGCTCCCGCCCGGCGCCCGGGTCGAGGCGCCCATCGAGCTCCTCTTCGTGACCGGCGCGGCCGGCCGCGCGGTGGCGGTCCACCCGCGCGTGCTGGTGGTGGCCGGCGCGGGCGCGCGGGCGACGCTGGTGGAGGTGTACCTCGGCACCGGCGACGCCTACCTGGTGAACGCGGTGACCGAGCTGGTGCTCGGCGAGGGCGCGGTCGTGGAGCACCTGAAGCTGCAGGACGACGGGCCGCGAGGCTTCCACGTGAGCACGGTCTTCGCCGAGCAGGCCGCTGGCGCGCGGCTCGACGCCCACGCGCTGGCGCTCGGCGCGCAGCTCTCGCGGAGCGAGGTGCGCGTCCGGCTGATCGGCGAGGGCAGCGAGCTCGCCGCGAGCGGCCTGCACATGGCCGACGGGGCCCGCGTGACCGACAGCTTCTCCTGGGTGGAGCACGTGGTGCCGCGCTGCACCACCACCGAGAGCTACAAGTCGATCCTGGACGGCCACGCCCGCGGGGTGTTCTCGGGCCGGATCCGCGTGCTGCCCGGCGCGCAGAAGACCAACGCCCGTCAGTCCAGCTCCAACCTGCTCCTCTCCGAGGACGCGGTGGTGGACACCAAGCCGCAGCTCGAGATCTTCGCGGACGACGTGAAGTGCGGCCACGGCGGGACGGTGGGCCAGCTCGACGAGGCGGCGCTCTTCTACCTGCGGTCCCGCGGCGTGGGCGAGGCGGAGGCGCGGAGCCTCCTCATCTGGGCCTTCGCGGCGGAGATGGTGGACCGGGTGCGGGCGCCCGGCCTGAGGGCCTTCGCCCGGGAGCGCGTCGCGGCGCGCCTGCCGGCCGGGGCGAAGCTGCCGGAGGCGGCGTGACATGACGGCGCGAGCGATGGAAGGGGCGGTGGAGGAGCGGGCCGGGGCGCGCGGCGCCCGGCGCGAGGCGGCCGCGCCGCGGGCCGGCTACGACGTCGAGCGGATCCGGGCCGAGTTCCCCATCCTGTCGCGGCCGATCCACGGCAAGCCGCTCGCCTACCTCGACAACGCGGCCACCACCCAGAAGCCCCGGGCGGTCCTCGACGCGATCCGCCGCTACTACGAGGAGGACAACGCCAACGTGCACCGCGGCGTGCACCTGCTGTCCGAGCGGGCCACCCGCGCCCACGACGCCGCGCGGGCCAAGGTGGCGCGCTTCCTCGGCGCGGCGGACCCGGCCGAGGTGATCTTCGTCCGCGGCACCACCGAGGCGATCAACCTGGTGGCCCAGACCTTCGGCCGCCAGCGGGTGGGGCCCGGCGACGAGGTGCTGGTCACCGGGCTCGAGCACCACTCGAACATCGTCCCCTGGCAGCTCCTCTGCCAGGAGAAGGGCGCCGCGCTGAAGGTGGTGCCCGTCACCGACGAGGGCGACCTCGACCTCGACGCGCTCGAGGCGCTGCTCTCCCCGCGCACGCGGCTCCTGGCCGTCACCCAGGTCTCGAACGCGCTCGGCACCGTGACCCCGCTGGCCGCGATCGTGGAGCGGGCGCACGCGCGGGGCGTGCCGGTGCTGGTGGACGGCGCCCAGGGCGCTCCGCACCTCGGCTTCGACGCCGCCACCTCCGGCGCGGACTTCTACGCGTTCAGCGGCCACAAGGTCTACGGGCCCACCGGCAGCGGCGCGCTGTGGGGCCGGCGCGCGCTGCTCGAGGCCATGCCGCCCTGGCAGGGCGGCGGCGACATGATCCTCTCGGTCACCTTCGAGAAGACCACCTTCAACGCGCTCCCCTACAAGCTCGAGGCCGGCACCCCGGACATCGAGGGCGCCATCGCCCTCGGGGCGGCGCTGGACTGGGTGCAGGGGATCGGGCTCGAGGCCATCGCCGCCCACGAGCGGGGGCTCATCGCCCGGGCGCTCGAGGCGCTCTCGGAGCTGCCGGAGATCCGGCTGGTGGGCACGCCGCGGGAGCGCGCCGGCGTGATCTCCTTCCTGCCCGGCGAGGTGCACCCGCACGACGCCGGGACCATCCTGGACCGCCACGGCGTGGCCGTCCGGGCCGGTCACCACTGCGCCCAGCCGCTCATGAAGCGCTTCGGGGTGGCGGCCACGGTGCGCGCCTCGTTCGCGGCCTACAACACGCCGGCGGACGTGGACGCGCTCGTCCGCGGCCTGCACGCGGTGCGGGAGGTGTTCGCGTGACGTCCTCGTCCTCGGAGCTGTCGGACCTCTACCAGGAGGTGGTGCTCGACCACGGGAAGCGGCCGCGCAACTTCGGGCCGCTCGAGGGCGAGACGCACCACGCCGAGGGGCTGAACCCCCTCTGCGGCGACCACATCACCGTGCACGCGCGGGTCGAGGGCGGCGTGCTGCGCGAGGTGCGCTTCGAGGGGAGCGGCTGCGCGATCTCCAAGGCCTCGGCCTCGGTGATGACCGGCGTGGTGAAGGGCAAGACCGCGCCCGAGGTGGACGCGCTGTACGAGCGCTTCCACCGCCTGGTGACCGACGGCGACGGCGACGAGGCGGCGCTGGGCAAGCTGGCCGTCTTCGGCGGCGTGCACGAGTACCCGACGCGGGTGAAGTGCGCCAGCCTGGCCTGGCACACGCTCCGGCACGCGCTCGCGGGTGGGAGCGCGCCGGTCTCGACCGAGTAGGAGGGGGAAAGCGCGTCATGAACCGCACGGCCACCCACACCCTGCGTGACGTCGAGGCCCTCCAGGTCCCGAGCGGCTTCCAGGTGCTGCTGCCCTCCGGCACCTGGCTGGTGGTGCAGCAGTCGCTCGGCGGCCAGTTCACCGCCATGACCGAGATGGGCGGCCTCGTGCGGATCGACGGCAAGGACGCCGACGCGCTCGGGCCCGAGTTCGTCGAGGAGGCGGCCAGGTTCGAGGCGTCGCGGAGCGCCGCCGCCGAGGGGCCGTTCGAGGAGGCGAAGGTCTGGGAGGCCCTGAAGGACGTGTTCGATCCGGAGATCCCGGCCAGCATCGTCGACCTCGGCCTGGTGTACCTGGTGGCGGCCGAGCCGGTGGAGGGCGGGCACCGGGTGCACGTGAAGATGACGCTCACCGCGCCCGCCTGCGGCATCGGCCCGGTGCTGGTGGACGACGTGCGCCGGAAGGTCATGGGCGTCCCCGGCGTGAAGGACGTCGGGGTGGACCTCGTCTTCGAGCCGCCGTGGGACCCGTCGCGCATGACCGACGCGGCCAAGCTGGCGCTCGGGTTCATGTGAGCCGCCCGGACCCCCGCCCGTTCCCTGCCAAACGCCCGGTCCTTCTCCACCTTCTCTCGGAACGCACGAACCCGAGAGGGAGGACCACATGACGACATGGAATCGGACCGGCCTCGCGGCCGGATTCGCCGCCGCGTTGCTGCTCGCCGGCACCGCGAGGGCGCAGGGCGCCGGCGCGGGCGGAGGAGGGGGCGCCGGGCCGGGCACCCCGCAGAGCGGCGGCAGCGCCGCCCCCGGCACTCCGAGCGGCAGCGACGCCGCCAGCCCCGGCCGCACCGACACCGCTGCTCCTCCGGCCCACGGCGACACCGCGACGGGCACCGACACCGCCCCAGGCGCCAGGATGCACGGCGCGGGCGATCGCGCGGCCGCGGGGACCACCGGCAAGCTGGACAAGGGACTCGAGCAGGGCCTGCAGAAGCTCCACGCGGCCAACCAGGCCGAGATCCAGATGGGCCAGCTGGCGGCGCAGAGCGCGCAGGACCCGCAGGTGAAGCAGTTCGCGCAGCAGATGGTGGACGATCACCAGAAGAATGACCAGCAGCTCGAGCAGCTCGCGCAGCAGTCCGGCGTGACGCTGACGGGCACGATCTTCGACAAGGCGAGCAAGCAGGCCGAGAAGGACATGGGCAAGCTGCACGGCCAGTCGGGGGCCGCCTTCGACCAGCGCTACACGTCGCTCATGGTGAAGGACCACGAGAAGGACGTGAAGGAGGTGGCGAGCCTCGCGAAGCAGGCGCACAAGGCCAACCAGGCCGAGCTCGCCTCGTTCCTCGACCAGACGCACTCGACCATGCAGGGTCACCTGGAGCAGGCCCGGACGATCGCCAAGGCCGCCAGGGGTGAGCAGCGGCACGGGCGGCGCGGCGGCGCTTCCCGGTCGGGCAGCATGACGATCCCTGGCTCGTCCGGTCCCGCCGGCGCGACCGACGCCTCCGGCTCGGCCGGCGCGACCGCGCCGAGCGGGACCGGCTCCCCGGGCGCGGAGGAGAAGCCTCGCAAGCCGTAGCGCGGCGAGGACGCGACGACCAGCGGGCCGGGGCCTCTGGGCTCCGGCCCGTCGCGCGTCCGAGGCCCGCCGCGCGCGCGTCAGCCCCGGACCAGCCGTCGCGGCACCTGCGCCTCGAAGGTCTGGTCGCCGCGGCGCACCCGCAGCGTCACCACCGTGCCCTCGGGGCCGCGGATCGCGTCGACCGCGCCGCCCATCCCGAGCTCCGTCACCGGCCGGCCGTCCACCTGCAGCACCACGTCGCCGCGCCGGAGGCCCGCCTCGGCGGCGCCGCCGCCGGGGATCACCTGCGCCACCGCGAGCCCGTCCCCCTGCGCGGCCAGCACCGCCCCGATGCCGGCCAGGTCCACCCGCGGCTCCTCGCCCGCCGCGGTCGGCCGGAGCCGGACCTCCACCGGGCCGGCGCTGCCGCCCGGCGGGACGTCGAGGCCGCCCAGGATCCGGGCGTGGTGGCCCGCGGCGGCCACGTACACGGAGAGTCGCCGCGGGAGGCCGCCCAGGGTGAAGGCGCCGTCCGGGCCGGTGGTCGCCTCGGAGAGGACGGGGAAGGTGGAGGCCGCGCCCGCGAGCGTCCCCTCCACCGAGAGCCGCGCCCCCGCGATGGGCACGCCGCTCTCGTCGTCCCGCACCACGCCGGTGAGCCGGCCGCCGGCCTCGAGCGCCGCGTCCGCCACCGCCTCGCCGCCGGGGGCGGGGATCTCGATCGCGCGCTCGGGCGAGGGCGCGTAGGCCGGCGCCGAGATCACCACCGCGGCGGGGCCGGGGAGGAGATCCTCGAACGCGTAGCAGCCGGACGGATCGATCACCGACCGGGTCCGCTGCGGCACGAGCCGGAGCGCGCTCCGCCGCTCGAACACCATCACCGTGAAGGGCGCCACCGGGGCGCCGGTCGCCGCGTCGCGGACGCAACCGCGGAGCCGGCCGCCCTCGGCCAGCTCGAGCACCACGTCGCGCGCGCCGGGCTCCACGTGCCGCGCGGCCGCGGGCGCGCGCCCCTCGGCGCGGGCCGTGACCCGGTAGCTGCCCGGGTCGAGCGCCGCCAGGGCGAAGCGGCCGTCGGCGCCGGTCACCGCCTGCGCGGACGGGACGTTCGCGCCGCCCGGGCCGCGCTCCGGCGCGGCCGTCACCAGCGCGCCCGCGACGGGCGCGCCGCCGCGCGCCACCACGCGGCCTTCCACCGGCGCGGGGGCGCCGAGCGAGCGGTGCGCCGGGCCGAGCTCGATCGTCACCCGGCCGTGCACCACCGCGGTCACGTCCACCTCGGCGCGGCCGGGGAGGTGACCCTCCTTGCGCGCCTCGAGCACCGCGCCCTCCGGCGCCGCGAACCGGAAGGCCCCCTCCGCGTCGGACACGAAGCGGTCGGCGATGGGCACCAGGGCCGCCTCGGCGGCCGCCCCGAGCAGCCGCACCTCGGCGCCCGCCACCGGCGAGCCCTCGCGATCCACCACCCTCCCCGCGAGCTCGATCGCCGGGGCGAGGTGGATCTCGATCCCGCGCACGTGGCGGCCGCGCACCGCGTCGAGCTGCACCGGGCTGTGCCCCCACTCCGGCGCGAAGGGGAGGAACCCGGGCGCCGTCACGGCCGCGAGCAGCCAGCGCCCCTCGGCGGGCGGCTCGAAGCGGAAGGCGCCGTCCGGCCCGGCGCGCACCGACGCCGCCGCGCCCGCGCGGGAGAAGGTCAGGTCGGCGCCACCGATCGCCGCCGCGCTGGCGGACGAGACCACCCGGCCCTCGAAGCTGGGCGGGAGCTGGTCGGGCGCGGCCACCGGCCCGGACGGCACGCGGATGGGCAGGCCGGCGGGCGGACGGCCTGGCGCGCGCGGCGCCCCCGGCGCCGGCGCCGGCGCGGCCACGCGGGTGGGAGCTGCCGCGGGCCGGTTCCGCTCCCGCAGCGCGAGCGCGAGCAGCACCAGCCCGACCAGCGAGGCGGCCAGCGCGAGGAGCGCGGCGCGGCGAGGGCTCTCCATCCCGTCTATCTACACCGGCCCGACGCGCCGGGGGCACGCGGCCGTTGCTCCCGGCGCGCGGGCGAGCTTCCCGGTTCGCGTTGGCCCCGTCGCTGCAGGGGCCGGCGCTCCCTGCGCGCGCGCGGGCACCCGGGCGGGAAGGCGCGTCGCCGCGGCGCGATGCGGCAGCCCCGAGGGAGCATCCCCGGCCGCGAGGAGGAGCCGTTAGAAGAGCTGGAGGAGGGAATGCCATGGCCGAGCAAGGCGACGTCGAGCGGATGGCGCGCGAGGGCGCGGAGCGTGCAGGCGGCGCGCAGGCTGCGCGGGAGCTCCTGAAGAAGGAGCGGGTGGGCGCTCTCTCCACGCTCTCGCTCCGGCACCCCGGCTGGCCGTACGGGACCCTCACCCCCTACGCGCTCTCCGCGCGCGGGGAGCCGCTGCTGCTCCTCTCGGCGCTCGCCCAGCACGCCCAGAACCTCGAGGCGGACCCGCGGGCCTCGCTGCTGGTGTTCGACGGCGCCGCGGCCGCCAGCGACCCGCGCACCGCGCCGCGCGTGACCGTGGTGGGACGGGTGGAGCGGGTCGACGCCGCGGGCGAGGCGGACGCCCGCGAGCGCTACCTCGCCTGGCACGGCTCGGCGCGGGGGCTGCTCCAGCTCGACTTCTCCCTCTACACGCTGACGGTCGACGAGGCGCAGTTCGTGGGCGGCTTCGCCGCGGCCGGGTTCTTCTCGGGCGACGAGCTGCGCGAGCCGGCCTGAGCCACCCGCCGCCGTCCGCCGCCGTCCGCGCCCTGCGCGTCCGGCGGCGCGGCAGCTCAGCCGCGGATCACCTTCCGGACGCCGCGCTGCTCGAGCCAGGCGGCGGCTCGCTCCCGCTGATCGCCCTGCAGCACCAGCGCGTCGCCCTCGACGCCGCCGCCGCAGCCGAGCGCGCGCTTCAGGTCGAGCGCCCACGTCGCGAGGGCAGGCGGCGCGAGGGCCGAGCTTCTCGATCACGGTGGCCTCCTTGCCGGCGCGGCCCTTCCGCTCGAGGCGCACCACCGCGCGCGCGGGCGGCGGGGCGGCGGGCGCAGGGGCCGAGGCCGGGGCCGGGGCGGCCGGCGCGGCGGCGGGGGCGTGGCCCTCGGGCAGCCGGGCGCGCAGCTTCTCGAAGGCCGCGTTGAACGGCAACGCCGGCGCCGGGTCGTCGGGCTTCCGCCGGGTCATCGGCGCCTCCGGCGCGTCCCCGCCGCTTTGCGCGGAGCGGGCCGCGCCGCCGCAACGGCCCGTCGCGCGGGCGCCGCGCGCGGGACCGAACGCTCGGCCTCCTCGACCCACGCGCCGGTGAGCCGCGCCTCGAGCGCCAGCCCCTCCTCCCAGGACGGACCGTCCGGCACCGCCCGCTCGGCCATCCCGAGGAGCCGCGCCTCGAGCGCGAGGTCCTCGGCGAGCGCGCGCGCCGCCCCGTCGTCGAGGCCGCAGCCGGCGAGGAACGCGGCGCGGCCGCGCGCCGCCACGCCGAGCCGGGCCAGCCAGGCGCGCTCGGCCGCGGCGACCTCGCCGGCCGGTGACCGTGAGGCCCATCGACCGAGCCAGCGCCGCCAGGAGCGCCCGGCGGAGCCCATCCGCCGCCAGGCGGCCGGCGTCCGGGCGGCGCGGCGAGCCGGTGCGAGCACCTCGCCCGAGGGGACGCGCGGCCGCCGGGGAGCACCGTGAGGGCGCGGGCGAGCCGTGCCCGCCGCAGGTGGGAGGGCGCGGGGCCGGCGGCCGGGCGCGGCGGCGGCGGCGCGCCGGCGCGCCGGGCGCGCGCGAACGCGTCGCGCGGCGGCGACGCAGGCGCGCGGCGTCGTCCGCCTTCACGTCCGGCGCCGCCTCGAGGACCTTCGCGAGCCGCGCCCGCTCCGCGCCGGCGAGGCCGGCCGCGTCGAGCACCGCCGGCCAGGTCCGCCGGGCGTAGTGCAGGCCGGCCGCGGCGCCGAGGAGCTTCCGGGCGCGGGGCGGCCGAGAGCGCGCCGGCTCTCGCGGGCCGCCGCCGACGGCCGCGCGGACCTGCACGAGCGGCAGCGTGAAGGGGCGGAAGCCGTGCTCGGCGTCCCCGTGCAGGAGCGCCACCTCGCCGTCGTCCAGCGAGCGCGCCGTCGCGGTAGCCCTGAACACCCGGCCCACGCCCACCACCCCGTGCGCGACAGCTCCGCCGCCCGCAGCGCGCCCATGCTGGCGCCGCCGAAGACCGCCACGCCCGCGTCGAGCGCGGCCAGGATCTCCCGGTGCCAGACCGAGGGCGTGCTGTCGAAGAGCCCGTCGACGAGCGCGATGGCGAGCGGCCGCTCCGGCAGCACCGCCAGCACGTCGCCGGCGCGGGCCGGCGGGAGCACGCGGCAGGGCGCGATCCGGTGGGCCTCGGCGGCCGGGAGCGAGGGGCCGAGGAAGGCGACCAGATCGGTGGGGCGCGGGCGGGTCACAGGAGCTCCGAGAGCAGGAGGCCGGGGGCGAGCACCTTCACGACGTGCACGCCGGCCGGGCCGGCCAGGTCCACCGCCAGCGCCGGACCGATCCCGGCGGCGCCGAGCCGCGCGACGATCCGGCGGAGCGCCGCCCCGGCCGGGCGGGCGGGGTGGTCGGGCATGGCCGCCGCGCTCCGGGCCGGGCGCGCCGCCGCGAGGAGCGCGGCGAGCGGCGCGGCCGAGGCGCGATCGCCGTGGAGCACGTCCTCGCGCGCGCCGTGGATCTCGGTGGCGCGCGACTGCGCCGCCTCGAGGAGCGCCGCGAGGAGCGCCTCGTCGCGGCCGAGCCGGCAGGCGTACCCCGCCGCCACCGGCACCGCCCCGCCGCCCTCGTCCACCAGCAGCGCCGCCGCGACCGGGAGGCCCAGGGATGCCCGGCCGCCCCGTTCACCCGGAGCGCGGCGCGGCGCTCCGGCGCGCGGCGGCGAGCGGCCCGGGGCCCACGTCGCCCACGTCGAGCAGGTGCACGCGGAACCCGCGCGCCTCGAGCGCCGCCACCCGCGCCGCGGTCCGCGGGGCCGCGCGAGGCGCAGGCTCCGCGGATCGAGCAGCCGCCGCGCGATCTCTCCCTCGGTGAACCCCTCCGGCAGCGCGCGCGCCAGCTGATCGCGCTCCACCGCCTCGAGCAGCGCGTGGAGCAGGGCCGGCGGCGCGGTCCGGGTGCGCGCCCATCCCGTTGGAGGTCCAGCGCAGCACGCCCGGGCCGAGCGCGGGGCCGCCGGGCGGCGGGCAGTGGACCGCCTGCGCGGGCACGAGGATCGGCGTCCCGCCGCCGAGCGCGGGCCGCCGGGCACCAGGCGATCCGCAGCGCCTCGAGCTCCCGGCCTCGTCGGCCGGGACCTCCGCGCTCGGCCAGGGCGCCGGCCGAGCACGCCCCGTCGCCGAGCCGCGCGCGGAGCTCCTCGGCGGTCGCGGTGGGTGCCGGGCGTCGGCGTCGCTCCGCCGCCCAGAGCTCGGCGGCCTCGAGCAGCGCGCCCCAGCGCCGCGTCGTCGAAGCGCTCCGCCCTTGCCGTTCGTGACCTGGAGGACGTGGCCGTCCGGCCGGACCGCGGTGGCCACCTCCACGCCCGGTCCGGTCGAGGCCGGTGAGGCGGGCGATCCGGGTGACGCCGAGCGCCCGCGGCGAGCGCGCGGACGAGGCGTCGTCCCGAAGGGGGCGGAGGAGGCGGGCCATCGCGGGTTTATAACTCGCGGGACCCGAGAGGAGACAGCGATGCCCGAGCTCCGCGTCGAGCTGGCGCTCGCCCACCACGAGAAGAACGCCGCCATCTACCTCGACGAGCTGAGCGGCTGGTGCGCATCCCGAGCGTCTCCTTCGCCGGCTTCCCGGCGGCGGAGGTGGCGCGCAGCGCCGACGCGGTGGCCGACCTGCTCCGGCGGCGCGGCTTCGAGAACGTGGAGGTGCTCGACGTCGAGGGCGCCCACCCCTACGTCTTCGGCGAGCGGATCGAGGATCCCGCCGCGCCCACGCTGCTCCTCTACGCCCACCACGACGTGCAGCCGGCGGGCGAGCGCGAGGCCTGGCGGACGCCGCCCTTCGAGCCCACCGAGCGCGACGGGCGGCTGTACGGCCGCGGGCGCGGCCGACGACAAGGCCGGGATCATCGTCCACGCCGCCGCGGTGGACTCCTGGGTGCGCGGCGCGCAGCCGGATGCCGCTCAACGTGAAGATCGTGATCGAGGGCGAGGAGGAGATCGGCTCGGAGCACCTGTCGCCGCTTCCTCGAGCGGTACCGCTCGAGGCTCGACGCGGACGCGATGGTGCTCACCGACACCGGCAACGTGGACGTGGGGGTGCCCTCGCGTGACGGTGGCGCTGCGAGGGCTCGTGTCGCTCGACGTGGAGGTGCGCGCGCTCGAGCAGAGCGTCCACTCCGGCATGTGGGGCGGCCCGGTGCCCGACCCGGTCCTGGCGCTCGCGCAAGATGCTGGCCTCGCTGGTGGACGCCGACGGACGCATCGCCATCCCCGGCATCTACGACCGGGTCCGCCCCCTCACCCGCGAGCAGCGGGACGGCCATCGAGGCGCTGCCGGTGACGCCGGAGGACTTCCGGGCGCCAGGCGCGGCTCCGCCCCGGGGTGCAGCTGCTCGGCGGCCGCCATCCGCTGGAGATGAACTGGTGGCAGCCCGCGCTGGCGGTGAACGCCATCCAGGCCTCCTCGCGGAAGGACGCGCGCAACATCATCAACGACGCGGCCTGGGCCCGCGTCGGCATCCGGCTCGTCGCCGACATGGACCCCGCACGACGTGCGCGAGCGGCTGGTCGCGCGCGCTGCAGGCCGCCGCGCCCTGGGGGGTCGAGGTCGCGATCAAGGTGGAGACCGCCGGCGCGCCCTGGATCACCGACGTGTCGCACCCGGCCTTCGGGGCCGCCTTCCGCGCGCTCGAGAAGGGCTTCGGCCGGCCGGCGCTGGCCATCGGCTGCGGCGGGTCGATCGGGTTCGTCGAGCCGTTCGCCCAGGCGCTGGGCGGCGTCCCGGCGCTGCTCATCGGCGTCGAGGATCCGCGCTCCAACGCCCACTCCGAGAACGAGAGCCTGCACCTGGGCGACTTCCACAAGGCCATCCGCAGCGCCATCCACCTCTACGAGGAGCTCGCGCCCGCGCTCCGCGGGTAGCCGGGCTGGCCCTCCGGCGCCCCGGGCCGGACGGATCGCCGCGGCGCCGCCGCCTGCGCCCGCATCGGCGCGCGGCTATGATGGCGGGACCGCGCCGCGCGATCACCTGGTGACCGCGCCGGACGCCGGCCGAGGAGAACGATGGCCCCCGAGGACGACCACCCCGACGCTGGGCGCGGAGGCGCGGGCGCTCGAGCGCGCGCGCGACCTGCCCAACGCGCGCACCGCGACCGACGTCGGACACGCTGAAGCGGGCCTTCGCCGACCACCTGCAGTACTCGCAGGGGAAGGACGAGCACTCGGCCGACGCGCTCGATCGCTACTTCGCCGTGGCCTACTCGGTGCGCGACCGGATGATGCGCCGCTGGATCCAGACGCAGCAGAGCTACTACAAGGACGACGCCAAGCGCGTCTACTACCTGTCGCTCGAGTTCCTGATGGGCCGGGCGCTCGACAACAACCTGCTCAACCTGGGCCTGTACGACCCCATGCGCGCCGCCCTGAGCGACCTCGGCCTCGAGCTCTGGCCGACCTGCTCGAGCAGGAGCCGGACGCCGGGCTCGGCAACGGCGGCCTGGGCCGGCTGGCCGCCTGCTTCCTCGACTCGATGGCCACGCTCTCCATCCCGGCCTACGGCTACGGCATCCGCTACGAGTTCGGCATCTTCGACCAGGAGATCCGCAACGGCTACCAGGTGGAGCGGCCCGAGGAGTGGCTGCGCTTCGGCAGCGCCTGGGAGATCCCGCGGCCCGGACGCCTGCGTCCCGGTGGCGCTCTACGGCCGGACCGAGCACGGCGTCGACGAGCGGGGCCGGCACCGCGGTCCGCTGGGTCGACGCGCGCCACGTGCTCGGCATGCCCTACGACATGCCCATCGCCGGCTACGGCAACGACACCGTCAACACCCTCCGGCTGTGGCGCGCGCGCGCCTCGCAGGAGCTCGACCTGGCCGACTTCAACGCCGGCGACTACCTGGCGGCGGTCGAGGAGAAGAACCTCTCCGAGAACATCTCCAAGGTCCTCTACCCGAACGACCTCACCGTGATGGGCAAGGAGCTGCGGCTCCAGCAGCAGTACTTCTTCGTGGCCTGCTCCATCCACGACATCGTCCGCCGCTACCTCAAGACGCACGAGGACTTCGCCGACTTCCCGGACAAGGTGGCCATCCAGCTGAACGACACCCACCCCGCCATCGCCGTGGCGGAGCTGATGCGCGTGCTGGTCGACGAGCACGGGCTGGAGTGGGAGCAGGCCTGGGAGATCAGCGGCGCGACCTTCGGCTACACCAACCACACGCTCATGCCCGAGGCGCTCGAGCGCTGGTCGGTCGACCTGTTCGGCCGCGTGCTGCCGCGCCACCTCGAGATCATCTACGAGATCAACCAGCGCTTCCTCGACGGCGTCCGCCGGGCCGGCGCCGACCGACGAGGCCGGCCCTCTCGCGGATGTGCATCATCGAGGAGGGGCCGGTCAAGCAGGTGCGGATGGCCAACCTGGCGGTCGTCGGCTCGCACTCGGTGAACGGCGTGGCCGCGCTGCACACCGAGCTCCTGAAGCGCGAGCTGTTCCGGGACTTCCACGAGCTCTGGCCGGAGCGCTTCAACAACAAGACCAACGGCGTCACCCCGCGCCGCTGGCTCCTGCAGTCGAACCCCGCGCCTGGCGCGCTCATCACCGAGGTGATCGGGCCCGGCTGGCTCACCGACGCCTCCGAGCTGAGGCGCCTCGAGCCGCTCGCCGACGACGCGGGCTTCCGCCGGCTCTTCCGCGAGATGAAGCGCGAGAACAAGGAGCGGCTGGCCGAGATCGTGCGGGCGGAGAACGGCCTCACGCTGGACCTCGACTCCATCTTCGACGTCCAGGTCAAGCGCATCCACGAGTACAAGCGGCAGCTCCTCGCCGTCCTGCACGTCACGCGCGATACCTCCGCCTCAAGGAGGACCGCGCCCACGACCCGCACCCGCGCACCGTACCTCTTCGGCGGCAAGGCCGCCCCCGGCTACGCCATGGCCAAGTGGATCATCAAGCTCATCAACTCGGTGGCCGACGTGGTCAACCACGACGCCGACGTGCGGGGCCGGATCACCGTCGTCTTCCTCAAGAACTACCGGGTCTCGCTGGCCGAGCGGATCTTCCCCGCCGCCGACCTCTCGGAGCAGATCTCCACCGCCGGCAAGGAGGCCTCGGGCACCGGCAACATGAAGTTCGCCCTCAACGGCGCGCTCACCATCGGCACGCTCGACGGCGCCAACGTCGAGATCCGCGAGGAGGTCGGCGCGGAGAACTTCTTCCTCTTCGGCCTCACGGTCGAGCAGGTGGCGGCGCTCCGGCGCAAGGGCTACAACCCCTGGGAGTGGTACCGCGGGGACCGGCGCATCAAGGCCGTGCTCGACGCGATCGCGTCCGGCGTCTTCTCGCCGGGCGAGCCGGGGCTGTTCCGGCCCATCGTCGACTCGCTCCTGAACGGCGGCGATCCACTACCTGCTGCTGGCCGACTTCGCCGCCTACTGCGCGATCCAGGACGAGGTCGACGCGGCCTACCGCGACCCCGAGCGGTGGACGCGCATGGCGATCCTGAACGTGGCCCGCTCCGGCAAGTTCTCCTCGGACCGGACCATCCGCGAGTACGCCGAGGAGATCTGGCGGGTGCCGCCGGTCACGAACGGCTAGGCCGCGGGCGCGCCGTCCAGCCGAACTCGGCCAGCGCCACCCGCCCGCGCGCGTCGAACCGCACCCCCTCCGCCTCGAGCAGCGCCCGCTGCACCGCCGCGCCCATGGGGTCGAGGATCGACACCGCCGCCCGGCCGCCCGGGCGCGCGGCGAGGACGCGCTGCCAGGGGATCCGGTGCCGCGCGCCGCGGAGCGCGGCGAGCGCGTACCCCACCTGGCGGGCCGCCCCCGGCCGGCCGGCCAGGAGCGCGATCTGGCCGTAGGTGGCGACGCGGCCGCGCGGGACGCGGCGCACCACCCGGTAGTAGATCGCCCAGCCGGCGGGGAGCGGCACGGCGGGGAGGGTAGCACCGCCCCGCCGCGCGACACGCCGCGGGCGGGCCACGGCGCTCCGGCCACGGACGCCCCGTCCGGGCTGGCCGGTAGTGTGCGGCCGGACACCTTCGGTCGCTGGCCGGTGAGGCCGGGCACGTTCGGTCGCCGGCCGGTGAGGAGCGGCCGGGCACACTTCGCTTCGCGAACTGTGCCTCGGCCGAAGGTGGAGGCCGGCCAGGTGCCTCGGCCGGAGTTTGGAGGCCGGCCAGCCAGGATGAGGCCGCGCCTGGGCGTCGCTGCGTCAATTCCTCCTTTTCGCAGGGCCCGACCGGCGCTAGCTTCCCACCCCATGACCCACACCCGCACGCTGCTGACCGCGCTCACCGCCGCCGTCCTGCTCGCCGGCTGCGGCTTCCAGTCGATCCCGAAGGCCGAGAACGCCGTGTCCGGCGCCTGGGCCGAGGTCGAGAACCAGTACCAGCGCCGGGCCGACCTGGTGCCGAACCTGGTCGAGACGGTGAAGGGCTACGCCGCGCACGAGCGCGAGACGCTCGAGGCGGTGGTCAACGCCCGCGCCCAGGCCACGCAGGTGAAGCTCAGCGTCGACGACCTGACCCCGGAGAACATGAAGCGCTTCGAGGAGGCGCAGGCCGGGCTCCGGAGCGCGCTCGGGCGGCTGCTCGTGGTGGCGGAGAACTACCCGCAGCTCAAGGCGAACGAGAACTTCCGCGACCTGCAGGCGCAGCTCGAGGGCACCGAGAACCGCATCGCCATCGCGCGCCGGCGCTACATCCAGGAGGTCCAGCAGTTCAACGACCTCGTGACCGTGCCGCCCACCAGCTGGACCAACTCGCTCATGTACCACAAGAAGGCGAAGGCCCAGTTCACCGCCACCACCCAGGATGCCCAGAAGGCACCCTCGGTGAAGTTCTGATGGTCGGTGGGGCGTCCGCGCGCGCCGCGCGCCGCGCTCCGCGCGCGCCCGCGCCGCGCGGGGGGCGGGTCGCGCTCGGCGGGCTGGCCCTGGCGGCGGCGCTGTCGGTGGCGCTCCCGGCGGCGGCGGAGACGCCCATCCCGGCGCTCACCGGCCCGGTGGTGGACGCCGCCGGCGTGCTCGGCCGCGGCGACCAGGAGCGGCTCGCCGCGCTCGCGCGCGCGGCGCGGGCCGCGCAGGGCGGCGCCGGCGTTCAGCTCCAGTACCTCCTGGTCCGCACGCTCGACGGCGAGCCCATCGAGGACTACTCGATCCGCGTCGCCGAGGCCTGGAAGATCGGGACGCGTGGCGCGGACAACGGCGTGCTGGTCACCGTGGCGGTGGAGGACCGGCGGGTCCGCATCGAGGTGGGCGGCGGGCTCGAGGGCGGCCTCACCGACGTGCAGTCGTCGCGGATCATCCGCGGCACGCTCGCGCCGGCCTTCCGCGCCGGTCGCTACGGCGACGGGCTGTACGAGGCGGGCGTGCAGATCCTGGGCGCGCTCGGCGCGCTCCCCTCGGGCGTCGCGGCGCCCCGCCCGCAGCGCCGGGGCACGCACCTCTCGTCGCTGCTGGTGCTGGCGTTCTTCGTGGTGGCGTTCATCCTGCGCGTGCTGACCGGGTTCGGCCCGCGGCGGCGCAGCGCGCTCTGGTGGGGCGGCGGACCCTGGGGTGGCGGCGGCCCCTTCGGCGGCGGCGGCCTCGGGGGCGGGGGCTTCGGCGGTGGCGGCGGGGGCGGCTGGTCGGGCGGCGGCGGCGGATTCTCCGGCGGCGGCTCCTCGGGGAGCTGGTAGGAGGCGCGCGTGCTCGAGACCTTCTTCGACGAGCAGTCCAGGGCGCGGATCGCGGAGGCGGTCCGGCGCGCCGAGGCGCTCTCGCGCGGGCAGATCGTGCCGGTGGTGGTGCAGAAGAGCGACGCCTACCCGGAGGTCCGCTACCGCGGCGCGCTCCTCGCCGCGGCCATCGCCAGCGGCGTGGTGCTGGCGCTCCACCTGCCGC
Organism: uncultured delta proteobacterium; assembly: GCA_963733485.1. Lineage (GTDB taxonomy): Bacteria > Myxococcota > Myxococcia > Myxococcales > Anaeromyxobacteraceae > Anaeromyxobacter. The sequence goes on along the minus strand of CAVTDL010000002.1, from coordinate 152,795 downwards.
TCACGCTGGCGGAGCTGCCGCTCGTGCAGATCGCGGCCGGCCTGCTCGGTGCGCTCGCGTCGATGTGGGATCCGGTGGAGCGGCGCCTGGCGGGCAGGCGCGCCATGGGCCAGGCGGTCCGCGCCCGCGCCATGCGGGCCTTCCACGAGCACGGGCTCCACCGCACCGCCGAGGGCACCGGCGTGCTGGTGTTCGCGTCGCTCTTCGAGCACGAGGCGGTGGTGCTGGGCGACCGCGGCATCCACGCGCGCATGGGCGAGGGCGGGTGGGACCGGGCGGTGGGCGCGCTGGTGGCCGGGCTGCGCGCCGGCGATCCGGGGAAGGGCTTCGTGGACGCCGTGGCGCAGTGCGGGGCCCGCCTGGCCGAGGGCTTCCCGCGCGAGCCCGGCGCCACGCCGCCGCTGAACGAGCTCGAGGACACCATCCGGACGTCGCGGAGCTGAGCGGGCCGGCGGCAGCCGGTGAGGAGCGGCGGGGAAGAAGAGGGGTAGCCGGTAAGGAGCGGCCTGGGCACATTTCGCTTCGCGAATTGTGCCCAGGCCGGAGATGGGATTCCGGCTACCCCTCTTCTTCGCGGCCGAACATGAGCTGCACGAACGGCTTCTCGTCCGGCGTGGTGAACACGTAGACGTGATCGCCCGGCTGGAGCACGGTCCGCCCGCGCGCGGCCACCAGGTCGCGCCCCCGGACCACCAGCATCACCGCCGAGCCCTCGGGGAAGGGGAGATCGGAGATGCGCGAGCCGGCCACGGCGCTGGCGGGCTCGACGTAGTACGAGGCCACCTCGCCATGGAGCGCCTGCATCGAGAGCACCTCCAGCACGGCGCGCGGCGCCGGCGGCGCGGGCGCCTCGAGCCCGAGCCTCCGCGCCAGCCACCGGATGGTCGTGCCCTGCACCGCCGCGCTCACCACCACCACGAAGAAGACCAGATCGAAGATGCGGAGCGACCCCTCCACCCCCGCCATCACCGGGAAGGTGGCGAGCATGATCGGCACCGCGCCGCGCAGTCCCACCCAGCACACGAAGGCCACCTCGCGGGCGGGCATCCGGAACGGGAGCAGGAGCAGGATCACCACCAGCGGCCGCGCCACCAGCGCGAGGAAGAGCCCGAGCGCCAGGCCCGGCCCGGTCATGGAGGCGACGCGCGAGGGGAAGGCGAGCAGGCCGAGCAGGAGGAACATCGCCACCTGGCTGAACCAGGCCATCGAGTCGTGGACGCGGCGCAGCCCGGCCATGTACGGGAGCTGGCCGCTGCCCATCACGATGGCGGCCGCGTACACCGCCACGAACCCGCTCCCCCGCATCAGCGTCGGCGCGCCGAACGCGAGGAAGGCGATGGCGATGGTGAGCACCGGGTACAGGCCGCTCGCGGCCAGCCGGACGCGCCCGAGGAGCAGCCGGGCTCCGTGGCCGATGGCGATCCCGGCCACCAGCCCCACCCCGAGCTGGAGCGGGATCTCGGCGAGCACGCCGAGGCTCGCCCCTTCGCCGCTGACCAGCGCCCGCGTGACCGTGAGGGTGAGGATCACCGCCATCGGATCGTTCCCGCCGGACTCGACCTCGAGGAGGTGGGCCACCCGGGGCCGGACCTTGATCCCGGCGTTGCGCAGCGCCGAGAAGACCGCGGCGGCGTCGGTGGACGAGACGATCGCCCCGAGCAGCAGGGCGTGGTCCCACGCGATCCCGAGGGCCCGCGCTCCGAGCGCGGTGAGGAGCGCGGTCCCGGCCACCCCGACGGTGGCGAGCACCCCCGCCGGCGCGAGCACCGCCCGCAGGGAGCGGGCGTCGGTGTTGAGCCCCCCGTCGAAGAGGATCAGGACCAGGGCCACCGTGCCGATGCGGAAGGTGAGCTGGTAGTCCTCGAAGGCGATCCGGCCAATCCCCTCGGAGCCCGCCGCCATGCCCACCAGCAGGAAGAGGAGCGCGAAGGGGACGCCGAGCCGTCCGGAGGCGCGCGAGGCGAGCACGCTCACGCCGAGCAGGAGCGCGATGGCGGTGAGCGCGAGGGCGGTCGGGAGGGGCTCGACCATCCGGCGAACCTACCGGACTCGCCGCGGACCTTGGGGGGCGCAGGGGCGATCGCGCCCGCGCGGAGGCGCGGCCGCGCGCTGCGTTGACAAGTCCTCCGTCTTAACGGAAAAGTGCGGCCATGAAGAGCGCACGAGAGAGCTCGAAGGGACGGACCCGAAGAGCGGCGGCTCCCCCGCCGGAGCAGCGTCCGACCGCGCCCGACCCGACCGAGCTGCCGCCGCCGAGCGCCAAGGATCTCACCCCGGTGGTGGGGGGCAACCTGAGGCGCATCCGCAACCACCGCGGCCTCTCGCTGGAGCGGCTCTCCAAGCTCTCCGGCGTCTCCCGCGCCATGCTCGGGCAGATCGAGCTCGGCCAGAGCGCCCCCACCATCAACGTGCTCTGGAAGATCTCCTCCGCGCTGGCGGTCCCCTTCTCCGCGCTGATCACCGCGCGCACCAGCGGCGGGCTGCAGGTGCTCCGCGCGGACCACGCGAAGGTCCTGACCAGCCACGACGGCTCGTTCTCGTCGCGGGCGCTCTTCCCCTTCGACGAGCCGCGGCGGGTCGAGTTCTACCAGCTGCACCTGAAGCCGGGGGGCGTCGAGCGGGCGGACGCGCACAGCCCGGGCACCACCGAGAACCTGGTGGTGGCGAAGGGCGCGGTGGAGATCGAGGTCTCCGGCCGCAAGGAGCCGCTCGAGGCCGGGGACGCCATCGTCTTCCAGGCCGACGTGCCCCACGTCTACCGGAGCCGCTCGGACCAGGAGACGGTGATGTTCCTGGTGATGACCTACGCCGACACGGTGGGGTGATGTCGGCGCGGCGCGCCAGCGCCGATCCCTCGGACCAGCCGCGGTCATTCACCCCTGGTTCAGACCGCCCCTCGTTCTCCCACCCGCGGCCCCGCGCCGGCGGGACGGTGCCTCGTGGGACGGGACGGCCCGATCCCGGCGAGTAACATCCGCTCCGTGGGGCCGAGGCTCGGCCCGGGGGAGCGGCGGTTGCCAGCACGAATCGGCGAGATCCTGGTCGCGCGCGGCGTCGTGACCGCGGCGCAGATCGAGGCGGCGCTGCACGACGGGCGCGACCGCCGCACGCCGCTCGCGTCGCGGCTGCTCGAGGCCGGGACGGTGGGCGAGGGCGCCCTGGCGGCCGCGCTGGCCGAGCGCCACGGCCTGCCGGGCGTCGACCTCTCCCGCACCACCGTGGGCCTCGAGGCGCTCTCGATGGTGCCGCGGGAGGTGGCCGAGCAGGATCTGATCATGCCGCTCTCGCTCGAGGGCGGCCGGCTGCACCTCGCCATGGCCTACCCGCTCGACCGGCGCGTGGTCGCGGAGGTCCGCTTCGTCACCGGCCTCGGGGTCTCCGTCTACGCCGCCGTCCGGAGCGCGCTCGAGCGCGCCATCGCCGGGGCGTACCAGGCCCGCGATCGCGGGGCGCCCGGCTGGCGCGGCGCCTGCGCCGGGGCGGGCCCGCGGCTCGGCGCGGTGCTGCCCTCTCGCGGCATCCCTGGTGAGCCGGGGACGATCGCCGCCGGCCTCCTGGGCGACGAGGCGGCGCCGCTCGACGGCCCGGCGCTGGCCGGGCGAGGAGGTGGCGATCGAGGTGGGCACGCCGGAGCCCCTGCCGCGGCGGAGGACCCCGCTCGCGCTGGTGGTGGACGACGAGCCGGAGATCCGGCTGCTGGTGCGGCGCTCGCTGTCGGCCAGGGGCTGGACGGTGGAGGTGGCCGCCGACGGCGAGGAGGCGGTGGCGCGCGCCGAGGCGCTGCTGCCGGACGTGGTGCTGCTCGACGCGATGCTCCCGCGGCTGCACGGGTTCGAGGCGTGCCGCCGGCTCCGCTCGTCGCCGCGAACCCGCGACGTGCCGGTGGTGATCATGACGGCGGTCTACCGCGGGTGGCGCTTCGCGCACGACGCGTGCGAGCACCTCGGGGCGCGCGACTACCTCGAGAAGCCGTTCAGGATCGACGATCTGGTCCGGCGGCTGGAGGCGGCGCGGGGGGCGGGGGCGGCGCGGCCGCTGCCCGAGGCGGCGCCGCCGGCCGGCCTCGCCCGCGGGCGCGCGCTGCTGGGCGCGGGCCGCGCCGCCGAGGCAACCGTCGCGCTCGCCGGGGCGGTGCGGGATGACCCCTGGTCGGCCGAGGCGCACGTCGAGCTGGGCCGGGCGCTGCGCGCCGCGGGCGACGCGTTCGGCGCGATGACGGCGCTCGAGCGCGCCGCCGAGCTCCGGCCCGCGCACCTCGCCACCCTCCGGGCGCTCGCGGCGCTCTACGAGCAGAAGGGCTTCCGCCGCAAGGCCGCGGAGATGCTCGAGCGGGCGCTCTCGGCCGGCGCCGAGCCGGCCGCGCGGACCGTCCTGCGGCGCGACGTCCTCCGGCTGCTGGGGTAGCCCGCGGCGGGCGCCTCCCGCCGGGGCCGCGTGCGGCGGCTCCGATCCCGGGGCATCGCGACAATCGGGCGCCGCGGCCCCCGCGCCGGCGCGTTACGATTGGTTCATGACGACCCAGGACGCCTTCGCGTCGCTCGGCCTCGCCACCGCGGCGGGGCTCCTGATCGGGCTCGAGCGCGAGCGCTCGGCGCCGCGAGACCGGCGCGTCGAGTCCTTCCTGGGCGGGGCCCGGACGCACCCGCTGGTCGCGCTGGTGGGCGGCCTGTCGGCCCTGGCGGCGCGCGAGCTCGGCGTCGCCGCACTCGTGGTCCCCTTCGCAGGGCTCGTGGTCCTCGTCCTGCTCGACTACGCCGGCGAGGTCTACCGGGATCGCGATCGCGGCCTCACCTCCGAGGCCGCCTTCATCCTGACCTTCCTCCTCGGGGTCCTCTCGCTGTCGGAGCGCGCGCTCTCGCCGCTCTCCACCCGGGCGCTGGTGATCCTGGCCGTCGCGGTGGTGACGGCGTTCCTCCTCTCGGCCAAGCCGGCCCTCCACCCGCTGGTGAGCCGGATCTCCGCCCAGGACCTCGCCTCGGCGCTCGGCCTCCTGGTCCTCGCCGTGGTGGTGCTCCCGATCCTGCCGGACCGCGCCTACGGCCCCTACGACGCGCTGAACCCGTTCCAGATCGGCGTGCTCATCGTGCTCATCTCGGCGATCTCGTTCGCGGGCTACGCCGGCGTGCGGGTGCTCGGGCCCCGGCGCGGCCTCGGGCTCACCGGCCTCCTCGGCGGGCTCGCCTCCTCGACCGCGGTGACGCTGGCCATGTCGAGCCGCGCCCGCGAGAAGCCCGCGATCGCCGACTCGGCCGCGCTCGCGGTGATGCTCGCGTCCACCATGATGTTCGTCCGCGTGCTGGTGGTGGTCGGGCTGGTGAGCCCCTCGCTCCTGGGCTGGCTCGCGTACCCCATGGTCGCGGCGGCCGGCGCGGGCGCCGGGACGAGCCTCGTCTTCTGGCGGCGGTCCCGGACGACCGGCGCCGGCAGCGGCGTGGTGGCCTTCTCGAACCCGTTCGAGATCGCGCCGGCGCTCCGCTTCGCGGCGGTGTTCGCGGTGGTGCTGGTGGGCGCCAAGGCGGCCACGGTCCACCTCGGCGAGGCGGGCGCCTACGTCGCGGGCGTGGTGGCCGGCTCGACCGACGTGGACGCCATCACGCTCTCGATGGCGCGGCTGTCGGGGCGGGACCTCTCGCCCCAGGTCGCGGCCACCGCGATCTTCCTCGGGACCGCCTCGAACACGGTCGTGAAGGGCATCATGGCCCTGGTGGTGGGCGGTTGGCCCTTCGGACGGCGGATCCTGGGGGCCCAGCTGGCCACGCTCGCCGTGGGGGCAGCCGGGCTGGCGCTGACCTGGCGCGCCTGACCGCTGGCCCCCCAGGGACGGGGTGCCCGGGTCGCCTTCGGGTCATGATACCGAGGTGGGTGGCGCCGCCCCTCCGGGCGGCCGGTGATCGAGGTGCGAGATGGCGAGCGGGGGATCGGGAGGCATCCTGCCCGAGGGCGAGGGGCTCCGGCAGGCGCTGAAGTGGCTCGACGAGCGGGCCCGCGACGAGCCCGGCCTCGATCGCGCGAGGGCCATCGCCGAGGCGGCGCGCCGCTTCGACCTCTCCCCGCTCGACGAGGAGTTCCTGCTCCGGAACTGGCGGCGTCCGTGACGGGCCGGCGCCCGCCGCGCGCCGGCGGCGCCGTATGCGACAGCGACGCCGTCCGGCGACCGAGGTGGGCGAGGGTGCCCCGACCCGGTCGTGGCGCTTGCGGCGGGCCGCACTCGCGGTGATCATCCGCCTCCTTCCAAGACCAAGGAGGTCGGACCTCATGCACCGTGCCATCGCCGCCGCCGCCGCCGCGTCCTCTGCTCCCTCGCCGTGCCCGCCCGCGCCCAGGTCCCCTGGGACGTGGCGAAGCAGGCCGCGGGCAGGGCCACCGTCGGCAAGCTCGAGCAGCAGATCAACAAGCGCCTCCTCGAGGAGGGTCGCCGGAACCAGTGCTCGTTCAAGACCGACACCGCCGAGCTCGAGCCGGGCTGCGATCAGAAGATGCGCCGGCTCTCCACCTCCCTGGTGGACGCCAAGAAGAAGCTCAACGGCGCCGGCGTGACGAACTTCAAGTTCGTGGTCTCCGGCCACACCGACACCACCGGCGCCGCCGAGCACAACCGCGAGCTCTCGGCCCGGCGCGCCGCCGTGATCGAGAAGGAGCTGGTCGCGAAGGGCGTGCCGCAGGCCGAGATCGAGTCGGTCGGGATGGGCGCGTCGAGGCCGCTCGTGAAGCCGGACGACACGCCCGCCAAGAAGGCGAAGAACCGGCGGTACGAGCTGCAGGTCAAGCTCTAGACAACCTCCGGTGCCCGCGCCTGGCCGCCGCCGTCGCGTGCGCGCCGTGGCCGGCCTTCGACACCCGCCCGCCTCACCGTGCGTGCCTGCGCCGGGCGCGCGGTCGCCCTCCGGGCGCGTCCCTCCCTCCTCGATCTCCGTCCGGCCGCCCGGCTCGCGCGTGCTCAGCGCGGGCCGGGTCGCCATCCTTTCGCGAAGGGAGGACGACACATGTCGATACGAACGTCGCGATCACTGCTCGCCGCCGCGGTGCTGCTGGGCGGAGCGAGCGCAACCGCGCAGGCGCCCAGGCGCTCGCCGCCGCAGTCGCAGTCGCGGCCAGCGCCCGCCCCGCCGGCCGCCCAGGCCCCGGCGCCAGCCGTGGCCGGGCAGGCGGGTCAGCTCACCGAGGACGCCCGGCGCTCGCTGGCGCGGATCCACCTGCGGAACGCCTTCGAGGTGGAGGCTGGTCAGCTGGCGCAGCAGCGCGGTCAGGCACCGAGCGTGAAGGACCTCGGGCGCAAGCTCGAGCAGGAGGCGCGCCGGGTGGACGGCGAGCTGGCCGGGCTGGTGCGCGAGCGCGGCGCCGACGCGAACGCGCTGACGCTCCCGGAGGAGGAGCGCTCCTCGCACGGTCAGATGATGACGCGGCTCCGCGAGCTGCAGGGTGAGCAGTTCGACCGCGAGCTCGTGCGCGCCGCCATCGAGACCGAGCAGCGCTACGTGCAGGACCTGAAGGACATGCGCGACCGCACGCCGGGCCAGGACGCGCGGCTGAAGCGGTGGCTCGACGACACCGAGAACGTGGCCGAGGCGCACCTCGCCTCGGCGCGCGACGCGAAGCGCGACCTGGACGGTCAGCGCGCGGCGCGGCGGCCGGCGGGTCAGTGACCGGATGAGCCCCGGGCGGTGGGTGGCGCGACCGCGCGCACACCCACCGCCCCTGGGGGCCGGCCGCGCCTGACGCCTGCCCGCGTCCGGCGGGAGGCTTATGCATGTGGCGCATGGCGGCCGACCGACTGGATCGCTACCGCGCCAAGCGCGACCCCGGGCGGACGCCCGAGCCGTTCGGCCCGCCGCGCCCGCCGGCGGAGGAGGGGCCGGCCCGGCTCTTCGTGGTGCAGAAGCACGCGGCGCGCCGGCTCCACTGGGACTTTCGCCTGGAGCTGGGTGGGACCCTGCGCAGCTGGGCCGTCCCGAAGGGCCCCTCGGCCGATCCCGCCGACCGGCGCCTGGCGGTGGAGGTGGAGGATCACCCGGTGGAGTACGCCGGCTTCGAGGGCGTGATCCCGGCCGGCAACTACGGCGCCGGCGCGGTGATCGTCTGGGACCGAGGGACCTGGACCCCGGTGGGCGACGCGGAGGCGGGGCTCCGGCAGGGGAAGCTCGTGTTCCGCCTGGAGGGGAACAAGCTTCACGGTGAGTGGACGCTGGTGCGCACGCGGCCGACCGCGGCCGGGAAGAGCGACTGGCTGCTCATGAAGCACCGGGGGGACGCGCACGCCGGGCCGGGCCGGCCCTTCGCGGAGGAGTCGGTGATCTCCGGCCGCACCCTGGAGGAGGTCGCCGCCGGGGTCGTCCGCCCCGCGCGCGCGAAGCGGACCCGCGCCGCACCGCGGGGCGCGCGGGCGCCCTCGCCCGCCGCGCGTGGCCCGGTCACGGTGACCAGCCCGGACAAGGTCTTCTTCCCCGCGGACGGGATCACCAAGGGCGACCTGGTGGCCTACCACCGGGCCATCGCGCCGTTCATGCTGCCGTTCCTGAAGGACCGTCCCATCGTCCTCACCCGCTACCCCGACGGCATCGATGGAAAGAGCTTCTTCCAGAAGGACGCGCCCGCCTGGCGGCCGGCGTGGATGCGGACCGTGGCGGTGCACGCGGAGGAGAGCGGTCGCGACCTCGCGCACTTCCTGGTGGACGACGCGGACGGGCTCGCCTGGCTCGTGAACCTCGGCACCATCCCCATCCACGTGCTGTCCAGCCGCCGCGACGCCCTCGATCGGCCCGACTGGTGCGTGGTCGACCTCGATCCGAAGGACGCGCCGTTCGCCCACGTGGTGAAGCTCGCGCGCGCCGTCCACGAGCTGTGCGACGCGATCGGGCTGCCCTCCTACCCGAAGACCACCGGGCAGAAGGGACTGCACGTCCTCGTCCCCCTCGGCGGCGCGCTCACCCACGCGCAGGCGAGGACGCTCGGCGAGCTGATCGCGCGCGCGGTGGAGGCCCGGCACCCGGAGCTCTCGACCACCGCGCGCGCCCTGTCGGCCCGCGGCGGCCGGGTCTACCTGGACTACCTCCAGAACGGCCTCGGCAAGACCATCGCCGCCCCCTACACGGTGCGGCCCCGGCCCGGCGCGCCCGTGTCGACGCCGCTCCGCTGGAGCGAGGTGACCGCGCGGCTCGATCCGTCCCGCTTCACCATCCGGAACGTCCCCCGGCGCGCGGAGCGGCTCGGCGACGATCCGCTGGGCCCGGTCCTGACGGACGCGCCGGACCTGCTCCGCTCCCTCGAGCTGCTGCGCGAACGGGTGGCCTCTCCCCGCCGCGCGCCGCCCGCGCGCGCTGCCCGGCCCCGCGGATAACCCAGGCACGGCGGCGGCTTACCCGATCGCGGCGGTCCGCCCCGGTGTGCGAGCATGTCCCCCCGGCGCGCGGGTATTTGCGGGCGAGCCGCAATGAGAGGTCAATGAGCCAATTACACGATGGACAATGCGGGCCCGTGCATTATGTTGAAGACCCACCCAGGAGGCTCCCGATGCCGCGTCCCGTCCCCCCTCGCGAATCCACCATCGACGCCATCATCCGCGACACGGCCGAGCGCGTGGTCGCGCGCGTCTCCGCGGCCGTCGCGAAGCAGGTGAGCGCCCTCGTGCAGGAGGGGCTCGAGCGCGAGCTCGCCGGCAAGGGGCGCGGCGTCGCCCGCCGCGCACGCGGCGGCAGGGCCCGTCGCCGCGTGGAGATCAACCGCTGGGTGGCCGACACGCGCGCGCGGCGCGTCCCGAACTTCGTCATCGAGCAGACCGGGCTCGACACCAAGAAGAAGATCGTCGCGAAGTTCGGCGAGAACGCGACGTTCGAGCGGGGCAAGCCGGCCCCCAAGGCGAAGGCGGCGTAGCCGGAATCCGGCCGCACCCTACCGGCTACCTGTCGCGCCAATTTTCGCGAAGAGTTACCGCTGGACCAGCCCCGCCACCAGCCCGGCGCGCTCGAGCTCGCCGGCGCACCGGGCCGCCGCGGCCTCCTCCACCCAGAACCCCACCCCGCGCCGTGGCGCGCTCGAGCCGAGCGCGCTCGGGGCGACGAACTCCTCCACCTCCACGCCGTAGGCGAGCCCGGCCTCGTCGAGGGCGCGCTCCACCGCCTGCGCCTCCTCGAGCCGCGCCGCCAGGTAGACGCGCACGATCTCGGTGCCGTCCTCGAAGGCCTCCATCGGGATACGGGACATCCGGTCTCCTCCGCGCCCGATCTAACGCGCCGGGCGCGGGCGGCCCGCGCTATCCTCGCGCCGCCATGACGCAACGAGCTCGCGCGCGCCTCGCCGCCCTCCTCGTCGCCGCCGCGCTCCCGCTCTCCGCGGCCGCGCAGCTGCCCCCCGCGCCCCCACCGCCCGCCGCGGCGGCGCCCGCCGCGCCGGAGCCGCTCGCCGCCCGCGCGCGGGAGCTGGCCGAATCGAAGCGTCCCTTCTTCGAGGCGCGCCTCCCCGAGGCGCTGCGGCAGCCGGGGCCGCGCGGCCTGCTCTGGTGGCAGTGGCTGGCGCTGCCGGTGGCGCTGCTGGTCGGGCTCCTGACCGGCGCGATCCTCGGGTGGCTGACGCGCCGGCTCCTCGGGCACCTCGTGTCGCGGACGAGCACGCGCTGGGACGATCGGCTCCTGGCGCGGGTGGCGGGCCCCCTGACCGCGATCTGGGCGCTCGCGGTGGTCACGGCGCTCCAGCCCTGGCTCCTCCTGGACGACGCCGCCACCGGGGTGCTCCACCGGGTGCTGCGCGCGGCCGCCTACCTGGTGATCACGTGGGGCGGCCTGCGGGCCATCGAGGTCGGGTTCGCCGCCGCCGCCGAGGCGTCGCGGCGTCGGGCCGACGCGAACCTGGCCGGGCTGCTGCCCGTGACGCGCAAGGTCTCGATCGTGGCGGTGCTCGCCATCGGCGTGGTCGCGGTGCTGAACGAGCTCGGGTTCCAGGTGGCGAGCCTCCTCGCCGGCCTCGGGATCGGCGGCATCGCGGTCGCGTTCGGCGCGCAGAAGACGGTCGAGAACGTGTTCGGCTCGCTGGCGATCGGCGTCGATCGGCTCTTCCGCGTGGGCGACTTCGTCAAGGTGGAGGACTTCACCGGGCACGTCGAGACCATCGGGATGCGCTCCACCCGGTTCCGCACGCTGGACCGGACCCTGATCACCATCCCGAACGGCAAGCTCTCGGACATGCGCACCGAGACCTTCGCGGTGCGGGACCGGATCCGGCTGTTCGCGAACCTGGGCCTCTCCTACGACACCACCGCGGCCCAGATGCGCGAGGTGATCGCCGGCATCGACGGCGCGCTCCGCGCGCACCCGCGGATCTTCCCGCAGGGGATCGGCGTGCGGTTCAACGAGTTCAAGGACTCGTCGCTCAACGTGGAGGTGACGGCCTGGTTCCAGACCGCCGACTGGGACGAGTTCTGCCTCATCCGCACCGAGGTCTTCCTGCGGCTCATGGAGATCGTCGAGCGGGCGGGGACGTCGCTCGCCTTCCCGACGCGCACCGTCCACCTCGTGTCGCGCCAGGACGGCCGGCCGCGGGACCAGCTGCCGCACCCGGGGGCTGGAGGCGGGGTGTGACGACGGCGCCGCGGGTAAGAGAAGAGGGCCCGGCGTCGCCGCCGGGCCCTCCTTGATTGGTGGAGCTGATCGGGATCGAACCGACGACCTCTAGAGTGCGATTCTAGCGCTCTCCCAGCTGAGCTACAGCCCCGCGAAGCTTCCCCTGGTCGCCCGAGGGACCGCTTCCTTAACGGTTCCGGCCGGGAGGTGTCAAGCTCCGTTTGGCCGGGACGAATGCTATTGTGTCGCCCCGAATGCGCACGCCCGGAAAGTCCCTCACGCCCGCAGAGCTCTCCATCCTCGAGCACGCCTTCGCGTCGGATCCCGCGTCGGACGCGTACCGCCCGCTGACCGAGGCGTACCTGTCCGCGGGCCGCTTCATGGAGGCGATGGTCGTTTGCAAGAAGGGCGCGAAGGCGCACCCGGACGATCCGTCCGCGAAGGTGCTCCTCGCGCGCGTCTACGCCGACCAGGGGAAGGATCGGAAGGCGCTCGAGGAGCTCGCCGCGGTGCTCGCCGCGTTCCCGACCTTCGCCGCCGCCAACCGCATGGCGGGCGTGCTGCACATGCGCCTCGGCGAGCGGGAGCAGGGCCAGGCCGCGCTGCGGCGGGCCGCCGAGGCGGCGCCCGACGATCCCGAGGTGCGCGAGGCGCTCGCGAAGTACGGCGTGACCGCCGCCGCGCCGGCACCGGTCCGCGCGCCGCCCGCCGTCCCCGTGGCCGCGGAGGACGCTCGCCCGGCCGCGCCGCCGCCCATCCCCTCCGCGGCAGCGGCGGCGCCCCCGCCTCCGCCTCCGCCTTCCTCCGCCGGCCGGGCCGAGTCGGCGCCGGAGCCGACGCCCGCGCCCGCGCCCGCGCGGGCGCAGGAGATGGCGTACGCCGAGCAGCTCGCGCAGAAGTACGCGACCCAGAGCTTCCAGCTCCCCGGCGGCAAGCGCCCCGACGCCAGCGCCAGGCGCGGCACGCTGCTCACCACCATCGGGCTCTTCGTGGTGCTGGCCGCCGCCCTGGGCGGCTGGGCGCTCTTCAACAAGGCGCGCAAGGAGCGGATCGAGGCCATCGACCGGCTGCTCAAGGACACCCGCGAGCTGGTGGACCGGGACGCGTACCAGGGCTACGTGGAGGCCGCCCGCAAGGCCGCCGAGATCCTCTCGCACGACCCCGACTCGCTCGCGGGCCACGCCTTCCTCGCCTACGTGGACGCGATCCGCTGGGCCGAGCACGGCGACGGCGACGGCGCCCGCGACGAGGCGATGAAGCACGTGGACGCGGCCCGCAAGCTCGGCCGCCACTCGCACCTCCTCGCGGCGGAGGCTTACCTGCGCGCCTATGGCGGCGACGCCCGCGGCGCGAAGGAGGGGCTCGACGAGGTGCTGGCCGGGCAGGACGGGTCGCAGAGCCCGTTCCTCCTCGCGGTGCTCGGCGCGGTGCAGCTGCGCGCCGGCGAGCTCGACGCGGCCCGCGACGCCCTGGCCCGCTCGCAGAAGGCGAACCCTGGCGACGCGCGCACCGCCTGGCTCCTGGGCGAGCAGTTCCGCCGGCGCGGCGAGGGGTACGAGCTGCAGGCCACCAGCTACTACGACTACGCGCTGCGCATCCAGAAGGACCACGTGCCCTCGATCCTGGGCAAGGCGCTGGTCCTGCTCGGCCGCGGGCAGGTGCAGGAGGCCGGGCGCGCCGCCGCGGCGGTGCTGGTGCCCGAGGTGGGCGCCTCGCGGCCGCAGCTCGCGCTCGCCCACGCGCTCCGCGGGGGCGTGCTCGCCGCGGCCGGCAAGACCGGCGAGGCGGCGGCCGAGGAGCGCGAGGCGGCCAAGCTCGATCCGGCCAGCGCGGAGATCCCGTGGCTGATCGGCCAGCGGAAGCTGCGCGCGGGCGACACCGCCGGCGCGGTGGAGGCGTTCCAGAAGGCGGTCGAGATCGACGACAAGCGCGTGTCGCTCTACGCCGACCTGGTCCGGGCGCTGCTCCGCACCGAGGGGGGCGCGCCCAGGGCGCTAGAGGCGCTCAAGCGGGCGGTGGCGCGCGCCGGCGAGGGGCCGCGCCTGTCGCTCCTGCTGGGCGACGCCTACCGCGCGGCGGGCGACGCCGATCTCGCGCGCGGCCAGTACGAGAAGGCGATCGCGCTCGGCCGCCCGTTCCCGGACGCGCGCGTGGCGCTGGCGCGGCTGCACCGCGACCGGAACAACGTGCCCGGCGCGCTGGTGGAGCTCACCCAGGCCATCGACGAGTACGGCCAGGGCGGCGCCGGCGGGGCCGCGGCCGCCTACGTCGAGATGGCCGAGGCGGAGCGCGCGCGAGGCGCGCAGCGCGAGGTGCTGGAGGACCTCTACAAGAAGGCGCTCGAGCGGGATCCGGCCAGCTGCGACGCGCTCTGGGGCGCCGGCAAGCTCGAGCACGAGGTGCGCGGCCTCAACGCCGAGGCGAAGGCGCGGCTCGGCTCCTACGCCAAGCTCTGCCCGCGCGGGCCGCACGCCGCCGAGGCGGCGGCGCTGGCCGGCGCCCGGTAGCCGTCAAGGTGCGCCGGGGTACCCTTCGGTTCGCGAAGGTGCCGGGAGGCGGCGGCAGGTAGCCGGCAGGGAGCGGCCGGGCACATTTCGCTTCGCGAAGAGTCCCTCGGCCGAGCTCGAGCTCCGGCTGTCGGGTCGGGTCGTCAGAGGTGGGCGGCGCGCGCGGAGCGCCCCCTCCACACGCCGCCCTCGGCCATCCCGCGCGGCGACGCTCCGCGCTACCATGGCCGCATGAGAGCCCTCGCCCTGCTCCTCGCGCCCGTCCTCCTCGCCGCCTGCGGCGGCGCCACCCGCGTCGACCTCGAGCCGCAGACGCTCCGCCTCTCCGGCCGCGGCCAGGCGGCCGCGGTCCACGCGACCCCGCGCGAGCGGAGCGGCCGTCCGGCGCCGTCGGAGCGGTGCCGCTGGACCTCGTCGGATCCGAAGGTCGCCACGGTGGAGGCCGAGGCGAACGTGGCGCGGGTCGTCTCGGTGGGGCCGGGGACCGCGACCGTGCGCTGCAGCGTCGGCTCGGTGGTGGCGGAGCTGCCCGTGACGGTCCGCGTGGTGGCGCGCCTCTCGGTACGACCGCAGCGCGCCGAGCTGAAGATGCTCGACGAGCCGGCGCCGCTCGCGCTGCAGGTCGAGGCGGTGGACGATCAGGGCGCGCCGGTGCCGGGGCGGATCGTGAACGTCACCTGCGCCAGCGAGGACGTCTGCCGCGGCGACGCCCGGGGCCAGCTCTGGGCGACCGGCGTGGGCGAGACCACGGCGCGCGTCGAGGTGGAGGGCGCCCAGGCGACGCTGCCGGTGAAGGTGGTGGACGCCCGCAGCGCCGACGGGAAGCCCCGGGCGGTCAAGGGCGATCCGATGGCGGAGATCGAGAAGGCGGTCCGCGCCCGCGAGGCCGAGGAGCGCGCCCGGCACTGACGCGCGCCGCGCGCCGCGCGCAGTGACCGCCGGCCACCGCGGTCACCGAGCGGGGAGGGGCCCGGCTCGCGCGCGTCGCTCAGTTCGGGGCGGTGAGGGTCTGGGCGGACGCGAAGCTGCCGCAGGTGGTCGTCACGATGGCGGTGAACTGGGCGGTGCCGCCGGGCGCCAGGGAGACCCTGGACGGCGTGACCTCCACCCCCAGGATCCGGTCGGAGACGGTGACCGCCACGGCGGTGCTCGACGTCGGCGAGGCCTGGCTCGTCGCCACGACGTGGTAGGTGCCGGCCGATGCGGGCGCCGTGTAGATCCCCGCCGGCGTGATGGTGCCGCCCGCGCTGCCCTCCTGGACGGACCAGACGACGGTGCCGTCGGTGACTCCGCTCACGCTCGCCGTGAACGTCAGGGTCAGGCAGGCGTCCACCGCGCCGCTCGTGGGCGAGACCATCACCGCCACCGGCGTTGGAGTCGTCGGCGGGGGCGGGCTCACCGTCACGGCGGCCTCGGCGCTGGTGGTCGGGCTCTCGACGCTCGTCGCGACCACGTGACAGCTCGCCTCCGCCGCGGGCGCCGTGTAGACCCCCGCGGCGTCGATGTCGCCGCAGCCCGACGACTCGCGGACCGACCAGGCCACCGCCGCGCTGGTGGTCCCGGTCACCGTGGCCGTGAAGGCGAGGCGGCTGCCCGCCGCGACCGTCGCGCTGGCCGGAGAGATCGCCACTGCCGGCGTGGGCGTCTTCCAGCGACCCTTGGGCCTCCCATTGTTCGCGGCGCTGGCGGCTGCGACGAGGGCGGTGGCAGCGAGAAGGAGGCGGGCAGCTGCGCGCATGGAGCGTCCTAGGCGGGACTCGACCGATCGGGGAATTCGGCCGCGTCACCGAAACAGGCGTCATGTGAACGAGGGACATGCTCGCACGGCCGATATCGCCGCAGAAACCCACAAAAGCATCGGAGACACGGTACGTTAGGCTCTCACAGGGCAGCCGTTAGTAGGTCGGCCGCTCACCCGACTGAGGGTCTGCGTTCGGGTTGCGTAGCAGAGCTGGTCGACTGCACCTGATGCTTTCAGGCCCGGTCCCATCGCATCACGGATGGTGAATGAGGGCCGCAGGCCGCTCCGGGTGGAGCCGGCCGCCGGCCGCCTCGGCGACGGCCGAGATCGGGCCGGCGCTCGCGGCGCGCCGCGGCCTCACGTCCCGCGGACATGAACGCGTGAACGTTCACGCGGGGCGCGCGAGCGTCGAGGCCTGCCCGATTTCTCCGTGATTCCAGGCCTCTCCTCGGTGTGGGGCCTTTCGCCCAGGCTGGGGGATTCCGCCCACCCGGTCCCAGCGCGCCGACGAACCGCCGCACCCGGGAGGACGACCTCGCCGGCCGCCGGCACCTCGCGCCGTCCTGCTCGTTGACTCTCCGTGTATGGGGCACGCCGGCTGCTTCTCTCGCGGACGTCCGGAGCGAGGGCGCCGCGCGCGCCGACCTCCGGGCGGACGTCGACGCGATCAGCAGGGACGCAGGCGACCTCCGTGAACGGCGTGAACGGCACGACGTGAACGGCGGGTCGACACAACGCAGGACGACACCGCGCCGCGCGCACGCGTGCGGGCGGGAGGGGACGAACAGTGGAACGAAGAGACCAGACGCGCGGGAGGGTGCTGCTCGCGCTCCTCCTCGCGAGCACGGGAGCCACCGCGGCCTGCGGGCCGGCGGCGACCTCGACGCCGACGGAGACGACGACGGCCACGGGCGCCTTGACGACCCACCACACCACCGACGCGAGCGGCACCATCCCGCTGCTCGACGCGGCGGGCGCGCCCATCCTCGCGGGCTCCACCACGCCCTACAGCCCGGAGAAGACCTGCGGCGGCTGCCACGACGTGAGCGTGGTCACCCGCGGCTACCACTTCCAGCAGGGCCGCACCGACGCGACCAACCAGATCGTGGTCTCGGACACCTTCAACCCCGCCAAGCCGTGGCTCCTCTCCGCGGGCATGTACGGCAAGACTTGACCCCCCTCGTCCGACGCGAGCCAGTTGGCTCCGAAGAACAACACGACCTCGACGCGGATGGACAAGACCTCCTACTTCTTCACCTTCCAGTGCGGCATCTGCCACCCGGGCGGCGGCCCCACCCAGTACGACCGTAACGGGAAGCTCTACTGGGACGGCACCAAGCACGGCTACAACGACGCGGCGACGCTCCCTGAGGCGGCGAAGCTGGACGGCGACTACGGCTTCATCGCGCCGAAGAACCTCCCGGACGGCACGCCGGCCGGAACGCCCACGCTCTCGAAGTGGAGCAAGAACGGCGTGCTCGAGGCCGACTGCCTGATGTGCCACCTCACCGGCTACAGCTGGAAGAACCGCGCGGGCACGATGACCGGCGGCTCCGGCCTCGCCGGCGTGGCGGCGTTCAAGGTCGCGCCGGTCATGGGCGCGGGCTGGGGCAGCGTGACGCTCGATCCCGCCGTGCCGTTCCCGCCGACGGCGACCGCCGTCGGACCGGTCGACTACTCCCTCGGCATCGCCAGCGGCTCCCTGCAGGTGAACGCCAGCAACCAGCTGGTCATCCCGCTCGGCAAGGTCGGGGCGACGCCGGAGGCGAACTGCCGCGGCTGCCATTCGGTGCCGGACACCAAGAAGTCGGGCCGCACCCTGACCGCGTCGAACGACGTGCACAAGGCCGCGTCCATCGGCTGCACCGCGTGCCACCCGACCTCCGGCAGCACCGCCGGTCAGAGGCTCGAGCACCAGATCGGGAAGGGCGACATCACCATCGGTTCGGTGCGCGACGACCTCGACGACACCGGCCTGAGCTGCGCCGAGTGCCATCTCCACGGCCAGGGTCCCGCCGGGCTCGTGGCCCCCGATCCGACCACGGCGCACGCGTCGATCCCATCGCTGCACTTCTCCGCCATGCAGTGCCAGACCTGCCACGTCCGCTACCTCGAGGACGACCCGGCCATCGCCGGCCTGCAGGTCCCGGAGCTGGTCTACGAGATGACCACCGTCGGCGCGCAGAAGGTGTCGACCTGGGACAAGTACTTCGCCTCCGTCGGCCCCGCCGGGGCGCCGTACCGGTGGGCGCCGGCCATCCGCAAGTGGAAGGGGAAGCTCACCACCGTGAAGCCGCTCCTGACCGCCGACTACGGCGACTGGGTGAGCGGCACGGGTGACACCGCGATTGTCCGGCCGCTGCCGCTGCGGTTCGTCCGCAAGGTGATGACGAGCAGCTACGTGGCCGGTTCGCCTCGCCTCGCCACGCTGCCGCTGACGGGCGGTGGCTCGGATCCGGCCAACCCGGTGCAGTACAGGAAGGACGACATGAAGGCGTCGCTCCTGGCGCTGCGCGACGCCGTCGACACCGCCAACCCGGACACCACGGCCAACGACATCGTGGTGAACCCGGTCCTGCTCCGGGGCGAGAAGGTCTACTTCCTCAACGCCGCCGGCGAGGTGGAGTTCTTCCACAGCGCCGTGGCGGAGAGCCACGACTTCGCGATCAACCACAACGTTGTCCCGAGGCGCGACCCGGCCAACCCGGAGCTGAGGCCCGGCCCGTACGGCGCGGGCGGCTGCGGCGACTGCCACGCCGCGGGCTCGTCGTTCTTCTTCGGCAAGCAGCTGTTCGACGCCGCCGAGTACGAGTTCCTCGACGAGGCCGGCACGGTCCCGAACCCCAACGCCGGCAAGCCGCTGTACGTCGAGCACTGGGAGGCGATGGGCTACACCGACGTGAAGGTGGCGTCCCTCACCGGCGGGCGCGTGCAGGTGATCGTGCAGATGATGGGCAGCGGCGCGGGCAGCAGCGTCACCGGCGGCGGCATCGACTGCCGCTTCGGCGTCGGGACCTGCGCCACCACCATCGACCTGGGCGGGACGCTGGTCCTCACCGGAGATCCCGGCGTGGGCGCCGCGGTGAAGTCCTGGAGCGGCTGCACCTCCGTCTCCTCGGACGGCCTCACCTGCTCCGTCGCCGCAGGCGGCGCGAGCGGCGTGGGGAGCGGTCAGCTCGTCAACGTGACGTTTGGTGAACCCGCCCAGACCCGACCGGTGACGACCTCCGGCATCAACGTGAGCGTGGTCGGCACCGGCTGGGGCAACGTGAGCGGGAGCGGGCTCAACTGCAACCTGGGCTCCATCGGCGCGTGCAACGCCGAGCTGGCCAGCGGCACACCGGTGACGCTGAAGGCCACGCCCGGACCCAACACCGCGTTCGTGAGCTGGACCGGCTGCGCGCCGGTGGCGGGTCAGCCCGACCAGTGCACCCTCGCGGTCTCGGGCGTGATGGGCGTGAGCGCGCTGTTCAGCAACGGCTCGGGCGGCGGCCAGTACTCGCCGACGCAGGCGCTGGTGGTGAACATCTCCTCGCTGGTGCCCCACAACCTGGTCACGGGAGGCGGCATCAGCTGCGCGAGCGGCACGGGCGGCGTCTGCCGCGTCGACCCGGCCACCGGCTCCACCGTCACGCTGACGGCGGTCCCGGCCTCCGGCTCCACGTTCCTCGGCTTCGACGGCTGTGCCTCGACGCCGACGCCGACCACCTGCACGGTCACGCTGACGCAGCCGACGCTCGTCAACGCGCGCTTCAGCCCGTGAGGTGAGCAGCACCGGGCGCCGCCCGCCTCCGGGCGGCGGCGCCCGGACCGACGAGCCCGGCCGGCCTCCGCGGCGGCCGGGCTCTCTCGTCGCTCGCCGGGCGTGGAACCCCCGGCGCTCGGTCGGGCCGAACGAGCATCATGAGTATCCGATGAGGCGGGCGCGGCAATCTGGCGCAGGGTCGCCGCGAAGCGTTGCGTTGCGCCTGGGCTCCAACCAGGTCGACCAGGTCAACGATGCCGCTCGACGTGCTCCAGACGATCCCATTCCTCGGCCTCGGCAGCGAAGGCGCGGTGCGCCAGCTCGCCGACGCGCTGCCCGAGGGGCTCTTCACGACCGACGTCGACGGGCGCGTCACCTACTGGAACCGCGCTGCCGAGCGGATCACCGGCTGGAAGCGCGACGAGGCGCTGGGCCGCGACTGCTCGCTGCTGGCCGGCGACACGGTCCGCGGCTGCGCCTGCGGGCTCGGCCCGATCAAGTGCGGCATGGTCGCGCGGCAGCGCGTCTCCAAGACGTGCACCATCCGGACGAAGGACGGGCGGCTTCTGCTCATCGTGAAAAGCGCGGTGCCCCTGTTCGCGCCGGGGGGCGAGGCGGTCGGCGCCCTCGAGACCTTCACCGAGGTGGCCGCCGAGCCCGCCGCCCGGGAGGCGGGCTCGCCCGCGGAGGAGCCGACCCGGGAGCTGCTGGGACAGACGCCGGCGATGCTCGAGCTGGACAGGATGATCAAGCTGGTGGCCCGGTCCGACGCCACCGTGATGATCCTCGGCGAGAGCGGGACCGGGAAGGAGCGGGTGGCCGAGGCGATCCACGCCGCGAGCCCCTGGGCGACCGGACCGCTCCGGCTGGTCGCCTGCTCCAGCCTCGACGCCGCGGGCGAGGCGGAGCTCGTCGCGCTCCTGGACGGGACCGCCCCCACCACGGCGCGAGGAGGCGGCGCCAGGAACGACGTCCGCGGGACCCTCGTCCTCGATGAGGTCGCCGATCTCTCCCCGATCCTCCAGCTCAAGCTGCTGCGCGCGCTGGAGGAGCCGCAGGCGGAGCGCCCCGGCGCGGAGAGATTGGCTCGGCGCCGCATGCGGCTCGTCTGCACCTCGCACCGGGAGCTCAAGGGGCTGGTGGAGGCGGGACGGTTCCGCGCCGATCTCTACTTCCGGCTGGCGGTCTTCCCCCTGCGGGTGCCGCCCCTCCGCGATCGTCCCGGCGACATCGCGCTCATCGGCGAGGGGTTCCTGCACCGCCGCGTCCCCACCGCCGACGGTCACCGCCGGCGGCTCTCCCCCCGGGCGCTGGCGGCGCTCGAGGCCTGTCCGTGGCCCGGAAACGTCAGGGAGCTGCAGAACGTGCTCGAGTTCGCGGCCCTGCAGGCGGGCGACGCGGACATAGAGCCCGATCACCTGCCGCCCGACGTGCGGGCGCTCGCGCCGGGCGTGTCGAGCGAGCGGCGCGCCGCGGCCATGCCCGATCGCGCCGAGATCCTGGCCGCGCTCGAGGCGAGCGGTGGGAACCGCGCCGCCGCCGCGCGGCGCCTGGGCATCTCGCGCGTGACGCTCTGGAAGCGGCTCAAGGACGACGGAGATCGAGGCTGACCGACGCCTGCCGCCCTCCGCCAGCGAGCGCGGCGGGCAGGCGTGCGTCCGGACCAACGGAGGAGGAGATGAGGATGAGGAAGGGATTCTCGTGCTGGGGCTCGTGGCGACCGCGCTGGCGACCCGGGGATCGCCGCAGCCGCGCCGACGGTCATCGAGGCCGCGGAGGTGCAGGCGGCGCTCGCGCGCGACCGGCGCGCGGTGGTGGTCGACGTGCGGACCGCCGACGAGTACGCGGACGCGCACCTGCCGCGCGCCATCAACATCCCGGCCGTGGAGATGATGGCGAGCGGCGCGCGGTTGCCGCGCGATCGCGCGACGCCGCTCATCTTCTACTGCCGCGGCGTCGGTTGAGGCCTGAGCCACGAGGCCGCGGTCGCGGCCGCAGGGATGGGCTACACCAACCTGAAGGTCTACCAGGCCGGGATCCCGGACTGGGTGCGGCGCGGGCTGCCAGTGGAGCGCGGGGCCTCGTCGACCGCGCGGCGGTGACCGCCCGCGCGCCAGCGCACCGCGGCGTCGGCGTCGCGGGCCCTCAGCGGATGGCCGGCGCCAGGTGATACAGCATCACGTACACCACCACCCCCGTCACCGAGACGTACATCCAGATCGGCAGGGTGGCGCGCGCGAGGCGGCGGTGGTCGGGGAAGCGCTCGCGGAAGGCGAGGAAGAGCGTGCGCAGGACGAGCGGCGCGGCCAGCGCGGCGAGGACGGTGTGCGAGAGGAGGATCGCGAGGTAGGCGGCCTTGAGCGCGCCGCCGCCGGGGAAGCGGTGCGTGCCGGTCAGCGCGATCCGCGTGAGGTAGCTGGCGAGGAAGAGCAGCGAGCTCGCGCAGGCCGCCAGCATGAGGCCGCGGTGGAGCGCGGGCCGGCCGCGCCGGATGGCGGTGAAGCCGGCCACGAGCAGCACGGCGCAGGTGCGCGTTCAGCGTCGCGTTCACGCTCGGGAGGATCTCGCCGAGGCTCACGGCCGGGGCGCTCGCCGGGTGGAGAGGACCGCCACCGCGAGCGCGACCGCGGCGAAGAGGGCAAGCACCAGGAGGTCGCGGCCGGCGGAGCCGGGGAGGACGCCCGGCGCGTCGGGGCCGGCCAGAGCGCGCGGCGCGCCGCCGAGACCGCGTAGGAGATCGGGTTCCAGCGCATCACCGCCGCGAAGCCGGGCCGGTCGGCCGGCATCGGGAACATCGCCCCGGAGACCACCCACAGCGGGACGAGCAGCGTCATCTGCACCGCGTGGTAGCCCTGGACGTTGTCGACCACCCAGGCCACCGCGAAGCCGAGGGCGGCCAGCCCGATGGCCGCGAGCGCCAGCGCCGCGAGCAGGAGCGGCCAGTGCACCGCGCGCCACGGGAAGCCGGCCGCCGGCGCGAGCAGCAGGAACAGCGCCGCCTGGCTGAGCGCGACCGAGGCGGACCCGAGCGTCTTCCCCACCACCAGCGCGGCCCGCGACCCCGGGCCGGCCAGCACCGTCTGCAGGAAGCCGCGGTGGCGGTCCTCGATCACCGAGAGCGTCGTGAAGATCGACGCGAAGAGCACCACCATCAGCACGACGCCCGGGTAGAAGTACGCGAGGTAGCCGGTGCCGCTCCCCGCCATGTGGAAGGTGCCGGACATCCCGGCGCCGATCACGAACCAGAAGATGACCGGCTGGCCGAGCGCGCCGACCAGCCGCGAGGGCTGGCGGAAGAACCGGACCAGGTCGCGCCGCCAGAGCACGAGCGCGGTGGCGAGGTCGGCGGCGAGCGGGCCCGGGCGGCGGACCGCGCCCTCCTCGCGCGGCGCCGCCCCGGGCGCCGCGGCGCGCAGCCCGGCGGGCGCGGGGGCGGGGCGGGCGGTGGTCTCGGCGCTCACGCGGCCTCCTCCCGCTCCTCGTCGAGCGAGGCCCCGGTGAGCGCCAGGTAGGCGTCGGCCAGGGTGGGCCGCCTGAGCGAGACGGCGCGCAGCCGGCCCGGCCGGGAAGGCCTCCACGATGCGCGGCACCAGCGTGTGCCCGGCCTCGTGCTCCACCTGGACCACCCCGTCGCGCACCCGCGCCGGGAGGCCAGCAGTCGCGGCCGATCTCGGCGGCCACCGCCTCGGGCCGGTCCGCCTCCACCACCACCACGTCCCCGGGGATCGCGGGACCGGAGCGCCTCGGGGGTCTCGTACGCCACCATCGCGGCCGCCGGCCAGCACCGCCAGGCGGTCGCAGCGCTCCGCCTCGTCGGGCCGGTGGGTGGTGAGCACCACCGTCAGCCCCTCGTCGCGGCGCAGCGCCTCGACCTCCTCCCAGAAGCCGCGGAACGCGGCGGCGTCGAGGCCGGTGGTGGGCTCGTCCATCACGAGGAGCACCGGCCGGTGCACCAGCGCGCGCGCCAGCTCCAGCCGTCGGCGCATGCCGCCGGAGAGGCGCTCGACCGGCTCGTGGGCGCGCTCCGAGAGGCCCGCCGAGGCGAGCAGCCGCGCGACCCGCTCCCGCGCGGCGGCGCGCGGCACGCCGTGGAGCGACGCGGCGAGGCGCAGGTTCTCCTCGGCGGTGAGCTTCCCGTCGAGGCCCGGCGCCTGGAAGACGATCCCGGAGGAGGCGCGGAGCGCGCGCGCCCCGGCCGCGATCTCGCGCCCGTCGAGGAAGAAGCGCGCCGGTCGCGGGCACGAGCAGGCCGGCCAGGATCGAGAAGAGCGTGGACTTGCCGGCGCCGTTCGGGCCGAGCAGGCCGAAGATCTCGCCGGGCTGCACCTCCAGCGAGACGCCGCGCAGCACCTCGCGCTTTCCGTAGCGGAAGGCGACGCCGGCGAGGGCGAGGCGGGGCGCGGGCGGGCCCGCGGGCGAGGCCGCGGCGATCACGGTCCGCGCGAGAGGAACAGCGCCACGAAGAGCGCCGTCAGGTAGACGAGCGTGCCGAGGAAGTAGGTCCGCGCCCAGCCCCCGCCGTCGCGGCCGAGGCCCGTGACCGCGTAGGCGGTCAGCCCGGCCCCGAGCACCGCGGCGGCCACGCCGTAGGCGGTCCCGGCCACGCCGAGCGGCACGAGGACGAGCGAGGCGGGCAGGAGCAGGGCGCTCGACGCCGCGATCCAGCCGCGGGTGGCGCGCTCCGCCGTGGACGACCGCGAACACCTTCAGGCCGCCGCGGGCGTAGTCCTCGCGCAGGTAGAGCGAGATGGCGAGGAAGTGGGGGAGCTGCCACGCGAACAGGAGGCCGAAGAGCGCCAGCCCGCCCGCGTCGATCTGGCCGGTGACCGCCGTCCAGCCCATCAGCGGCGGGATGGCCCCAGGGACCGCGCCCACGAAGAGCGCGGCCGTCGAGCGCTGCTTCATGGGCGTGTAGACCAGCACGTAGGTCGCGAGCGCGACGAGGGCGAGGAAGGCGGTGAGGCCGTTCGCGGTCAGGGCCAGGACGGGGAGGGCGAAGGCGGGGGCCATGAGCCCGAGCGCCAGCGCCACGAACGGATCGAGCCGCCCGGACGGCAGGGGCCGGTCGCGCGTCCGCCGCATGAGCGCGTCGACGTCCCGCTCCAGGTAGCAGTTGAGGGCGTTGGCCGCGCCCACCACCACGGCGGTCGAGAGCACGGTAAGGAGCGCGCGCGCGGGGCCGATCCGGCCGGGCGCGAGCCACAACCCGCCGGCGCTGGTCAGCATGACCAGCCCCGAGAGGCGCGGCTTGGAGAGGAGGAGGAGGTCCCGGACGTAGGCGAGGGGCGGCGAGGAGGTCCGCACCTGGGCGGTGGCGACGGTCACTGCGAGCAGATAGTCAGGGCTCTGCAGGGGGTCAACGTCGCGTTAGGGGCCTCCGGTCGGGTCCCGGCCGGCCGCGGCGCTCCTCACGGGCGTGCCGGAGGCCTACCGGAGCGTGGCCACACACCGGAGGGGGCCGCCCTTCACGATGCGTGACTCAGGGGTGCTCGACGCGGCCGACGCTCGGGGCGCCGCGCCCCGGCGACGGCGCGATCCGCACGGACCGCGCCCCGCGTCGGTCGCTCAGGCGTCGTCGTCGTCCGCGGCCTCGTCGACCTCCTCGTCGACCTCCGCGTCCTCGTCGAGCTCCTCGACCTCGACCTCGTCCACCGGCTCTACCGGGCGAGCGGCCGCCCGCGCGCGCCGCTCGCCGGGCGCGGGCTTCAGGGCAGGGCTCTCGCGCTGATCGGCGCCGCACTTCGGGCAGATCGCGGGCGTCTTCTTCATGTCGTAGAACTTGGTGCCGCACTTGAAGCACGCGTGCTTCGTGCCGAGGTCCTTCGCGGGCATCGTTGCCTCGTCCAGCCGGTGGAAACGGGGCCTTTATCGCAGGGCCCCGGGCGAAGGTCAAACGGAAATGAAAGCGCCGCTCGACCGGGGGCGGCGCCCGCGCTAGAACGCCGCCATGCAGGACGTGAACCGCCTCGAGAAGCGGCTGCTGCGGGCGACCGCCGAGGCCATCCGGGACTTCGATCTCGTCGTCGACGGCGACCGCGATCATGGTCGCCGTGTCGGGCGGCAAGGACAGCTACACCCTCCTCCACCTGCTCATGCGGCTCCGCGAGCGCGCGCCGGTGCGCTTCGACCTGGTGGCGGTCAACCTCGACCAGGGGCAGCCCGGCTTCCCCGCCCACGTGATCGAGGGCCACCTCGAGGCGGTCGGCGTTCCCTACCGGATGATCCACCGCGACACCTACTCGGTGGTCCGGCGGCTCGTCCCCGAGGGGAAGACCACCTGTCCGGTCTGCTCGCGGCTGCGCCGCGGGGTCCTGTACAACGCCGCGGTCGAGATGGGCTGCACCAAGATCGCGCTCGGCCATCACCGCGACGACCTGATCGAGACGCTCCTCCTCAGCGCGCTCTACTCGGGCGCGCTGAAGAGCATGCCGCCCAGGCTCCACTCGCGCGACGGGCGGAACGTGGTGATCCGCCCGCTCTGCTACGCCGCCGAGGAGGACATCGCCGCGTTCGCGGCGGCCAAGGGCTTCCCGGTGGTGCCCTGCGATCTGTGCGGGTCGCAGCCGAACCTCCGCCGCAAGCGCGTGAAGGCGCTCCTCACGGAGCTCGCGGCCGAGCACCCGGCCGTGAAGGGGAACCTCCTGAACGCGCTCTCGCACGTGGTGCCGTCCCACCTGCTCGACCGGGAGCTGATCCGGGCGGTGGAGGCGGGGACCGGCGTGGATCCCTGGATCGACGCCGAGGACGGGGAGGAGCCGGACTGCGACGAGGCTGCCCCGGAGGGCGCCGGCGTGGTGAGGCTCGGCGGCCGCGGAACCGCCTGAACCGGGCTACCATCGGACCACCATGCCGACCCCACCGTGGACGCCATCCACACGCCGCGCGATCTCGCGCCCTTCATCGATCACACCGTGCTCGCGCCGGGCGCCGGCCGGGAGGACGTGCTGCGCGCCTGCGCCGAGGCGAGGGAGCACGGGTTCGCCGGCGTGTGCGTCCACCCGGGCGCGGTCGCCGACGCGCGCGGCGCGCTCCGCGGCTCCGGGGTGCTGGCCGTCGCGGTGGTGGACTTCCCGCGCGGCGAGGGCGCCACCGGAGCGCGCGTGGCGGAGGCCGCCGAGGCGGTGCGGAGCGGGGCCGAGGAGCTCGACCTGGTGGTGCGCCTCCCGGCGCTCCTGGCCGGGCGCTTCGAGGAGGTCCTCGACGACCTGCGCGCGGTGGTGCGGGCGGTGCCCGTCCCGGTGAAGGTCATCCTCGAGACGGCGCGGCTCACCCGCGACCAGAAGGTGGCCGGAGCGGCGCTGGCGCGCTGCGCGGGGGCGGCCTTCGTGAAGACCTCGACCGGCTTCGGCGGGGGCGGGGCCACCGCTCGAGGACGTGGCGCTGCTCCGGGCGGTGGTGGGCGACGGCGCGGGCGTGAAGGCGTCGGGCGGGATCCGGACCGCCGCCGACGCGCTCGCCATGATCCGCGCCGGGGCCAGCCGCGTCGGCGCCTCCTCGTCGGTGGCGATCGTGACCGGCGCCTTCTGATTCGCGTCGCGCCCCGGGGCCGGCGGCGGTTAGGATCGACCCATGGATCGCCGCCGCTTCGTCATCCTCGTCGCCGACAGCGCCGGCTGCGGCGCGCTCCCGGACGCCCGCGACTACGGCGACGAGGGCTCCGACACCATCGGCAACACCAGCCGGGCGGTGGGCGGGCTCGCCCTGCCGGTCCTCGGCCGCATGGGGCTCGGGCGGCTCACCGGGATCCTGGGCGTCCCGCCGGACCCCGCGCCGGTCGCCTTCCACGGCCGGATGGCGGAGCGCTCGCACGGCAAGGACACCATCACCGGCCACTGGGAGATGATGGGGATCGTGCTGCAGGAGGGGCTCGCGACCTTCCCGCGCGGCTTCCCGCCCGAGATCGTGGACGCCTTCGTGGCCGCCACCGGCGTCCCGGGGATCCTCGCGAACCGCGCCGCCAGCGGGACCGAGATCATCCGGGAGCTGGGCGAGGAGCACCAGCGCACCGGCAAGCCCATCGTCTACACCTCGGCCGACTCGGTCTTCCAGGTCGCCGCGCACGAGGGGACGGTGCCGCTCGAGACGCTCTATTCCTGGTGCCGCGCCGCGCGGCGGCTCCTCGACCCCTGGCGCGTGGCGCGGGTCATCGCGCGCCCGTTCGTGGGGACGCCCGGGCGCTACGTCCGCACCTACAACCGCAAGGACTTCGCCCTCGCCGGCCCCGGGCCCGACCGTGCTCGAGAAGCTGGTGGAGCGCGGGATCCCGGTCCTCGGCGTCGGCAAGATCCCCGACATCTTCGACCGCAGGGGGATCACCGACGAGCTCCACACCGAGGGGAACGCCGACGGGCTCGCCAAGACCGAGGCGCTCCTCGATCGCGTGGACCACGGCCTGATCTTCGTGAACCTGGTCGACTTCGACATGCTGTACGGCCACCGCAACGACCCGCAGGGCTACGGGCGCGCCCTCGAGGAGCTCGACCGCGCGCTGCCGGGCCTCCTCGGGAAGCTCGCGCCGGGCGAGGCGCTGGCGCTCACCGCCGACCACGGCTGCGATCCCACCACGCCGTCCACCGATCACTCGCGCGAGTACGTGCCGCTGGTGGTCCACGCCCCGGGGCGCGGCGGCGGCGACCTCGGCACGCGCGGGTCGTTCGCCGACCTGGGCGCCACGGTCGCCGACTTCTTCGGCGTGAAGGCGGACGTCGGGACGAGCTTCCTGCCGGCGCTTTCCCGCTGAGCGTGGGGTGGCGGAGAAGGTCCGTCTCCCGGACCTTCTCCCGCCACGCTCCGAGGCTACTTCTTCGGCGGCGCCGGCTTCTTCGCGCCGGCCGGCTTCGCCGCGGGCTTCCCGGCCACGCGCCGCATGTCCTCGGCCAGGGCGCGGACCTCCACCAGGTCGCGCTGCATCTCGGACCAGCCGTACCAGTTGGCGTAGTCGGGGTTGGCGTGGAAGGCGCCCTGGAAGGTGCGCATGCGGTGCTCGAGGAACATGACGAACAGGGTCTGCTCGATGGGCGTCGGCGCGTCGTGGAAGGTGAGCAGGTCGGGGAAGGCCGAGGCGTAGCCCTTCGGCTTCTGGAGCACGCCGTCCTGGTACAGCGCGGCCACGGTCCGGATCGCCTCGGCCATGAGGTGATCGGCGTCGCGGATGATCCCGTCGCCCTGCTTCAGCTGCTCCTTCGCGAAGTTGGCGGAGTGGCAGCCGTTGCAGGTCTTCAGCATCTTCGAGCGCTCGGCGTCGAAGGCCTCCTGCGTGAGCCGCGCCATGTCGGCCCCCTTCACCGCCTCCAGCCGGGCGGTGGGCTGGCCCTTCGGGTCGAGCACCCCGAGCCCCTGCAGGATGGTGATCCGGTCCGCCTTCCACTGCGGGTCGTCCTCGGGGAAGGGGAGCCTGACCGCCAGGAAGCCCCAGGCCGTGCGCACCTCGTGGTTCCCCTCCTGCATGTGGCAGGTCTGGCAGGTGGGCGCCGCCGAGTCGGCCGGGATGGCGTTCTGCTGCTTGAGCGCGTTCCGGACGCCGTGCTTCGACCCCGAGTACATCTCCCACTGAGGGTGATCGAAGCCCATGTGGCAGGTCTGGCAGGCCTCGGGGCGGCGCGCCTCGGCCTTCGAGAAGAGGTGGCGGGTGTGACAGGCGTCGCAGGAGGCCACGCCGAAGCCGCCGGAGTACTGGCGCAGCTCCTTGGTCTCCGCCTCGCTCTTCAGGCCGAGCTTGTGGCAGCCGCCGCAGCCCTTCAGCCCCTCACGGATGGCGACCGGCTGGTAGTGGAACGTCGGCATGGCCTTCACCGAGGCCCAGGCGAAGGCGTGCTTCCCCTTCTTGAACTGGGCCACCTGCGCCTCGTGGCACTGCGCGCAGGTGTCGGGGGTGGGCAGCTTCACCTTGGCGACGTCGTCCTTCCCCTGGTGCTCACCCCCGTGGCAGGTGACGCAGTCCACGTCCATCTTCGAGTGTCGCGACAGCTTCCAGTCGGAGACGACGCCCGGGGTGAGCTTCTGGTGGCAGTCCACGCAGCCCTGGCCCGCCGCCGGCTTCGCCGCCGGCGCGGGCGCGGGCTTCGCCTGGGCGGCGGCGGACCCCGCCGCGAGGGTCAGGGACAGCGCCAGCGCGATGTTCGTCCTCATGGTCTCTCCTCCTGGTGTGTGGATCGCCCTGGGCGCTCCCGGGAGGGCTGCGCCTCGATCCGCCGGCCTGGCATGCTGACACCGCGGCGCGGGATGGGCCCCGGCGCGGTTGGGGGTCCAACGTCCGTTCACGCGGGGTCTTCGGGGGCGTCCGCGTCCGCGACGTAGGTGGGGTAGACCCCCAGCACCTCGGGGTCCTCCTGGAGCAGCCGCTCGGCGAGCGCCTCGAGGCGCGGCGCCTTCCTCGCCGGTGAAGACCGCGGCCAGCCGCCGGTCGCCGTCGCCGCCCTGCAGCTCGAGCCCGGGCTCGAGCAGCAGCCGCGCCGCCACCCGCGGCGCGGCCCCCTCCACGGTCTCGATGACCACGCCGGCGACGATCATGATCAGGCCCCGAGCCGTCACGCCTTCGGGACCGGCTCGACCTTCACCGCGCAGATCTTGAACTCCGGCTGCTTCGAGCCCGGGTCCACCGCGTCGATGGTGAGCCGGTTGCACATGCGCTCCGGGTCGTGCATGTGGACGAACACCAGCCCGGGGCGCGCGCCCTCGACCAGCTTCGCCCGGAAGGTCTCCGCGCCGCGCCGGGAGCTCACCCGCACCTGGTCGCCGGTCCGCACTCCGAGCCGCTTCCCGTCCTCCGGGTGCAGCTCGGCCACCGACTCCGCGTTGGCGTGCCGGAGCTCCTGGCAGTTCCGGGTCATGGTGCCGGTGTGCCAGTGCTCGATGACGCGGCCGGTGGTGAGGTAGAGCGGGTACTCCGCGTCCGGGACCTCGGCCGGCGGCTGCTGCGGCCTGAGCCACACCACCGCCTTCCCGTCCGGCCGGCCGTAGAACCGGATCCGCTCCGGCGCGTCGGCCGGGACCAGCGGGTCCTCGCCCTTCACGTAGCGGCGAAGCGTCCCGGGGTGGCCGGCGGTGGGCAGCGGCCAGAGCAGCCCGTGGGAGGCGGCCAGCCGCTCGCGGCTCATGCCGCTGAAGTCGTAGGCGGTCCCCTTCGACAGCGCGAGGAGCTCCTCCCACGCCTCGGCCGGCGCCTTCCAGGGCAGGAGCCTCGCGTGGCCGAGGCGGGCGGCCAGGTCGCAGAGGATCCGGAAGTCCGGCCGCGCCTCGCCGGCCGGCTTCACCGCCTGCTCGAGCAGCTGGTAGCGCCGCTCGGTGCAGCCGTACACGCCCTCCTTCTCGGCCCACAGCGCGGCGGGCAGCACCACGTCGGCGAGCTCGGTGGTGCGGGTCGGGTGGAAGGCCTCGGCCACCACCAGGAACGCCTTCCGCGCCTCGAGCGCCTTGCGATAGCGATCCACGTTGGGCAGCGACTGGCCCGGGTTGGTGGTCATCACGTAGAGGAACTTCAGGCCGCCCTGCTCGAGCGACTGGAAGAGGTCCATGGTCGCCTTGCCGTTCTCGGGCCGGATGGTGCCGGGCGGCACGCCCCAGAGCTTCTCCACCTGGGCCCGGTGCTGCTCGTTCGCGATGACGCGCCCGTAGGGGAGCAGGTGCGAGAGGGCGCCGCCGTCGCGCACGCCGCCGCAGGCGTTGGGCTGGCCGGTGAGCGAGAGCGGCGTGGAGCCCGGGAGGCCGATCTTGCCGGTGACGAGGTGCAGGTTGTGGACGAGGTTGTTCACCCACACGCCCCGGATGCGCTGGTTCAGCCCCATGCACCACATGCTGGTGGCGGTCCGCCCCTGCGCGCCGAACCAGCGCGCGGCGGTGACGATGTCCTCCGCCCGCGCGCCGGAGAGCTCGGCCGCCCGCGCCGGCGTGTACTGCGCGAGGAACGCCCGGTAGTCGTCCCAGGTCCGGTTCACGTCCTTGCCCTCGCCGAAGGCGACGTGGGCCTTCACGAAGGCCTCGTCGACCAGCCCCTCCGCCAGGAGCACGTGCGCCATGGCGTTCAGGACGGCCAGATCGGTGCCGGGCGCGCAGGAGAGGTGCAGGTCGGCGATCCGCGCGGTGGGCGTCTTGCGCGGGTCGAGCACGATCACCTTCACGTCCTGGCCGGCCTGCTTGCGGCGGGCCATGCGCTCGAAGAGGATCGGGTGGGCCTCGGCCGCGTTCGAGCCGATGAGCAGCATCACGTCGGCGTGGTCGATGTCCTCGTAGCACCCCATCGGCTCGTCCTTGCCGAAGGTGGTGGTGTAGCCGCCCACGGCGGACGCCATGCAGAGGCGCGGGTTCCCCTCCACGTTGTTGGAGCGGAGCCCCGCCTTGAAGAGCTTGTTGGCGGCGTAGGTCTCCTCGGTGAGCCCCTGGCCGGAGCCGTAGAAGCCCACCGCGTCCGGGCCGTGCGCCTCGAGCGCCTCGCGGAGCTTGCTCGCCACGAGGTCGAGCGCCTCGTCCCAGCTCGCGCGCACCAGCTTCCCGCCGCTGCGGACCAGCGGGTGGAGGCAGCGGTCCGGGGCGGCCATGATTTGCGGCAGCAGGAAGCCCTTCAGGCAGAGGAGCCCGCGGTTGTGGTTCTCCCGGTCGCCCTTGACGGCGAACACCTTGCCGCCCCGGACGCCGACGTACAGGCCGCAGCCGGTGCCGCAGTAACGGCAGACGCTCTTCACCCAGCGCTCGCCCTGCAGGGCGAGCGCGTCGGCGGGGAGGCCCAGGCCGGCCAGGGCGGAGGCGGCGGCGGAGGCCTTGAGGAAGTCGCGGCGCGTGAGGGGCATGGCTTCTCCTTGGGACCGGGCGGCGGTTTCGTCACTTCGCGTGCGGGCTGGGCTTCCCAGGGGCGGTCAGCGCGTGCGGGGCGTGGCAGGAGAAGCAGGCGGCCGGCTTTCCGCGGGCCGGCGTGACCGAGGCGACCTCGGCGGCGTGGCAGCCCGCGCAGCGCTCCGGCCGGGCGACCTGGGTGAAGTCCTTGCCGGTGGAGCCGTGGCAGACCAGGCACTTCACCATCCCGACGCCGTGCGGGACCGGCCTCCCACTCCGTCACCACCGCGGGCGTCGCCTTCCGGTGGCACTCGTGGCAGTCCTGCACCGCCCGCTCGGCCGAGACGTCGGGGTGGCGAGGCGCGACCTCGCGCGCGGGCGCGGCGGCGGGGAGCGCGAGCGAGAGCGCGAGGAGGACGACGATCGGCAGGGACGCATGGTCGACTCCAGGTGAGGGTTCGACGGCGAGGGGCGCGGGGCCCGGCGCCGAGCGCCCCTCCCCCGTGCTGCGGTGGGGGAGGGGCCGGGGCGCCAGGGGCAGCGCCCGTGGCTACTTCAGCGACGCCGGGACCGCCGGGCTGGCCGGCGCGGCGGGCGCGGGTGCCGGCGCGGCGGTCGAGACCACCACCACCGGGGTGGTCGGCTTGAAGCTCGCGTCGCGCAGGGCGATCTGGCCCTGGCGCGCGAAGTTGATCGACTCGCCGAGGATGCGCGCGGCCTCCTGCGGCGCGTGGAAGCCGGTCGAGTTCTCGGCCTCGACGAAGTCGAGGTGGAACTGGGCGCGGCGCTGCAGGTAGCGCGGCGTGGCCGAGCTGGTCGTCGGCTGCGCCCGCGCCTCCTGGCGGCCTTGAGGTCGCCGATCAGGTGCGACCAGGGCGTCCATGGCCTGCTTGCGCAGCTCGAAGTGCCGGTCCTGGATGGCCTCGACGCGCGCCTTGAGCTCCTGGCCTCGGGCCACTTGTGGCAGGTCTGGCAGGCGCTGTTGATGTTGAGCAGCGGGCTGCGCACCTGGTGGTCGGTGACCTTGTGCCGCCCACGCGCGTGTAGGGCATGTGGCAGTCGGCGCAGGCCACGCCGGCGCGGGCGTGGATGCCCTGGCTCCACATCTCGAACTCGGGGTGCTGGGCCTTGAGCGCCGGCGCGCCGGTGTCCTTGTGCATCCAGTCCTTGAAGCCGATCTCGTCGTAGTAGGCCTGGATCTTCTCGACCTTCAGGCCCTTCGCCCAGGGGAAGACGAGCCGCTTCTCGGGGCCCTTGAAGTAGTACTCGACGTGGCACTGGCCGCACACGTAGGCGCGCATCTCCTGCCGGGTGGCCATGCGTGTTGACGTCGTAGTCCTGGATGCCCTGCGACGCCTTGTACGGCGCGGATGCCCTCGATGAAGCCGGGCCGGGTGACGCGGAGCTGCATGGTGGCCGGGTCGTGGCAGTCGATGCAGGAGACCGGGTGCGTGACGTGCTTGCGGCGCCTCGGCATACGGCATCGCGTTGAGCTTCTCGAAGCCCTTGCATGAGGTCGCCGTCGCCCAGCTTCTTCATGGGCACGTAGATCGAGGCGTGGCAGTTGCATGCAGGTGCCGGGCTGCTTCACCACCACCTGGCGCTGCGTGAAGGTCTGGTCCTCGAGCATGTAGGCGTGGCCGCGCTCCTCGCGGAAGTCGGCCGCGAAGGCGTAGCCCGCCCACATCGTCTTCAGGCGCGGGTCCGCGTCGAGTCTTGGACTGCGCGACCACGGAGCGGGGATCGGCCTGCGGACGGCGGTGCGCGGCATGGCCTCGGTGCCGCCGTACTTGGTGCGGACCATGTCGACGGTCCGCTGGTAGAGGTCGTACTGCGAGCGGGAAGTTCTTGCCCCAGACCGCCGGGTCCTCGGTCGTCGTCGGTGAGCTCGACGACCCGGACCACCGGGTTCTTGCCCTCCTGCTTCTTCTCGGCGACGTCCACCAGCAGAACCGCGGCGAGGACGGCGGCCAGCGCGAACACCGCGGCGATGCCGCCGTAGAGGAGCGCCCGCTTCCGGGGAGCCTGCGTCTCGGGGGTCATGAGTCTCTCCTTTGTCTCTTCACGTGACGTGCGGGTGGGTTCAGCGGAGGTGACCGACGGTGTCGTGGCAGCGGATGCAGGAGACGTCGTCGCGCCCCATGGTCATGGCGGCGACGATCTCCGCGTGGCAGTGGCGGCACTGGCCCTCGATGACGGCGCGGCTCTCGGGGCGCGCCCGGATCACGTCCGGGAAGCCGCCCACCGTGAACGCCATCGAGTGGTGCCACCCGTTCTCCGCCTTCACCGCGTACTTCGACACCGGCGCGGCGGGCGTGTGGCAGTCGTTGCAGGTCGCCACCTGGTGGTGCGACGAGGCCTGCCAGCCCTCGAGGTGGCCGCTCATCACGTGGCAGTTGGCGCAGGTGGCCGGGTCGTTGCCCAGGTAGGACGTCCCCTTGGCGTAGGCGAAGGCGTAGCCGCCGACGCCGACCGCGACCCCGGCGGCGGCCGCGAGGGCGAGGACGGACGCGGAGAGCAGCGATCTTCCTTTGCGCATGGAGCGACCTCGCGTTCGGGTTCGCGTGGCCTCCATCGCAAGCGGCCTGCCAGCGACGCCGCGGCCTCGCGCCGCAGGTCGCGGCGCGCGATCTCGTCGAGATTCGCGCTCCCGCGCTCGCGGCGGCCGGCCACGCCCCGCGTGGTCGGATGCGCGCGCGCCGGCGCCGGATGCCGGCATCCGAATCCGACCCACCAGGCGCGAGGGCCGCCGGCCCGGAGGCCGGCGGCCCTGTGGATGACCGCGCGGGTGCTGCTCGCCGGCAGGCTCGCGTCGCTCGCCGCCGACGCTCGGGCGCGGGACGCTACTTCTTCGGCGCCGTCGTCGGCGCCGGCGTCGCGGGCGGGGGCGTGCCCGGCGCGGGGGACTGGTTCGGCCCGGGCGCGGCGGTGGAGATGGCGACGATGGGGACGCTCGGCTTGAAGGTCGGATCACGCAGCGCGAGCTGCCCCTGCCGGGAGTAGTCGATCGACTGGCCGAGCACGCGCAGCGACTCCTGCGGCGCATGGAAGCCGGTGGAGTTCTCCGCCTCGACGAAGTCCAGGTAGAACTGGGCGCGCCGCTGCAGGTAGCGGGCGCTGGTCAGCTGGCCCTCCGCCGCCCCGGCCTTCTGCGCCTTCTCCAGATCGGCGATGAGCCCCATCAGCGCGTCCATGGCGGTGTTGCGCAGGGCGAAGAAACGGTCCTGCTCGGTCTCGACCCGCGCCTTGAGCTCGGCCGGCTTCACGTCGGCGTGGCACTTCGTGCACGAGGCCTCGACCTTCAGGAGCGGGCTGTTCACCTGGTGATCGGTGATCTTCTCGCCCTTGTAGGTGATCTCCGGCATGTGGCAGTCCACGCAGGTGACGCCGCTGCGGCCGTGGATGCCCTGGCTCCAGGTCTCGAACTCGGGGTGCTGGGCCTTGAGCACCGGCGCGCCGGTGGTCTTGTGGACCCAGTCCTTGAAGCCGGCCTTGTCGTAGTAGTCCATGATCGCGTCGACCTTCAGGCCGCCGGACCACGGGTAGGTGAGCTGCTTGTCCGGGCCCTTGAAGTAGTACTCGACGTGGCACTGCCCGCACACGAAGGCGCGCATCTCCTTCTGCGAGGCGTCCCGGTTCACGTCGTAGCCCTTCACGCCCTGCGAGGCCTTCAGATCGCGCATGCCGAGGATGAAGCCGGGGCGGGTCACCCGCAGCGCCATGGACTCCGGGTCGTGGCAGTCGATGCATGCGACCGGGTGGCTCACCAGCTTGCGGGCGTCCGAGTAGTGCATCGCGTTCATCTTCTTGAAGCCCTCGATCGGATCGCCGTCCCCGAGCTTCTTGTAGGGCAGGTAGACCGAGGCGTGGCACTGCATGCAGGAGCCCGGCTGCGTCACCACCGCCTGACGCTTGGTGAAGGTCTGGTCGTCGAGCATGAACGCGTGGCCGCGCTCCTCGCGGAAGTCCACCGAGAAGGCGTAGCCGGCCCACATCGTCTTGAGGCGCGGGTCCTCCTCGATCTTCTCCTGCGACACCACCGCGCGCGGGTCGGCCTGATCCGGCGTGCGCGGGAGCGCCTCGGACCCGCCGTACTTGGTCCGGACCTGGTCCACCGTCTTGAGGTAGGTCTCGTACTCGAGCGGATAGGTCTGGCCCCAGACGGCCGGATCGTCGATCTGGTCGGTGATCGGCGCGGGGGCGCCCTTCTTCGGCTTCGCGTCCGCCTTCGCGGCCGGCGGCGGCTTCGGCCTCGCCGTGCCCGCCGGGCTGGCCGGCTTGGTCGTCTGGGCGCTCGCGGCGAGCGCGGCGGCGGCCAGGACCGCCGCTGCGGTGATGCCGAGGAGTCGGAGCTTCTTCTGGATCATGTGGTGCCTCTCATCGAGAAAAGTGCGCACCTGCCCGGAGGCAGGCGCGGCGACCTGTCGCAACTCTCTTGCCACGAGGTCTCAGTGCGCGAGTCCGCGATTTCACTGGGAGACCCTGAAAGGCGTCCCGAGAGCTCACCCGCATTTGGGTGAGGGGACCGTCGCCTTCGGATCCGTCCGTCCGAATCGCGAAGGGGGCCGGGGACGGGGAGGCCCGCGGCGACCGCCAGCGCACCTGCGGGCCGGCGGGGCGCTCAGTGCGGCAGGCCGGCCGCGTGCTGCAGGGCGTGGAGCACCTGGGCGGCGATCTCCGCGACGCCCTCACCGCGGGTCACCTGCGCGAACACGACCGGGCCGTCGCCGCGCATCCGTGCCGCGTCGCGCGCCATCACGCCGAGGTCGGCGCCGACCGCCGGGGCGAGGTCGGTCTTGTTGACGACGAGCAGGTCGGACTGCGTGATGCCCGGCCCGCCCTTGCGCGGGACCTTGTCGCCGCCGGCCACGTCGATCACGTAGATGGTGAAGTCGGCCAGCTCGCGGCTGAAGTGCGCGGCCAGGTTGTCGCCGCCGCGACTCGCAGAAGAGCAGCTCGGGGTGGTGCGGCTCGGGTGAGCTCCTCGAGCGCCAGCAGGTTGGCGGTGACGTCCTCGCGGATGGCCGCGTGCGGGCAGCCGCCGGTCTCCACCGCGCGGATCCGCTCCGGCGGGAGCGCCTCGTTGCGGATGCAGGAACTCGGCGTCCTCGCGGGTGAAGATGTCGTTGGTCACCACGCCCAGCGAGTGCGTGTCGCGGAGCAGCCGGCAGAGCGCCAGCACCAGCGCGGTCTTGCCGCTCCCCACCGGGCCGCCGACGCCCACCGTGAAGGCGCGGCGGTCGAGGTCGTGGCGGGTCCGGGGCGCGTCGCGCTCGTGGAAGGCGCCGGGGCCGGAGGCGTGCTCGTGGCTGCCGTGGAGGCCGGGGCAGGTCGGGAGCGAGCGGGTCGCATGCCATGGGTCCTCGTCAGCTCTGGAAGAGCCTGCGAGTAGAGGCGGTCCTGGTGGGCCTGCAGGAGGTCGAGCAGCGGCGAGGTCGCGGCCGCCTCCTCGGGGGCGCGCTCGGCGGTGGCGGCGAGGACCGCCTCGGCGACGCGCGCCGGCGCGGGAGAGCGCGCCTTGCGCCTCGAGCGGCCCGACGAGCCCGAGCCGGACGGCGGCCGAGACGCACCCCGCGCGCCGCGGGAAGAGGTACAGGCGGCAGGCGTCCTCCGCGCCGGCGCCGAGCCGCGCGAGGAGCGCGCCGAAGACCGGCGCGAGGTGGCCGGCCAGGCCGGCGCGGCCGCACCTCGTCGCTCGAGCGCCTGCGCCGCGGGCCCGAAGGCGCGTCGCGGCGCGCGAGCAGCGCCTGCCCCTGGGCGCGGCTGGCGCGGTTCGCGACGTGGCCTGGCGTGGCGGCGTCGCACCGCGGCGTCGAGCGCGGCGAGCCGCTCCGGCGCGCGGGCGGCCGCGGCCACGAAGGGGAGCGCGAGCGAGCCGGCCTGCCAGAGCGCCTCCTCGACCAGCCGGTCGAGCCCGGCGGCGCCCCGGCACGCGCCCGAGCTGGACGGCCGCCTCGAGCCCGCCGGAGTGGGCGAAGCCGCCGGTGGGGAGGGCCGAGTCGGCGAGCTGGAGCAGGGAGCCAGGGTGTCATCGGCGTCATCAGAAGAGGAAGTAACGCTGGGCCAGGGGGAGCCGCTCGGCGGGCTCGCAGCGGAGCAGCACGCCGTCGGCGCGGACCTCGTACGTCTCGGGGTCGACCTCCATCCGCGGCAGCGCGTCGTTGAGCCTCATGTCGCGCTTGCCGAGTCCCGCGGCAGCCGCGCACCGCCTCCAGCCGCTTCGTGAGCCCGTAGCGCCCGCACCGCGCCGTCCTCGAGCGCGGCGCGCGACACGAAGGCGACGCTGGTCGGCGCCGGTGCGCGCGCCCGAAGGCGCCGAACATCGGGCGCATCGAGACCGGCTGCGGCG
The DNA here is from genome assembly GCA_963733485.1 of uncultured delta proteobacterium. Classification (GTDB taxonomy): domain Bacteria; phylum Myxococcota; class Myxococcia; order Myxococcales; family Anaeromyxobacteraceae; genus Anaeromyxobacter. The sequence continues at coordinate 114,139 of CAVTDL010000002.1, read as the reverse complement.
TGGGGATGGAGGCGTTGGGGTCGCCCATCTGCGCCCAGGCGATGAAGCCGCCCTTGAGCACCAGCTCCGGCTTCGCGCCGAAGAAGGCCGGCCGCCACAGCACCAGGTCGGCGAGCTTGCCCACCTCGACCGAGCCGACCTGGTGCGCAGATGCCGTGGGCGATGGCCGGGTTGATGGTGTACTTGGCCACGTAGCGCCGGATGCGGAGGTTGTCGTTGTCGCCCCGCTCCTCGGCGAGCCGCCCGCGCTGCCGGCGCATCTTGTCGGCGGTCTGCCAGGTGCGGGTGATCACCTCGCCGACCCGCCCCATGGCCTGCGAGTCCGAGCTCATCATCGAGATGGCGCCCGAGGTCGTGGAGCACGTCCTCGGCGGCGATGGTCTCGCCGCGGATGCGGCTCTCGGCGAAGGCGACGTCCTCGGGGAGCGACGGGTCGAGGTGGTGGCAGACCATGAGCATGTCGAGGTGCTCGTCGAGCGTGTTCACCGTGAACGGGCCGGGTCGGGTTGGTCGAGGAGGGGAGCACGTTCGGCTCGCCGCACACGCGGATGATGTCCGGCGCGTGGCCGCCGCCGGCGCCCTCGGTGTGGAAGGTGTGGATGGTGCGGCCGGCGAAGGCGGCGATGGAGTCCTCGACGCAGCCCGACTCGTTGAGCGTGTCGGTGTGGATGGCGACCTGGACGTCCTGCGTCGTCGGCCACCGCGCAGGCAGGAGTCGATGGCGGCGGGCGTGGTGCCCCAGTCCTCGTGGAGCTTCAGGCCCGCGGCGCCGGCGCGGAGCTGCTCGACCAGCCCCTCCGGCGCGAGCCGTGTTCCCCTTGCCCGAGGAGCCCGACGTTCACCGGCAGCGCGTCGGTGCGCCTGCAGCATGAGCTGCGATGTTGCCGCGCGCCCGGCGTGCAGGTGGTGGCGTTGGTGCCGGTGGCCGGGCCGGTGCCGCCGCCGAGGAACGTGGTGACGCCGCTCGACGATGGCCTCGTGGGCCTGCTGCGGCGCAGATGAAGTGGATGTGCGTGTCGATGCCGCCGGCGGTGAGGATGAGCCCCTCGCCGGCGATCACCTCGGTGCCGGGCCCGATCACCATCCCGGGCGTCACGCCGGCCATGACGTCCGGGTTGCCGGCCTTGCCGATGGCCGACGATGCGGCCGTCCTTGCACGCCGACGTCCGCCTTGTAGATGCCGGCGTGGTCGACCACCAGCGCGTTGGTGATCACCAGGTCGAGCGCCTGCGTCGTCGCGGGTGCCCTGCCGCCTGCCCCATGCCGTCGCGCAGCACCTTGCCGCCGCCGAAGACGCACTCGTCGCCGTAGCACGGTGAGGTCGCGCTCCACCTCCGGCGACGAGCGCGGTGTCGCCGAGCCGGACCCGGTCGCCGGTGGTGGGGCCGTACACCTGCGCGTACTGCCGCCGGTCCATGCGCCGGGACATCTAGGCCTCCTCCTCGTGCGCGAAGCCGCGCCGCCGCGCCGCCTCCAGCGCCTGCCGGCGGCCATCGTCGGCCACCGGGCCGCTGGCGAGCCCGTTCCCGCCTCGGACGATCCGTCGCCCCGCGATCTCCACCGCGTGCACCGTCGCGGGTCTCCCCGGGCTCGAAGCGGACCGCCATGCCGGCCGGGATGTCGAGCCGCGCGCCCGTAGGCGCGGGCGCGGTCGAAGCGGAGCAGCGGGTTGGCCTCGGCGAAGTGGTAGTGGCTGCCCACCTGGATGGGCCGGTCGGCCAGGTTCGTCACCGGGAGCGAGATCGCCTCGCGGCCGGCGTTGAGCACGAGCTCCCCGGGCGCCGGGAGCAGCTCGCCCGGGCGCCGCCTCCTCCGGCTCCGGCGGCGCGAGCTCGCGGAAGGCGGAGAGCGGCGGGACGGGCAGGAAGGAGCCGTAGAGCGCGAGCGCGAGGTCCCCGTGCTCGGCGGCGATGGGGTGGTGGACGGTGACGAGCTTGGTGCCGTCCGGGAAGGTGCCCTCGACCTGCACCTCGGCGCACCAGCTCCGGCACGCCGGGCAGCACCTGGCGCCGCCCGAGCATCCGCCGGCCCAGGTCCATCAGCTCGGCCACGCGCCGCCCGTCGCGGATGAGCTCGAGGAGCTGGGTCGCGATGCAGCGCGATCGCCTCCGGGTGGTTGAGGCGGAGGCCGCGCGCCAGCCGCTTCTGCGCCAGGACGCCGGCCTGGTGGAGCATGAGCTTGTCGAGCTCTCGGGGAGAGAGGTGCATGCGGGCCTCCGTCGTGTCAGGGGGTGCGGGAGAACGGATCGACGTCGGTGACGTCCTCGACGAAGGCGAGCCGGGCGCGCAGGAAGGCGAGCCCCGCCGCGACGGTCCGGGCGGCGACGCGCAGCAGCACGCCGTCGCCGAGCGGGCTCGCGGCCGCCAGGACCTCGGCGCCGGGCTCGGCCGGCATGGAGGCGAGCCGCGCGCGCAGCGCGGCCGCGTGGGGCGCGAGCGCCGGGCCGAGGGCGACCACGGTGGCGAGGATCTCGACGCCCGTCCAGCCGCTCGCCCACCGGCCGTCCCTCGCCCGGCACCAGGCGGATCGCGTCGGCCAGGAGCGGCCGGCCGGCGACGGAGATCTCGATCCGCGAGCGCAGCTCGTCGGCGGCCCAGCGCTCGCCCCGCGCGACGCGGCCGGCGGTGAGGGCGTCGAGCCAGAGCAGGCTCGCGCCCTGCGCCAGGTCGAGCCGCTGCTCCTGGAGGTAGCGCGCCCCGGCGAAGCAGCTCACCGGGTGCGGCAGCACGGCCAGCACCGCCCCGGCGCCGATCCGGCCGTGCACCCGCTGGGCCGCGACCGCCCCGCGCGATCGGTAGACCTTGGTGCCCGCCTGCGTGGTGAGCAGGGCGGCGGACGCCCGGGCCGATCTCGAGCTCGAGCGACACGTCGTCCCCGGCCACCAGCCCGCCGCCGTGGCTCGCCGACACGATCCAGGCGCACCGCCCCCGCGGCGTGGGCGCGAGGAGCTGGAGCGGGCTCGAGGCCGCGCAGGCGACGATCGCGCTCGCGCCGTCGACGCGCGCGGTCTCGACCCGCCCGCCGCCCGGCCGGTGCTCGCGCGGCGGGCACGGCTGCCGCGCCGTCGCGCAGGGCGCGACGGCGAGCCCCGCGCGCGGCCCGGGATCCAGGCGTTCCATCCGATCGTCTCCCGCGATGCAGGGCGCGCGCCAGCGTGCGCGCGCGACGGCGCGGCCCTCCGCTACCGGTAGTCCTCCCGGCTGAGCCCGTACGCCTTCATCTTCTCGTACAGGTTCCGCTCGGCGATCCCCGCCGCGCGGGCCACCTCGCCGATCCGGCCGCGGTGCTCCTTCAGGAGCCGGGTCAGGTACTCGCGCTCGAAGCGCTCCACCAGCCGCTGCCGGGCCTCGAGCAGCGGCAGCGAGGTGTCCACGGTGAGGCCGGCGCCGCCCGGCTCGCCGCGCGGGCCGGCGCCCAGGATGGGCGCCACCGCCGCCCAGCCCATCAGCACCGCGCGCTCGCACAGGTTCCTGAGCTCGCGCACGTTCCCGGGCCACGGGTAGGCGCGCGCCGCGGCGAGGAGATCGGGCGGGGGCACCGGCGCCGTCCGGCCATAGCGCTGCGCGAAGGAGCGGAGGAAGTGCTCGAGCAGGGCGGGGAGGTCCTGTGGGCGCTCGCGCAGCGGCGGGAGGCGCAGCGGGATCACGTTGAGCCGGTAGTAGAGGTCGTCGCGGAAGCGCCCCTCGTGCACCAGGGCCTCGAGGTCGCGGTTGGTGGCCGCCACGATCCGCACGTCCACCCGGATCGGATCCCGCGCCCCGACGCGGGTGATCTCCTGCTCCTGCAGGACGCGCAGGAGCTTCGCCTGGATCGACAGGTCGAGATCGCCCACCTCGTCGAGGAAGAGCGTCGAGCCGTCCGCCTGCTCGAAGCGGCCCACGCGGCGCGCGGTGGCCCCGGTGAACGAGCCCCGCTCGTGGCCGAAGAACTCGCTCTCCATCAGCTCTCGCGGGATGGCGGTGCAGTTCACCGCCACGAAGGGCCGCTCGCGCCGGCGGGAGCGCCGGTGGATGGCCCGGGCCACCAGCTCCTTCCCGGTGCCGGTCTCCCCGCGCAGGAGCACGGTGGCGTCGGAGGGCGCGACCTGCTCCACCAGCGAGAACACCTCGCGCATGGGGGGCGAGCTGCCCACCATCTCCTCGAACCCGGCGGCGCGCTCGAGCTCGCCGCGGAGCCGCAGCACGTCGCGCCGCGCCCGCTCGTGCGCCACCGCGTGGCGGAGCACCAGCGCCAGCTCGTCGAAGCGGATGGGCTTGGTGAGGTAGTGGAGCGCGCCCTTTCGCATCGCCTCCACCGCCGTCTCCACGGTGGCGTGGGCCGTGACCAGCACCACCGGCAGCGACGGCCGGATGGCGTGCACCTTCTCCATCAGCGCTATGCCGTCCAGGTCCGGCATCTTGAGGTCGGACACCATGGCGAGCGGGTCGGACTCGGCGAGGCGCGCCAGCGCCTCGGCGCCGGACGAGGCCACCAGCACCTCGAAGCCCTCCAGGCCGAGGTTGGCCCGCGCCACCTTGCGGGTGCCGGGGTCGTCGTCCACCACCAGCACCAGCCCCTCGGCGCTCACGTGCCCACCCCCTCCGCGGCCGGCTCCGCCTCGATCGCGCTCACGATCCGGCGCACCGGGAACCGGATGGCCGCCACCGTCCCGCCCCCCTCGCGCGGCCCGAGCGCGAAGCGGGCCCGGTGCTGCTCCACCGCTCGCTGCACCACCACCAGCCCGAGCCCGGTGCCGTGCGCCTTGGTGGTGACGAACGGCCGGAGGACCTCGTCGAGCTGGTCGGCCGGGATCCCGCAGCCGCGGTCGCGCACCTCCACCACGATGGTGCCCTCGCCCCCGGCCGCCTCGTACCGGCTGGCCACCTCGGGCGGCTCGGTCCCGCCCGCGTCGAAGGCGTTCCCGAGGAGGTTCACGAGCGCGTCGGTCATCATGGGCGCGTCCACGTCCACGACCGGGAGGTCGGCGGCCAGGTCGAGCCGGACCGCGTCGGCCGCGAGCCCGCGGGCGAGCGCCGCCTTCTGGGCGGCGTCGCGGAGCAGGCGGTTCACCGAGGTGGGCGCGAAGCTCGGCTCGGCCGGTCGGGCGACGCCGAGCAGCTCGGAGACGAAGAGGTTCACCCGCTGCACCTCCTCGCCGATGAGCCCGGCGTACTCCGCCACCTCCGGATCGCCGGCCAGTCGCCGGCGCAGGTACTGGGCCGCGCCGTCGATGGCGTTGAGCGGGTTGCGCAGCTCGTGGGCGATCTGGGCCGACATCTGGCCGAGCCCGGACAGCCGCTCCGCGTCGAGCAGGCGGCGCTCGAGCGTGCGCCGCTCGGCGATGTCGCGGATCACCATCACCGTGCCGAGGTACCTCCCGTCGGCGGCGGCCACCGGCGCGTAGGTGGTCTCGAAGCGGCCCTCCCGCTCCTTGATGATCGAGTGGGCCGGCCCGGTGTCGTCGCCGCTGCGGAGGTAGGCCAGCACGCGGTCCAGCATCCCGTGGCTCGCCTTCGGGTGGCAGTCGCGGATGGGCCGGCCCTCCGGGCCGGTGAGGTTGCGCAGGGCGCGCCCGGCCTTGTTGGTCATGGCCACCCGGTCCTCCGCGTCGATGAAGAGGACCCCGTCCACCATCGAGTCGAGGATGGCCTGCAGCCGCTGCAGGTCGGCGGCGCGGGCCTCCCGCGCGGCGGTGGCCTGATCGAGCGCCTCGGCGAGCTTGCCGGTCCGCTCGCGCACGCGCTCCTCGAGGTCGTCGTGGGAGCGCTGGACCTCCTCGGCCATGTGCCGCAGCGCGCGCGCCAGCGCGCCCGCCTCGCCGGGGGCGTCGGGCGGCCGCGCGCCGAGGTCGCCGCGGCCGAGCGCGCCGGCGAACCCGGCCAGCTCGCGGAGCGGCCGCACCAGCGTGGTCCGGAGCACCAGCACCACCACCACCGCGACGGCGGCCAGGGCGAGCCCCATCAGCGCGGCCATCCGGAGCGCCGAGGCGGCCAGCCGCGGGCGGAGCCCGGTGGCGTCGAGGGCCACCAGGATGCTGCCGTTGGTGGTGCGGCCGTCGTGGCAGCCGCGACAGCCGGGGCCGTTCACCACCGGCAGGGTGAGGACCAGCCGCGTCTCGCTCCAGCGGCGCTCGGCGGCGGCGCCGAGCCGGTCCGGCGCCTCCCCGGCCCGGTAGCGGACCCGGCCGCCCGCGTCGGCGAGGGCCAGGCCGGCCACGCCGTCGGTGAGCGCCATCGCGCCGAGGATGGCGGCCATGCTCTGCGGCCGGTGCTCGGTCATCGCCTCCGTGACCGAGTGCTCCAGGGCCTCGGCGAGCGCCGAGGCGCGGGTCTCGAGGAGCGCGCGCTCGGACCGCTCCTCCTCGCGCTGGAGCAGCGCGCCGGCGAGCACCGACACGACGGCCGCGACGAGGATCAGCAGGAGCGCGGTCCGCTCCGCGATCCCGAGCCTGGGGAAGCGCATGCGACCCGAGCGTAGCGCGGGGGGGCGAGCCGGGGGAAGTGCGCATGCGCGCGGAGGCACGACGGGCCCCGCCGGCGGGGCCCGTCACGCCGTCGTCCGTGGCCGGCGCCTGCTACGACGTCGCGGCGCGCAGCGCCTCGTCGAAGTCCTCCTTGATGTCGTCGATGTGCTCGATGCCCACCGAGACGCGGACCTGGTCCGGGGTGACGCCGGAGCTGCGCTGCTCGGCCTCGGAGAGCTGCTGGTGGGTGGTCGAGGGCGGGTGGATCACCAGCGTCTTCGCGTCGCCCACGTTGGCGAGGTTCGAGGCGAGCTTCACCGCGTCGATGAACCGCTTGCCCGCCTCGTAGCCGCCCTTCACGCCGAAGGTGAACACGCCGCCGAAGCCGTTCCTGAGGTACTTGCGGGCGCGCTGGTGGTACGGGTGCTCCTCCAGGCCGGTGTAGTTCACCCAGGAGACGGCCGGGTGCGCCTTCAGCCACCTCGCGAGGGCGAGGGCGTTGTCCACCGTGCGCTGCACGCGGAGCGAGAGCGTCTCGAGCCCCTGCAGCAGCAGGAAGGCGTTGAACGGCGAGATGGCCGGACCGAGATCGCGCAGCCCCTCCACCCGCGCGCGGATGATGAACGCGATGTTGCCGAAGGGTCCCTTCGGCCCGAACACGTCGTTGAAGACCAGCCCGTGGTAGCCGGGGGAGGGCTCGGTGAAGACCGGGAACTTGCCGCTCCTCGCCCACTCGAACTTGCCCGAGTCGACGATCACGCCGCCGAGGGAGGTGCCGTGCCCCCCGATCCACTTGGTGGCGGACTCGACCACGAGGTCGGCGCCCCACTCGATGGGCCGGGCCAGGTAGCCGGCGGCGCCGAAGGTGTTGTCCACGATGAGCGGGATCCCGTTCTCGTGCGCGAGCGCGGCGAGCGCCTCGAAGTCCGGCACGTTGCCGGCGGGGTTCCCGATCGACTCGACGTAGAGCGCCTTGGTCTTGCCGTCGATCGCCTTCTTCAGGCCCGCCACGTCGTCGCCGTCCACCAGCTTCACGTCGATCCCGAGCCGGGGCAGCGTCACCTTGAACTGGTTGTAGGTGCCGCCGTACAGGAGGCTGGTGGAGACCACGTTGTCGCCGGCCTGCGCCAGGTTCGCGATGGTGAGGAACTGGGCCGCCTGGCCGGAGGCGGTCGCGAGCGCGGCCACGCCGCCCTCGAGCGCGGCGATCCGCTTCTCGAAGACGTCCGTGGTCGGGTTCATGATCCGCGTGTAGATGTTCCCGAACTCCTTCAAGGCGAAGAGGTTCGCGCCGTGCTCGGCCGATGTCGAACGTGTAGGAGGTGGTCTGGTAGATCGGCACCGCGCGCGCGTTGGTCCCGGGCGCGGGCTCCTGGCCGGCGTGGACCTGCAGCGTCTCGAAGCGGGGCTTGCGGTTGGGCGGGAGGGGCATCGGCGGTTCCTCGCGGGCTCGGGGTCCGTTGTGTTGGAGGAGCATCCTAGTTAGCGGACGATCGCACTGTCAAGGCCACGGCAGGCCCTCGTCCGCTATGCAAATATAACGGACGTGCGTCCAGTGATGGCGTGGGTGCGCCTGTGCGGGGCGGGCACTGCGGCGCTCCGCCGGCTCCCTCGGCTCGGCATTTTCGGTCTAGAGTCGGCCGGCAAGCGCAGCGGAGGAGCGCACCCTTGCCCGACATGCCGCCACGGACCGTTCCAGAGCTGTTCCTCGATCGCGTCGGCCGGACCCCCGACGGCGAGGCGTTCCGGTACCCCGTCCAGGGCGGCTGGAGGAGCCTCACCTGGACCGAGACCGAGGGGCGCGTGCGCGCCGTCTCCTCGGGGCTCCGGTCGCTCGGGGTCGAGCCCGAGCAGGTCTGCGCCATCCTCTCCTCCACGCGGATCGAGTGGGTGCTGGCGGACTACGGGATCCTCTGCGCCGGCGGGGCCACCAGCACCATCTACCCCTCGACCATGGCGGAGGAGTGCGCCTTCATCCTGGCCGACGCCGGGGCGGTGGTGGCCTTCGCGGAGGACGCGGAGCAGGTCGCGAAGCTCTCCTCCCGTCGGGCGGAGCTGCCCGCCCTGCGTCACCTGGTCACCTTCGACGGGCAGGGCTCGCCCGACGGGTGGGTGCTGACCCTCGCGGCGCTGGAGGAGCGGGGGCGCGCCTGGGACGCCGCCCACCCGGGCGCCTTCGAGGAGCACGTGGCCCAGGTCCGCCCGGACGCGCTCGCCACGCTCCTCTACACCTCCGGCACCACCGGCCGCCCCAAGGGCGTGGAGCTGACGCACGCCTGCTGGGTGTCGCAGTCGAGCGCGGTGCAGGCGTCCAGGATCCTCGATCACCCGGACGTGCTGCAGCTCTTCTGGCTGCCGCTGGCGCACTCCTTCGGGAAGATGATCGGCACGGCCCAGCTGCGGATCGGCTTCCCCACCGCCGTGGACGGCCGCGTCGACAAGATCGTCGAGAACCTCGGGCAGGTCCGGCCCACCTTCGTCTGCGCGGTCCCTCGCATCTTCGAGAAGGTCCGCGCCAAGATCCTGGCGAGCGCGCTCGACGGCGGGGCGGTGAAGGGCGTCGTCTTCCGCTGGGCGCTCGACGTCGGGCTGCGCGTCTCGCGGGAGCGCCGGGCCGGCCGCGCTCCGGGGCCGCTGCTCGCGGCCCAGCACGCCCTGGCCGACCGGCTCGTCTTCCAGAAGCTCCGCGCGATCTTCGGCGGGCGGCTGCAGTTCTTCGTGTCCGGCTCGGCGCCGCTCTCGAGGGACGTGGCCGAGTTCTTCGACGCCCTCGGCGTGGTGATCCTGGAGGGCTACGGCCTCACCGAGTCGTCGGCGGCCACCCACGCCAACCTGCCCTTCGCGCGGAAGATCGGCACGGCCGGGAGGGCGCTGCCCGGCATCGAGACGCGCATCGCCGGGGACGGCGAGGTGCTCATGCGCGGCCCGTCGATCATGCGCGGCTACCGCGGCCTGCCGGAGCAGACCGCCGAGGCGCTCGACGAGGACGGGTGGCTGCACACCGGGGACATCGGGGCAATCGACGCGGACGGCTTCCTCACCATCACCGACCGCAAGAAGGATCTTCATCAAGACCTCGGGCGGGAAGTACGTCGCGCCCACCGAGATCGAGGGGAAGATCAAGACCGCCTCGGCGCTGGTCTCGCAGGCGCTGGTCCACGGCGACCGCCGCAACTACGTGACCGCGCTGCTCACGCTGGACGCCGAGGCGCTGGCTCGCTGGGCGGCCCAGAACGGCCACGCCGGCCAGGCGCCGGCCGTGCTCTCGCAGCTCCCGGAGGTGCGCGCGGCGCTGAAGCGCGACCTCAATCGCGTGAACGCCACCCTGCCGCGCTTCGCGAGCGTGAAGAAGTTCACCGTGCTCCCCCGCGAGTTCAGCGAGGCCGAGGGGGAGGTGACCCCCTCGCAGAAGCTGAAGCGCAAGGTGATCGAGCGGCGCCACAAGGACGCCCTCGACCGGATGTATGGAGGTGAGCCGCCGTAGCCGGTGAGGAGCGGCCGGGCACCAGCCGGAATCCGATCGGCCGAGGCACCAGCCGGAATCCGACCTTCGGCCGAGGCACTTTTCGCGAAAGCGAAATGTGCCCGGCCGCACCTCACCGGCTGCCAGGTCGCACCTCACCGGCTGCCCGGCGCCGGCCGCTCCTTACAGGCTACCTGCCGCCGGCGCCGCCTCTCCGTCCGCCGCCGCGCGCTCGAGCCGCTCGAGCCCGGCCTGCGCGTCGGCCAGGAACGCCGGATCGTCGACCCCGGCGCGCCGCGCGAACTCGACGGTCTGCCGGTAGGCGTCCACGGCCTTCGAGGCGAGGACGCCCACCTCGCGTCGCAGCTCGGCGCGGTAGAGCTCCGCCGAGCCGGCGTCGAGACCGGGCGGCAGCGGCGCGTCGAGCAGCTCGCGGCGCAGGTCCTCGTAGAGCTCGCCCACCCGGCCGCCGGCCACCACGGCCCAGCGCGGCTCGCCGGTGCGGATGGCCGCGAGGTAGTGGCCCTGCGCCTCGAGCAGCGTCGCGGCCTTCCGCTCCAGGTCGCGCTCCAGCTGCGCCGGGTCGCCCGCGGAGGGATCGAGGGGGAGCGCGCGCAGCGCCTCGCGCCGGAGCTCGCCGAGGTGGAACCGCGCCTGCGCCAGGTGGTAGGGCGGCAGCGGCCCCGCCGCGGCCCCGGCCTCCCACTCCGCCACCGCCAGCCGGAGGAGCCGCTCGGCCTCCTCGGGCCGGCCCCGCTCCGCCTCGATCACGCCGCGCTGGGCGAGCGCCCGGACGCGCCCGGCCGGCGCGAGCCCGGGGCGCGCCGCGATGGCGTCGAGCCTGGCGCGGGCCTCGTCCACCTCGCCGAGGAGGTACAGGCACTCGGCGGCGCCGAAGCTGGCCTCGAGCGCGTCCGGCCCGTCGTCGCGCCGCTCTCGCGCGCGGAACCGCTCGAGCGCGAGGCGCCACGCCTGGAGCCGCTGGTAGGCGAGGCCGGCCCGGAGCTGCGCGGCCGGCGCGTGGGGCGAGGCCGGGAAGGCGTCGGCGAGGCGCGCGTAGGCGGCCGCCGCGCGCGCCATGTCGCCGGCCTGGTAGGCCGCGTCGCCGGTGGCGCGCAGCGCCGCGTCGTCCTGCCCGGCCAGCTCGCGGTCGAGGGCGGCGAGGCGGGGCTCCTCCGCCGGGAACCGCACCTCGGCGGCGCCGGGGGCGGGGCGGCGGGCGGTGGCGCAGGCGAGCAGCGCCGCGGCCAGCAGGAGGAGGCCGCGGCGCCGGAGCGGCGCAGCCGGCGAGGCGCGGCGAGGGGCGGCGGGGCCCGGGGAGGGGAGCGATGGGACGTCGTGCATGGGCGGGTTCACCCCGGGATGAGCTTCAGGTGGATGGTCCGGCGGCGCGGGCCGTCGAACTCGCAGAGGTAGATGCCCTGCCAGGTGCCGAGGACGAGCGCGCCGCCCTCCACGATCACCGTGGCGGAGGAGCCGACCAGCGAGGCCTTGACGTGCGCGTCGCTGTTCCCCTCGGCGTGGCGGTAGGCGCCGCGCGCGGGACGCGCCGGCACGGCGCTCTCGAGCGCGAGCAGGAGGTCGCGCTGGACGTCCGGGTCGGCGTTCTCCTGGATGGTGACCCCCGCCGTGGTGTGCGGGACGTACACCACCAGCGCGCCGTCCCGTGCCCCGGCGGCGGCGAGCGCCCGCCGCACCTCGGCGGTGACGTCGACCAGCTCGCAGGCGGCGTGGGTCTGCACCGGGAGATCGGGGAGGCGCATCGGGAGGATCCTAGACGCTGGCGCCCGATTCGGGAACTGTGCGTCCAGGTCGGCGCTCACAGGCGATCGGCCAGCCTGGCGAGGCCCGCCAGATCGTGCACGTCCGCCTCGAGCCGGGGCACGAGCGCGCGGGGCGCCCCGACGCGCGCGAGCAGCGGCGCGAGGGCGCGCTGCTCGCCGCGCGCCAGCGCCTGGTGCTCCGCGAGCGTCCGGGCCAGCCGCCCGGCCAGGTCCCCCTCCGCGTCCAGCTCGCCGAGCGGCCCGGACAGCTGCGCCGCCTCCGGGAGCGGTCCGTCGTCGGGCCACAGGTCGGGGGTGAGCCGGTTCAGCACCAGCCCCGCGATGGGCATCGCCTCGGCGTGGAGGCGCTCGTGGAACGCGATGGCCTCGTCGATCGAGACGGCGCTCGCCGAGGAGACCAGCACGAAGCCCACCTCCGGCCGCGAGAGGAGGGCGCGCACCGCCGCCGCCCGCTCCTTGAACCCGTCGTACATGCCCTGGAAGCCCTGCAGGAAGTCGCCCAGGTCGCCGAGCACCTCCTGCCCGGTGAAGCGCGCCAGCGTCTTCGCGATGTAGCCGCCGCCGAGCTGCGCGAGGCGCAGCCCGAACCGGCCGGCCCCCAGGGCCGGCGCGAGCAGCGCGCGGGCCGTGTCGTTGCCGAGGAAGTCGAGGATCCGGTCCGGCGCCTCGAGGAAGTCGAGCGCGTGCGCGGTGGGGGGCGTGTCGAGCACGATCAGGTCGTAGTCCCGGTCGGTGGCGAGCTCGTACAGCTTCTCCATCGCCATGTACTCCTGCGAGCCGGCCAGGGCGGCGGACATCTGCTGGTAGAGCCGGTTGCGCAGGATCCGCTCGCGCCGCGCCGGATCCGGCGCGTGGCGCGCGATCAGGTCGTCCCAGGTGCGCTTCACGTCGAGCATCATCGCGTGCAGCTCGCCGCGCGGGGCGAGGCCGGCCTCGGTGAACTTGTCCTCCGGCACGCGCGACTCGACGTTGCCGAGCGCCGCGAGGCCGAGCGCGTTGGCGAGCCGCCGGGCCGGGTCGATGGTGCACACCAGCGTGCGCTGCCCCCGCAGGGCGCGGGAGAGCCCGATGGCCGCGGCCACCGTGGTCTTGCCCACGCCGCCGGAGCCCACGCACACCACGATCCGCCGGCTGGCGAGCCCGTCGAGCACCCCGCTCACGGCGCGGCCCTCCCGGGCGGCGCGGCCTCGATGGCCGCGGCGATCGCCTCCACCGCGGCCGGGCCCCACTCCGCGAGCGGCAGGAGCGGCAGCACGGTGGTGGGGAGGTCGAGGGCGTCGCGCGCCCGCGCCAGGTAGCGCGCGGCCTGCTCGTGGCGGAGCGCCTGCAGGCGCCCGGCGCGCGCGGCGGGACCGAGCGGCGGGGGCGCCCCGCCCAGCCGCGCCAGCTCGGCCGACTCGGCCGCGGTGAACCGCGCCGCCGGCATGGCGTTCACGAACAGCGCGCCCCGCGCGATCCCGAGCACGCTCCGCACCTGCGCGTCCAGCTCGATGACCTCGTTGACCGGCATCTCCTCGGGCAGCGTCACCAGCGCGACGGCGGTCCGCGCCGGGTCCACCAGCAGCCGCTGCATCCACTCCGCGTCGTGCCGGAGCGGGCCGACCGGCACGGTCTCGAGCAGCGCGGAGGGGACGCGCAGGAGCTGGACCGCGTGGCCGGTGGCGGGGGCGTCCACCAGCACGAGGTCCCAGCGCGGACCCCCTTGCTCCTCCGCCTTCGCCTCGTGAAGGATCTTCCCGAGCGTGACCAGCTCCGCGAGCGAGGGGACCACGCGCAGGAAGTAGCGCACCAGGCGGTTCTCGAAGACCGCGTCGTAGATGGTGCGGAACTTGAGGACCATGAGGCCGTACTCGCGCATGGCCTCGGCGGGCGTGACGTTGATGGTCGAGATGCCGGGCCGCACCTCGCGGATCTGCGGGCCGGAGGGCGCTCCACCGAGCAGCGCCGCCACGCGCTCGCGCGCGCTCACCTCGCAGACCAGCACGCGCTTGCCCTGGCGGGCGGCCAGCAGGGCGAGCGCCGCGCTGAGGGTGGTCTTCCCCACGCCGCCCTTTCCCGTCACGATCACGAGCCGCCGGTCGAGAAGGGTCGGTGAGGCCACGAGGCTTGACAAGCTAGCGAGGGGAGGGTGACAAGTCCACCATCCATGAAGCTCGAAGACGTGCTGAGAAACCCCGTCCTCAAGCGGGCCCTGGAGGCCGGCGAGGAGCGCGTGGGGAAGGTCGTGTCCGGGCTCCTCGCGAGCGATCGGATCACCACCGGGCTGCAGACCCTGGTCGGCTCCGCCCTGCACGCCAAGGAGACCTTCGATCGGGGCGTGGGGCAGGCGCTGCACGCCGCCAACCTCCCGTCGAGGGACGACGTGGCCAGCCTGAAGAAGAAGCTCGCCGAGCTCGAGTCGATGATCGACGGGTTGACCGAGCGCGTCGAGCGACCGCGATCCTCGCCCGCCGACCCCGCGCCGCCCGCGGCGGGCGGGGGCGACGACGGCGCGTAGAAGCGAATGCGGCGGATCGCGTTCATCAACGAGAAGGGCGGCACCTGCAAGACCACGCTCTGCGTGAACGTCGCCGCGCGGCTCGCGGCGCGCGGGCTCCGCGTGCTGGTGGCCGACCTCGACACGCAGGGGCACGCCGGGAAGTCGCTCGGCGTGGACGTGCGCGGCCTCTCGCCCACCGTCCACGAGTGGCTCCTCGACCCGGCGGTCGCGCTCGACGAGGTGGTCCGGCCGACGCCGGTGCCCGGCCTCGACCTCCTCCCCGCCAACAAGGACCTGGCCGCGTTCCCGGTGGCGGTGGCGTCCGCCGCCGACCGCGCCGACCGGCTCGACGCGCGGCTGACCGCGATCCCCGAGGGCCGCTACGACGCGGTGCTGATCGACGCGCCGCCCTCGCTGTCGCTCGTCACCGAGAACGTGCTGCTCGGGGCCCGCGAGCTGGTGGTGCCGGTGGCGCTCACCTACCTCGCGCTCGACGGCTGCGCCGAGATCATGCAGAGCCTGGAGCGGCTGCGCGCCGAGCGCGGCGCGGCGCCCTCGCTGCTCCTGGTGGTGCCCACGCTCTACCGCAAGACGCAGCTCGCCGACGAGATCCTGGCCAAGCTGCGCGAGCGGTTCCCGGACACGCTCTCGCCCACGATCCTGGGCTGGTCGGTGAAGGTCGACGAGGCGCAGAGCCACGGACGGACCGTGTTCGAGCACGCGCCGCGCTCGTCCGGCGCGGCGGCGCTCGCCGCGATCGGCGACGAGATCCTGGCGCGGGGCGCCGCGCTGCGGGCCAGCGCATAGCCGGGGAAGAGCGGCCGGGCCGTGCGCAGCCGGTAAGGAGCGGCCGGGCAGTGCGCAGCCGGTAAGGAGCGGCCGGGCCGCTTTGCGACAAGTGCCTCGGCCGGATGCTGGAGCCGGCTGGTGCCTCGGCCGGATGTTGCAGGCCGGCTGGCTACTTCTTCGTCAACTCCTCGAGGCGCTGCTCGAGCTGCTCGAGCCGCTTCGAGATCTCCTCGAGCTGCGTGCGGACCTCGGTGAGGCTGGACATGCCCTCGACCGTGGAGCGGACCCGCTCGTCGACGCGGCGCTGGAGCGACGCCATCGCCTCCTGGGAGGTCTGGACCAGCTCCTTGGCGCGGTCGCTGGTGGCCTGGCTCCGCGTGATGAGGTGCTGCACCCGCTGCTCGGCCGCGGCCCGCACCGCCTCGACCCGGCCGCGAAGCTCCGCCTGGGTCCCCTCCACGATGCGCTGGGCCACCTCGCCGCCGTGCCGGATCAGGTCGCGCAGCGTCTCGAGGCTCATCTTGGAGGTCTTCTTCTCCTCCTCGAAGATGATCTGGGCCAGGGTCACGGACGTGAGGTCGTCCTTCGTCCGGTTGTCGATGATCTTGACCTCGGCCCCGCTCTTGACCATCTCCGCGATCTCGTCGAGCGTGACGTAGCGGGACTCCACGGTGTCGTAGAGCTTCCGGTTCGTGTAGCGCTTGATGATCTTGGCGGGCTCGCGCTCCACCCCGGCCGCCTCGGTCCCGTCGGTTCGCTCTTCGTTCATGGATGGGCTTTCGCAGCGGTAAGTGTGCGCAATTCCGAGCATTGTTCAGGTTATGCCGCTTGGTGTCAAGGACGATGACGCGGTAATCTCGGATCCCCCGGCGGGTCCATGATCGTCATCTGCACGCGCTGCCAGGCGAGGTTCCGCGTCTCCGACGACAAGGTCGGGCCGCGCGGCGCGCGCGTCCGTTGCGCGCGCTGCCAGACGCTGTTCGCGATCGGTCCGCCGTCCGGCGATGAGACGCTGGCGTTCGTGAGCCCGCGCGACGCGCCCCCGGCCCGCCCCGCGCCCGAGGTGGAGCTCGAGGCTCCCGCTCACGGCGAGCCGACCCAGCTCGGCGCGGACGATCCCTTCGCGGGCTTCCGGCTCGACGCCGGCCCGCCCTTCGGTCCGCCCGGCGCCGAGCCGAGCATGATGGGCGATCCCTTCGGTGCCGCGCGTGACGACCTGGATCCGCTCGGCGACGGGGCGGATCCCTTCGCGGCGGGGGGCACCGCCCAGGTGGCGGCGCTCGAGGAGCCCGCACACCCGGACCCGCAATGGCGCGACGCGCCGTCCGTCGACGGGACCGCACACCCGGACCCGCACTGGGGCGACGCGCCGTCCGTCGACGGGACGGCCGCGGCGCGCGCGGGAGATCCGGGCGCGATCTCGCCAGGTGCGGAGCTGGCCTGGGCCGACGACCCGTTCTCGGCGGCGATCTCTCCCCGCTCCGCCCGGGTCAGCCTGGAGGAGCGCCGGCTCCCGGTCACCGACCTCGCGGACCTCCTCGGCGACGACCCGAGGCCGCCCGCCGTGCCCCCGCCGCTCCCGCCCCCGCGCGACGCGAGGGGATTCGCGGCCGGGCCGGAGGGAGGCCGGCGGCTCGGACCGGATCTCGCCCTCGAGGAGCGGACCACCCCGCCACCGGCGCCGCTCCGGACGCGCGGAGATCTCCTCGCCGACCTCCCGCTCCCGCCGCGCGAGGACGACCTCGACGCCGGTCCGACCGAGCTCGGGGCGCCCGCCGCGGCGGAGGAGGAGCCGCTCGCGCTCGCCACCGAGCCGGTGCGCGGGCTGCCCGAGATGTGGCGCACGTCGCCGGCCTTCCCGCCGGCGCCGGAGGAGGTCGTCCCGCCGGAGCCGGCGCGCTCCGCGGACGTCGGCTCGAGCCCGGAAGCGAAGACGGAGGCGGCTGCCAGGGCGCGGGCGGCGCGGCGCGGCGCCCTCCGCTCGATCGCGATCAACGCGGTCTCGCTCGCGGCGCTGCTGGGGGTGGCGCTGGCGTTCCGGGTGCTCTGGAGCGGCGAGGGCACCGCCGCCGCCGCGTGGAGCCCGTCGGCGCTCCTGCGGGCGGTCCGCCCGGGCGAGCGGACCGCCGCCTCGCTCGAGACCGCCGGCGTGACCAGCGGTCGCTACCCCCGCGCGGCCGGCGCGCCGCTGCTCTTCGTGCGCGGCGAGGTCATCTCGCGCGCGCCCGCGCCGCTCGCCCGCGTGCGCGTCGACGTGGAGGTGGTGCGGGCCGGGCGCGTCCTCGCGCACCGGAGCGGGCTCGCCGGGGCGGTGCCCACCGCGGAGGAGCTGCACGCCGTGAAGGACGCGGCGGCGCTCGACGCGCTCGCGCGCGCGATCTCGGGCCGCGCGCGCGACGTCCGGCCTGGCGCGCCGGTGCCGTTCCTGGTCCCCTTCGCCGAGGTGCCGGAGGATCTCACCGGCGCGTCGGTGCGGGTGGTGGCGTCGCCGGCGCGGTGACGCGGGCGCGCTCCGAGCCCGTCGGCTCAGCCCCGCGGTCCCCGGCGCGGAGGCGGGCCGCCCTCGTCCTCGCCGCGGGCCGCGCGGCGGAAGCCGCGGACCGCGCGGCCGAGCGCGTCCCCGAGGGCGGGGATCTTCGTGGCGCCGAACACCAGCAGGGCCACGAACAGCACGACGAGGATCTCGGTCATGGGGTCTCGCGCCGTCCCCTGGGCGGCGGCGCGCTAGGATAGCCGCGCGCTCCCCGGTCGCCAAGCACGGCGGGGGGCGGCGGAGGAGCGGATGGTGATCGAGCGGGTTGCGCCGGGCGCGGAGGGGCGCCCGCTGGTGCTGGGGCACCGCGGGGCGAGCGAGGACGCGCCCGAGAACACGCTCGCCGCCTTCCGGCTCGCGGTGGAGCAGGGCGCCGACGGCGTCGAGCTCGACGTCTGGCGCTGCCGGAGCGGCGAGGTGGTGGTGGTGCACGACGAGGACGCACGGCGCGTGGCGGGCTCGCCGCTGCGGGTGCCGGACGCCTCGCTGCCCGAGCTCCGGGCGCTCGACGTGGGGACCTGGAAGGGCCCGCGGTTCCGGGGCGAGCGGATCCCGCGGCTGCTCGAGGTGCTGGAGGCGCTGCCGGGCGCGGTGGTGAACGTGGAGCTCAAGTCCCGGGGGAAGGACCTGCGCCTCGCCGGGGCGGTGGCCGAGGACCTCGCCCGCGCCGGCGCGCAGGGGCGGGTGATCGTCTCCTCGTTCGACTTCCGCCTGGTGTCGGCGTTCCGGCTGGCCGCGCCGGAGGTGCCGGTGGGCTTGCTCTTCGACGGGGATCACCCCTGGCGGCTGCGCACCGCGGTGGCGGCGCGGCTGCTCCGCGCCGCGGCGGTCCACCCGGCGCGCGAGCTGATCACGGCGGAGCGGGTGGCGCGCTGGCGCCGGCGCGGACTCGGGGTGAACGTCTGGACGGTGGATGCGCCCGCGGAGGTCGCGCGGCTGGTGGAGCTCGGCGTGGACGCGATCATCACCAACGCGCCGGGCCGGACCCGCGACCTCGTCCGGCGGCTCACCGGGGGGTAGGCGGACCACCACGGATGGCCGAGACGGATCTCGCGTGCGTGGATTTCGCGGCGGGCGCCCTTCGTCGTCGCGGTCCGGGCGCCCGGCCGCCGTCCGCGTGCCTAGATCCCGGCGCCGATCCCCGCGCCCCCGCCGATGCTCGTCTGCTCCATGCGCCGGCCGTAGCCCGACCTGCCCTCGCGCTTCGGGACCGCCACCTCCTTGGCGAGCTTGTTGTAGAGCCCCATGATCAGGATCGACGGCGCCCACTGGCCGACGAAGTTGCCGAGCTGCTTGCGGCCGGAGAGGACGAGCGCTGCCGATGCCGCCATCGCCCCCACCGCGAGCCCCAGGAATGCGAGCGACGGCACCCTCGCCGTCTGTCCCTCCACCATCTCGGTCGCACGGTCCTCGTGTTCCATCTCTTCCTCCCGCTGGTCTGGTCGTTGGTTTGATGAGGTCTGCTGAGCCAATGTGGCGACTTGGCGGGTCGCGTGCGTGCCCGTGCGGTCGCCATGGAGCCGGTCCGGCAGGCGGGGCACTGGGAAGCGGCAGCTCGCCGCACCCCCGCGAGACGGGCGTTCGGGGGGACGTCACGGCAAGATGCCGCCGTGTCAGACCTCCTCGCCGCGCGCTCCCTCTTCGGACTCTCCCTGGTCTTCCACATCATCTTCGCCGCCGTCGGCGTCGCCATGCCGCTCCTCATGGTCCTCGCCGAGTGGCGCTGGCGCCGCACCGGCTCGGAGGTCCACCTGGAGCTGGCCCGCCGCTGGGCCAAGGGCACCGCCATCCTGTTCGCGGTCGGGGCGGTCTCGGGCACCGTGATCTCCTTCGAGCTCGGGCTGCTCTGGCCGCGCTTCATGGCCTTCGCCGGCCCCATCATCGGGATGCCGTTCTCCCTCGAGGGCTTCGCCTTCTTCGCCGAGGCCATCTTCCTGGGCATCTACCTCTACGGCTGGGACCGGGTGAGCCCGCGGCTGCACCTCGCCGCCGGCTGGCTGGTGGCGGTGAGCGGCGCCGCCTCGGCCTTCTTCGTGACGCTCGCGAACGTCTGGATGAACGTGCCGGCCGGCTTCGCGCTCGACGGCGCGGGCGGCGCCACCGACGTGCGTCCGTTCGTGGCCATGTTCCCGCCCGGCTGGCAGCACCAGGTGATCCACGTGCTGATCTCCTGCTACGCCGCGACCGGGTTCGCGGTGGCCGGGATCCACGCCTGGTTCCTCCGGCGCGAGGGGGCGAACCCGTTCCACCGCGCGGCGCTGCGCATCGCCTTCGGCGTGGGGGCCGTGGCGGCCCTGCTCCAGCCGGTCTCGGGGGACTTCTCCGCCCAGCAGGTCGCGCGGACGCAGCCGGTCAAGCTGGCGGCGCTGGAGGGCCAGTTCGCGACCGAGCGCGGGGCGCCCCTGCGCGTGGGCGGCCTCCCCGACGTGGAGGCCCGCGAGACGCGCCTCGCCGTCGAGATCCCCTACGGCCTCTCGCTGCTCGCCTTCCACGATCCGCACGCGGAGGTGAAGGGGCTCGAGGCCTTCCCGCGGGAGGTCTGGCCGAACACGCTGCTGGTCCACCTGGCCTTCCAGGTCATGGTCGGCCTCGGCTCGCTCATGGCGCTGGTCGCGCTGGTCTGGCTCTGGCAGCGGGTGCGCGGCCGGGAGCCCGGGCGCCGCCTGCTCACCGCCATCGTCCTCGCCTCGCCGTTCGGCTTCCTCGCGCTCGAGGCGGGCTGGCTGGTGACCGAGTGGGGCGGCAGCCGTTCACGGCCTGGGGGGTGCTCCGCACCGCCGACGCGGTCACGCCGATCCAGGGCCTGCTCCTGCCGTTCGTCGCGTTCATGGTGCTCTACGTGTTCCTGGCGGTGGTGGTGAGCGCGCTGCTGTGGCGGCAGATCGCGAAGAGCCCGCGCCCGCCGCGCCCGCACGGACCGCCGCCACGGCGGAGGTGCGGCCGTGACCGCGGCGGACCTGCTCGGCGGCGTCATCCTGGTCGCGGCGGTGCTCTACGCGCTGCTGGGCGGCGCCGACTTCGGCGGCGGGATCTGGGACCTGCTCGCCTCCGGCCCGCGGAAGAAGGACCAGCGCGCGCTCGTCGAGGAGGCCATCGGCCCGATCTGGGAGGCGAACCACGTCTGGCTGATCCTGATGGTGGTGGTGCTCTTCACCGGCTTCCCCCGCGCCTTCGCCGACCTGTCGATCGCGCTCTTCGTCCCGCTCACGCTGCTCCTGGTCGGGATCGTGCTGCGCGGCGCGGCCTTCACCTTCCGGACCTACGACTACCCGGACGACAGGGTGCAGGCGCGCTGGGGGCTGCTCTTCTCCGGCTCCTCGGTGGTCGCGCCGGTGATGCTCGGGGTGGTGGTCGGCGCGGTGGCCTCGGGGCGGCTCGACGCGGCGGTGCGCGGCGAGGCGCCCTTCGCCTGGGTCTCGCCGTTCCCGCTGGCGGTGGGCTTCTTCGCGGCGGCGCTGTTCGCCTTCCTGGCCGCGACCTACCTCGCGGTGGAGGCCGAGGGTGCGCTGCGCGACGACTTCCGCCGGCGCGCCATCGGGGCCGGGGTGGCGGTGTTCCTGGGGGCCCTGCTGGCGGGCCTGCTCTCGTGGCGGGAGGCGCCGCTGGTGTTCGCCGGGCTGACGCGCCGCGGCTGGTCCATCCCGCTCCACCTCGCCACCGGCGCCGCGGCGGTGACCGCCTTCCTCGCGCTCCGGAGCGGGCGGGTGCGCCTGGCGCGGGCGGCGGGCGTGGTCCAGGTGGCGCTGATCGTGCTCGGCTGGGGCGCGTCGCAGTATCCCTACCTGATCGTGCCGCACCTCACGCTCGAGTCCGCCAGCGCGCCGCGCTCGGTCCAGGTGCCGGTGCTGTGGGCGCTCGCCGCCGGGGCGGTGCTGCTCTTCCCCGCGCTCTACCTCCTCTTCCGCGTGTTCAAGGGGGAGCGGCCCTTCTCGGTGATCGATCGACGGTGAAGGTAGCCGGTGAGGAGCGGCCGGGCACATTTCGCTTCGCGAAAAGTGCCTCGGCCGGAGATTGGAGGCCGGCTACGTCGCCGCGGCCAGGTCCGCGGCGAACCGGCTCACGTCCTCCGGCGTGACGTCCCAGCCGCACATGAGGCGGACGCCGCCCGAGCCGATGAAGTCGTAGAAGCGCCAGCCCTTGGCGCGGAGCGCGGCGGCGGCCCCGGCGGGGAGGACGGCGAAGACCGAGTTCGCCTCCACCGGATGGAGCACCCGAACCCCCTCGATGCCGCGCAGCGCGCGCTCGAGCAGGGCCGCCATCTCGTTCGCGTGCCGGGCGTGCCGGAGCCAGGCGCCGCCGCGCAGCATCCCGACCCACGGGGCCGCCAGGAAGCGCATCTTGGAGGCGAGCTGCCCGGCCTGCTTGCAGCGGTAGTCGAACTCGGCGGCCAGCGCGCGGTCGAAGAAGACGACCGCCTCGCCCACCGCCATCCCGTCCTTGGTCCCGCCGAAGCAGAGCACGTCCACGCCGGCCTGCCAGGTGATCTCCTTCGGCGTGCAGCCCAGCGCGGCCACGGCGTTGCCGAAGCGGGCGCCGTCCATGTGGACCCGGAGGCCGTGGGCCCGCGCCCGCTCGCCGATGGCCCGGATCTCCTCGACGCGGTAGACCGTGCCGAGCTCGGTCGGCTGCGTGATCGAGACCACCCGCGGCTTGGGGTAGTGGATGTCGGTGCGCCGCTCGACCATGACGTCGATGGAGGAGGCCTGGAGCTTGCCCTGGGGGCCGGGCACGGTGAGCACCTTGGTGCCGTTCGAGAAGAACTCCGGCGCGCCGCACTCGTCGGTCTCCACGTGCGCCGTCTCGTGGCAGAGGATCGAGTGGTAGGACTGGCAGAGCGCCGCGAGCGCGAGGGAGTTGGCCGCGGTGCCGTTGAACACGAAGAAGACCTCGCAGTCGGTCTCGAAGATCTCGCGCAGGAGGTCGGCCGCCTCCTCGGTCCAGCGGTCGTCGCCGTAGCCGGGCGCGTGGCCGACGTTGGCCTCGGCCATGGCCGCGAACGCCTCGGGGCAGATGCCGGCGTAGTTGTCGCTGGCGAAGTGGCGGAGCGGGGCGGCGGGGATCGGGCTCGGGGTCGTCATCGGGGCGCAATGTACGCTTTCGCGGATTCCTGTCCAGGTTGTCCGTTATAACGGATACGGCCCGCGCCTCGACCCCGCTCCTCACCGGTACGGGCGCACCGGCGCGATCTGCGAGGCGAGCTTCTCGGGCGAGATCGACGGGAGCCGGCAGGCGCCGCGCTCGCACACGTACGCGGTGGCCTGGCCGCCGGCGGCCGCCTTCCCGGCCGCGATGGGCGCCACCGCGCCGAGGCGCGCGATCCCGGCCCCCTCGGCGGCGCCGGTCAGCGCCCGGCTCGGCAGGAAGGTGTCGCGCAGCACCTGGAGGAACGGCTCCGGGCCAGGCCCGTCCTCCGGCCAGACCAGCACCACCTCCCGGACCGCGTCGGTGGCGTAGTCGAGCGCGAGCAGCATCTCGGAGAGCGCCGCGGGCTGCTCCTCGAGGGCGCGGCGGTGGAGGCGGAGGGCCGCGTCGGCGACGCGGCGCCAGCGCGCGTCGGCGGTGAACGCCTCGAGGCGCAGCGCGTTCAGGGTCGCCACCGAGGCGCCGGACGGCTCGGCGCCGTCGTGGGTGGGCTTCTCGCGCACGAGCAGCCGCTCGTGATCGGTCGCCGTCTGGAACCAGCCGCCGCCCGCGGGATCGCCGAACAGCCGCTCGACCGCGTCGGAGAGCTGAAGCGCGGCGGACAGCCAGCGCGGCTCGAGCGTGGCCTCGTGCAGGTCGAGGAGCCCCTGGGCCAGGAACGCGTGGTCCTCGAGGTAGGCCGGGACGCCCGCCTCGCCCCCGAGCCAGGTCCGCTGCAGGCGGCCGTCCTTCACCATGCGCTCGAGCACGAACCCGGCCGCGCGCGCCGCCGCGTCCACGTAGCGCCGCTCGCCCAGCACCCGCCCGCCGAGGGCGAGGGCGGAGATGGCGAGCCCGTTCCAGCCGGCCAGCACCTTCTCGTCGCGGAGCGGGTGGACCCGCCGCTCGCGCAGCGCGTACAGGCGCGCGCGCGCCGGCGCGAGCGCCTCCCAGGCGGCCTCGTCCGGCGCGGGCACCCACAGCACGTTCCGCCCCTCCAGGTTCCCCTCGGGCGTGACGCCGTGGAAGCGGATGAACGCGTCGGCCTCGTCCCCCAGCGCCTCGCGCAGCTCCGCCTCGCTCCAGACGAAGAACCGCCCCTCCTCTCCCTCGGAGTCGGCGTCGGTGGCTGACCAGAGGCCTCCCTCCGGCGACGTGAGCTCGCGGAGGAGGTAGTCGAGCGTCTGCCGGACCACGCGCGCCAGGTCGGGGCGTCGCGTCACCTGCCAGGCCTCGGCGTACGCGACCGCCAGGAGCGCGTTGTCGTAGAGCATCTTCTCGAAGTGCGGCACCCGCCACTCGGCGTCGGTGGAGTACCGGTGGAAGCCGCCGCCCACCTGGTCGTGGAGGCCGCCCGCCGCCATCCGTTCGAGCGTGAACACCGCCATGTGGAGGGACCGGGCGTCGCCGGTCCGGCGGTGGTGGCGGAGCAGGAGCCGCACCGGGAAGCTGGACGGGAACTTCGGCGCGCGCCGCACCCCGCCGTGGCGCTCGTCGAAGGCGCCCGCGAAGACCGCCACCGCGTCCTCGACCGCCTTCGTCCCCGGCGGCGTCTCCGCCGCGTCGTCGCGCGGCGCCAGCGCGGCGCGGACCGCGCCGACCAGCGAGCCGGTGGCCGAGCGGATCCGCTCCGGCTCGCGCGCCCACACGTTCGCGATCTCCTCGAGGACGGAGAGGAAGCCGCGGGCCTGGCCGCGCGCGCCGTCGCGGGGCGGGAGGTAGGTCCCGCCGAAGAACGGCTCGCGGTCCGGCGTGAGCCACACGCTCATGGGCCAGCCGCCCGAGCCGGTGAGGAGCTGGACGGCGGTCATGTAGAGGGCGTCGACGTCGGGGCGCTCCTCGCGGTCCACCTTGATGGCCACGTAGCGCTCGTTCAGGACGCGGGCGATCTCCTCGTCCTCGAACGACTCCCGCTCCATCACGTGGCACCAGTGGCAGGTGGAGTAGCCCACCGACAGGAAGACTGGACGGGCGGTGCGGCGCGCCTCCGCGAAGGCCTCCTCGCCCCAGGGCCACCAGCTGACCGGGTTGTGCGCGTGCTGCAGGAGGTAGGGGCTCCGCTCGAGCGCCAGCCGGTTGGTGAAGCGGGGCACTCCGCCGGTGAGGTGGTGCGTGCGCGGCGGCGTCCCGCCGCCGAGCCGTGCGCGGGCCGCGTCCGCCAGCCGGCGCGCGAGCGCCTCCGGGAACGGGTCCGCGCCGGGGAGCCGGTCGAGCATGTCCCTCGCTTAACCGGGTGGGCTGGGCGGGGCACGTCGGGGGTGCGTGAGGGGGGCCGCGCAGCCCCCTCGCAGTCAAAACAACTCTTCCAGCTCGCGCGCGATCCGCGCCTCGATCTCCTGCCTCATCCGTCGCGCCGCCTGGACCGTCTCCTCGATGGCGGCCTGGAGATCCCCGGCGGGACCGCCCGGGATGACCCTGAGCGCCTCGCGGGGCAACGCCCGCTCGCCCGGCCCATCCGCCTCCGACCGTCCCCCGCGGAGGAGCTTGAGGAGGGGTGCGCTCCGGGGCGCTTCGCCTTCGCCCATGCGACGAAGTTAGGCACGCCCAGGGCGGATGTCGCGAGGCCCTCCGGGACGTCAGCCCTTCACGACGGCGAGCGGCTCGAGCCGCGCCACCACCCGCGATATCCCGGCCCTCTCCATCACCGCCACCACGTCCGCCACGTCCTTGTAGGCGTCGCTCATCTCCTCCGCGAGGGTCTTGTTCCCGCGCGCCAGCACCTCGATGCCCCGCGCCTCGAGCTCGCGCGCGATGGACCTGCCGCGCGCCCGCCGGAGCGCCTCCCCCCGCGACAGGAGCCGCCCGGCGCCATGGCAGGAGCTGCCGAAGGTGTCGCGCATGGCGCGCTCGGTCCCGGCCAGGACGTAGGAGTAGCGCCCCATGTCCCCCGGGATGAGCACCGGCTGGCCCACCGCCCGGTACGGCTCCGGGACGCGCGGATCGCCGGGGCCGAAGGCGCGCGTCGCGCCCTTGCGGTGCACCAGCACCGGCCGGGTCACGCCCTCGACGGCGTGGTCCTCGAGCTTCGCGACGTTGTGGCAGACGTCGTAGAGCAGCCTGGCGGAGAGGTCCCGCTCGGAGATCCCGAGGGCGTGCTGGAGCCCCCGCACCACCAGGCCGGTCATCACCTGGCGGTTGGCCCAGGCGAAGTTCGCGGCGGCCTGCATGGCGCCGAGGTACCGCCGTCCCACCTCGCTCCGGACCGGCGCGCAGGCGAGCTGGCGGTCCGGCAGCGCGGCGTAGTCGGGGCCGTAGCCGCCGAGGCGCGGGGCGAGCTCGGCCAGGAAGTCGTCGCACACCTGGTAGCCGAGGCCGCGCGAGCCGGAGTGGATCTGCACCACCACCTGGCCTGGCCGCAGCCCGAACGCCTCGGCGGCGTCCTCCGCGTGGATCTCCGCCACCCGGTCCACCTCGAGGAAGTGATTGCCGCTGCCGAGCGTGCCGAGCTGGTCCGCGCCGCGAAGCCGCGCCCGCGCGCTCACCGCCTCGGGATCGGCGCCGCCGAGCCGCCCGCCCTCCTCGCAGCGCGCCGCGTCGTCGGCCGCCGCGGCGAAGCCGTGGCGCACCGCCCAGCGCGCGCCGTCCGCGAGCACCGCGTCGAGCTCCGCCTCGGAGAGGTGGGGGATGGCGTGGCTCGCGCCCACGCCGGTGGGGACGTCGCGGAAGAGCCGCGCGGCCAGCGCGTGGAGCCCCGGCCGGACGTCCTCGGCGTCGAGGGCGGTGGTGATCAGCCGCACCCCGCAGTTGATGTCGTAGCCGACGCCCCCCGGCGACACGGCCCCCTCGTCCGGGTCCACCGCGGCCACGCCGCCGATGGGGAAGCCGTACCCCCAGTGGATGTCCGGCATGGCCAGCGAGAAGCGCAGGATGCCGGGGAGGTGGGCCACGTTGGCCACCTGCTGGAGCGCCGGATCGTCCGGCGCCGGCGGGCCGACCGAGTACACGCGCCCGGGCACCTTCATCCGGCCCTGTCGCGGGATCTCCCAGAGGTCGCCCTCGATGCGCCGCAGCTGCATGGTCCTCGCCGCCCTCCCTTCAGACGTCCAGCACCACCTGCGCCACGAACCCGTCCCCCTCGCGCTCCAGGCGCGCGAGGTGCCAGGTGACCGCCTTCACGTCGACGCCCTCGGCGTGGCGCGAAGGATCGTACCGGCCGAGGGCCACCCGCGCCTCCGCCGCGTCCGGCGTGAGGGCCACGATCTCCACCGCGGCCGGGACGAGCCGCTCCGTGGCGAAGCGAAAGAGGAGCTCGCGCAGGAGCGCCACCGCGCTGCCGGCCAGCCCGGGCCCGCCGGCCACCCGGAGCGTCTCCTCGCGCTCGACCGGCACCTCGCCGCCGCCGGAGAGGAGCGTCCCGAGCGCCAGGGCGAGCCTGGCCAGCGCCTCCTCGGCGCTGGCGCCCCGCACCC
The DNA here is from genome assembly GCA_963733485.1 of uncultured delta proteobacterium. GTDB lineage: Bacteria > Myxococcota > Myxococcia > Myxococcales > Anaeromyxobacteraceae > Anaeromyxobacter. Next base: position 87,118 of record CAVTDL010000002.1, on the reverse strand, counting down.
GCACCCCCAGGTCGGCGGTGTGTCCGAGATCCTCGAACGGCTGCGGGAGCGCGAGGCGCACGGCCGGATCCTAGCGCGGACCGCGGGGCGCGGGGCGGGCAGGGGGGCCGGCGCCGCGCGCGCTACGCGGCGGTTCGCCTGGCGAGCGGGAGGATCTCGCGGGCGGAGACGCGGAGGAAGCGCCAGACCAGGCTGCCGGCCACCGCGGTGAGCCCGAAGCAGAAGCCGCCCCAGAGCCCCACCACGCCGCCACCCAGCGTGAACCCGAGCAGGAGCGAGGCGGGGAGCCCGATGGCCCAGTGCCCCACCATGTTGGCCGCGAAGGTGAACCGGGTCTCCCCCGCGCCGCGCAGCACGCCGCTGCCCACCGCCTGCAGGCCGTCGGAGATCTGGAAGATCGCCGCCACCCGCAGGAGCGGCGCCGCGGTGGCGAGGACGCCCGCGTCGTCGGTCATGAGCCGCGCGATGAGGCCGGGGGCGAGCGCGAAGGCGAGCGCCGGCACGCACATGACCGCGGCGCCGCCGGCGAAGGCGGCCACGCCGGCGCGCCGGGCGCCCTCCCGGGCCCGGGCGCCCACGGCGATCCCCACCCGGACGCTCCCGGCGTTCCCCAGGCCCACCGCCACCGTGAAGGTGAGGCTCGCGATCGAGATGGCGAGCTGGTGCGCGCCGAGCGCGTCTGCGCCGAGCCGGCCGGCCAGGAGCGTGACCAGCGCGAACATCCCGACCTCCGCCCCCATGTGCAGGCCGATGGGCAGCCCGACGCGGACCGCCGCCCGCAGCTCGCGCGCGTCGGGCCGCCGCGGCGAGCGCGGCCCGCCGATCTCGCGCGCGGCGCGGGCGAGGAGCGCCGCCTGCAGCGCGGTCACGAGCGTGGTGGCGATGGCGGCGCCCGAGGCCCCCATGGCCGGCACCAGCCGGAGCGGCCCGGCGACGGCGGGGAGCGAGGCGCCGCCGAACACGAGCAGGAGGTCGGCCGGGACGTTCAGCAGGTTGGCGGCGACGGTGGCGATCACCATCGGACGGGCGAGGCCGAGCGACTGCAGATAAGCGCGCGCGCCGAAGTAGAAGAGGAGGAAGGGGAGGCCCGGGAGCCGCCACCACAGGTAGCGCGCCGCCTGCCGGGCCACCTCGGGCGCGATCCCGAGCGGCTCGAGGACGGCGGGGAGGAGGGCCAGGGGAACGGCGAGCGCCGCCGCGAGCCCCACCGCGAGCCAGCCGGCCTGCCAGAGGAGCCGCCGCGCGCGCAGCGCGTCCCCGGCCCCGACCGCCTGCGAGATCAGCGGATCGAAGCCGTGCATGATCCCCATGCCCAGCACGGCGACGGCGAAGAAGAGCGAGTTCCCGAGCCCGGTCCCGGCGAGCGGCACGGCGCCCGCGCGCCCCATCACCGCGGTGTCCACCACGCCCATCAGCGCCTGCCCTCCCTGCGCGACCGCGAGCGGGACGGCGAGGCGCATCAGGGCGCGGAGCTCGGCGCCGAGCGGGAGCGTGGCGGGCATGGCGGGGCCGGCGAAGATAGCCGACCCCCGCCCTCGACGCACCGGGCCCGGCCGACGCCGGGCGCCGCTGCGCCAGGGTGACGAGCCGCGGCGCGAGGTCCACTCCGGGTTGCGTCGGAAGGGCCGCCCCCTCCGGATTCCCGTGCGAATCCGGCCAGGTGTATGGATGGGCTCGACGCGCGGGTTCCGATCTGGTTATTTCGGCCGCTCTTTTCCCCCCAGATGTCCCAGGCTCCCTCCCCCCGCGATCGTCCGCCCGAACCCCCGGGCCCCGGCGCGCCGGCGCTCACGCCCGCGCACGGCACCCACGTGCACCGCGGGCCGCCCACGGGCAAGGCGCTGGCGGCGCTCTCCCTGGGGGCGCTCGGCGTCGTCTACGGCGACATCGGGACGAGCCCGCTCTACGCGCTCAAGGAGTGCTTCAACGGCGAGCACGGCGATCGAGCCCACCACCGCGAACATCCTGGGCGTGCTCTCGCTGGTGTTCTGGGCGCTCACCTTCGTCGTCACCTTCAAGTACCTGTCGTTCGTCATGCGCGCGGACAACCGCGGCGAGGGCGGCATCCTCGCGCTCATGGCGCTGGTCGGGCAGAAGGGGACCACCCGCCGCACGCGGCGGGCGCTGCTCATGCTCGGGCTGTTCGGCGCGGCGCTGCTCTACGGCGACGGCGTCATCACGCCCGCCATCTCGGTGCTCGGCGCGGTCGAGGGCCTGGCGGTGGCGGCCCCGGGGCTGCAGCACCTGATCGTCCCCGTCACGGTGGCGATCCTCGCGGCCCTCTTCTGGATCCAGAAGCGCGGGACCGCCGCGGTGGGCGCGGTGTTCGGGCCGGTGATGGTGCTCTGGTTCCTCTGCATCGCGGCGCTCGGCTTCAAGGGGATCCTGCTCGAGCCGGGCGTCCTGCGAGCGCTCTCGCCCACGCACGCCGTCGACTTCTTCGCGCGCAACGGCGCGGCCGGCTTCCTGGTCCTCGGGAGCGTCGTGCTGGTGATCACCGGCGGCGAGGCGCTCTACGCGGACATGGGCCACTTCGGCAAGCGCCCCATCCGCCTCGCCTGGTACGCGGCTGGTCCTGCCCGCGCTGCTCCTCAACTACTTCGGGCAGGGCGCGCTGCTGCTCCGCGACCCGGCGGCCGCGCGGAACCCGTTCTACCTGCTGGTGCCGTCCTGGGGCCTCTACCCCATGATCGCCATCGCGACCGCCGCGGCCATCGTCGCGTCGCAGGCGCTCATCTCGGGCGCGTTCTCGCTGACCCGGCAGGCGGTGCAGCTCGGCTACTCGCCGCGCGTGACCATCCGGCACACCTCGCACCAGCGAGATCGGGCAGATCTACGTCCCCGAGGTGAACTGGGGGCTCGCCGTCGCCAGCATCGCGCTGGTGCTGATGTTCGGCTCGGCCTCGCGGCTCGCCGGGGCGTACGGCATCGCCGTCACCGGGACGATGCTGATCACGACGCTGCTGTTCCACCGCGTGGCGCGCGACCTGTGGGGCTGGCCGCGCTGGGCCGCCTGGTCGCTCTCGGCGCTCTTCATCTCGGTGGACGTGGCCTTCTTCGGCGCCAACCTGGTCAAGATCCCCCACGGCGGCTGGTTCCCCATCGTCGCCGCGGTGGGCGTGTTCACGCTCATGTCCACCTGGAAGCGCGGCCGCGACGCCCTCGCCCTGATGCTGAAGGACGCGGGGCTCCCCCTCGAGCTCTTCCTGGCGGACATGGCGCGCGGGAAGGTCCAGCGGGTGGCCGGCACCGCCGTGTTCATGACCTCGAACCCCGGCGGCGTGCCGCCGGTGCTGCTGCACCACCTGAAGCACAACAAGGTGCTGCACGAGCGGGTGATCCTGGTCTCGATCCTCACCGAGGAGATCCCGGCGGTGGCGGAGCGCGAGCGCGTGTCGACCCGCGATCTGGGGAGCGGCTTCTTCCAGGTCCTGGCGCACTACGGGTTCATGGAGTCGCCCGACGTCCCGGCGCTGCTCGACTCGCTGCCGCACCGGCCGCTCGCGAACGACGGCCCGCGCCTCACCATCGTGCCCATGCAGACCACCTACTTCCTGGGGCGCGAGACGCTGCTCGCCAACGGCCCGTCCAAGATCTGGACCTGGCGCAAGCGCCTGTTCATCGTGATGGCCCGCAACGCCCAGACCGCGAGCGCCTTCTTCGGCCTCCCGCCGAACCGGGTGGTCGAGATGGGCGCGCAGATCCAGCTGTAGCCGGCGGCCGGGCCGCGAGAGATCATGCGCTGGCCGCACGCCCTCCGCTCCCTCGAGCAGCGCGACCTCCGGCTCTTCTTCGCCGGCCAGACGGTGTCGCTGGCCGGCACCTGGATGCAGTCGGTGGCGCAGGCGTGGCTGATCTGGCGGCTCACCCGCTCCACCGAGCTGCTCGGCGTGGTCCACTTCCTCGGGCAGGTCCCGGTGTTCCTGTTCGGCATCTGGGCCGGCTCGCTCGCCGACCGCTTCCCGCGGCGCCGGATGGTCCTCGTCACCCAGGCCAACGCCATCGTGCAGGCGTCGATCCTGGCCGCGCTGACGCTGGCCGGCGCGGTGCAGCCGTGGCACGTGGTGGTGCTGGCGGGGATGCTCGGGCTCACCTACGCCTTCGAGATCCCGGCCCGGCAGGCGCTCCTCGCGGACATCGCGGGGAAGGACATGCCGAACGCCATCGCGCTCAACTCCTCGATCGTGAACGCGGCGCGCGCGGTGGGGCCGGCGCTGGCCGGGGCCCTGGTCGCCTCGCTCGGCGAGGGGGCCTGCTTCGCGCTGAACGCGCTCTCCTTCGCCGGCACCTACTACGCGCTCTGGGTGATGCGGCCGCCGCCGCAGCCGCGCTCCGAGCTCGGGCAGCGCGCCCACCTGCTCGAGGGGCTCGCCTACGCCGGCCGGACCACGCACGTGCGGGTCCTGCTCGCGCTGCTGGCGGTGTCCAGCTTCTTCGCCATGCCCTACCAGACGCTGCTGCCGGTGGTCTCCTCGGAGGTCCTGCACGGCGGCCCCCGGCTGTTCGGCGTGCTCCTCGGCTGCGCCGGCCTGGGCGCGCTGGCCGGGGCCATCCGGCTGCTGCTGCGGACCGGGCTGCGCGGGCTCGGGCGGATCGTCGGGCTCGGCGCGACGCTGCTCGGCGCCGGCACCCTCGCGCTCGGGCTGTCGCGGAGCCCCGCGCTGTCGGTCGCGGCGCTGGTGGTGATCGGGTTCGGCTTCATCACGCAGATGGCCGGGACCATGACCCTCCTGCAAGGGCTCGCGCCGGTCGCGCTGCGCGGGCGGGTGATGGGCCTGTTCTCGACGCTGTTCGTCGGCACCACCCCGTTCGGCGCGCTGGCGGCCGGCTTCGCGGCGAGCCGGCTCGGCGTGGACGTCACGCTCGGCGCGGGCGGCGCGCTGGTGCTGGTCGCGAGCGTGGCCTACCACCTGTTCCTGCCGCGGCTCCGCAAGGTGGTCCTGGCCGAGCACCCGACGCTCTTCCCGCCGGCCGCGAGCTGAGCCGCCGCCGCCTGGACGCCGGTTCAGGCTGTGCTACGGTGCCGCCGTGATCGTCCTCGGCATCGACCCCGGCTCACGACGCTGCGGCTTCGGCGTGGTGGAGCGGGCGGGGACGCGCCTGCGGGTGCTCGAGTCGGGCGTGCTGGTGCCGGGCGAGCTCCCCATCGCGGAGCGGCTCGGCCGGATCCTGGGCGGCCTCGACGCCGTGATCGCCAGGTCGCGGCCGGACGCCGTCTCGGTCGAGCAGGTGTTCTGCGGCGCGTCGGCCCGCTCGGCGCTCGTGCTCGGGCAGGCTCGGGGCGTGGCGCTCGCCGCGGCCGCCCGCGCTGGCCTGGCCGTCTTCGAGTACGCCCCCTCCGCCGTGAAGCTCGCCTTCACCGGCAACGGCCGCGCCGGCAAGGACCAGATGCTCCGCACCGCCCGCATGATCCTGGGCGTCGACCCGCGGCTCTCCGACGAGGCGGACGCGCTCGCGATCGCGGTGTGCCACCTCGCCCGGCCGCCCCTGCCGGTCCCGGCCGGCGGCGCCGGCGCCCAGACCGCGCCCGCGGCCGCGGCCGCGGCCGCGCGGCGCGCGGCGGCCGCCCGCGCCGCGCGGCTCCGCCCGGCGCGGCGCGATCACCGGAGGGCGCCGTGATCGCGCGGCTCACCGGCAAGGTGGCCGAGAAGGGCGAGGACCACGCCATCCTCGACGTGGGCGGGGTGGGCTACCTGGTGCACCTCTCGCAGCTCTCGCTCGCCGCGCTCCCGCCGCGCGGCGAGCCGGCCACCCTCCGCACCTACACCCACGTGCGCGAGGACGCGCTCGACCTGTTCGGCTTCGCGGGCGAGGACGAGGAGGCGGTGTTCCGCGCCCTCATCCACGTGAAGGGCGTCGGCCCGCGCGCCGCGCAGAACATCCTCTCCGGCATCGAGGCCCGCGAGCTGGCCCTGGCGGTGGCCCAGGGCGACGTGGCCCGCCTCACCAAGGTGCAGGGCGTCGGGAAGAAGACCGCCGAGCGGCTGGTGGTCGAGCTGAAGGAGAAGCTGGTCGCGCTGGCGCGGGCGGCCGGCCCGGCCCGGGCCCGCCCCGGCGCCGACGCGCTCGAGCAGCTCCGCACCGCGCTCGTGAACCTCGGCTACAAGCCGCCGCAGGCCGACGGCGCCGTCGACGCGCTCCGCGACGGCGCCGAGGGGAAGCGGCTCGACGAGCTCCTGCGCGAGGCGCTGAAGCTCCTGCGCGGATAGTCCCGTGCTGGCCGAGGTGGTGTCGCAGCTCCGCTGTCCGGTGTGCCGCGGGCCCCTCGCCGACGCGGGCTCGGCGCTCCGCTGCGGCGCTGGCCACGCCTTCGATGTCGCCCGGCAGGGCTACGTGAACCTGGTGACGGGCCGCCCGGGCCTGCCCGGCGACACACCGGCGATGGTGGCCGCCCGCGCCGGGTTCCTCTCGGCCGGCCACTACGCGCCGCTCTCGGTGGCCCTGGCGGCGCTGGCCGCCGCCCGCGCGGCGGGCGCCGGCCTGGTGGTCGAGGTGGGCGCCGGCACCGCCCACCACCTCGCCGCCGTGCTCGATGGGCTGCCGGGCCGCGCCGGCCTGGCGCTCGATGCCTCCCGGTACGCCGCCCGGCGCGCCGCGCGCGCCCACCCACGCGCCGCCGCGGCGGTGGCGGACGTGCGGCGGCCGCTCCCGCTGGCGGACGGCTCGGCGGCGCTCCTCCTGGACGTGTTCGCGCCGCGCGACGGGGCCGAGTTCCGGCGCGTCCTCCGCGACGACGGCGCGCTCCTCGTCGCGACGCCCGCGCCAGGGCACCTCGCCGAGCTGCGCGGCGCGCTCGGGCTCCTCGAGGTCGATCCGGAGAAGGATCGCCGGCTGGCCGCCACGCTCGGGCGCTGGTTCCGGCGCGAGGACTGGCGCGCGCTCACCTTCCCGCTCCGCCTCTCCCGCGGCGACGCGGCCCTCCTCGCCGGCATGGGCCCCTCGGCGCACCACCTCGATCCGGCCGCGCTCGGCGCGGCGCTGGCGGCGCTGCCCGAGCCCATCGCGGCCACCGCCGCGGTGCGGCTCGAGGCGTACGCGCCGCTGCCCGGCCCGTGGTAAGGAGCCGGAATGCCGCTCCAGCCCAGCGCCCGGAAGGTGCAGGAGGCCCTCGCCGCCGGCGGGTTCGCGAGCACCGTGATCGAGCTGCCCGACTCGGCGCGCTCGGCGGCCGAGGCCGCCGCCGCGGTGGGCTGCGACGTCGCGCAGATCGTGAAGTCGCTGGTGTTCCGGGGGCGCCAGAGCGGCCGGTCCGTCCTGGTGGTGGCGAGCGGCGGCCACCGCGTCGACGAGGGGCGGGTCGCGGCGGTGGTGGGCGAGGAGATTGAGAAGGCCACCGCCGAGTTCGTCCGCGAGCGGACCGGCTTCGCCATCGGCGGGGTGCCGCCGCTCGGCCACGCGCACCCACCGGTCGCGGTGGTGGACGAGGCCCTGATGGCCCACCCGCGGCTCTGGGCCGCGGCCGGTCACCCGCGGGCGGTCTTCGCGCTCACGCCGGCCGAGCTGGTGGCGATGACCGGCGGCACGGTGGCCCGGGTCGGGTGACGTGGCCGTCGGCCCCCCGTGCTAGCCTGCGCTCCGCGATGACCGTGAAGCCGCTCCGCGAGGTGTCGCCGCAGGCCGAGGGGGGCGAGGAGCGCCTGGAGCAGTCGCTCCGGCCCGCCACCTTCGAGGAGTACATCGGCCAGGAGAAGATCGTCGAGAACGTGCGCGTCTACTCCGCCGCGGCCCGCGCCCGCGGCGAGGCGCTCGACCACGTGCTGCTCTCCGGCCCGCCCGGCCTCGGCAAGACCTCGCTCGCCCACATCCTGGCCCGCGAGCTGGGCGTGACCCTGCACGTGACGAGCGGGCCGGCGCTGGTGAAGAAGGGCGACCTGGCCGGCCTGCTCACCGCGCTCGCCCCGCGCGACATCCTCTTCATCGACGAGGTCCACCGGCTCTCCCCCGCGGTCGAGGAGGCGCTCTACCCGGCCATGGAGGACTACCGCTTCGACGTGGTGCTCGGGGCCGGCCTCGGCGCCCAGACCATGGAGATGAAGCTCGAGCGCTTCACGCTGGTGGGCGCCACCACCCGCACCGGCCTCCTCGCGAGCCCGCTCCGCGATCGGTTCCCCATCCAGGAGCGGCTCGCCTACTACGGGCCGGAGGAGCTCCGGGAGATCGTGGTGCGCGCCGCGCGGAAGCTCGCGCTGCCGGTGGAGGCCGACGGCGCCGAGGAGCTGGCCCGGCGCGCCCGCGGAACCCCGCGCATCGCCATCCGCCTGCTGCAGCGCGCCCGCGACTTCGCGCAGGTGGAGGGGGAGGGGAGGCTCACCCGCGCCATCGTGGACCGCACCCTGTCCCGGCTCGAGGTGGACGCGCGCGGCCTCGACGCCATGGACCGGCGCATCCTCGCGGTGGTCATCGACACCTTCGGCGGCGGCCCGGTCGGCATCGACGCGGTCGCCGCGGCGGTGGGCGAGGAGTCCGACACCATCGAGGACGTGTACGAGCCGTTCCTGGTGCGCGAGGGGTACCTGGCCCGCTCGCCGCGGGGGCGCGTGGCGCTGCCCGCCGCCTACGCCCACCTCGGCCGCGAGCGGCCACACGGGAAGCAGGGCTCGCTGGTGTAGCAGCTTGGAGGCCGGCCAGCCTCACCAGCGGGCCCGGCTGGCCAGCCACCCGGGGTGGCGCCCGACCGCGCGGACCAGGAACCACCCCGCCACGAACCCGCCCACGTGGGCGAAGAACGCCACCCCCGTGCTGGCGCCGAACAGGATCGACAGGACCTGCAGCACGAACCAGAGGCCGATGAAGAACTTGGCCGGCACCGGCACGATCCGGATGAAGAAGACGATCACGACGAGGGTGGTGACGCGCGCTCGCGGGAAGAGGACCATGTACGCGGCGAGCACGCCGGCGATGGCGCCGCTCGCGCCGACCATCGGGACCTGGACGTCGCCGGTCGCCGCCGAGGCGACCACCTGCACCAGCGCCGCCACGACGCCGCCGCACAGGTAGAAGAGCAGGAAGCGGAGCCGGCCGAGCGCGTCCTCCACGTTGTTCCCGAAGATCCAGAGGAACAGCATGTTGGAGCCGATGTGCACCAGCCCTCCGTGCAGGAACATGCTCGTGAAGACCGTGAGCGGCGGGGGCACCAGATCGCGCGGGTAGATGTCGGTGAAGGTGAGGATCTCGTAGGGCACCACGCCGCCGCGCAGCGCCGTCTGCCCGAGGCGCTCGGCCAGGAACTCGCCGACGTAGCCGGCCCCGAGCGCGTCCTGGAGACCGCCCGGGTCGACCTGCCAGAGGAAGGCGAGGACGTTCGCGGCCACGAGCAGGATGGTCACGACCGGCGTCCGGTCGAGCGGGTTGTCGTCGGAGAGCGGGATCACGCGTTGGCCTCTCTGCGGCTCATGCTATAAGCGCGGCCCGCGCGGCAGGGGCTCGGTCGCTCCAGTCTGACATCCATGTCACGGGCGTGGCCGGAACCGCACGGTAGTCCGACACCCTGTTGGAGCGGTCGGGCACTCGCCAGCCGGCTCGCTCCAAAAGTGCGGGTCAAGACGAGGGGTTAGGAAAGGGCTCGCTCTGCGCGGAAGTACCCGAAGTCAGGGGTGATTGGCACGTCGATTGCTCCCGTTGGGGGCCGCCGGGCCCCGCGCCCAGAAACGGAACGGATCACGATGGCTTACTGGAATCAGCGCACGGTGGCGAAGCGGGTCTCCTGCACGGGGGTAGGCCTGCACTCCGGCAAGCCCGCCACCCTGACGTTGGCGCCCGCCCCGGCCGATGCCGGCGTGACCTTCGTCCGGATGGACCTGGGCGTCGAGATCCCGGCCCGCAACGCCCACGTGGTCGACACCACCCTGTCGACCTCGCTCGCCGTCGGGAAGGCGCGCGTCTCCACCGTCGAGCACGTGATGGCGGCGCTCCACGGGATGGGCATCGACGACTGCCGCGTCGAGGTGGACGGTCCCGAGATCCCCATCCTCGACGGGTCCGCCGCCCCGTTCACCTGCCTCGTGCAGGAGGCGGGCGTGAAGGTCCTGTCCGCCGGCAAGCGTTACCTCGTCATCGACCAGCCGGTGGAGATCCGCGACGGCGACCGGCTGGCGCGGCTCGAGCCCTCCGAGGCCTTCGCGGTCGAGTTCACCGCCGACTTCGGCCACCCGCTCATCACCAACCAGTCCTTCAAGGTGACGCTCGGCGATCGCGCCTTCGAGCGCGAGGTGGCCCGGGCGCGCACGTTCTGCTTCCGCCGCGACATCGAGCGGATGCAGGCCATGGGGCTGGCCAAGGGCGGCAGCCTCGAGAACGCCATCGTGGTGGACGAGTTCTCGATCCTGAACCCGGAGGGCCTGCGGTTCCCCGACGAGTTCGCGCGCCACAAGGTCCTCGACGCCATCGGCGATCTCGCCCTGCTCGGCCTCCCGGTGGTCGGCGCCCTGGTCGCCGTGAAGAGCGGCCACGCCATGAACCAGGCGCTGGTGCGCAAGGTCCTGGCCGACCGCGCCTCCCACCGCGTGGTGCGGATCAGCGCCGAGGCCGACGCGCCGGCGCTGCGCGCGAAGGTCCCGGCGCTGTCCATGCCCGAAGGGCAGATCGCCTAGCATCCGAGGCCGCTCGCGCGGCCCGCAGCCCGGCGCCGTACCGGGCCCGCCGCGCGTCAGTGCATCCCGCCCCGGGGATCGGGCGTCACGCCGCCGCCGGGCCGCACCTCGCCCCGCCAGGCGCCGGTCGGCACGGCGCGCTCCTCGATGAACTCCTTGAACCGCTCGAGGTCGCCCTCGACGCGCCTCGAGACGACGCCGAGCGCATCGCCGATCTTCTCGAAGAAGCTCTTCGGGTCGTACTCGAGCGCCAGGCTCACCCGGCAGCGGTCGGCCTCGAGCGGCGTGAAGGTCACCACGCCCGAGTTCACCGCGCCGCGGGTGTGCCGCCACGCGATCTGCTGATCGGGGATCTGCTGCACGATCTGGGCGGTCCACTCCTCCACCTTGCCGGCGATCTTCGCGCGCCAGTGGAGCGTGGTGTCGTCCAGCTGGTGGACCTCCTCGACACCCTCCATGAACCGGGGGAACTCCTCGAACTGCGTCCACTGGTCGTAGACCAGGCGGAGGGGCCGATCCACCTCGATGCTCTTCTCGACGCGCTCCATTCCGATCTCCCTTTCCCGGCCCGAGTCGATCGGGGCCGAATCCATCCGAACACTCGTCACGGCCCACCGGGATGGCACGGCTCCTCGCACCTCGCCGTGGGCGGCGCGCGTGGCCATGCTCGTGGCGTGCGAGGAGAGGCGACGGCGCGGGCGCTGGCGGCGGTCCAGGGGACGTGGTTCCTGGCGACCGGGATCTGGCCGCTCCTCGACGAGGCGAGCTTCGAGGCGGTCACCGGGCCGAAGCGCGAGCGCTGGCTCGTGAAGACGGTCGGGGTGCTGGTGGCGACGGTGGGGGCGACGCTGCTCCTGGCGTCTCGGCGGAGGGGCGTCTCGGCGGAGGCGCGGCTGCTCGGCGCCTCGAGCGCCGCCGGGCTGGCCGCCATCGAGCTCTGGTACGCCGGCGCGCGCCGGCGCATCGCGCCCGTCTACCTGGCCGACGCGGTGGGCGAGCTCGCCCTGCTGGCGGGGTGGGGGCTCACCGCTGCACGCAGCGTGAAGAAGGACCAACGGTGAAGGAGGGAGCCATGCAAGGCAACTGCGAGGTCTGCGGGAACGACTACGACAAGGCGTTCGAGGTGACGATGAGCGACAAGCGCCACGTGTTCGACAGCTTCGAGTGCGCCATCCAGGCGCTGGCGCCCCGGTGCGCCCACTGCGGCTGCCGCGTGATCGGTCACGGCACCGAGGCGCAGGGGAAGATGTTCTGCTGCGCGCACTGCGCCCACCACGCCGGCGTGGCGGAGGTCCAGGACCGGGTGCAGTGAGGCCGTCCGCGGGCGCGGCGCGGCGGTGATGGCCGCGCCGGCCGCGCCCGGCCTGTGGGACGGCGGATACGGAGCCGGCGTCAGGCTCGCGCGTCGGCCTCCGCCCGCGCGCGGCGAGGGGCGGGCCGGGCCGCCGAGACGTACCGGTCGACCAGCCGCTTCGCGAGGGCGGTGCCGGCCGCGGCCCCGGCGGCCGCCAGGATCCTCCGCGCCGTGCCGGGGTCCGCGCCGACGCGGTCGGGGTGCTCGAGGATCCGCGCCAGCGCGCGGCGAGCGTCGCGGACCCGCACCGTGGGGCGCCGGCGCTCCCGGCGCCCGCGCACCGCCAGGGCCACCAGGCCGCCGAGCACCAGGGCGGCTGCCGTCGCGGCGACCGCCACCGCCACCGGGTGCCGCCGGACCTGCAGCCCGAGGTCGAAGAGCTCCTGACGGCGCCGATCCAGCTCCGCCACGAGCGCGCCGAGCTCTCCCCTGAGCGTGTCGATCTCGCCCGCTACCCGCTGCACGTGCTGCTGCGACGGCCGGTCCATCACGCGATCTGCGCCTTCGCCCATCGGACGTTCTCCTCCATCGAGCGGCGTGTCGTGACGAGGGGCTTCCTCACTCGCCGCGCCCAGCTCCACAGCCCCACGCCGGTGCCGATGGCGAGCACCACCGCGGCCACCACCAGCGAGGCCGCCCAGCCCGGCAGGAGCCCCGCCTCCATGAGCGCCAGCACCACCGCCGTGAGGAGCAGCTGCATGGTGAAGATGGCGCAGAGCCCCGCCACGCCGAGGCCGCTCGCCATCCGGATCTCGGCCCGCAGATCGGAGCGCAGCTCGGCCTTCGCGAGCTCGAGCTCCTTGCGGGTGAGATTGCTGGCCTTCCGCGCCATCTCGCTCACCAGCGCGCGGGTGGGGACCCCGCGGAGGCCTGCTCCGGTCGGACGGGCGGGGGGTGCCCGCGTGGCTCTCCCGGGACGCTTCGGCGGCTCCGGGGGACGTGGATCGCTCATGTGGTTCCCTTCCGGCGCGGCGAGCAGGGCCGCGCACACGACGACAAGGTGGACCCGCTCCTGGCGCGACGCACCGTCCCGTGTGTCGCCCGGGCGACCGATCAGGCGGCTCGGGCGGAGGGGAAACGCCCGGGGTGCCAGGCTGCCGGCGAGTGCCGGCGGTCGCTCAGCTCCCCTTCTTGCGTGTGCGCTTCGGCGCCTTCCGCGCGGTGCGCGCCGCCTGGGCGGGCGCGTGGCGGCGCTCGCCGCGCGCAGGGTGCTCCTCGGCGGCGCGGGGGCTGCGCCCGCGCGCCGCGGCGATGCTGGCCGAGAGCGCGTCGGCCAGGCTCACCACGTTGGCCGGCGCCTCCTCGGGCGCAGGGGCCTCTATGGCCTGTCCCTCCGCCTTCTTCTCGATCAGCTCCAGCACCCGCTCGCGCCGCAGGTCGGGGTAGCGCTCCGGCTCGAAGGCCCCGGTCAGCGAGGCGACCAGCTGCTCGGCCATCTGCAGCTCCCGCTCGCTGGGCGCGCCCGCCTCCGGAAGCTCGAGCGAGGAGGTGGGGGTCACCTCGTCGGCCCGGTTCATGGTGGAGAGCGCGAGCGCGTCGCCGGACGGCCGAACGCAGCAGAGCGACTCCCGGGTGCGGAGCACCGCCGTGGCGATGGCGACCTTGCCGGCCTTGCGCATGGCGTCGCCGAGCAGCCGGTAGGCCTTGGCGGCGGCCCGCTCGGGCACGAGGTAGTAGGTGCTCTCGAAGAACACCGGGTCGATATCGGCGAGGTCGACGAAGTCGTGGATCTCGATGGTCCGGGTGGCCTTCGGGTCATAGGCCTCGAGCTCCTCCCGGGTGACGGTGACGTACCGTCCGGGCGACACCTCGAAGCCCTTCACGACGTGCTCGTAGGGGACCTCCTTGTCCTCCGCCGAGCAGAAGCGCTTCAGCTGTATCCGCGCGCCGTCGGCGTCGTGCAGCATGTTGAAGTGCACCTCCTTCTGGTGCACCGCGGTGAACAGCTTCACCGGGATGTTGACCAGGCCGAACGTCAGCGCGCCGCTCCAGATCGCCCTCGCCGCCATGGACGGACCTCCGGACGAACGTTCCTAACCGGGCACGCCGGCGGCAACGCGGCCAGGCAGGGGCCCGCCTGCGGTGGGCACCCGATCCCGGGAGGCCCGGGGTCATCGGGGACCCTCGCGCGCCAGTCCTCCGGCATGCGGCCCGGCCGCGGATTCTCGACGCCAGCCGGCGCGGCGGCGCCGGGGCCGCGGCACGCTCACGGGCAGGTCGGACTTTCCTCCCCCGCCCGGACAGGTCTGTCCGTTGCAGCAGACCTCGCCGGCGTTGCAGGCCTTGCCGCTCATGACACAGCAGACGCCGGCGGCCGCGCCCGAGGTCCCGCAGCCGACCTGGCCGCTCCGGTAGGTCCGGCCGCCGTTGTCGCAGCAGTCGGCGGCGGTGCGGCAGGCGCCGTTCACCGGTCCGCAGCAGAGGTTGCCGTTGGAGGTCGGGTCGTCGATCACGCAGGTGCTCGGGCCGCTGCAGCAGCGGCTCGAGTCGCTGCACGGGGCGAGCGGGCCGGAGCAGCTGCACGTCCCGCCCCCGGGGTTGCAGGTCCGGCTGCAGCACGCGGCGCCATCGCTCCCCGCGGTCGCACCGCACGCGACGGACGCGACCCCGGGCTGGAGGCAGCAGGTGCCCTGCAGGCAGGCGACGTCCGTGTCGTAGTAATCGGTGCCGTCGCAGTCGAACGACGAGAAGCACGCCCCGCCGGGCGGCTCGAGGCAGATCCCGTTCGCGCTGCAGACGAGGGGAGCCTGGCAGGGCCGGCTGGCGCCGCACGGCGCGCGCAGGCCTCCCTGGCAGCTGCCGGCCACGCACCTGCCCATGTAGCAGTCGGCGTCCAGGGTGCAGGCCGTGCCGGAGAAGGCCTTGCAGAGGCGGCTCGCGGTCCAGTCGCAGGTGTAGCCGAGGCAGCAGGCCTGGCCGGTGGCCCCGCTGCAGGGCGCGTCCTGACCCTGGCAGCACCCAGGGCCGGTGCCGTCCTCGAGGGTGCCGCAGCGCCTGGAGCAACAGTCCAGGTCGGAGGCGCAGGTCACCGACTGCGTGGTGCAGCAGAGCAGGTCCTGGCAGTGGCCGGTGAGGCAGTCGCCGGGCGCCGCGCAGGCGCCCCCGACGTCACGCTGGAGGCCGCAGGCGCCGGTCGCCGCCAGGCACGCCAGGCCCGGTCCGGTGGCCGCGCAGCAGAGCGAGCCCGGGCCGCAGGCGACCCCCTGCCCGGAGCAGCAGGTCCCGAGGCGACAGGTCCCCCCGGCGCAGTCGCTCGCGTCGAGGCAGGCGCCCCGGTCGGCGATCGTGGTCGCCGGCGGGTGACACTGGCCGCCCCGGCACTCCAGGCCGGTGCAGCAGCCGGCGGCGTCCGCGCAGGCCTCGCCGAAGCCTCCGCAGGCGCACTGGTTCGAGGCGTCGCAGTGGAGGCGCGGCGTCGTGCCGGCGCAGCAGTCGGCGTCACCGAGGCAGTAGGAGCGGAGCGCGCCGCAGCTCCCGGCCTGGCAGTAGCCGGCGCGGCAGTGATACCCGGAGCAGCACTCGCCGTCCCCGGCGCAGGCCTCGAGCCCAGCCCAGGAGTCCTTGCACTGGAAGGTGCAGGTGGCGGGGCTCCCGGGCGAGCCGCCCGGGCAGCCGAGGCTGGAGCAGCACTGGTCGCTCGCCGTGCAGCCCTTGCCGTACATGGCGCAGGGCGGGCCGCAGGTCCCCGAGGGCAGGCAGTTGAAGGTGCAGCAGTCGCCGCCCAGCGTGCAGGCTTCGCCCTCCGGCCGGCAACCCGGAGCGCAGCCGCCGCCGCTGCAGATCATCCCCGGGCAGCAGGCGCCGCTGGTGGCGCAGGGCGCGCCCGTGGAGGGCGAGCAGTCGCACAGGCCGCCGGTGCAGGAGCGGGAGCAGCAGTCCGCGTCCTGCCCGCAGTCCGCCGCGAAGGCGCGGCAGGTCGTCTGGGGCGCCGCGGTGCCGCCGCCGCCGCCGCCGCAGGCCACCGCGAGGAGGACGACGGCGACGGAGAGTGACGCGAGCGGCGGGCGAGGACGACCGGGCATGGGGGGATCCCTCCGCCGGGCAGCCTACCAGTCACCGTCACGGAGGGTAGAGGTCTTCGCCGGCCGGCGCCGATCGACAGGCCCGGGCGCGCGCCGCGGGGCCTTTCGACGCGCGACGTCCCGGACGACCGCTACCAGGTCCCGAAGCGCTTGCGTGCGTCTGCCGCGAGCGCGTCGCGGTGCGACGGATGCGCCACCGCGATGAGCGCGGCGGCCCGCTGGCGCAGGTTCTTCCCGAACAGGTCGGCGATCCCCTGCTCGGTGACGACGAAGTGCACGTGCGCCCGGGTGGTGACCACGCCGGCCGCCGGCTGCAGCACGCTGCACGATGCGGGAGGCGCCGGTGGACGTGACCGACGGCAGCGCGATGATGGGCTTGCCGCCCTCGGAGAGCGAGGCGCCGCGGATGAAGTCCATCTGGCCGCCGACGCCGGAGACCTGCCGCTCGCCCACCGAGTCGGCGCACACCTGGCCGGTCAGGTCGACCTCGATGGCGCTGTTGATGGCGGTGACCTTGGGGTTCCGCCGGATCACCGCCGTGTCGTTCACGTAGGCGATGTCGAGCATCGCGACGAGCGGGTTGTCGTCGAGGAAGTCGTAGAGCCGCCGGGTGCCGTGGGCGAAGCCGGCCACGATCTTCCCGGGGTGGACCCGCTTCGCCTCGCCGGTGATGACCCCCTTCTCGACCAGGTCCACCACCCCGTCGGAGATCATCTCGGTGTGGATCCCGAGGCGGTGGTGATCGCCGAGGGACGCGAGCGTGGCCTGCGGGATGGCGCCGATGCCGAGCTGCAGGCAGGCGCCGTCGTCCACCAGCTCCGCGCAGTGGCGGCCGATGGCCTGCTCCACCTCGGAGAGCTGCCGCGCCGGCAGCTCGTAGATGGGGTCGTCCACGGGGACCAGGTAGTCGATGGCGTCCACGTGGATGAGCCCGTCGCCGTGCGTCCGCGGCATGCGGGGGTTCACCTGGGCGATCACGGTGCGGGCCGTCTGCACCGCGGAGCGGGCCACGTCCACCGAGACGCCCAGCGAGCAGAAGCCGTGCCGGTCCGGCGGCGACACGTGGACCAGCGCGACGTCGAGCGGGAGGATGCCGGAGCGGAAGAGCTGCGGGACCTCGGAGAGGAAGACCGGCAGGTAGTCGGCGCGCCCCTCGCTCACCGCCTGGCGGACGTTCGGGCCCACGAAGAGCGCGTTCACCCGGAAGCTCTTGGCGAGCTCCGGCGCCGCGTAGGGCGCCTCGCCCTCGGTGTGGATGGAGACCACCTCCACCACCCGCAGCTCGTCGGCCCGCGCGGTGAGCGCATCGATGAGCCGGCGCGGGGCGGCGGCCACGCTGTGGATGAAGACGCGGTCGCCGGACTTGACGACGGAGACGGCCTCCTCGGCCGAGACGGTGCGGCTCATCGTTCAGCGCTCCTTCCCTGGGGCGGGCGGGCAGTGTACCAGCGGGGACGGTGCGGGGTGAACCGTCGGCTGCCGGGGGCCCGTGCGCCGTCAGGCGGGCGGGGCGTAGACGTCCCAGGCGAGCTTGGCGGCGAGGGCCAGGGCCACCAGGACGACCACGCGGCGGACCAGGGCGTCGCCGCGCCGCACCGCGAGGTGCGCGCCGAGCCACCCGCCGGCGAGCTGGGCGGCCGCCATCGGCAGGGCGATCCGCCACACCACCAGCCCGCGGGCCGCGAAGAGCGCCACGGCAGCCAGGTTGGAGGCGAAGTTCACGACCTTGGCCGCGGCGGAGGCGTGGGCGAGGCCGTCGCCGAGCAGCGCCACGAAGGCGACGATGAGGAACGTGCCGGTGCCCGGCCCGAAGAAGCCGTCGTAGGCGCCGATGGCGAGCGCCGCCGCGCCGGCGAGCGCGGGTCCGTGGCGACGGGCGGGGACGTCCCCGAGGCGGGCTGGCCCCGGCCGGCGGAGACCGACGAACAGGGCCGCGAAGCCGAGCAGCCCCAGCACCACCGGCCGGAGGGCGGCGGGCGGGACCACCAGCACCAGGGCGGCGCCCGCGAGCGAGCCGAGCGAGGCCGAGCGGGAAGGTCCACGCGGGCGCGCCGCGCGTCCACCATGCCGGCGCGGGCGAAGCGGACCAGCGCCGCGAACGACCCGAACACCGACTGGCCCTTGTTGGTCCCGAGCGCGAGGTGCGGGGGCAGGCCGGCCCACAGCAGCGCCGGGACGGTGAGGAGCCCGCCGCCACCGCCGATGGCGTCGACCGCCCCTGCGAGCAGCGCCACCAGGGCGACCCGCGCGATCTCGGATGGGCCGAGCTCGATCATGGCGCGCGGTTCTACCACGCGCCGGCCGGCTCATCGCGCGGCGTGCCGCTCCACCGCCGAGATGAGCTCGCCGAGCCCGATGGGCTTGTACAGGACCTCGCGAGCGCTGAGCGGGTCCCCCTCGAGGCCGCGGCTCGCGGTCATCACCACCACCGGGATCTCGCGGAGCCGGTCGTCCTTGAGCTGCTCCTCGCGGAACTGCCAGCCGTTCATCTCCGGCATCATCAGGTCGAGCAGGATGAGCTGCGGGTCGTCGGGCTCGTGGCGCAGGAACTCCAGCGCCGCGCGGCCGTTCTCGAAGAGACGGGCGTGGTAGCCCTCCTCCACGAGGAGCTCGCCGAGGGTCTCCCGCAGGTCGGTGTCGTCGTCGACGACGACGATGGTCGGGTGTTCCGGATGGTCGTTCACGTGGCCTGCAGGTCGTAAGCTCGGGTTTTCCCCCCCCTCGCGAACGTGCGCACGCTCGTCCAGACCGTGCGCCCTTAGCCGGCCGCTCGCATGTCCCGGGAGCGTGGGATGAGCTCGAGCAGGCTGCTGTGGGCGCAGGTGGGGTGAGGGGACGTTGGCACCTCGGGGCGTCGAATGGAACCGCCGCCCTGCGATCGGCTTCAACGCCACCCACGAAACCAGCGCCGCGGCGGTGCGAGCACGGCGAGATCGCCGGGTGCCACCCGGAACTCGGTCGGGGTGGTCCCGGCGAGCTCGCCGTCGGCGTCGATCTCGAGCGGCGGATCCGTCTGGACGGACACCCGCGTCGCCCGCAGGTGGAACACGCGCGGGTGGTCGAGGTGGCGACCGCGCAGGAGGAGCAGCGCATAGCGCGCCAGCGAGGCGACGTCGCTCACGCGGTCTCGCAGGCGCGCGCGGCCGGGCGCGGAAGCGGCGACGAGGACGTAAACGTCGAGAAGCCGGTCGTCGGCCCGCGCGCCGGGCGCGATCAGGCGCCCGCCGCCATGGTAGCGGCCGTTGCCGACGACCAGCTGCAGCGCGTCCAGCTCCTCGATGCGCCCGTCCACCTCGAGGCGAAGCCTGAACGGCGGGTGCGCGGCCGCGGCGGCGCTCGCCATCGGGTACGCGAGCCGCCCGGCCCGCCGCTTCAGCCCGTCGTCCAGCCGGCGCGTCAGCTCCGAGGAGACGCCCACGCTGGCGGCGTTCAGGAAGGCACGGCCGCCCGCCCACCCCACGTCCACCCGGCGCACGCGCCCGCGGGCGATCACCCGCGCCGCGGCGGCGAGGCCGCTCGGGATCCGCAGGGTCCGCGCGAAGTCGTTGGCCGTGCCGAGCGGGAGCAACCCCAGGACGGCGCCCGTCCCGGCGAGCACGCGCGCCGCGGCGGAGAGGGTCCCGTCGCCGCCGCCCACGATCACGCGCCCCGCGCCGGCGGCGAGCGCCGCCTCGATCCGCGCTGGAAGCGCGCCCGGCTCCACCGCGTGCGCGCCGGCGAGCGCGACCCCGGCGCCCCGGAGCGCCGCACGCGCGGCGGCGAGCGACTCCTCGCCCTCGCGGGCCCGGACGTTCACGAGCAGCACCGCGCGCCGGGCGCTCAGCTCCGATCGCGTCTGCGCTCCGCGAGCCACAGGAACAGCTCCTCCAGCTCGGTGTCGCTGGTCCCCGGCTCGGCGGCGCGCGCGACCTCGTCGAGGACGCCGCGCGCACGCGCCCGGTCGAGGAGTGGGCGGTCGATCTCCACCCCGGCGGCGAAGACCACCAGCCCGGCTGCGTCCCGCACCTCGGCCTCGAGCCTCCGCCCGACCAGCGTGCGCGCCAGCAGCGCCTCCTCCGCCCGCGTGAACGCCCTTTCCAGCATGGAGCCGTCCATGCACCCAATGTTCGGCCTCCGGACCGCGCCGCGCACCTTGACCACCGTCAGGGGTGACCCGGCCGGAAGCGGATCTCGCCGGCCTGGGCCGGGTGGTGCCCCGTCTTGTCCGCGTAGGCGGCGCGGATCCGCGCGAGGTCGTCCTCCTCGTCGCCGGTGAGCGTGAGGTAGGTGGTGAGACCGACGACGCGCGCCCGGTAGTCGATGAAGGCGAGGCCGATGGGCAGGTCCGCCGCCATGGCGAGATGATAGAAGCCCGACTTCCAGTGATCGGTGCGGGCGCGGGTACCCTCGGGCGCCATGGCGATCCACATCCAGGGCCGGCGCCGGCTCTCCTCCACCAGGTGCGCGATGAACCCGGTCCGCTGGCGGCGATTCACCGGGATGCCGCCCATCCGGCGCAGCAGACCGGCGAAGGGCCAGCGGAAGAGCGTGTCCTTCCCGATCCACTGCACCGGCAAGCCCGAGGCGAGCCGCGCGACGTACCCGATCACGAAGTCCCAGTTCGACGTGTGCGGGTAGACGATGATGATGCAGCGCGGGACGCTCGGCCAGGTGACGGCCACCCGCCAGCCGAGCGTGCGCAGGAGCGCCCGCGCGACGCGCTGCACGGGGGTCGGGGGCCCCTCCGTGGGGGCGGGGCCCGGCTCGCCAGAACCACCATCGGGGTGCGAGCCTTCCAAGCCGTTTCCCTTCCAGCCGATCGACGGCCGCTCTCGCGCTCGAGTGTAGCGCGGCCGGGCTTCCAGGTGCCGCCGAAGCGGGAGCCGCCGCGTGGCCAGCGTCCAGCCTGCCGCCCCGGGGGGAGCGACGCTCCGTGAGCCTGGAGCGTAGGATCCACGCCATGTCGCCCGAGGAGCGCATCGAGGAGCTGCTCGCCCTTGGCGACGCCCGCGGCGCGGCGACCGAGGCCATCCGCGCCTTCGGTCCGCGCGTCCTCGGCTACCTGCGGGCCGTGCTCAGGAACCCCTCCGACGCGGACGAGGCATTCTCGATGTTCGCCGAGAGCCTCTGGCGAGGGATAAGGACGTTCCGGCGCGAGTGCGCCTTCCGGACGTGGGCGTACACGCTCGCGTGGAACTCCGCCGCGCGGCTGCGCGATGACGCGTACCGCCGTCACGCCCGCACGCTCCCCACCGAGGCGTCCCAGCTGGCGGAGGAGATCCGCACCACCTCGGCGATCCGGCACGAGCACCAGGTCACGGCCATCGAGCGGCTGCGTCAGGCGCTCACCCCGGAGGAGCAGTCGATCCTGGTCCTCCGGATCGATCAGGCCCTGAGCTGGGAGGAGGTCGCCCACGTCCTCCACGGCAGCGGCGGCCCCGCGGAGACGGCCGCGCTCCGCAAGCGCTTCGAGCGGCTCAAGGCCCGGCTGGCGCAGATGGCGCGCGAGAACGGGCTGCTCGGGTGAGCCGCCGCCGGGGCGGGCTGGAGCGCGCCGGAAGTGGAGCGCGGCTCCGGCCGCCGATCAAGGCGCCGCCGCGAGGCGTCGCTCTGCGTCGTCGCGCTCGCGCGAGGGTCCCGGGGCGAGCTCCAGGAAGCGACGCCAGGCCGCGCGCGCCTCCGCGCGCCGCCCCAGCCGATCGCTCACCAGCCCCAGCTTGTACCAGACGCCGGGGAGCCTCGGCGCGATCTCCGCGGCCTGGCGCAGGCGCGTCTCCGCGCCCAGCAGATCACCCGCCACGTACGCGGCGACGCCGAGATCGGCGAGCGCGGGCGCGTGGCGGGGCTCGGCCGCGACGACGCGCTCCCACAGCTCGACCGCGCCGGACCGATCGCCGTGCTCCCAGCGCCGGACGCCCGTCCGCCAGAGCGCGTCCGGGTGAAGTGGGTCCAGCGCCAGCACGCGCGCGTACAGCCGCTCCGCCTCCTCGGCCCGGCCGAGGTGCTCGTAGGCGACCCCGAGCTGCACGAGCGCCGGCGCCTGGGCGTCCGGGCGGACCGCCAGGATCTCCGCCGCGCGCGAGAACGCAGCGGCCGCGCCGGCCATCTCCCCGCGCTCGAGCAGCTGACCGCCGTAGGTGAGCTGCATCTGGGCCGAGCCCGGCTGGACCCGCGCGCCTTCGGCGAAGATGGTGAAGCTGTCCTCCCAGGCCCGCGCGTACCAGGCCCCGCGTGCCGCGAGCCCCGCCAGCACGAGCCCGGCGACGGTCCGCACCAGGACGCGCCGCTCCCCCTCGAGCCACCGCGCCCCGAGCGCCGCCACGCCGATCGCGAAGCCGACGCTCGGGAGGTAGAGCAGCCGCTCCCCGAAGATCGTTCCGATGGGGACGAGGAGGTTCGAGGCGGGGAAGATGGCGAGGCCGTAGATCGCCACCGCGAAGACCCGGACGCGCCGCCAGGCACCCGGCCATGCCCCGAACGCCGCGACGGCCGCGAGCCCCGCCACCGCAGCGGCCAGGCGAGGATCGAGGGCGGAGCTGACCGGCGGGAGGGCGGCGAAGGAATAGTCCGGCGACAGCGTGATCGGCGCCATCAGCAGCGCCAGCCCCTTCCCGAGCACGACGATCCCCGTCGCGGCCCGCTCGAGGAACGGCGCGGACGCGACCGGGTTCTCGAGGAACGGCGTCCCCGGCATGCCCACGCTCTGCAGCACCTCCCAGCGCGCGCCGAGGTACAGCGCGGCGGCGGCCAGGTAGCCGGCGTACAGCGCCGCGGCGCGACGAGGCGACGCCCGGAGCTCCTCGGTGTCGAGCAGCAGGTCGCGCGCGGCGACCAGGCCGATGACGACGAGCCCGGTTTCCTTGGAGAAGGCGGCCAGCAGGGCCGCCAGCGCGGCCGCGAAGATCCTGGCTCCGCCCCGGCGCAGGGCGCTGCGGTGGAGGAGCACGGCGCCGAGCGCGAGGACGGTGACCAGCAGCTCCTTGCGACCGGCCACGTTCGCGACGGCCTCCACGTGGACGGGGTGCACCGCGAAGAGCAGGCCCGCCAGCGTGGCCGCGGCGAGCGGGAGCCCGAGCGCGAGCGCGAGCGCGACCACGAGCGCCGACGCGCCCGCGTGGAGCAGCAGGTTGACCAGATGGTAGCCGGCCGGCGCGAGCCCGCCCACCGCGTGGTTCAGCGCGTAGGTGAGGGTGGTGAGCGGCCGGTACGCGGAGGATCCCTTGCCGGATTCCTGCCCAGACCGGGTTCGTGAGGATCTGCGGCACGCCCCCGACACCGCGGATGTACGCGTTGTCGACCACCTCGACGCCGTCGTCGTAGGCGAACCCGTGCCCCAGGGTGTGGAGGTACGGGAGCACCGCGGCGAGCGCGACCGCGAGGGTGGCCAGGCGGGCCTGGCGGCGCTGAGGGCGGTCCGTCAACGGGCGCGCATGCTACCACCGCCGCTCCAGGCGGTCGCCTGCGCGCCGGGCGGGCGGCCCCCCGGTGCACGGCCTCGCACGATGGAGCCCTCGGCCGCGGGTCGCCTGGCACACGGCGCGCGAGGTGGACACCGTGACGGTCGGCCTGTCATGCGGAGCGAGCTCTCGGGATGAAGCGCTGGTTCAAGGAGAACAGCCTCTCGATCGTGATGATCGGCCTGTTCGTCGTCTTCTGGGCGGGACAGGCGGCGACGGGCTGGCGTCACGAGCTCGAGGAGCGGCGCGAGCACGGCGAGCCGCCGGTGGCGATCCTGGCCTACCTGTCCTCGGGCGACTTCTGGGAGGCCACCGCCGAGAACTGGGAGAGCGAGTTCCTCCAGATGGCGGCCTTCGTGCTCCTCACGGTCGTTCCTCCGCCAGAAGGGGTCGCCGGAGTCGAAGCCGATCGAGGGAGACCCGGAGCGTCGACCGCGCCCCGCGACCCAGGCCCGGCGCGCCCTGGCCGGTCCGCCGTGGCGGCCTCGCGCTGGCCGTCTACGAGCGCTCCCTCTCGCTGGCGCTCATCGCGCTGTTCGCCCTCTCGTTCTCCGTGCACGCGATGGCGGGGGCGCGGGCGTTCAGCGAGGAGCAGGTGCGTCACGGCGAGCTCCCGGTGACCGCGCTCGGCTACCTCGGGACCAGCCGCTTCTGGTTCGAGTCGCTCCAGAACTGGCAGAGCGAGTTCCTGTCGGTCGGCGTGCTGGTGCTCCTCGGGATCGTGCTGCGGCAGCGGGGCTCGCCGGAGTCGAAGCCGGTGGACGCGCCGCACGCCGAGAACGAGGCCTGAGGGCCCGCGCGTGGCGTCACCGCGCGGCTCCCGCGGAGCCCGCGCGTGTCACCGCCAGGCTCCCACGGCGGGACGTCGCCTCCTGGCAGGCCGGGCGGCGCGGCAGGCGAGAAAGCTCTTATGATCCAGGCCGCGCGCCTGGCCGGGTGCGGCGGCGTCCGGCAGGAGCGCACCTGGCGCCGGCGTCCGGCGCGGAGGAGCAGGCATGCAGATCCCGACGGGCGGAGCGGCGGGCCCCGGCGCCGCGGTGGGTCAGAGCCAGGGACAGGAGGCTGGCCCCGGCGTGCCCGCGAGCCGCCGCCGCGGGCTCGACCACGACCTCGGCGAGACGGCCGACCTGATCCGGGCGACGGTGCGCGAGTTCGCGGCCGAGGAGATCGCGCCGCGGGCGGCGGACATCGACCGGGAGAACCACTTCCCCATGGACCTGTGGCGGAAGATGGGGGCGCTCGGGCTGCTCGGGGTCACGGTGGATCCGGAGTACGGCGGCGCCGGGCTCGGCTACCTCGAGCACGTGCTGGCCATGGAGGAGGTCAGCCGGGCCTCGGGGGCGGTGGGGCTCGCCTACGGCGCGCACTCGAACCTGTGCGTGAACCAGATCCACCGGAACGGGAGCGCCGAGCAGAAGGCGCGCTACCTGCCGCGCCTGGTGTCCGGCGAGCACGTGGGGGCGCTCGCCATGAGCGAGTCGGGCGCCGGCTCGGACGTGGTGGGGATGAAGCTCCGGGCCGAGCGGCGGGGCGACCGGCTACGTGCTGAACGGGACCAAGATGTGGATCACCAACGGCCCGCACGCCGACGTGCTGGTGGTGTACGCGAAGACCGACCCGGCGGCGGGGGCGCGCGGCATCACCGCCTTCATCGTGGAGAAGGACTTCCCCGGATACTCGACCGCCCAGAAGCTCGACAAGCTCGGGATGCGCGGGTCGGACACCTGCGAGCTCATCTTCGAGGACTGCGAGGTGCCGGCGGAGAACGTGCTCGGCGAGGTGGGGCGCGGCGTGAGCGTGCTCATGAGCGGGCTCGACTACGAGCGGCTGGTGCTGGCCGGCGGGCCGCTCGGCATCATGCAGGCCTGCCTCGACGTGGTGCTCCCCTACGTCCACGAGCGGCGGCAGTTCGGCCAGGCCATCGGCGAGTTCCAGCTCATGCAGGCGCAAGCTGGCCGACATGTACACCACGCTCTCCGCCAGCCGGTCCTACGTCTACGCGGTGGCCCGCGCCGCCGCCGCCGGCAAGACCAGCCGCAAGGACTGCGCCGGCGCGATCCTGTTCGCCTCCGAGCACGCCACCCGGATGGCGCTCGAGGCGATCCAGTGCCTGGGCGGCAACGGCTACATCAACGACTTCCCGGCCGGCCGGCTGCTGCGCGACGCCAAGCTCTACGAGATCGGCGCCGGCACGAGCGAGATCCGGCGCATGCTGATCGGGCGGGAGCTGTTCGAGGAGACCGCCTGAGGTTGGCCGCCATGTTCGACAAGCTCCTGGTGGCGAACCGCGGCGAGATCGCCTGCCGCGTGCTGCGGACGGCGCGGCGGATGGGGCTGCGGACGGTGGCGGTCTACTCCGACGCCGACGCCCGGGCCATGCACGTCTCGCTCGCCGACGAGGCCTACCGGATTGGCCCGGCCCCGGCGCGGGAGAGCTACCTCTCCATCGAGGCGATCCTCGGGGCGGCGGCGCGGAGCGGCGCGCAGGCGGTCCACCCCGGCTACGGCTTCCTCTCCGAGAACGCGGCCTTCGCCGAGGCCTGCCAGGCCGCGGGCCTCGTCTTCGTCGGCCCGCCCGCCTCGGCCATCCGGGCCATGGGCTCGAAGAGCGCGGCCAAGCGGATCATGGCGGAGGCCGGCGTGCCGCTCGTGCCCGGCTACCACGGCGAGGCGCAGGACCCGGCCCGGCTCGAGGAGGAGGCGGCGCGGATCGGCTACCCGGTGCTGGTGAAGGCCGTGGCCGGCGGCGGCGGCAAGGGCATGCGGGCGGTGACCGAGCCGGCGGCGTTCCAGGACGCGCTGGCCGGCGCCCGCCGCGAGGCGCTGGCCTCCTTCGGCGACGACCGGGTGCTGCTCGAGCGGTACCTGGCCCGGCCGCGCCACGTCGAGGTGCAGGTGTTCGCCGACGCGCTCGGGAACGCGGTCCACCTGTTCGAGCGCGACTGCTCGATCCAGCGCCGGCACCAGAAGGTGCTCGAGGAGGCGCCGGCGCCCGGGCTCTCGGCCGCGCTGCGGGCGGAGATGGGCGGGCGGCGGTGGCGGCGGCGCGGGCCATCGGCTACCAGGGCGCGGGCACGGTCGAGTTCCTGCTCGACGCAGGACGGCCGCTTCTACTTCATGGAGATGAACACCCGGCTGCAGGTGGAGCACCCGGTCACCGAGCTGATCACCGGGCAGGACCTGGTCGAGTGGCAGCTCCGGGTGGCCGCGGGCGAGCCGCTGCCGCGCGCGCAGGCCGACCTCGTCATCTCGGGCCACGCCATCGAGGCGCGGGTCTACGCCGAGGACCCGTCGCGCGAGTTCCTGCCCTCGACCGGCGTCCTCGGCCACCTGCGCGCGCCGCCCGAGAGCGTCCACGTGCGGGTCGACACCGGCGTCCGCGAGGGGGACGAGGTCACCATCCACTACGACCCCATGATCGCGAAGCTGGTGGTCTGGGACACCGACCGGGACGGCGCGCTCCGGCGGCTCCGGGCGGCGCTCGCCGATTACCAGGTGGTGGGCGTCACCACCAACCTGGCCTTCCTCGGCGCGGTGGCGGCCCACCCGGCCTACGCCGCCGCCGAGCTCGACACCCGCTTCATCGAGCGTCACCGGGCCGCGCTGGTCGGCGACGCCGGGCCCGCCTCGGACCAGGTGCTGGCGCTGGCCTGCCTCGACGTGCTGCTCCGGCGGAACGAGGAGGCCGAGGGGGCCGCCCGCGCCTCGCTCGACCCGCACTCGCCCTGGCACCGCACCGACGGCTGGCGGCTCAACCAGGACGATCACCACGCCGTCACGTTCGTGGACGGCGAGCGGCTGGTGCGGGTGATCGCGCACTACCGCCGGAGCGGCCTCGTGCTCGAGCTGCCCGGGCGGCGGCTGGAGGTGCGCGCCGCGCGGAACCTCGCCGGAGACGTGGTGGCGGACCTCGGCGGCGCGCGGGTCCGCGCGACCGTGGTCCGCAGCGGCGAGGAGCTGGTGGTGATGACGCAGGGCCGCTCGGTCCGGCTCGCGGTGCACGATCCCGACGCCGCGCCGGAGCGCGACGCCGACGGCGGACGGCTGACCGCGCCCATGCCCGGGAAGATCATCGCCGTGGTGGCCGGGCCGGGGACGGTCGTGAAGAAGGGGGCGCCGCTCGTCATCGTCGAGGCGATGAAGATGGAGCACACCATCACGGCCCCGCGCGACGGCAGGGTGGCGGCGGTC
Source organism: uncultured delta proteobacterium (assembly GCA_963733485.1). GTDB lineage: Bacteria > Myxococcota > Myxococcia > Myxococcales > Anaeromyxobacteraceae > Anaeromyxobacter. The sequence continues at coordinate 59,526 of CAVTDL010000002.1, read as the reverse complement.
CACTTCCCGGTCGGCGCCCTGGTGGACGAGGGCGCGCAGCTGCTGGCGCTCGAGCCGGAGGGCGGGGGCGAGGCCTGAGGGTGCCACCTCGTCGCGGGCGCACCGGACGGCCGTGCCCGCGGCCGGGCGGCGCGTTCAGATCCGGTCGCCCGGCCCGTCGACCAGGTCCGGCCGATCGATCCGCTCGATGACGTCGTGCCGGTAGTGCGCCGCGATCCGCTCCTCGAGCTCGACGTACTCGCGCGACGCGAAGAGCGCGCGGCGTGAGCGCGGGTAGGGGAACGGGACCGGGAGGTCGGCGATCACGCGACCGGGGGCGCTGCCCAGGACCACCACGCGGCTCCCGAGGAGCAGGGCCTCGTCCAGGTCGTGCGTGACGAGGACCACGGTCTTGCGCGGCGTCGAGGCGGCCCAGACGTCGAGGAGGAGGTCCTGGAGGCGCGCGCGGTTCACCGGGTCGAGCGCGCCGAACGGCTCGTCGAGCAGCAGGAGCTCCGAGCCGAGCGCGAAGGCCCGCGCGATCGCGCCGCGCTGCCGCATGCCCCCCGAGAGCTCGTGCGGGTGCTTCCCGGCCGCGCCGCCGAGTCCGACCAGCTCCAGGTATTCCGCGGCGATCTCGCGCCGCTCGTGCTTCCCGAGCGCGCGGCGGGCCTTGCCGAGCGCGAGCTCCACGTTCTGCCGGAGCGTCATCCACGGGAACAGCGAGTAGTCCTGGAAGACGATCCCGCGACGGAGCGATGGCCCCTCGATGTCCTCGCCGCGCCACCGGAGGACCCCGGTTCCGGGCGTCTCGAGGCCGGCCGCGAGGCGCAGCAGGGTGGTCTTGCCGGAGCCGCTCGGCCCGAGGAGCGACACGAGCTGCCCCTCGGGGACGACCAGGTCGATCGCGGAGAGGACGGGAGCGGCGGCGTACGAGAAGGAGACGTCGCGGAGCTCGAGCATAGGGGTCCGTATCCGTTATGACGGATACTCGTCAAGCCCGCCGCGTCCGGCGCGGTGACCTCGCCCGCGCCCGGGCGCCAGGAAGGCGCTGTCATCCGCGCGTTCCAGCGAGTACACGACCTGGTGGCAGATGACTGACGGTGTATCCGCTTGACAGGATGAACGTCCGTTATGCAGGATGACGACTGCTCGCGTGCGGCGAGCCCACCAGGAGCGATTCGATGGCACGAGCAGCCGAGGCGATCCGGACGGAGGGGACGGGGCACCGTCCCGTGGAGCGGCGCTTCTGGGACGAGGGGATCGAGACCCTCGACCGGGCGTCGCTCGAGGCGTACCAGCTCGGGCAGCTCCGCGAGCACCTCGCCCACGCCCGTGAGCGATCGCCGTACTACCGCATCGCCTTCGACCGCGCCGGGGTGTCGCCGGGCGACGTGCGGGGGCTCGAGGACCTGACCCGGTTCCCCTTCGTCACCAAGACCATCCTCCGGGACCGGCAGCTCGCGGTCCCCCTCCTCGGCGACGTCGCGGCGGTGCCCGAGCGCGAGGTGGTCTACGTCTCCGCCTCGAGCGGCTCCACCGGCGTGCCCACCCTCTCGCCCTTCACGGCGCGGGACTTCGACGAGTTCCAGGACGTGGAGGCGCGGCTGTTCTGGGGGGCGGGGATGCGGCCCGACGACCGCTACCTCCACGCGCTCAACTTCACGCTGTTCGTGGGCGGCCCCGACGTGATTGGGGCGCAGCGGCTCGGCGCCCTCTGCATCTGGGCGGGCACCATCCCGGCCGAGCGCCTCCTCCTGCTGCTCCAGCAGTTCCAGCCGACGGTCACCTGGACCACGCCGTCGTACGCCTGGCACCTCGGCGAGGCCGCCCGCGCCGCGGGCATCGATCCGGCGCGCGACCTCTCGCTCCGCCGCATCGTGGTGGCGGGCGAGCCCGGCGGGTCCATCCCGGCCACCCGCCGCGCCATCGAGTCGCTCTGGGGGGCGGAGCTCTACGACTTCTACGGCATCTCCGACATCTTCGGCGCCTGCGCGGGAATGTGCGAGGCGCGGGACGGGCTCCACCTCGCCGAGGACCACGTGCTGCTCGAGGTGCTCGATCCCGCCACCGGCCTCCCGGTGCAGGACGGCGAGAAGGGCGAGATGGTCCTCACCACGCTCCGCAAGCGCGCCCGGCCGATGATCCGCTTCCGCACCGGCGACGTCGTGACGCGTGACCGGCGCCGCTGCACCTGCGGCCGGACCCACGCGCGCATCCACGTCCACGGCCGGACGGACGACCTGTTCATCGTGAACGGCGTGAACGTCTTTCCCTCCGACGTCGAGGTGGTGGTGCGCTCGGTCGAGGACGTCTCGGGCGAGTACCGGATCACCCTCTACCGGGAACGGCACCTGACCCGCTTCGAGCTCGAGGTGGAGCGCCGGAAGGGCTCCGCCCTCTCCGCGGCGGCGGTCGCCGACGCGGTGCGCGGGGCGTTCCGGACGCGCCTGGGCCTCACGCCACGAAAGGTGACGGTGCTCGAGGACGGTGAGCTCCCGCGTTCGGTGCACAAGGCCAGGCGCGTCGTCGACCGGCGCGAGGCGTGAAAGCAGCGCGCGGCGCCGACGGGCGGCGCCGCGAAATCATGGCGGGGCGAGGGCCCCGGGAGAGAAGCAGATGCGATCGAGGTTCCTTGGGCTCCTGGCCGCGCTCGCGGCGCTGGCGGCCAACCCCGCAGCCGGCGCGGAGAAGATCAGGATCGGCTACCTGCCCGTCACCGGGCACGCCAAGTTCTTCGTGGCGAAGGAGCATGGCTTCTTCGAGCGGGAGGGGCTGGACGTCGAGCTCGTCGAGTTCGTGAACTCGGCCGACGGCATCAACGCCCTGAACGCCGGGAAGCTCGACGTCGGCTCGTTCGGCACCACCGCACCGCTGGTCCACATCTCGAAGGGCACCGACCTCAGGTTCATCGGCGGGGTCATGGGCGGGGACGTCGCCATCGTCACCACGGCCGCCGGGGCCGGCGCCATCAAGGCCGTCCCGGACCTGCGGGGCAAGAAGGTGGCCACGGTGCGCCTGGCCACGGGGGACGCCGTGCTCCGCGGCGCGCTCCACGACGCCGGCCTCGACTGGAGGAAGGACGTCCAGCTCTTCGAGCTCAAGAACCCGCCCGCGGTGATCGAGGCGGTGAGGAGCGGGCAGGTGGACGCGGGCGTCATCTGGGGCCCGCACGACCTCCGGGCGGTCGAGCAGGGGCTGGTGGTGGTCGCCCGGGGCGAGGCGCTCCAGCCCGGTCACCCCTGCTGCCGGCTGGCCGTCCGGGCGGAGCAGCTCCGGCAGCGGGCCACCTGGGTGAAGCTGGTCCGGGCCATCCTCCGCGCCGAGAAGTTCGTGCGCGACGATCACCCGCGCACCGTCGCCGCGATCGCGAAGTACCTGAAGCTCGACCCTCCGCTCATCGAGAAGGCCCTCTACAGCGGCCACCTCGACCAGAGCAGCGACCCCAACACCCGGGGGGTCGAGAAGTTCTGGAAGGTCATGCAGGCGAGCGAGTTCGTCGACTCGAAGGAGAAGATCGCGTCGCACGTCGAGGTGACCATCTACAAGGAGGCGCTCGACGGGCTCGTGAAGGAGAGCCCGAAGGACGCCTACTGGGCCGAGCTGGAGAAGAAGTTCGCGGCCCGGAACCTCTGAGGCGCGTGCCATGCCGGAGCTCGCCATCACCGCGCCGTCCGCGGCCGCGCGGCGGGAAGGCCGGCGCGGCACGCGGCGGTTGGTCCTCCCGCGCGGCGCCGAGGCGGCGCTCCTCTTCGCGCTCCTCCTGGCGGGGTGGCAGCTCACCGTCTCCCTCGCCCGGCAGGACGCGAACCCGCTCCTGCCGTCGCCCGTCGTGACGGCCCGCGCGCTGGTGGCCTCGCTGCCCGAGCTGCTCCGCGGGACCTGGTCCTCGCTCCTCATCCTCGTGCCGGGCTGGTCGGGCGCGGTGGCGCTGGGGATCGTGGCCGGGCTCCTGGTCGGCACGAGCGACCCGCTCCGGCGCGCCTTCTCGCCGCTGGCCCGGGTGGCGGCCCCCGTGCCACCCACCGTGTACATCCCCTACGCCATCGCCGTCCTCCCCACCTTCCGGCTGTCGGCCATCTTCGTGGTCTTCGTGGGCGGGTTCTGGCCGGTCTTCCTCAACGCGGCCGCGGGCGCCCAGGCGCTCGACGGGCGGCACCGGGACAGCGCCCGGGCGCTCGAGATCCGCGGCGCGGAGTACCTCTGGCGCATCGTCCTGCCCGGCGCGCTGCCGCACGTGTTCTCCGGGATGGCCGTCGCGCTGGCGCTCGCCTTCATCCTCCTCACCGTCGCCGAGCTCTTCGGCGCCAACGCCGGGCTGGGCCGGTTCGTCCAGTACTACGCCGACTACGCCGACTACCCGCGGATGGTGGCCGGCATCCTCTACACGGGCGGGGTGACGTTCCTGTCGATGGCGCTCCTCGAGCGCCTGAGGCGCCGCCTCCTCTTCTGGGTGCGATAGCACCAAAGGTGAATCAATGGCCCTCCGCGACGGCGAGTCCTACCGCCAGAGCCTGCGCAGGCTCCGGCCCAACGTCCACAAGTGGGGCGAGCGCATCGCCGACGTGACCACCCACCCCGCCACCCGGCTCCACGTGCAGTCCGTGGCCGCGTCCTTCGACGCCGCCTTCGACCCGGCGCGCGCGCCGATCTTCACCGCGACCTCGCACCTCACCGGCGCGCGGGCTCACCGCTGGAACACGCTCATGCGGAGTGCCGAGGACGTGCTCGGGAACGCCCGGATGAAGCGGGCGCAGTTCCAGCACAGCGGCACCTGCCAGGGCGCGACCTGCGCCGGCTGGACCGGGCTCAACGCGCTGTGGGCCGTCACCCACGATCTCGACGCCGAGCGCGGGACGGGCTACCACCCGCGGCTGCGCGACTACTTCGCGCTGCTCGAGGAGAACGGGTTCGCGCTCGCCGGGGCCCTCACCGACGCGAAGGGGAACCGGGCCCTGAAGCCGGGCCAGCAGCCCCACGCCGACGCCAACCTGCACGTGGTGGCCGAGCGCCCGGACGGCATCGTGGTGCGCGGCGTGAAGGCGCAGATCTGCGCGGTCGCCGCGGCGAACGAGATCGTCGTGTTCCCCGGCACCTCGTACGGCGTGGGCGAGGAGCGCTTCGCCGTGGCGTTCGCCGTCCCGCGCGACGTCGAGGGGCTCACCATCGTCGAGACCCGTCGGCCCTCCGACACGCGCGACGAGGAGGAGGGCTGGGACTCGCCCAAGGTCGGCGCCATCACCCAGGCCTGGCTCCTCTTCGACGACGTCTTCGTGCCGCGCCACCGGGTCTTCCTCTGCGGGGAGGTGGCGTACACGGCTCAGTTCGTGTCGATCTTCTCGGCCATCTACCGGTCGGCCATCGGCGCCTGCGTGGCCGGGCAGGGCGACGTGATGATCGGCGCCGCCCTGGCCCTCGCACGCGCGAACGGGCTCTCCAGGAAGACGTTCCAGGAGAAGCTCACGCAGATGACCGTGAACAACGAGGTGACCTTCGGGATCGGGCTCGGGGCGATGCTGGTGGGGAAGCAGCACCTCTCCGGCGTCTTCGTGCCGGACCCGCTGCTCGCCCACGTGAACAAGGTGCAGGTGGCGCGCCTGCCCTACGAGACCAAGGTGCTCGCGCAGGACATCTCGGGCGGCATCGCCGAGACAGGCTGCCTCCCGTCGTTCCGGGATCTGCGGTCGCCGGAGTACGGCGATCGGCTCCTCGCCGCGGCGGCCGGGGCCGCGGACGGGGAGACCCGCGCGCGCCTCGCGCGCCTGGTCGAGTGGCTGACGGTCGGCGGCGGCGTCCCGGGCTGCATGCACGGGGGCGGATCGCCCGACGGCGCGCGGCTCGCCATCCGGGGGCTGGTGGACTGGGAGGCGGCGGTGACGAACGCCCGGCGCATCGCCGGCGTCACCCGCGAGCTGCCGGATCCCCGCTGACCCGGCCGCGCGGCCGCGCCGGCGCGGGCAGGTTCGCCGCGGGCGGGCGCGAGCCGTCGCGGCTCAGGCCGCGGTCGCCGGGTGCAGCGCGAGCGCCACCGTGGGGGCGCGGGCGCCCACCAGCACCGGCGTGATCCCCAGCTCCTCGCCGTCGAGCCGCGCGACGGCGGCGGTCCAGTCGCTGCGCTCGTGCTCGAGGAACGCCTCCCGGACGCCGAGGTTCTTGAGCACGATGGCCTGGAGCAGCGCGTCCCGCCCGGGCGCGTGCCACGAGGGGATCGATTGTGCCCCGAGGAGCGCGCCCTCGCGCTCGCCGGTCCCCTCGATGCAGGCGAGGCCCTCGGTCGTGGCCAGGCCGACGAGGTCGGTCCAGCCGCGCCGCCTGGCGATGGCGCGGATTCCCCGCGGCGTCGCCGGCCGCCCCTCGCCCGCGCGCCAGCGCACCACCGCGACCGCGCCTCCGAGGACACCGGTGGGACGCGAGAGCAGGTAGCGCACGCCCGGGTGGTCCGGGTCCTCGGTCCCGTGGAGCGCCACGGCCTCCTCGCGGGGGCTCCGGACGAACGCGTCGGACACCCGGAGGATCCCGGCGAGGCGCCCGCTCGTGCTTCGCAGCGCGGCGGCGCCCTCCCGGAGCGCGGCCGCGAGCTGTGGCAGGGTGACCGCCAGCGTGAACGGCAGTGGCCAGGGCGTCCCGTTTGCGAGCCGCAGGCGAGCCAGGACGCTCTGGTAGTCGCGGTGGCCGAGGAAGCCGGTCAGCGGGCTGGCCGCCCCGGTGGCGATGAGCTCGAGCGCCTGGAGCTCGCGCTCGTCGAGGGTGATCTGCGGCAGCCGCGCGGCGTCCTCGCGGAGCTGTTCCGCCTCCTCCTCCGTGACGAGGCGGTCGACCAGGGTTCCACCGTGCGGTTCGGACAAGCGGAGCATGACGTTCTCCTCCCGGAGATTCGGTCGCGCGGCTCCGCGGCGGCGGCGACCGGGGCGGCCCGAGGCCGCCCGCGTGGGATTTCGATGTCGGATGGAACGAGGCTCGGCCGGGCGCGAGGCGCCAGCCAGGGACCGTCGGGCGCGATCAGCCGCGGACGGGCGCGCCCGACGGCTGGCGACAGATGCACGACGCGTGCTCCGCCGCGTCGCGGGTGCGCCAGGTGCGAGGGGAACGCATCATCGGGGCGATGCTAGCCGCACGACGAGCGGCTCGTCAACGTCGCACGCGTCGTGGTCGCGCCGGACGAGCGCGAGGACGAGGTGCGCCGGCAGCTCGCGCGCCCGGCCTTTCGCGCCGTCTCGGACCTCGAGGTGCGCTACCTCCCGTACGGCGAGCTGAGCAGGAACCGCGAGGCGATGGCGCGCTTCGGCTCGGGCCTGAAGTCCGTGGAGGCGATCTCCCGCCTGCTGTGACGAGGGGCGGCGGCCATGGCGCGCCCTTGACCTTCGGAGCCGGGTCCGTCATAACGGATGGACGTCCGGCATGACGTCCGTCTCAGGAGGCCGAGAGTGCCGCAGAGCGCAGATGGAAACCCTCCGGAGTCGACGGATTCACCAGTCGTCAATCCCGGAGACCTCACGGAGCTCCTGGGCCGGAACCTGCGCCGGCTCCGGACGCGTCGCGGCCTCTCGCTGGAGCGGCTCGCCAGGGAGTCCACCGTCTCGCGGGCCATGATCTCCCAGATAGAGCTGGGCCGCTCGACGCCCACGATCGGCGTGCTGTGGAAGATCTCCACGGCGCTCGGCGTGCAGTTCGCGGCGCTCATCTCGAGCCAGGGACGGTCGAGCGTCGAGGTGCTGCGGGCGGAGCAGGCGAAGCTGCTGGTGAACCGCGACGGGGGCTTCAGCTCCCGGGCGCTGTTCCCGTACGACGCGCCGAGGCGAGTGGAGTTCTACGAGGTGAGGCTCGCCGCCCGCGCGGTCGAGGAAGCCGAGCCGCACGCGCCCGGGACCACCGAGTACCTCGCGGTGAGCCAGGGATCCGTCGAGATCCAGGTGGAGGCGAACCGCCTCGCGCTCGGGCGGGGGGACTCGATCGTGTTCCAGGCGGACGTGACCCACGTCTACCGGAACCCCGGGTCGATCGAGGCCGTGATGTACCTCGTCATGACGTACGCCGAGCCGGTCGGCTGATCAGCCGAGCGGCCGCGACCCGCTCCAGCTCTCCGGAGCAGCGCCTCGCGCTGACGCGCGCGCGCCATGATTGGTCCGAGAGTGACGCCGCGGTTGCGTCGTACGCGTGCATGCAGGTCGCCCCGGATCCGGGCAGGAATGCCCTCCTGAGCACGTCTCCTCGGCTGGGTGACTCTCCTCGAGGCACGCGCGGCCTCGAAAGCGTGCAGCCGCGCCCGGGCCACCCCGGGAAGGGCCGCGGGAAAGCATGTCCGACGCCATGACTGCATGTGCAGCGGGCAGGTATGCACCGTGCAAGGGGTCCACGGGACGCTCGACGCTTCTCGGTCGATTGGCCGTTGGCACGGACGCCAACGAGTCGCGCGGCCCTCTCCAGACCCGACGGGGGAACCATGACCGGATCGACCACCACGGAGCTCGCAGCAAGCCACCGCCGAAGCTGGACCTGCGCCGGCAGCCCCTGGCAGACGAGGATGATCGTCGCGATCGCCGCGCTCGTCGCGCCCGCCATCTCGCTCGCGGCCGACGCACCGAAGATCGACTCGGGGACACGGCCCTCGTGCTCGTCAGCGCCGGGCTGGTGATGCTGATGACGCCTGGCCTCGCCTTCTTCTACGGCGGGCTCGTCCGCGCGAAGAACGCCGTCCACACGATGAACCTGTCGATCGTCTGCATGGCCGTGATCGGCGTGCTCTGGGCCCTCGTCGGCTACAGCCTCGCGTTCTCGCCGGGCGGTGGCCTCGACCGGTTCGTGGGCGGGTTCTCCTGGATCGGTCTCTCCGGGGTCGGTGACGCTCCCGAGGCGTCGCTGTCCGCGACCATCCCGCACTCGGCGTTCATGCTCTTCCAGGCCATGTTCGCGGTGATCACGCCGGCGCTCATCTCCGGCGCGATCGTGGAGCGGGTCCGGATCAAGGCCTTCATCCTCTTCGTGGCGCTCTGGAGCCTCGTCGTCTACGCGCCGGTCGCGCACTGGGTGTGGGCCCCGGGCGGCTGGCTCCGGAACATGGGCGTCCTCGACTTCGCCGGCGGCACGGTCGTGCACATCAACGCGGCGGCCGCCGCGCTGGTCGGCGCGATCCTCCTCGGCAAGCGGGCGGGCCTGAAGGCGCCGAGCGTCCTCCCGCACAACGTGCCCTTCGCGATCCTCGGCATGGGCCTCCTGTGGTTCGGGTGGCTCGGGTTCAACGGCGGCAGCGCCCTCGCCGCGAACGGCCTCGCCAGCACCGGGTTCGTGAACACGTTCCTCGCCCCGGCCGCCGCCGCCGCGGCGTGGGGGCTCGCCGAGCTGATCCTCCACGGCAAGATCTCTGGCGTGGGCCTCGCCTCCGGCGCCGTCGCCGGCATGGTCGCCATCACGCCTGCCGCCGGGTTCGTGAAGCCCGGCTCCGCCCTCCTGATCGGCGCCCTCGCGGCGCTCGCCTCCTTCGGCGCGATCCGCGTGCGCCCGAAGCTGGGCCTCGACGACTCGCTCGACGTGTTCGCGGTGCACGGCGTGGCCGCGACCCTCGGCGCGCTCCTCACCGGCGTCTTCGCGTCGACCGCCATCAACTCGGCGGGCGCGGACGGCAGCGTCGCGCTGCTCGGGAAGCAGGCGGTGGGGGTCGTGGTGACGATGATCTACTCCGGCGTCCTCTCGTTCGCCCTCTACAAGCTCGTCGGCGCCATCACGCCGCTCCGCGCGGACGAGCAGGACGAGTGGACCGGCCTCGACCAGGTCGAGGCCGGCGAGCGCGCCTACATCTCGAGCGACGACGTCGCCTCGCGGGGGGTCGGTGGCCACCACCACGGGAACGCTCCCGCGCTGAGCCTCTCGACCAAGTGATGAAAGAAGCCCGGCCCCACGCAAGCGGGGCCGGGCTCCGGGACGGCTGGACGGGTGGCGGGAGGTTCAGCCGGCGGTGACGGCCTGCCGCTCCGGCTGCTTCCGGTTGGAGGCCCACCCCCAGGTCAGGAAGACGATCTCGGCGAGCGCGATGGCCGCCATCCACTTCACGATGGGCGAGTTGCCGAACCCGTAGGAGTGGAGCCCGGTCCCGAGCACGTAGTTCACGCCCAGGTAGGTCATCAGGATGGTCTGGAACGCGATGATGCTCGCCGCGGCGACGCCGAAGCGCCCGAGGATCCGGTCGACCCGCCCGTGCATGATGGCCATGTAGGCGAGGAAGGCGACCAGCGACCAGACCTCCTTCGGATCCCAGCCCCAGTACCGGCCCCAGGACGACGCCGCCCAGATCGAGCCGGTGAGGATGCCGGCGATGAGCAGGATCGACCCGACCAGCATGTACCAGTAGTTGAGGTCGACCATCTTCTCGACCAGCTCCTCGCGCTTCGGCCCGAGCGCGCCGAAGACGATCTGCGCGTGCGCGATGATGACGCCGAGGGCGAGCACCGAGTACCCCACCATGATGATGGGCACGTGGATCGCGAGCCACGGGGTGCCGGAGAGGACCGGCGCGATGGGGTGGATGAACCCGTCCATGGGGAGCAGGTCGGTGAGCGCCATGGTGACGGCCGCGCCAGCGGTCGCGTTCACCACCAGCAGCTTGTTGCGGATGAACAGGAACGCGATCACCGCGAACAGGCCGACGCCCCAGGCCAGGAAGAGCATCGACTCGTACATGTTGGCGGCGGGGATGCGCCCGCCGACCGCCCAGCGCAGCCCGATCCCCCAGGTCATCGCCGCGAAGCCCGCCACGAGCAGCGCCGCGGCGGCGATGTCGAGCGCGCGGCCCCGGCTCCGCCAGCCGGCGATGGACGCGACCAGCCCCAGGGCCAGGATGATCCAGGCGATCCGCGTGGGGCGGAGCGCGTTGTACGAGAGCTCGCGCTCGACCTGCGCCTCGGAGGGCCAGCCCTCGAGGCGCGGCCCGGCCGGCGACGGCGAGGAGGCCGGCCACGCCGGGCGCGGGCGCCGGGCTCCACCGCGCGCTGGCGGGCGCGAGCACCGGGATGGGGAGCAGCGGGCTCCCGCGCATCAGATCCTGCAGCGGCTGGGCGCGATCGAGCAGCGCCTCCGCCTCGCCGAGCACGCCCCGGCGCGGCGCGTCCTGCTGCTGGGCCATCTGGACCTGCTGGACGAGCTGACCGAAGCCGGGGTTACGCAGCAGGTGGTCGATGGCCACGTGGCTGGCGCCCGGGAGGCCGATGGCCGCCGCCAGGTCCGAGCCCCCGATCTTGATCACCGGCGCGGCCGACGCGGCGGCGGGGGCGTTCATCCAGCTCGCCACGGTCTCGACCGGATCCTGCCCCTGCCAGGCCCGCGATCCGGTCACCTTCCAGACCAGCTCGCGCGCGTAGGTGTCGAGCGGCATGGCCCGCCCGTCGTGCTGCACGGGCAGGCGCCGCAGGGACTCGACCTCGGGCGCGGCCGCGGAGGCAGTGCCGGCCAGGGCGAGGAGGATGAGGGCGGCGGCCGCGCGCGGCGCGGCCGGACGGCCGTTTGTCGCCTGCTGCCGCGCCGCGGCGAGTCGCTGCCGCGTCCGGATGCGCGTCCCGAGGACGATGATCATGCCGAGGACGAGCAGCCCGTAGCCGACGAACACGATGTTCTGGCCCGGGTCCTTCGAGACCGAGAAGACCGACGCCTCGCGCTCGCCGTCCTGCTGGTAGCTCGACTGGAAGATGGTGTAGCCCTTCACGGTGAGCGGATGGTTCATCCAGACCGCGGCGGGGGTGGTCACGCCCGTGTCCGGGTCGGTGATGGCGATGAGGCTGCGGAACTGGGAGGGACGCATCGTCCCCGGGTAGCGCTCGAGCTGGAAGTCCACCAGGTGAATCGAGAAGGGGAGGTCGTGGCGCGCCACCAGCCGCTCGTTCTCGACCTGGTCGATGGTGTTGCCGGCGGTCCCCTCCCAGAGCCCGATCTGGCCCTCGGTCTTGAAGAAGAAGGTGACCAGCGCGCCGAGCAGGATGAGCACCATCGACGAGTGCGTGACGAGGTACCCGATCCGCGGGCTGCCCCAGGGGAAGAGCGTCACGATCGACGCGACCAGGTTCACCACGAACAGCGCCTGGAGCCCGAGGAACCAGGGCGCGAAGTAGACCAGCCGCCCGGCGATCGCGACGCCGGCCTGGCTCTCGATGATGGTCCCCGCGGCGAGGCCGAGGAGCAGCAGGACGAGGAGGATGACCGCGAGCTTGAGGGAAGAGAGCAGCGCCAGGATCTTCGTCATTCGGGGTTCTCTTTCGAGTCGGTGAAGCGCTTCACGCGGCGAGCGGGTCGGGGGGCGTTCGGGTCTAGTGCTTTCGCTGCCGCGGCGGCAAGCCCGCGGAGGTATCCCACATCCCGGGTAGGGTCTCCACCCTCCACAGTCCGGTTGGTGGCGGGTTCATCGCGCTCTCACGGGGCCGCGCGGTGAGGGGTTTCACAGGCCATGCCACAGCGCTCCACATGTATAATCTCGCTGTCTCCCAATTGATTCCGCCTCGGGGCGAGACCACGCGCGCCCCGCGACTGCGTCCGCCGGCACGCAAATACTGCGGCGGGCGAGCAGGCGAGCGGCGCGGTGGCGCCGCCTCGGTCCGTGCCGCGCCCCGAAGCATTCCCGCGCCGTGGAACCGTGCAGTCGCCGACCTTCGCGCCTGCGACGGCGCTTGAAATCCATCCCCACGCCGGGAGGGCGAGGTCGCGGTGCCGGGCACGCACCGTGCAATTTTCTCGCGGACGACACCGACCGGGAGGTCACGACATGACGAAGATCGAGGCAGTCATCCGGCCCTCGAAGCTGCAGGAGGTGCAGGAGTCGCTCGACCACGTGTGGATCGCGGGCCTCACCGTCTCCGAGGTGAAGGGCCACGGGCGGCAGAACGGTCACACGGAGATCTTCCGTGGCGGCGAGTACGTCATCGACCTGAACCCGAAGCTGAAGATCGAGGTGGTGGTCCCCGACCCACTCGTCCCCCGGGTGCTCCACGAGCTCGAGCGCGCCCTCAAGACCGGCCGGGTCGGCGACGGGAAGGTCTTCGTGACCCGGATCGACGAGGCCATCCGCGTTCGCACCGGCGAGCGCGGCGAGGGCGCGCTGTAGCCAGCCAGCCGGAGGTCGGACTCCGGTTACTTCAACAGCCCCGCCGAGCGGGCGGCCTGCTCGATGGCGCGGTAGTTCTCCGGCGCGGTCGGGATGAACTTCTTCGTCCGCTGCAGGTCGAGGACCTTGCGCTGCTCGGGGTCGGCGGGGTCGAGCGCCAGGAACGCGGCGCGGATCTTCTCGACGAGCGCCGGGTCGAGATCGCCGCGGACGGTCCAGTTGTAGTCGTAGAAGTCCGGGGTGGTCCACAGCACCCGGACCTTGGACGGGTCAATCTTCTTCTCGTCCAGGAGCCGCTGCCAGATCGACTCGTTGAGCGCCCCGGCGTCCACCTTCCCGGCCTCGACCCACTTCGCCGTCACGTCGTGCGCGCCGGAGTAAGCCACCTTGCCGAGGTCCTTGTCCGGGTCGATCCCGTTCTGGAGCAGGAAGTAGCGCGGCATCAGGTGGCCCGAGGTCGAGCTCACCGAGCCGAAGGCGAAGCTCACGCCCTTCAGGTCCTTCAGCGACTGCGCCTTCGACGCGGCGGGGACGATGAACTTCGAGTGGAACCGGGCGTCCTCCTCGCGCTGCACCAGGGGGATGGCGTTGCCGGTGCGCTTGCGCGCCTGGACGAAGGTGAAGCCGCCGTACCAGACCAGGTCGAGCTTGCCCGCGGCGAGCCCCTCCACGGTGGCGGCGTAGTCGGTGACCGGCGTGAACTTCACCGGCCGGCCGATCCGCTGCTCGAGGTACTTCCCGAGCGGCTCGAACTTGCGGAGCAGCTCGGTGGGGGACTCGTCGGGGATGGCCGAGACGCGGAGGGGCTCCTCGGCGGCGCCGGGGCCTGGCAGGAACGACAGGGCGAGGGCAAGGAGGACGGGGAGGCGCATCTGCCCTTCTTCGCCGGCGCCAGACCAGGGTGCAAGTACGATCGGGGTCCTTCACCAGGCGTCCACCACGGCCGGCACGGCGGGCCCGGGCCGGGCCTCGGCGCGGCTCGCGGGACCCTCCAGGATCCTGCGGCGGATCGCCCCGGAGAAGAGGTCGACGGCGGTGACGAGCAGCACGATCACGGCGAGGAGCGTGAGCGTGCGGTGGTGGTGGAACAGGTTCAGCGAGACGTGGAGCAGCCCGCCGAGCCCCCCCGCGCCGACCACGCCGAGCACCGCCGAGGCGCGGATGTTCACCTCCCAGCGGTAGAGCGTGTACGCGACGAGCTGGGGGAAGGCCTGCGGCAGCACCGCGAACGCGGAGGCCGCGGCGTCGCCGGCGCCCGCCCCGCGCAGCGCGGCGAAGGGGGCGATCGGGACCTCCTCGAGCGCCTCGGCGTAGAGGCGACCTAGGACGCCAGCGGTGTGGACGCCGAGGGCGAGCGCCCCCGCGAACGGGCCGAGCCCGACCGCGAAGATGAGGACCAGCGCCCAGAGGAGCTCGGGCAACGTCCGCCCCAGGTTGAGGAGCCCGCGCGCGGTCCAGGCGGCCGCGGACAGCGCCGCGGCGTGGGCGCGGGAGGGGCGGCCGCCGGAGAGCGCGTGGAGCCGGTGCGCCGCGGGCCAGGCGAGCAGGATCCCGAGGACCGCCCCGATGGCGCTGCCGAGGACGCTCACCGCGAAGGTGACCAGGGCGGCCGGCGCGAGCTGGCGGAGGAAGGCCGGGTCGAGGTCTGGCGGCCACAGCGAGGCCACGAACCCGCCCACGCCGGCCAGGGCCGCGGGGGACACGTCGCGCCAGGAGAGGTCGAGCACGCGCGCCGCCCCGGCGGCGGCCGCCAGCCACGCCGCGACCCCGAGCAGGCGGGCGCGGAGGGCGCCCAGCCCGAGCGGGAAGAGGCCGCGGCTCCGGTGGATGCGGCGGCGCACGGCCTGCGAGAGGAGGTCGACGCCGGCGACGAGCGCGAAGAGCGCGATCACCATGGCCGCGACCTCGTCGTGAGCGAACATCTTGAGGGAGAGCTCGAGCTGCACGCCGATGCCGCCGGCGCCGACCAGCCCGAGCACCGCGGACGCCCGGAGGGCGCAGTCGAACCGGTAGAGCGCGTACGAGGCGAGCAGCGGGAGCGAGGAGGGGAGGACCCCGAAGGCGAAGGCGCGGAAGGGCGGCGCGCCGGCGCCGGCCAGCGCCGCGGCGGGGGCGCGGGGGGCCGACTCGAAGATCTCGGCGAACACCTTGCCGAGGACGCCCGCGTACCCGACCCCGATGGCGAGCACGCCCGCGAGCGGCCCCAGCCCGAAGGCGCGCACGAAGACGAGCGCCCAGACCAGCTCGGGCACCGAGCGCATCAGGTTCAGCAGCAGGCGCGCCGCGAGCCAGGTGGCCCGGCGCGCCGCGGACGGCGCGATCCCGGCGGCGGGGAGGGCCGCCGGCGAGACCGCCGCGTAGGCGAGCGGCGCCGCCAGGCAGAGCGCCAGCGAGAGCCCCAGGAAGGCGATGGCCACCGTCTCGGCCAGCGGCCGCGCGAGGACGGACAGGAACTCCGGCGCGTGGGCGGGCGGCCAGAAGCCGCGCGCGAAGTCCCCCATGGCCTGCCGCGCCGCCGGCGCGAGGAGCGCGCCGAGATCGCCGTCGACCGCGCGGTAGGAGATCGCGACCGCGGCCAGGACCACCAGCCCCGGCCAGGAGAGCAGCGGCGGGAGCGGCGGTCGGCGCGCCGTCACGCGCCCCCCGCGCCGGGCGCCACGGCGGCGCGGGCCACCTCCACGAAGCGGCGCGCGGCCGGGGAGGGCGCCACGTCGCGCCGGCACGCCACGAAGAGGCGGCGCGGGATGCGCACCCCGTCGAGCCGGAGCGCCACGAGGTGCCCCTGCGCGAGCTCGTCCCGGACGGCGAGCCGGGAGGTGAAGGCCACGCCGATGCCCGACAGCACCGCCGCCTTGAGGCCCACCAGCGTCCCCACCTCGAGCGCGATGGCCGCGGGATCGAGCGGTGTGCCCAGGTTGGCGAGGTGCTCCTCCACCACCGCGCGCGTGCCGGAGCCGGCCTCGCGCTCGACGCGCGGCAGCCGGGCGGCCGCCGCCGGTGGGATCGGCTCGGCCGGGAGCCCCTCCAGCGCCGGCGAGGCCACCAGCACGATCTCGTCCTCGACCAGGTCCTCGAAGCGGAGCTCCGGGTGCGGCGATCGGGCGCCCACGAACCCCACCTCGATGCGCCCGGCCAGCAGGTCGGAGATCACCTCCGCCGAGTCCTTCACCGCCAGGCTCACCCGCACGCCCGGGTACTGCCGCACGAAGGCGCGCACCGCGGCGGGCAGCACGAACTCGCCCGGCGTGTTCGAGGCGCCGAGCGCGAGTACGCCGGCCGGACAGGCCGGGCTGGCCGGCCGCGGCGAGGCGACGGCGCGGCCGCGACCCGCGGTCGAGCCCCGGCGGGAGGCGTACAGGCGCGACAGGTCGTCGAGCGTAAGCGCCGCCACCGGCATGTCGAAGGCGAGCGCGCCCTCGCGCAGCCCGACCACGCGGGTCACCACCGGGAGGAGCGGCTCGAGCCGGTGGGTGCTCATCACCAGCGTGCGGCCCCGAAACGCCCGCGCCAGGAGGGCGCCGATCTCCACCGCGCAGGTGGGATCGACCGACGCGAGCGGCTCGTCGGCGAGGACGATCTCCGGCTCCTGGTAGAGGGCGCGCGCGATGGCCACCCGCTGCTGCTCGCCCCCCGAGAGCCGGTCCACCCGCTCGTGGAGCCGCTCGGCGATCCCGACCTCGGCGAGCACCGCGGCCACCCGCGCCGCCTCCGCGCGCGAGACGAGCGCCGCGAGCGCCCGCGGGAGCGACATCCGGCCGAGCCGGCCGGCCACCACGTTCTGCATCACGCTCGCCTGTGGGACGAGGTGGAGCTGCTGGTGCACGGTCCCGATGCGCGCGCGCAGGTGCCGCAGCGCGCGCGGCGACAGCGCAGCGACCTCGCGACCGAGCACCTCGACCCGGCCCGCGGAGGGGGCGAGCGAGGTGTCGAGGAGCCGGAGGAGCGTGGACTTGCCGGCGCCGCTCGGCCCGACCACGGCCACCCGCTCGCCCGGGCCGATCTCGAGCGACAGCGGGAGGAGCGCGTCGAGCTGTCCGTAACGCATGGACACCGCGCGAGCGGCCAGCGAAGGCGCGCTCGCCTCCGCATGGGGGCGCCCCTCCAGCGCCTCACGATCGGTCGCCTGATCTCGCAACACCGCGCATCTAACCCCGCCGTCACGCTCCCGCCAAAGAGAACGTTCCAGCGCCGGGGCCGCACCCGGCCTGGGGTGCGCGGAGCGGCCGGCCCGCGGCCTCGCCGGGCGTCCGCCGCGAGGGGCGGTCGGTGCCGCGCCGCCCGGCGCCTACCGCGCCTTCGGGGCCGCGAGCCGCGAGGCGAGCCGGCCGACCAGCCGGATCGCGCCGTCGATCCGCTCGCTCCACGGCTCGCCGCAGGCGAGCCGGATGCAGTTCCGGTGGCCTCCCGCCGGCGAGAAGATTGGCCCGGGCGCGATCGAGACGCCGGCGTCGAGCGCGCGCGCGTGGAGCTCCATGGCGTCCACGCCGGCGGGCAGCTCCACCCACAGGAAGCACCCGCCCTGCGGCGACGCCACCCGCGTGCCCTCCGGGAAGGACGCCGCCACGGCGGCGGCGGTCCGCGCCACGATCGCGCCGATCCGGTCCCGCAGCACGCGCAGGTGCCGGTCGTAGCCGCCGCCCTGGAGGTAGCGGGCGATGGCGAGCTGCGGCAGCGTGGGCGTGGCGACGTTGAGCGCGAACTTGAGGAGCTCGATCTGCTTGCGGAAGCTCCCGGGCGCGACCCAGCCGATGCGGTAGCCGGGCGCGATGGTCTTCGAGATGGACGCGCAGAACATGACCAGCCCGCGCCGGTCGAACGCCTTCGCGGCCCGCGGCCGCGCCGGGCCGAAGGTCAGGTCGCCGTACACGTCGTCCTCGATGAGCGGGATGCCGCGCGAGGCGAGCAGCTCCACCATGCGCTCCTTCGCGGCGTCGGGCATGCAGCTCCCGAGCGGGTTCGAGAAGGTCGGCACCGCGACCACCGCCGCGACCTTGTGCCGGTCGACGCGCCGCTCGAGCTCGTCGAGATCCATGCCGGTGTCGGGCCGGCAGGGGATCTCGAGCGCGCGCAGCCGCAGGTGCTCGAGCGTCTTCAAGGTCCCGTAGTACGCCGGCGACTCGATGGCGACCACGTCGCCCGGCCTGGCCACCGCGAGCAGGCACAGGTGGATGCCCTCGACCGCGCCGGTGGTGATGACGAGGTCGTCGGCGGTGAGGTCCCCGCCCCAGGTCGGGGACCGCGCCGCCACCAGCCGGCGCAGCTCGGGTGCCCCGGGCGGCATCTCGTAGCGCACGCCCCGCTCGACCGGGCGCCGCGCCGCGACCGCCATGCAGCGGGCGAGCGCGCGTCCGGGGAGGAGGTCCGGGTTCGGAGCCGCGTTGGAGAGCAGCGTGATCCCGGGGTCGCTCGCCGCCTGGTAGACCTTGGTGACGAGCGCGGACACCCCGACCGGCGACGGCCTGGTGCTGGCCGGGGCGCAGGTCGGCTGGGGGGCGGGGGGTCGCGCGCGCTGCCGGACGAAGTGACCCGAGCGCGGCCGGGCCTCGACCAGCCCCAGCAGCTCGAGCTGGGTGATGGCCTGGAGCACGGTGGACACCGACACCCGCTCGTCCGCGGCCAGACGCCTCACCGAGGGAAAGCGCTCGCCCGCCGCGAGCGTCCCCTGATCGATCTCGGCCGCGTAACGCCGCGCGATCTCTTGATAACGCGGGACGCGCACCCGCGAGGGTGGCCGGGCCGCCTCGACGATCGTGGGCATGTGACTTTATAGCACAGTCACGCCGGTACGATAACTG
This sequence comes from uncultured delta proteobacterium, assembly GCA_963733485.1. Taxonomy (GTDB): domain Bacteria; phylum Myxococcota; class Myxococcia; order Myxococcales; family Anaeromyxobacteraceae; genus Anaeromyxobacter. The sequence goes on along the minus strand of CAVTDL010000002.1, from coordinate 40,674 downwards.
TACTGGTAGCAATTCGACATTTCTGTATCTGTCATGGTTTCGGCCCGGCGGCTACACTCTCCTCATGCTGATCGACCTGAACGAGCAGGAGACGTGGAGCGCGCCGGTGGGGAAGGACGGCGTGGACATCCGAGTCGCCCGCGGCTCCGTGTGGGTCACCCAGGCCACGGACCCCGAGGATCACGTGCTCGCGGCCCCGGGTGCGCTCGAGAGCCGGCGCGAGGGCAAGGTGGTGGTGTTCGCGCTCACGCCGGCCCGCTTCGAGGTGGTCCGGCCGTGGCCCGCAGCACGCCACGCGACCGCGGCGCTGCGCCCGCTCCGCGTCGGCTAGGATCCCGGGGGAGACCACCGCGCGCGGCGCGGCCGTCGTCGGCGCGACGGGAGACTCCGACGGATCCGCCCGCTTGACAGGAGTGGGCTCGTCTCCGTACTCACGCAGTCGTGGAAACGACACCCGCGCGCACCCCCCGCGCCGCCCGGAGCCCGCGGTGAGCCCCGCCGCGGGAGGCGGCGCGCCCGGGGGAGCCGCCCTCGAGGCGCGACCTGCGGCGCTCGACCGGGAGGAGGGCGTGCGCCACGCCCTGCGCCTCGAGTACCTGACCATCGGCTGGAACCTGGTCGAAGGCCTGGTCGCGGTGACGGCCGCGGTGGTGGCAGGGAGCGTCGCCCTCCTCGGCTTCGGGATCGACAGCTTCGTCGAGAGCGCGTCCGGTGGCGTCCTGGTCTGGCGGCTCCTCGCGGAGCGGCGCGGGGCCGAGGCCGAGGAGGTCGAGCGGCTCGACGCCCGCGCCCACAAGCTCGTCGCGGCGTCGCTCTTCCTGCTCGCGCTCTACGTGGCGTTCGAGGCCTCGACGGCGCTGTGGGAGCGGGAGGCGCCGCGCCCGAGCGCCGTCGGGATCGCGCTCACCGCCGTCTCGATCGTCGCGATGCGGTGGCTCGCGCGCGCGAAGCGCCGGGCGGCGCGGCGGCTCGGAAGCCGCGCGCTCGAGGCAGACGCGTTCCAGACGACCGCCTGCTTCTGGCTCTCGATCATCACGCTCGCAGGCATCGGTCTGAACGCCGCCCTCGGCTGGTGGTGGGCCGACCCGGTGGCGGCGCTGGGAATGACCGTGTTCATCGGGCGCGAGGGCCTGGAGGCCTGGCGCGGCGAGGCGTGCGGCTGCGAGGGGGACACGGCGGCCCTGATCCGGGAGCGGGCCGTCGAGGCGCCCTGCGGCTGCTCCGCCAGCGCGTGCGATCCGGGGCGGGCCGACGCGCGTCAGCAGCCGGTGAGCCCCGATCACGATCGGTGAACGTCGGCCGCGCTCGGCGCGGATCGGTCACCGGCCCGTGCTCTCCGCGACTTCGTCGCAAGCGCTACGGGACGCCGTCTCGGACCGTCCGGCGTCCACGGCCTGAAGGTCGCAGACCGAGAGTCGCCTCGACGCCGCGATCCTGGCGCGGGATGCGCCCCGAACACGCTGGGGCGGTGTCGTTTCCCTCGAAACTTGATCGTGATCAGCTCCAAGCGTTCCCACTTGACTGCCTGGTCGTGAATATGAGAATCGTTCTCAACTTCGTAGGCGCGCACTCGCAGCAAACACCTCACTCGCCTCGTCACGCAGGCAGACAACATGCTCTCACACCGCTCTCTCCTGGCCCTCGCCGCCACCCTCCTCCTGTCGCTGAGCGCCCGCGCCGAGACGGCGGACGGCTCGTTCACCTCCCGCGAGCCCGACGCCGTCCCGGCGTCGTCCGCCGGCATCGACCACGGCAAGGTCGCGACGGACGACGCGACGCCCGCGGGCGCGGGGGCGCTCGAGATCGAGCTCGCCTATGGCCCATCGCTGACGCACGAGGGCACCGGCGACTTCGATCACGTGGCACACGCGCACGCCCACGCGTTCACGCTCGGCGTCCTCTACGGCCTCACCGATCAGCTCGACGTGAAGGTCGGGACCGGCTTCGGCTACGTCATGGACCGCTCGGACGTCATGGGCCCGACGCGCGGCTCCGGCATGACCGACCTCGTGCTCGGGTCGCGCTGGCGGTTCCTGGCGCTCGCGGACCGGGCGCTGGACGTGATGCTCACGACGACGGCCGTCGCCCCGACCGGGCTCGAGCAGACGACCACCTCCCTCGGCCTGACGCAGGGGTTCTGGAGCCTGCGCAACGCCCTGGTCGCGTCGAAGGACTGGGGCAGGGCGACCTCCAACGTCGAGCTGGCGCTCACGCTGCCGGTGGGCGGCGGCGCGGGGAGCTTCAGGGGGCTCGGCTGCGCGAACCTCGCGCTCGGCTACGCGCTGCTGTCGTGGCTCCAGCCGCTGGTCGAGGCGAACTACGACCACGGGTGGGATTCCGACCACGCAGCAGCGGCTCGCGCTCACGGCCGGGGTCAACCTGACCGGCGCAGAGCGCACGCGGGTCATCGTCGGCGTCCAGCAGGCCGTCTGGGGGCGCAACGTCGCCCAGACGACCACCGGCCTCGTCGCGGTCAAGGCGGCGTTCTAGCCGCTCGCAGCGCACGCAACTTCACGGAGGCGAATCGAATGATGCCGCTCGGGCTGCTGGGCGAGGGTGAGACCGGAGAGATCGTGGCGGGCGCGGGGATCGCCGGCGGGGACGTCGGATCGCGCGCGGAGGACATGGGCCTGCGGATCGGCAAGCAGGTCCAGATGCTGAGCAACGGCGCCGGCCCGGTGCTGGTGAAGGTGGACGAGTCGCGCATCGCCGTCGACCGCGGCGTCGCCATGAGGATCAAGGTGAGGACGGCATGAGCACGAACCTGGCGCAGCTCACCCCCGGGCAGCGGGGGCGCATCACCACCATCGGGGCCATCGGCCCCATGCGGCGGCGGCTCATGGACATGGGCCTCCTCCCCGGCGAGGAGATCAAGGTGGAGAAGGTCGCGCCGCTCGGCGATCCCATCGAGGTGACGGTGAAGAGCTACAACCTCTCGCTCCGCAAGAAGGAGGCGGAGGGGATCGCGGTGGAGGTGACGCCGTGAGCACCGCCAGGAAGCTGCACGCGGCCGCGGCCTCGGGGCTCGACCCCGCCCGCGTGCTGACGGTCGCCGTGGCCGGGAACCCGAACTCGGGCAAGTCCACGCTCATCAACGGGCTGGCCGGCTCGCGGCTCCACGTCGGGAACTGGCCGGGCGTGACGGTGGAGAAGAAGGAGGCGTCCTTCGAGCACGGCGGGCGGCGCATCCGGCTGGTCGATCTCCCCGGGACCTACTCGCTCTCGCCGTACTCGCAGGAGGAGATCGTCGCGCGCGACTACCTCGCGAACGAGCGCCCCGACGTCATCGTCAACGTGGTGGACGCGACCAACCTCGAGCGGAACCTGTACCTCACCGTGCAGCTCCTCGAGCTGGACATCCCGGTGGTGATGGCGCTCAACATCTACGACGAGGCGGAGGCCAAGGGTCACCGCATCGACGTGGCGGCCATCGAGGAGCGGCTCGGGATCCGGGTCGTCCCCACCTCGGCCACCCGGAAGCGCGGGCTCGACGAGCTCCTCGACGCCGCCATCGCCGCCGGCGGCGCCGGCGGGCGGGCGCCGGCGCAGCTCTCCTACGGCCAGGACCTCGAGCAGGCGGCCGAGGCCGTCGCGCGGGCGGTCGAGGCGCGCGACCCCTCGCTCACCGCGCGCTACCCGCGCCGCTGGCTCGCGCTGAAGCTCATGGAGGGCGACGAGCGGGTGGTCGAGGCGGCCGGCCTCGACACGGTGGCGCTCCTGGCGGAGCCGCTCCGGCACCTGGTGACGGCGCACGGCCCGGACGTCGAGGCGCTCGTCACCGAGGCGCGCTACGGGCTCGCGACCGGCCTCACCCGCGAGGTGCTGCAGCGGCCGACCCTGCCGAAGAAGGAGCTGACCGAGCGGATCGACCGGATCGTGCTGAACCGGTTCCTCGGCATCCCCATCTTCCTCGCGGCGATGTGGGTCGTGTTCAAGCTCACCTTCGACCTGTCCGCGCCGTTCGGCGACTGGATCGACGCGATGACGAACGGCCCGTTCAAGCGCTGGGCGGCCGCGCTGCTGGGCGGGATCGGCGCCCCGGACTGGACCGTGTCGCTCGTGAACGACGGCATCATCTCGGGCGTCGGCTTCGTGCTGGTCTTCGTCCCGGTCATCTTCGCGATGATGTTCTTCATCACCTTCCTGGAGGGCTCCGGCTACATGGCCCGGGCGGCCTTCGTGATGGACAAGGCCATGCACGCCATGGGGCTCCACGGGAAGTCCTTCATCCCCATGGTGCTCGGGTTCGGCTGCAACGTGCCGGGCATCTACGCCACCCGCACGCTGGAGAGCCAGCGCGACCGCATCCTCACCGCGCTGCTCATCCCGCTCATGTCCTGCGGGGCCCGGCTCCCCGTCTACGTGCTCTTCGTGGGCGTCTTCTTCCCCGGGCGGCCCGGGACGGTGATCTGGTCGCTCTACGTCGTCGGGATCGTCCTCGCCATCGCGATGGGGGTGATCTTCAAGCGGACGCTGTTCCGCGGCCAGGCCCCCGCCTTCATCATGGAGCTGCCGCCCTATCGCATGCCGTCGCTGCGGAGCCTCTGCCTCCACACCTGGGAGAAGGGGAAGCACTTCCTCTACAAGGCGGGCACCTACATCCTGGCCGTCTCGGTCATGGTCTGGTTCCTCCTGAACCTGCCCTGGGGCGTCGAGCACAAGAAGGACTCGTACCTCGGCAGGGCCGGGCAGGTGATGGCGCCCGCCCTCGCGCCGCTCGGCTTCGGGACCTGGGAGGCGGCCTCGTCCCTCATCACCGGCATCATCGCGAAGGAGATCGTGGTCGGGACGATGGGCGAGATCTACGCGCCCAAGAAGGCGGCGGACGGAGCAGGCCCCGCTCCCGTCGGTGGGCGAGGACCTGAAGGAGATCGTGGTCTCGTTCGGCGGGGCGATCCGCGGGGCGGCCGGGAACGTGGTGGGCACGCTGGGGCTCAGCTCGATGTCGTTCCAGGACGAGGAGGCGGCCGACTCCCCGCTCAAGACCGCGGTCCGCTCGGCCTTCACGCCGCTCACGGCGCTCGGCTTCATGATCTTCGTCCTGCTCTACATGCCCTGCGTGGTGGTGGCGATCGCGATGCGGCAGGAGTTCGGCGGCTGGAAGTGGTTCGGCGTGGCCTTCGCGTACCAGACGGCCCTGGCCTGGGGGATGGCGCTGCTCGTCCACCAGGTCGGCCTCGCCCTCGGGTGGGGAGCGTGACCATGGGCGCCGGCGACCTCTTCACGGCGGCGTCGATCCTGGCGGGGGCGGGCTGGCTGCTCTACCGCTCGCTCCTGCGCCCGAAGAGCGGGGGCGGCTGCCACGGCTGCTCGGGTGGCTGCGGCCGTAAGACCCCGGAGACCACCGTCGTGCGGCTCGGCGCCCCGCCGAGGCCTCACGGCGGTGGCCCCGCGGGGCGCTGAGCCTGGGGTCAGTGGACCTCGGGCTGATCGCTCTTCACCTGCTGCACCGTATCCCCGAGCGACTCGTCGCTCTCCACCTCGGCGATGTCGGCCAGGCTGATCACGCCCTGCAGCTGGCCGCGCTCGTCGCACACCATGATCCGCGACTTCTGGCGCTCTCGCATGAGCTGCTCGGCGTCCTTCAGGTCGTCGCCCACGCGGCAGGCGACCACGCCGCGGGTCATGAAGCGATCGACTGGCTCGTCGGCCGAGAGGCCGTCGGCGAGGACCCGGATGGCCAGGTCGCGATCGGTGATCGCCCCGACCGGCTCCCCGGCCGCGTTGCAGACGGGCACGAACCCGATCTCCTCGTCCCGCATCATGGCGGCGCACCTGCGCACCGGCTCACCCTCCCGGCAGCCGCTCGCCGGGCTCATCACCTCTTCCACGCGCATGGCATTCCTCCCTTCAAGACGGTGCGGACTCGGCGGGGAGGTGCAAGGCGCCCTCGCCACGGCTGCGGGCGAGCGGCTACTGCTCGGCGGGCCGAGCGCCCGCCCCCACGACGCGGGCGCCGAGCCCCTCCGTGAGGGCACGCTCGACGGCGGCGGCGATCTTTCGCGTGCCGCGCAGGCTCGGGTGCCGCTCGAAGGCGCCGGGCAGCCGATCCTCGGGATCGAGATCCACGCGCACGAAGGGGAGCGCCTGGCGGACGAAGAGCTCGTCCACGATCCAGGCCTCCTCGCCGTCGTCGCGACGGCACGCGGGGCCGTAGTTCGTGACGACGAACAGCGGGACCGCGCCGCGCGCGCGCGCCTCGGCCGCGGTCGCCCGCAGGATCGCCGCGGTGACCCGCACCGCCTCGTCGCCGTGGTACGGGAGCTGCTGCAGGAGGCGCGTGAGCCGCGGCCCGCGGGAGGCCGGTACCGGGACGAGCGCGCCGTCGGGCCCGACGCCCAGCCGCGGACGCCACGGCTCGACGTTGCGCTTCAGCTGGTCGGGCAGGAACAGCGTCACGACCGCGAGGGGACGCCTGAACCGCGGGAGCGCCTCGAGCACGCGCAGGTGGGCCTGGTCGCTGCCGTACCCCACCACGGCCAGGTTCACCACCTGCACGCCGAGAGCGCGGCCGACCAGGGCCGGGAACGTCTCGTCGTACGGGAGCCCGTAGCCGAAGGCGATCGACTCGCCGGCGACGAGGATGGTGGGCCGCTCGGGGTCGGGGTGGTCGCCCTCCGCGGCGGCGCGATCGCCGTCCGCGTCGATCGCGTACGAGACGCGTCGATCGCGCTCGCGCACCCAGGTGGTGCGACCCGGGAAGTACGACCAGCCGAGCCTCGGATCCGCGCGGGTCATCGGGGCCGGTAGGCCCTCGCGCGGCCCCGCGCCGTCGCCGAGCATCAGCCGCTCGTTCAGCCTGCGCGCGACCACCTCGGCGACCCCGAGCGCCGCGGCCACCGCGACCGCGATCCCGGCCAGGGCGCCGGCGTGCCGCCGGATGGAGAGCCCCCCGGCCCGGGAGGCCAGGGCGGGAGCGAGCTTCCACACCACCAGGATGCCGAGGATCGCGCCGATGGGGCGGCTCGCGCGGGCGAGGAGCCACGCGCCGGTGCTGGTGGTGCAGTAGAGGCCGAGGACGTGGCGCTCGGCCCATCGCGGATCGGCGCGAAGCGCCCAGCCGACGAGCGCCGCGCCCGCGAGGGTGGTGAGCAGCCGCGCCACGAGGCTCGCGGCCCGATTCTTCGTCGTTTCCCGCACGAGGTGCCCTTCCAGAGCGTGTCCCCGACCCGGAGCCTCGGACATCTAAGCGCCGTGGAAGACCGCCGCGTGCCCTCGCTGGAGCGGATCCTCCGTCCCGTCCACCGCTGGGTATGGCGGGACGAGCGCCGCGCCGCGCGCAAGCTCTTCACCTTCGCGGCCACGGAGGCCGACGGCGGTCGGGACCTGTCGCGGGCCGCCGAGCTCACGGCCGATCCGCTGCTGCGAAGGCTCTTCCTGCGTCACGCGCAGGACGAGCAGCACCACGCCGAGCTCTTCAGGGCGCGCGGACGCACCCTGCTGGCCGCCCTCGGGCACCGGCGTCCGCCGCGCTTCGAGGCGGCCTGGCTCGCACCCGGCGAGCGCGGCCGCGACGACCTGCGCGTGGACGGGCGCGACGCGTCCCTGCTGGCCTTCCTCCACCTCTCCGAGCGGGCCGCCGCCGGACGCTTCGCCGTCTACCGCGACGTCGTCCCGGACGAGGCGACCCGCGAGGTGTTCGGGCAGATCCTGCGCGACGAGGTGTTCCACATGCGCTACACGCGATCCCAGCTCGAGCGCGTCGTGCCCGAGCACCACCGCCGGCACCTCTGGGCCGCGCGCGCCTCGCGCCTCTGGAAGGGCTACCTGCGCGCCGCCACGGCGCTGGCCGATCTGCTCGGCACGGTCCTCCTCGTGGCGCAGTACTTCCTGATCCTGCCCGTCTTCGCGGTCCTCGCGAAGCGCGCGGCGCGCCGCGAGCTCCCCGGCTGGAGCGAGCCCGCGCGCCGCGAGGGCCGAGCGGCGCTCGAGCGCCAGTACTGACCGATGAAGATCCTCGGCATCTCGGCGCACTACCACGACTCCGCCGCGGCGGTGGTGGTGGACGGCGTCCCCGTCTGCGCCATCCAGGAGGAGCGGCTCTCGCGGCGAAAGAACGACTCGGCCTTCCCGCTCGCGGCCATCGAGTGGTGCCTCGGCGAGGCGGGGCTCGAGCCGGAGGACCTCGACGCGGTGGTCTTCTACGAGAAGCCGATGCTCAAGGTGGAGCGGATCCTGGTGACCGCGCTGCGGGCGTTTCCGCGCTCCTGGCGCAGCTTCCCGCACGCCATGAAGAACACGCTCGGCGAGAAGGCGTGGGTGAAGGGCACCATCACCTCACGCCTGGGGGTGCCGGCGGGCAAGGTCCTGTTCACCGAGCACCACCAGTCCCACGCCGCGGCGGCCTTCCTGACCGCGCCGGTGCGCGAGGCGGCCATCCTGACCGCCGACGGCGTCGGCGAGTGGGCGACCCTCACCGTCGGTCGCGGCCGAAGGCCGGCGGACGGTGCCTGCTCGATCGAGCTGCTGCGGGAGCTTCGCTTCCCGCACTCGCTCGGGATGTTCTACTCGGCGTTCACCGCCTACCTCGGCTTCGAGGTGAACGAGGGCGAGTACAAGGTCATGGGGCTCGCCTCGTACGGGCGGCCGCGCTTCGAGGAGCGCGTGCGCGAGATCCTCCGAGCGACCGACGACGGCGCGGTCGCGCTCGACCTGAGCTACTTCGACTTCCACGCCTCGGCCCGGCGGGCCTGGTCCTCGCGCTTCGTCGAGGCCTTCGGCCCCCCGCGCTCCCCCGACGAGCCCATCGACCTCGACACGCCGGAGGGGGCGCGCCTTGCGGACGTGGCCGCGAGCGCGCAGCGCGTCCTCGAGGATCGCCTGGTGGAGCTCGCGCGCGCGCTCCAGCGAGAGACCGGCCTCCGCGATCTCTGCCTGGGTGGCGGGGTCGCGCTGAACGGCTGCGCCAACGCGCGCATCCTGCGCGAGTCCGGGTTCGAGCGCGTCTTCGTGCCTCCGGCGCCCGGGGACGCGGGCTGCGCGCTCGGGGCCGCGCTGTACGCCGACCGCGTTCACTTCCGGAACCCGGATCGCCCGGTGCCGGATCACGCCGCCTGGGGCTGTGCCGTGGAGTCAGCCGAGCTCGAGCGCCTGGCGCACGAGGACGGGCTGGAGGTGACGCTCGCCTCCGACGATCGTGCCCTCTTCGCGCGGATTGCCGGCGAGCTGGCGCGCGGCCGCATCGTGGGGTGGATGGACGGACGGTGCGAGCTCGGGCCCCGCGCGCTGGGCCACCGCAGCATCCTGGCGGCGCCCGGCGGCGCCGAGGTGCGCGACCGGCTCAACCGCGAGGTGAAGTACCGGGAGGAGTTCCGGCCCTTCGCGCCCGCCGTGCCGGTGGAGGCGGCGGAGCGCTACTTCGAGCTGCCGCCTGGCGGCGCGCGGCTGTGCCGGTTCATGTCGGGCGTCTTCCCGGTCCGCCCGGAGTGGCGCGGGCGCCTCGCCGCGGTCACCCACGTGGACGGGACGGCGCGCGTGCAGGCGGTCGATGCCGAGATCTCGCCGAGGTTCCACGCGCTCCTGCTCGCCTTCGGCGAGCGGACCGGGATCCCCGTGCTCCTCAACACGTCCTTCAACCTCTCCGGCGAGCCGATCGTGGCGCGGGCGGTGGAGGGGTACTCGACGTTCCGGCGCTCCGGGATCGATCTCCTGGTCGCCGGGCGGTGCGTGGTCGAGAAGGCGCGGGCGGGCGGCGTCCAGCTCGAGGAGGTGGTCTCGTGATCCGAAGGCACGGCAGGTTCCGGAACGGGATGGTGGTCGCGGCGAGCATCGTGCCCTCCGCGGGCGATCTGGTGCGGGGGCTCTGGCGGGACCGCGCCCACAAGCGGTGGCTCGTGCCGCTGGTGATCTTCCTCTGCCTCACCGCGTTCCTGCTCCTCCTCGCGGCCAGCGTGGAGGCGCTCGCGCCGTTCATCTACTCGATCTTCTGATGGCGAGCGTCCCGCCCGAGCTGCTCGCCGTGCTCGCCTGTCCCGCCTGCGGCGGCTCGCTGAGCGCGGGGCCGGCCGCGCTGCGCTGCGTGGCCTGCGGCGCCTCGTTCGAGGTCCGCGACGGGATCCCGAGCCTGCGCCGCGACCTCGATCCGCGAGGCGCCGAGGTCCGGCGGTTCTACTCGGAGGCGCCGTTCCCGGGGTACCCGCCGCGCGACAGCTACGGAGCGCTCCGCGCGCGCGCCGGGCGCGCCCCCTTCGCGCGGCTCCTCGACGAGGCGATCCCGCCCGACGCGACCGTGCTCGACGTCGGCTGCGGGACGGGGCAGCTGTCGCTGTTCCTCGCCACCGGCGACCGGCTCGTGGTCGGCGCGGACCTCACCCGCGCCTCGCTGCGGCTCGCGGTCGACGCGTCCCGCCGGTACGGCGTGACGCGCGCCCACTTCGTCGAGACGGACCTGCGGGAGCCCGGCCTGCGGGCCGGCGCGTTCGACGTCGTGACCTGCGCCGGCGTCCTCCACCACACGCCGGACCCGGCCGCCTCGTTCCGCGCCATCGCGCGGCTGGTCTCCCCGGGCGGGCTGGTGGTGGTGGGCGTCTACAACGCCTACGCGCGGCTGCCGCATCGCCTGAGGAGGGCGGTGGCCCGCCTCACCGGCCTTCGCTGGATCCCGCTCGATCCGGTCCTCCGGGCGCGCGCGTCCGAGCCGGCCCGCCGGGCGGCCTGGCTGCAGGACCAGTACCGCCACCCGGAGGAGCACCGGCACACGCTCGCCGAGGTGCAGCGTTGGTTCGAGGCGAGCGGCGTCGCCTACCTCAGGACCTACCCCAGCACGATCACGGGGGAGCCCGAGCTCGAGCGAGGCGGGCTGTTCACGCCGGCGGAGGACGACTGGGCGCTCGAGAACGTGCTCCACCAGCTGTGCTGGTCCTGGACGCTCGGGCGCGAGGGCGGGCTCTTCGTCGTGGTCGGGCGCGCGCGCGGACGCTCCAGCCGCCCGTCGCGGGCAACAGGAGGGACGCCATGCGAGGCCTAGTCGCGTTCGTCATCGTCGTCGCCGCCGCGCTGGTTGCGCCGCTCGCGCGCGGGGAGGAGTGGGAGGCGAGCCCGGGTCCCGGCAACCGGATCGTGGTGCACGTCTTCAAGAAGGGCCTCTTCTCGGGCTTCGCGCACGACCACCACTTCGAGGTGACGCGCTGGCGGGCGACCGCCACCGTCGCGGCGGGCGACCGGCGGCTCGGCGCCGTCGACGTCCTCCTCGATGCGGACTCGCTGCACGACGGCCAGCAGAAGCTGTCCGAGCGCGACCGCCGGAAGGTCGACGCGCAGGCGGCCGGGCCGGAGGTGCTCGACGCCGAGCATCATCCGCGCATCGAGTTCCGGGCTGAACCGTTGGAGCTCGAGGGCGTACCCGGAGGCCCTCCCGCGGCGCGGCGCGGGACGCTGCACGGAACGCTCGCGGCGCGAGGCCGGAGCGTGCCCACCGACGTCACGCTGACCGCCGAGCCGGTCTCCGGCGAGTGGCGCGTCCGAGGCGGCGCCCGCGTGAAGCAGTCGGCGCTCGGGATCGAGCCGTTCAGCGGCTTCGGGGGGACCGTCTCGGTCAAGGACGTCCTCGAGATCGAGATTCTCGCTGACGCTGCATCGAGCGGCGCGTCACGGGTCCTGAGTCCGCCCGACCCGACGTTCGACGCATAACGCCCTCATGCTCGCGCTCGACGCGCCGCTCGCCGAGGCCTCCAAGGACTATCAGGCGTTCGCGGCAGCCTTCCCCGCTTCAGGCGGGCGCCGTGGGACCGGAGCGCGAACCCGCGCTCGCGGGCCGCCGCTCGGGCCGCTCGCTCTCGAGCAACACGACCGGCATCGGCTTGCCACGGCCCGGGCTCCACTGCAGCAGCGCGGCCTCCTCACCGCGGACGCGCAGGAAGGTGTACTGGACGCGCTCGCGCAGCACGAGGGCGTCGTCGGCGAAGACCGCGATCCAGGTCCCGGTGTTGAAGTACCAGGCGTCACCCTTCGCGCGGGCGATCCGGCTCGCGCCCTCGTCGTGGCTGTGCCCGAACACGACCAGCGGCACGTCGGCGAGCTCGGCGATCCGCGCCGCGGCCGCGCCGAGGGCCCTCGGCGGCGCGTCGACCGGGATGCGCAGCGCCGCCGCCACCAGCGCCGCCAGCCCCATCGACCCGAACAGGAGGTAGAGGATCAGCGACAGCAGGGCCTTCCACCCGAAGCCCAGCATGAGCGAGTCGAGCGCCTGCCACGTGGCGGCCCAGACGAGCATCGCGGCGACCGCGACGACGGCGGTGCCCGCGGCGAGCTTCGCGCCCTGGCGCAGCAGCCCGCTGGCCGCCCGCGCCGCGTCGGCACCGACGTACCGGAGCCCGTCGATCTCGTGCAGCCGCGGCCCGAGCCCGGACCGCCCCGCGAGCTCCGCCAGCTCGTCGGCGTGGACCTGCTCGGCCTCGCGTTGCCAGGCGGACGCCGGGGGCCGGGCGAGCCGGCGCAGCAGCTGGAGGAGGAAGGGGCCGTGGCTGCGCACGACGGAGAGCAGCAGCCGCGGCCGGTTCGCCAGGAGGTACCGGAAGTAGCGGTAGTTGGCGCGGCTCGAGGGGACGATGAAGTTGATCGAGCCGAACGCGTTGTAGAGGTACTTCTGGAAGAAGTTGCCGAACGGCATGTCGCGCTCGGCCACGGTGGTCGCCTCGGGCGAGTCGGCGAGCCTGCCCCGCAGCGGAAAGCGAAACGCGTTCTCGGGGTCGTACTGGCAGCCGTGCTCGATCCAGATCCGCCCCGGCTCGTGGAGGAACCAGGGCTCGAAGCGCAGCCGCGCCAGCGCCTCCGCGGAGGCGCCGCGCGCGGCCAGCCGGTCGGCCACCGCGCGCCTCACCTCCTCGCGGACCGGCTCCCACTGGAGCTCGAGGTCGTGATTCCCCGGCAGGATGATCACCTCGTGCCCCGCGGCCAGCACGGCGGCGAGGGCGTCGGCGAAGGCGGGGTGTCCGCCGAGGATGGCGCTCACCATGCGCGCGGCCATCGGCGCCGTCACCGGGGGGCCGAAGCGCCGCTCGAACCCGCCCGCGCCTGGCTCTGGCTGCGGCTCGATGCGCAGGAGGTCGAGGACGTCGCCGTTCAGGACCAGGGCGACGGGCGCCCCGCGCTCGGCCGCGTCGCGGCAGAGCCACTCGCAGAAGGAGCGGAAGTCGTCGTCGTAGAAGAACGTCTCCAGCCGGTGCCAGTGCTTGGTCGCCGGGTTGAACCCGCGTCCCAGGTGCAGATCGGAGACGATCAGGAGCTCACGGGGCGCGCCGGCGGGCTGGTTCGATTCACTGGTGAGCATCTGCGAACGGGCCCGCGGTCCCTCGGCAGATCGTCGCGAGGGGGGCCGCGCTCGGCGCCGGGTCGGCCGGGATCGTACTCCAGTGGTCACCGCGTGGCGAGCCGGCCCGGGACGGCCCAGGTCAGCGCGCTGCGAAGCGGCTCGTCTGGCCGAAGGTCGCGGGCTACGCCGCGGGCGGCGACGACTTCCACCGCTGGTGCATCCAGACCCACTCGGCGGGATTCCGCCGGATCGCCTGCTCCTGGACCGCCACGCAGGCGGCGGTGAGCCGGACCACCTCGGCCTCCCGCTCCACCGGCGCGCGATCGTACGAGACCTCGACCACCTCGAGGCGGTGCCCGTCGCCGGGGCGGGGCCCGCTCCGGTGGCAGGTCACGACCAGGACGGCGGCGCCGCAGCGCAGCGCGAAGTCGGCGGCGGCGCGCGGGGTCCTGGCCAGGCGCCCGAAGAACGGGACGAAGACGCTCTGGACGCCTCGGATATCCTGGTCGATCAGGATCCCGAGCGTGCCCGCCTGCTTGAACAGCCTCAACATGGCGCGTCCGGTGGAGGGATCGTCGCGCCAGAGGGTCCCGACGCGATTGACGGCGCGGGCGCCCTCGGCGAGCGCGTCGAGGCTGGCGTGCCAGCTCCGCTTGGCGATCACGGCGTTCGGCTGGACGTAGCGGGAGAGGCGGGCGGTGAGCTCCCAGTTCCCGATGTGCCCGAGCACCAGGATGATCCCCTTGCCCCGCGCCGCCGCGGCCTCGACGATCGCGATCGCCTCGGCCGAGGCCTCGACGTAGTCGTCCATCCGCGGCGCCCAGCTCCGCATGGTGATCAGCTCGGCGCCCACCCAGCCGAGGTGCACCAGGCTGGCGCGCGCGATGGCGTCGCGCTCGGCCTCGTCCTTCTCGGGGAAGGCCAGGGCGAGGCTCGCGCGCATGTCTCGGCGCATGCGGGGAGAGGGTCCAGCCGATCCGGCCGAGCGCGCCGCCGAGGGCGAGCCCGAGCCCGAGCGGCATGAGCATCAGGGTCCTGACGAACGCGACGATCACCGCGGCGCGCGCCGCGCGCCTCACGCGCTTCCAGCCCGTGGCCGCCATCTAGGCGATGGCCCGTGTCGGCTGCGCCGGAGGGCACCGTCGCGCCGGGGAGGGCGCGTGCTGCGGATGCGCGTCGAGCATCGGCTCTTGTACGCCGACTTCGCCGGGAGTGGAAGGGGCGGAGGCTCGGCATGGGACCCGCGATGCCATCGGTGCGTCCCTCGACGCGGATGCGTGGCAGCCTGGTCGCGCCCCAGGGCCCCCGATGAAATAGAGATGGGTGGGCCTTCGTAGGAGAGGTGCTGGCCGGGCGCCTTCATCGGGACGGGAGGGAACGAGGTGCGATCTCGGGTTGCGGCGGCCGGCAGGGCCGGGGGCCTGGCGTGAAGGCCACGGCGGTCGCGGTCGCCTGCCTGGTCTGCTCGGCCGCCGCCGCGGCCGACCCCGAGGCCATCGTCGCGCGAAGGGCGAGGGGGGCCGTCCACCTGGACGGTCACCTCGACGAGGCCGAGTGGAAGGAGGCCCCGGCGTTCTCGCGGTTCGTGGAGAGCTTCCCGCGGGCCGGCGTGCCCGCCAGCCTGCCGACCGAGGTCCGCGTCCTCTACGACGACTCCACCCTGTACGTCGGCGTCCGCTGCGCCGATCCGGAGCCCGCCGCCATCGTCCGGCAGCTGGCGCGGCGCGACAGCGACGTCGTCTCCGACCGCGTCGAGGTCGCCATCGACTCCGGCGCGGGCGGGCGCACGGCGTACGTGTTCAGCGTGAACGCCGCCGGCGTGCAGCGCGACGAGCTGGTCTTCGCCGACGTGAACACGACCGACGCATGGGACGCCGTCTGGGGCGCCGCCGTCGCGGTGGACGGGCAGGGGTGGTCGGCCGAGCTCGCCATCCCGTTCCGGCAGCTCCGGTTCTCGGCGGCGGCCGAGCAGCGCTGGCGGGTGGTGGTGCGCCGGTTCATCCCGAGGACCCACCAGGTCCTCGGCTCGGCGCTGATCCCTCGCGACGCGAACCCCACCAAGCCCGGCGGCCTGGTCGTCTCGCGCTTCGGCCGGATCGAGGGGCTGGTCGACGTGGATCCTCCGCGGGCGCTCGAGCTGCTGCCCTACCTCGCCGCGCGCGCCACCATGCGCCCGAAGTACTCGGATCCCGCCCGCCCCCACCCGAGGACGGTGGACCCGCTCCTCGACCTCGGGCTCGATCGTCAAGGCGCCGCTCGGCAAGGGGCTGACGCTCACCGGCGCGGTGAACCCCGACTTCGGGCAGGTCGAGACGGATCAGGTGATCCAGAACCTCTCGACGGCGGAGCCGTTCTTCCCGGAGAAGCGGCCGTTCTTCCTCGAGGGGCTCGACGTCTTCCAGCCGGTGGGGAACGAGTACGGCACGCCGCAGCGGCTGTTCTACTCGCGGCGGATTGGCCTCGACGCCCCCATCCTCGGCGCCGTGAAGGTCACGGGCGCCGCCCGCCCCGGCCTCGAGGTGGGCGTGCTCGACTCGCTGGTGATGGGCGCGGGGAACGCCTCGCTCGTGCCGGTCGGCTACGCCCGGCCCGACCCCGCCGCGCTCGCGCCCTTCGAGGCGAACCCGGACCGGCGGTGGCGCTTCCACCTCCGGCAGCCGTTCCACCTCGGGCCCGAGAGCGCGCTGCCCGCGGCGCACCCGGTCACCACCAACTACCTCGCGGCCGTGGCGCGGCAGCGCCTCGCCGCGGGGGCCACGGTCGGTGCGACGCTCACCGCCGCGACGCCGCTCGAGCCGCGCTGCCGCCGGCGCGAGTTCGCGTCGGACGCCGAGTTCGAGGCGGCGGGCTGCGACGCGCACGGGGCGAACGTGCTCGGGCTCGACCTGACGGTGCCCGGCGAGTGGGGCGGGTTCGCCCAGGTGGCGGCATCGCGGGCGGTGGGTGGGCCGGACGAGGGGCGGACGCTGCAGGACGGCACCGTGCTCCGGTCCGGCGATCTCGGCCTCGGGGGCCACATGCGCTGGGGGAAGCTGGGCGGCGAGCCGTGGCGGTTCGACGTCCAGTACGTCTACGAGGACGCGAAGCTCGACCTGAACGAGGTCGGCTTCCAGCCGTTCTCGGATTACCAGTGGGTCGATCTCGAGCCTGCACTACGTCCGCCCGAGCGGCTTCGGCCGGTTCCACGCGTTCCAGGTGGACTACCTCCTCGACGTGAACTGGAGCGCGGACGGGAGGCTCCCGCGCGGCATCAACACCAACGTCTACTCGGAGCTGCAGCTCCCCGGGGTACCAGCGGCTCGGCGCCGCCTCTCGCTCGAGCTCCCGCAGTACGACACCCGCGAGATCGCCGGCGCCGGGGTCCCCTTCGAGCGGACCGGCGTCTGGTACGCCACGCTGGTCCTCGCGTCGGACCCGAACCGGGAGCTGCAGGCGAGCGGCGACGTCTTCTTGATCCGCTCGCTGCACGAGGGGTCCTTCGAGGCCAGGACGGGATGGGGCTGGGACCTCTCGGCGAGCTGGAGGCCGCACCCCCGGCTCGAGACGCGGCTCGAGGGCGCGTTCGGCCGCAAGCCGCAGGGCCCGCGCTGGATCGAGACGCTCGGCGACCGCACCGCGGTGTTCGGCGTCCAGGATCCGGAGTTCATCTCCCTCACGCTGCGGCAGCAGCTGGTCTTCACGCCTCGCCTGAGCGCGCAGCTCTACGCTCAGATCTTCAGCGCCGCCGTCCGCTGGGCCGGCGCCTTCTACGGCGCGTCGCTCGAGGGGAGGCGGGACCTCTCCTACTCGGACCTCGCGCCGATCGCGTACGCGGGATCCCCGCGTCACACGACGCGGTCGTGAACGTGAACGCGGTGCTCCGCTGGGAGTACCGGCTCGGCTCGACGCTCTACCTCGTCTACACCCGGTCCCAGCGCGAGCTCCCTCCGTCCGGCGGGCGCGAGGTCCCGGGCAGCCTCGGGGCGCCCGAGCTGTTCAGGGGACCGGCCGCGGACACGCTCCTCGTCAAGTGGAGCTGGTGGCGCGGCGGTTAGCGCGCTCACTCGGGCGTGTCACCCGCCCGATCGGGCTGCGCCTACCGGGGGCGGGGAACTTTCGACACCGTTTCGTCACAAACGCCGGCCCCGCGGCCGACTACTACACTGCCTTCAGACACCGGTGAGGATCATGAACGCGATCAAGGAAGCGCTCTACGAGTGCACCTACGCCTCCGCGGAAGGGCTGCGGACGGCGCACTTCATGGCGTGGGACTCCCGGGAAGCCGTCGAGATGTTCGCGCACGAGCTCCAGGCCGAGGGCGTCGCGGAGCGCGGGATCATCCAGGTGCGCGCGCGCGGTGATCGCCAGGTCCAGGTCCGGAACGCGGACTACCCGCTGCTCTGATCCCTGCGCCCACCGCTCCGGACGCTCACCTCCCGCGTGGCGTGAACCGCGCCTCCGCGTGTCGTGTCGGGCCGGGCTACGGCGTCCGGGCTGTCGTCGCGAGCGTGAGCGCCTCCTGATAGGCCTCGACCTCCGTCGGCCACCAGGCCGTCACGAGGTGGACCGCCGGGTCGGAGCGGAGGTGCAGGACGACCTGGTGCCCCGAGGGCCACTCGGTGTACCGGACGTACCACCCGAGCTCGCGCAGCCGCCGCTTCGCCGCCGTGACCTCTTCGTCTGGGCTGGCCATGTCGAGCCTCGATCCCGGCGTCCCCCTCGAACAAGGCGCGGCGCTCATCCGGCCGAGGTGGCCCCGAAGCCGCGGGCCATGCCGACCGCGAAGACCACCATCAGCAGGAGCAGGGCGCACTGGACGTAGCTCACGGAGGCGATGCGGCGGGCAGTCTCCGGGCGCGCCACCGCCTCGGCCGCCCCGCCCGCGCGGACGGCCATCCGCCAGCGGATTAGCGTCACCATGGGCCAGATCTCGAGCAGCAGGATCGCGACGAGGAGGGTCATCTTGGCCAGGAAGAAGTGGTTCCTGTTGTAGTAGCCGGCGCTCATCTCGGTGCCGGCGAGGTAGCGCCAGAGGCCAGTGCCGATCCAGAGCATCGCGGACAGCCCCCACCGCGTGTCCGCGCCGAACGCACGCTCGAGCGCGGCGCCTCGGGTGGCCTCACGCGCAGCCTGGCCGAGCGCCAGGGCCCGGTCGATGATGGCCGGGAGGCCGATCGCCAGCGCGATCAGATGAAGGAAGGCGAGACCGATCTGGAGCATCCCGGGTCCTGGCCAGAGACTGACGGCAAACCCATGCCGCCGGCATTCGACGCGCGCCAACCTCGACCGGATCTCGCCCCCTCCGGGGCAAGCGCGTCGCGCTCCCGGTCGGAATCCGGGCCCGAAGGGCAGCGGTGGCAGCGCCGTCCAGGGCGCTGCCGCTCCGGCTCACTCGGCCTCGAACTTGAACGAGACCTTGAGCTTCGTGCGATAGGCGGCGATCTTGCCGTCCTCGAGGTGCATGTCGAGCGACACCACCTCCGCGATGCGCAGGTCGCGGAGCGACCTGGACGCCGCCTCGACGGCGCTCGCTGCTGCCTTCTCCCAGGAGTCCGGGCTCGAACCCACCAGCTCGATGACCTTGTACACGCTGCTCGGCATGGCTCCTCCTCGTCCCCGGTGCCGGGCTTCGAGCCGTCACCGGCGATCGTGCCTACGAGCGCGCACCGCGGCACGGAACACAAGGCACCAGGAGGGGATGAGACGAGGGCCCCCCACGAAGTCCCTGCGTCGGTCGCGCGCACGGGTCAAGGAACCGAAGTGCAGCGCGTCAGGGGCCGAGTGGGAGCGGCGGTGGCGACGGCGAGGGCTCGCCCGGCGCCCGGGGAGGCCTGAGTGCGCGTCGCGATCGCCGCCGATCACGCAGGCTTCGTGCTGAAGGAGTCGCTGCGCGGCTCCCTCGAGGCGTGGGGCCACGAGGTGCTCGACCTCGCCCCGGACGTGCCGGCGCCCGAGGACGACTACCCGGACCACGCGCTGCGGGTGGGCGAGGCCGTCCGGTCCGGCCGGGCCGAGCGCGGCCTCCTCGTGTGCGGCAGCGGCGTCGGGGTCGCGATCGCCGCGAACAAGGTGCGAGGGATCTACGCCGGCGTGTGCCACGACACCTACTCGGCGCACCAGGGCGTCGAGCACGACGCCATGAACGTCCTCGCGATCGGGGCGCGCGTCGTCGGCGACGCGCTCGCGCGGGAGATCGTCCAGGCCTTCCTGGCCGCCCGGCCGTCCGAGGAGGAGCGGCACCGCCGTCGGGTGACGAAGACCCGAGCGATCGAGGCGGGCTCCCTGCAGGGCGTCGACGCGGGTCGCGCCGATCCCCGCGCGCCGAGCTGACGTGAGGCGGCGGCCGGAGGCGCTCGGCTCACCGGCGGTCCGGCTTGCGAGCTCCCGGAGCGGCCCCGCGACCCGACGACTTCCGCTGGTCTGTCGTTCCGGGCCTCGCGCCCTTGTCGAGGATCTGGATCCGGTAGCCCTCCGCCTGCGGCCCGGTCTCGTCGAGGGAGGCGCGCACCCGCTGCCCCTCCTTGATGTCGGCGAAGGTCCCCCGGAAGTCGTCGATCCGGATCTCCGCCTCGGGCGCGACCAGGATCTGCCGGCGCTCCTCCCCGACCCGGAGGGTCACGGTGCCGTCGTCTCTCCTGACCTCCTCCACCTGGCCCTCCACCGTGCGGGCGCGCTCGCTGCCGCTCGCCCGCGCGGTGTCGAAGGCGGAGGTGGCCACGGCCAGGCAAAGGGCGATTCTGATCGCGAGGGGCGAGGACATGACGGCTCCTTTCCGAGGAAGTCTGGTGCTCGTCCGCGCCGCGTGCAGCGTCGCGGGCCGTGCGATCAGCCGCTCGTCCGGCGGCCCACGATCGGCGAGGATGCCGATAACCACCCATGCGACCTTCCGCTCGACTCGGCCTCCTCTTCGGCGTCTTCGCGCTGTCCGGCTTCTCGGGCCTGATCTACGAGTCGATCTGGACGCACTACCTCAAGCTGTTCCTGGGCCACGCCGCTCACGCGCAGACGCTCGTGCTGGCCATCTACATGGGAGGGATGGCGGTCGGCTCGTGGCTCTGCGCCCGGTATTCGGCCAGGTGGAGGAACCTCCTCCTCGGCTACGCGCTCACCGAGGCGGTGGTGGGTCTCGCCGCGGTGGGGTTTCACGGCGCGTTCACGGCGTTGCTGGCGGTGTCCTACGACCGCGTCATCCCCTGGCTCGGTGGCGCCCCCTCCGTGTCAGCCTACAAGTGGATCGTCTCCGCGCTCCTGATCCTCCCGGAGGCCGTGCTGCTGGGCATGACGTTCCCGCTCATGAGCGCCGGAGTCCTTCGGCTCTTCCCGGATCGACCAGGTCGATCGATCGCCATGCTCTACTTCACGAACAGCATCGGCGCGGCGGTGGGCGTGCTGGTCAGCGGGTTCGTGCTGGTTCGTCACCTCGGGCTGCCTGGCACCGTCCGCCTGGCCGGCGCGATCAACCTGCTGCTGGGGCTGGTGGTCTGGCTGCTGGTGCGGAGGGCCGCCCCGGCCGGCGCGGCCAGGACCTCCGAGCCGGGCGTACGAGCCGCGGGCCGGCTCCTCACCGGCCTGCCGCGGCTCCTCCTCGCCGTGTCGCTGATCACCGGCCTGTCCTCGTTCGTGTACGAGATCGCCTGGATCCGGATGCTGAGCCTGGTGCTGGGTTCGTCCACCCACGCGTTCGAGCTGATGCTGAGCGCCTTCATCCTCGGCCTGGCCTTCGGCGGGCTGTGGATCCAGCGCCGCATCGACCGGGTCGCCCATCCCCTTCGCACCCTGGCCGGCGTGCAGCTGGCGATGGGACTCCTCGCGCTGTCGACCCTCCCGCTCTACGGCGAGACCTTCGAGGTCATGCAGCGGATCGTCCAGGGGCTCGAGAAGACGGACGCGGGCTACCTCTGGTTCAACGTCTCCAGCAATGCCATCGCGCTCGTGGTGATGCTGCCGTCGACGTTCTGCGCAGGCATGACGCTTCCGCTCATCACCTTCGTCCTCCTGAAGGGCGGCCTCGGCGAGCGCAGCATCGGCGCGGTGTACGCGACCAACACGGTGGGAGCGATCCTCGGCGTCTTCCTGGCCGTCCACCTGGGCCTGCCCGTCCTCGGCCTGAAGGGCTCGCTCGTCCTCGGAGCGGCCCTCGACCTCGGGCTCGGCGTCCTGCTCCTCTGGCCGGCCGTCGGGGGCGGCGGAGCGCGTCCATTCGCCACCGCCCTCGTGACGAGCCTGGTCGCCGTGGGCGGCACCGCCCTCCTGGTCCGGCTCGACGACTTCAAGATGGCCTCGGGCGTGTTCCGCCAGGGTGAGCTCCTCCAGCCGGGGACGCAGGAGCTGCTCTTCCACCAGGACGGCAAGACCGCCACGGTGAGCCTGGTCGAGGACTCCACGAACGGCATGCGCTCGATCCGGACCAACGGCAAGAGCGACGCGGCGATCGGCATGCGGCCCGGCATGCCACCCACCAGCGACGAGTACACGATGGCCCTGCTGGCCGCGGTCCCGGTGATGGTTCATCCCGGGGCCCGCCAGGCCGCGGTCATCGGGTTCGGCTCGGGCATGACCACCCATGCCCTGCTCAGCTGCCCCGGGATCGAGCGCGTCGAGACCATCGAGATCGAGCCGAAGATGGTCGAGGCGGCGCGCCACTTCCGTCCCGTCGTCGAGCGCGCGTTCAGCGACCCGCGGGGGCGGATCTTCATCGACGACGCGAAGACCTTCTTCTCGACCCATCGGCGGACCTACGACGTCATCGTGTCCGAGCCCTCGAACCCCTGGGTCAGCGGGGTCGCGGGGCTGTTCTCGAGCGAGTTCTACCAGCTGGTGCGGCGTCACCTGAACGACGGCGGCGTCTTCGTGCAGTGGGTCCAGCTCTACGAGATCGATCTGCCGCTGGTGGCGTCGGTGCTGAAGGCCCTCGAGCCGGTGTTCGCGGACTACGCCATGTATGCGCCGAACGACGGGGACCTGCTCATCGTGGCGAGCCTGGACCGGCCGCTGCCCGACACCCTCGACGAGGGGGTGCTCGGGGCGCCGGAGTTCGCCGACCTGTCGCGACGCTTGCAGCTCGCCACCGTCCAGGACGTCCAGGCCAGGAAGGTCGGCACCAAGCGCGTCCTGTCCGGATGGCTGGCCTCGCTGCCGGTCCCCGCGAACTCCGACTACCATCCGTTCATCGACCAGAACGCGGCGCGCGCGCGATTCCTCGGCAGCTTCGTCTCCGAGCTGCTCGACTTCAGCCGGGTCCCGCTCCCGGCGCTGGAGATGCTGGGCGGATCGACGCCTCCCGCCCGGGCCACCGAGGTCACGCCGAGCAGCTACTCCGACCTCTCGACCCGCGCCTTCGTCGCCACCAGGCTGCGCGACTACCATCGCTCGGGGATGACCGATCCGCAGGCCGCGCTGCTCGCGCCGGAGCTCTTCGCGAAGGCGGCTCGGCTCCGCGAGCTCCTGCGCGCGTGCGGCGACGGGAGCGCCTCGCTCGAACGGCTCGACCTGACGTTCAACCTGTCGGTCGCGATGGCCCCCTACCTCGCGCCGTCGGAGATGGCAGAGCTCTGGCGAGCGCTCGAGGCCCAGCCATGCTGGCCCTCCATCTCACCCGAGGAGCGCCGGTGGTACGCGCTCCTGAAGGCGGTCGCGCTTCGCGACGCCCAGGGCATGGTCGACGGCTCCGGGGAGCTCTTGCGAAGCGGTGCGACGCCGGACGGCCCGGCGGGCCGCTACGTCGTCTCGGCGGCGATGCTCGGCGCGATCGCCTCGGGGGACGCCCCCGGGGCGCGCCGCGTCTGGAGCCGCTTCGCGCCCGCCGCGTCGGGCGGGGCGAAGCCAGAGCTGCTGCTCCAGGTGCTGGAGGCCGCGAGCCGCCGCTAGCCGGCGGCGCCGGCTCGTGCGTGGCAGGGGAAGACCCGGGCGCGGGGCGTGAGGTACAGGCCGGGGGGGATTTGGCCGAACCCGCGCGCCCACGCGCCAGGGAGGACGCACCGTACGCGACCCCAGAGGGGATGTAAATGAATGCTGACAGGCGCGCCGGCCCTACGTCGTCGCCCTCGCCGGGCGCCGGCGCGTACGGCGGGCTCCCGGGCTGCCGCGTGGACACCGGTCACCACAGGTCGAGGGCCCTCGCCGCCAGCGCCCCGCCGCAGAATCACGAGCAGCCCGAAGGCGAGCCGCCCCTTGTGACACGTCGCGAGCACCACGATCGTCACGCCAGCGGCGATCCAGGCGACGGTCTCGAGATCCGGGGAGGAGACCGCGTCCACGGCGCGCGCGAAGGCGCCGCGGCTGGCGAGGGCACCGTACTCGGCGCCTGCAACGGCGAACGGGACCATGCGTGCCTCCTCGCAGCGTTGGTCTCCGGGCAGAGTAGCAGCGCCGCGCTCACTCCACCCACTCGGCGATGAAGACGTTCGTCTCGCCAGGCACGCGGGCGTTCCGGTTCGAGGCGAAGACGAGCTGCCTCCCGTCCGGCGAGAACATCGGGAAGCCGTCGAACGTCTCGTTCGCGGTGAGCCGCTCGAGCCCGGCCCCGTCCTCGCCGACGAGGTACAGGTCGAAGTTCCGGCCGCGCGGATCCCCGACGTTCGACGCGAAGACGATGCGGCGCCCGTCGGGGTGGAAGAAGGGTGCGAAGCTCGCGGCGCCCAGCCGCGTCACCTGCCGCACGTCGGATCCATCCGCGGCCATCGTGTAGATCTCGAGCTTCCCCGGCCGCACCATCTTCTGCGCGAGCAGGCTCCGGTACTCGGCGAGCTCCGCCTCGCCCTCGGGCCGGCTCGCCCGGAACACGATCCGCTTGCCGTCGGGGGAGAAGAACGCGCCACCGTCGTAGCCCGGCGTGTTGGTGAGCCGGACCAGGCCCGAGCCGTCCACCCGCATCTTGTACAGCTCGAGATCCCCATCGCGCGTCGAGGTGAAGACGATCCACCCGTCGCGGGAGACGGTGGCCTCGGCGTTGTAGGAACCGGGCGCGGGGGCGAGCGCGCGCAGGTCGGAGCCGTCGGGTCGCGCCGTGTAGAGCTGGTAGTCATGGAGCGCCCAGACGTATCCCTTCGAGAGATCCGGCTTCGGCGGGCACCCGGGCCCCGTGGCGTGCGTGGAGGCGTAGATGACCCGCTCGTCTCCGGGGAGGAAGTAGCCGCAGGTCACGCGCCCCTCGCCCGAGGAGATCTGGCGCACGCCGCCTCCGTCGGCTCGCATCTGGTAGAGCCGGTCGCAGGCGGCGCCGTCCCGGGTGGACTGGAAGACGAGCCGGCGCCCGTCGAAGCTGAAGTACGCCTCGGCGTTCTCCCCACCGAAGGTGAGCTGTCGCACGTTCCGGAGGTGCCGCTCGCCGGGGAGCGCGAGCGCCGGGGCGGCCGGCGGAGCCCTCGCGGCGGGCGCCGGCGGACCGCCTTCGGGCGACGGCGCGCGAGGGCCGGCGCAGGCAGCGGCGAGGACGACGGCCAGGAACAGCCGGGCCAGGACGAAGTTCCTCATCGGCGCTCCTCCAGCTTCACCGTGGCGGTTCGACGTTCCCCGCCGCGCGTCCACTCCACCTCCACCGCGTCGCCCGGCCGGTGCGAGCGGAGCGCGAAGGCGAGGTCCTGCAGGTTCATCACGCGCGTCGCGCCGACGCGGACCAGCACGTCCTTGGCGGCGAGGCCGCCCCGCTCGGCCGGACTCCCCGCGCGGACGCCGGTGAGGAGCACCCCGGGCTCGGCGCGCTCCGCGAAGTCGGGGATCGCGCCGAGGTACGTCCCGTAGCCGCGCTCGCTCCGGTCCTGCGGCGGGGGAGGCCCCGCGGCGCGGACGACCTCGAGGCGGCCGGCACGATCCGCCGCTCCCCGCGCGGCGCGGAACGCGAGGCCTGCGACGGCCGCGACGGCCGCCGCGTCGACCTTCTCCGCGGTGTCGGAGGGGCGGTGGTAGTCCGCGTGCGCGCCCGAGAACAGGTACAGCACGGGGACGTCGCGCGCGTAGAAGCTCGTGTGATCGGAGGGACCGTAGCCGTCGCCGGCCCCGAACGCGAGCGCGAGGGGGACGCGCGGCGCGCGGTCCGCGACGGCGCGGACCTCGTCGCGCAGCCCCTTCGCCGTGCCGGTGCCCTCGACGTAGATCTTGCCCTCGCGAGGACGACCCACCATGTCGAGGTTGACCATCAGCTGCATGCGCTCCACCGGGCACCGGCGGGGGGGACTGCCGACGAGGTGGGCCGAGCCGAGCAGGCCGAGCTCCTCCGCGGCGAAGGCGGCGAAGACGAGGGTCCGCCGCGCGGGCCCCTCCGCCGCGGAGGCGCGCGCGACCGCGAGGAGCGCCGCGACGCCGCTCGCGTTGTCGTCCGCGCCGGGGTGGACGGCGCCGACCTGGTCCGGGGCGAGCGACGCGTCGCCGCCGAGGCCCAGGTGGTCGTGGTGGGCGCCGATCACGACGCACTCGCCGGCGACCGCCGGATCGCGCCCGGGCAGGATCGCGACGACGTTCGCGGTCCGCGCGCGCTCGTGCTGCACCGCCACGGAGAGGCGGCCGCGGAGGGGAGGGGCGCCCGCGGGGGCCCGGCCGCCCCCCTCGGCCACCGCCGCGAGGGCGCGGACGTCGAGGCCCGCCCGGGCGAGCGCGGCGGCGGTCACGCGTGCGGCGAGGACGCCGGCGCGCGACGACACCTGGCCGCGCCAGGGCGGGACGTCGTCGGGACCGTCGTGTGCCCACACGTCTCGAACGGCGAGCACGGCCGCCGCGCCGTGGTCGCGCGCGTTGATCGCCTTGTAGCGCCACTCCGCGAGGCGGTAGTGGCGCGGGTCCCGGAACGGCGAGGCAGGATCGGCCTCGCGAGGGAAGTCCTGCGCGACGACCACGATCTTGCCCTTCACGTCGAGGCCGGCGTAGTCGTCGTGGCGGAGGTCCGGCGCCGTGATGCCGTGGCCGGCGTAGACGACCTCGGCCTCGACGGTCCCGTCGTCGCTGAAGCCGAAGGGAATGAAGTCCTGCTCCACCGTGAGCGCCTCGCTCCCGAGCCGGAGCGTGTTCCCTGCCTTCAACGTCGCCCGGTAGGGCGCCTCGAGCCACTGTAGATATCCCTCGTCGTAGGCAGGGGCCAGCCCGGCCTCCTCGAACCTGGCGGCGATCCAGCGGGCGGCCTCGTCTCCACCCTCGGTCCCGACGCCGCGTCCGCCCCGGGCTGCGTCCGCGAGCCAGGCGACCTCCGCGCGCGCGCGCGCGACGGCGGCGTCCTCCTTCGGCGGGGAGCGCGGCGGGCCGCCCGTCGCGCAGGCGGCGAGGAGGACGGCGAGGAGGGCGGACCGCTGCATTCGCCAGTCTTGAAGCGAGGACGCGCCGCGCGCACGTCCCATGCGGCAGCTCTCTGGACGGCCGCGGCGGGTGGCGGGATCGCCGGCGCGCAGGGCGCGGACTCGCGGGGGGTGCCCGGGCCCGCGCGTCGAGGTAACCTCTCTCCGCTCGCAGCGAGCGGGAGGTGTCGGAGCGTGAAGATCGCGATTTACGGGGCCGGGGCGGTCGGGGGGTTCCTGGCAGCGCGGCTGGCAGCGGCTGGACACGAGGTGGGCGTGGTCGCGCGGGGCGCCACGCTGCACGCGCTGCGGGCGCGCGGGCTCCGCCTCGAGACGCCGCACGGGGTGGCCACCGCGCGCGTCGAGGTGTCGGACGACCCCGCCGCCCTCGGCCCTCGGGCGCTCGTCGTGGTGGCGGTGAAGGCGCCCGCGCTCGCGGACGTCGCCCGCCGCATCGGGCCGCTCCTCGGCCAGGACACGATGGTGATGACCGCGATGAACGGCGTGCCGTGGTGGTTCTTCGACCGCTTCGGCGGGCGCCTCGCCGGGACCCGCCTCTCGTCCGTCGATCCCGGCGGCGTGATCGCGGCCGCGATCCCCGCCCGCCACGTCGTCGGCTGCGTCGTCCACCTCGCCTGCACGGTCGCGGAGCCCGGCGTCATCCGCCAGGTCGCGGGGAACCGGCTCATCGTGGGCGAGCCCGGCGGCGAGGACTCGGCGCGCGTGCGTGCGCTGGCGGAGGCGCTGCGCGAGGCCGCGCTGGACACCGAGGTGTCGCGCCGGATCCAGGCGGACGTCTGGTACAAGCTCTGGGGAAACATGACGATGAACCCGGTCTCGGCCATCACCGGCGCGACCTGCGACCGGATCCTCGACGATCCGCTGGTGAGCCGCTTCTGCCTCGACGTGATGGCCGAGGCGGCGCGCATCGGCACCGCCATCGGCTGCCCCATCACCGAGAGCGGCGAGGACCGCATGGCCGTCACCCGGAAGCTCGGCGCGTTCAAGACGTCGATGCTCCAGGACGTCGAGGCGTCGAGGCCGGTCGAGCTCGACGCGCTCGTCGCGGCCGTCCGCGAGATTGGCGAGCTCGTCGGCGAGCCGACCCCCGGGATAGACGCGCTGCTCGGCCTCGCGCGCCTCCACGCGCGCGTGAGAGGTCTCTACTCCTAGCCCGCCGGCATGGTGACGCCCCGGGCCAGCACTCCTCACCGGCCTCCGGTCGGCTCCCGCGTCGCCGTGCCTCCGCAGGCCCTCGCGCGGTCGAGGAGCAGCGCCCGCTCGCGGGCGTTCTGCGTCAGCGCGGCGGCTCGCTCGAACTCGACGCGAGCCTCGTCGCGACGGTCGAGCTTCGCGAGGAGGTCGCCGCGCACGCTCGGCAGCAGGTGGTACGTCGCGCAGCGCCGGCTCGCTCGACGAGCGCGTCGACGAGCTCGAGCCCGGCCGCGGGCCCGAAGGCCATCGACGACCGCGACGGCGCGGTTCAGCTCGACCACCGGCGAGCCGGTGAGCTCGCCGAGCGCGTCGTAGAGCGCGACGATGCGGGCCCAGTCCGTCTCCGCGGCGGTGCGCGCGCGGGCGTGGCACGCGGCGATCGCCGCCTGGAGCGTGTACGGGCCGAGCGGCTGCGCCAGGGCCTCGGCGCGCGCGAGGGCGGCGAGCCCGCGGTGGACGAGGAGCTGGTCCCAGCGGGAGCGGTCCTGGTCGAGGAGGAGGATCGGCTCGCCGGACGGCCCGACGCGCGCGCGCGTGCGCGACGCGTGCAGCTCCATCAGCGCGACGAGGCCGTGGACCTCGGCCTCGTCCGGGGCGAGCTCGGCGAGGATGCGCCCGAGCCGAAGCGCGTCCTCGCAGAGCTCCGGGCGCATCCAGTCGTCGCCCGCTCGTCGCCGTGTAGCCCTCGTTGAAGACGAGGTAGACGACCTCGAGCACCGACGAGAGGCGCGTCGGGGAGCTCCGCGCCGCGCGGCACCTCGAACGGGACGCGCGCCTCGGCGAGCGTCCGCTTCGCGCGCACGATGCGCTGGGCGATCGTCGGCTCCGGGACGAGGAACGCACGGGCAATCTCCGCGGTCGTGAGCCCGCCGAGCAGGCGCAGCGTGAGCGCGACGCGCGCCTCGGGCGAGAGCACCGGGTGGCAGGCGACGAGGACGAGCCGCAGGAGGTCGTCGCCGACGTCCTCGTCGATGCGCCGCCTCGAGCGTCGGGCGCGGCGCGAGCTCCCCGGAGGCCTCCTGCGCGAGTCGTCGTGCTTGCGCGGCGCATCCGCCGCCGCCGGAGCCTGATCGATCGCGCGATTCCTGGCGGTCGCCATGAGCCACGCGCCGGGGTTCTCGGGGATCCCGGTCGGCGGGCCACCGCTCGAGCGCGATGACGAGGGCCTCCTGCGCGAGGTCCTCGGCGAGGCCGACGTCGCGGACCAGGCGGACGAGGCCGCCGATGAGCCGGGCGGACTCGATCCGCCAGACCGCCTCGATGGCCCTCGCGCGTGGCGCCCGCGACCTCGCCGCTCACGCGTCCTCCCTCCCGCTCGCCGGGTCGTCCTGAGCCGCTACTGCTTCCGCTGCCGCTCGACCTCGGCCCGCAGCCGCTCCTCCTGCGCGCGCAGCTCGGGCGTGAACTCCTCGCCGAAGTCCTCGGGCTCGAACACGGGCCGGATGGTCAACCTCGGCCCCGCCGTCGAACGGCGCGCGCTTGAGCCACTCGACGGCCTCGTCCACCGACCGCACCTGCCAGATCCAGTAGCCGGCGACGATCTCCTTCGACTCGGCGAACGGCCCGTCGACGACGTCCCGCCGCGAGCCCGAGAACCTCACCCGCTTCGCCTTCGAGGTCGGGGTGAGCCCTTCTCCGGCCAGCATCACGCCGGCCTTCACGAGCTCCTCGTTGAACTTCATCATCTTCGCGATCAGCTCCTGGCTCGGCATCTTCCCGGCCTCGGAGTCCTGGTCGCCGGGGACGAACACCATCACGCGCATGGTCTGCTCCTCTCGAGTGCTGACGATTGGGTTCCCTGGTCGCGAGCCGAACTACGGGCCCATGCCTGGGTCCTCGATCGGCCGGACCTCCGCCTCCCCCTCGAAGCCGGGCCAGTGCTTCCGGTGCAGCTCCATGAACTCGGTCGTGACCCTGATGATCTCGGCCCTCGAGTCCGCCTTGAGGATGGCCCAGCCTCCGATGACCTCCTTCGCCTCGGAGAACGGGCCGTCGGTCACGGTGAGCTTGCCGTTCGCGAGCCGCAGCCGGATGCCGTCCTTGCTCGGCAGGAGGCCGCCCGTGTCGACCAGCGTTCCGTCCTTGAAGGACCTCTCCACGAACTTGCCCATCGCCTCCATCAGCGCGAGCGGCGGCGGGGACGCGCGGTACGACTCGGAACTGCGGATGAACGTCAGGTATCTCATTGCTCCTCCGTCGGGCGGTGCGCCCGTGGTCGTCTAGCGAGACGTCGAACGAGGCGAGTCGAAATCGACTGAGCCGCCGGGAATGCCCCTTCGGTGAGCTCATCACCGGGGCGACGCACCCGCCGGGGCTGAGCCGCAACCGGGGAGAGGACGTGGCAGGCCCGCGCCTGGCCTCAGCCTCCGCGGGCGGTCGCGAGGGAGGCTACGCGTGCGCCGACCGCGGTCGATCGAGGAGCTGTGCGGCTGCCGCGACTCACTCCGGGCGGGAGGCCTCGTCCGCGCCCCGCGACGCGCTCGACTTCTCGTCACCCTCGTCGAGCTCCTCGGTGGTTCGCGGTGCGTCGGGCAGTTGATCATCCAGGGACTGCCGGTACCGGAGGCAGCCTCTGAGGAACTGAGGCCAGGCCGGCACCTCGATGGCTCGCTCGAGCGGCTCGGGAAGCAGCTTCCACAAGTCGGGGTGATGCCAGCAGAGCTCCTGTCCGCTGCTGTCGCGATGAGCGCGTATCCCGGCGCGAAGCCGCTTGACCTCGTCGATCAGCTGTTCCCGGGAGAGTCCGTCCAGGTCTTCGTCCACTCGTGCCTCCGCGCAGCCGCAGAATGTGGTCGAGCCCGCGTGCTGCCGGCGCACGTCCCCGACGCCACTGGCGTTGCAGGACGTGAGCCTTCCGGAAGGTGACAACGCCGGGCAGCCAAAGCCACGCACGCGGCCTCCGGAGCCAGGCCGTGCAGCGCACCCCCTCTTCACGCCTCGAGCGTCGCGGCGCGGATGGCCATGCGCTTCTCGTCGACCGAGCTGCCGAGCCGAAGGGCCCCAGGCGAGCCGAGGACGTGGGCCGGGCCGCGCAGCCTATACTCCGGCATGGTCGACCTCATCGTGACGCTGGTGGGCGCGGACCGCCCCGGGATCGTCGAGTCCTTCGCGCAGCCGATCTCGGCGCACGGCGGCAACTGGCTCGAGAGCCGGATGGCGCACCTGGCCGGGAAGTTCGCCGGCATCCTCCGCATCGAGGTGCCCGCGGAGCAGGTGGAGGGGCTGACGCGGGCGCTCGCCGCGCTCGAGCGGCAGGGGCTCAGGGTCGTCGTCGAGCCGAGCGAGCCCGAGCCGGCCGCGGCGGAGGCCCGGCTCATGGACCTCGACCTCGTCGGGTCGGACAGGCCCGGCATCGTGCGCGAGATCTCGCAGCTGCTTGCGGCGCAGGGCGTGAACATCGAGGAGCTCACCACCGACCGGACCCAGGCGCCCACCTTCGGCGCGCCGCTGTTTCGCGTCCGCGCCCGCGTTCGGCTCCCGGTGCAGGCCGACGTCGGCCGGCTCCGCGGCGACCTGGAGAAGGTCGCCAGCGACCTCATGGTCGAGGTGGAGCTGGTCGAGCCGCAGCGCGGCTGAGGCCGGCGCATCCGCTGATTCACGCAGCGTGACCGGTGCCAGCGCTGGGGCGAGGGCGCTCCTGGCGGCACCAGGGCGCGGCGCGTCGGCCCCCCGGATCACTCGGTGCGGAGCACCGGATGCGCCGCTATCCAGGGAGCTCGTCGCGTGGCGTGGAGGACCGGATGCGGACGGAGCTGGAGAAGATGCTCGCGGGGGAGCTCTACGACCCGCTCGATGCCGACCTCGTGAAGAGGAGGATGCGGGCACGCGATCTTTGCCAGGCGTTGAACCAGACGCGAGAAGCGGACGAGGATGCTCGGCGCAGGCTGCTCGTCTCGCTGTTCGCGAGCGGAGGCGACTCCGCCTGGATCCAGCCGCCGTTTCATTGCGACTACGGATCGAACATCCGGCTTGGCGACCGGGTGTTCTTCAACTTCAGCTGCGTCGTGCTCGATGTCTGCGACGTGACCATCGGCGATTTCACGTTGTTTGGTCCCTCGGTCCAGATCTACACGGCCACGCATCCGATGAATGCGCAGCTGCGCCGCACCCAGGAGCTTGGAAAGCCCGTCGAGATCGGCTCCGACGTGTGGATAGGCGGCGGCGCGATCATCCTTCCCGGCGTGAAGATCGGCTCGAGGGCGGTGATCGGTGCGGGCAGCGTTGTAACCCGCGACATCCCCGACGACGCCTTCGCCGCCGGGAACCCGTGCCGCGTGCTCCGGCGGATCTCCGATTAGTCTCAACGAGATGACAACTCGCCTTTCGATGGCTTGAAGGCCAGCGAGGACGTGGCTACGGATACTCCGGGGGTATCGAGGCCACCGTGGCACGTCTCGTTCGAGCATTCCTGGCGCTGGAGGCCGGCGCGTTCCTCTTGGCCTCGCTTATTCACCGGGGCTTCCTGCTCGGCGGGCACGAGCACCTGAAGGCGGCGACCGCCGAGTCGGTGATCGGCCTCGTGCTGTGTGGGGCGCTCGTCGCCACCGCCGTAACCCCGGAGGTCAGCAGGACAGTGGGCTTGTGGGCGCAGGGCTTTGCGCTCGTCGGCACGCTCGTCGGGTTGTTCACGATCGCCATCGGCGTTGGCCCTCGCACGGCGCCGGATCTCGTCTTTCACGCCGCGATCCTCGCCCTGCTCGGCGTCGGGCTGTGGCGGCTGTGGTCCACGACGCCGGTCCCGCGCCCGCCGAGCTGGCGCGTACGTGCGCCTCGCTCGCCGTGAGCCATCGAGGCCCTCGACTCTACTCGAGGTGGCGAGGGTAGCGGAGGGTATGCCGGAGACCCGACGGGCTCCCCTGTGCCAGGGGAGCCCTCGGTTTCCTCGGTTTCTCTCAGCGGCTACGGCAGGTCATCATCCCGCCTCGGCGGGAACGGACCAGGCTCGTCGCCACGGAGTGGGTGCGCGTCGCCCTCGCCCTCGACGTCCACCCGCTCCTTGCGAAGGTCTTCCTCGGCCGCGCGGTGCTCCGTCACGCGCTCCTTGTGAAGCCGGACCTCTTCCTTGACGACGGGGCGCTTCCGGATCTCGACCTCCTCCTCGCGGATGGGCATCGACACGCTGTCCTTCTCGAACGCCCTCTCGCCCGGGATGGTGGCGCGTTCGCCGCTCGCCGGCGTGCGTTCGACGTGGACCACCTCCCGCGTCACGGGCACATCGACGTGCTTGGTTTCGGTCACCACGTCCTTGCGGAGTCGGACCTCGCCGGCATCGCGCTCGCGCTTGACGACGTCGAGCTCCTCCTCGTGCACGGGTACTCGGATGTCCTCGGCGCTCGTCCGCGTCTCACCCGTGGCCGTGTACCCGTAAGTTCCGCTCTCGCGCATCCTGAAGAAGGCGTCCTTGGTCGTCGCGAGCCGGATCTCGTCGCCGATGACATCGGCGATCTCCTCGTATCGAGCGACGTAATCCTTCGGGAAGAAGAGACCCTTCTCGATGGTGAACGTCCACTCGTCCAGCGAGACCAGCTTGCCCAGCTTTTCTCCGTCCTGGCTGAGAACCGTCATGCCCGTCTGCAGTGGCCACCGACTGTTCATTTGTGTTCCTCCGATCTCCTAGAAAGGTGGCGATCGTGGCGAATCAGGCCTGCACTGCTAGGTGCCCCGCGACCGTGCTGGCGACCGCGTGATCCGGGTACGCGGCGCGCCTTCGGACCGCCGCATGTCTCGCCTCGCCGCAAACCGGCGGGTTGCGGCGCCCGCTCGAGTTACCGCGACCGCGCAGGTCATGCGCTGGACCGAGAGTCCCTTCGGCGAGGGCATCGGCGAGGTCTTGCGCGAGCGACTGGCTGCGCGCGGGGTATGCGAAAGGCGCGCTGGCGGTGGGGTACGGCACGTGAGCGTGCTTGCCGCGAGTGGGGCAGCTCGACGTCAGGCAGTCGCGTCAGTGCCAGAGGCCCTCGAGCAACGGCGCGGAAGGCGGCCTCCCGCTCGCGCGCCTCACCCGGTCGCGCAGGGCGGCGGTGGTCGCGTCCTCCGCGGAGCTCTCCAGGAGCGGCCCGAGCTCCCCGAGCGCGCGGTCGCCGCCGATGAGGACCAGCTCGGTCCCGGGGAGGTCCAGGTGCTCGGGCTCGAGCGGCAGGAAGCGGCGATCGTCGTCCACGCTGCGCGCCGCGCCCGGGAGGCTCTCCGCGAACGCGGCGACGATGTAGGTCGCCTCGGTGGCGATCCGGAGCTCGTCGCGGACCTCGGTCACGCGGCTGTCGCCGCGGAGGCCGTAGGCGAGGTGCACGTGCGTGCCGTGCCGACCCAGCGCGTACGTGCCCTCGCCGGCGAGGCGAGGCCCCGGTTGATGCCGCAGACCGCGCGTCTTCGTCCAGTACTCGGTGGCGGCGAGGTCGTCCACGACCTCGCCTGGGAGGACGCCGGTGCGCTCGACGTAAGCCCAGAAGCGCTCGCGCCGTTGCCCGTCCGGCAGCCGCTTCCTCCCCACCCGCAGGCGCCGCGCCACTCTGCCGCCCTCAGGCACGAGGATGACGTAGAAGGCCTGCACGTCCTCGATACCGCGCGCGAGGACCTTTTGCACGCGGGGCCTATATACGAACGCGATCGAGCCCTGCTCCAGGATCTCGAGCATCCGCCGTCACGGTCGGCACGCGCCAGGGCCGCGGCAACTGCTCCATCGCCGGACGACTTTCGCAGCCTTCGTGCACGGACCGAGAGTCAGAACGAGCGCGGCGACGACTCGAGGTCTCGGACCATCGAACTTCCGTCCATCCGCACCGAGCGCTATCGGTCTTGCTCTCGCGCGATGGCGAGTGGCCCCGAAACGTTCACCGCAGCCGAGCCCCGTTCGACGCCATCACCCCGAGGATGAGCGTCCAGGACACGCCGCAGATGAAGAGCCAGACGACTACGAACTCGGCGAAGGCCAGAGTCATGGGAGCCTCGAGCTCCCGCGCCAGACAGCGCGCGGCATTCGCGAACAGTAGCCGGCGACACTGACAGCAAGCGGAGCGGCGAGCCCGGAGCAGTAGTGCCACTCCACGGCATGATTCGCGTCGCGTCGCCGGCGAGCTCCAGGGGCGGGGGCGCGCCCGGTCGAGCGCGGGGACCGGCGCCCCCGTTCCCGTCGTCCGAACCGAGGCCGTAATCGAGGGCGCCGTGCTACCGGCTGTGCCCGTCACCAGCGGTCACCTGGCCGAGCTTCTCAGGTAACGCGGGGGGCAAAAGAGAACCCCAGGGCCGTGCTTTTGCTCGCGAGTTCCGGGGGTTCGGATGCTTCAGAGTCGGGGCGACTGGATTTGAGCCAGCGACCACTTGCACATGGCGGTCGCCTCGCGGCTTCGCCACGCGTTCCGCGCACCACGGCAGTTCCGACTGCCGGGCGCGCGCTCGCTACAGAAGCTCGTTCACGACTGTTCGAAGGGGTCCTAGGTCCGAGCCCGCCAAGCCGCGAGCCTAGAAGAAGCCGGTCGCACGCGGAGATTGCCGCGGCGTCCCTCGGCGTGGACCTCGCTCGTCGCGGAGATCTTCGAGCATGTGTCGACTAGGTGCGTAATGGCCCGCCGCGTCGTGCTACGGACTCAGGAGACGCTTCCGCGCTCCCGCACCTTCGAACGCCGCGTGCTTCTGCGGTCACATTGATGAGAAGCTGTCCAGCATGCGGCTCGAGTCCGCAGCCATTTGCGCGGTGTTCGCCCTTTCCTGCGGCCGACTCCTCCGGCCGGAACGGCCCAGGGTCGAGAGCCCGCGGCCCGCCACGCTCGAAGGACGCTCTCCTGTCCGCGGGGCGAACGACTCGGTGTCGATCGGGAGCCCGTCCGAAGGGCGGCTGGAAAACGGCGTCCCGCTGCCGCTCGAAGGGGCCGGCTTTCGACAGCGGTCGAAGAGTCACGACCGGCGCTACGGGACGGCGGAGCTGGTCGGGGCACTGGTGCGGGCGGCACGGGCCGTCCAAGAGGCGCTGCCGGGGAGCGAGCTGACGATCGACGACTTGAGCGTGAGCAAGGGCGGCGACATCCCCGGCCACGCCTCCCACCGCAACGGTCGCGATGTGGACGTGTCGTTCTACTTGCTCGGAGAGAACGGGAAACCACGGCGCGGGGACTCGATCCCGCTCGATCCCGAAGGGCGTGGGACCGACTACAAGGACCTCGAAGATCCGGGCGACGACGAGCCCGTCATCCTGGACGTGCCTCGCACGTGGAAGTTCGTGGAGGCGCTGCTGCTCGACGAGGGGGTACTCATCCAGCGCATCTTCGTCGTCGAACACATTCGCACCATGCTGCTCGAGCACGCCCGGAGGATCCATGCGCCGGAACGCGCCGCCGATCTCTTCGCGGAAGTCACCTGCCAGCCCCGCTTTCCGCACGACGATCACATGCACATCCGCGTGTTCTGCACCGCGGAGGACGTAAGTGCCGGCTGCGAGGATACCGACCCGATCTACCCCCGGCATAGAGCGCGTCTCGCCGACGCAGGCGTCGAGCTGAAGCTCGCGCAGCTCCGCAAGGGCCCGCGTCCCCCGCTCGTCTCTCACACGGAGGCCCGCGCCCGGGCCGGCAGCATGCACCAGAGCGTCATCGACTTTCTCGTGCGCCGTGAAGCCTGGCTCAAACAACCGCACCCCGGCCGCAGGTACTGCCCCTGAGCCGGGGCCCTTCACGTCGCAGGCCTCGCTATGGACCCGGGCCGCGTCCTCACCGTGCGCCGCCGGCTCGTCGGAGCGCAGCAACCAGCCTCACGCGCTACGAGTGCGATACGGAGCTTCGATCCGCCTGTCATCGCGGTCTTTTCGCCCGGTCGCTGTGTCGTCGCGAAAGGGGTCATCGGTCCAGGCTGAGAAGCCCGCGGCCACCGCGAGGCGGCGGTGACGGGCGAGCGCTTGAGCTCTGGTCGTCCGCGGCTGCGGTGGCGTTCTGGCGGGCGGGGGAGAGCCCTCGCTGACCGCAGGCATTCCTAATTCCCCCTCGGCTCGGGTGGGCTCGTCCGCCGTCGGAGATTGAGAAGCCGCCGTCGAGCGCGCTCCAGAGTCACGCGCGTTGCCCGCAGGCATTCTCTATTCCTCCTGGGCTCTCGGGCACGCTCCTCGACGCGTCAGCAAGCCGGAGATTGCGGGAGCGCCCACCCCCGCTGAAAAGCGAAGAGGTCGCCACAGGCATTCTTTACTCCTCCTTGGCTGTAACCGTCCGGGAACCCGAGCTTCACGGTACGCCGTGAACGCCGAGATCATCGAATGACCCCTTGGTCGCATAGCAGGTGGTTGCGCGGGGCGCCGTGTCGCGCTCGTACCGCGACGGTTGAGCGTTGATTACCTCTGCACCCCCAGTTGTACTCACCGTAAGTACGACCCTCCAGCGTCCCGCCCCAATTGAGATGTGACGCAACATCGCCGGTGTTTACACCGTGTCCCAGCACTTGTCCGAGCAAGGCGCGTCATCAAGCCGTGATGCGTTCGCCAGGGAGGTTGACCGATGAAGCGCGCAGCAATCGCAACTTCACTCCTCGCAGTCGTAGTGGGGTTTGGTTTGTCATGCGGCGGGACAAAGACCCGGACCGTATCCGGCGGGACAAAGACCGAAACCGTATCCGCCGCTACGATCGCTACACTGCCGCCCGGCAAGACGTTTGAGATTGACTTAACCCGCAAGGGCACGATCTATAGGTTCAATGACGAAGGCACCGACTTCAGCCGTGTTGCCATTCGCACGGGTGCGGGAACCAAGAGCTTTGCTGACATGCTGAAGGGGGCGAACACGAACCTGAGAGGCGAACTGGTGCTTGGGACACCCGCCGACATGCGCAACCACCTACCCGTCTCGACTGGCGGCACGACCAATTACGACTGCGGTGTATTTTGCAAGTGCGATGGCCAAGCCGACTGCATTAGCCTGATTTTGAGCGGCAAATGCGGCGACGATTACTGGTGCAGTAGCACTACCACTAACTGCTTCTGTACCGCAAAACCTTAAGTAGAAGCGGAGCCTTGCCCGCGGCGCCTCTCACGGCCCCGAGTCGAGGTCGGCGAGCTCGAAGACCGATCGCGAGCTAACGTCCGCGGCTCTCGCACCTGGGGCGGATGACGGGCCCGTCGTCATCGAGATTCGACAGCGCAGCCTGGAAGTCGCGGACGGCGCGCCTGCGCCACGGCCCGCGGACGCCAAACCCGCACCCGCGCCGGTAGACCCGGGGCCATACGAGCCGCCCGCGCCGGAGCCCGTACCAGTGCCCGAGCTAGACGCCGTTAGCCTGCGCGAGCGGTCCTTGAGCAATCCGAGCGCGGCGCCGTGCGCCAAGCCCTTTCTCGATACGGCGAGCGCCAGAAGAGCGAGAACACCCAGCCCAGTAGCTCCGTATCGGTAGTAGCGGTACTTGGAGATAACGGCGGCGATGCGAGTGCGTTCACCGGCGAGGGCACGCTCGCCGTGGGCCGACTGGACGGCCGCCACCAGATCGGTCCTCAGCCGTCTCGCGCGAGCAAGGAGCCAGCGGTGCTCGACAGGAGCGCGGCGCTGATGAGCACGGTCACGAGCAGCGCCTTGACGAACGAGTCGCGCACTAGAAGGAATAGACCGCCCGTGAGCAGCGTGGCCACCAACGAACCAGCTAGGATCGCGATCATTTCGCGACGCTCACCGTGAAAGTACTGGAGTATGGCTTCGAGGTGCATGGCGGGTCCTCGGTCAACGACGCGCAGTCCGGCGGGTTGGCTCCCGCTTTGCGGCGCGCCAGCTCGATGGGGTTTGACCTTCCCACTGCCGAAAGGCCCGGTAGAACGAGTTCTGGTCCGAGTACCCGAGGAGAAACGCCACCTCCTTGATGTCGAGGGACGCATCCGCCAGGTACTCGCGCGCCCGCTCACGACGTGCTTCACTCACCAGGCGTTGGAAGCTCGTTCCTTCGTCGCCGATCCGGCGCTGCAGCGTTCGTTCGCTCATCCCCAGCTCGCTGGCGACGGACCGGATGTCGAGGCTTCCTGCGCTCATGCGCCCCTTGAGCACCCAGGTGACCTTCTCGGTGATGGATCGGCGCCGCTCCTTGAGCGCGCGGTTCAGCTCGGGGGCGAGCATGTCGAGCAGCTCGGCGTTGTAAGACCCGAATGGTCGGTTCAGATCGGATCGGTTGAGCGATAGACGGTTCTTGCGTGCCCCGAAGCGAACTTTGCAGCCGAAGTACACCTCGTGGGCCTTGGCGCCACTGCGAGGGCGCGCGAGTTCGACCTCGCGCGCCTTGAGCGGTTGTTGCGTCCCCCGGCGACCGAGCTCGAGGAGGGATGCCATCGTCGCATCGACGAGCGCCGGCGGCGGCGCGCTCTCCGCGTGGATCCACTCGATCTCGATCGCGGCAACAAGATCCGTCTCGGAGACATCCAGCTGCTCGGGCGCGCATAGTTGTTTGAACCGCGCGACCCGGTGGAGCGCGTCTCGATAGTCCCTTGCGTGATAGGCCGCGAGGAACGCCGGGGGCGTCACCGCCGCTTCGAGTTGGGTCGCGATCCGGATACCCGCCGCCGGGTCCCCCGTAAGCTCGGAAGCCACCTGCCAGAGCGCGAAGAATTGACCCGTGGTGACCTCCGCCCGCTCGCCCAGGATCGCGACCGGTAGCTGTGCCCGACGAACCACCTCGGCTGGATGGCACCGATCATCCGGAACCCGGCCCAGACAGCGCCCGGGATCTTGATGCGATCAGGCAAGGTAGGGCTCATCGAACGATCTCCTTCTCCGCTCATTTGGCCTGGAAACCACCGTCGATGCTCAAGACGTGGCCGGTCACGAAGGAGGCCTGCTCCGACAGCAGCCAGCAGATGCCGCGGGCGATCTCTTCCGGCCGGCCATGCGCTGCATGGGGTGCATCGCGGAAATCGTCGGCTCGTCGTACTGTCCGAGCGTAATCTGGCCGGCGATCAGGTCGGTGCGGACGGCGCCCGGCGCCACCGCGTTGATCCGGATCCCCTGCGTGGCGTAGTCGAGTGCGCTCGACTTCGTCAGACCTACGACCGCATGCTTGGTAGCGGCATACGTTCCCGCCCAGGGGATGCCGTTCAAGCCCGCGATAGAGGCAAGGTTCACGATGGAACCTCCTCCCTGGCGCAGCATCTGTCGGATTTCGGATTTCATGCAGTAGTAGAGGCCGAGCACGTTGGTGTCGAGCATGGCCTTGAAGGCAGCGGTGTCGGAATCGGAGACGATCTTGTTCTCGGTCGAGATGCCGGCGTTGTTGACCGCCATGTCGAGGCGCCCGTGCCGGCTGGCGATGGCGTCGATCATGCGACTAACCTCGGCCTCGTTCGTGACGTCGTTCTGGATGAAGTGCGCTGCGCCACCGAATCCAGTCGACGCGGCCGCGCGAATCTCCTCGACGGCTAGAGCGCCTTCGCGCTCGCGGCGACCGCTGATGACGACCACAGCGCCCTGGGCGGCGAGCGCCTTGGCGACCTCCTTGCCGATTCCGGTGGCGCCTCCGGTGATGAGAGCAACGGGTGTAGACATGGCAAATCTCCTTTTTCGGGTGGTTGTTGGCAGCAACTGCTTGCTACCGAGACCAACCTAGCCTCAGGCGACCTCCTCGTAACTAGCACGACACGCCATCAAACTTGCATAGTACGCCATCGCTGAGAGCGCGGCGCCGAGAGCCGCGACGCTGTTTGTCATCGGCCACAAGCTCGCCGCGCAGCGCGAGGCGGTGGAGCGCGTGTCGGCGGAGCTAGAGCGCATCCGCCGCAGGCAGCCGCCCGTCGCCGCCCAGGTGGTCGAGCTCCACGAGCGGGCCGCGCGCTAGCGGTTATCGCCTTCACGTCCGCGCGGCCGA
This sequence comes from uncultured delta proteobacterium, assembly GCA_963733485.1. Classification (GTDB taxonomy): domain Bacteria; phylum Myxococcota; class Myxococcia; order Myxococcales; family Anaeromyxobacteraceae; genus Anaeromyxobacter. The sequence goes on along the minus strand of CAVTDL010000002.1, from coordinate 165 downwards.
CTCCATTCATCACCATCTGTTCGGGGTGCACCGCTGAGCCCGTTTCTCGGGCGCTCCTGCCGCGCGCCGAGCTGCGCGTTACACGACAGCTGTGGTCTGCGTTCACCACATCATGTGGATTCGCGAGGTCCCCGGCGGCCTGCACCAGTGCATCCAGTGCCTTCA